>JAFUNI010000021.1 GCA_017482385.1 Oscillospiraceae bacterium | reverse complement strand
TTCCACATACCCCAACCGGTGTTCTCGCATATCCATTATAACATTGAGCTTGTACTCTGCGCTATAGTTTTTGTATTCTTGTCCCTTTTTTGCCATAAAAATATACACCCCAAAAGTGTCTAACTTTTGGGGTGCATATCAATGACACGCACTTTTTTATTCTCCAGCCACGCGGGCTTCAATTCTCTGAAGGGCATATTTCATTTTGGCATAGGTTTCTGCTGTCACCTTGTCCAAATATCCGCTTTCATAGGCGGCCATGGTTTCTTTCAGCCGCACCACCCGCAAAGGCTTGTTTTCTTCACTGACGGTGAAGATAGGGGTGTAAGTGCAGTTTGTGATCCTGGCATCGCCGGATTTATGATCCTTGGTGATCTCCAAGTCCAGCACGATGGAATACTCCGAACCGGACCGGGAGGCATCGGAGAAGAAGTCACCCAAAGAATAAGCCAGCGCCTTGCCGGTTTCCGGGTTGAAGTCCACCTTCTGCACATAGTGGGAATGGGTGCCGAGAATGGCGTCCACATCATGGGCCTGCAGCAGCTCCACAATGGCTTCCTGGCTGGGGCTGATGGTGTTGTTGAACTCACTGCCCCAGTGGAGCAACGCCACCATAATATCCGGTTTTTCCTTCTTGGCGGCATTGATAATCGAAGAGATTTTCTCTGTATCCACCACCTGGTAGGCGCTGTCGTAGTCCGTATACAGCACATTCACGCAGTTTTCACTGCCCACAGGCAGCGCCATGCCATCCATACCCTTGGTAAATGCCACAAAGGCAATGCGAATGCCTTGCACATTCTTGATGGTATAGCCCTTACCGGCCTTAAAGTCCTTGTTGGTGGCATAAGCGCCCACAGGCTCCATACCTGCGGCGGTGATGCCGTTTAAGGAAGTGGCAAGGCCGGAAATACCCTTGTTGATGGAGTAGGAATTGGCCATCTGCACCAGGTCGATGCCCATACTGCCCATAGCCTCGGCCAAGGCCTGGGGAGCAGAACCGCCTGCGCCGTAAGGCTCACCGCAGAGATTGCCCTCAAAATTGATGGATGCCACATCCGCCTTAGCCAGCAAATGGGCTACATCCAAAAAGGCTTCTGTATAGCCGGCTGCATCGCCGGCGCCCACGGTTTTGTCATTCACATTCAGGTCGCCTGCCGCCGCATAGTGGATCACGGTTTTGGAGGGCTTTGTTTCAGCTGTGGCAGCAGTAGTGGTCGGAGTCGTTCCCTGGGTGGGGACTGTGGTGCTGACTGTCGGGTCAGCCGGAGCGGGGTCTTTGCCGGAAATACTGAAGATCAGCACACCGCAAACGATCAGCACAGCTGCCGCAATGAGCAACCGAACAGGTAATTTCGCAGTCTTTTTCCGCGGCCTGCGCTGGGGTTTCTCCATGCAAAACGCCTCCCTCTTACAATCTTAGGGCTATTTTACACCATTTTTCTCCGTTACACAAGTACCAAACCTTTACATAAGGGGAAAATTAAGATAAAATACAGAAAAAGGAGGTGCGTGGAATGCATCAAACTGAAAAAGCCCCCGTGGGTCGATTTGCCCCCACGCCCTCCGGGCGGATGCACCTGGGCAATGTGTTTGCGGCGCTGATTGCCTGGCTTTCCGTCAAGTCCCGGGGCGGCTACCTGGTCCTGCGTATGGAAGACCTGGACACCCAGCGGACAAGCGGGGAATTTGCCGACCTTTTGCGGTCAGATCTGCGGTGGCTGGGCCTTGATTGGGACTTGGAAACCGACCCCCAAAGCCAAAGATCGGCAGTTTATGACCAATATTTTCAAAAATTGGAGCAAATGGGCCTGCTCTACCCCTGCTACTGCACCCGCAGCCAGCTGCATAGTGTAAACGCCCCTCACCTGTCCGACGGCACTTATGTGTATGCGGGCACTTGCCGGAATCTCACGGAAGCGCAAAAAGCCGCCTTTGGCAGAGCCCCTGCCTGGCGGGTGAAAGTACCGGACAGAATTTGGACCGTAGAGGACCTGGCCCAAGGCACTTATACGGAGAATTTGTTAAGCGATTGCGGCGATTTTGTGGTGCGCAGAGCCGATGGCGTGTATGTGTACCAGTTGGCGGTGACGGTGGACGATGGCGAAGCCGGGGTCACAGAGGTGGTCCGGGGCATGGATTTACTCAGCTCCGCCCCCCGGCAGATGTATTTGCAGGAGCTTTTCGGCTTTCAGCACCCGGCATACGGCCATGTGCCCATGCTTTTAGCCCCGGACGGACGGCGGCTCAGCAAGCGGGATAAGGATATGGACCTGGGCTTTTTGCAGGCGCATACCACCCCGGAAGCCCTTTTGGGGCTACTCGGCTATGCCTGCGGCATTCTGGACACGCAACAGCCTATCTCTGCCCGGGAACTGGCTACGGAATTTAGCTGGAACAAGCTAAAGCCTCAGGACATTTACCTGGACATTTCCTCTTTGCTGTAAAGGCTTGCTTTTTTAGAAAAATTTGGTAGAATAGACCTATACAAATTTTGGAGGTACATATTATGAACAAACCCGTTCTTGTGGTACTGGCAGCCGGTATGGGCAGCCGTTACGGCGGTCTGAAGCAGATCGACCCCGTAGGCAGCCACGGCGAAGCAATTTTGGACTACTCCCTCTTTGATGCCCATGAAGCCGGCTTTGAAACCGCTGTCATCATCATCAAGGATATGATCAAGAAGGACTTTATGGACACTGTGGGCAAGCGCCTGGAAAAGTGCCCCATGGAGATCCGCTACGCTTTCCAGGAGCTGGAGAAGATCCCTGCAGGCTGTGAGATCCCCGCAGAGCGCACCAAGCCCTGGGGCACCAGCCACGCAGTGCTCTGCGCCAAGGAAGAGATCGGCAACGCTCCCTTTGCAGTGGTCAATGCCGACGATTACTACGGCAAGCAGGCTTATAAGGAGCTGTATGGTTTCCTGTCCAAGATCCAAGACCCCGCCTCCAGCGACTACTGCATGGTGGGCTACCGGCTGGGCAATACCGTCACCGACCACGGCTCTGTGGCCCGCGGTGTGTGCGCCACCGATGAAAACAGCTACCTGACCGACATCGTAGAGCGCACCAAGATCGAAAAGTACGAAGGCGGCATCCACTTCACCGAAGACGACGGCGCAACCTGGACCGATGTGGATGCAGATACCCCTGTTTCCATGAATATGTGGGGTCTGACCCCCGGCTTTATTGCCGAAGTGGAGAAGGATTTCCCCCGTTTCTTCAAGGAGGAAGTGCCCGCTAACCCCGCAAAGTCTGAAATGTTCCTGCCCATGACCATTGGCAAGCTGCTGCAGGCCAGGAAGGCCACCGTCAAGGTGCTGCGCACTGCCGATAAGTGGTACGGCGTGACCTATGCTGCCGATAAGCCCCAGGTGGTAGCCGCGCTGAAGGATCTGGCTGACAAGGGCGCTTACCCCGACGGACTTTGGAAATAATTTTTCGAACCTTTTTCCGTAATCGGAATATCTTGGAATGAGCGGTCAATCACCGCGAATAAATTTCGGAGGTATCTGATTATGTGTAACAACAGTTTCTGCGGCGGTAATATTTGCTGGATCATCCTGATCATCCTGTTGCTGTGCAACTGCGGCGGCAACGGCCTGATCGGCAACAACAACGGCTGCGGCTGTGGCTGCAACGATAACTGCGGCTGCTGCTAATTTAAATAAGCATAACCGTTGATTAGATCGTCTTCGGTTGTCAGCGGATTTTTTGACCCTGCTTCGCGGTTTGTAAAACTTGAAATACACAAAGTATGTCTTCGTTTTCCAAACCTTAATCTGTGCCAAAATCTCTCGCCGGCAACTCTCGCCGACTGAATCACCGGCTATGCAGAAAATCTTCTAAAGAAACATTTTGCCCGGGTGGTTTACCACCCGGGCAACATTTATTTTCCGGAAAATTGCTGTCCGTACCAAAACATCAAACGGCAAAGCTCCCTCTCCATATCCATATAGCAGCGAATGATACATTCCACATCCTCGTCCTCATCCACTACACCCAATCTGTCGCACAGACGGTCATAGGCATCCCGCATTTTTCCATACAACACCATACACTTAGCACCGTCAGCAAAGGCATTTTCCACCCCCGGCATTCGCCACGGTTCTAAAACGTGACAGGTCAAAGATTCGTATACCTGTTCCCACAAATCTGTTTTTATAAAAACCCCACCTTTCTGATAGTGTTCGTATGTGAACACTATTCCTTTCTTGATTTTACGGCAATAATAGAGAAAAAGCAAGTAAAAAGAGGGGTGTTGGTATGATAAAATATGATCGACTTTGGGAAACTATGAAAGCCCGGGGAATTACGCAATACGATCTATACACCCACTACAATGTGAATCGCTCTCAAATCAACAGATTGCGCCAAAATAAAAATGTGGAAGTCAACACGATTGATAAGCTGTGCAATATTCTCCAATGCTCTGTTGAGGAAATTATGGAGCATTTCCACGATGATAATAAATTTTAATCAAATTGCCCGGGTGGAAAACCACCCGGGCAAATTATGCATTCAGCATTACGCATTATGCATTAAAAAGCCCCACCTTTTGGTGGGGCTTTTTGCTTACTTGTCCTGCAAATACTTATCGATGGCAGCGGCGGCCTTCTTGCCGGCGCCCATTGCCAGGATAACGGTGGCAGCGCCGGTAACGGCGTCGCCGCCGGCGAACACGCCGTCACGGGTGGTCATCTCGTCCTCATTGACGATGAGGCCGCCCTTGCGGTTGGTTTCCAGGCCGGGGGTGGTGGACCGGATCAGCGGGTTGGGGCTGGTGCCCAAGCTCATAATAACGGTATCCACATCCAGCACAAACTCAGAACCGGGAACCTCGATGGGACGGCGGCGACCGGAAGCATCGGGCTCACCCAGCTCCATACGGATGCAGTTCATACCGCACACGCGGCCATCCTCGTCGCCGATGATGGAAGTGGGGTTGCACAGGGTCTTAAACTCAATGCCCTCTTCCTTGGCGTGGTGCTGCTCTTCCAGACGGGCGGGCATCTCAGCCTCACCGCGGCGGTAAACAACATAAACATGCTCAGCGCCCAGACGCATCGCGCAGCGGGCAGCGTCCATTGCCACGTTACCGCCACCGACCACAGCAACTGCCTTGGACTTGATGACGGGGGTATCGTAGTTCTCGTCGTAAGCCTTCATCAGGTTGGTACGGGTCAGATACTCGTTGGCGGACATAACGCCCTTGAGGGATTCGCCAGGGATATTCATAAACATGGGCAGACCTGCGCCGGAGCCCACGAACACAGCCTTGAAGCCCATGTCGAACAGCTCGTCGATGGTGAGAACTCTGCCGATAACCATGTTGGTCATCACAGTAACGCCCTGGGCCTCCAGCTTGCTGATCTCGTTGGCAACGATAGCCTTGGGAAGACGGAACTCGGGGATGCCGTAAACCAGCACGCCGCCGGCGGTATGGAGGGCCTCGAACATAGTCACTTCGTAGCCCCGCTTGGCCAAATCGGAAGCAGCGGTCATACCGGCAGGGCCGGAACCCACAACAGCCACCTTCTTGCCGTTGGACTCGACCTTCTCGGGCATTGCATTCACATTCTCCCGGTACCAGTCAGCAACAAAGCGCTCCAGACGGCCGATGGCAACGGGCTCGCCCTTGATGCCACGGACACACTTGGCCTCGCACTGGGTCTCCTGGGGGCAAACACGGCCGGAAAGGGCAGGCAGCGCGTTGGTGGAGGTGATGACCTCATAAGCGGCCTTGAAGTCGCCTTCCTGGACCTTCTTAATAAACTCGGGGATGCGCACATTAACGGGGCAACCCTCTACGCAAGCGGGCTTCTTACAGCCTAAGCAGCGGTTTGCCTCTTCGATAGCCATTTCGGCGGTGTAGCCGATGGCAACTTCCTTAAAGTTCCGGGCACGAACCTTGGGGTCCTGCTCAGGCATAGGAGTTTTAGTCAGTGTCATATTAGCCATTTTTTCTTCCTCCTTACTTGATCAGGTCCTTGCCCATCTTTTCGATGCGGCAAGCGTGCTTTTCGGTAACTTCTGCCTCACGGCCACGGTACAGGCTGTTACGGCTCATCAGCTCGGCAAAGTCAACCTTGTGACCGTCGAACTCGGGGCCGTCCACGCAGGCAAACTTCACTTCGCCGCCCACGGTAACACGGCAGCCGCCGCACATACCGGTGCCGTCAACCATAATGGGGTTCAGAGACACGGAGGTGTGAACGCCAAAAGGCTCGGTGGTCTTGCAGACGAACTTCATCATGGGAATGGGTCCGATGGCCAGCACTTCGTCGAAGTTTTCGCCAGCTTCCAGCAGCTGCTGCAGCTTCACGGTAACAAAACCCTGCTCGCCGTAGGAGCCGTCGTCGGTCATCAGATACATATGATCGGCGCAGGCCTTGAACTCGTCTTCCAAAATGACGATATCCTTGTTACGGAAGCCAACGATAACGGTAACTTCCGCGCCGGCTTCCTTGAAAGCCTTGGCAGAGGGCAGTGCGATGGCGCAGCCAACACCGCCGCCAACCACACAGACCTTCTTCTTGCCCTCCACGGGGGTGGGCTTGCCCAGAGGGCCAACGAAGTCACGAATGAAGTCGCCTTCGTTCAGCTGACCCAGGGCCTTGGTGGCAAAGCCGACCTTCTGGAAAATGATGGTAACCGTGCCCTTTTCCCGGTCATAACCGGCAACGGTCAGAGGAACACGCTCGCCCTGCTCATCAATACGGAAAATGATGAACTGGCCGGCCTTTGCCTTCTTTGCGATGAAGGGTGCCTCAATATCCATCAGCGTGACCGCTTCATTCAGCTCTTTCTTGCGTACAATTTTAAACATTTTCTATCCTTCCTTTTCGCGGAAATAATTAACTGTAAATTTGCTTTGTAGGGGAGGCATACGTAGCCTGCCGAAATTAGCGAAAGGCAATCTCCTTGCGGGAGGGATAATATCCCTCCCCTACACAAAGATATTGTCCATTATTTCGGCTGTATGCCTTCCAAAATAATATCGATCTCCGGCTGATTCTCAGCCAAAGTATCCTTGGGACAGAAGAACTGGAGGATCCAGAAATTTTCCTGCGCCTCATAGGTAGCCACTGTGTAACTGTAAACCGTATCGTCCACGTCCGCCTCGTAGGTAAAGACAAAACCTGCGCCGGAGGCTTTGGGGGTCGCGGTTTTTTTGTTGGCGCTGATGACCTGGTCGGTGTATTCCCGCAAAGTCATCTCTTTCAGACTTTCTTTGCTCTCCGCCAGGCCCTGGAACACTAAACTGTGCCGTCCGTAAACGAAATCCGGTCCGTTGGCAAGGCTCATCGACCCAGAAATATCCAGGAAATCCGCCGGCAAAATGAGGGTCAAGTCCTTATGCGTCTCGGCTCTTCCCACCGGGTCGGAACAACCGGTCAAAAGCAGCCCCACCAACAGGCAGGCAGCCAAAACCAGGCACAGATATCCTGCGCAGCCGCTCTTCTGCACTGCTTATTTCTCCTTCAGCAGGTCGCGGATCTCGGTGAGCAGAACTTCCTCAGCAGAGGGAGCAGGAGGTGCAGGCTCTTCAGCGGGAGCTTCCTCTTCCTTCTTCTTGCCAACCTCGGACAGCTTGTTCAAGCCCTTGACCAGCATAAATACAACAAAAGCCAAAATGAAGAAGTTGATCACAGCGGAAATGAAGTTGCCCCAGTTCAGTGTGTTCAAAATGGGGTTGCCGGCCTCATCCAGAGGGGTCTCGCCCCACAGACGGGGCAGAGCGATCTTCAGCTCGGAGAAATCGATACCACCCAAGAAGATGGACACGATGGGCATAATGACGTCGTCGGTCAGGCTCTTGGTGATGGTGGAGAACGCAGCGCCGATGATAGTACCAACAGCCAGCGCCATTGCATTGCCCTTGATTGCAAATGCCTTAAATTCTTCCCAGAAGTTTGCCATTTTTTTGTTCTTTTTCATGTTTCTCTTCCTTTCTAGGTTTACATAATTTTAATCATTATTTGCTCGCAGGAGAGGCATTTCGCCTTTTGTAAAGCAGAAAATCCGTCCCCTGCGAAGTTTACATAAAATTACTTCTTCTCGATGACTTCCAAGCCGCCCAGGTACTTACGCAGCACCTCGGGAACTACGATGGAGCCGTCAGCACGCTGATTCTGCTCCACCAGTGCGGGGAAGATACGGGAGGTTGCCAGGCCGGAGCCGTTGAGGGTGTGCACGAACTCGGGCTTGCCGGTGGACTCACGGCGGAAGCGGATGTTACCCCGGCGAGCCTGGTAATCCCGGGCATTGGATACGGAGGAAACTTCCTTGTAGCCGTCCATGGAGGGGATCAGGATCTCGATATCGTAGGTTCTTGCCATGGATGCAGAGCAGTCGCCGGCAGCCAGCTTCACAGTACGGAAGTGGAAGCCCAGACCCTCCACCAGCTTTTCAGCCTTGGTGACCAGCTCGTCGAAAGCTGCGTCGGAATCCTCGGGCTTGCAGAACTGGAACATCTCCACCTTGTTGAACTGGTGGCCACGAACCATACCACGCTCATCAGCACGGTGGCTGCCTGCCTCACGGCGGAAGCAGGGGGTGTAGGCGAACAGCTTCTTGGGCAGATCGCTCTCGGACAGGATCTCATCCCGGTACAGCGATGCCAGTGCAGCCTCAGCGGTGGGCAGCATATAATGAATGCGGTCATCGGTGGGGTTGGCGATCTTGTAGACCTCGTCAGCAAACTTGGGGAACTGACCGGCAGTTTCGCCGCACATATACTCCAACATGTGAGGAGGCAGGATAAAATCATAGCCGTCGGCGGTGTGGGTGTCGATGAAGTAGTTCAGCAGCGCCCATTCCAGGCGAGCGCCCATGCCGGTGTACATCCAGTTACCGGCGCCGGCCAGCTTAACACCGCGCTCATAGTCAATGAGACCCAAATCGGTGCAAAGATCCACATGATGCTTGGGCTCAAAGTCAAAGCTGGGCTTTTCGCCAATGTAGCGCAGGGGCTCGTTGGCCTCCTTGCCGCCGGGAACCAAATCCGGGTCGGGCAGGTTGGGCAGGCTGAGCATAGCAACCTTGAATTCATCGGACAGAGTCTTCAGACTTGCCGCATCCTCTTCGATAGCCTTGTCCAGTTCCACGGACTTTGCGGAGTTGGCGGCGATCTGTGCTTCCAAAGCAGAGGTGTCTTCGCCCTTCTTTTCAGCGCCCTTCTTTTGGCCGAACAGCTTGCCGTTTTCCTTGGCCAGCTTGTTTTTCTCGGCAGTTTTGGTCTCGGTGGTGGTCTTCAGCGCCCGGATCTTCTCATCCAGCACTAAAATTTGGTCCACCACTGCATCGCAGTCCACTTCCTTAGCCTTGAGGCCGGCCTTGACTGCATCGGGATTTTCCTTGATTCTTCTGATATCCAGCATTTTCGTATCTCTCCTTCGTTTATACGTCAATTATATCCGTAGGTTCATCGGGCATTACAAGGGCGCAAATAATATACGCCAAAACGCCGCTGCCGCCAAGGAGGCAAAAGGCCACAAGCCCCAACCGCACCAAGGTGACATCAATGGAAAAATATTTGGCAAAGCCTGTGCAAACACCGCACAGCTGCTTGCCTTTTTCGACCTTATGCAACTTCTTTTCCATGCTTCTTACCTCACTTCTTTATATTCATTAAGGTATCGATCAGCGTTTGCAGGTCGTCTTGATCGTAAAATTCCAGCTCGAAGCGGCCTTTGCGCTTGCCGTTTACGATCTTCACGCCGCGGCCCAGGACTTTTGACAGTTTTTTCTCGCATTCTGCCACATAGTCCACTTCTAAGGTCACAGGCTTGGGCTTTGCGGGAGCTTTCTGCACATTGCTGCACAAAAGCTCCGTCTGCCGCACGGAAAGTCCCAGGGCAGCGACCTTTTGGGCCACTTCCTTTTGCTGCTTTTCTGACTTCAAGGCGGCAATTGCCCGGGCGTGACCGGCAGAAAGCCGACCGTCACGGACCATTTCCAGCACATCGTCGCACAGGTTCAAAAGTCGCAGCATATTTGCCACCACAGGACGGGATTTACCCACTCTTGCAGCGGTTTCCTCCTGGGTAAGGCCGTATTCGTTCATAAGGGTCTGATAACCCAGGGCCTCTTCCACGGGGTTCAAGTCCTGCCGCTGCAAATTCTCGATCAGCGCCAGTTCCATCACCTTTTTGTCGTCCGCCTGGATGATCACCGCAGGGATCTCCCGCAGCTCTGCCATCCGGGCAGCCCGCCACCGCCGTTCACCGGCGATGATCTGATAATAGCCGTTGCCCATTTCCCGGACGGTCAGCGGCTGCATCACACCGTGGATCGCTATGGAGTCCGCCAGGGATTGCAGCTCTTCGGGATCAAAATCCCGCCGGGGCTGATGGGGGTTCGGCTCAACTTTATGCAAGGGCAGCAATTGATAGGGGCTTTTCTGGACGGATTCTTCTGCAAAATCGCCCATTAAAGCGCCTAAGCCCTTTCCCAAGCCTTTCGCCATATTTTCACTTCCTTATAGCTTTTTCTTAATTTCCTCGGCCATAGCCTTATAGGCCTCCGCACCCCGGCTGTACTTATCATACACCGTCACCGGCAAGCCGTGGCTGGGCGCCTCCGCAAGACGGACATTCCGGGGAATCACCGTTGCGAAGACCTTTCCGGGGAAATGGCGGCGCACTTCCTGTGCCACCTGGTTGGAGAAATTGGTTCTGCCATCGAACATAGTCAGCGCCACGCCGAAGATCTCCAAATTGGGGTTGATGCGCTTTTTCACCAAGCGCAGGGTGTTCATCAAATCCGTTAAGCCCTCCAATGCGTAATACTCGCATTGCACGGGCACCAAAATACCTTCCGCCGCAGCCAAGGCATTTAAGGTCAGCATTTCCAAAGACGGCGGGCAATCGATCAAGATCAGATCGTATTGATCCTTCACCACCGACAAAGCCTCTTTCAGCTTTTGGGTGGGGTTTTCCATGGAGATCAGCTCCACCGCTGCGCCTGCCAGGTCTGCAGCTGACGGCAGCACATCGCCATAAGGCGTGTGGATGATCGCCTCCTGCACGGGAGTCTCGTTCACCACCACATCATAAACGCTGGCCCGGAGCTTCCTCTTGTCCACGCCCAAGCCGGAGGTGCCATTGGCTTGAGGGTCAAAATCGCAGAGCAGGACTTTTTTGCCCAGTGCCTGCAGCGCAGCGGTCAAATTCACGCAGGTGGTGGTTTTGCCCACGCCGCCCTTTTGGTTGACCACCGCAATTATCTTAGCCATTGTTATGCCTCCTTCGTCAAATGTTTCACGTGAAACACCCACTTTCGTTTTGTTTCACGTGAAACAATCAGGTGGTGGGCTCGGTATAGGTGTAGTTTTGGCCGGGTGGTTTCGACCCAGGGATCACAGCTTCCTTGCCCCAGGAAAACGCCAACGCCAAGATCAGCAGGACGATCACCGCCCACATCCAGCGGATCTGCTTTCGCAGTTTAGCCGCATGGCGTTGTTTGCGCGGTCGGCTTTTACGGGTTTGCTTTTTGGAGGATTCCTCCGTCCTGTGGTTCGGCAGCTGGATATGCGCATCTGGCTTGACAGGGTACGCTTCCATCCCTTCCAAGCAGTGGGCGCAGAATCCCTGTCCGTCTTCCGTGTCTTTTCCGCACTTCATACAAGACATATCCCCGCCTCCTGCTTCCTAAGGGATAGCAACACCACCCCAATTTATTACTCTATATTGTACAACACTTTTCTCCGTTCGTAAAGAGGAAAGGACAAAATATTTTTAATAAAAAATCAGCAAAATTTGCACGGAATTTACAATTTAGTCATATAATCCCTATTGACAATCAGGTGACCATATGATATTATCACAGTACCGCAACATACAGAAAGTTGGTGATCACAATGAACTGGACTATACCCGGCACGGTGCTGACCGTCCCACAAGCGGACATTGCCCACATCCCCGAGCAATTTAGGGCCATGTTTCTGCCCGGTGGGATGGTGCTGAGCCAAATTTCCGCCATTACCGGTCTGGAGAGCTATACCATTCAGAACTGGGTAAAGCGGGGCTTTCTCACCCCACCGGAAAACAAGCGGTATACCCTGCGGCAGCTTTGCCGCATCATCCACATCAATATGCTGAAATCCGTAATGCCCTTAGAGCGGATCTGCAGCCTGCTCAGCTTTGTGAACGGCCAGCTTGACAGCGAAGCCGACGATATGATCGACGACAGCGATCTGTACTTCATATTCGTAGGTTTGGCGGCCAAAGCAAAGGCACTTTACCGGGCTGAGGACAGAGAAGCCCTGCTGGACAGCGCTTTGGCTGACTACCAAGAGCCTGTTCCCGGCGCAAAGCTGCGGGTCAAGGAAACCCTGCGCATTATGCTCACGGCCTGGCTTGCCGCCCGGATGATCCAGGAGTCAGAACGGATGCTGCAGCAGCTGCAAAACCCATAATCAAGAAAGGAAGATGTAAAAAATGGAAGAAAACAACACCTATCGTTGGAGCCCCTCTGATAACATCAAAAAGAAGTTTGATTTCAAAAATTTCCCCAAGCTGGCGCTCATCGCCCTCATTGTGGTGGCGCTGATCATTACCGTTTCCACCTGCTTCTACACGGTGGATGAAAAGCAGGTCGCCGTTGTGACCACCTTCGGCCGGGTCACCGATACCACCGGCGCCGGCGTTCACTTCAAGCTGCCCTTCGGCATTCAGCAGGAGCGCAAGGTGGATGCCAATGTGTATCAGAAGATCGAGCTGGGCTATGTGACCACCCCCAACGGCGTGGAAACCGTCCTGGACGAGTGCAGTATGATCACCGGCGACTACAATATTGTAAATGTAGATTTCTTTATTGAGTATAAGATCTCCGACCCGGTGGCTTATCTGTATGCCTCCACCCAGCCGGAAGTGATCCTCAAGAACCTCATTCAGAGCCAGGTGCGCAATGTGGTCGGCTCCACCACCGTGGACGCTGTCCTCACCGACGGCAAGGAAAGCATTCAGATGCAGGTAAAGGAATTGGTCACCGAGATCTTAGCCGAGTACAATATCGGTCTGACCTTGGTGGATGTGAAGATCCAGGACGCAGAGCCTCCCACGAAGGATGTTATCGAGGCCTTTAAGGCAGTGGAAACCGCAAAACAGCAGGCTGAAACCGTCCTCAACGACGCAAAGGCCTATCAGAATGCCGAGCTGCCCAAGGCCCAGGCCGAGGCCGACAAGCTGCTGCAGAACGCAGAGTATCTGAAGCAAAAGCGTATCAACGAAGCTTTGGAGCAGGTGGCAATGTTCGAGGCCATGTACAAAGAGTACGCCCAAAATCCCAACATCACCAAGTCCCGTATGTACTATGAGGCTATTTCCCAGATCCTGCCCGGTGTGAAGCTGTATATCAACACCGGCGACAGCAATAATGTAGATATGCTTTTGCCCCTGGAATCCATCGTAGGAGGTAACGCAAAATGAAAAAACGCACCATTATCATCGCCATCGCTGCGATTCTGCTGCTGATCGTCTTAGGCAACAGCGTGTATGTGGTACAGGCCAACCAGCATGCCTGCGTGGCAGAGTTTTCCAAGGTGGTCTCCACCACCAACACTCCCGGCCTGCACTTCAAGATCCCCTTTATTCACACCGTAAAGTATTTCTCCAGCGCCACTCAGTTCTATGACATTCCGCCCTCTGAGGTCATCACCTTAGATAAGCAGAACATGACCGCAGACTGCTATGTGCTGTGGAAGATCACCGATCCGCTGAAGTTCTATCAGACCCTGGGCAGCAATTCCGTTGCCGAGCAGCGCTTGGGCGACCAGACCTACACCGCTCTTAAGAACGCAATGGGTACTTTGGCCCAGGCGGACATCATCAATATGGAAGACGGCGGCAAGCGGAACGAAATTTACGATTCCATTGCCACCACCGTCAACGAAAAGGCAAAAACCTACGGCATCAATGTGCTGGATGTAAAGATCAAGCGCTTTGACCTGCCCGAGAGCAATCTGAACGCGGTGTATGCCCGCATGATCTCCGAGCGGAATCAGATGGCCTCCAAATTCACCGCCGACGGCAACTATGACGCATCCATCATCCGCAATGATGTGGATAAGCAGGTAAACATCCTGGTTTCCAACGCCAAGGCCAATGCCGCCAAGCTGGAAGCCGAGGGCGAGGCCGAGTATATGCGCAAGCTGGCAGCTGCCTATAATTCCCAGGACAAGCAGGACTTCTATGAGTTCATCCTGGCTCTGGACGCTTTGCAGAACAGCCTCACCGGCGACGAAAAGACCATCATTTTGGATAAGGACTCCGACCTTGCCAAGATCCTGGCCGGACAATAAGCAACAAATCACCGTGTCATTGCGAGGAGCGCAGCGACGTGGCAATCTCCCGGTACAATGTATGTGCAACCAGGAGATTCCCACGCCTGCTGTCGCAGGCTCGGAATAACACCGTAGGGGTGATTCACGAATCGCCCGCTACATAGAAACAGGAGGTAGGAATATGCTGAAACTTTACTTCAAGAAATTTTTCTTGACCATCCTTTTCTTTATCGGATTTCTCCTTATTGGTGCCGCAGCGGCCTTTCTTTGGGTATTGGTGCTTAGAAATTTGTTCTCTGAACAAATTCGTTTCTACGCTTGTATCATCCTTGCCGGCATCATTATCCTCAAACTTGTCTATGATACACGTCGGGACAGTAACCCTTACAAAAGCGAGTTTTTGAACAGCACCGACGCCATTTCAATCCCCTTTTGGAAGGACTTTTGGGCCACACTGCGATCCAAGGAGAACCTGATCCACACCCTTGCTTTTACGACACTGAACTTCTTCTTTTCGCTCCCAATCGGGATTCGCGCCAGTTCCTCATTATGGACACTGATTATCGGAATGATTATTTTGCTGGTACATCAAGGATTGATGTTTACAGCAGGAAACACTCTGCTGTGGTGCGTGGTACATCGGCGGTGGCTGCGCTACCGGCAGTACGCAAACTACAATGCTGACATGCAATAATAAGCACAACGGGGAACGGCTCAGCCGTTCCCTTTCCTTTTTTGTAGGGGAGGGATATCATCCCTCCCGCGGGAGGTATAGTATACCTCCCCTAGGAATAATATAATCCTGCAAAAATACCGGCTGCAGCCAAAAGGACTGCGCCTGTGATCAGTAGAGGACGGGTCGCCCGTCCCTTGTTTTCTTTTGGTTTATACGGCTTTGCCTGCTGAAAGGTCAGCAATCGCAGGGCATTTCCCCAAACATAGTTTGCGCCCCGGAACGCGCCCTGTCCTGCCAGCCACCACAGCGTGCCCAAAAACAGACAAAACAGCCCCGGCACAGCAAAAAAGTCACTCAATATTCGGTAGATTTCCATTGTTCCTCTCCTCTTACAGCCATTATCCCCTATCGTAGGGGACGATGCCCTCATCGTCCCGGGCGGATGTGGGCATCCGCCCCTACATTATATTAACTCATTACCCAACGGCCGGGGGTTACTTCCCGGAATGCGGCGGCAGGGTCGGAACACGCCGGTTCGTAAGGAATCCGGACGCGGTTTTTCTCCCGCCGGGGGTCGGGGATTGGAACAGCGGACAGTAAGCTTTTGGTGTAGGGGTGCAGAGGATTTTGGAACAATTCCTCCGACTCCGCCAGCTCCACCAATTTTCCCATATACATCACACCGATCCGGTCGGAAAAATACTTCACCACGCTTAAGTCGTGGGCAATGAACAGCACCGTCAGCCCCAGTTTTTCCTTTAAGTCCTGCAAAAGATTGATGACCTGGGCTTGAATGGACACATCCAGCGCCGAAACCGGCTCGTCGGCAATGAGCAGCTTGGGCTCCATAATGAGAGCCCGGGCAATGCCGATGCGCTGGCGCTGGCCGCCGGAAAATTCGTGGGGATAGCGGCTTGCCTGCTCCCGGGAAAGTCCCACTAAGGCCATCATTTCATAGACCTTTTCGTCCAAAATTTTCCTGTCCTTGATGCCTTTGATCCTTAGCCCCTCGGCGATGATCTCCCGGACAGTCATACGCCCGTCCAGCGATGCCATAGGATCTTGGAAGATCATTTGAATTTGGGTGGTGGGATGCTTTTTTCTGATGGGCTTGCCTGCAAAGAGGATCTTTCCCTCGGTGACAGGCTGCAGCCCCACAATGGCCCGGCCTGTGGTGGTCTTTCCGCAGCCGGACTCCCCCACCAGGCCGAAAACCTCGCCTTTTTTCACGGAAAAGCTGATGTCGTCCACCGCCTTGAATTTCCCAAAGACTTGCGTAAAATGCCGCACTTCCAACAAATTATCCTCCAATCTGACCCATCCTCTCTATCCGGGCTGCCAAAGCCTTTGGCAGCGCAACTTTCGGGGCGTTGGGGTGGAGCAGCCAGGTAGCGGCCGCGTGGGTGGGAGAAATTTCAAACATAGGCGGCTGCTCCTCAAAATCGATCTCCATGGCGTAAGGATTCCGGGGCGCAAAGGCATCCCCCGCAGGCGGATGGAGCATATTGGGCGGCGCGCCGGGAATGGCCTGTAATTTGCCTGTGGTTTCCAAGTCCGGCATGGCGGTGAGCAATGCCCAGGTATAAGGATGCCGGGGGTCATAGAAAATATCCTCTGCCGTCCCCCGCTCCACGATTTTCCCCGCGTACATCACGGCAATATCGTCAGCCACATTGGCAACCACCCCCAAATCGTGGGTGATAAAAATCACCGACAGGTGGCGCTCCTCTTTTAATTTGTTGATCAGCTCCAAAATCTGCGCCTGGATGGTCACATCCAGGGCGGTGGTGGGCTCGTCGCAGATGAGAATTTCCGGGTCTGCCGCCAAAGCGATGGCAATGACGATCCGCTGGCGCATACCCCCGGAAAATTCAAAAGGGTATTTCCCATACCGGCTTTTCGCATTCCGGATACCCACCTCTTCCATCAGCCGGAGCGCCTTATTTTTGGCATCGGCTGGGGACAGTTTGCCGTTTATCACCATAGCTTCGGCAATTTGCTTGCCGATGGGCATAATGGGGTCAAGGGCGGACATGGGATCTTGGAAGATCATTGCGATCTTGTCCCCTCTTAGTTTACATAACTCTTTTTCCGACATTTTCAGAAGGTCTTTTCCCTTGTAAAGGATCTCGCCCCCCTCCACAACCGCGTTGGGGGCTAAAAGTCCCATGATTGCCCGGCTGGTGACGGATTTCCCCGACCCGGACTCCCCCACAATGGCCAAAGTCCTGCCCTTTTCCAGCCGGAAGGAGATATCCCGCACCGCCTGGACAAGGCCGTTTCCTGTGCGGAAGGCGATTTGCAGGTGATTCACTTGCAAGGTGTGTTCCCTCATTGGTCCGCTCCTCTTAGAGATGGGTTAAAGGCATCCCGCAGGCCGTTGCCGAAGAGGTTAAAGGAGATCTCCAGCAAAGAAATAAACAGCGCGGGAAACAAAATAATATGGGGGTCGGTGGACAGGTACTGCCGGCCGTTTGCCAGCATCGTGCCAACGGAAGTCATGGTTGAGCTGTCCAAATTCACGATGCCCAAATAGGTCAGGCTGGATTCCAGGAAGATCACCCCGGGGATCACCAGCACCGAGCCGGTGATGATGGTACCCAGGGCATTGGGAAAGATATGCCGGAACATGATCCGCCCGTCACCTGCCCCCAAGACCCGGGCCGCCTGGACAAATTCTCTGTCCTTGTAGCGGTAAAACTGCATCCGGGTGGTGTTGGCAATGCCCAGCCAGCCCGTCAGCACAAAGGCAAATAAAAGCGACACGATCGGCCCTACCTTTGCCGCCAAGTGGAGCTGAAACAGGGTCGCCACCACCAAAAAGGGCACTCTTGACAGAATATCGGTGATCCGCTCCATCAAAAGGTCGGCTGTGCCGCCGTAATAGCCCTCGATCGCGCCGTAAACCGCGCCGATAAACAGGTTGATGGCAGACACGCACAGGGCAAACACCAAACTAAACCGGGCGGCAGATGCCAGCCGGGTAAGAATATCCTGCCCCTGGCCGGTTGTGCCCAGCAAAAAGGACGGCTCGAACCCATACCGGTACTGAAAATAGCTGTGCAGAAACACCCGGCAGCGGTAGGAAGACCCATCTCCGGTCACGATGCCATATCGGTAATTTCCGTTTTCGTCAACGGCATATTGGTTAACATAATTCCCTTGGCTATCTAACTGGGGAATGCCCTTCCGGTTAGCCTTGTACCAAATATTGGCATCGCTCTGCCCCTCTACCATAGGATAAATAACCTGCAGGTCATTTTCTCGCTGCCAGGCTTCAATTTTCTCATATTCCGCCCGGCTGAGGGTCATATGCACAAAGCCCTTTGCCAAATAGCTGTCCACCCGGCATTTATATTGGAGATTGCCGTCCGTATCGACGGTTTCTCCCAAAACCTTTTTGATCACCGGCTGCCCGGTTTCCTGGGCAATGCCCTGTAAATACAGGTAATTTCCCCGGCTCAAGGTTTTCACACTGCAACCGTCCCAAGCCGGGATCCCCCAGCGCACAAAAAGCCTGTTCCGGGGCTTTAATTTGGTGTACTGCAAATAGGTGGTGTCCGTCAGCGCCACAGAATAGGAAGTTTGGCAGAAGATTGGCACGAACACCGCATACGCCACCAAACACAAAATAATGATCCCCGCCACCACCGAGGACTTATTTTTCCGAAACCGCCCAAAGGCCTCCCGGAAATAGCCGATGTGCTTTCCCGGGAGGATTTCCTCTTGTTGGGGTTTGGGGGTGACAAAGCGGAATTTTTCCGCCGGGATCTCATTTATCTCACGCATTTTTTGCTCCTATCCGGATCCTGGGGTCAATGAATCCGTAGCTCAAATCTACCACGATGCCGGCAGTCAGCCCAATCACCGTGTAAAAGGCCGACAACAGCAGGAAAAAGTTATAGTCCAAGGCCGTGATGGCGCTGACATACAGCGACCCCACCCCCGGAACCACGAAAATGCTCTCAATGATCAGCGAACCGCTTAAGACAGCGATCACCTCGCTGATGATGGAGGGCACGATGGGCACCATGGCATTGCGGAGGGCGTGCCGGAGGGTGGTCTGCCCCCGGGTCAACCCCTTAGCCCGGGCCAAAAGGAGAAATTCTCCCGTGAGGACTTCCGTCAGTTCTCCCCGGGTGAACCGGGCGTACCCGGCGATGGAGCTCAGACTCAAGGAAAGTACCGGGGGGATCATACTCCGCAGCATCGCTCCGCTGAAATAATCCCGCCCCGCCTCCATCACCACCGGAAACAGCTTCAGCCGAAAGCAGAGAAAATACTGGATGAGGAATGCGTACACATAGCTTGGCACACTCACCAGCACCATCACGCCGGTGGAAATGGCGTGATCGGGCCAGCGGTTTTTCTTTAGGGCAGCATAGATACCCAAGGCCAAACCCAAGGGTATGGCCAAAAGGGATGCATAGACATTTATGAGCACAGTATTGGGCAGCTTTTCCAGGAAGATCTTCAAGCAATCCTGGCCCAGGTACAGCTTTTCGCTGATGCCCCAGTTAAAGCCCAGAAGGGTATTTTTTAAGAAATTGCCGTACTGGGTCAGCAAGGGAATGGGGTTGCCGTTCATATCCGCCAAGCCCTGCCGGTAGCGGCTTTGCAGCACCAACTGCATATCCTTGCCGAACTGCTCCGGGGGATCGTCCGGCAGCAGCCGGATGAACACAAAGCACATGGAAATGATAATCAGAAAGGTCAGCAGCAAAAATGCGATCCGCTTTGCAATATAGCTTGCCATAAAACCTCCCTTTTTGCATTCTTTGTAGGGGACGATGCCCACATCGTCCCGTTTTTTCGGGCGGATGTGGGCATCCGCCCCTACGGGGTTTTTATTAAGTGTAATCTAATAATCCGCCGGATTTGGTGACAAATTCATTCCACTGAGCATCGGTATAGGCATAAGTGAAGTACTTCACCCCGCCGTAACCCAAGGGGTAGATATAATCCTCCGTGCGGTATTTGATCTGCCGCCCCCTTAAATGCCCCTCCCCATCGTCCATGATGGGAATAAAATTGTAATTGCCCAGCACAGCACCCTCCAAAGCGCTTAAGATCGCCAGCCTGTCCGCTTGTTCGGTGGCGGCATAGGATTTGGTGCTGCCGTCGGCGGCAGTGGTCTTGCGGCTCTGTCCGTTCATCATCGCCAGCCAATCGGTTGCCGGGGCGGTGTAGGTTTCCCCGGAAACTGTCACTGTCAAGGGCAATTTGCTGTAATCGTTGGAGGGGTCATACTGATAATTGGGAGAAATATACGCCTCCATCAGCTCATAAGGGTCTAAGGCAGACCCGGTCCAGCCCACGCCGAAGAGCATATCCACCTGGTTTTTCTTGAGCGCGCCGGAATAGGCATTGCCTAAGGTGTCATCCCGGGTAAAGGTCAGCTTTCCTTCTAATTTCGTTCCCTCCACCGCCCGGGTGTAGTTGTTCACGATAAATTCGTAGCCGTTGTTATAAAAAGCGGAGGTGCTGTTGGGTGTGCCGATCTTGATCTCCACCCGGTCGGTTGCCTGCATCAGCCCCTGCTCTATCGCCTTATCATAGGCGATGTTGAACATCTCTTTCGCCCGGGTCAGATCGTAGCCGGAGATGGCAGCCACCGCCTGGTCTAAATCCTTATAAAGCTTTCCCTCGCCGATCTTATCGGAAAGCCCCCAAACTGCCGCCAAAACCTGCTTAGCACCCGGCGTTTCCCGGTAGGGCGTGCGGTTATCCGGGTCGGCAATAATGCTCTCGGAGAACAGGCCAAAGCCCGGAGTATTCAGCGGCGATGCCGCCAAGCAAAAGGCGGCCCGGTCCAAGCCGTAGCACATAGCCGTCCTAAATTCCGGAATGGTGAGAATGGTCTTGTTTATCCCGCTTCCTGCTCGCTCCTGGGCGGATCTCAAGGCCTCAAAATTGGGATTAAAAGCCATACCGAAGGTGGAATCCCCCGTGTGGTAGTAAGCAAAATCCGAAAGGCCGTAGGCATCTGTATCGTCCACAGTGAGGGCATAGGTGTCCAGCTTTCCCTGGCGGAACAGCTGCAGCCGGGTGGATGCCTCCTTCACAAAATCCACCACGATGGCGGTGGTCTGGTAGGTATTGTCCTCCAGTCCGTAATACTCTTCATTCCGGGTGAGGGTGTACTGCTTGTCCGCCTGGAATGCGGTAAGCTTATAAGGGCCAAAGGACTTGGTGGTGGCAACAGAAGTGCCGTAGCTGTTGGTGTAAATGCCGTTTTCCGTTTTGGCGCTCTCATCGTAGGTGGGGATATGCACCAGGGGCGTGGGCAGATTATATTTCAGATAGAACCCGGACAGGGGGTGGTCCAGCACAACGCAAAGCTCGTACTTTGACCTTGCAAACCAGCCCACATTCCCCTCCCAGGCAAGGGGCGGATAGCCCTCCTGACCCTGTTTCAGGTAGTTTTCCGCGTTGTGGATCACCAAAGAGCCGCCGTAGAGATTGTCCGCCCGGTAATTTTGGGCCTTGGGGTCTAAGAGCCGCTTGGCAGACTCCACGAAATCCTGGGCGGTGATGGGCGTTCCGTCCTCCCAGCGCAGATCCTCCCGCAGCTCGATCACATAGGCACGGTTTCTGTCGCCGGCTTTGATGCCATACTGACCCACCAGCTCCTCCGTCACATCTTTGGGCTCATCGTCGGCCATGCCCGGCTGGAGGGAGAAGCCTGTGCCATCTTCGTTGTAGTCGAACACATAAAAGCTGTCGCTGATATAGTCCAAAATCTCAGAATCATTGGAGGTTCTGTAGGAATTGGGATTCCAGTTGGTGGGGAAGGTAGAAAGGGCATAGTTGTAGGTATAGGTATCCTGCTGGGTGGCAGCGGGTTCTTTTTTTCCGCAGCCGGTGCAAAGCACCGCAAAAAGCAAAATAAGCGCAATACTTCGTTTCATAGGAACGCCTCCGGTTATGGTCTTATTTTCCATAGCATTCCCGGTTTTGTTAAAACAATGCAAAATGTAAAATGCAAAGTGCAAAATTGTCGTGTCGGCAGAGCCGACTTATTAAAAACATTGCCGAAGGCAATACCTCCATTTTGCATTTATCATTTTGAATTTTGCATTATAAAAAGCCACCAAAAAGGGTGGCTTTTTCACAGGGGGTTCTGTTTGATTTTTGCGTAGCGGCGGGGGTACTGGGGCGGAGTGTTTTTCACCTTTTTCAGCACGATCACCGTATGGGCTGTGCCATCCATAGGAAATTCCTCCACTTTCTCAACCTGTAACCCTAACCGGCTGATGGCATTCTTGGCTTCCTGGAGTTCTTCCCGGGCGGCAGTGCCTTTCATGGCCAAAACCTTGCCGCCTACCTTTACATAGGGTGCGGTCAGCTCCAGCAGGATGTTAAGTCTTGCAACCGCCCGGCTGGTGGCGTAATCATAGCACTCCCGGCGGTCATTGACCGCCTCTTCTGCCCGGGCGGTGACACATTCGGCCTCCACGCCCAAGTTGGGCAGGATATTTTCCAACCACTGCATCCGCTTGCCCAAAGAATCCAGCAAAGTCAGCTGCATCCCGGGGCAGGCGATCTTCACCGGCACACCGGGAAATCCCGCGCCGCAGCCCACATCGATGACCTTTTTGCCTGTTAAGTCTTCCAAAGAAAGCAGGGAAAGGCTGTCAAGCAGATGGAGCTTTGCCACCTGTGTAGGCTCGGTGATAGCGGTCAGATTCATCACCTTATTCTGTTCGATCACGGCTTCGCCGAAAGCGCACAGGGTATTCTGTATTTCATCCGGCAGGGAAAGACCCAACCCGGGCAGCCCCTTGGCCAATGTTTCTTTCATAGTGTTTCTCCTGATTACGCCCGGGGATTGTCGCTCAAGTCCACCTTGGACTTATCCAGGGGGTCAAATGCGCCCTTTTCTTCCACCAAGCCGGGCAGCACCACTTCCTGGATATGCCAGCTGGTCAGCAGGTCGCAGGTATCTGCATCGTCCTGCTCACCCTTTTCCAAAAAGGCGCTGCAGGTATCCAGATCCTTGCGCACATTGGCATTTTCGCCGGCCCGGCACTCCACATCACGACCCAGCTCCTCCAAGGCCTCCAGGCAGTAGCGGTAGCCCATCAACGCACCGGAGTACTGGAACTGGGGGTCGGGGTTTGCCATACAGGCCATATACGCGCCGAAGCTTGCATCCTTGGGGATCAGAATACTTGCCCGGTGGGCCATTTCCCGGCAGATGGCAAAGGGCATCAGCACCGAGGGCACATTGGGATTCACCGCAGCCTCACCGGTCAGACCCACCGTCACACCGGTAATGCCCTGGCGGGTGTAGTTTTTATTCCAGCCCAGCTTCTTCACCGGCTGCATAGGGCCGGCAAACACCGCTAAGGACTCATCATAAACCAATTTTTGATAGCCGTTGACAGCCCGCTCAGCCAGCACATCAAACTCAGACAAAATCGCTTCGCCGTTTTGATCCCGCTGGAGCAGGTCAGAAACCCGGTTGGCCTGATCCCGGTAATAGATGGCGGCTTTTTCCAACTCGGTAATGGTGTAGTCAGTCTCTTCCAGGCGGATATCATCCGCTAAAGAGCCGGCGTACCTATTCAGCTGGAACAGGCCGGTGTTCAGAAAATACACCACCGCCACCACAGCGCAAACCCAGCCGAACCACTGGACAGGATTCCATTTGAAGATCAGTACCAGCACCAATGTGCCGATAGCCGCCGCAGCCAGCACCAAAAGCAGCACCTGCCACACACAGAAATCCACATTGCCGGACCAATCCGCCAGGAACATCTGCATCATCCGGGTGATATAGGGATAGACAGTATCCATCAGCGCCACATGGGCCTTGGCAAAGGACTCCAGCGCCCAGGTGCAGGCAAGCACAATGCCGGCTGTGAGATAACCACGCCAATATTTCAAAAGGCAACGCCTCCTTCTTCGCTTAGTCGGATAGTTTAGTATAACACGATTTTCAAAAATTGTCCAGTAGAGGACTCCGCACCCTCCAAATCCGAAACTTTAATCCGCAACATCAACAATGCGCCCGGAGGGGTATATAGGGGAGGGGCGGTTCGCAAGCGGGAGTTGCGGCTCAGACTTCCCTGTTGCGGTACTCAAAATTTCCCATTCGCTATTCGCTCACGAAATTTTGACCGCTGCCACTCGCTCAGGTCGCTTTATCCGCCACTGGCGGCGCTCCCATCGCTCCCCCTATATCGCATTCTTTGGGTACTTTCTTGGCGAAACAAGAAAGTACCGCTGCCGGCAGGCATAATCAAACAAGTTTACCTATCAATCCGTCCTTATAAAGACCTGTGATCTCTACGGGGTGAATCACATTGTGCAGGTTTTCGCCTTTTGCGTAAACCTTCACATAATTGGGGGTGTGTCCTGTGTAGTATTCCCCGCTTTCCTCCTCGAAGAGCACTTCCTGCCGGGAGCCTACCATATTTTCCCGGTAAGCACGGGACATTTCGGCGGCGATGGCAATGGCTTTTTTGCTCCGCTGCTCTTTCACCCCATTGCCCAGCTGGCCGGGCATTTTGTCCGCCGGTGTGCCCGGGCGGCGGGAGTAGGGGAAGATGTGCATATCCGCAAAGCGGCACTTTTGGATAAATTCCAAAGACCGCTCAAATTCCTCTTCGGTTTCTCCGGGGAATGCCACGATCATATCGGTAGTCACGGCGCAATCGGGGAAGTATTCGTTTAAAAGCGCCACGCTCTCCAAATACCGGGCAGTATCGTACTTCCGCTTCATGCGGGAAAGTACCGTGTCGCAGCCAGACTGCATGGAAAGATGGAATTGGGGGCACAGGTTGGGGAATTTCTGCAGTTTTTCGCAAAAATCCCGGGTGACGATGCGAGG
Source organism: Oscillospiraceae bacterium (assembly GCA_017482385.1). GTDB lineage: Bacteria > Bacillota > Clostridia > Oscillospirales > Oscillospiraceae > Faecousia. The sequence goes on along the minus strand of JAFUNI010000021.1, from coordinate 137,388 downwards.
CTCTAAAGACCCAAGGCGCACCCGCAAATCGGGAACAGCCGTACAAACCGCCGTCAAAAGCTCTGTCAGCGGAGGCTTGCCTGGCAGATCTGCGCCCCAGGAGGCAATTTCGATGCCGGTGACGATAATTTCCTTGTAGCCCTGGTTTTTCAGGTCTTTTGCCTGTTCCACCGCCAATTCTATGGGGGCGGAACGGATCGGGCCTCTTGTATAGGGAATGATGCAGTAGCTGCAAAAATTCACGCAGCCGTCCTGCACCTTCAGCATAGCCCGGGTGCGACCCTCTAAACCGCCGGCAGGAAGCACTTCAAACTGCCGCCGCTTCAGCGCTTCGTCCAAGCAGGTGGCTTTTTGTCTGTTTTGGGCGCAGGCCAGCACCTGCTCTATAAATTCTGCCCGGTTTGCGCTGCCGCCAATCACATCAATGCCCAAATCTGCAAGCTTTTCTGCCGCGTGCTGGGGATAGCAGCCGCAAACGGCAATCACCGCCTCCGGATTTTCCCGGCGGCAGCGGCGAATGACAGCCCGGTTCTTTTTGTCCGCCACGGCGGTCACGGAGCAGGTATTGATGATGTAGCCGTCGCATTTTTCGGAGAAATCGCCGATGGTGTGGCCTTGCTGAACAAGCAGCTGCTCCATGGCCTGGGTCTCGTACTGATTCACTTTGCAGCCCAGGGTGTAAAAACCGAATTTCATAGCCTGCTCCTTTCTTTTTGTTAATTCTTATTATATGCGAAAAAATCCCGTTTGTACAGTAGAAAATCCGTTGTCAAACATGGGCAAATATGCTATCATAACAGAAAAAGGAGGTGGTGGCTTTGCGGATATTGGGAATCGACCCGGGCTATGGCATCACAGGCTTTGGCCTCATCGAGGCCGAGCGCAATCAGTTTCGTCTTTTGCGGTGCGGCGCCATCACCACCCCGGCGGGTATGGATTTTTCCGCCCGCTTGGAAATCATTTATAACGATATGACCGAGCTTTTGAAAGTGGCACAACCCGACCAGGTGGCCATCGAAGAGCTGTTTTTCGGACAAAATGTCACCACCGGCATTGGCGTTGCCCAGAGCCGGGGCGTGATCCTTTTGGCCATTCGTCAGGCAGGCTTGGAGGTTTCTCAGTACAAGCCCATGCAGGTAAAGCAGGCTGTGGTGGGTTACGGCAACGCCACCAAGCACCAGGTGATGGATATGACCAAGCGGATCTTAGGTCTTTCTCAAATGCCCAAGCCCGACGATGCCGCCGACGCCATCGCCATTGCCCTGTGCCACGCAAGATCCGCAAGCAGCCTGCTTTCAAAGGTGCAAAAAAATTCGTAGGGGCGGATGCCCCCATCCGCCCGCAGGACGATGTAAACATCGTCCCCTACATTCTATAAACGGAGGACTTTCCTATGCTATACTATGTTTCCGGTACTGTGACTGTTTTGGAGCCCGGGTTGGCTGTTGTAGATTGCGGCGGTGTGGGCTACGGCTGCCGTGTCACCGCTTACACCGCTGCCCAGCTGAAATTGAACCAGAGCGCCAAGCTGTTCATCACCGAGTCTATTCGGGAGGATGCCTTTGACCTGTACGGCTTTTCCAGCCGGGAGGAGCAGAAATGCTATGAACTGCTCACCTCTGTTAACGGTGTTGGCCCTAAAGCCGCTTTGGCAATTCTCTCCGCCGGCCCGCAAAATTTCACCCTGGCGGTGATGACCGGGGACGAAAAACTCCTCACTGCTGCCCAAGGCGTGGGTAAAAAGCTGGCCCAGCGCATCATTTTGGAGCTGAAGGACAAAATGGGCGGCGCGAACACGGAGATCGATTTCTCCGCAGGACCTGCCGTAACCGCTCCCGCTGCCGGCAACAACGCCCAAATGGCTACCGCCGCTTTGCAGGAGCTGGGCTACTCGCCTGCTGAGATCGCCACCGCCCTCAAGGGCGTTGACCCCAGCGCTACCACCGAGGAAATGGTCCGCTTTGCCTTGCGGGCAATGGTTATGAAATCATGAAAACATCTAATCTACAACAAGTTCCCTATTTTGACAACCGGAGCTTTTTCAAGGACAGTTGCCCTGTCTATATCCAGCTTTCCACGGAGTTTCCCAAGTATGTGGGTGTTATGCACCGGCATCAGTTCGTGGAGATCGTGTATATCCTCTCCGGCGAGGCTACCCACACCGTTGGCGACCGGGAATACACGGTAAAAAGCGGCGATGTGGTGGTCATCAACTGCGGTGTGCCCCACAAATTCACCGCCAGTACCACCGGGGAGCTGTTTGTGGCCTACGATCTGATGTTCGGCCTTCCATTTATCGACCCCAATGCCGGAAACGATGCCGCCTTTGAAAGCTTAAAAGACAGCTACCTGTTCGGCCCGCTGTTCCCTGCCGACGAGACCCCGGATATTCACATCAGCGGCAAGCGTTACGGCTCCTACGGCGACCTGTTCACCCGCATCTACCACGCACTAAAGGGCAAGGAGCGGGGGTATCTGGAGCTGAGCCGGGCCTATGTGATCGAGCTGCTCGTGAAGATCCTCAAGGATATGGGCCGGGATGGCAGCAAGGAGCTGACTTCAGAAAACAAAAAAGCGGTTTTTGCCGCCATCAGCTATATGGAACGCCGCTACAACAACCCTCTGACCGTAGAAGATATTGCCGCCCAGGTGTTCCTGAGCCCGGAGTATTTCCGAAAGCTGTTCAAGAAGATGACCGGCGAGTCGGTACGCACCTACCTGCACGGCCTGCGAGTGGATGAAGCCTGCCGGCTGCTGACTGTGACGGATATGTCCATACAGGATATTTCCATTGCCGTAGGCTACCAGGATATGAAGTCTTTTTACCAGGCCTTTAAGCAAAAAACAGGCAAAACACCGAAAGAATACCGAAATCACCAATAAAATATCCGTTTTTCCCAATTACACCGGCTCCTTTTTTTGATAGTATAAGATTGATTCTATCGGAAAAGGAGCTGATTTTTTTGGCAATTCAAACCGTAACGGGCATTTTGCAGAAAAAAGATGCCGGCATCGTGACCCCTCACGAGCATATTTTCATCGAGCTGACAGCTTTTTTTGAGGAACGCCCCCTGAAAGATTGCGAAAGTCCCGCCACCGCCCCTGTCACCATGGACAAGCTGGGCATTCTGAACCGTGACCCCTACGCCCTCCGGGATAATCTGCGGATGAACGACTACGAAACCCAGAAGAAAGAGATCCTCCGCTTTAAGAATGCCGGCGGCGCCACCATTGTGGACGCTACCATGCCCGGCATCGGCAGAGATCCCAAAATGCTGCGGCGCATCGCCGAGGCCACCGGTATCAACGTGGTAATGGGTACGGGCTACTATGTTTGCTCCACCCACCCGGAAGCCATGAAGTCCATGACCGAGGAGCAGATCGCCGAGGAAATGATCCGGGAGATCACCGTGGGCGCCGAGGGTACGGACATCAAGGCCGGTGTCATCGGCGAGATCGGCATCAGCGAGGTGTTCAACGAGGAAGAGCGCCGGGTACTGCGGGCAGCAGCCATCGCCTGCAAAAAGACCGGTACTCCCATTTTGGTCCACATCAACCCCTGGACCGTGAACGGCTTGGAGGCAGCGGAAATCCTGCTGAATGCCGGTGTTGACCCCAAGAAGATCGCCATTTCCCACATCGATGTGGAAAACAATATGGATTACATCCACAAGCTGCTCCAAATGGGCGTGTATGTGGAATTCGACAACTTCGGCAAGGAGTACTATGTGGACCGGGAGGCCCGCCGGGAGGGCTACGGCCTGTTCGTCCACGATACCGACCGGGTAGAATGCCTCAAGACCCTCATCGACGAGGGCTACGGCAAGCAGCTGCTGGCAAGCTGCGATGTGTGTCTGAAGACCTGCCTGCGTACCTACGGCGGCTGGGGCTATGACCACGTGCTGGTAAATATCGTGCCTATGATGGAGGATGCCGGTATTCAACAGGCAGCCATCGACGATCTGCTGATCCATAACCCGGCAGAATTTTTGGATAATGGAGGACTTTGATATGGATAGAATTTGCATTCCCGACAGCGAATTTTTAGAAAGAGTGACCCGTGTGCAGGAGAAAATGGCCCAGGAGGGCTATGATATCCTGCTGTGCTACGGCAATGAGGCAGAGCCCCAGTTTGTCCGCTATTTCAGCGACTACTGGCCCTCTTTTGAGACCGCCGGTGTGCTGATCCCCAAAACCGGCACAGCCCGGCTGCTCATTGGCCCGGAAAGCTATACCTACGCCGCCGACCGCTCCCGGATCCCGGAGATCCGCCTGCTGAAGGCCTTCCGGGAATCCTCCGAGCCGGAATATCCCGGCAAGCCCCTGGACACCTTCAACACCGTATTTACCGAGTGTTTAGGCGATGCGCCCGTGAAGCGAATCGGTGTTGCCGGTCTGCCTCTCATGACCGTAGGTGTTTACAATGCCCTGGCTGAGAGCCTGAAGGTTTACGGCGATGTAAAAATTGAAAAGGCTGACTATATCGTGTCTGCCCTGCGTATGATCAAGTCCGAAAACGAGCTTGCCTGTATGCGCAAGGCCGCGGAGATCACCCGCAAGACCATGGACTATGTGCTGGAGAATATCCATGTGGGTATGACCGAATCCCAGGTGGTGGGTCTTGCTCTGGGCAAGATGCACGAGCTGGGCGCAGAGCGGGAAAGCTATCCTCTGTGGGTGCTCACCGGCGCCGGCTCTGACCAGGCCATCAGCCGCCCCCGGCATAAGGTGATCCAGGAGGGCGATCTGACCTTCCTGCAGATTGGTGCAAGATACGAGGGCTATGCCTCCTCCATCGGCCGTCCGGTGGTGTTCGGCAAAGCAACAGAAGCCCAGAAGTCCCTCATCGAGGCCGGCTATGCGGTGCAGGAAGAGATGCTCTCCATGACCAAGGCCGGTGTACCCGCCTGTGAGATCGCCAAACGCCACAAGGAAAAGGTGGCAGAGCTGGGCTATGCTGACCACTTCCTGTACGGCCCCTACCACGGCAACGGTCTGATGGAAGGCGAAGCCCCCTGGGTGGAGACCGATTCTGACTACCTGATGCAGGAGAATATGACCTTCTGCTCCGATATTTTCCTGGGCAGCCACGAAACCAAGGTGGGTCTGCGGATCGAGGACGTGATCCGTGTCACCGCCGACGGCGTGGAAAACCTTACCAATTACCCCAGAAAACTCTTTGAAATCAATCGATAAGGGAGAATTTACTATGAAATTACGTGATAAATTTTGGCTGTGGGGTCACCCCGAGGGCCGCTATAACAACGAGCACGGCAACACCCAGGTATCCCGTATGACACCTATGGAGTGCTGTCTGTACTTAGGCCCGCGCAATACCTTTATGGTGCCGGACAAATGGGAAGTAAACCGCCGGCAGTACAACAAGTCCTTCACCACCCTTAACAATGTGGTGTGGGAGTGCTACGATGCAGGCAAGGATCCCACCGTGGTAGACCCCCTCATTGCCGAGGCTGCGGATTTCCCCAATATCAGCGGCGTGGTCTTTGACGATTTCCAGCGGGGCGGCGCCAAGCAGTACAAGGAAATTCCCCTGCAGAATCTGTGGGATATCCGGGAAAAGCTCCACACCAATCCCATCCGCCCCTTAAATATGTGGATGGTGCTCTACACCCACGAATTTGCCCTTGACCCCAACGATCCTGCCTCCAAGCCCTACGACGAAGAGGCGTTCCCCGCCTATGTAGAGCCCTTTGACGGCATCATTATGTGGACCTGGAGCGAGAAGGATGTCCATCTGATCCCCGAGAAGTTCGAGGCCTTCAAGAAGCTCACCGAGGGCAAGCGCCGCATGGTTGGCTGCTATCTGTGGAATTTCGGTCAGAAGAAGCCCGCCACCGGCGAGGCTGTAAAGTGGCAGCTGGATTGGTGGCGTGAAAAGCTCCTGGCCGGCGAGATCGAAGGAATCGTCCTGCACACCAACACCATGGCTGACCTGGATCTGGAATCCTATGATGTGGCAAAAGCCTGGATGGAAGAACACGGCGACGAAGAAATTTAACACAAAAAGGAACGGCAACTGCCGTTCCTTTTTTATATTATTACTTCGTAGGGGAGGGATAATATCCCTCCCGCGGGAGGCATACTATGCCTCCCCTACAAAGGATCCGATTTCCATTCCCTTAAAGCAGATATGATTGCCGATGCCAAAATAGGCGTGAACACCAGCCCCAAAAAGCCCCAAAACCGAAAGCCCACATAGAGAAATACCAAAGTCAGCAACGGGTCTAAATTGAGGCTTCTGCCAATGAACCTGGGCTCTAAGGCCGTCCGGGTGACAAAGGTGCAGCCGTAGATCACCAAAAGGCCGATGGCCAGCAGCTGCTCGCCCTGGAGCAAACACACCAGCGCCCAGGGCAGCAAAATCGTTCCTGTGCCCAAAATGGGTACGGCATCCACCACCGCCACCAACGCCGCCCACAAAATGCCGTAGGGGATCCGCAGCAGCAAAAAGCCAATGAGCAGTATGGCAAAGGTGATGCCCATGAGCTTTGCCTGAGCCTTTAACCAGGCAAAAAGAGCGGTTTTTGTCCGCTTCAGCGCCGGCAGGATATTGGTGCGGACTTTTTCCGGCAAGTGCTCCGTCAGCGCTTTTTTCAGCCGGGGCAGGCGAATGGAAATGAGAAATCCGGACAAAATCCCCGTACCTGCCGTCAGTGCACCCTTGGGGATCTTCCCCAAAAAACCGGTGACCAGTCCCGGCAGCCGCCCGGACACCTGCTTCACCACCACCTCGGGAGAAGAGAACAGTTCCTCCACCGACCGTTCTGCCAAAGGCCGTACCCCCTCCGGGGCGTGGGCGACTGCATTGTCTATAAAGCCCCGCAAGGTCTCTACCGATTGCCGGGCCGTGTCCTCCAAAGCCGGCAGCTTTCCTGCCAGCACACCCAGCTCCCGCACCAGCGCCGCGCCGATGATGCCAAAGAGCACCGCAGCCAGCGCCAGGGTCGCCGTGACCCCCAGCCCGGCAGCTGCCCACCGGGGCAGCTTCAGATAGCGACTTCCGGCCTTCACCGCAGGCTCTGCCGCCAAAGCAAGCGCCAATCCAATGCCAAAAGGAAACAGCAGCGGCAGCAAATACTGAATTCCCAGCCACGCAGCTAAAAATCCTGCTCCGATCCACAGCCACTTGCGGATATTCCCCTGCATTTTTGTTTCCCCTTTCCTGATCCTTTTCGTAGGGGCGGCATAGTATGCCGCCCGCAATTCTTCCGAAGCCTCCGCCGCGGTGGGAGGGATGATATCCCTCCCCTACAAAATAAAATTTCATTTCGTTTATAGGGCTTGCTTTTTCCAAAATATGTGGTACAATAGCCGTGATAACAGGACAATTGTCCGGTATGGGAGGACATCATGGCAAACTCACCAAAATATTACATCGTCGAGGCTTCCGCGCTTCCGGAAGTTTTTATAAAGGTCGCCGAGGCAAAGCGCCTGCTTTCCACCGGTAAGGCCGCCACCGTCAACGACGCTACCCAAATGACCGGCATCAGCCGCAGCGCTTTTTATAAATACCGGGATGCGATCATGCCCTTCCAGGATATGCGCAGCAGCCGGATCATTACATTCCAGATCCTGCTCCACGACGAGCCCGGCTCTCTTAACAAACTGCTGACCATATTGGCCGACCATCAGGCCAATATTATGACCATCAATTCCACCGTGCCCTCCAACGGCAGCGGCGTTGTGACCATCGCCGCCGAAACCGCCAATTTGGAAGTGCCCCTGGAGGATCTGTTGGAAGCTTTCCGGCAGGTGCCCGGTGTGATCAAGGCGGATATTTTGGCCGGCTGATAATATTGCTTTACTGTCATTGCGAACCGGTGTTGCCGGCTCGCAATGACATTTCCTTTTTATAGCTTAGCCACATAAAATGAAATTATACCCCAGGAGTATTTATGCTTACAAAGATAAAGGCAATTTGCAAAGAACCGGTGTTTTGGGAACTGGTGACCGTCAGCTTGCTTTTGCTGCTTACCGTGATCGCTTTGGCGGTCTTCCTGCAACCCTCCAGCCCCCAAGCGCCCACAGAAACCACTGCCCCCACCCAGCCGGAACGGCCCTCGGTGCTGGGCATTGATGTTTCCGAGCACCAGGAAGCCATCGATTGGCAGCAGGTGAAAGCATCCGGCATTGAATTTGTGATGATACGGGTAGGTTGGCGGGGCTACACCCAGGGCGAGCTCTTCGCCGACACCCTGGCGCAGACCCACTACACAGGCGCCAAAGCCGCCGGCCTAAAGGTAGGCGCTTATATTTTCTCCCAGGCTACATCCGCCGAAGAAGGCGTCGAGGAAGCCAATTATCTGCTGGAACAGACCAAGGACTGGGACATCGATATGTACTTAGCCCTCAACTGGGAGCATGTGGGGGAGGAAAACCGCACCGCAGCGGTGGACGCCCGTTGTCTTACCGACATCACCAAGGCCTTCTGCCAGACGGTCGCCAAGGCAAACAAACGGCCTATGGTTTATTTCGATGCCTATTTGGCATCCTCCCGGCTGTTTATTGACGAGCTGACGGACTATCCTTTCTGGCTTGCCCAGTATGCTGCGGAAATGGAGTTTACCCACCCTGTAAAAATGTGGCAGTACACCTGCACCGGCCGGGTGGACGGCATCGACGAGGATGTGGACATCAACCGGTATTATGCAGAATGAAAAAGGAGCAGCAAAGCTGCTCCTTTCTTCGTCTGTAATGGCAACGGAATATCGGTTGACATAATGTAAAAATTATGTCTTTTTCTCAACTTTTTCTCTTCGAAGTTTTCCACATTGTTAACAGGCTTTTCCACAGGCAAATGGCAAAATCACCCTTGTCAGCACCTTGTTTTCCGGAAATACCTGTGGATAACCCCCATTTCTTCACAAGTTTACAGAACACCGTTTTGCTTTACATAACAACCCCTGTTTTCGGCAGGATTTTTTGCAAAATGACACCTTCCAACTTGCAAAAACAATTGTAGGGGAACGCGTCCCCTACGATGGGGGGCATCGTTGTAGGGGCGGGATAGTATCCCGCCCGCAATCACCAAAGGTGCTTCTTCATCGATAACTCCGGGAGGGATGGTATCCCTCCCCTACAAATGACAAAAAACAGGGAACGATACCGTACCCTGTTTCTATTTAATATAGTATCTGCGCAGAGAAGATCCGGTCGCTCCCCCGGGTGGCATCCACTGTCAGCACCGGGCCGTCACTGAGCTCATAGCTGAGGGCAATTTCGTCACCCTCCCGGGCCTCATTGAGGTAGCACACGGTAAATTCCTGCGCCGGATGCTCCCGGTGGAAACCGCTTGGAAGCAGATCGTCCACCCAATCCATATACCGGGTGTTGTTCATATGGCCGTTCCGGTCTAAAAGGGAGTAGCCCACATCGCAGACCTTTGCGCCCTCCATAGGCCGGGCAACAATGGCCCGGGGCACGGTCAGCTCCTTGCCGGTAAGAGTGCCGTCCACGGTAATGCCGCTTTTGCCCGGCAGGATCATCGCCCTTGTCCTCTCATCCATCAGCACCCATAGGCTGATGGAGCGAAACAGCTCCAAGCCCTTTTCATCATAGGCCACCACCGACCGGGGATAGGCCACCCGGGTGGTGGGCATGGGCCAGGTTTCGATGAAAACCTTCTCCCCCAGCCGGGGCAGTCTTGTGATCTGCACCCGATTCCGGGTCACAGCCCAAAAAAGGTGCTTGTGGGAGAGAGTATCGTGATCCACAGCAAGGAGCGAGCAGTGCTGTCCCGCCGCCTCCTGGACAAAGTATAAAAGCACTGAGGGCTTCACCCGGCCAAACCGATCCACATGGATCTCAGACACAGTAAATTGATGCTTGTAAATGGGTTCCATAAGCCCTCCTTAATGCAAAGTCAGCATGATTTCTTTTCCGTTCCGCCACAAGGTAAGCCGGAAACCGCTCTTGCCTAAAATGTATTCCTTCATGGCTTCCAGGGTGGAAACCGGGGTCTTATCCAGCGCTGTCACCACATCGCCCGCCCGAATTTCCAGCTTATCCGCCTGGCTGCCCGGATCTACCTTGGCAACATACAGCCCCTCGGGCAGCTTGTGGAGCTGCTGGTACACAGGGTCCATTTCCTGCAAAGCCATACCTGCCAAGGCTAAGCAATCCTCTGCCGCCTCCGCCGCCTCTCCTGCGGAAAAAGCCAGGGGCGCTGCCTCCGTACTGCGCAGCATCCGGAACAGGTGGATATTCATAATGCTCAATGCGCTGACCAGTCCGCCTAAGAAGATCACGCAGATGAGCAGCACCGCGATCAAGCCCCGGCTGCTTTTGGCCGGGTCCGTCCGCCCGGTGCGGTATGCATACTGTTCGTCCATAAATTACCTCGAATTAACAACTCAAAAAACTACTACCTTGCATTGCTCCTCTGGCGATGCGCCTGGAGGGGTATATAGGGGAGGGGCGGTTCGCAAGCGGGAGTTGCGGCTCAGCCCCTCCCCTATATCGCATTCTTTGGATACTTTCTTGGCGAAACAAGAAAGTATCCCGCCGGAGGCACTCTCTGCATTTTGCATTCTTAATTCACTAAGGGTAGTGTAAAAGTAAATTCTGTCTTTCCGTTTTGGCTGGTGACGGAGATATCCTCTCCGTGCCGGCAAATAAGGGTCTTAACGATGTACAGGCCCAAGCCCCAGCCGTCCCGGTTCTCCGCCCGGCTCTTATCCAACTTGTGGAATCGGTCGAAAACCAGGGGCAACTCCTCCGGCGGGATGGTCTGTCCGTCGTTGCCCACGGTCACATAGGCCTTGTTGCCGCCCTCTTTGATGCCCAGAGTGAGATTGCCGCCCTGGGGGCAGAATTTCACCGCATTGTCCACCAAATTGTAAACCACCTGGGTGATGGCATCCCGATCCGCCCGGGTATACACCGTATGCTCCGGGAAATCCACCGTAACCGCCAAGTCTTTCTCGGTGATCTTCTGCTCAAAGGTGATCAGCACCTGTCCCACGCACTCATCCAGCTCAAACCGGCTCATGCGCTCGGCGGGGATGCTCTCCTGATCCTGCATCCGGGAAATATCCAGCATACTGCGCACCAATCGGCTCAGCCGCTTGGTCTCCCCGGACACCAATTCCATATACCGCGGATGCAGCTCCTTGGGGATCGTGCCGTCCAGCATACCGTCCACATAGCCGGAAATGGTGGTCATGGGGGTTTTCAGCTCGTGGGACACATTGGCCACGAATTCCTGCCGCTGATACTCGCTCTTTTGCAGGGACGATGCCATATTGTTAAAGGCCAGCGCCAGCTCCTGCACCTCCCGGGGATGCCCTTTTTCCACGGTAACCCGGGCATCCAAATGCCCATGGCCGAAATCGCTGGCGGCCTTTGCCATATCTTTAAGGGGAGAGCTTTGTCTTCTCGCCAGCAGGCTGATGGCTATGACCGCCACGATCACCACCAGCACCGCCACCAGCATAAAGGCATCCGCCAGCTTGTCAAGCAGCGCCATAGCGGTAGATGTGGGGGTGGACAGCACCACCACGCCCACAGGCCTGTTCGTCCGGGTATCCAAAATCGGCATACCCACCACATACCGGGTGTCCGTGTACAGCCCTTCCACCATGCCCTTGTCCAGCACCATGCCCTCCCGGTACACCTGCTGCAGATACCCCTGGGACAACATCATGCCTTGGTGGCTGCAGCCCATGGGGGAATCGGAGCACAGAACCAGCTTGCCCGTTTTGTCGCAAATCACCGCATCAGCGCCGCTGACCTGGGTGGCGATGGACAGATTCACAAAGAAATCCCGGGTAGACAAAGAGCCCTCCGTGTAATAGGCAGACGCCAGGCTGGCCACGGTGGCGCAATCATCCCGCAGAGCCGTTTCCGTTTGGCGGGTCATCAGATTCCGCACCACAAGCTGGAACGCCGCGCCCACCAGCAGCAGCGCCGCCAGCAGCACCACCGCCGCCATAGTAAAGGTGCGGCTGAATGTCGTTTTCATCTTTTCTACCTCAAAATCCTCACATCATTGCCAGCCCCTTGCGTGGCTCGCAATGATGGGGTTATTTGTTACAACAATTCGAATTTGTATCCTACGCCCCAGACGGTCTTGACGCTCCATTTTTCCGAAACACCCTCTAATTTTTCACGTAAACGCTTGATGTGCACATCCACTGTCCGGGAGTCACCAAAGTAGTCAAAGCCCCACACCTCATCCAAAAGCTGGTTGCGGGTGTAGACCCGGTTGGGGGTGGATGCCAAATAGAACAGCAGCTCCATCTCCTTGGGGGGTGTATCCACCTTTTTGCCGTCAACGGTCAGCTCGAAAGCGTCCATATCGATGGTGAGCTTGTCAAAGTTCAGCCGCCGGGACTTATTTTCTTCGCAATTTCTGTCGGTGCGGCGAAGCACCGCCTCAATGCGGGCCAGCAGCTCCTTCATTTCAAAGGGCTTGGTCACATAATCGTCAGCGCCGGACTTCAGACCCATCACCTTGTCATCGGTCTCGCCCTTGGCGGTGAGCATGATCACAGGGGTGTCCCCCTCAGCCCGGATAGCCTTGCACACAGCCCAGCCGTCCATCACCGGCATCATCACATCCAAAAGCACCAGATCGGGTTTGATGGAACGGAATTTGTCAAGACCCTGTCCGCCATCGGCTGCCAAGGTGACCGCATAGCCGTCCTTTTCCAGGTACATCTGCAGCAGCTCCCGGATATTCGCATCATCTTCCACGATCAAAACAGAGATAGCCATAGCCAAAACCTCCTAAAGTTTCCTTTTTTACTATTATAACGCATTTTCGGCTTTTGCGGTGAATAAATTGTGAATTGTTTCTCCCAAATTTGTGAACGGGCAAAAAATCCTTGTATCTTCCCGGGTATAATGCTATAATAAATTTATAAGGAACGATCTTGTTCGTAGGGGAGGGATATCATCCCTCCCGCAAATCATAACAAGAATTGCCTTGCGGCAATTTCGGGAGGCATACTATGCCTCCCCTACAAGGAGATTTTTTAATGACTTTATTTATTGAATTATTGAAGGCGGTGCTGTTTGGCATCGTGGAGGGCATCACCGAATGGCTGCCCGTTTCTTCCACCGGACATATGATCCTGCTTGACGAATTTATCAAGCTGAAGGTCACCCCGGAGTTTTACGAAATGTTCCAGGTGGTGATCCAGCTGGGCGCCATTGCCGCGGTTTTGGTGCTGTTTTTCCATAAATTGAACCCCTTCTCCCCGAAAAAAGACCAGCTGCAGAAGAAAAACACCTGGACTTTGTGGTTCAAGGTCATCGTGGCCGTGCTTCCCTCCGCTGTGATCGGTCTGCTGCTGGACGACTGGATGGATGCCCACCTGTATAACTATATCGTGGTGGCCATTATGCTCATCGTCTACGGCGTGGCGTTCCTGTATGTTGAAAAGCTCAACGAAAAGCGCCCTGTAAAAATCGATGATGTACATAATATCGACTACCGCACTGCCCTTTATATCGGCGCATTCCAGTGCTTAAGTCTGATCCCCGGCACTTCCCGCAGCGGCGCCACCATTTTGGGCGCGATTTTGCTGGGTGTGGGCCGGTCCGCCGGCGCAGAATTTTCTTTCTTCCTGGCCATCCCCACCATGCTGGGCGCCAGCGCACTGAAGATCCTCAAGTACGGCTTGGATATTATGGATCATGAAGCCGCACTTCCCACCGGTCTGGAATTTGCCGACTTGGCTGTGGGCTGCGTGGTAAGCTTTATCGTAAGCCTTTTGGTGATCCGTGGGCTTATGGAATATGTCCGCAAGCACAGCTTCGCTGTTTTTGGCAAGTACCGCATCGGCCTTGGCATTTTGGTGCTGGGCTATTTTGTGATTAGGAGTATCGTATGAGCTTAGAATTTTCCCAGGAGCTGGACAGCCCCATTATTTCCCCCACCTTCGCTCCCCAGGATGCCGGCGAGATCGGTCTGCGGCCCAAGCTGCTTTCCGACTATACCGGCCAGGAAAAGGCCAAGGGAAATCTGTCCGTTTATATCGAGGCGGCCCGGCTTCGGAATGAGCCGCTGGATCACACTCTGCTTTACGGCCCTCCCGGCCTGGGCAAAACCACTTTAGCAGGCGTTATCGCCAACGAGATGGGTGTGAATATCCGCATCACCTCCGGCCCGGCTATTGAAAAGCCCGGCGATTTGGCAGCGCTGCTGACCAACTTAAATCCCGGCGACATTCTGTTCATCGACGAGATTCACCGCTTAAACCGGGTCGTAGAAGAAATCCTCTACCCGGCTATGGAGGATTTCGCCATCGACATCATCGTGGGCAAAGGCCCTTCCGCCAACTCCATCCGCTTAGACCTGCCCAAGTTCACCCTGGTGGGCGCAACTACCCGGGCCGGTCAGCTTTCCGCGCCGCTGCGTGACCGCTTTGGCGTGAATCTGCGGCTGGAGCTGTACACCCCCGAGGAGCTTGCCAAAATCGTCACCCGGTCGGCAACCATTTTGGGCATGGAAATCGAGCCCGAGGGCGCAATGGAGATCGCCTCCCGCAGCCGTGGCACACCCCGTATCGCCAACCGCTTCCTGCGCCGTGTCCGGGACTTTGCCCAGATCATGTGCAACGGTGTCATCACCAAGGAAGCCGCCGACCTGGCTCTGCAGCGGTTGGAAGTAGATGCCCTGGGTCTTGATAACATCGACCGCAGAATGCTCACCGCCATTATCCAAAATTACGGCGGCGGCCCGGTGGGTCTGGAGACCCTGGCTGCCACCATTGGCGAGGAAGCCATCACCTTAGAGGATGTGTACGAGCCTTATTTGATGCAGCTGGGATTTTTGACCCGTACCCCCCGTGGCCGCTGCGTTACGCCCCTTGCCTACCAGCACCTGCATATTCCCTATTTGGGGCAGGAACAGTTTGAAATCTAAGGAAAAAGTACCGGAAAACCCAAAAAATTTGCAATAAAAATTTCAGAAAACCATTGACAAAAGTTTACAGCTTGTGTATAATTCGGGTAATGGCGCATAGTCGTCAGAAATTTAACGACCCTGCGTTATCCAGTTAAATTCGGGCTTTCACGGGGCAAATACAAGAGAGGTATCATCCTATGTACGAAGACAAGACTTTAGTTTGCAAAGAGTGCGGCAACGAATTCGTTTTCACTGCCGGCGAGCAGGAATTCTACGCTGAGCGTGGCTTCCAGAACGAGCCCCAGCGCTGCAAGGCCTGCCGTGACGCTCGCAAGAACGCCGCTCGTGGTCCCCGTGAGTTCTTCACTGCTACCTGCGCCCGTTGCGGCGGTGAGGCAAAGGTTCCCTTCGAGCCCAAGTCCGACCGTCCCGTATTCTGCAGCGAGTGCTTCGCTCAGATGAAGGCAGAAGGCTAATATTTGTCTTAAGAAAAACACCACCGTTTCCGGTGGTGTTTTTTTGCTTATAGTGTAAAAAAGGAACGCCCTTTGGGCGTTCCTTTTTTATTAGATTTCCTTGTACATGGTCACTGCATCGTCCTTGCGGACATTGTCAGCAACCACCAAGACCTCCACGGCTACGGTTCTTGCACCCAGGGCGATCTCAATCTTGTCGCCGGGCTTGACCTCGTAGCTGGCTTTCACCACACGGCCGTTGACGCTGATGCGGCCATTGTCGCAGGCTTCGTTGGCAACGGTGCGGCGTTTGATCAGCCGGGAGACCTTCAGATACTTATCTAAGCGCATTACTTAGCGACAGTATCCTTCAGAGCCTTGCTTGCCTTGAAAACGGGCAGCTTGGTAGCGGGAATCTGAATGGTTTCCTTGGTGCGGGGGTTGCGGCCGGTGCGGGCTTCGCGGGTCTTGACCTCGAAGTTACCGAAACCGAAAACCTGTACCTTCTCACCCTTTGCCAGGGCAGCGGTAACGGTCTCGAAAGTAGCGGAAACGACGCGCTCTGCGTCCTTCTTGGTCAGGCCGGTCTTCTCGGCAACTGCTGCGATGAGTTCAGTCTTGTTCATAATGTTTACCTCGTTTCATTATTTTAGATTGCTAAAGTAATCGTATCACTTTTTTGCACATATTGCAAGCATTTTTTTGCAAAAATAACCAATTATAGCCTTAAAATTTTCGAAATCTTGTCACCTTTTGGCAAAAGCAGGCAGTCTTCCCGGGAAATTGCCTTACAAAGCACCACGCAGACCAGGTAGGTTAACACACCCACACCCACAGGAATACCACAGAGAAGCACCCGGCTTGCGCCGCTGCCCAAAACCGCGATCAGCAGCCGATACGCGCCGTAGACCACAACGCCCATCAAAACAGCGGGCAGTGCAGGCCGTAAAAGATTCCGCAGAATCCGGGGCTTGTGGGGAACGACCCGGTTGATGGCGATGAGATTCATAACGCCAATGCACAGATAGCAAAGGGCCATACCGATGGGCGCGCCCACGATGCCGATCTGGGGATTGCCCACCAGCACATACACCACAGCCAGCTTCACACCGCCGCAAAGGAGGGTGTTGATGACCGGGATATGGGCATAGCCGTGGGATTGGAGCACCACATTGGTGTATTGAATGGTGGCGTAGAAGAAGATATTCACACCCAAGATCGCCAGGATCTTGCCGGCCAAAATGAGATTTTCTCCGGTGTAGCCGCCCAAGAGGCTGATAACCGGGGTGGCCAAAATGCTCAGACCCACGGCGCAGGGCAGGCTGATGAGGCCGGTGATCCGGGCGGCGGATTCTTCCGTTGCCTTTGCCCCTTCAAAATTCTTGGTGGTGAGCAGGGCGGTGATTGCCGGCAGCACCGAGGTGGTGATGGGTACCATAAAGGCGCAGGGCATATTGAACACCGTAAAGCACATATCGTAAATGCCCTTGGTGATGTCAGCGGTGTTTTGGCTCATGCCGTTGGCTGTCAGCAGCTGACCCATATACAGGTTGGTCTCCACCAGGGTCAGCACCTGCAGGCCTGCAGAGCCGATGGTGATGGGCACGGCGATGGCCAAAAGCTCCTTGGCGGTGCGGCGGTAGGTCTTGGTTTCGCCGCCGCCGGTGGGCATCTCCCGGTAGGCAGGCCGCAGCTGGGCATACAGGTAGATAGAAGATACCAGGCAGCTCACCGTCACGCCCAAAATAGCGCCGCCGGCAGCCAGACCCACACTTCCTGTCTGCTTCATAATGAGATATGCTAAAGCCAAGCCCACAAACAGCTTGAACACTGCCTCCAAAATCTGAGAATTGGAGGTGGGGCGCATATCGCCCTGGCCCTGGAAAAAGCCCCGGAATGTGGACATAATGCACATCAAAAAGGCGCTGGGTGCCAGGCAGAAAATAGCCGCCCAGGCATCGGGTTGCTTTTGGAACGCCGCTAACTGGTGAGCAAAAATCATCATCAGCGCGGAGCTGACTGCACCCAGTCCTAAGAAAATACCCCGGCTGGTGGCATAGACCCGGCGCACCTGGTTGTAGTTGCCTACGGAGTGAGCCTGGCTGATGAGCCGGCTCATGGCAATGGGCAGACCGGCGGTGGAGATCATCAGCAGCACCGCATAGATATTATAGGCGGTGTTGAAATAGCCGAAGCCCTGTTCGCCGATGATCATATTTAGAGGGATCTTATAGAACGCACCGATGATCTTCACAATGGCGGTTGCCATAGCCAAGAGGGCTGCGCCGTGGAGGAAATTTTGCTTTTTGTTCATTGCTCCTCCTTACTTTCTCCCAACAGACGGGGAATGGCGTATTCCATAATCTCAGACACCACCCCATTTAGATCGATGGTGGGGAAGCGGCCGTTTTGGTACAGGATCTTGCCCCGGACCATGGTCATGGCCACATCGCCGCCCTTGGCGGAGAACACCAGACCGGCCGGTACATTGTGGCAGGGCATCAAATGGGGCGCGGAGAAGTCCACAAGGATAATATCCGCATCGAGCCCCTCTTTCAGCATACCGCAATCGGTTCGGCCCTGGGCCTTTGCGCCGCAGACGGTAGCCATCATCAAAGGCGCAGCTGCAGGCAGCGCAGAAGAATCCCCCTGTTCCTGCCGGGCTTGCAGGCAAGCATAGCGCATCACTTCAAACATATCCAAATTGCCGCATTCAAATGCGCCGCCAGTACCTAAGGAAACATTCATACCCGCTTTCACGCAAGCGGTGATGGGTGTGGTGGGCGCGCCTAATTTGGCGCTGGCAATGGGGGTGGCCACGGCAGTTGCCTTGTATTTGCCCAGCATGGTCTGCTCATTTTCCGTTAAGCAGGCGCAGGTGGCAGCCGTTACAGGCAGGTCAAAGATCTTGTGACAGCTGAGAAGCTCCGCTGGGGTGAGGCCGGAGCGGTCTTCGCAGGATTCGACTTCTTCTTTGGTTTCCGACAGGTGGAGTTGGATTCCCAAGCCCTTTTCCGCGGCAAAGGAGGCTATGCCCTCCCACAGCCGGAAATTGCTGGTATACTCGGCATAAATGCCGCCGTCGATCTTGATGCGGCCGTCGTCATAGCCGTGCCAGGTATCCACTAACCGGACAAGTTCCTTGCACTGCTCATCAGTTTCAAAATCAAAGTCCTCGTTCTGGTCGATAAACCGATAGGAAGACAGGGCCAAATTGGCCTTGATGCCGCTCTCCGCCACAGCCTGGGCGGTGGCCTCCGGGAAATAGTACAGGTCTGACACAGAGGTGATGCCAAACCGCAGGCACTCGGCAATCGCCAGCTGAGCCGCGGCTTTTGCCGCCCGGTTGTCTAACTTATCCTGCCGGGTGAGCAGCTGCTCCAAAGCCTCCCGCTTTTCTCCATCGTCCACAAAATTCCGCAGCACGGCTGTGGCCAAATGGGTATGGCAGTTGATGAGGCCGGGCATTGCCACCATTCCGGTGCCGTCAATGATGGTCTTGGGCTGCTCCTGGGGAGCAGTTTTTTCCATATAGGCTATTTTGCCGTTTTCGATGCCGATGTATGCGCCAAACAGCACATCCATTTTTTCATTCATGGTCACCACCGTGACATTGGAGATCAAAGTATCCAAAATAACACTTCCTTATAACAGGTCAAATAGTTCCTCTTTTTGCCGCAGTACATCGCCAATCTGCCCTATGTACTGCTCCGGGAATTTGGGGTTATGGAATCGCTGCAAAGTGCCGTCCGGCAGGTTTACCTTGTTCATACCGCCGCCACCTAAGGACAAAATGGTATGCAGCTCCTCCATCATATAAATATTGTACAGGCAATCCAAATTATCCCGGCTCCAGCCCACATTCTCGAAAGAACCGGACATATACTTCTGCCGGTAGAGATAGTAGGGCTTGTAGCCCAGGGCACGGAGGGTATGTTCTGCGTACTCCACCATCTGCGCCACATCCTCCACGCCGGGCAGCTGTACCTTTCGTTCAAACAGGTCTGCGCCCTTCTTGAGGGCTAAGGTATGGACAGTAATATTGGCAGGGTTCAGCGCCGCCACTTTATCCAAAGAATCCCGGAAGCCCTCCAAGGTATCCTTGGGAAGACCGGCGATCAAATCCATATTGATGGCAGTAAAGCCCGCCGCCTCCGCCTCTTTGTACCGGCTGAGGATATCCCCGGCGGTGTGGGGTCTGCCACAGGCCCGCAGGACTTCGTCCTGCATGGTTTGGGGATTGATGCTCATGCGGTCAGCGCCGCATAGGCGAATTGCGGAGAGTTTTTCAGCAGTCAAGGTGTCGGGCCGGCCGCCCTCCACCGTAAACTCTATGCACCGGGAAAGGTCAAAGGTGTCCTGCACCCGGTCCAAAAGCTCCGACATCTGCTCCGTAGAGAGGGTGGTGGGCGTACCGCCGCCTATATAGATGGTACGAACCCTTTTCCCGGAATTTGCCAAAAGTTTTCCGGTGTGCTCCAGTTCCTGGTACAGGGCGTGGAGGTACGGGTCTAACAAATCGGTATTCTTGCCCACAGTGCGGCTGACAAAGCTGCAATAGCTGCACCGGGTAGGGCAGAAAGGAATGCCGATGTACAGGGATATGTCGTTTTTATCCATCTTATTGATGGCGCTCACTGTGGATTTGGAGCAGTCGATGGCCAACTGCCGCCGCTGCGGTGTCACAAAATACACATCGCGGAGCAATTTGTCCGGGTCATCGCCCTCCAAAATCGCCTTGGTGCTCAGCTTGGTGGGCCGTACGCCGGAAAGGGCGCCCCAGGCGGGCGTGTTTTCCAAATGGGGAAGCGCCGCCAAATAAAAGCTCTGCTGCAGGATTCTCCTGCGCAGGCGGACAGTTTCTTCTGTCACTTTCAAGCGGCGGGAAGACCTTGTCTTCTTGCCCGCTATTTCAATTTCCGTCACGGCGGTGAGCCAGGTTTTGCCCCGGGAAAGCCGGGAAACCGCTGTTCCCTCTTTTTCAGCAAACAGGCTGAGCATCAGCTGCTCCACCGCATATAAATCGTTATGGCCTTTTATTGTTAATTCCATAGGGTTTCCTCACGAAATGCAAAATGTAAACTGCAAAGTGCAAAATTGAGGTGTCGGCAAAGCCGACTTATTGAAATTATTGCCAATACCTTCATTTTGCATTTATCATTTTGAATTTTGCATTCACTGTAAATAGGGATTGTACTTCCGCTCCTCTGCCAACCGGGTGGCTGGGCCGTGGCCGGGGAGGACTTTGCAATCTCCCTCCAGCTGCGCCAGCCGCTTGAGAGATTCTCGCATTTGGGCCATACTGCCCCCGGGGAAGTCCGTCCGTCCGCAGGAATCCATAAACAGGGTGTCCCCTGAGAACATGGTGTCCTGGCACATAAGGCACACCGAGCCGGGGGTATGCCCCGGGGTGTGGAGAACCCGCAAAGAAAGACCTGCAAACGTAAGCACGTCCCCCTCGTCATAGTTTGCCGTGTAGCAAAGCGGGCCGTCGGTGAAGCTTTCCGGCAGGGAAAGCTCCGCTGCATGGATATAAACCGGGCAATCCGCTTTTTCTGCCAAAAACCGCACGCCGCCCACATGGTCAAAATGGCCGTGGGTCAGCAGGATGGCCACGATAGACTTACCCAGGCGAGCAGTCTCCGCCAGCACCGTTTCCGGCTCATAGCCCGGGTCGATGACGATGCAGGAATCCGCGCCCTCTGCCCAGGCAATATAACAATTGGTCTGATAAGAACCCAAAGGCAATGTGAGAATGTTCAGCATAATTCTCAATTCTCCATTTTCAATTTCTTCTGGGTGTGTCCAGTAGTTCTGCGGTGTCCAAAATGAGGGTGACAGGGCCATCATTGATAGATTCCACTTTCATATCTGCGCCAAACTGGCCGTGCTGGGGAGGATAGCCCAGTTCCTCACAGATGGCAAGGAACTTTTCATACAATTCATTGCCCAATTCCGGGCCGGCAGCGCCCACAAAGCTGGGGCGGCGACCTTTGCGGCAGTTGCCGTACAGGGTAAACTGGCTCACCACCAGCACCTGTCCGCCCACATCATCAAGGCCCAAATTCATTTTACCGTTTTCGTCCTCGAAAATGCGCAGGCTCAAGGCCTTTTCCGCCAAATACCGGCACTCCTTTTCGGTGTCCTCCGGGCCAACGCCCAGCAGGATCAGAAAACCCTGGCCGATCTTGCCAACTACCTCTCCGTCGATTTCCACCGACGCAGATTTTACTCTTGTCAATACTGCTCGCATAATAGCTCCTTCATTATGCATTATGCATTACGCATTCTGCATTAGTTCTGTCCTCTCCGGGTGCCGATCACGTCCCGGATATTCATCAGCTTATTGCGGATGGAGTCCAGCTCATCCACGTTCTTGACCTCAAAGCGCACGGTGATCACGCTGTGACCGCCGGGCAGATCCTTACCGCTGATCTCCTTCATATGCACCCGGGTGGTGGTAAGGGTGGTAACGATGTCCAGCAGCAAGCCATCCCGGGTGATGCAATCCAGCTCCAGGGTGGTGTCAAAGGGCTGATCGTCCTGGACAGCCCAGCGCACCCGCACCCAGCGGGCAGCCTGGTGGGGTTCGTCCCGGTTCTGGGCGTTGGGGCAGTCGATCCGGTGAACGGATACACCAAAGCCCTTGGTGATAAAGCCCAAAATGCCATCACCCGGCACGGGGGTACAGCACTTGGCAAACTTGATCATACAGTTGTCGATGTCCTCCACGATCACGCCGTTGACGCTGTGGCGGTTCTTGGGGGCAGTATCGGGCTTGACGGCGTTGGATACCACCTGCTTTTCCAGGTTTTGCGCCTTCATAGCCCGGTTGATATCGTCCCGGATGCGGCCAACAGCCTTCACGGCGGTTAAGCCACCGTAGCCGATGGCGGCATACATATCCTCCCAGGTGTCGAAAGCCAGCTTCTTCAGCAGCTGGGGGCTCAGCTCCGGGTCAACCGTCAAAGACAGGGGCAGGCCGATCCGGCGCATTTCACCCTCGAAGGATGCCCGGCCGTGGGCCACATTCTCCTCTCGGCGCTCCCGCTTGAACCACTGCTTGATCTTGGTACGGGCCTGGTTAGACTTACAGATATTCAGCCAGTCACGGCTGGGACCACGGGCGGCCTTGGAGGTGATGATCTCCACGATGTCGCCGTTTTGCAGCTTGGTATCGATGTTGCAGATGCGGTTATTCACCTTGGCGCCAACCAGGGAGTTACCCACACCGGAGTGAATGGCATAGGCAAAGTCGATGGGGGTAGAGCCGGCGGGCAAGGACACGATCTTGCCCTTGGGGGTAAAGGCAAACACCTCGTCGTCGAACATATCGATCTTCATGGAGTTCAGATAGTCCTCGGCATCGGTGTCCTGCTGGCTTTCCAGCAGGCGGCGTACCCATTCAAAATCCTTTTCCTGGCCTGCACCCTCGCCCTGCTTGTATTTCCAGTGGGCGGCAATGCCGTATTCGGCAGTTTCGTGCATATCCCAGGTGCGGATCTGCACCTCAAAGGGAATGCCCTGCTTGCCGATGACCGTGGTGTGCAGGCTTTGGTACATATTGGGCTTGGGGGTGGAGATATAGTCCTTGAACCGACCCGGCACCAGGTTAAACAGGTCATGGATATGACCCAAAACATTGTAGCAATCGGGAATGGTGTCCACGATGACCCGGAATGCGTAAATGTCATACAGCTCATCGATAGTCTTGCCCTGGGCATTCATCTTCCGGTAGATGGAGTACACGTGCTTGATCCGTCCGTAGGTCTTGCTGTGGATGCCCATAGACTCCAGCCGCTCAGAGATCTGATCCTGAATGGTGTGCATAAAGGCCTCGTCCTTTTCCTTGTGGGCGGACAGGTAGGTGAGGATCTCCTCGTAGCTTTGGGGATCCAAATACCGCAGAGCAATATCCTCCAGCTCCCATTTCATCTTCTGAATACCAAGACGGTGGGCCAGGGGCGCGTAAATATCCATGGTCTCCCGGCACTTGATGATCTGCTTTTCCGGGGTCTGATACTGCATGGTGCGCATATTGTGGAGTCGGTCGGCGATCTTGATGAGAACCACCCGGATGTCCTTGCTCATGGCCATGAACATCTTCCGCAGGTTCTCCATCTGCGCCTCCTCCGTAGAGGAGAAATTGGCTCGGGTCAGCTTGGTAACGCCCTCCACCAGCTCGGCGGTGGTAGTGCCAAAGAGCTTTGCGATGTCAGAGAAGGATGCGTCGGTGTCCTCGATGCAATCGTGGAGCAGCGCGCCCAAAATCGCGTCCATATCCAGGCCCATTTCCGCCACGATCTCCGCCACCGCCAAGGGGTGGATGATGTAGGGAGAGCCGTCCTTGCGTTTTTGGTCCTTGTGCTTTTCCCGGGCATATTCCACAGCCCGGTCAACAAGCTCCATATCCACACCGGGTACGCACCGATTTAAGGTTTGGTACAGTGACCCATAGTGTTCAGCAAAAGTTTCCATTATTGCTCCTTACTTGCAGACAACAGTTTCTGCATTATTTGGCTGGCATTTAAGTCCGCTTTCTCAGTAGCAGGCAGCAGCCGAATCATAATATCATTATGCAGCCGGGTAGTCTCAAGTAGACCCACATCGGCAAAAATATCAATACAGGTAAGCATTTGGTCCAAGCTCAAAGGCTGGTCGGACCAGCGGACGATCTTCCGGCACAGGCAGATGGGATTTTCCCGCACTTCCTTGCGCACAGCCAAATACCGCCAAACCAGCGCCTGGGTAGCCCGGTTGGGGATCAGCCGGGCGGCGGCATCGGGGGTAAGGGCATCTTCCTGCAGCAGCCGGTAATCGTCGCCGTCGCAGCAGATCGCCGCTTTGCAGGAGGGGCGAATATCCTGCACATTCATCTGCACGGACTTTTCTCCCCGGAACTCATTGATCTGCGGCTGGAAAGCCACATCCACCCGGTCACCCAACTCCACAGAGGCGGACTCTGCGGTGGCGGAGAAGAAAATGCCGTTAAAGCCAAAGCCGCCCTTTTGCAGGCGCATACGCAAATGCCGTCCGTTGCCCACAGCGCTGAGCTTATCCAAGGTCAAGCCCTCCATCACCAGCACAGGCTTGGGACAGCCGGTGCCGCAGGGCTCCAACGCATCCAGCGACTGGATATTGGGCAGGGTCAGCAGCTCCGGCGGGATGACGCAATCCGCTTCCAGCACGGTCTTCGGGCCTGCGCCCCGGTAAAATTCCCCGGCCAGGCGGCAGATCTCCTTGCGGAAGGCAGGGATCTGGTCGCGGTGAATGGTAAAGCCCGCCGCCAGCTCGTGGCCGCCGTAGCTTTCCAGCAGATGGGAAAGGTTTGTCAGCGCACCAAACAGATTGAAGCCCCCAAAGCTCCGGGAGCTGGCCTTGCCGTGCTCCCCATCCAGGCAGATGAGGAAAGCGGGGCAGCAGTATTCCTCGGCAATGCGGCTGGCAACGATGCCCACCACGCCTTGGTGCCAGCTTTCGTCAGCCAGGACGATGGCCTCGGGGAACTTCCCCTCCGGGAGCATTTCTACAGCCTGCCGGTAAATTTCCGACTCCACCGCCTGCCGCTGCTTATTCAGCTCGCACAGAGCCGTTGCAGACGCCTGTCCCCGCTCCGGGTCATCGGTCAAAAACAGTTCGATAGCCAATTCGATCTGGCCCATTCTGCCGGCGGCATTGATCCGGGGGGCAAGCATATAGCCCACCACAGAAGCAGATACCTGCTCCGATGTACAGCCGCATTCCGCCATTAAGGCCGCAAGGCCCGGGCGGGAAGTGTTCTTGAGCATGGTGATACCCCGGGACACAAACACCCGGTTCTCCCCCTGCAGTGGCATCACATCTGCCACAGTGCCCATACACACCATATCCGCATACTGCTCCAGCACCTTTTCCTGGTCGCCCCGCAGCGCCGCCGCCAGCTTAAAGGCCACGCCTACGCCGGAGAGGGTCTTGTGGGGGTAGGTGCAGTCAGGGCGGTGGGGGTCTACCACCGCAATCGCTTCGGGAAGGCAATCCTTGCACTCGTGGTGGTCGGTGATGACCAGGTCGATGCCCTTTTCTTTGCAAAGAGCCGCTTCTTCTACAGCGGTAATGCCGCAGTCCACGGTGATGATCAGCTTAACGCCCAAGCCGCTTAAGTATTCGATGGCGATGGGATTCAGGCCGTAGCCCTCCTCCAGCCGGCCGGGAATGTAGGGCACGCAATCGCAGCCCTGTTTCCGTAAGAAATCCGTCAGCAGACAGGTGGCAGTGATGCCGTCCACATCGTAGTCGCCAAAGACGGCGATTTTCTCCCCTTTGTCCATAGCCAGGGCCACCCGGCCCACTGCCATGGCCATATCGGTCATCAAAAAGGGGTCGCAGAGGTTACAGTTGCAGTCTAAGTACTTGTCAGCTTTTTCCCTGTTTTCCATACCCCGGGAGGCCAAAACCATAGCCGCCAACGGGGCATAGCCGCCTTTCACCAGGGCATTGACTGCATCCATCCCCGGCTGGGCGGTTTTCCATGTTCCGTATTTCAAGCAATTCCACATCCATTTTATCATTTTTCTTAATATTATATCAAAAAAACCACCGTAACACAATAGGAAAGTTCCATTTCTTAGGTCTAACTTTGACCTCTGCAACATAGTTTTTAATACACAATAACCGGGATAATGGAAAATTAAAAATTGAAAGTTGAAAATTGTGGTGTCGCTTCGCGACTTATTTCAATCATTGCCGAAGGCAATACCTTAATTCTCAATTCTCAATTCTCAATTTTCAATTCTTTTTTGGGGGCTGCTATATGAAAAGGTTTTTCTGTTTGTTATGTATTTTTGCCTTAATCGTGCCGGTATCCGCGGCAGAGCTGAATGTACCGGCCAAGAGCGCGGTGCTGATGGATGTGGCCACCGGGCAGCTTTTATATGAGCAGGATGCCCACACGCCCTTAGCCCCGGCCAGCGTGACCAAGGTGATGACCATGCTCCTCATTATGGAGGCCATCGACTCCGGGCGCATCGGCTGGAACGATACCGTCACTACCTCCGAGGCCGCCGCCGCCAAGGGCGGCAGTCAGATCTACTTAAAAGTGGGAGAGAGTATGTCCGTTTCCGATATGGTCAAATCCATTGCCGTCAGCTCCGCCAACGATTGCGCCTGCGCCATGGCCGAGCATATTGCCGGCAGCGAAACGGCTTTTGTGGAAATGATGAACAAGCGGGCCAAGGAGTTAGGGATGAACGATACCAATTTCGTCAACTGCACCGGCCTTGACGACAGCGAGGATGCCAAAAACCACAAAACCTCCGCCCACGATATCGCCATTATGTCCCGGGAGCTGCTGAAAAACCACCCGGATATCAAGAAATTCACCACCATTTGGATGGATACGGTGCGGGACGGGGCGTTCGGCCTGTCCAATACCAATAAGTTGGTGCGGTTTTACCCCGGGGCAACAGGCTTAAAGACAGGTTTTACCTCCCAGGCAGGCTACTGCCTGTCCTCGTCCGCCATGCGGGACGAGATGGAATTGGTGGCAGTGGTCATGGGCTGTGAGACCTCCAAGGACCGGTTCGCCGCCTGCAAATCCCTCTTAGACCACGGCTTTGCCTCCTATGCCCTCATCACCCCCCAGCAGGATAAGGCGGAAATTCCCGTAAAGCTGGGCAATGCGGATTCCGTGTCCGCCGTTCCCTCCGGAATGGATTCCGTCCTCATTGACAAGGGACAAAAGGCGATGATCACCCAGGAAACCCAGCTTTTGGAGCAGGTTTCCGCGCCGGTGAGCCAGGGACAGCGGCTGGGTACCCTTTACATCAAGGCCGGGGAGCAGGTGCTCAAAGAAATTCCGTTGGTAGCCGAAACCGCCGTTCCCAAGCTGACCTTCGGCCAAATGTTCAGCCGCCTCCTCCGGCTTTTAACAATGGCGGCATAAAGCAAACCTTTCGCGTAGGGGAGGCATAGAATGCCTCCCGCAATCGCCGATTGTGATTCTTCATTGCCATATTCGGGAGGGATAGTATCCCTCCCCTACAAATAAACCATTCCCTAATAAAACAAAAATCCCGGAAGTGCAATGCACTTCCGGGATCGTTGCAATATCTTACTTGTTGGCGCCGGCGATCTGTGCGGCAACCTCATCAGCGAAGTTCTCTTCCTTCTTCTCGATGCCCTCACCCTTGATGTAGTGAATAGCGTCAACGAAGGTGACCTTGCCGCCCAGCTTCTTGGCAGCGTCAGCAATGTAGCCAGCCACATCGCCCTTGAACAGGTCGGAGCGGACGAACTCCTGCTGCAGCAGGCAGATCTCCTTGTAGAAGGCGTTCATCTTACCGGCAGCGATCTTTTCCTTGACCTCAGCGGGCTTGTTAGCCATCTTGGGATCGTTGTCCATCAGAGCGACCTGAACGGCCAGCTCCTTGTCGATCTCAGCCTGAGGCACCTGGGTCTTATCCCAGTACTTAGCGCCCATAGCAGCGATCTGCATAGCCACGTTCTTACCGATCTCGGTAGCATCGCAGCCTTCCACAGCCAGGTTTACCAGAACACCGTGGGTGCCGCCGGCGTGAACGTAAGCGACAGAAGTGTTCTCAGCAAAACGGGCAAAACGGCGGATCTGCATATTCTCGCCGATGGACATGACCTTCTCCTGCATGATCTCGGTAACTGTCAGCTCGGAGTTGGGGTATTTGGCAGCCTTCAGAGCCTCCACATCAGCGGGGTTAGCGGTAGCAACCACCTCAGCCAGGTTCTTGACCAGATCCATAAATGCATCGGTCTTAGCAGCGAAGTCGGTCTCGGAGTTCACCTCGATCACAACGCCCACACCGTTTACTACGGTAGCATAAGCAACGCCCTCAGCGGCGATGCGGTCAGCCTTCTTGGCAGCCTTTGCCAGGCCCTTCTCACGGAGCCAGTCAACAGCCTTGTCCATATCACCGTCGGTAGCAGACAGAGCAGCCTTGCAGTCCATCATGCCGACGTTGGTCATTTCACGGAGCTTCTTAACATCCAGTGCAGTAAATGCCATTTTATTTTTCCTCCTAATTACTCTTCTACGGGAGCCTCGGTAGCCTCAACCTCAGCGGGAGCCTCTTCGATAGCAGCATCCTCACCCTGACGGCCCTCGATGGCAGCAGATGCCATAGCAGCGGCGATCAGACGGATAGCGCGGATAGCGTCATCGTTGCCGGGGATCACGTAGTCGATCTCGTCGGGATCGCAGTTGGTATCAACGATAGCCACGATGGGAATGTTCAGCTTCTTAGCCTCAGCGATAGCGTTGCGCTCCTTGCGGGGGTCAACGATGAACAGAGCAGCAGGCAGCTTCTTCATTTCCTTCACGCCGCCCAGGTACTTCTCCAGCTTTTCGATCTCGCCCTGCAGCTTGATAACTTCCTTCTTGGGCAGCATTGCGAAAGTGCCGTCCTCTTCCATCTTTCTCAGCTGAGCCAGACGGTCGATACGGGTACGCATGGTGCGGAAGTTGGTCATCATACCACCCAGCCAACGGGCGTTGACATAGTAACCGCCGCAACGGGCAGCTTCTTCCTTGATGGCGTCCTGAGCCTGCTTCTTGGTACCAACGAACAGGATGTTACCGCCGTTGGCAGAGGTCTCACGGACAAAGTTGTAGGCCTCCTCCAGCTTCTTAACGGTCTTCTGCAGGTCGATGATGTAGATACCGTTACGCTCGGTGTAGATGTAGGTGGCCATTTTGGGGTTCCAGCGGCGGGTCTGGTGACCGAAGTGCACGCCAGCCTCCAACAGTTGCTTCATGGATACGACAGACATAGTTTTTTCTCCTTTTGTTTTTTCCTCCACCCCGTTCATTCCTTGCCGCCCGATCGTACGATCACGGGAGCGACAGGTCCCCGGGTGTGTGGTGTAGATTACTACGGAAAAATTTCCGTGCCGAATTATTATATAAGAAGTATGCCCAATTTGCAAGTGTTTTTTTCGTTTTTTTCATATTTTTTCCAATCTTTTTTGGGGAAACAGCATATAGTTATCCTCAGCAAAAAACAGCCCTATATATAGTTGCTCTTATAGCAAAATGCACCCGTTTAGAGCATTGCACCGGGGCAAAACGACACAGGTAATACCGCAAAAACGAAAGTGCGCGCCTGGAGGGGTCTTGGGGAGGTGGCTTGCCTTGCGGGAGCAAGGCGCTCAAACCCTCCCCAAGCCGGTTCTTTCGTATCTTTCTTGCCGGAACAAGAAAGATACCCGCCGGAGGCAAAATATTAAAACAGCAATCTTGCCTTATTGCGCATGACCCGGCAATCGTCGGGCTTGATGTCCACCAGTACGATGTCCGGTCCAATGCGGCAAATGCTCCCCCAGGGGATCACATAATCGTCCTTGGGGGGACTGAAGCCGCCCCACCGGCACCGCCCCGGCACCACGATGGCATTCACCTCGCCCCCGGGCAGACGGATGATCACATCTTCAATATACCCCAGCCGCCGTCCGTCGCAGATGCAGATGACCTCTTTGCAGTGCAGATCCGTAAATTTCGCAGACATAACGCACCCCCAAAGGTTTTTGGTAAATTTTATGCAACCCCGGGATCAGATATGCCAATTAAGAATTGAAAATTGAAAGTTGAAAATTATTTTCAGCTAACAAAAAAATATGGAGTGCCTGCAATCGCAATCACTCCATAATTTTCAATTTTTAATTTTGCATTTTCAATTACTTCCGTAATGCATCCATGGCGGTAGGCTTTACATCCTTGGGGATGGGGGGCACATAGCCCTCGCCCACACGGGTTTTGTGTTCGGCCTTGGCCTTTTCCAAAAGCTCCGGGTTCTCCATCAGCTCCACTGCGCCGGCGGCTAAGACCTTTGCGGCATAGATGGTCATATCCCGGGCAAAGTCGGTCTTGCACTGGGCCGTCCACTGCCAGGAGTGGCCGGGCGTGCCACGGGCCACGCAAGTGGTGTAGATCTGGGCGGTGGGACAGACCCAGCTGGTGTCGCCCACATCGGTAGAACCGAAGGACTGGCCCTCTGCGCTATAAGCGCCAATCTCCCACCACAGAGGATGCTCCATATCCGCCTTGGGAGAGATGCCCAAAGTGGCAGTGATCTCTCTGGCGTAAGCAATTTGTTCTTCTGTGGGCTGGGGCGCGGGAATGGCCTCCATCTTCTCCTGAAGCATCTGCTGAATGGCGGTGTTGGGCACGATATTGGAGCAGGCCTTGATAAATTTATGGCTCTCCCTGGTGCCGGTCATCAGCGCTGCGCCCTGGGCGATATCGTTGACCCGCTCATAAATCTCAGCGGCGATCTTGTTTGTCACACCGCGAATGAGGTAGAGCACCTCTGCGTGAGGCTGAACCACATTGGGGGAGAATCCGCCGGTGTCGGTGATGGCGTAGTGAATACGGCAGGAGGAGGGGATATGCTCCCGGAGGAACTGGACACCCACATTCATCAGTTCCACCGCATCCAGTGCGCTGCGGCCCAGCTCGGGAGAGCCGCCTGCGTGGGAGGCGATGCCGTCGAATTTGTAAAGGATCTGATAATTTGCCAGGGATTTATTGGTGCGGACCTTGGTCACTTCATCGGGATGCCAGCAGAATGCCGCATCCAGGCCGTCAAACACACCGTCCCGGGCCATAAAGGCCTTGCCGGAGCCGCCCTCTTCGCCGGGGCAGCCGAAGTAAATGACTGTGCCGGGCTTGCCGGTCTTCTCCAGCCATGCCTTCACGCCGATGGCAGCACCCAAAGAGCCTGTGCCCAGCAGGTTATGTCCGCAGCCGTGGCCGGCTTCGCCGCCAGCAGATTTCTGCTCGGCGATGCCCTCCACCTGGCTCAAGCCGCTGAGGGCATCATACTCGCCCAAAATGCCGATGACCGGCTTGCCGCTGCCGAATGTGCCGGTAAAGGCGGTTTGGATGCCGGCAATGTTTTCTTCCACGGTAAAGCCCTCTTTGCGGAGAACCTCGCACAGATACTTGGCAGATTCAAACTCTGTAAAAGCGGTCTCCGGGTGATCCCACAGGAAGTCTGCGGTGGCGTTCAGCACCGCACGCTTTTCTTCAATGGCAGACAGTATGGTTTCCATAGTATATCTCCTTAAATTCAATAAAAATATTTATTGATTTGTAGGGGAGGGATATCATCCCTCCCGTGGGAGGCATAGTATGCCTCCCCTACAATATCTGCGTTAGTTCATCGTGTTTTCCGCACGGGCGAAGAGCTGACCGATGCGGACACGCAGGGCTTCTGCTTCCGGTGTTTTCGCAGTGCCCTCCCGGTCGATCCAGTCAGCGGATGCCTGCTGGGCGGCTTTCAAGGTCTGCAAATCACAGCTTAAGTTCGCTACCCGGAACACAGGCAAGCCGGACTGCCGGGAACCGAAGAAGTCACCGGGGCCTCGCAGCCGCAGGTCTTCTTCCGCAATTTTGAAGCCGTCGGTGGTCTGACACAGGGCTTTTAAGCGCTGTTTGGTCTCCGGGTGCTTGGTCTGGGAGGTGAGAATGCAGTAGCTTTTCGCTTTGCCACGACCCACACGGCCTCGCAGCTGGTGAAGCTGAGAAAGGCCGAACCGGTCTGCGTCCTCCACCACCATCAGCGTGGCATTGGGCACATCCACGCCCACCTCGATCACCGTGGTGGCCACCAAAATATCGGCATTTCCGGCGGCGAAATCGGACATCACTGCGTCCTTTTCCGCGCCCTTCATCTGCCCATGGAGGAGGGATACCCGCAGATCGGGAAATACCGTCTGCCGCAGGGTTTCTGCCCAGGTCTCGGCGGCCTTTAAGTCCAGGCCGTCGCTTTCCTCCACCGCAGGACACACCACAAAGCACTGGTGGCCCTCGGCTACCTGCTTGCGGATGAAATTGTTGATTCTTGCCCGGTAGCTTTCGTCTACCAAGAAGGTGTCCACCGGTTCTCTGCCCGGGGGCAGCTCGTCCAAGATGGACACTTCCAGATCTCCGTACATCAGTAGTGCCAAGGTCCGGGGAATGGGGGTTGCGGACATGACCAAAAGGTGGGGATCCTTGCCCTTGCCTGCCAAGGCAGAGCGCTGTCCCACACCGAACCGGTGCTGCTCGTCGGTGATGACCAAACCCAAATCTTCAAACACGGTGGCCTCCGACACCAATGCGTGAGTGCCTACCACCAACCGGGTCTTGCCGGATTCAATTTCTTCCCGGACTTCTCTTTTCTGCTTGGGGGTAAGAGACCCTGTCAGCAACGACACAGAGATGCCCAAGGGAGTCAAAAGCTTTGACAAGGATGCATAATGCTGCTCCGCCAAAATCTCCGTGGGCGCCATCATGGCGGCCTGGTGGCCGTTTTGGATTGCAAAGTAAGCAGCCGCGGCAGCCACCATAGTCTTGCCGCTGCCCACATCGCCCTGCACCAACCGATTCATAGGGCTGCCCCGGCGCAGATCCTGGGCGATTTCCTTTATTGCCCGGCTTTGGGCGCCGGTTAAGGTAAAGGGCAGGGCCTTTAAGAATGGATCAAGGTCGAGATTTTCATAGGGGGCGGTCTTCTTCACAGACCGGGCCGCCCGCATAAGGGCAAGACCAGCGGAGAATACGAAAAATTCCTCAAAGATCAGCCGCCGTTTGGCAAGCTCCGCCTCCTCCATGGAGGCAGGCTGATGAATGGCATAGTAAGCCCGTTCTGCCGGCAGAATGCCGTACTGCTCCCGGACAGCCGCCGGAATGATCTCCTTGGGGGGATCGCATACCGAAAGCGCCTGCTCCACCGCCTTCACCACCGATGCGTTGGAAAGGCCGGCGGTCAGCGGATAGATGGGCAGCACCCGGCGGGTGTTGATCGGGGGCGCATCCAAGCTTTCAAAGCTGGGCGAGGGCATATTGTAGCCGATGAAATCTCCGGTAACGGCGCCGTAGAAGATGTACTCCTTGCCATACTGGAGCTGCTCGGCGGAAAATTTCCGGTTAAAAAAGGTCAGGGTCAGCCGCCCGGTGCAGTCAGCCACCTGGACTTTGGTAATGTCCAGGCCCTTGCGGATATGGGCGGTGCGAGGGGTGTTCATCACCATGGCCTTAAAGCAGGCGGGAGTGTCCACTTCCAGCTTATCGATGGTGACCAGCCGGGTGCGGTCCTCGTAGCCCCGGGGGAAATGGCAGATGAGGTCTTCCAATGTGAAAATATTTAAGCTTGCGAACTGCTTGGCCTTGGTAGGGCCGATGCCCTTCAAAATCGTAATGGGATCAGACAGCCTTGCCACGGGGCTCACCTCCTTTTTACATTAGTATAACACAACGGAAAAGGATTGACAATTATAATGTAATGCATAATGCAGAATGCTGAATGCATAATTGTTGTATTTTTCTAGCGAAAAATGATTTAAATAGTCGGCAAAGCCGACACCTTCATTACGCATTATGCATTATGAATTAAGCATTATAAAATGAAAAAACGCCATCCGGAAAAGTTCGGATGGCGATATTTTCAGAGAAGTTCTCGATTAAGCCAGCTTGTTCAGCTTCAGAGTCAGACTGCTCTTCTTGCGGGCAGCGGCGTTCTTGTTCACGATACCCTTGTTAACACCCTGGTCAACAGCCTTAACAGCTGCCTTGTAAGCAACCTCGGCAGCGGCCTTGTCGCCGGACTCCAGCGCAGCATCGTACTTCTTCAGAACGGTCTTCAGGGCACTCTTAGCGGCCTTGTTCTTCTCGTAAGCGATCTTGGAAGAAATGACATCCTTCTTAGAGGACTTAATGTTTGCCATTGTTACACCTCCTGTTTCCAAAATTATGCTCATGCACTGTCCAATTATAGCAAAGTTTTTCCTAAAATCAATACCTTTTCGCAAATTTTTTCGAATATTTTTCGTATCCCTTACAAATTGTGGGCAGAAGAATGCCTGTCCACTATATATAGAGATGCTTTCCATTCTGCCCAATTCTCCATTCTCAACTCTCCATTCTCAATTTTCTTGTCAAGAGGAAATTTTGTCACCCTTAAAAATGCCCTTGGCAAAATGTTCAAACCCAAAAAGTTGGGAAAGACAAATGTCTGCGAAAAATAATTATGTCAACCCGTTTTTCGACATTTGTGTCCTGTTAAAAAAGACCCCTCCTGTGGATAAAGCTGTTAATAATGTGGAAAACTCTTTGTAAATCCGCCTGTTTTTCCACAGTCAACAGGTTTTTCCACAGTTCAGGCCGAAAACTTTTTCGCAAAAAAGTCCGGTTTTTGCTTAGGCATAAAAAATTATGTCCCCGCTGAAACCTGTGTTATTTTTCTGTTAATTCTGCCAAAAAGTTGGTACTTTCCCTGCCCGGTTTCCATAAATCGCCACTGCCGGCAAATGGGCAAAAATATTTTTGTTGAACTTTCACAAAAAAGGTTTTTGTATGAAAAATCTTCCCCGGGAGATAATGAAAGTATCTTCTTTTACAGGAGGAATTATGCAAGGGAAGGTAGAAATCTGCGGTGTGAACACCGCAAGCTTAAAGACCCTGACCCCGGCACAGATGGACAGCTTGCTTCTGCAGGCAAAAGAGGGCGACCCCGACGCCCGCCAGGCCCTCATTGAAGGGAATCTGCGGCTGGTGCTTTCGGTGATCCAGCGTTTTGACAAGCGGGGGGAAAGTCCCGACGATCTGTTCCAGGTGGGCTGTATCGGCCTTATGAAGGCCATCGCCAATTTTGACCCCACAAAAGGGGTGCGTTTCTCCACCTACGGCGTTCCTATGATCGCCGGCGAGGTGCGTCGGTATCTGCGGGACAACTCCGCCATTCGGGTAAGCCGTTCTTTGCGGGATATCGCCTACAGGGTCCTGCAGTGCAAGGAGGCTATGGTGACAGACTTGGGCCGGGATCCCACCAACGCAGAGCTGGCTAAGGTCCTGGAGCTTGAGGAGCGGGAGGTGGCCGAGGCATTGGATGCGGTATGCGCCCCGGTGAGCCTTTATGATCCGGTATATGCCGAGGGCGGTGACCCGCTGACCATATTGGATCAAGTCCGGGACACCAAGAACACCGAGGGCAACTGGATCGATCAGC
Source organism: Oscillospiraceae bacterium (assembly GCA_017482385.1). Classification (GTDB taxonomy): domain Bacteria; phylum Bacillota; class Clostridia; order Oscillospirales; family Oscillospiraceae; genus Faecousia. The sequence goes on along the minus strand of JAFUNI010000021.1, from coordinate 102,064 downwards.
TATGCTTGCAGACCGCCTTCCGGGCCTTGGGGGAGCGGGAAAAGCAGATCCTGTCTTTGCGGTTTTACGATGGCAAGACCCAAATGGAGGTAGCGGGCTTTTTGGGAATTTCCCAGGCCCAGGTATCCCGGCTGGAAAAGGGCGCCATCAAGACCATGCGGAAAGCATTTTTCAGTTAAGAAACCCCTGTCAAATGTGTAAAAAAGGGAACGACCCTTGGGTCGTTCCCTTCATTATGCATTACGCATTGTTATTACTCTTCGGTCTTTTCCTCAGCGGATTCTTCGATTTCCTCGATCTCCTCAGCAGCTGCGGGGGCAGCCTTTTTCTTCTTCAGCAGGAAGAAGACAGCAGCGCCGGCACCGGCCAGGACAACCGCAGCGATCACAACGATCAGCCAGATGTTCACACCGCCCTCTTCCTCTACAACTGCCGGAGCAGTGGTTTCGGTGGGTGCCTCGGTGGGCTCCTCAGTGGGCTCGGTATCCTCGATGTACTCGGTCTCCTCGGTGGGCTCCTCGGTTTCCTCAATTTCGGGGGCCTCGGTGGGTCTGGTGATCCGGGTACCCACGGGACGCTCCAGCTGGTTGGGCGTTCTGGTGGGAGCCTCGGTAGGCTCCGTTTCCACGACCTCCGCGGGAGCGTTCCAGCCGATGGCAATGGGAGCTGTGCCGAACACCTCAAACTGGATACCCTCAGCGGTGTTGACCACATTGATGGCTGCGACCTCGCCGACCTTCTTACCGTAGGCATTGGCGGTGTACAGCTGAGCACCATAGAAGGAGTAGTTGGAATTGGTGCCTGCGGGGTAAGGCATGATCACGGTCATTTTGCCGTTTCTGGGAATGTCATTCTTGTTGACCTTGATCTCATAGTGAGCTAAGGCTTCCACACCGTCGGTGCTTGCTTCCTTCAGCTTGCCCTCCAAGGCCTCCTTGATCTTCTCAACAGTATCCAGACCAATCGCCTTCAGCGCGCTGGGTACCTTCTGGACGCCGCCCTCGTTAAAGGTTGCATCCACCAGAGGACCAACCTCGTCAGCCGCTGCGATGGGCTTCAGAGTGGACTCCAGATAGACCTTCACGGTCTGGCCTTCCTTGATCTCCACCACGCCGGTCTCAATGGCGTTGGTACCGGGCAGCATCTTGATCTCCTTGATCACGGTGGTGGTGGTCTTGCCGTTCTCGGTGATGTCCGCCTTAACGGCAGCGGTCTCTTCCTCGCCGGTAGCATTCAGCCAGGACAGACGGAAAGCGGTGGAGCGATCTCTTATGGCATCCAGATCCACATTATAGCCGATCTCCTCATCGTAAAGGCTGAAATCCAAAGTAGCGCCGGTGAGGTAGAACTTAAACTCGTCAACCAGCACAGCCTTGTCAGCCTCTGCAACAGCAAAGCCTACGGTATCGATGGATTCAAAGCTGGGTGCGGGAACATGCTCAACGGTCTCCAGGGTTCTGCCGTTCTTATTCTTAACCGCAAAGGTAGTGGTAAAGGCATCCTTATCGTTGAAGTCCACATAACGGGCGAAGGTATAGGTGGTGTTTCCTTCCACCGCCATCAGTTCCTTGTAGATGGGCATCTCGTCAGCGTCGTACTCGCCGGTAGCATAGTGCACCTTGCCGTCCTTTATCATAAAGCCGCCATCTTCCAGCTCTTGCTTGGCGCCGGTATAGTTCAGCAGGGTGATGGTAGCATCCTTGCTCAAGCCCTCGGGAATGGTCACGGTGAGCTCCCAAGCCTGATCCTCAGCGAAGGTATCACCGGCGGTGATGTTGCCGGGCAGGGTCTTGAGCCAGTTCTTGGAGTTACCGATGATGGACAGCTTCTTGTTGCCGTCAATCACAACGATATTGCTCTCGCCCTTGACACCGCTTGCGGTCTTGCTCCAGGTGAAGCCCCAGGCGTTGGTGGGCAGGGAGGTATTGTAGTCGAATGCGCCGGATGCGTAGTTCTCGAAATCGTACTGCAAAGAGGGATAAGCCTCATAGCGGTCCTCCTCGGCAGTCACGACGGGCATTACATCCTTGGCAGTTTCCACCCAGAAACCAACAGAGCCACTGATGGGGATCTCAGCCTCGGGGAGGATCTTACCGCCGGGGAAGGTCACGGTCTCACCGTTGACAGAGAAGGTGGGAACTTCCTCATCCACCAGGAACTCACCGCGGGAGATCACGTTGAGATTGGGGGTGATACGCCACAGGTTGCGGCCGTTTGCGTATATACCGGTCAGCACGTACTTGCTGTTCCAGTTCAGGGGTGTGGAGATGGTCTGACGGTCAGAATAGCCTGCCAGCTCGTTCAGAGAAGAGAGGAGGCTGTTCAGGATCTGACCGGTCTTATCCCAGCCGTCGGCGCCGCCAAGCTTCTCTGTTTCAGCCTTTGTGTTGTAGAACAGGAAGGGACGGGGGTTGAACATACCCAGGTGGTAGATCAGATCGGCATAGTAGGGGGTCATAGCCACAGAGGCCTTCTTTTCGCCGGTATATGTATAGTAGTAACTGGAGGTCCAGGGGCTGACCCGCTTGGTATCGGTGGATTCATACAGATACCGGGTGAAGTTGATGTCGTACAGCAGGCCGGTGAAGGGCTCTGCCTGGTAGTAGGTTTCGTTAAAGCCGGGGACCGTGGTAAGGTTCGTAAAAGCGCTGGGCTCGGGACGGGTGTAGTAGTAGCTGTAGGTGGAGGTGTTACCCACCTTGTGGGTGTTACCGCCGGTGATCACCGCGCCGAAGTCGTCAACCGCATTCAGACCCATCCAGGTCTTGCCATCGATGGACTGATAGTCAGACACATTGGCATTGGGGAAATATCTTGTCACAGGGATAGTGCACCATTCGTCCACGTACCGGTTCAGGTGGATACGCATAACGGTATTCCAGACCAAACGGGACTTTTCGTACTTGGCGCCGGCGCCCTTGGTGATGGAGTAGAGCTCTGTGTAAGCAGCCTGCTTGGCAGGATCGCCTGCATCGTAGAAGATAAAGCCGTAATCCTCCAGCATGGGCCGGATTTTTTCCTTGTAGCGCTTATCCTTCACGATATTCTGCAGCAGCTTGGGGTTAGAAACCAGGTTTTCAAAATCGCTGTCAGTATCCACCAGATAGTAGGTAGACAAACCGATGTACTCAGTATCCACCACTGCGCCATCCACAGGTGCGCCGATCTCCTTCAGCTTCTTCATAAGGGCATCGACGATCTCAGCCATCTGGCCAACATAGAAGTCCATAAACAGGGCGTTCTCGGGCGCCAGGCGGAGCAGCTTGCCGGGACCGAAGAAGTGGAGATAGCGGCTGCCCTCGACCCGGGCCTCCAAGGTCTTCTTCAGCGCTTGGGCCATAGCGGTCACATCCGCATCGGTATACTTGCTGTATTCCAAACCGACGCCGCCGTAGGACAGAAATGCATTTTCGCCGCGGTTGGAGAAGTTAGGGGTGATGAAACCGTTTAAGTAGGGGTATTTGGTTTCATCGAAGTCCGTCCAAGCTACCAGATAGAAGGGCAGCTTTTCGGCTTCTGCGGCCTTTGCGGGCACACTAAGCCCTGCAGGGATCAGCATAGCCACAATTAGCAGTAGAGCGAGTACTTTCTTCATGGAAATTTCTCCTTTCAAATAAACCGATCCCAAAGGCCAAATCTACATCTGGCGCTACCTTTGGGTATACTCAGTTCAGTATAGTTATTTATACTACAAAACACCCTGTTATGTCAATGCTCATTTGGCATTTGTGCTACAATTTTGCAAATTTAGGAGAATTTTTGCAAAAAAGCTTTCCCGGCAGAATATGCAAACACAAAAGATGAGGTCTTATCCGGTAGGACAGGTGAAAAGGTTAGCCCTCGTAGGGGAGGCATAGTATGCCTCCCGAAAATATTTTTTGAAATCGCTGCTGTAGCGGGAGGGATGATATCCCTCCCCTACGAATGCCTCAATTCATGTAGGGGACGGGTCTCCCGTCCCGCGGGAATACGGATTTCCGCGTCCGCCCTCGGCGCCCCGTTCCTGTTCCCCTGCGAACAGGGGTAAAAAAGGGAACGACCCAAGGGTCGTTCCCTTCATTATGCATTAAGCATTGTTATTACTCTTCGGTCTTTTCCTCAGCGGATTCTTCGATATCCTCGATTTCCTCTGCTGCGGGAGCTGCCTTTTTCTTCTTCAGCAGGAAGAAGACTGCAGCGCCGGCGCCGGCCAAGACCACAACGGCGATCACAATGATCAGCCAGATGTTCACGCCGCCCTCATCCTCTACAACTGCAGGAGCAGTGGTTTCGGTGGGTGCCTCGGTGGGCTCCTCAGTGGGCTCGGTATCCTCGATGTACTCGGTCTCCTCGGTGGGCTCCTCGGTCTCCTCAGTCTCAGGAGCCTCGGTGGGCCGCTGTACCTTCACAGCGGTGGGAGCGGGTCTGCTGTCGGTAGGAGGCATGGGGATCAAGCCATCGTCCACTTCCACTTCCTCGGGAGCGATCCAGCCAATGGCGATGGGAGATGCGCCGTACACCGTAAACTGAATGCCTTCGGCAGTGTTGGCCACAGTTGCGACCTCCACGCTGCCGAGTTCCTTGTTGTAGTCATCGGCGGTGAACAGCTGGGCTGCATAGAAGGTGTAGTTGGCATCGGTGCCCTCGGGGTAAGGCATGATCACGGTCATCTTGCCGTGCTTGGGGATGTCTTCCTTCTTGATCTCCACGGTATAGTGGATAAATGCTTCCACATTGCTGTCAGCTTCTAAAAGCTTGCCCTCCAGGGCTGCCTTGATCTTTTCAACGGTATCCAGGCCTGCTGCCTTCAGAGCATCGGGCACTTCCTTGATGCCGCCCTCGGTAAATGTGGCGTCCACCAGAGGACCTGCCTCTTCGGGAGCCTCGAAGGGGTTCACGGGAGTTACCACAGAGGTCTCCATATAGACCTTAACGGTCTGGCCTTCCTTCAGATCCACAAAGCCGGTGATGATGCCGTCCTTGCCGGGTTCGATAGCCACTTCGTGCAGGGTGGTGGTAGTGGTCTTGCCGCCCTCGGTGATGTCGGCCTTAATGGTAGCGGTATGGTCCTCACCGGAGGCATTGAGCCAGGACAGACGGTAAGCGGTGGAGCGGTCTCTCAGTGCGCCAACCTCGGCGTCCTGACCGGTCCGCTTGTCGTAAACGCTGAAGTCAGCGGTTACGCCGCACAGGAAGACCTTGAAATCGTCAACGTAAACAGCCTTGTTAGCGCCGGTAACGGCGAAGCCGATCTGGGTGATGTAGTTGAAGCTGGGGCAGGGGATCTGCTCAACGGACTTCAAGGTTCTGCCGCTGCCGGTGGTAACGGCATAGGTGCAGTAGAAGGCGTTCTCGTGGTGGAAGTTCATAATACGCTTGAAGCCGTAAGTAGAACCGCCCTTAACCTCCATCATTTCCTCATAGATGGGATTTCCTTCAGCATCGTTCTTGCCGGTGGCGTAGTAGAGCTTATAGTCCTTGATCATAAAGCCGCCGTCGGTCAGCTCCTGCTTGTTGCCGTTGTAGGTAAGAATATCGATCTGGGCATCCGCACTCAGACCCTCGGGAACGGTAACCGTCAGCTCCCAGGTCTGATCCTCGGCGAAGCTGTCGCCTGCGGTGACATTGGTGGGCAGCTCCTTGACCCAGTTCTTGGAGTTGCCGATGATAGCCAGCTTGTTATTGCCGTCGATGTTCAGAATATTGCTCTGGCCCTTCACATCGCCGGCAGCGCTCCAGGTGAAGCCCCAGGCGTTCTTGGGCTTGGAGGTATTGTAGTCGAAGGCACCGGAAGCATACTCCTCGAAATCGTACAGGAAAGAGGGGTAGAACTCATAGTGCTCTGCCTCAGTGGTGACCACGGGCACAACATCCTTGGCAGTCTCCACCCAGTAGCCGCTGGAGCCCACAATGGAGATGGTGCTGTCTTCAATGATCTTACCGCCGGGGAAGGTGACGGTCTTGCCGTCCACATAGAAGGTGGGAACCTCCTTATCAACCAGGAACTCGCCCATGGTGATCGCATTGGTATTGGGGGTGATACGCCACAGATTGCGGCCGCCGGTGTACATACCGGACAGAATGTACTGGCTGTTCCAGTCCATGGTGCTCACGAGAGGCTTTCTGTCAGAGTAGCCAGCCACACGGGTCAGCTCAGCCATAGCCTCGTTCATCACCTGCTGGATTTCCTTGTAGTGGGTAGAGTTTTCTCTGCCGTCCTTGAAGATGCCGTCGCCCACATAGCAGTAGCCCAGGAAGGGCTGAGGATCCAGCATACCCAGGTGATACAGCTGCTCGGTGTAGTAGGGGGTATTGGAGATCCTGGTCGTACTCGTATGGCTGGTGTCGCCGTAGTCATAGTAGGTGATCCAGGGGGCGATCTTCTTGGTATCGGTGGACTCGTAAATATATCTGCCGAAGTTCACGTAGTACAGCAGCTGGGTGAAGGGCTCCTTGGGCAGGTAAGCGCCGTTGTAGCCCGTATATGTCTTGATGCCATCGTACATGCTGGCGTTGGGCTGGCCGTAGTACCAGCTGTAAGTAGAGGTATTACCTGCCTTGATGGAGTTACCGCCGTTCATCTCGGTACCGTCGTCGGTGGTGGCGGTCATCTTCAGCCAGGTAGCCGTATCCGCAGACTGATAGTCGTTAACATTGATATCGGGGAAGTACTTGACCGCAGTATCATAAGCCCACTTGGTCACATACTGATTCAGGTGGATACGGGAAACGGTGTTCCAAACATTACGGGAACGGGCATACTTGGAGCCGGCGTTCTTGGTAACGGAGAACAGCTCGGTGTAGGATGCCTGCTTCACAGGATCGCCTGCATCGTAGAAGATGAAGCCCCACTCCTCCAGCAGAGGACGGATCTCGGTCTTATAGCGCTTATCCTTGACGATATCACGCAGCAGATCGGGGTTGGAAACCAGGGTGTTGTCCTGGTACTCATTGGAAGGAGAGTCAAACAGATAGTAGCAGCTGGTGCCGGTAAACTCCACGTCCACCACGATGCCGTCGATCTGGCCGCCGATCTCCTTATACTTCTTCATAAGGGCATCCATGATCGCGACCATCTGCTCGACTGCGTAATCCATAAAAATGCCGTTCTCGGGCGCGATTCTGTAAACCTTGGCCGGGCCGAAGGTATGGATATAACGGGCGCCGGCAGGGCGCTTATCCATTGCCTTTTTCAAGGTTTGCGCCAATTGGTCTATCTGCGCATCGAAATCATCTCTGCCATAGACGACATTGTTGAGCTTAACGCTGCCGCCAAGTGCGGTCCAGTTTATCTGATACAGACCGTCCAGATACGGATAGCTCTTTTCATCAAATTCAGACCAGCCCATAGTATAGAAGGGCTTGTCAGGTGTAGCAGCTTCAGCGCTTGCGGGCATCACCAAAAGCATGGGAACCAGCATTGCCAAAACCAGGAGCATAACAAGTGCTTTTTTCATAGGGGTTTCTCCTTTCAAGTTAAGCGAATCGCACCATAAGCATATTCAGCTCAGTATAGTTATTTATACTATAAATTTTCTCCTCTGTCAATGGAGTTTTGCCATTTATGCTATATTATCGCAATTTTTGGCAAAATTGTCTATTCCCCCAACTCCAAGGGCCTTTTTTACTCCGTTTTTTAATCCATATTTGCCAATCTCCACTCAGAATGACAGAACCGGGTTATTTTCGTAGGGGAGGGATATTATCCCTCCCGCTGCTGCGGACAATCTCAAAAACTGTTTTCGGGAGGCATACTATGCCCCCCCTACAAAACAGGTTGTCCCTGGAGATCCCTCGACTTTGCCCGGGATGACGCAGTGGCGATATACGCAAAGAGGGAACTGCCGGAGCAGTTCCCTCTATACATTATAATATATAGTCTATCAAACCATTGCGCAGGTGATGATAGCCATCTTGTAGACCTCGTCGGCATTGCAGCCACGGGACAGGTCGTTGATGGGAGCAGCCAGGCCCTGCAGGATGGGGCCGTAAGCCTCAAAGCCGCCCAGACGCTGTGCGATCTTGTAGCCGATGTTGCCGGCCTCGATGGTGGGGAAGATAAAGGTGTTGGCATAGCCTGCAACAGGAGAGCCGGGGAACTTCAGCTGGCCGACCTCGGGAGCAACCGCTGCGTCGAACTGCATCTCGCCGTCGATCATCAGATCGGGAGCCAGCTCCTTAGCGACCTTGGTAGCCTCGTTAGAGAGCTTCACAGTACCGCCCTTGCCGGAGCCGTTGGTGGAGAAGCTCAGCATAGCCACCTTGGGATCGATGCCGAAGACCTTGGCTGTGTTGGCGGTCTCGATAGCAACCTCAGCCAGCTTCCGGGCAGCGGAAACGGTCACATTGCCTTCCTTGTCCACAGAATCCTCATAGCTTAAGTTGATAGCGCAGTCGCCCATAGCCAGCTTCTCTTCGCCGCGAACCATAATGAAGCAGGAAGAAACCAGGTTTGCGCCCTTCTTGGTCTTCACCAGCTGCAGAGCGGGACGGACGGTATCGGCGGTGGAGTAGGTAGCGCCGCCCAGCAGAGCGTCAGCGTAGCCCATCTTTACCAGCATGGTGCCGAAGTAGTTGCCCTTGGAAAGCGCAGCCTTGCACTCCTCAGCGGACATCTTGCCCTTGCGGAGCTCAACCATCTTCTCGACCATGGCATCCATGCCTTCGTAAGTAGCAGGATCCAGGATCTCAACGCCCTCGATGTTGTAGCCGCCCTTGGCAGCATTGGCCTTGACTTCCTCCACATTGCCCACCAAGATGGGGGTCAGGAAGCCGCCCTCCACCAGGCGTGCGGTAGCCTCTAAGATACGGGCATCGTGGCCCTCGGTGAAGACGATCTTCCGGGGATTTGCCTTCAAGGTTTCGATCATAGCATTAAACATTTTACATTTCCTCCGTTGTATTGGGCCAATGCCCATAAATTTACAGCTTAATTATACATCAGCAATTTTCATTTGGCAACCATTTACAGGAAAAAACTTTTCCTTCGTAGGGAAGGGATATCATCCCTCCCGCGGGAGGCATACTATGCCTCCCCTACGAAAAGGATATATCTTGCAAGCAAGCCTCGCAATGACAACAAAATTATGAATTGTCAATTATCCATTCTTATGTTATAATGGATAAAATTCCTGCTCAGGAGGTAAAAAAATGAAAAAGCTGATCACTTTGCTGCTGGTCATGGCCCTTTTGGTGCCCCTGTGCCTGACGGCAAACGCAGCGGCAGAAAAGAAAGACTTCTATGCCGTGACCTGGTCAAAAGCCATCGACGGTTTTGACCATGTAAAAAACTTGTATACTGTGAACATTTCCATGCTGGGTGAAAATGTCAAGATGGGTTCGCTGGTCTACGGCAGCTACACCGATGCCCAGGTGGAAAGCGCCGCCAAGGCTATGAAGACCGAGATGGACAAGCGGGCAGAAGGCGAGCGCTACATCCATTTCTTCGGCCCGGCCAATGTTCTGGACGCGCTGATGGAGAAGGAAGTGTACTTTGACGAGGCTGAAAAGCAGCTGACCGAGCTGGCCACCGCCCTGTTTGACAAGTACGCTGCCATCGGCGGCAAGCTCGACGGCGCTATGATGAGTATGCTCTACCCGGAGATGGGCAGCCACTATGTCAGCACCGGCTCCTATCACAAAATCGTAAGCGACTCCCGCTATAAGACCCAGATCCGTCCTCTGCTTGCAGAGCGGGGCTTCGTCTTCTACGATAAGCCCTCCGCCCAGACCCCCGAGATCTACGGCATCTCCGGCAATGCAGGCAGCAAGTATTCCAATTGCGCAGCCATCTGGAATACGGTTATGAATATCCGGATGAGCACCTTCATCAAGCATTGGGCTTATGATCCCATGGCCAAGCACTTCCCCAATGTCCATGTGGCTGACTACCAGACCACCGACACCGATGCCTGGATGAAGCCTCTGAACACCAACGGCAGTGTGATGGGCGGCGGCGGCAATGCCCTCCGGGCCGGCAACACCTCCTGCGAGAAGTTCTATGCCAATTCCCCCAGCGACTCGGAATTCTACAACAAGATCGGTATTGCCTACAATAACCTGCCTGCCTACATGGGCACCTATTACCGCAAGACCGCCTTCAACAATTTCCGCTACGATACCAATGTGGCAAAGCAGTGCTATATCGCCGATGCCAATAAGGATGTTTGCTTCTGGATCAACAAATACAGCACCGCTGAGGACAATAACACCTCCATCGCCAACTCTCCCTACTATGCCGAGCAGGTGTTCCACCTGTGTCTGTACGATCCCAAGCCCTTTGTGCTGTTTATCAGCACCGATAACGTCAGCGGCGATGCGCTGAAGCAGGGCGCAAACAATGTGGAAGAGCTGCTGTGCGAGCTGAACCGGATCGTGGGCTTCGCTGACCGGGAGCCCATCGAGACCCCCATCGAATGGAACAGCGAGTTTGTGATCTCCGGTATGAAGGCAAACGGCAAAAACTACTGGCGTATCACCCCCAACCGGGACCTGACCACCAAGGAAAAGTTTAAGGTAAAGGATAGTGACCCCACCTTCTCCGTGGCTGGTCAGACCGTTACCTTCCCCGGCGGTAAGATCATCGCCGACAGCAAGTTCAGCCAGGTATCCACCGTCGGCTACTGGGTGGAGACCCCCGCAAACAAGACCCCTGTGGTCACCTCCGATGCCGACCGGTTTGAAAAGTACCCCGCCTACATAGAGGATTACGAAAGCTATAGCAAAAACCACAGCCTCAAGTCCAACAATGTCCGTGACCTGAACGCCTGGACCGTCAACCCCAAGGGCAGTGATATGAAGATCGAGTCCTTTGCCGGCAGCAAGGTCTTAGCCGTCACCGGCGATTCCATTTTGGAGAACACCAAGGTTCCCGCCAATTTGACTTTGGGCGATGAATACGCCAAAAAGCAGTCCTGGGAAGTGACCATCACCATTCCCGACGGCATTGGAAGCAATGCCAAGATGACCCTGCTGAACTATAAGGCCTCGGGCACCGATTTCGATGACGGCGGCTTCAAGCTCCAGGGCAACACCCTCTACTACGCCACCGGCGAAGCCGATGCAGACTACGAGCCTGTTTATGAAAAGCTGCTGGATGTAAAGGCCGGTACATACACCTTAAAGCGTGATATGAACTTCGGCAAGTCCTTCTTCTGTACCTACACCGTCACCGATGTTGGCGGCAAGGTGCTGAAACAAGCAGAAAATATTGCCGTTCCCGCATTTTCCGGCAAGGTAAGCGCCATCGGCCTGACCTGCTATGATATGAACAAGAAGATCCTGCTGGATAACTACACCCTCCGGGTCACCGGCGCAGGCGCGGATCTTTCTGTGTACGATACCGCCCTGGGCACCAAGGTAACGGACGGTGCAAAGCATAACGCCTCTGTCACCTACCGTCTGTCCTGGGCCAATGCCTCCGACAAAAACGAAACCGTAAGTGTGAAGGCAGAGATCGGAAGCTCCGTCAAGACGCTGAAGACCGTCACCATAAAGCCCGGCTGCAACGGTGTGGAATACGGCACTGTGGATGTGAAGGCCGGTCAGAGCGTAAGGGTTTACCTGGAAACCTCCATCAAGGACGAAAAGCTGGAAAAACCCGCCGAAACCCAGCCCACCGAGGAAGAAACCGAGGCCACCAAGGCTACCAAGGCCACCATTCCTGCCTTCACCAAACCCACAAGAGCCACCAAGACGCCCACCAAGGCCACCAAGATCACCAAGGCAACTGAAGCCACAAAGGCCACCGGCGATGCACCGGCAACGGATGCAACCGAGCTGACGGAGGCAACCGAGATCACGGCAGCAACTGAAGCAACGGAAGCCACAGGCTTCACAGATGCCACCGAGGCCACCGGCGTTGCCGACGCCAAGGACAAGGCCAACCCCAAAACCGTTGGGCTGATCGTTGCGATCTCTGTGATCGTACTGGCTGCCGGCGCAGGCCTTGCCACCTGGCTGGTGCTGAAGAAGAAAAAGCCCACCGATGCAACAGAAGTTGCTGAAACCACCGAAGAACCCGAAAAAACCGAAGAATAATCCATAAGAAAAGGAACGGCTCACGCCGTTCCTTTTTTATAAGCCATCCCCCGGGGGATGGCTTGTTTTGCCTTTTTTGTACACAGTTATCAAAAAATTGCGGAACTTGGCAAAAGCACCAAATTTTCATTGACATACCTACCCTTTTTATAGTATAAATATTTGTAATGGGCAACTTTTGCCCCCAACCGTTCCCCCCCGACCGAAAGGAGAAAAAAGATGAAAAAAGCCCTCGCTCTGCTGCTGATTTTGGCCACACTGATCCCTATGGTTTTGGTAATGCCTGTCAGCGCAGCCGTTACCAAAGAGCCCTTCTATACCCTGAGCTGGACGGACTCGGACGAAGTGAAATACCCCTACATGAACGGTCTTGTCACCACCACCTTCAGCAATATCGGTGAATATGCGGTCCTGTCCCTCGATGGCGCAAAAATGCAATACGGCAGCTACACCGACGCAGATGTGACCAAGATGGCCCAAGCCTTGAAAGCAAGGTTGGAACCCCGTCCCGCAGGCTCCCGCTACTGGCACATTTTCAAGCCTGCCCAGATTCTGAAGCTTGCCCCCGATGATGTTCTGTTTTTGGAGCACGGCGTCGAGCAGCTGAAGGAAATCTTCACCGACCTCTATAAGAAGATGGCAGAGATAGGTTGCCCTCTGGACGGTGTGATTATCGACACGGAGATCTATGCTTTGGGCTCCTGGTATCTTTGGACCAACAGCGGCAACCACAGCTTTGACTGGTACGCCGGTAAAAACAAGAACCTCTATGCCCAGATCGTCAAGAATCCCAAGTACAAGAAGCTGATCCGTCCCCTGCTTGAGGAGTACGGCTTCCCCTTCTATCCCAATCCCTCCGGCCATAAGTCCGAGATCTTCTATATCTGCTACGAATCCGACATCAAGAAAGCACCGGAGCATAGCCGTGCCACCAGCATTTGGGGCACTGTTATGCGTGTCCATCTGAACCGGTATATCACCGAATGGGCCTACGAGCCGCTGAAGCAGTACTACCCCGACGCAACCTGCTCCGACTACCAGTCCTTGTCCTCCAAGTCCTGGTATAAGCTGGCAGGCGTTACCGACGACGGCGGCATTGCCCTGTCCGGCGGCAACTCCGTCTGTGTGGGTGATGTGTCCACCTACAGCTACTACTTCAACCATCCCTCCCAGGACTTCTTTACAGCCCACGACAAGTATGCCTCCTACAACGATGCTGTTTTTGAGCAATCCCCCTTTAACTGCTTCCTGTACGAGGTGAACTTCTCCCGGCATATGTATGCCTCCACCGAGAGCAAGCAGATCGCCCCCTGGATGGCATCGTATCTGTACAGCCGGGACAAGGCCGGCCGGTGGAACGGCACTCCCTACTATTCTGAGCTTTGGTATCACTTGGGTATGTTCGACCCGGAGCCCTTCCTGCTCTACAATACGAAAGCCGAAGTGGGCGGCGAGGAAGGCTGGGATAAGACCCAGCAGACGATAAACGCGATTATGGAAGCGCTGAACCAGGTGGCAGGCTACGCTGACCGCAAGCCCATCGAGCTTCCTCAGTACTGGAACGCAGAGTATACGGTGTCCGGTATGTATGCCGGTGGCCGCAATATCTGGCGTATCACCCCCAATACCGACGAAATTTCTCTGAAAGCCTTCAAGGTAAAGGATTCTGACCCCACCTTCTCCGTAAAGGGTCAGACCATTTCCTTCCCCGGCGGCAAGATCTTGAAGGAAGCCACCATTCCCAATGTGGGCTCCTGCGGTTACTGGGTGGAAACCAAGGCGGGTGTAAACCCCGTTATGACTTCCGATGCAGACCGTTATGCCAAGTACCCCTCCTTCTTAGAGAACTTCGACAGCTACGCAAACGGCACTTTGACCGCTGAAAAGATGAACCCCTCCTATGCCTGGCAGATCACCGGCTCTGCCAGCATTGCCAACAAGGCTCTGTCCCTGTCCGGCGACACCAAAGTCCGGAATGTGGAGATCCCCGCTAAGATCACCGCCGGTGACTCCTATGCCAAGGATCAGACCTGGGAGATCACCTTTACCCTGCCCAGCGGTCTTTCCGCCGATGCAGAGATCATTCTGCTCCAGTATGAGGGCAAGGGCGGCGCCACCGACGGCGGCATCAAGATCAAGGGCGGCAAGGTGTACTACAGCGATTTGGTATCCGACAGTGTGGAATACCAGGAACTGACCGCCATCACCCCCGGTACTTACACCCTCAAGCGGGTGATGGATTTCAACGGCGCAGACACAGCCTCCTATGATCTTTATCTGCTGGACAGCAAGGGCAAGGAGATCACCAATGCCAAGAGCATTGCCGCTTCTTCCTTCACCACCATCACCGGCATTAACTTCTCCACCAAGAAAGCGGGTAAGGCTGTTTCCCTGGACAATTATAAGCTCTACCCCTCCGGCCTTGCCACCGACTTTGAGCTCTACGATGCCGGCAGCGGCAGAAATATCTTAGGCGACGAAGCGGAGCAGGTACGCGCCAAGAGCACCGCTTACCGTCTGTCCTGGCTCAACGGCACCTCTGCCGAAAAGACCGCTACCGTGGTAGCCGCCATTTATGAGGGCGGCAGCCTGAAGTCTGAAAAAGCCATCAAGACCCTGACCATGAAGCCCGGCTATGACGGCGTGGAGACCGGTGTTGTGGAAGTCAAAGCAGGCCAAAGTGTCCTTGTCTATTTGAAGGGCGGCGCCCACCAGGATACAACGCCCAACCAGCCCGGCAATAACGAGGATGAAACCAAGCCCCAGCCCACCAAGGGACAAGAGGGGAATGCTTCCGCAACCAAGGCTACCACCTCCGGCTCCAAGGCAACAACGGCTACCAAGGATCCCCTCACCAAACCCACAAGAGCCACCAAGACACCCACCAGAGCCTCCAAGGCCACAAAGGCTACCCAGCCCGGCCAGACCCTAGCACCCGGTGAGACCTTGGCACCCGAGGAAACCCTGGCACCCGGTGAGACCTTAGCGCCCGATGAGACCTTAGCGCCCGGCGAGACCTTAGCCCCCACCGAATCCACCGATGTCCCCATCGATGAAACCAAGGATAACACGGTTCTGATCATTGTGATCGCGGCTGTGGCAGCGCTGGCTGTTGCCGGCGGTGTGACCTTCTTCCTGCTGAAGAAGAAAAAGCCCGCAGCACCCACCGAAGCCCCTGCCGACGAACCCGAGGATGCCCCCGAACTGAACAACGACCCCGAGGCATAAATGCATAAAAAGGAACGGCTTAGGCCGTTCCTTTTTGTCTCTGCGAATGCCCCTCGTAGGGGAGGCATACTATGCCTCCCGCAAGCCTTCCGACACCTCCGCTGCAACGGGGATATCCCTCCCCTACGAATGCCCCGGCGGCACATAGGAGATATAAAAAAATTATCCATTGTCCATTATCCATTCTTATGTTATAATGGTAAAAAATCCTGTTCAGGAGGTAAAAAATGAAAAAACTGTTTGCTTTGCTTTTGGCATTGGCTCTGGTTCTCCCTATGGCTTTGGTACAGCCTGCCGGCGCGGCTGTAGAAAAAGAACCCTTCTATGCGCTGAGCTGGACGGACTTTGACGAAACCAAATACCCCTATCTGGACGGCCTTCTGACCACCAACTTCACCAATATTGGTGAATATGCAAGACTGAACTATGGCGGCGCTACTATGCAATACGGCAGCTACACCGATGCGGATGTGACCAAGCTGGCCAACGCTATGAAGAAAGAACTGGAAGCCCGCCCCGCCGGCAAACGCTACTGGCACCTTTTCGGCCCGCTGAGGATCCTGAAGCTTGCCCCCGATGATGTTCTGTTCTTAGAGCACGGCGTTGAGCAGATGGAGGATCTGACCTCTGCGCTGCTGAAAAAGATGAAGGAAATAGATTGCCCCTTGGACGGCGTAGTCATCGATACCGAGTGCTTCGCTTTGGGTGCCTGGTATCTTTGGGGCAACAGCGGCAATCACAGCTTTGACTGGTACTACAAAAAGAACAAGAATCTCTACGCCCAGATCGTCAAGAACCCCAAGTACAAGAAGCTGATCCGCCCCTTGCTGGAAGAATACGGCTTCCCCTTCTGGCCCGCCGACCCCAACAACCCCCATGAGTCTGAGATCTTCACCATGTGCCCTGAGAAGAAGTCCAGGGATGTGGATCGGTATAACCGGGCCTACAGCATTTGGAACACCGTTATGCGTGTCCACCTGAACAGATACGCAAACCAGTGGCTCTATGAACCGCTGAAAACCTACTACCCCGATGCATCCTGTTCCGACTATCAGTCCCACGACTCCAAGTCCTGGGAGAAGATCGCCGGTGTGGGTGACGACGGCGTGGCCCTGTCCGGCGGTAACTCCATCCGGGTGGGTACTGCCTCCACCTACAGCTACTACTTTAACCACCCCAATGCCACCGAATATGCCGACAACAAGCAGTACGCCTCCTACAATGACGGTGTCTATGAGCAATCCCCCTTCAACTCCCTCCTGTACGAGGTGAATTTCACCCGGCATATGTATAATTCCACCGAAACCAAGCAGGTAGCTCCCTGGACTGCCTCTTACCTGTATGCCCGTGACGGTGTTTCCAGATGGGGCAGCACTGCCTACTATTCTGAGCTTTTGTACCATTTGGGTATGTTCGACCCCGAGCCCTTCCTGCACTACAATACCAAGAGCGAAGTGGGCGGCGACGAAGGCTGGGAAAAAACCGGCCAGACTATGAATGCGGTTATGGCCGCCCTTACCGAGGTGGCGGGCTTCTCAGACCGCAAGCCCATTGAAATGCCCCAGTACTGGAACGCAGAGTATGTGGTGTCCGGTATGTACGCAAACGGTCGGAATATCTGGCGCATCACCCCCAACACCGACGAGGTTTCTCTAAAGGCCTTTAAGGTAAAGGATTCTGACCCCACCTTCTCCGTAAAGGGTCAGACTATCACCTTCCCCAAGGGCAAGATTCTGAAGGATGCCACCATCCCCAATGTGGGCTCCACCGGCTACTGGGTGGAGACCCCCGCCAATGTGACCCCTGTTATGACTTCCGATGCCGACCGCTATGCCAAGTACCCCTCCTTCCTGGAGAACTTTGACAGCTACGCAAACGGCGCACTGACCGCTGAAAAGCTGAACCCCTCCTATGCCTGGGAGTTTAGCGGCTCTGCCAGCATTGCCAACAAGGCTCTGACCCTCACCGGCGATGCCCGCCTGCAGAATGTGGATGTTCCCGCCAAGATCACCGCCGGCGACTCCTATGCCAAGGAGCAGACCTGGGAAATAACCTTTACCCTGCCCAGCGGCCTGTCCGCCAACGCGGAAATTTATCTGCTCAAGTATGCAGGTGATAGTGCCAAAAACGGCACGGACGGCGGTATCATGATCAAGGGCGGCAAGCTTTACTTCGGTGAGTCCCAGGACGGCAGTATGCACTATCAGGTGCTAACAGATATCAAACCCGGTACTTATACCGTCAAGCGGGTGATGAACTTTGGCAATTCCAATAACTTCACCTACGACCTGTACCTGCTGGACAGCAAGGGCAAGGAGATCACCAACACCAAGAATATTTCCACCCCCAGCTTCACCGCCATCCAGTCCATCAGCTTCTCCACCAAGAGTGCTGACAAGGCTGTAGCTGTGGACAATTATAAGCTCTACCCCTCCGGCCTTGCCACTGACTTTGAGCTTTACGATGCCGGCAGCGGCAGAAATATCTTAGGCGACGAAGCGGAGCAGGCACGCGCCAAGAGCACCGCTTACCGCCTGTCCTGGCTCAACGGCACCAACACCACCAAGACCGCTACCGTGGTAGCCGCCATTTATGAGGGCGGCAGCCTGAAGTCTGAAAAGACTGTGAAGACCCTGACCATGAAGCCCGGCTATGACGGCGTGGAGACCGGTGTTGTGGAAGTCAAAGCAGGCCAAAGTGTCCTTGTCTATTTGAAGGGCGGCGCCCACCAAGATACAACGGCCAACCAGCCTAACGAGGATGAAACCAAGCCCCAGCCCACCAAGGGACAAGAGGGGAATGATTCCGCAACCAAGGCTACCGCCTCCGGCTCCAAGGCTACATCGGCTACCAAAAATCCCCTCACCAAACCCACAAGAGCCACCAAGACACCCACCAGAGCCTCCAAGGCCACCAAGGCTACCCTGCCCGGCCAGACCTTGGCACCCGGTGAGACCTTGGCACCCGAGGAAACCCTGGCTCCCGGTGAGACTTTGGCACCCGGCGTAACTTTGGCTTCTGGTGAGACCTTAGCCCCCACCGAATCCACCGATGTACCCACGGGCGAAACCAAGGATAACACGGTTCTGATCATTGTGATTGCGGCTGTGGCAGTGCTGGCTGTTGCCGGCGGTGTGACCTTCTTCCTGCTGAAGAAGAAAAAGCCCGCAGTCCCTGCGGAAGCCCCTGCCGACGAACCCGAGGAAATCGAAGAATTAAACGATGACCCCGAGGCATAAAAATGCATAATGCTGAATGCGTAATGAAGGGAACGGCCACTGGCCGTTCCCTTTTTTCATTGAAAAGTGAAGAGGAAGTTCCCTTGGCGGTTGGATTTTCAAAATAATTCTCCATTATCCATTGTCCATTATCCATTCTTGTGTTATAATGGTAAAAATTCCTGTTCAGGAGGTACAAAATGAAAAAACTGTTTGCTTTGCTTTTGGCATTGGCTCTGCTGGTGCCTGTTGCGCTGACTCAGCCCGCCAGGGCGGAAGTGGAAAAGCAACCCTTCTACGCTTTGGGCTGGTCTGACTTTGACGAAGAAAAATACCCCCATTTGGACGGTCTGGCGACCTCCAACTTCAGCGTTGTTGACGGCGAAAAGGTCAAGATCACCTATGCCAAAAAGCCTGTGGTCTACGGCGAGTATACCGACGAGGATGTGACCGCCTTTGCCCAGGCTCTGAAGGAGACAATGGACGCCCGTCCCGCAGGCGCCCGCTATTGGCATCTTTGGGCACCCGGCAAGGCTCTGCGCCTTGATCCGCAGAATGTTCTGTTTTTGGATGCCGGCGTGGATCAGATGACCGACCTGGTCACCGCCATCATCAAAAAGCTATCTGAGATCAAATGCCCCTTAGACGGTTTGGTGCTGGATACCGAGTACATCGGTATGGGCTCCTGGTATCTCTACTCTGACCACTACCAGGAAAATCCCAATATCTATGCGGATATTGTGAACGACCCCCGCTACGCCACCCAGATCCGCCCTATGCTGGAAGAGCGCGGCTTCCCCTTCTGGCCCAACCCCAGCGGTATCATCTCTGAGATCTACGGCATCTGCAATGTGAACAAGGGCGCGGAGTATGACCTGGCCCGGAGCATCTGGGACACGGTTATCCGCATCCATTTGAACAACTACGCCAACAAATGGTGCTACGAGCCGCTGAAAAAATACTACCCCGATGCCTCCCTGTCCGACTACCAGTCCACAGATTCCAAGCCCTGGTTCCGGCTCTACGAGAGCAATGCTGACGGCGTACCCCAAACCGGCGGCAGCTCCCTCAAGGTGGGCACTGCCTCCTCTTACAGCTACTACTATGTCCGCCCCGGCAAATCCTTTTTTGAAGACAACAAGAAGTATAGCTCCTATAATGAAGCTGTCTTTGAGGCCTCTGCCTTCAATAACTTCATTACCGATGTGAACTTCACCCGGCAGATGTATGCCTCCTCCAAGCAGGTAGCACCCTGGATCACCTCCTATGTTTACGGCGGCAAGACGGAATCCTCTGCGGCCTATACCCCCTATTACACCGAGCTTCTGTACCACTTAGGCTTATTCGATCCCGAGCCCTTCCTGTCCTACACCTATATGCCCGAATACAAGGAAGAGGGCAAGGAGGCCAGCTACACCTCTCCCAAGTACATTGCTACCCAGGAGACTATGAACGCCATCCTGGCCGCCCTCACGGATGTGGCAGGCTACGCCGACAGAATGCCCATCGAGCTGCCCCAGTACTGGAATGCAGAGTATGTGGTGTCCGGTATGTACTGCGGTGGCCGGAATCTGTGGCGTATTACCCCCAATACTGATGAACTTTCCCTGGAATCCTTTGAGGTTGAGGGCAAAGACCCCACCTTCTCCGTAAAGGGTCAGACCATTTCCTTCCCCGGCGGTAAGATTTTAGAGGATGCCAAAATCCCCAATGTGGGCTCCTGCGGCTACTGGGTGGAAACTGCCAAGGATGTGACCCCCATCATGACCTCCGATGCAGACCGCTATGAAAAGTACCCCGCTTTCCGGGAAAACTTTGACGCCTACGAAAACGGCAAGCTGACCACCAGCAAGATGGCCCAGACCTATGCCTGGGCAACCCGTTTGCAGGATGGCGATACCGCGGAAGCCGTTCCTTTCGGTGAAGGCAAGGCTTTGGCTCTCTCCGGCAATGCCAGCTTCGGAAATATCACCATCCCCACCAAGATCACCGCCGGTGACTCCTATGCCGAGGAGCAGACCTGGCAGATCAGTTTCACCGTTCCTGAGGGATTGTCCCCCGAGGCAGAAATCAGCCTGCTGAAATATATCGCCGAAGGCACCCAGATGTTTGACAACGGCATCACAGTCCGGGACGGCCAGGTCTACTACAGCCAGGTGGTAGAAGAGGGGCTGGTGGAAGACAAGGAGCTGACCAAGATCGAGCCCGGCACCTACACCCTCAAGCGGGCAATGAACTTCTCCGACCCCGACTACTTCACCTACAGCGTCTATCTGCTGAACGCCAAGGGCAAGGAGATCGCCCGGGTGGAGAATGTGCCCTGCCCCACTTTCCGCTCCATTACATCCATTCTGTTCCTCACCAATAATGCGGATAAGGCGGTTTTGTTTGACGACTATGCCCTGTACGCCTCCGGCCTTACCACGGATTTTGAAGTCTATAATGCCGTCACCGGCAGAAATGTGGCCGCCGACGAGTCCACCGCAGGCAGCGCCGCTTACCGCCTGTCCTGGCTCAACGGCACCGATGCAGAAAAGAAGCTGGAAGTGGTAGCGGCCATCTACGAGGGCGATACCCTGAAAGAAGAAAAGACCATCAAGACCCTTTCCATGAAGCCCGGCTGCGATGCCATTGAGACCGGCGAGGTCAACATTGCAGAGGGCCAAAGCGTGAAGGTCTATCTGAAGGGCGATGTCCAGTCCTTTGAGAACGACACCACCCCCGGCGAGCCTGTCGTGGCTTCCGGTGATGCCAATCTTCTTCTGATCATCGCCATCGTTGCGGCTGTTATCGTTGCCGCCGTTGTGGTACTGGTGATCGTCAAGAAGAAAAAGCCCACCGCTCAGGAGATCCCTGCGGAAGAAACCCCCGCAGCAGACCCCGAGGCAGAAGACGACCCCGAGACCGACATCAGCGATTACAACGAATAACATAGAAAAAGGGAACGGCCGTTGGCCGTTCCCTTCATTATGCATTACGCATTATGCATTATAAAAAGCCTCCGTTGGGAGGCTTTTTATTTTAGTCTCTTTTCCAAGGTTGCGGTGGCATAGGGGGTCAGATGCACCCGGTTAAAGCCGTATTCCGCCGTGAGAATAAAGGATTTGGGCAGGTCATCACAGGGGACGACCTCACCTTTTTGCTCGGCTTTTTCCAAAAAATCCCTTGTGCGCTTGGAGGTGGAGGTGTTGTCCATATCGAAAATGCCGATGATACTCTTCTCCCGCACCGCCATATCATTGCCGATGGATAGATACATAAAAACCTCCGGGGTTTTTAATGCATAATGCGTAATGCATAATGCTTAATTATTTTTTGCAGATTTGCTAATTGCCATCAAAAGACTTATCAATTCCTCATTATCGTCGCGCATACTTTTGTACGCGTTTTCTTCGATATACTCCGTAGCCCACAATAAGCGCAGCCAGTAATCCACCTCATAGGATTCCTTTAAGGCAATACTCATTTTGGAAATAAAATCCGGTTTGCTTTGCGCCCGCTGCGCCTCGGCGGTATTGGCTCCAATGCTGGTTCCGGAACGAAGCAGTTGCTTTGACATAACATACTCTTTTTTCTGCTCTGTCAAATATTTGTACAAATTTACAATTCGCACCGCAAAAGCAAAGCTTTTATCCAAAATCACATTATCTTTCATTTTTCCACCTCATTATGCATTACGCATTATGCATTATGCATTTTAGATTCTGCCACTGCCAGCTGGTCGCATCTGTTATTCTTGGGGTTGTCTGCGTGTCCTTTGACCCAATGGTAATGAAGTGTGTGAATTGTTGCCAGTTCCAGGAGTTTTTCCCATAGATCCGGGTTTAAGGCGGGCTTTTTGTCCGCTTTTTTCCAGCCATTTTTCTGCCAGGAAACAGCCCAGCCCTTGGATAAACCGTCGATCACATACTTAGAATCCGAGTAAAGCTCCACAATGCAGGGCTCTTTTAAGGCAGACAGACCTGCGATCACGGCGGTCAGCTCCATGCGGTTGTTGGTGGTCTCTTTTTCGCCGCCGGAGAGCTCTTTTTCTGTGCCTGCGTACTCTAAAATGGCACCCCAGCCACCAGGGCCGGGGTTGCCGGAACAGGCACCGTCTGTATAGAGGGTCACTGTTTTCATTCTTCTGTTTCCTCAGTTTCGTCGGCTTCCACCCGCTGGATTGCCACCAGCTGGTTGCCCTCTTCAATGCGCATCACAATAACACCCTGGACATCCCGCTTGTAAACATTGATGCCGGATGCCTTCACCCGGATGATAACGCCGCCGTTTTCGATGAGCATCACATCGTCGGTCTCGGCAACGGTGCAGCAGCCTGCAACTTTGCCGGTCTTGGGGGTGATATTGTAGTTTTTCAGGCCCTTACCGCCACGGCTCTGAGGCACTTTTTCGCCCTCGGGGCCGGTACGCAGGTACTCGGAAAGCTCGGTGCGCTTGCCGTAGCCGTTCTCGGTAACGGTGAGCAGGGTACGGCCTTCCACCACCTTTTCCGCGCCGATCACATAGTCATCACCGGTTAACATAATACCCCGGACACCTGCGGCGTCACGGCCCATGGGACGGACATCGTTTTCGTTGAAGCAGATGGCCATACCCTCCCGGGTGGCAAGGATCATATTATCGTCGCCGTTTGTGCGGATCACATTGATCAGCTGGTCGCCCTCGTCCAAAGTGATGGCCCGGATACCGGTCTTGCGGCGGGTATTCAGCGCAATGAAGGGGATCCGCTTGACAGTACCCTTTTGGGTGACCATCATCAGATATTCGTCCTCGTTGAACTCCCGGGTGATCACCGTTGCGGTGACACTTTCGCCCTGCTCCAGGGGCAGGATATTCACCATCGCAGTACCACGGGCAGTTCTGCCTGCCTCGGGGATCTGATAACCCTTCCGGTGGTGGACACGGCCCTTATCGGTGAAGAACAGCAGATGATCGTGGGTAGATGCCACATACAGGCTCTTCACATAGTCCTCGTCCTTCAGATTCTGGGCGTTGACACCACGGCCGCCGCGGCTCTGGGTACGATACATATCCACAGGCATACGCTTGACATAGCCCGCATTGGAGATGGTAAAGGCGCAGGTCTCCTCCTCGATGAGGTCTTCGATGTCGATCTCGTCCTCGATCTCCTGGATCTCGGTCTTGCGCTCGTCGCCGAACTTGTCCCGAATGGCGATCAGCTCCTCACGGAGCACAGCCTGGAGCTTCTCCCGGTTGGCAAGCAGGTCTTCATAGTAAGCGATGCGCTCCTGGATTTCATCGTACTCAGCCTGGAGCTTTTCTCTGTCAAGGCCCTGGAGGGCTTTCAGACGCATATCCAGGATGGCTTGGGCCTGGACTTCGTCCAAACCAAAACGCTCACACAGGCGCTCCTTGGCGTCGTCATAGGCGCTGCGGATGATACGAATGACCTCGTCGATGTTATCCTGGGCAATGAGCAGACCCTCGAGCAAATGGGCGCGCTCTCTTGCTTTCCGCAGGTCGAACTCGGTACGGCGGGTCAGCACTTCCATCTGGAATGCCAGATACTCGTCGATGATCTGTCTCAAAGACAGGATGCGGGGCTGCTTTTGGTCGTCCACCAGCGCCAGCATAATGATACCGAAGCTGCTCTGCAAAGCGGTCTGCTTGAACAGGGTGTTCAGCACCACCTGGGGATTGGCGTCCTTCTTCAGCTCGATGACGATACGCATACCGTTGCGGTCGGTCTCGTCACGGAGGTCAGAAATGCCCTCCAAACGCTTGTCCTTCACCTGGTCGGCGATGTTCTTAATGAGCTGGCGCTTATTGACCTGGTAGGGAAGCTCGGAAACGATGATACGGGTACGGTCTGCGCCGAATTCCTCAAACTCGGCTCTTGCCCGGACAACCACCTTGCCGCGGCCGGTGGCGTAGGCAGCCCGGATGCCGCTGCGGCCCATAATGATACCGCCGGTGGGGAAGTCGGGGCCGGTGATGTGCTCCATGAGATCCACGGCTGTGATCTCGGGATCGTCCATCACAGCCACGCAGGCGTTAATGACCTCGGTGAGGTTGTGGGGCGGGATATTGGTGGCCATACCAACGGCAATACCACTTGAGCCGTTCACCAGCAGATTGGGGAAACGGCTGGGCAGGACCCGGGGTTCTTTCCGGCTTTCGTCGAAGTTGGGGTCCCAGTTGACGGTGTCCTTCTCGATGTCACGGAGCATCTCATTGGAGAGCTTGGACATTCTTGCCTCGGTGTAACGGTAGGCGGCAGGGGGGTCGCCATCCACGGAGCCAAAGTTACCGTGGCCGTCCACCAGCATATAGCGCATGGAGAAATTCTGCGCTAAGCGGACCATTGCGTCGTACACAGATGCATCGCCGTGGGGGTGGTACTTACCCAGCACATCACCGACGCAGGTGGCAGACTTCTTAAAGGGCTTGTCGGAAGTTAAGCCCGACTCATACATAGTGTAAAGAATGCGCCGGTGAACGGGCTTCAGACCGTCACGGACATCGGGCAGTGCTCTGCCCACGATGACGCTCATGGCGTATTCGATGTAGGATTTTTCCATTTCGTCCACAAGATTGGACTCGGTAATGGCCTGTTCCGGGAACAGGATATCCTCCGGCTTGTAATCACGGTTATGTTTTGCCAAGTTGCGTCACCTCCTTAGATATCAATGTTAATGGCGTATCTTGCGTTGCGCTCGATCCATTCCTTACGGGGCTCCACCTGTTCACCCATCAGCACGGTGAAGATCTCATCGGCGCGGCGGGCATCTTCCAAAGTGATCCGGCGCAAAGTACGGGTGGTGGGGTCCATGGTGGTCTCCCACAGCTCGTGGGGGTCCATCTCACCAAGGCCCTTAAACCGGGAAATTTCCACTTTTGCGTTGCCCTCGCCCCGCATTTCCGCAGACACAGCATCTCTCTGCTCGTCGGAGTAGGCCACACGCTCGGTCTTGCCCCTCTTCAGCTTATAAAGGGGGGGCACAGCGGAGTATACATAGCCCATCTCAATGAGCGGACGCAT
The DNA here is from genome assembly GCA_017482385.1 of Oscillospiraceae bacterium. Classification (GTDB taxonomy): domain Bacteria; phylum Bacillota; class Clostridia; order Oscillospirales; family Oscillospiraceae; genus Faecousia. Next base: position 76,597 of record JAFUNI010000021.1, on the reverse strand, counting down.
ATACCGGAAGAAGAAGGTAAGCAAAAGGGTTCTGATATGGGCGCCGTCCACATCAGCATCGGACATAATGATGATCTTGTGGTAGCGGAGCTTTTGCAGGTCAAAGTCCTCGCCGATACCGCCGCCCAGGGCGATGATCAGGGGGCTAAGCTTATCGTTGCCGTAGATCTTGTCGGCTCTTGCCTTTTCCACGTTGAGCATTTTACCCCACATGGCCAAAATTGCCTGGAACCGGGAATCTCTGCCCTGGATGGCAGAGCCCGCAGCGGAGTCACCCTCGACGATGTAAAGCTCGCACAGAGCCGGGTCTTTTTCGTTGCAGTCCTGGAGCTTGTCGGGCATACCGCCGGACTCGAGACCTGTCTTGCGGCGGGCATTCTCTCTTGCCTTCCGGGCGGCTTCTCTTGCCCGGTTTGCCATCATCGCCTTTTCCAAGATGATCTTGGCGGTGGCAGGATGCTCCTCAAAATAGGTAGCCAGCTGGTCACCCACGATCTGCTCCACCAGGGTACGGATATAGGCGTTACCCAGCTTTGCCTTGGTCTGACCCTCAAACTGGGCATCGGTCAGCTTTACGGAGATCACCGCGGAAATACCCTCCCGGCAGTCTTCACCGCTCACCTTATCGTCGCCCTTGATGATGCCGACCTTCATACCGTAGGCATTGAGCACTCTTGTCAGCGCCGTCTTAAAGCCGGTTTCGTGCATACCGCCTTCCGGGGTGCGCACATCGTTGGCAAAGGATTGTAAGGTCTCATTGTAGCCGTCGTTGTACTGCAGAGCGATCTCAGCGGAGGCATCGCCCTTGGCGCCGGAAACATAGATCACATCCGGGTGGATGACGGTCTTTTTCTGATTGGTCCAGGTGACAAACTCCCGGATACCGCCCTCGTAGCACATGGTCTCACCCATGGGCTCATCGCCCCGGTTGTCGGTGATGGCAATGGAAAGACCTGCGTTGAGGAATGCCTCCTCACGCATTCTTTCGTGGAGGGTCTCATAGGAGTAGACCACCTCGTCGAACATCTCCGGGTCGGGCTGGAAGGTGACCTCAGTACCGGTTTTGTCCGTTTTGCCCACGATCTTCATCTCCTGGGTGATGTGACCACGGGCAAATTTCATTTCATAGATGTTGCCGTTTTTATGGACTCTTGCGGTGAGGCTTTCACTAAGGGCGTTTACAACAGACGCGCCCACGCCGTGCAGACCGCCGGAGACCTTATAACCGCCGCCGCCGAATTTACCGCCGGCATGCAAGACCGTGAAGACGACCTCCAGAGCGGGCTTGCCGGTCTGGGGCTGGATGTCCACGGGGATACCACGGCCGTCATCGGTGACGGTGATGGAGTTTCCGGGATTGATGGTGACGGTGATATGCTTGCAGTAGCCGGCCAGGGCCTCGTCGATGGAGTTATCCACGATCTCATACACCAAATGGTGCAGGCCGCTGGCGGAGGTAGAACCGATGTACATACCCGGCCGCTTGCGGACAGCCTCCAGGCCTTCCAGCACCTGGATCTGTTCACCGCCATATTCCTGTGTTACTTTGGTTTCCTCTGACATAAAAAGTCCTCCTGACTTTTTCGTGGGGGAGGGATATCATCCCTCCCGCGGCAGGCTCACTATGCCTCCCCTACAATCATTCCTTTTTCTATTTCTATCGTTCTTCCTAACTTGGTGAATCGTCCCGGTTCGCAGGAGGTGATGAACACCTGTCCCCGGGAGATTTGATTCAGCACGAAGTCCTGCCGGCTGGGGTCTAACTCCGACAAAACATCGTCCAATAAAAGCACGGGTATTTCTCCCGATTCTTTTTCCATTAAGGTCCGCTGGGCAAGCTTTAAGCTTACAGCGGCAGTCCGCACCTGGCCTTGAGAGCCGAAGGCTTTTAAGGAGATCCCGGAAAGGGTCACATCAAAATCGTCCTTGTGAGGGCCGGTAAGGCAGCAGCTGCTTTCCAGCTCTGCCCGGTAGTGGCTCTCTAAATGCTCCTGGAGCTTCTGCTCCAGCAAGATAACCGGGGCAAAGGGGTCAGAAATGGTGGAAACGGTCTTGTAGCTGAGGGAAAAATCCTCTTTTCCACCGGAGAAGCTTTTGTGAAATTCCGCCGCTTCTCTGCCAAGACCCTCAAAAAATCTTGCCCGGTAGGATATGAGCAGCGCGCCCACCTGGCACAATCTTGCATTGTACTCCGGGAGTATCTCCAAAAGGGCGGGATTCTCGTGCCGGTCTTTCAAAATGCGGTTTTTCTGCTCCAGGATCCGGTTGTACTCCAACAGCGCCGCCTCATAGTTGGGCCGCAGCTGGCAGATGGCATTATCCGCCAACCGCCGCCTGCTTGACGCGCCGGTTTTCAGTACCATTAAGTCCTCCGGACAGAACAAAACCGTTTGCAAGACACCGGAAATATCTGCGGCGGTTTTCTTTTTTGCGCCGTTGCGGTAAAGCTGCCGGGGGCGGGATGCGGAAAACAGCACCCATTTTAAGTTCTGCTGCCGCTCCTGGGAGAAGACATTGCCCTCCAACTGGGCAAAGTCTGCGCCAAATTTCACCAGCTCTGCACTTTTTTGGGTGCGGAATGCCCGGCCGGAGCCAAGGAATGCCACCGCCTCCAAAAGATTGGTCTTGCCCTGGGCATTTTGGCCTACCAACAGGTTTACACCCGGGTCAAATTCTGCGAAAACCTCGGTGTAATTCCGATAGTTTTCCAAGCGAATATTTTCAAGTATCATTTTCTATTACAATGGTGTGGCCCTGGAAGGCAAACTGGTCGCCGGGATAGAGCTTTTTGCCGCGCATCAGGCACACTTCGCCGTTGACCTTCACCATGCCGTCCAGAATCAGCTGCTTGGCTTCTCCGCCGGAGTATACCAAATTGGCATATTTGAGAGCGTCCTGCAGCTTGATATATTCCGTATGAATGGTCAGTGGCTTGGCATTTGCCGCCTTTTTGGTTACTGTTACTTTCATAGTTCCTCTTAGTTGGTTTTAATTCTCACAGGCAGGACCATGTAAGCAAAGTCCTTCTTATCGTCCACGGGGGTCAGCACGATGGGGCTTAGGCTGTTGGTCAGCTCCAGGCACACTTCCTCGGAAGGAACGGCACGCAAAGCATCGGACAGGTACTTGACCTTGAAGCCGATCTCCAAATCTTTGCCGTCGCCGGCGATGGAGCAGCGGTCCTCTGCCGCGCCGATGATGGTATTGGTCTTCAGCTGCAGTTCATTGTTTGTGAATACGCAGCGCACCGGGCTCTGATATTTTTCAGAAACCACCAGACCCACACGCTCAATAGAGCTTGCCAAGTCATACACATTTGCCACCAATTTAATGGGGCTGTCCATGGGAACCACCTTCCGCCAATCCAGAAAATCGCCGTCAAGGAGCCGGCAGATCACCGTGCAGCAGCCCATCTGGAACAGAATGTGCTTCTTGCCCTGGGTAAAGGCTACATTTTCCTCGCCGTCCTGGAGGATCTTTTCCACTTCCTTCAGGCCCTGGGCAGGCACAACGAAAGCAAGATTCCGGTTGGTGGGCTCGGGGAAATGCCAGGTGCGGCGAGCCAAACGGAAGCCGTCCACAGCAATGGCGGAAACCCGGTCGCTTTCCACTTCAAACTTTACGCCGGTATGAATGGGCCGGCCCTGGTTTTCAGAAACCGCAAAGATGGTACCGCCGATGAGCTCCTTCATTGCCACTTGGGGCATCCGAATGGACTTGCCATCGCCCACATCGGGCAGCTCCGGATAATCGTCAGCAGACTCTGCGGAAATATTAAAGGATGCGTAACCGGAGCGAATGGATACCTTGTAAGTATCGCTGACCACAACGGTAACCTCACCCTCGGGCAGACGGCGGATAATATCGCCAAAAAGCTTGGCAGGCAGCACGCACTGACCCACTTCAGAAACATCTGCGTCGATGCAATAGGTAATGGCGGTTTCCATATTGTAACCGGTGAGGCTCAGACCGTCGCCGGCCCGGCACAAGATACCCTCAATGGCAGAAAGAGAGCTTTTCTGTGCCACAGTCCGACCGGTAATATTCAGGCCCGTCATCAGGTTACTTTTTTCACAGGTAAAACGCATTGTAAAATCCTTCCCTTCTGAAAATAATAAATAAATATATAAAAATAGATATTTTAGGTAGTAGATGTAGTAGTAGTACGAAATTATGTGGAAAACCCCGAAAAAGCCTTGCGCCCCAAGGAATTTTTTTCAACAGGATATCTGTTGATAAGACAAACCTTATCAACAGGCCCACTTGCGGAATTTTATCACCAAAGTTTTCCACAGAAGATTTATTAACAATTCACAAGCCCTGTGGAAAAATAATTATGCATTAAGCATTATGCATTACGCATTTTTACAGGCAGGAATTGATATTGGCGGTAATATCCCGGATGTGGTTCTGCATATCGGTATCGTTCTTGGCAAGCTTCTGCTCCACCTGCTTGACCGAGTACAAAATGGTGGCGTGATCCCGGTTCAGCACCTCGCCGATCTCGGGAGAGGACAGGTTCGTCAGCTTGCGCATCAGGTAAACCGCAACCTGCCGGGCTTCCACAGTACCCCGGTTTCTCTGGGTGCCGCGGAGGGTGGCCTCGTCCACGGAGTAGAACTTGCATACCTGGCTGATGACCAGCTCCGGGGTGGGCAGGGTGTTGCCCTCGCCGGTCTTGAACATATCGCTGATGGCCCGGGAAACATTGGGAAGATCCAGGGGCATATTGTTTAAGTCCCGGTAGGCCATGATCTTTTTTACCGTGCCCTCTAACTGACGGACATTGTTGGTGATGTTCTTGGCAATGTAATCGCACACCTCTGCCGGCAGCTCCAACCCCAAATGGATGGCCTTGTTCTGAATGATGGCCATGCGGGTCTCATAGTCGGGGGGCTGCACGTCCGCCATCAGACCGGATTCAAAGCGGCTTTGCAGTCTTCCCTCCAGGGTCAGCATATCGCTGGGCTTGCGGTCAGCGGTGAGGACGATCTGGCGGCCGTTTTCGTGGAGGGCGTTGAAGGTATGGAAGAATTCCTCCTGGGTGACCTCCTTGCCGGCGATGAACTGGATATCGTCGATCAGGAACAGATCCACATCCCGGTACTTGCTGCGAAAAGCAATATTGTCACCGGTACGGATGGCCTCCAGCAGCTCAATGGTGAACTGCTCACCCTTGGTGTTTAAGATCTTGGCATTGGGATTCTTGGCATAGATGCCGTTGGCGATGGCGTGGAGCAAATGGGTCTTGCCCACACCGGGAGGGCCGTAAATAAACAAAGGGTTATACACCATGCCCGGGTTGTCCACCACCGCCTTGGCGGCGTTGTTGGCCAACTGGTTGGTAGGGCCCACCACGAAGTTTTGGAAGGTGAAATTGGGATTGATGTCCATGATCACCCGGGTGTCTTTGTTTTGATATTTTTCCAGCTGCTCATCATCCAACACACGGAGCTTGGCTTTGGAATCAAACATTTCCTGCAGCGCGTCGTGGATATAGGGGGCGCAGCGGTTGGCGATGGTATCCCGGCGGAACTGGTCGGGACAGTAGATGATCAGGTGATTTTCGTTAAATTCCAGCACCTGGGTATCGTCAAACCAGGCAGACACGGTGGAGGCGGTGAGCCGCTCTTCCAAATAGCTTATAATTTTCGCCCAAACATAGGCTGATGAAAACATAAATTCTAACTCCTTTCTTCTGTAAAAAGACGGGTATTTTGTCGATAAAAATCGGAAAAAACTGTTAATAATATTTCACCCTGCATTATACCATAAACCTGTTGAAAAAACAAGCATTTTTTCAACAGGATACTATATTAAATATAATCTATAATATAGACATATCTATAGTTATAGAATTGAGAGCTGAATGTTGAAAATTGAGAATGAAAATTGCACCGAAAATGGCAGAGTGATCGAGAAGGCATTTTTACTTGCTATTTTGTTTTTTGACAGGTATAATGAAAACAGAACAAAAATAATTCTCAACTCTCAATTCTCAATTTTCAATTCTAAGGAGGATTATTATGGACCCTATCTATGTAACCGGTCATCGCAATCCCGATACCGACTCCATCGTGGCCGCCATGGCCTATGCCGCCCTGCGCAATGCCGTAGGCGACCGGGAATATGAGGCCGCCTGCTTAGGCCATGTTTCCGATGAGACCAATATCGTCCTCAATCGCTTTGGCTTTGAAGCCCCCAAGCGCATCCACAGTATGTACACCCAGATTCACGACCTGGACTTCGATACCCCGCCCTTTTTAAGCACCGCCGTCACCGTGGGCCGGGGCTGGGATATCCTCCAGCAGCAGAAGGGCATCTCTGCCGTGCCTGTCATCAACGAAGACGGCACGCTCTACGGTATGCTCTCCCGGGAGAATGTGGCAAGCTACAATATGGAGCTGGGCTCCGGTGTTTTGGCCCCTGTGCCCCTTTTCAATGTGCTGAGCGTGCTGGAAGGCAAGGTCTTAAACGATGCCGGTGACCACACCGACACTCTAAGCGGCGAGATTTTCATCGCCCTGCCCCAGAACCGGGAAAACCTGCTGTTCCATAAGAAAGAATCCATCGTCCTGTGCGGCCACCAGCCGGATATGATTAAAAGAGCTTTGGAGATGAATGTGAACTGCCTCATTCTCTGCCAGGCAGAATTGGATCCGGAGCTGCGGGAGATGCAAACCCAAACCTGCATTATCTCCACCCCCTTTGATGCCTACCGGGCCGCAAGGCTCATCTTCCAGGCCGCCCCCATCGGCAAAATTTGCCGCAGTTCGGGTCTGGTGTGCTTCCATTTGGAGGACAAGGTGGACGATGTAAAAGAGCAGGTGCTGAAATTCAGAGAGCACTGCTACCCCATTTTGGACGAGAACGAAAAGGTCGTTGGCGTGCTGACCCGCTACCACCTGCTACGCCCCCGGAGAAAGCGGGTGGTGCTGGTAGACCACAATGAGGCTTCTCAGTCCGTACCGGGCCTTGAGGAGGCTGAGATCCTGGAGATCATCGACCACCACCGCTTAGCCGACATCCAGACCGCCAATCCCATCTATGTGCGCAACGAGCCCGTGGGCTCTACCAATACCATCATCGCCGGTATGTTCCAGGACAGAGGTCTGATCCCCTCCGAGAAGATGGCGGGTATGATGGCTGCCGCCATTCTTTCTGACACGGTCATGTTCAAATCCCCCACCTGCACCGAGCGGGATATCCGTACCGCCGAGCGGATGGCACGGATCGCCAATGTGTCCCTGGAGGAGCTGGGCAGGGAGATATTCTCCGCCTCTTTGGAGCACCGCACCGAGGAAGACCTGCTCTTTGCCGACTACAAGGACTTCCACATTGCCGGCCACGACTTTGCGGTGTCCCAGGTCACCTGCGTGGACAGCCCCAAGATGCTGGAGCGGAAGGACGCCTTCTTAAAGCTGATGCAGCAGGAGAAGGCAAAGAAAAACCTGTCCATGATGATCCTGATGCTCACCGATGTGCTGAAGGAAGGTACCCAGCTTATTTATGTGGGTGACGATGAGGTCATTCAGAATGCTTTTGGTGTATCGCCTCGGGACAATACCCTGTTCCTGCCCGGTGTCATGAGCCGGAAAAAGCAGATCATCCCCATGCTGTCTGCTCTGTGGGGCTAAAAGAATGCATAATGCTGAATGCTTAATGCATAATGAGCCTTAAAAATAAAAGGTAGAAAAATTCACAAATCTATGTTATAATACCGATTTAGAAACCGGGAAAGGGGAAAGTCAATGGGTTTTGAAGGCCTTTTGGGCAATGAACGGCTGAAAGAAAACCTGCGTGTCAGTATCGCGCGGGGCCGTATCTCCCATTTTTATCTCATTTCCGGTCCTGCCGGCTCCGGCAAGCATACCTTGGCGAAGCTTTTGTCTGCGGCCCTCCAGTGCCAAAGCGAAAGTAAGCCCTGTATGACCTGCCCTGCCTGCCGCAAGGTGCTGCATGACACCCACCCGGACTGCATCACCGTGGTAGATCCGGACCATAAGACCGTGGCGGTGGACATCGTGCGAAATGCCCGGGCGGATATGTATGTGATGCCCAATGAGGGACAGAAAAAAATATACATTTTCCCCCAGGAGCTGCGGATAGAAGGACAGAATGCCCTCTTAAAAATTTTGGAAGAACCGCCCCAGTACGGCGTGTTCATCCTGCTCACCGATAACCCGGAAAAACTCCTGCCCACTGTCCGCTCCCGGTGTACAGAGCTTGCCTTGCTGCCGCTGCCGGACGGGGTCTTGACCCAGGCGCTGCAAAAGGAATTTCCCAACGCAGACCCAAATAGCATTGCCGCGGCAGTCAGCCGCAGCGGCGGATTTTTGGGACAGGCCAAGGGGCTTTTGGCGCAGGGGGCTGAGGTTTCTCCCCAAACTGAGGGCTTTGTGAAGGCCTTTGCCAAGCGGGACGAGTTGGGTTTGGTGACCACCCTGGCAGGTATGGAAAAATGGAAACGGGATGCAGCCATCCCGGAATGGCAGCTTTGGCTGCAGCTTTTGCAAAGCGCCCTGTCCGCCCATAACGGACAGCCCCCGGTATCGCCTTTGGCCCGGGAACTGGCGCTCAGACCCTCCCGGGATCTGGTGGAGGCCATCGCCCAGCTGCAGAAAATCATCGAATATGCCCAGGGCAATGTGTCCGTAGGCGCTATCTGCGGATATTTACAGCACGCCCTGCGGTAACCCTGCGAATATGACTTCGTAGGGGCGGGATATTATCCCGCCCGCGGGAGGCATACTATGCCTCCCCTACAAGAGATTTTCCACAATAGGAGTAACTTATGAGTGAAGAAATTTTGACAAATGAACTGCCCCAGGAACATGAGGTGGTGGACATCCAGTTCCGCCCCGGGCAGAAGATATACTTTTTTGATCCCGCCGGGCTGAAGCTGAAGGCCGGCGACCATGTGATCATCGATACCGCCCGGGGTATGGAGTACGGCTATGTGACCGGCGGCAACCACAAGATCGCCCGTAAGGACATCGTAGCCCCCCTGCGCCAGGTAATTCGCATTGCCAATGACCAGGACGAAAAGGCCGCCGCCGACCACCGGGAAACCGAGAAAAAGGCATTCTCCGTGTGCATGCAGAAAATTATGGAGCTGGAGCTGGATATGCAGCTGGTCAGCGCTGAATGTTCCTTTGACGGCAGCCGGATCTTGTTCTTCTTTACTGCCGACGAGCGGGTGGATTTCCGGGAGCTGGTAAAGCTGCTGGCCAATACCTTCCATACCCGTATCGAGCTGCGGCAGATCGGTGTCCGGGACAAGGCCAAGATGGTTGGCGGCTTAGGCATCTGCGGCAGACCCTTCTGCTGCGCCAGCTTCCTGGACGATTTCCAGCCCGTGTCCATCAAGATGGCCAAGACCCAGTCTCTGAGCCTGAATCCCACCAAAATTTCCGGCACCTGCGGCAGACTGATGTGCTGCCTCAAGTACGAGCAGGATGCCTATGAAGATCTGCTCCGCACCGCCCCCAAGGTAGAGTCCTTTGTGGATACCCCCGAGGGCCGGGGCACTGTCACCGAGGTGGACTTGCTCCGCCAGCGGGTGAAGGTCCGCCTGGAGGACCGGCCCGATACCCTTGTCACCGCCAAGAACGAGGAAATCGCCGTGTTCCGTAACGGCAAGGCCAAGAAGACCGACGAGCCCATTCCTGCCGATTGGGCGCCCATCTCCGGCGGAAACAGCGGCCGCCGGTTCAAGAAGGTGGAGGAAGTGCAGGAGGAGGCCCCCATTCTGGATTCCATCAAGCTGCGCTACTCGGAAGAGACCATTGCCGACCAGCTGGATGCCCCTGCGGAAGAGCCCAAGAAGGAAGGCAGCCGCAATCGCCGCCGCCGCAACAGAGGCGGACAAAAGCCCCAGCAGGAAAAACCTGCAGAAAAGGAAGCCCCCAAGGCAGCAAATGCAGGGACGGATGCTCACAACCGCCCGCAAGAGAATGGTGCGAAAGAAGAAAAGGCAAAGAAAAATAATCGCCGCCGCTTCCATCACCGCCGCCGCCCCAGCGACAAGAAAGAAGCTTAATACAAAACGGGAACAACCCATCGGTTGTTCCCGTTTTCTAATGCATAATGCAGAATGCGTAATGCATAATTATTTTGTTGTGGATTCTTCTTTGATCTTAGGTACTTTCGTGACTTGCCAAATGCCCACAATGATCAGCACAGAACCAATCAGGAAGGTGTAGTTCCAGGGGTCGCCGGTGAGCAGGCCCAGCAGAACGCCCACCACGGTGGTCAGCGCGCCCAAAGAGGAGATTTTCACCACCGGCAAATTGGAGGTGGCGTAGTTCACCAGCAGGTTGCAGGCCAAGGAGCACACCAGGGACAAAAACAGCATAGACCACAGGTAGGAGGGGGTCTTCAGCGGCGCTACATAAGCAGCCAAGCTCCAGTCCAGCTCGTTCAGGGCGATCACCGTATTGGCAACAGAGGAGAAAATGAACAGGATCAGCGTTCTTTCAAAGGCGGTAAAGTGCCGGGATGCGCTGCGGTTGATGGTCCTGTAAGCGCCGGAGGTAAAGATGGACAGGCACAGAAGCACAACGCCCGTGGTGGTGATGACACCCAAATCCTGTCCTGCCACGGTCATTAAGATCACGCCGGCTACCGGCAGCACGCAGAAGATCTTCTGCCGGGTGGTGGGGTATTCCTTCAGGAAAAGGGCCGCCAGCACGATGGCAAGCACCGGAGAAACTGCGCTGACCAAGCTGGTCACGGCGCCGTTGGTTGCCTTGGCGGTGGCGCTTTCAAACAGGTAGTAGGCAAACTGGAAGGTCACCAGTAGCACCGCAGAGCCCCATTTTTTGTTCCGGAAGCTGACCTTCACCAGCCGGGTGGCAACCAAAATCAGCATAAGGATGCAGCTGATCACAAACCGGTGGGACAGCAGCACAGTGGAGGAGGCGGTCTCCTGGGCGACGGTGATGAATTTGTAGCTGAAGCCCCAAAGGATATAGCCTAAGTAGCCGCACAGCAGGGGCAGCAATGACTTAAATTTTTCTTTCAACGGAAAGCACTTCCTTTCTTTGCCTATTGTAGCACTACCCCCCGGAAAGTCAAGGTGTTCTTGACAGGACGCTATCACTATAACACGGCTTTTGGCAAAAATCCTCTCATTTTTTTATCAACCTTAAACAATTCGTAAACAATCTGTCCCCACCCCTTGTCAAAAACCGGTCAAGACCATATAATAGAAGTAACTAATCGGTAACGAGGGTATGTATGGAAAAATTACGGAATTTTATCCGGCATTTTATGGCCGGCCGCTACGGCACGGACAAGCTGAATATCGCAATTCTCACCGCAGGTGTGGTGGTGTGCCTGTTGGGGATGTTTCCGCTGTTTATTCCCATCAAGCTGCTGCTGTCCACGGTGTCCTGGGCACTGATGTTCTGGGCCATATTCCGGTGTCTTTCCCGGAATACCTATAAACGCTACCAGGAAAACCGGAAATACCTGCGCTTTATGGAGCAGCTGAAGGACCGGCAGCACCGCTATTATACCTGCCCCCGCTGCCGCCAGCCGGTGCGTGTGCCCCGGGGCAAGGGCAAGATCGCCATCACCTGCCCCAAGTGCAAGGAAAAGTTTATCAAAAAGACTTAAATTTACGGTCATTCCCAAGGAATGACCGTTTTTTCTTGACACTTGGGTAAAATAAAGTTACTATGAAAACAAAGGGGGCATGCTTTGTGAAACCGAAGATTTTGAATATCGACAAGGGTCTGCGGCCCTATGCAGACGATATTGCCCTGCGTATGGCGCTGTACGAAAAGAAGGTATCCGAGCTTGGCGACCTGCGGGATTTTGCCAACGGCCACCGGTATTTTGGCTTTCATAAAACCGCTGACGGCTGGTACTACCGGGAGTGGGCGCCGGGGGCGGAGGCACTGTACCTCACCGGTGATTTCTGCAACTGGGAGCGAAAGAAATATCCCCTGAAAAAGTTAGAAAACGGCGTTTTTGAGCTGTTTTTGCCGGGAAAAGACGCCCTGAAAGACGGTCAACAGGTACAGACAATCGTGGTGTCCGGGGGCAGAGAGCTGGAACGCATCCCCCTCTATGCCAAGCGGGTCATCCAAAATCCCGACCACAGCTGGAATGCGGTGGTCTATGACGAAAAGCCCTTCCCCTGGACTGACGAAAAGTTCAAGCCCAGGAAAAACCTCTTCATTTACGAGTGCCATATCGGTATGGCGCAGGAAGAAGGCAAGGTGGGCACTTACCGGGAATTCACCGAAAATATCCTGCCCCGGGTGAAGAAGCTGGGCTATAACGCCCTGCAGATCATGGCAGTGATGGAGCACCCCTACTATGCCAGCTTTGGCTACCAGGTCACCAATTTCTTTGCCGCCTCCTCCCGGTTCGGAAGGCCGGAAGACCTGAAAGAACTCATTAACACCGCCCACAAAATGGGCATTGCGGTGCTTTTGGATGTGGTCCATTCCCACGCCTGTCCCAATACCCGGGAGGGCATCAATGAGTTTGACGGCACGGACTACCAGTTTTTCCACAAGGGAAGCCGGGGCGACCACCCCGCCTGGGGCACGAAATGCTTTGACTACAGCAAAAATGAGGTCATCCACTTCCTCCTGTCCAACTTAAAATTCTGGCTGGAGGAATACCATTTTGACGGCTTCCGCTTTGACGGCATCACCTCTATGCTCTACCGGGATCACGGCTTGGGCACGGATTTTGACGGCTATCATAAGTATTTTTCCCTCAACACCGATGTGGATGCGGTGACCTACCTGCAACTGGCAACAGAGCTGACCCGGCAGGTAAACCCCAATGCCATTTTGATCGCTGAGGATATGTCCGCTCTGCCGGGGCTGTGTTTGCCCGTTAAGGACGGCGGTGTGGGCTTTGACTACCGCCTGGCGATGGGTGAGCCGGACTTTTGGATCAAGCTTCTCAAGGAAGTGCCCGACGAGCACTGGGATCTCCACAAAATCTACTGGGAGCTGACCATCCGCCGGCCCAAGGAAAAGGTCATCGGCTACTGCGAGTCCCATGACCAGGCTTTGGTGGGGGACAAGACCATAATGTTTAGGCTTTGCGATGCGGCTATGTACACTTCCATGGCAAAGCATATCCCCGATCTGATCATCGACCGGGGCGTGGCGCTCCATAAAATAATCCGCCTGCTCACCATGACCCTGGGCGGCGACGGATACCTCAATTTTATGGGCAATGAGTTCGGCCATCCGGAGTGGATCGACTTCCCCAGAGAGGGGAACGGCTGGTCCTATCACTACTGCCGCCGGCAGTGGTCACTGGCGGAAAATCCCGACCTGAAGTACGAATATTTGCAGAGCTTTGACCGGGATGCGGTAAAGTTATGTAAACAGCTGAGAACGCTGTCCGGCAAGGATACCCAGCTTTGGGTGGACAATGAGAAGAAAATCCTTGTTTACCGCAAGGGCAGTGGTATTTTCGCCTATAACCTCCACCCGGAAAACGCATATGAGGGATGTTTCGTCCGAGTAGACCAGCCGGGAGAATACGAAGTGATTATGTCAACCGACGATTTCTGCTACGGCGGCTTTGGCCGGGTGTATCACCAGCGCTATTCCACCGTAACGGAAAACGGAAATTTTGGCATCAAGTTGTACCTCCCCAACCGCACCGCAGTTGCCTTGCGGCTTATAAAAAATTAAGCATTACGCATTAAGCATTATGCATTAAACCCGGAGAACGGCTTAGCCGTTCTCCGGGTTGGTATTACAGGGGTTCGTCGGTTGCGTCTTCTACTGCTTTCTCAGTTGTTGCAGAGTAGGTCAAGGTTGTCTTGCCGTCCTCGTGGCAAACCGCATCGATATCCAGATTCAGACTGTCCACAAAGGCGAAGTACTCTTCGTAAGTGGCAAAGTCCGGCTTGTAGTTGTCGATGAGCTCCCGGGCATTCTTGGCCTCGTCGTCTAAGAAGGTGTGGAGCATCACATACTGCAGCTCAGCAGACTGCACAACAGCCACTTCCGGCTTGGTCACATACATATCCGCGCCGTGGAAAGTGCCGATGGCGCCGCCCACATAGGGGTGCAGGGCAGGCATCACTGCGCACATATCGCCCATATCGGAGCAGCCGGTGCCCCAGCCGGAGGGCCGGATGCTTACCTCGTCGGTAACCTGCTCCATGGCGCTTTGCATCATGGGGAAGGATGCGGCAGGATAGTTACGAGGGTAGTAGCCGGGGATGTCCCGCAGATGGACCTTTGCGCCCATAGCGGCGGCAGAAGCTGCCAAAGCCCGGTTGACCTTCTTGTTCACCATCACGATGTCGTCCATGGTTGCGCCACGGACATAGCACTCCATGGTCACCTTGTCGGGAATGGCATTTACAATATCGCCGCCGTGGGTGATGATGGGATGGACACGGATGTGGGAATTGTCCTGGAAGGTTTCCCGCAGAGCGTTGATGGCGGAAAGAGCCAAATTTGCCGCATACAGGGCATTGATGCCCCGGTGGGGAGAGCCGCCTGCGTGGGAGGCCTTGCCCTCAAAGCGGATATTCTTCAGCAGGCAGCCGTTGGAGCCGCCAGAGGAGCCGGAGATGGATTTATCACCGTTGTCGGTGTGGATCATAAAGGACATATCCACCCCGTCAAGCAATCCGCGCCACAGGAATTCCGGCTTGCCGCCAAAGTACTTGATCACGCCCTTTTTCCGGAGTTCTTCTCTATATTCCAATTCCAGAAGTTCCTCAGCGGGAACGGCAACCAGCAAGATCTTGCCGCACATACCGTCCAGAGCGCCCGGCTCTTTCAGCATAGCCGCCAAGCCCAACAGGGCGGCTGCCTGGCAGTTGTGACCGCAGGTGTGGACAGCGCCGGTGGTGGGGTCTGCCTCCGGGTGGGATGCGCAGATGACAGAGTCCAGCTCGCCGAACACGGCGATCTTGGGGCCGGGCTTGCCTGTGTCGATCTCAGCGGTGAAGCCGGGAATGTCGCCGGCCAGGGTCAGTTCGTAGCCTAACTTGGCAAATTCGGTTTCCAAGTATTCGTGGGTCTTCCACTCTTTGTAGCCGGTCTCGGGATGTTTCCAGATAAAACGCTCGGCGTCCAGCATCAGCCGGGCATGCTTTTGGGCAAGGGTCTTCGCCAGTTCCATAGTAAAACCTCCAAAAGATTTTTATGTTCGTAGGGCGGGGCCTTGGTCCCGCCGCTTCATTGTAGCACAGTTTTTCCCGGTTGACAATGAAAAACAGCCAATTATTTCCTTTACTTTTGGGTTTTGCGGATTTATAATGAAAAACCGAAAGAAGGTGGGATTATGAAAACCCTCAAAGGCTATCTCTTTGCCATTTTAAGCGCTGTGATTTACGGCTTGATGCCCTTGATGGCGTCCCATATTTATGCCGACGGGGTCAATGCCATGACACTGGTGCTTTTGCGGAATCTCCTGGCGCTGCCTGTTTTGGCGGTGCTGGCATTTTGTCAGCAGAAGACCTTGAAAGTGCCTGCAAAAGCCCTTGGCGGTATGGCGTTTTTGGCGGCCTTCGGCTGCTGCATCACTCCGGTGCTGCTGTTTAGTTCCTACCACTATATCCCCTCCGGCACGGCTACCACCATCCACTTTGTGTACCCGGCTATTGTGGTGCTCATCGGGATTGTGTTTCTCAAAAAGAAAGCCCAGCTGGGCACGGTTCTGAGCCTTGTTTTGTGCGTGGGTGGTATTTGCCTTTTTTATAAGCCCGGCGGAGATTTCCACTGGGGCGGCGCAGGCCTTGCGCTTTTGTCCGGTGTGACCTTTGCCATCTATGTGGCCATGCTGCCAGTGCTGCGGCAGGAGCAGGTGAAAGGCTTTCTCTTTACCTTTTATATTGCCCTGTGCAGCACCGTGATGATGGGCATTGTCTGTGTGGCAACGGATAATTTGGTGTTGCCCCAAAGCCTTGCCGGCTGGGGCTGGTGTCTGCTCTTTGCCTTGGGCGTGACTGCCGGCGCGGTGGTGCTGTTTCAGCAGGGCACATTCTGCATCGGCCCGGAACGGGCTTCGATTTTGAGTACCTTTGAGCCCATCACCAGCGTGGTGGTCGGCGTGGTGTTTATGGAGGAGGTCATCGGCCTCCGGGATTATGTGGGCATTGCGCTGGTGCTGGCCGCCAGCGTGCTGATTGCCCTGTTTGATATGAAAAAGACCGCTTGACAGCGGTCTTTTTGTTATTTGTTTTTGGGTCGGTAGAGAAGTATGCCAAGCAGGAACGCTACCACGCTCACAGGGATCCAGGTCAAACGGAACTGGCTGAGGGGCAGTGCCCGGTAAAAGCTTTCAAAAAGGGCGTTGTTGATGCCCAAAAGGGCGTTATAGGAAGACAGCACATCCACACAGCCGGTGACTGCAGCCGCGATCATAGCAAACCGGGCGCCCAGCAGCAGGCGGGGATTCTCCAGCCGGGGGCAAAGCACATAGTAAAGCACCACCACGATGGCTGTGGGATAGCAGGCATCCAGCAGCGGGCCGATAAACTTCACAATGTTGTTAAGTCCCACACTGGACACCAGCGTGCTGATGCAGACCATAATCAAAGAGATCTTTTTGTAGGAAATGCGGCCCTTTGCGGTTTCGGAAAAGAATTCTCCCGCAGAGCCGCACAGACCCACAGCAGTGGTCAGCGCAGCCAGCACCAGGGCTACATTGAAGAAGATACCGCCGGTCTTGCCCCAAAGCTGCAGGACTACTTCGCAGTACAGAGCGGAAAGGCTCAGGTCGATGGTGCCGCCGGTGCCGGCGCCCACCACCATATGTCCCAAGTGGGTAATGGCCAGCATACCCATTCCCACCAAACCGATGCGGACTAAGTTGCGATTGGTGCGGCTTTCCGAAATGCCGGCTTTCTGAATGCCCTGAATGACGATCAGGCCAAACATCAAGGCCGCCGGCAGGTCGCCGGTCTGATAGCCCTGCAAAAGGCCGTAGGCCAGGGCAGATTCGGGATAAGTTTTCGGCTGCCAATCTGTGGAGATGGGGGTGAGCAGACCCTTGCCGATGACCAGTACAACGATCAAAAGCAAAACGGGGAACAGAATCTTGCCGATTTTGTCCATGGTGTCGGAGCGGTCGGCCAAGAACCAGTAAGTCAACGCATAAAACAGGCAGTTAAACAGGAAAATCGGCAAAAATCCCGGCAGCTGCAGGCCGGTCAGCTGCAAGATAGCGTCCCAGGCAGCGGCGCTCATACGGGGCACCACATACAGCGGGCCCATCACCAAAACGGTAATGGTGCAGAATACAGAGCCGAACCGGGGAGAGATCTTTGCGGTGATGGCGGCAAAATTGCCCTTGCCCCGGGCCAGCGCCACATAGGCAAGCAGCGGCAGCAGCAATGCGGTCAAAACGATGGCGATATAGGCGATGAAGACAGATGTGCCGCTGTTTTTGCCCCAGTCCACAGGGTAGAGCATGCAGGATGCGCCGAAGTGCATGGAAAACAGAGCGCCACCCATGGTCAGCAGTTGTTTTATGGATAAATCTTTTTTTGTTTGGGTCATAACGATTCTCCTTATAAAAGGCTTATGTGCTTATTATACCTGGAGTTTGAGGAAAGTCAAATGGAGATTGTGAAGCAGGCACGGCCAATGGCCGGGCACCGCAACAGGAACTCACAAATTAAGAGGTGTTAGGTGCGGCAGTAGAATTGGAGTGGGTAATGGGACTCTTTGCTTTTTCGCCTTTGGCGAAAAGAAAGGTTCGGCTCCGTCAAGCCGTCGCCGGCAACGCTCGTCCGCGTTGCATTTAGTTCTTCGAGTCCCTACCCACCGAAAAGGCAGGCCCTCCGGTCTGCGGGGTGGGTAAGGGACTCACAAATCAAGGTAGCCACCAGTGTTTGCACTGGTGTCAGCAATATGCCCCCGGCATATTGCATTTGAAATTTTCGAGTCCCAACCCACCGAAAATAAAAAGAAGACAGACCGAAAGGTCTGTCTTCTTTTTATGGGGTGGGTAATGGGACTCGAACCCACAACGCCCGGAACCACAATCCGGTGCTCTGCCAATTGAACTACACCCACCATATTCTGTTGTGCGAAAAATGGCACGCCAGAAGGGACTCGAACCCCTGACCTACTGCTTAGAAGGCAGTTGCTCTATCCAGCTGAGCTACTGGCGCATATCTAATGGAGCGGGTGACGGGAATCGGACCCGCGTATCCAGCTTGGAAGGCTGGTGTTCTACCATTGAACTACACCCGCGAATCCACCTGTATCTGAGCGATTCAGCTATAAGATATTAGCACAACAAAGTGGATATGTCAAGGCAAAATACCGAGAATTTCCGGAATTTTTTTGTAAATTACATCCGCAACCGCACCCTCGCCGCAGGTGCATACATTGGGATACAGGTCTGCCACCACGCTTTCTGCCGGGCAAAATGCGTAATCCGCGGCGTCCAGCATAGCGATATCGTTGTCCGCATCCCCTACGCAAACCAGGATCTTTTTGCCAAGCTTTTCTTTCAAAGCAACGGCGGCTGCGCCCTTGCTCACACCCTTTGCGTGGACATCGATGATCCGGGGTGCGGCGCGGAAAACCTCCACCTTATCGCCCCAGCGCTCCCGGATAAAGGCATCCAGCGCATCGAACCGGGCCTGGTCTTCCGGGCTGCACTCGTACATATTGGCCATTGCGGGCTTCCGCACCGGGCCGTAGGATGCGAATTTGATAAAGGGGCCATAGTCCTTGCCGTGCTCAGCAGGCGCCCAGCCCCAGTGCATTTTCTCATACAAAGCGGCAAATTCCGGCCGGGCATCCAGCAGATAGTGGTTGTCCACAGCCTGGATTTCCAAATTCATCTCCGGAAAAGCTGCGCCCACCTCGTCCAACACAGCCCACATATCCAAATCGATGATTTTGAGGTCAACAAGATGGTCTTTGTCCCACTGGGCAGAGCCGTTGTACAGTAAAAGCGGCGCATTGGCAGGGAAAGTGTACAGCAGGTCACGCATGGTGGTGGTGGAGCGGCCGGTGTTGATGGTAAATGCGCCGCCGTTTTCCGTGAAATAACGAATGGCCTCCCAGTTCCGCTCCGGTACAATAGAATCCGGCCCGGTGAGGGTGCGGTCATAGTCAACAGTCAATAAAACATCTGAAAAAAGTGCCATTTATGACATCCTTTCTAACTTTTCCAAAACTTTTTTGAAATATTCCGGTAAATCGGCCATTACCACAACAGGGCGGCCGTCCCGGGGGTGGGCAAAGCACAAAACGCCTGCGTGGAGGCATTGAGAATCCTGCCCCAGCTCCGGCTTTTTCCGTCCGTAGACCGTATCGCCCAAAATAGGGTGGCCGATGTGAGCCATATGCACCCTGATTTGATGGGTGCGGCCGGTCTCCAGCCGGCAGCGGATATGGGTGTAGCCCCGGTAGCGGGCGATCACCTCATAGTGGGTCACAGCGTTCCGTCCGTTACGCTCGGTGACGCACATTTTCTTCCGGTCGGTGGGGTGGCGGCCAATGGGTGCGTCCACGGTACCGGTGTCATTTTTCACATTGCCGCAGACAATGGCTTCGTAGGTCCGGGCCATGGAGTGGTCTTTCAGCTGGGATGCCAGAACCGTGTGGGCCAAATCGTTTTTTGCCACCGCCAAAAGGCCGGAGGTGTCCTTGTCGATGCGGTGGACAATGCCCGGGCGCAATTCGCCGTTGATGCCGGAGAGCTTACCTGCGTGGGAGTGGAGCAGACCGTTCACCAGGGTGTCATCTTCGTGGCCTGCCGCCGGGTGGACTACCAAGCCCTTGGGCTTGTTGATGACCAAAACATCCTCGTCCTCGTAGATGATCTCCAAAGGGATGTCCTTGGCAATAATATCCACAGGCTTTGCCTCGGGAATTTCCACAGAAATTTCATCGCCGGTATTCAGTTTGTCGTTTTTCTTGCCGGGCTTGCCGTTGCGGGTGACACACCCATCCTCCAACAGCCGCTGGGCGGCGGAGCGGGTCATGCCCTCTGCCTTTCGGGCTAAGAACGCATCCAGCCGCTCCCCGGAAATATCCGCAATGAAAATCATTTTTTTCCGTCCTTCCAAAAGCCCCTGTTGAAAAATACCAGATGGAACATAAGGGCAATGCAGCCAGAGGTGATGAAGCAGTCCGCTACATTAAATATAGGGAAATTCATAAACTCCGTTTGGATCATATCCACCACATAGCCCAAGCGCACCCGGTCGATCATATTGCCAAGACCGCCGGCATAGATCGCCGCCAGGCACCAATGCTCAAAGGTGGTAAAGCCCAGGAAATTTTTCTTGAATTCCAAGATCACAGCCACGGTAAATGCCGCAAAAATAATGGCAAAGAGCCACTGTTGCCCTTCAAACATAGACCAGGCAGCGCCGTCGTTTTGGAAATGGGTCAGACCCAAAAAACCGGGGATAAAATCCATATGCCCCTCCAAGGGGATGTTGGCCACGGTGAGATATTTGGTTATTTGGTCGGCGGCTACCGCCAAAGCGGCAAAGAGCCCCATAAACAAAAGTTGCATAAAATCCTCCAAATTTTCCACGTCATTGCGAGGAGCGCAGCGACGTGGCAATCTCAAGAACACAGTTTAG
Source organism: Oscillospiraceae bacterium (assembly GCA_017482385.1). Taxonomy (GTDB): domain Bacteria; phylum Bacillota; class Clostridia; order Oscillospirales; family Oscillospiraceae; genus Faecousia. The sequence continues at coordinate 56,034 of JAFUNI010000021.1, read as the reverse complement.
CATTTTTATAAAATCAAGTCAAACAGGTAGGCCGTTTGCCCGGTCGTAGATCACCAGCAGGCTGCCATTTTCCACACTGATGCGGGAAGATTTGCCCACAAAGTGATTGCTGACCCCCAAGGGAAAGCCAGCTGATAGCGTGCCCTTTTCCAAGGGGTACTGCAGACCCTCGATGGTCACGCCGGTGGCATCGCTGCCCATACAGAACACGGATACAATGCCCGTAGCCGTAGCAGGGAATGCGATTTCGCCATCTTTCACCACGGTCACGATATGATCCTTGCCGATGAGGTAGCCCTTTGCCCCGTGGTCTGCCAAAAACTGCAGGGTCTGAAAATTGGCAACGGTATGGTCAAGCCTTGGGCCGTCCAGGCTGCCGTAGAGCAAAAACCGGTCACAGCCCAGTTCCAGACCTTTGCGCACCGCCAGCATGGCGTCCGTGTCGTCCTTTTCCACAGGGAAGACGTTTGCGCCTGCCGGGGTGTAGCCCAAGGAGTCAAAATCCCCCAGCACGATTTGGGGCGTGAGCCCCAAAGCATTGGTGTGGGTCAGACCTCCGTCGGCGGCAATGACGGTGGCATTTTCAATATTTTCCAGCAATCCGTCAAATCCGGCTGCGCAGAAGATCACACAGGTTTTCATAAAAGCTCCCAAAATGTTTTTTGTTATCATAACATAAAAACTGCCGGTTGACAATTGTTTTCGTAGGGGAGGGATATTATCCCTCCCGAAAAAGAATGATTTTAGGTGATTGCGGGAGGCATACTATGCCTCCCCTACAACAATTATAAATTGACGAAGGGGGAAAAATGGGGTATAGTATTTATAATTATATGAAGGAGAACGCTATGCTGGATAAATTGCGTGCGGTGGAGAGCCGCTATGAAGAGATCTGCGCCCGGTCGGAGCAGCCGGATTTTTATAACGATCCCAAGAAAGCCGCCGCAACTTTGCGTGAGCGGAATGACTTAGAGCCTATCATTGAAGCCTACCGGGCCTATCGCCAGGCGGAAGCCGATATGGCGGATGCCCAGGAGCTGATGAGCGACCCGGAAATGAAGGAGCTGTGCCAGCAGACCTACCAGGAGGCAAAAGCCACCCTGGAGGAGCTCCACGGCAAGCTGCAGATCCTGCTCCTGCCCAAAGACCCCAACGATGACAAGAGCGTGATCGTGGAGATCCGCGGCGGCGTGGGCGGCGAGGAAAGCGCCCTGTTTGCCCACAGTTTGTTCCGGATGTACTCCATGTATGCAGCCAAGATGGGCTGGACTGTGGAGCTGATGAACTACAATGAAACCGAGCTTGGCGGTGTGAAAGAGGCGGACTTCGTCATTAACGGACGGGGCGCTTACTCACGCCTAAAATATGAATCCGGTGTCCACCGGGTACAGCGTGTGCCGGAAACGGAATCCGGCGGCAGAGTGCATACCTCTACTGCCACTGTGGCAGTTTTGCCGGAGATGGAAGAGGTAGACGTGCAGATCAATCCTGCGGACATTGAAATGCAGGTGTACCGGGCATCCGGCGCAGGCGGTCAGCATGTTAACAAGACCTCCTCCGCGGTGCGGCTGATCCACAAGCCCTCGGGCATTGTGGTGGCCTGCCAGGAGGAGAGAAGTCAGCTGCAGAACCGGGAAAAATGTATGCGTATGCTGGCCTCCAAGCTCTATGAGATCGAGCAGGAAAAGCTGGATGCGCAAGTCACCGGTATGCGGCGCAGCCAGGTGGGTACGGGTATGCGTAATGAGCGCATCCGCACCTATAATTTCCCCCAGGGCCGTGTCACCGACCACCGGATCGGCCTGACCCTCTACAAGATCGACCAGGTGATGGACGGCGCCATCGACGAGATCATCGATGCCTTAGCCACCGCCGACCAGGCCGAAAAGCTGAAGAACAGCAATTGAAAATTGAAAATTAAAAGTTAAAAATTAAGGCGTTAGCTGTACCGACATATTAAAATTATCGCCGTAGGCGATACCACAATTTTCAATTCTCAATTTTTAATTCTCAATTAGATAACTGAGGAAGTAATTATGGAGATAATCACACACAGTGCGGAACAAACCGAGGCGGTGGGGCAGGCGCTGGCAAAAATACTGACACCCGGGGCGGTGATCGCCTACCGGGGTGACCTGGGCGCCGGCAAGACCGCCTTCACCCGGGGCTTGGCCCGGGGCTTGGGATCTACTGAGCAGGTGACCAGCCCCACCTACACCATCGTCAATGAATATCTTTCCGGGCGGTGCCCTTTGTTCCACTTTGATATGTACCGGCTGCGCTCTGCCGATGAGCTGTTTGACATCGGCTGGGATGACTATTTGGACCGGGGCGGCGTGTGCGCCGTGGAGTGGAGCGAGAACGTGATTGATGCCCTGGAAGACCCCATTGTTGTAAACATCGAAAAGCTGGGAGAGGATACCCGGCGCATTACCGTCACAGGAGGAAATACAAGTGATTTTAGCCTTTGAGACCTCCGCAAAAGCCGCCTCTGTGGCCCTTATGGAAAAGGGCAAACTGCTGGGCGAGAGCTACCAAAATACAGGCCTTACCCATTCCCAAACATTGCTCCAAATGGCCGAGGATCTGTTAAAGACCTGCGGAAAGACCCCCCAGGATGTGACCGCTGTGGCGGTGGCCTCCGGCCCGGGCAGCTTTACCGGTGTGCGCATCGGCGTGGCGGCAGCCAAGGGCTTTGCCTGGGGTTTGGAGCTTCCCTGTGTGGGCGTGTCCACCCTGGAGGCCATGGCGGAAAATCTGGGCGCTTGGGATGGAACAGTTGTTCCTACCATGGATGCCCGCCGCAGCCAGACCTACACTGCCATCTTCCGGGCAGAGGGCGGTAAGTACAAGAGAATGATAGACGATTGCGCCATTTCTTTTGCGGAACTGGGCGAAAAATTAAATTATTGCAAAAAACCGATTTTTTTAGTTGGCGATGGCGCCCAGTTGTGCTATAATACCCTCAATGAGGTCGTGCCGGGATTGGTACTGCCCCCGGAGCATCACCGTCACCAGCGGGCGGCGGGGGTTGCCTTGGTGGCAGAAAAAGTCCTCGCCACCGGGGAAAGACCCGACGGCGGCAGCATGTCCCCTAACTACTTAAGACTCTCCCAGGCCGAACGTGAACGGCTGGAAAAACAGAAAGAAAAGGAGTTTTGAAAAATGAGCAAGGTTTATGAATTGAAGCATCCTCTGATCCAGCACAAACTGTCCATCCTCCGCAGCAGAAAGACCGGTGTTAAGGAGTTCCGCGAGCTGATCAGCGAAATCTCCGGTCTGATGTGCTACGAAGCCACCCGAAATCTGCCCGTGGAAGAAGTGATGGTGCAGACCCCCGTTGCCCAGGCAAAGTGCTACAAATTAGCCGGCAAGAAGCTGGCGATCATCCCCATTCTCCGTGCCGGTTTGGGCATGGTGGATGCTATGCTGGATCTGATCCCCTCCGCCAAGGTTGGCCATATCGGCCTGTACCGTGACCCGGAGACTCACCTGCCTGTTGAGTACTACTGCAAGCTGCCCGAGGATATCGGCAAGCGCCAGGTGTTCGTGGTGGATCCCATGCTGGCTACCGGCGGCAGCGCCATTGCTGCGATTGATTTTCTGAAGCAGCACGGCTGCAAGCAGATCATTATGATGAACATTATCGGCTGCCCCGAGGGCGTGAAGGCTGTGCAGGAGGCCCACCCGGATGTGGACATCTATGTGGCTGCCATCGATGAGAAGCTCAACGAGCACGCTTACATCGTTCCCGGTTTGGGCGATGCCGGCGACCGTATCTTCGGCACAAAATAAGTCAAAAAGGAGCGGTACGCCGCTCCTTTTTTATTGTCAATTGGCTTGCCTTGTGCTATAATGACCAAAAACGAAGGCAGGTGAGGATATGAAAACGGCACCTATTGGGGTATTTGACTCCGGCGTGGGCGGCATCAGCGTGCTGCGTGAGCTGGTAGCGCTGCTGCCCGGTGAAAATTACTTATATTTCGGCGACTCTGCCAATGCCCCCTACGGCGAAAAAACCACCGAGGAAGTCCGGGCTTTGACCCTCCGGGCGGCGGAAATGCTCTTTGACCGGGGGGCGAAAGCCTTGGTGGTGGCCTGCAATACCGCAACCTCCGCGGCGATCCATATCCTCCGGGAAAAATACCCCGAAAAAATCATCATCGGCATCGAGCCTGCGTTGAAGGTGGCAACAGACCGTTTCCCCACAGGCCATATCGGCATTATGGCAACAGCCGTGACTTTGCGGGAAGAAAAGCTTGCCCATCAGCTGGAGCGGTTTCCCCAGGTGGCTGTGGAAAAGATCGGCGCGCCCGGGTTGGTGGAGCTGATCGAGCGTGGCAAGGCGGATAGCCCGGAGACGGAAGCGTTGCTTAGAAATATCCTTGCGCCCTATGTGGGAAAGCTGGACGCTTTGGTGCTGGGCTGCACCCATTATCCCTTTGTGAAAGATACTATCGGTAAGATTTTGGGCGAGAAAACTCAGCTCTTGGACGGCGGCGCCGGTACTGCCCGGCAGACAAAACGGTGCCTGGAGCAGGCGGGATTGCTGAATCCCGGCCCGGGCAGTGTGATTTTCGAAAACAGCGCAACCCATATGCTGGAACTGAGCCAAAAATTGTTGGGAATTTAAGGATTTTCTTGCTTTTTTCCGGGGTATATGCTATGCTTGGGGCGTCTAATATCAACAAGGAGAACATAAATGAACAAGTATATTTACCTGTTTTTGATTTCCATGGTGCCGCTGATCGAGCTGCGGGGCGGTATGCTGGTGGCAACTGCCCCCGGCACGGAATATAACTTTTTCCTGGCGCTGATCATTTGCATCCTTGGCAATATGCTTCCGGTGCCCTTTATTTACTTTTTTGCGAGAAAAGTTCTGCTTTGGGGCGCAGATAAGAAGTTTATCGGCAAATTCTTCACATTTTGTTTGGAAAAGGGCGAAAAAGCCGGCAACAAATTGGCAGAAAAAGCCGGAAGAAAGGGACTGTTCATTGCTATTTTGCTCTTTGTGGGCATCCCGCTCCCCGGCACCGGCGCCTGGACAGGCACTTTGGGCGCAAGCTTTTTGAAGGTGGGCTTCCGGTCCACGGTCGTGGCGGTATGCCTGGGTGTGGTCCTGGCAGGTCTGCTTGTGGGCTGCTTCGGCACTGCCATCTTCTCAATTTTCTAAGGAGGAAATAGTATGGATTGTCTGTTTTGTAAAATCATCGCCGGGGATATCCCCTCCACCAAGGTCTATGAGGACGAGTTGGTTTACGCCTTCCGGGATATTAACCCCCAGGCGCCCACCCATGTTTTGGTGATCCCCAAGGCCCATATCGACAGCGTCAACGGTATCAATGCCGAAAATTCTGCTGTGGTGGCTCACATTTTTGAGGTGATCCCCAAGATCGCCGCTATGGAAAATCTGATGGACGGCTACCGGGTGGTTTCTAACTGCGGTCCGGACGCCGGTCAGACGGTATTCCACCTGCACTTCCACATTTTGGGCGGCAAGGAATTGTCTTTGGAGATGGCTTGACAAATTCCGCCAAAGTATTTATAATGTAGTTAATCGCATAACAACTGAGTCTTCGGGGGGCCGGACGCATCCGGCTGAGATAGGGCTTTGTGGCTCTGACCCGTGAACCTGATACGGCTAATACCGTCGGAGGGAAAGATGTATGGATGCTTATTAGTATCGCACCGCACCTTTGACAAGTTGCGGTGCGATAATTTTTTTAGGAGGCATCTATATGCAAAACAAAAAACTGCGGGCCCTCACCGAGGGCGCCATCCTCATCGCACTGGCGGAAATCTTAAGCTTTCTGCCCTTCTACAAGCTGCCCTGGGGCGGCTCGATCGATTTGGCAATGCTGCCCATCATTCTGTACTGTGTCCGTTGGGGCTTCGGCCCGGGTATGGTGGCAGCTACCGCCCACGCCCTGCTGCAGATGATGTTCGAGGGCGGTATCGCCATTGGCTGGGAGAGCATCGTCGGCGACTTTTTGCTTGCCTATATGGTACTGGGTCTGGCAGGCCTTTTCCGGGGCAAATTCATTCCGGCGACCCTGGTGGCCTGCGCTGCAAGATTTTTGATCCACTATGTGGTGGGTGCAACCATTTGGGCGGAATATATGCCGGAGACCTTCTTCGGTATCACCATGACCACCCCCTGGTTCTACTCTGCGCTGTATAACGGCGCATATATGCTGCCGGACACGGTGCTGGTGCTGATCGCGGGAATTCTCTTGATGAAGACCCCTGCCAAGAAGCTTCTGCAGAAAACGGAATAAACCCATTAAGGAACAGCTTCGGCTGTTCCTTTTTTGTAGGAGAGGCATACAGAGCCTGCTGCGGGAGGGATAATATCCCTCCCCTACGGGGCGGTTTTTGAAACTGGATAAAAAATGCGTAAAAAAGTACCGAAAATGCAAAAAAAGTTGTGGACTTTCTTTTTCTCATATGTTAAGATGTATGCGGTGGAAATTGGATTTTATCATAAATCTGCCACCCCATATTCATAAATTTGCGGCAAGACCGCGTAACAATTTTAGGAGGAATATTTTATGCAGATCAACCTTGAAAAGTATGGCATTACCGGTACGACCGAGATTGTCTACAACCCTTCCTACGAGCAGCTGTTCGAGGCTGAGATGGACCCCACCCTGGAGGGCTATGACGTGGGTCAGCTCACCGAGCTGGGCGCTGTCAACGTGATGACCGGCATCTACACCGGCCGCTCCCCTAAGGATAAGTTCATCGTTATGGACGAAACTTCCAAGGACACCGTGTGGTGGAACACTCCCGAGTTCCCCAACGACAACAAGCCCGCTTCTGAGGCTGCTTGGAAGGCTTGTAAGGAGCTGGCTCTGAAGCAGCTGTCCGGCCCCAAGAAGCTGTATGTTATGGACCTGTTCTGCGGCACCAACCCCGACTCCCGTATGGCTATCCGCTTCATCGTGGAGGTGGCATGGCAGGCTCACTTCGTTAAGAACATGTTCATCACTCCCTCCGAGGAGGAGCTGAAGAACTTCGAGCCCAACTTCGTGATCTACAACGCTTCCAAGGCTAAGGTCGAGAACTACAAGGAGCTGGGTCTGAACTCTGAGACTGCAGTTCTCTTTAACCTGACCTCCCGTGAGCAGGTCATCCTGAACACCTGGTACGGCGGCGAGATGAAGAAGGGTATGTTCTCCATGATGAACTACTACCTGCCCCTGGCCGGCATGGCTTCCATGCACTGCTCCGCCAACACCGATAAGGAAGGCAAGAACACCGCTCTGTTCTTCGGTCTGTCCGGCACCGGTAAGACCACCCTGTCCACCGACCCCAAGCGTCTGCTCATCGGCGACGACGAGCACGGCTGGGACGACAACGGCGTGTTCAACTTCGAGGGCGGCTGCTATGCTAAGGTCATCAACCTGGATCCCGAGTCCGAGCCCGACATCTACAACGCCATCAAGCGCAATGCTCTGCTGGAGAATGTTACCGTAGATGCAAACGGCAAGTGCGACTTCGCTGACGGCTCCGTCACCGAGAACACCCGTGTTTCCTACCCCATTAACCACATCGAGAACATCGTCCGTCCTGTTTCCGCAGGCCCCGATGCTAAGAATGTTATCTTCCTGTCCGCTGATGCTTTCGGCGTTCTGCCTCCCGTGTCTATCCTGACTCCCGAGCAGACCAAGTACTACTTCCTGTCCGGCTTTACTTCCAAGCTGGCCGGTACCGAGCGCGGCATCACCGAGCCCACCCCCACCTTCTCCGCTTGCTTCGGCGCTGCTTTCCTGGAGCTGCACCCCACCAAGTACGGCGAAGAGCTGGTTAAGAAGATGGAGAAGTCCGGCGCTAAGGCTTACCTGGTCAACACCGGCTGGAACGGCACCGGCAAGCGTATCTCCATTAAGGATACCCGCGGCATCATCGACGCTATCCTGGACGGTTCCATCCTGAAGGCTGAGACCAAGAAGATCCCCTACTTCGACTTCGAGGTTCCCACTGCTCTGCCCGGCGTGGACAGCGGCATTCTGGATCCCCGCGATACTTATGCTGACGCAGCTGAGTGGGAGAAGAAGGCTAAGGACCTGGCTGCCCGCTTTGAGAAGAACTTCGTCAAGTACACCGGCAACGAAGCCGGCAAGGCTCTGGTGGCTGCTGGCCCCAAGGCTGAGTAATTTTCCTGTTTAACAGCCGGGGGGAACTCCCCCCGGCTGCTGCACAGGGACAGGGCAGTGTGCCGGAACGCCCCGTTGCGGTGCAGTGCTCTGTCCCTGTACATACATACAATATTTATATTATGGAGGAATCACACTACCATGGCAAAAAAAGTTCAATTTGTGGAAACTGTGTTGCGTGATGCCAACCAGTCCCTGATCGCTACCCGTCTGCCCTTTGAAAAGTTCGAGCCCATGCTCCAGACTATCGACAAGGCCGGCTACTATGCCGCCGAGTGCTGGGGCGGCGCTACCTTCGATGTCTGCCTGCGCTACCTGAATGAAGATCCCTGGGAGCGTCTGCGCAAGATCCGCAAGGCTATGCCCAACACTAAGCTGCAGATGCTGCTCCGCGGCCAGAATGTTCTGGGCTACTCCCACTACCCCGATGATTTCGTAAAGCTGTTCGTGCAGAAGGCTGTTGAGAACGGTATGGATGTTATCCGTATCTTCGACGCGCTGAACGACGTGAAGAACCTGAAGGTTGCTATGGAAGCTACCGTCAATGCCGGCGCTATCGCTTCCGGCACCATCTCCTACACCACTTCCCCTGTCCACACCCACGCCAAGTACGTGGAGATGGTCAAGGAACTGAAGGAAATGGGCGCTTCCACCATCTGCATTAAGGATATGGCCGGTATTATGGGTCCCCAGGAGGCATATGACCTGGTTTCCGCTATCAAGGACGCTGTGGATATGCCCATCGACCTGCACACCCACTCCACCACCGGTTTGGCATTCATGACCTACCTGAAGGCTGTGGAAGCCGGCTGTGACATCATCGACACTGCAATTTCCCCCTTCTCCGGCGGTACTTCCCAGCCCGCTACCGAGACCCTGGCTTACGCACTGCGCCAGCTGGGCTACGAGGTGGAGCTGAACGACGAGTGCACCACCAAGATGGCCGACTACTTCAAGGGCATTCGCGACGAGTTCGTTGCTGACGGCACTCTGATGCCCAAGGCTATGGCTACCGATACCCAGTGTCTGACCTACCAGGTTCCCGGCGGTATGCTTTCTAACCTGCTGAGCCAGCTGAAGCAGATGAACGCCCTTGACAAGTTCGACGAGGCTCTGGCTGAGACTCCCAAGGTCCGCGCTGACCTGGGCTATCCTCCCCTGGTTACTCCTACCTCTCAGATGGTCGGTGTGCAGGCTGTCCGTAACGTGCTGGACGGCGAGCGCTACAAGACCGTTTCCAAGGAGATCAAGGCTTACTGCCGTGGCGAGTACGGCACCACGCCCGCACCCATCAATGCTGAGATCAAGGCTAAGATCCTGGGTGACGAGAAGGAGCTGGAAGGCCGTTATGCCGATACCCTGGCTCCCATCGTGGAGGACACCCGCAAGAAGCTGGAAGGCATTGCCAGGTCCGATGAGGATGTGCTGAGCTACATTGCATTCCCCAACCTGGCTGAGAAGTTCTTCGAGGAGCGCAAGGCCAAGGAAGAGAACGAAGTGACCTACACCATCGTCGAGGCATAAGGAGGTAGAAAGATGTCTATCTTATCTGCCGTGGCTGAGGCAGCTCGTCCCGAGCCCACCCAGCTGGATAACATCCTGACCTTATGCTTGGTTGGCCTGCTGGTGTTGGTGGTGCTGATCGCTGTGATCCGCAGAGCCACCAAGAAGGATGCTGCTCCCGCACCTGTGGAGGAAGCTCCCGCTCCCGTAGTGGAGGCACCCAAGGCTCCCGGTTCAGCAGGCCACCTGAAGCTGCACAATGTAGAGCCCAAGACCGCCGCTATGGTTATGGCCATCGTGGCTGACAAGCTGCAAAAGCCTATTAACGAACTGCGTTTTGTATCCATCAAGGAGGTAGAATAAAATGAAGTATAAAGTAACTCTCAACGGCCGCACCTACGAGGTGGAGGTCGAAGCCGGCAAGGCAATGCTGCTGGATGAATATGAAGCCATTGCGCCCGCACCCGCTGCCGCTCCCGTGGTAGCCGCTGCACCCGCTGCTGCTCCTGCAGCCGCACCCGCTCCCGCCGCTGCCCCCGCCGTTACCGGCGCTGGCGAAGCTGTCACCGCTCCCATGCCCGGCACTGTGCTGAAGGTGAATGTCACCGCCGGCCAGGCTGTTAAGGAAGGCGACGTGCTGTGCGTGCTGGAAGCTATGAAGATGGAAAACGAGATCATGGCCCCCAAGGCCGGTACTGTTACCCAGGTCGTCACCTCCAAGGGTGCTTCCGTTTCCTCCGGTGATCCTCTGGTCGTTATCGGCTAAGGAGGACACAGATGGAAATTTTGTATGAAAATCTGCTGAAATTCCAGTGGCAGGACATCGTGATGATCCTGCTGGGCTGCCTGCTGATTTTCCTGGCCATCAAGAAGGAGATGGAGCCTTCTTTGCTGCTGCCCATGGGTCTGGGCACCATTTTGGTGAACATTCCCGGCTCTACCGCCCTGGTCGGCCCGATCCAGGAGCTGTATAACGCAGGTATTGCCAACGAGCTGTTCCCGCTGCTGCTGTTCATCGGCATCGGCGCTATGATCGACTTTGGCCCGTTGCTCACAAACCCCAAGCTGATGCTCTTCGGCGCTGCTGCTCAGTTCGGTATCTTCTTTACCCTGGCTATGGCGAGCGTCTTCTTCCCCGATGCTAAGGATGCCGCCTCCATCGCCATCATCGGCGCTGCTGACGGCCCCACCTCCATTGCTGTTGCTAACACCCTGGGCTCCAACTATAAGGGCGCTATTACCGTAGCGGCTTACTCCTATATGGCTCTGGTGCCGGTCATTCAGCCCCCTGTTATCAAGGCGCTGACCACCAAGAAAGAGCGTATGATCAAGATGCCCTACGAGCAGAAGTCTGTTTCTAAGACCACCCGTATCATGTTCCCCATCATCATCACCGTGGTTGCCTCTGCCATCGTTCCCGATGCAACGGCACTGATCGGTTTCCTGATGTTCGGCAACCTGATTCGCGAGTGCGGCGTGCTGGAGAGCCTGTCCCAGACCGCGCAGAATGTGCTGGCAAACCTCATCACCATCTTCCTGGGTATCTCCGTGGCTTTCAATATGGTTGCGGACAAGTTCCTGCAGGTGGACACCCTGCTGATCATGGGCCTGGGCCTGGTGGCATTTATCGTGGACACCGCCGGCGGCGTGCTGTTTGCCAAGCTGATCAATGTGTTCTCCAAGAAGAAGATCAATCCTATGATCGGTGCTGCCGGTATTTCTGCATTCCCCATGTCCGGCCGTATCGTCCATAAGATGGGCCTGGAAGAAGATCCGCAGAACTTCCTGCTGATGCACTCCATCGGCGTGAATGTTTCCGGACAGATCGCTTCCGTTATTGCCGGCGGCATCATCTTGAGCATGTTTGGAGGTTAAGCTATGAATATTACGTTTAACCCTATGGGCTTTGTTGAGCAGCTGCCCCGCATGGGTGTTGGTATGCTGGTGATCTTCGTGGTTATCGGTCTGATCATCCTCACCACCATGCTTATCAACTGGCTGTTCTCTAAGTGATTTTATTCCCCTTTCGTAGGGGAGGCATATTATGCCTCCCGCAAGTACTGTACATCCGCTTTTTCGGGAGGGATGCTATCCCTCCCCTACAAAAGTATCCTTAGTTTATTCCGGGGCGGTGACCCTGTGGTCATCGCCCCCGCATTTTACCTCGAAGGAGGTTTTCTTATGGAAAACATTACTCTTGGCCAGGGCGGCATTTTGGCGCTGCTTGGCTATGCAACGGTTTTTGCCGGTTTGATCCTTTTGATGTTATTGACGATCATTCTTGGCAAGTTCTTCATGGCTACCGCCAAGAAGACAGCCGCCCCCGCGCCTGCCAAGCAGGAAGAAGCTCCTGCGCCTGCAGCGGAAGCCCCCAAGGCTCCGGGCTCTGCCGGCCAGCTGAAACTCTACAATGTAGAGCCCAAGACCGCTGCTATGGTCATGGCCATCGTGGCGGACAAGATGGGAAAGCCCATCAACGAGCTGCGCTTTCTCTCTATTAAGGAGGTGGCAGAATGAATATAGGCGAAATTTTGCTGAACCTGTGGGAAAAATCCGGTTTTGCCGCTATGACCTGGCAGAACGGCGTGATGCTGCTCATCGGCTGTGTGCTGCTGTACTTAGCTATCGTGAAGAAGTTTGAGCCGCTTTTGCTGTGCGGTATCGCATTCGGCTGTATCCTCACCAATTTGCCCATGGCAAATATGTACCACCAGGAGCTGTGGACCGCTTTTATGAACAAAGAGATCGGCTACGGCGAGATTATGAAGAGCGGCGGTCTGCTGGACTTCTTCTACATCGGTGTCAAGACCAGCATTTACCCCTGTCTGATCTTTATGGGCGTGGGCGCAATGACCGACTTCGGCCCTCTGCTTTCTAACCCCAAGAGCCTTTTGTTGGGCGCTGCTGCCCAGATGGGCGTGTTTGCCGCCTTTGTGGGCGCAATCGCTCTGGGCTTTACCGGCGCGCAGGCCGCATCCATCGGCATCATCGGTGGTGCTGACGGCCCCACCGCCATCTTCCTCACCTCTAAGTTAGCTCCCGAGCTGCTGGGCGCTATCGCTGTGGCAGCCTACTCCTATATGGCGCTGATCCCGTTGATCCAGCCTCCCTTTATGAAGCTGCTGACCACCAAGGAACAGCGGAAGATCAAGATGGAGCAGACCCGGAAGGTGTCCAAGGCCGAGAAGATCGTGTTCCCCGTTGCGGTTACCCTGTTCGTGGCTCTGCTGCTGCCGGATACCGCGCCGCTGATCGGCTGCTTGATGCTGGGCAACCTGGCAAAGGAGACCGGTGTTACCGACCGTCTGTCCGATACCATGCAGAACGCGCTGATGAACATCGTCACCATTCTGCTGTCCGTTTCCGTGGGCGCGACTATGGTTGGCTCCAACTTCCTCACCCCTGAGACGCTGAAGATCGTGGTGCTGGGCGTCGTGGCATTCATCCTGTCCACCTGCGGCGGCCTGCTGGTGGGTGTGCTGATGTGCAAGCTGACAAAGGGCAAGATCAATCCCCTTATCGGCTCGGCAGGCGTCAGCGCTGTGCCTATGGCAGCCCGTGTTGCCAACAAGGAAGGCCAGAAGGCCAATCCTTCCAACTTCCTGTTAATGCACGCAATGGGCCCCAATGTGGCCGGTGTTATCGGCTCCGCCATTGCCGCAGGCTTCCTGCTGAGCATTTTCGGCGCATAAAAACCGAAACAAAAACCCCACCCGTCCGGGTGGGGTTTTCCATTGTAGGGGAGGGATACTATCCCTCCCGCAAAATATTCGCAAAGGGAAACGATAGCGGGAGGCATACTATGCCTCCCCTACGATGTTACGGGGGTTATACGAGTATGACTTTTCCATGGTTGGAGGAAAGGTATTCATAAACATTCTGCGTATCGGTGATAATGCAATCCAGGGTGTCCAAAGATACCAAATTGTAGGGGGTGGACAGGGAGAATTTGGTCTCGTCGCAGAGGAAGACTGTCTTTTTGCTCTGCTCGATGGCCACCTTGCGGATCTGGGTCTCCGGCAGGGAGGGGTCGTTGAGCATTCCCTGGGCGTTTACCCCGTGGCAGGAAAAGAACAGGGTATCGATGTTGAACCGCCGGATGAAATCCTCCGCAAAGCTGCCGAAATGAGCCAGGGAATTTTCAAAGATCTCACCGCCGGTGCAGTAGGTCTTGATGCCCCTTTTTGCCAGCAGGGTTGCCAAAGTGATGCCGTTGGTGATGACGGTGATGCCCTTTTTCTCACCCAAAAAGTCCGCCATTTGCAAGGTGGTTGTGGAGGAATCGATGAAAATAATGTCATTGTCTGCCACCAGCTCCGCTGCCGCCCGGCACAAAGCCCGCTTGCTGAGGGCGTTGACCGTTCTGCGGAAATTTAGCGGGGCGACAGTGTGTTCGCCCTGGACCTTTTTCGCACCGCCGTGGCTGCGGACGATCTGACCCCGCCGCTGCAGCTCCGCAAGATCCCGGCGGATGGTGGGCAGGCTCACAAAAAGCTGCCGGCTCAGAGCGTTGGCGGAGATATACTGCTCCTCCTCTAAAAGGGCTAATATTTTATCATAGCGTTCTTCTTTTAGCATAACCATACCTCACATATAGGAATCGTAGGGGAGGCGTTTCGCCTCCCGCGGGACGGGGAACCCGTCCCCTACGGATATTCGCAATGAAAACAATACAATTTGAGCGTTTTTGATTGTTTATCCCCTTTTTGGCCATTCGTTGACAATCGTTTTTGATTGTTTTATTATAAAGTATCAGAATATACTTTGTCAAGGAGATGGCAATATGTTTGATGTAGCGATTATCGGTGCCGGTGTGGTGGGCGCAATGGTAGCCCGGGAACTGGCCAAGTACCAGCTGAAAATCATTGTTTTGGAAAAGGAAAACGATGTGGCCATGGGCGCCAGCCGGGCAAATTCCGGCATCGTCCACGCAGGCTATGATGCTACCCCCGGCTCTTTGAAGGCCCGGCTGAATGTGGAAGGCGCGGCTATGATGGAGGATGTCTGCAAGGCGCTGGGCGTGAAGTACAAGCGCAACGGCTCTTTGGTCATCGGCTTTGACGAGGAAGACCGGAAAGGCATCGAGAAACTGTTGGAAAAAGGCAAGGCCAACGGCGTGGAAGTGGAGTTTTTGGACCAGGCGGGCGTGCGGGCTTTGGAGCCCAACATTGGAAAGAATGTGACCTGCGCCCTCTATGCTCCCACCGGCGGCATCGTCTGCCCCTATGACCTGACCATTGCCGCTTTGGGCAACGCAATGGACAACGGCGCGGAGCTAAAGCGGAATTTTGCCGTATGCTCTATTGAAAAGATTCCCGGCGGCTATGAGATCTGTTCCGAAAATAGCCGGGTGCAGACCCGGTGCGTGGTGAACTGCGCCGGTCTTTATTCTGATACCATTGCAAAAATGATCGGCGACCACAGCATTTCCGTCCACCCCCGGAAGGGCGAGTACATACTGCTGGACAAGGAGTGCGGCGGCGTGGTGCGCAATACCATTTTCCGCACCCCCACCAAGATGGGCAAGGGCATTTTGGTCAGCCCCACTGTGGACGGCAATTTGCTGTTAGGTCCTACCTCTGTGGACAAAGAAGACAAGGAAGACAAGGACACCACAGCGGAGGGCTTTGCCGAGATCTTGGGCAAGGCCAAAGAATATGTGGAAAACCTGCCTGCGGGCAAAGCCATTACCTCTTTCTGCGGTCTGCGTGCTGCCGGCAACACCGGCGACTTCATCATCACCTCCCCGGAACAGGGCTTTGTGAATGCGGCAGGCATTGAATCCCCCGGCCTGTCTGCCTCTCCTGCCATCGCCAGGTACATTGCCGGAATGCTCCGGGAGCAAGGCCTTGATTTGGCAGAAAACCCCAATTATGTGGCTACAAGAGTATCTTCTCACCACTTCCGGGATGCATCTTTGGAAGAGAAGAACGCTATGATTAAGGCCAATCCCGCCTACGGCAGGATCATCTGCCGCTGCGAGGGTGTCACCGAGGGTGAGATTTTGGATGCCATTCGCAGAAATCCCGGCGCAACCGACTTAGACGGCGTCAAGCGCCGCACCCGCGCCCAAATGGGTCGCTGTCAGGGCGGCTTCTGTATGCCCTATGTCACCGAGCTTTTGGCAAAGGAACTGGGCATTGCCTACGAGGATGTGACAAAATGCGGCGGCAAGTCTGTGATCAATGTGGAAAAAACCAAGGGAGGAATGGCCCAATGAGAGATTTGGTTATCATCGGCGGCGGTCCTGCCGGTATGAGCGCCGCCATTGCAGCTTTTGAACAGGGCATTCGTGATATTTTGATCCTGGAGCGTGACGAAAGCCTGGGCGGCATTTTGCAGCAGTGCATCCACAACGGATTTGGTCTGCATAAGTTCGGCGAAGAGCTGACCGGACCGGAATATGCCTGGAAATATGAGCAAAAAGTTCGGGAATTGAACATCGAAACCAAGTGCAACACCATGGTTTTGGACATTACCGAGGATAAAGTTATCACCGCTACAAATGCGACAGAGGGTATCTTCCAGCTGCAGGCCAAGGCTATCGTGTTGGCTATGGGCTGCCGGGAGCGGTCCAAGGGTGCGCTGAACATTGCAGGCAGCCGGCCTGCAGGCATTTTCAGCGCCGGCACAGCCCAAAAGTTTGTGAATATGAAGGGATATCTTCCCGGCAAGAATGTTGTGATTTTGGGCAGCGGCGACATTGGCCTGATTATGGCCCGCCGTATGACCCTGGAGGGGGCAAAGGTCCACGCAGTTTGCGAGCTGATGCCCTATTCCGGCGGTTTGGCCCGGAATATCGAGCAGTGCCTCAACGATTTTAACATTCCTCTGAAATTAAGCCACACCGTGGTGCAGATCCACGGCAAGGAGCGGCTGGAGGGCGTGACCATCGCCCAGGTGGACGAAAACCGCCGTCCCATCGCCGAGACCCGGGAGTTCATTCCCTGTGATACGCTGCTGTTGTCTGTTGGTTTGATTCCGGAAAATGAGCTTTCCAAGGCGGCAAAGGTAGACCTTAGCCCCATTACCAACGGCGCTGTGGTGGACCAGGACCGACAGACCTCCATTCCCGGTGTTTTCGCCTGTGGCAATGTGCTCCATGTCCACGATTTGGTGGACTTCGTTTCCGAAGAGGCGGAGATCGCCGGCAAGGCTGCCGCGGCTTATATTAAGGGAAACACCGGTAAAAAAGTGGAAATCCCCGTAAAAACAGACGGAAAAGTTCGCTATACTGTCCCCCAGGTCATCACGGAGCAGAAGGACATTACCCTCTATTTCCGGGTGGGCAATGTCTATAAGAATGTGCGGGTGAATGTGACCGCCGGCGACAAGGTGATTTTATCCCGGAAGCGGCCCAAGGTCGCCCCCGGTGAGATGGAGTCTGTGACCATCAAAAAAGACCTGCTTAACAATGTGGGGTCGCTGACCGTTTCTTTGGAGGAGCTGTAATATGGAGAGAAAACTTACCTGTATCGTATGCCCTCTGGGCTGTCAGCTGACCGTGCAGCTAAATGGCCGGGAAGTGGAAAAAGTGGAGGGCAATACCTGCCCCCGGGGCGCAGAATATGCCAAAAATGAATGCACAAATCCCCAGCGCACCGTGACCTCCACTGTCCGCTGCGAAAATGGCGGCCTGGTGTCCGTGAAGACCGACCGGCCCATCCCCAAGGAGAAAATGTCCGAATGTATGCAGCTTATCAACAAGGCTGTTGCCAAGCTCCCCGTTGCCATCGGCGATGTGATTCTTTCCGATGTGTTCGGCAGCAATGTTGTGGCTACCCAGAATAAAACTTGACAAAACCGGTAAAAACAGGGTATAATACCCCAAGATATGAAAAGGCTGCGAACAGAAGAGTAAGCTGCAAAGGCTGGTCAGAGAGCCCCGGTTGGTGGAAAGGGGTACAGAGGAAGCTGCTGAACATGGTCTGGGAGCCGGTGCGTCGATATTTAGGCCCACCCGGGTACGCCCGTTATTGCGTTTTGAGGTGGGGATTTCCCCACGAATCAAGGTGGTACCGCGAAGTAAAACTCTCGCCCTTGCTCTGCAAGGGCGATTTTCATTTTTAGGAGGAATTTTTATGTCTAAGGGTAACTATTACATTACCACACCTATCTACTATCCCTCTGCCAAGCTGCACATTGGCCACACCTACTGCACCGTGGCCACCGATGCTATGGCCCGCTATAAGCGGCTCCAGGGCTACAATGTGTGCTTCCTCACCGGCACCGATGAGCACGGTCAGAAGATCGAGGACAAGGCCAAGGAAGCAGGCTGCACCCCCCAGGAGTATGTGGATAACATCGTTTTGGGCGAGGGCGGTGTGCTGGACCTGTGGAAGCTGATGAACATCAGTAATGACCGTTTCATCCGCACCACCGATGATTACCACGTTGCCGCCATTCAGAAGATCTTCAAGAAGATGTATGAAAACGGCGACATTTACAAGGGCAAGTACACCGGTAAGTACTGCAAGCCCTGCGAAAGCTTCTGGACCGAGAGCCAGCTGGTGGACGGCAAATGCCCCGACTGCGGCCGGGAAGTACAGGATGCGGAGGAAGAGGCATACTTCTTCCGGCTTTCTAAGTACGCTGACCGGGTGCAGGATCTGCTGGAAAACACCGATTTCTTAGAGCCCCGTAGCCGTGTCCACGAAATGGTGAACAACTTCATTAAGCCGGGCTTGGAGGACCTGTGCGTGTCCCGTACCAGCTTTAGCTGGGGCGTGCCTGTGGACTTCGACGAGGGCCACGTTGTCTATGTTTGGATCGATGCCCTGTTTAACTATATGACCGCCCTGGGCTTCTGCAACGATGCCAAGGAGGGCCTGGAGGACTTCTGGCCTGCCGATGTGCACTTCGTGGGCAAGGAGATCGTCCGTTTCCATGCTATCATTTGGCCCGCAATGCTCATGAGCCTGGGTCTGCCCCTGCCCAAGAAGGTTTACGGCCACGGCTGGCTGCTGTTGGACGGCGGCAAGATGAGTAAATCCAAGGGCAATGTGGTTGACCCCTATATCCTGGCCCAGCGCTTTGGCGTGGATGCCCTGCGGTTCTTCCTGCTGCGGTCCTTCCCCTTCGGCTCTGACGGCAATTTCAGCAACGAGCTGCTGATCTCCACCATCAATACCGATTTGGCAAACGACCTGGGTAACCTGGTTTCCCGTACTGTGGCAATGGCCCAGAAGTACTTTGGTGAGCGCCTGCCTGCCCAGCAGCAGGTCAACATCGAGATGGATAAGGAACTGGTGGAAATGGTCTGCACTTTGCGTGATAAGTACGAGGAGCAGATGGAAAAGTACGCCTTCCAGAATGCCCTTGCTGAGGTGTTCAAGGTCATCTCCCGTGCCAATAAGTATATTGATGAGAACGCACCCTGGGTGCTGGCGAAGGACGAAAGTAACCACCCCCGTCTTGCCAAGGTTCTGTATAACCTGCTGGAAACTGTCCGTATCTGCGCAGGTCTGCTTTCTCCCTTTATGCCTGCAACCGCAGAGGAAATTGCCAAGCGGCTGGGCGGTGTGAGAATGGACTGGGACTCCCTGGAGGACTTCGGTGTGCTGCCTGTGCAGGTAGCAACCGTTGCCGGTGATGCCCTGTTCCCCCGCATCGATATGGAGAAGGAGCTGGCGGCTCTCGAGGAACTGTCCAAGCCCAAGAGCGATATTGAAATTGAGCCCTATGCCACCGAGCATGTGGATTTTGACACCTTCTGCAAGTCCGATTTCCGGGCTGTGAAGGTCAAGGATTGCCAGCCGGTGAAGAAGAGCGACAAGCTGCTGCAGTTCACCCTGGACGACGGCACCGGCACCGACCGGCAGATCCTCTCCGGCATTGCCAAGTTCTACAAGCCCGAGGAGCTGATCGGCAAGACTTTGGTTGCCATCACCAATCTGCCTCCCCGGAAGATGATGGGTAAGGAGTCCTGCGGTATGCTGATCTCCGCCGTCCACACCGAGAAGGGCGAGGAAAAGCTGCACCTGCTGATGGTAGACGATGCCATCCCCGCCGGCGCAAAGCTCTGCTGATAATTAAAGCGGTCTGTGAAAACAGACCGCTTTATTTTGCGCATAAAAAAGCGCCCGGCCGATTGGCCGGACGCTTAAATTTATATTCTGTAAGAATTACAGCAGGGTGGAGAAGTGCTTGATGGTACGGACCATCTGAGAAACGTAGGAGTTCTCGTTGTCGTACCAGGAAACAACCTGAACCTGGGTCATGCCGCCGGGCAGCTTGTTGACCATGGTCTGGGTAGCGTCGAACAGAGAACCGAAGGTCATGCCGACGATATCGGAGGAAACGATCTCGTCCTCGGTGTAGCCGTAGGACTCGGTGGTAGCAGCCTTCATGGCAGCGTTGATCTCTTCCTTGGTAACTTCCTTAGCAACAACAGCGTTCAGGATGGTGGTAGAACCGGTGGGAGTGGGGATACGCTGTGCAGCGCCGATCAGCTTGCCGTTCAGCTCGGGGATAACCAGGCCGATAGCCTTAGCAGCACCGGTGGAGTTGGGAACGATGTTGATAGCACCGGCGCGGGAGCGGCGCAGGTCGCCCTTTCTCTGAGGACCGTCCAGGATCATCTGGTCGCCGGTGTAAGCGTGGATGGTGCACATAATGCCGGACTCGATGGGAGCCAGGTCGTTCAGAGCCTTAGCCATGGGAGCCAGGCAGTTGGTGGTGCAGGAAGCAGCGGAGATGATGTTGTCTTCCTTGGTCAGGGTCTCGTGGTTAACGTTGTAAACGATGGTGGGCAGATCGTTACCGGCGGGAGCGGAGATAACAACCTTCTTAGCGCCGGCAGTGATGTGAGCCTGAGCCTTCTCCTTGGAAGTATAGAAACCGGTGCACTCCAGAACGACGTCTACGTCCAGCTCGCCCCAGGGCAGCTCAGCAGCATTAGCCTTAGCGTAGATGGTGATCTTCTTGCCGTCAACAACGATGTTGTCCTCGCCGGCCTCAACAGTGTGAGCGCCGAAGGGCTTAGCGTAAGCACCCTGAGTGGAGTCGTACTTCAGCAGGTGAGCCAGCATCTTGGGAGAGGTCAGGTCGTTGATAGCGACAACCTCGAAGCCCTCAGCGCCGAACATCTGACGGAAAGCCAGACGGCCGATACGACCGAAACCGTTAATAGCAACTTTTACAGACATTTTATTTTCCTCCAATTTTCGTGCTGCTTATGCAGCAAAATGTACTTTTTGCGGGGATAAACCCCAGTCCTTAACATTATACAATACCAAAAACCTGTTGTAAAGTATCTAAATTGTAAAAATACACAATTTTTTCCGCTGATCTTTGGACACAGAGCACAAAACGCAGGAAAACCTGCAAGTTTTTGCATTATTGCACAGTTTGACTGCAAACCGCAGCGGTGTCGGCGGTGAGTTGTTCATAGGCCAGCGCGTAGGTTACGGACACCCGGGCCTGGTACCACCAAAGAAGCAGTCCCTGGGCTACAATGCCCACGGCAAAAAACAGCACATAGGAAACTTCCGGGGAGATGGGCAGCTGAACCCCCAGGGCAGCCAAAATCGTGTCACCGTAGCACAGCACCACAGTGAGCAGCTGCAACAGGTAGAACCACCAGAAATGCAGGTCGATTTTGAAAACTTCCAAAGCCTTTTTCTTGGTGATGCGGAAGCTTTCAAGCAGAGAGGATGCAGCGCGGCCACCGTCCATCACGGCAAAATCCGCAAACCGGATCCGGTACCATACAGGAATCGCCAAAACGGCAAACAGGACAGCTAAGAAGATCATCAGCGGCACGGCAGCGGAGCTGATCTGGGCCATCACTTCGTCGCTCAGCAGCAGCTCGGGGTCAAGGACACCGGAGTTCTGCATAATGGGATCCATCGCTTCTATAAGTCCGCCTGCAAAGGGGGTAAACAGGAACAGCATAGAGCCAATATAAGAAACCGCCATACACAGACCAAGGAAGATAAATCCGGTGAGCAGCTTGACACCCAGCACGCTGCGGAAACGCCGGAAGCCCTCCAAAAGGGTGGGCGGCTCTGCCAATTCACCCCTTGCCCAGCACAGTGCCGCCCGGGACAGGCTGATGTTCCAGAAAGGCAGCGCAAGGGTCACGGCTAACTCCAGCGTTGTTTGGGCGGTCTGCAGCATAGAACGCATTCCCATACCCCCAAGGCCGCCGGTAGTGGCGATCATTTGGGAAAACAGCAGGTTGAGCAGTCCCACAACCAAGGACGCGCCCAAGGATACAGCAGTATGGATCAGCACCAAACGCCGGGGAGAATAGGCGGCAAAATCCAAGCACCGATTCCCTCTTTGGCGCAGGTCATCGAATTGTAAAGTCATGATGTCACCTCCGTGTTGTCATCTCCTATATACTACGCCAAATTCTCCCCAATGGCAAATAAAATTTTTGTAAAGGTGGCATTTTATGCACATTCGTGATAAAATCAAATCGTAGGGGAGGCATACTATGCCTCCCGCAAACAATGCAACATTAACCTGGGTGATTTCGGGAGGGATAATATCCCTCCCCTACAAAAGAAGAGGGTTCTATGGATTATAAAACCTGCAATTTATGTCCCCGGGAGTGTGGGGCAGACAGAACAGCCGGGGAATTGGGCTTTTGCGGCTGTCCCGGGGAGGCGCTTGTTGCCAAGACCATGCTCCACAAGTGGGAAGAGCCTGCTTTGGCAGGAAACGGTGGCAGCGGCGCCATATTTTTCGGCGGCTGTACGCTAAAGTGCAGCTACTGCCAAAACAGAGCCATTTCTGCCGCCCCGGTGGGCAAAACCATGGATTCTGCTGAACTGCGCCGGGAGATGGAAAAGCTGATCGCCCAAGGGGCAGAGAATATCGATCTGGTCACCCCTACTCAGTTTTTGCCCACGATTATTCCCGCATTGACCCCCCAATTGCCCGTTCCCGTGGTGTACAACTGCGGCGGCTACGAAAAGGCGGAAACCATCGCCAAATTGGACGGCCTGGTGGATATCTACCTGCCGGATATGAAGTATGCAGACGATGCCTTGGCAAGGTCGCTTTCCGGCGCGGAAAACTATTTTGCCGTTGCCAGCCGGGCCATCAAAGAGATGGTGCATCAGGTGGGCGAACCCCAATGGGAGGGCGAAAGGATCAAAAAAGGTGTCATTATCCGGCATCTGATTTTGCCGGGCAATGTGGAAAACTCCCTGAAAGTATTGGATTGGATCGGGGATACCTTTGCCCCCGGGCAGGTGCTGGTGAGCCTTATGCGGCAGTACACCCCCATGCCCGGCTTGCCCGCTCCCTTTGACCGGAAAATTACCGATGAGGAATACGATGCAGTTTTAAGCTGGATGTACTTAAACGGCCTGGAGGGCTTCACCCAGGAGGCCGCCTCCGGGGATACTGCGTACATCCCCCAGTGGTCATTGTAGGGGAGGCATAGAGTATGCCTCCCCTACAAGAGAAAATTGTTATTTACAGACCTTGGGGGCTGTGCTATGATATAGGAAGAATTTTGTTACGAGGTTTCAAAGATGAATTACATCGTTTTGGATATGGAATGGAATCAACCCTGGCCCGGTTCGCCCTCTGCCAAGAAGGTGCTGCCGGTGCAGATCCGGGGCGAGATCATTCAGATCGGCGCGGTGCGGATCACGGAGGATCAACAGGTTGGCGACGAATTTCAAGTGCTTGTTAAGCCCAAATTCTACCGCCGCTTAAACCGCCGGGTCAGCAAGCTCACCGGCATTAAAGAAGCCCAGCTCCGGGACGAAGGCGTTCCCATGGGGGAGGCGATGGCGAAGTTCCGCGCCTGGTGCGGGGAGGATGTGATCTTCCTCACCTGGGGCTTTGACGATATCACCATTTTGCGGGAGAATCTCCGGCTTTACGGCATCGACGAAAGCTGGGTGAATCGCTGGTACAATGCCCAAATGATCTTCAATGCTCAGACCGACGGCTCGTCTTCCCAAAAGGCGCTGAAGACCGCTATGGAAATTTTTGGCATCGAGGCCACCCGGCCTGCTCACGATGCCTTGGGCGATGCCTATCATACCGCCCTTATTTGCGCCAAGCTGGACCTTATCCGGGGCGTTATGGAGTACGGACAGGCGGTGAAGAGCCACGAAAATGGCTTCCACGGAGCAGAGCTTCCCGGCTGTATCGGCCGCAAGGTGTTCTATGACTATGCGGACAAGCAGGCCGCCCTCACCGCTATGGACGGCCCGGAAAACAAATGCCCCACCTGCGGAAAGCAAATGACCGGCACACGGTGGTTTGCCCAGCCCGGCCGGCGGTATATGGATTTGGCAGAATGTCCGGAGCATGGCAAATTCCTCATTCGCATTCGCCTGTCCGACCAGCCCGACGGAAAGGTGCGGGTGAGCCGGCTCACCTATGAAGCTACCTCCGAGGCCGCCGAGGCCTACGCAAGGCGCTCAGAAAAGGCAGACCCGGAAGTAAAAAGACCCTCCGGCGCCCAACGCCGCCGCAGAAGAAGCAAATTGCAATAAAAAAGACCCGGCCGCGATTGTACGACCGGGTCTTATCTCGTAGGGGAGGGATAATATCCCTCCCGCAAAAGATTCGTCAAAGGCGATTTCGGGAGGCATACTATGCCTCCCCTACGAAGAGATGTTCTTATCCCAACAAAACATCAAACACCAGCATTAAGCAGAAGCCAACCAGTAAAGAGTAGGTTGCGCCCCGCTCAGAGCCGTGGGCGTGGGTTTCGGGGATCATTTCGTCGCTGATGACATAGAGCATGGTGCCGCCGGCAAAGGCCAGGGCAAAGGGCAAAACCGCCGTGGACACCGTCACCGCAAAGAAGCCCAAAAGGGTTCCCAGCACCTCCACAATGCCTGTGGCGGCTGCAATGAGGAAAGTGCGGCCGGGCTTCATGCCTGCGGCCAGCATAGGGCCGACGATGACCATACCCTCGGGGATGTTCTGCAGGGCAATGCCGCCTGCCACAGTGAGGGCCTCTGCATTGTTGCCGGAGCCAAAGCCCACGCCTGCGGCGATGCCCTCGGGCAGGTTGTGGATGGCGATAGCGGTGACGAACAGCAGAACTTTGTTGAGTTTTTGGGTTTCGCTGGGGTGGGATTCCTGGTCCACGCCGCTGAGCCGGTGGAGGTGGGGCACCAATTTATCAAACAGGTTCACGCACACCGCGCCGGCAAACACGCCCAAGACGGTATACACAAGGCCGTATTCGCCGCCGTACTCCAAAGAGGGCAGTACAAGACCCATCACCGCCGCCGCCAGCATCACGCCTGCGGCAAAGGACAGGATTATATCACTGAATTTATGGGAAATATTCTTAAAGAGAAAGCCAAGGGCCGTGCCGAAGACGGTTGCGCCGCCCACGCCCAGGGCTGTGAGAAGTACAAGTTCCATAGGTTTACCTCCATAGTATCATATTTGTGTGGTAGCATAAATTGCAATTTGTAGGGGAGGGATAGCATCCCTCCCGGCAGTATCGACGAAGAATCGCTCGCGATGATTGCGGGCGGGATAATATCCCGCCCCTACGATTCCGGGATGACGGAGAGTTCTATTTGCATTGTATACCCGAAAGGGGAATTTTGTCAAGAAAAATTTGAGAATAAGAATCATTCTTATATTGACAAAGTGGAAAATATTTGCTATGATAGGGCAAGAAAAAAGGCTTCTCCTGGAGGCGAAGCTGTCACCGCAGGTGACTGATGAGGTGGAGAACACCTCATCCGCCCCTACGGGGCACCTTATAAATTATTGTATGCTTGCCCCCGGCAAGCATTGGTATTGTAAGGTTCGCTGCGCTCTGCAACACCCTCAAGGGGAAGGCTTGGCGGGAGCAAGTTCCCGCTCTACGAAATTAACGGGAGGATAGCATATGCTTAAAAAAGTTACCGATACCATTTTGTATGTGGGCGCAAACGACCACGAGGTGGACCTGTTTGAGGGGCAGTATGTTGTGCCCAACGGTATGGCCTACAATTCCTATGTGATTTTGGACGAGAAGGTGGCCGTTATGGACACCATCGACCAGTCTAAGACCGCAGAGTGGCTGAAGAATGTGGAAAAGGCCCTGGCCGGACGCCAGCCCGATTATTTGGTGGTCCAGCACATGGAGCCGGACCATGCCGCATCCATCGAGGCCTTTGTGAATACCTATCCGGAAGTTACCGTGGTGGCCAATGTGAAGACCTTCAAGATGATCGGTCAGTTCTTCCCCAAGCTAAAAATGGCAAACACCCTCACTGTGGAAAATCTCGGCACTTTGGAGCTGGGTCAGCACACCCTCACCTTTGCCTTCGCCCCCATGGTCCACTGGCCTGAGGTTATGATGACCTACGATAGTTTTGACAAGGTTCTGTTCTCCGCCGACGGCTTCGGCAAATTCGGCGCATTGGATGTGACGGAAGACTGGGACGACGAGGCAAGACGCTATTTCATCGGCATCGTGGGTAAGTACGGCAAGCAGGTGCAGAACATTCTGAAGGTTGCTGCAACTTTGGACATTCAGATCATCTGCCCCCTCCACGGACCGGTGCTGACGGAGAATTTGGGCCACTATATCAAGCTTTATGACCTGTGGTCCTCCTACACCCCCGAGACCGAGGGCGTGGTCATTGCCTATACTTCTGTTTACGGCCATACCAAAGAGGCTGTGGAGATCCTGGCAAGAGAGCTCCGGGCAAGAGATGTGCCCAATGTGATCGTGCACGATTTGGCCCGTTGCGATATGGCTCTGGCGGTTTCCGATGCCTTCCGCTATGACAAGCTGGTGCTGGCTACCACCACCTACAATGCAGATGTGTTCCCCTATATGCGCACCTATCTGGACAAGCTCACCGAGCGGAATTTCCAGAACCGCACCGTGGGTCTTATCGAGAACGGCTCCTGGGCCCCCACCGCCATCAAGGTGATGAAGGGCAAGCTGGCCGATTCCAAGGATATTACCTTCGCCGAGAACAATGTGACCATTATGTCCGCACTGAATGAAGCATCCACCGAGCAGGTGAAAAAGCTTGCCGAGGAGCTGGCCGCATCCTATAATCCTGTGGAAGTGCAGGAGGATTTTGTGGATGCAACCGCGCTGTTCAACATCGGCTACGGCTTGTATGTGGTCACCAGCAACGACGGCAAAAAGGACAACGGCCTTATCGTCAACACTGTCACCCAGGTCACCAATACCCCCAACCGGGTGGCTGTCACTGTAAATAAGCTCAACTACTCCTGCGAAGTGATCGCCAAGACCGGCAAGCTGAATATTTCCACCCTGTCCCAGGAAGCGCCCTTCAAGCTGTTCCAGCGGTTCGGTTTCCAGTCCGGCCGGGAGGTGGATAAGTTCGCCGAATTTGAACACACCCAGCGCGCCGCCAACGGTTTGCTGTTCTTAGACAAGTATACCAACGCATTTATTTCCTGCAAGGTCATCGATCAGATGGATCTGGGCACCCATATGATGTTCATTTGCGATGTCACCCAGTGCGCCAACTTAAGCAAGGTGGAGACCATGTCCTACACCTACTACCAAAACTTTGTAAAGCCCAAGCCCGAAACCGAGAAGAAGGGCTTCGTCTGCAAGATCTGCGGCTGGGTCTATGAGGGAGAAGAGCTTCCTGAGGACCTGGTTTGCCCCCTGTGCAAACACGGCGCCGCCGATTTTGAACCTATTGGATAAGAAAAAAGCACCCCATAAGGGGTGCTTTTTTAATGCGTAATGCAGAATGCATAATGCTTAATTTTCTGTTTCCTCAACGGGAGTTTCTTTTTCCGAATGTTCTTCCTCAGTGGTTTCTTCTTCAGCAACATCAACAATGACAGCTGCTTCGGCGGCCTTTTTGGCGGCGACGCGGTTTACATAAAGTTTCTCGGCCGGGTGGGGGCGGAACATCTGCCAAATGAGGATCCAGGCTGCTGCAATGGCGCTCACCGCTGCCAGCAGCTGGCTGACCCGGAAAGGACCCCAGTACAGGCTGTCCGTCCGCAGACCCTCGATAAAGGTCCGGCCCAAGCCGTACCACAGCGCATAGCACAGGGCCATCTGACCCTCGTATTTCCGCTTTTTGGAGAGAAAATGCAGCAGCACAAAGCCCAAAGCATTCCACAGGGATTCATACAGGAAGGTGGGATGGTAGTAGAACATCTCGGAAGATGCGTATCCGTCCTCCGTCAGCTTCAGACCCATCCGCAGGAAGCTTTCGGTCTGGTCGCCGAAGGCCTCCCGGTTGAAGAAATTGCCCCAGCGGCCGATGGCCTGTCCGATGGGGAAGGTGACAAAGGTAATGTCTAAGCAGGTGGTGATGGGAATTTTTTTGCAAAGGCAGTAGACCACGATGCCGATAGCCGCGCCGATGACGCCGCCGTAAATGGCAAGACCGCCCTCCCAAATGTAAAGGATGCTGATGGGATTTTTGCCGTAGCCGCCCTGTTCCCAGTAGAAAGCGCAGTAATAAAGCCGGGCGCAGACGATGGCAAAGGGAATGATCCACAGGGCACCGTCTAAGATGTCGTCCTGGGTAAGGCCGAAATCCTTGCCCCGGCGCAGGCCGTAAATGCAGCACAGCACCAGACCCAAGCCGATGATGAGGCCGTAAAACATCACCTCAAAACCGCCCACAGTAAAGCCCGTGGGGGGATTGATCTCAAAGCCCAGACCGGGGAATGCGATGGGAGAATCTGCTTTGATCCATTCCATTAGGAAACCTCCTTGGGAGTGATCACAGCCATACACATACGGTCCTCCGTGACCACTTTTTGTAAGAATTGAGTCAGATCCGCAGGTGTTACCTGCCGGTAAACAGCGGGGATCTCAAAATAGTCAAAATGGGAGAAATTATAGGCGCAGAGCCGGAAGCAGGTGGACTCAAAGCTGTCCAAACCCCGGATCCGCCGACCCAATGCGCTGCGCTGCATCCGCAGGAAGTCGTTTTCCGCAATACCTTCGGCAACCAAACGCTTGGCTTCTGACAAAATGGCATCCCGCACCGCCTGGGGGTTCTCGCTGTCACCGGATGCGGTGAGCAGCGCCATACCCTCCACCGCCTCAAAGCCACCGCCGAAGGAGGCATCGATCAGACCCTCCTCGTACAGCTTCAGATACAGCCGGGAGGATTCGCCAAACAGCGCCTCCGCCGCCAAGTCGCCGATGATCTCGCCCCGGACACCTGCTTCTCCGTTGGGCAGGGCCTCGGCCTTAAAGCCCAGCTGGAACATGGGCATCGCCACCTCCATCTGGGTGGTGATTTCTTTTTTGCAGGTTTCCATAGGCTCAGCCCATTCCCGGGGTGCGGTGACCTTGGGGTTGGGCAGTTCCGCAAAACGGGCTTCTGCCAATTGCGCTACTTCCTCCGGGTCTACATCGCCTACCACGCACAGGAACATATTGTCCGGCTTATAGAAAGCCCGGTGGCAATCCGTTAAGACCTGGGGGGTGATTTTGGCAATGCTCTCTTTCGTGCCCAAAATGGGAGTGTTAATGGGGTGCTTTTCATACATCACTTCCATCAAAAGGTCAAAGAGCCGGCTGTCCGGATTGTCTAGGTTCATATCGATTTCCTGGCCGATGATGCCCTGTTCCTTGGCAACGCTTTCCTCGGTAAAGTAGGGGGTGGTGACAAATTCCAGCAAAAGGTTCAGGTTTTCCCGGAAATTTTCCGTGCAGGAGAAATAATAGGCGGTCATATCATAGCTGGTGAAGGCATTGGGGCTTGCGCCCAGGGTGGCAAATTCCCCGGTGATATCCCGACCGGGCATATCGAAAAGCTTATGCTCTAAGTAGTGAGCAACGCCGGCGGGGGCGGAGTATTTTTGCCCGTCCATCTCAAAATCTCTATGAATCGCGCCGTAGTCCGTGACCAGATAGCACAGCTTTTTGGCAAAGCCGGGCCGGGGCAGGACTACCATTTTTAATCCGCTGGGGAGTGTCGCTTTGTAAAGGGTCTCGCCCACCTGGGGGTAGAATTTTGTTTCCATCAGACTTCCCCCCTTAAGAAATAAACGGTGTGCAGCTGCAAGGTTTTGGCGGCCCTGGCAATGTCTTCAGCCGTTGCGTTTTCCACTGCCCGGCTGTAATCCTCCGGGGTCAGCTGCAAACCGCTCAGCGCCGCAACCGCATAGTAGCCCTCGATAGCCCCGGGGGAATCGTGGGTGCTGCGCAGCTGATTAAGAAGTGCCTCTTTCGCTGCTTTCAGCTCGGTTTCGGTGATCTGACCCTCTTGGCAGGCCTTTAATTGGCGGAGAATTTCTTCTTCCACCTTGGCATCCATATTGCAATCGATGCCGGCGGACACAGTAACGATGCCCTTGCTGCCGTGGTAGGAGGAGTGGATGTCGTAGCAAAGGGACATTTCCTCCCGAATCTTCATAAACAGCTTACTGACCATACCGCTGCCGAACACGGTGTTAAACAGCTGCATAGCCACAAAATCCTTATCCCGCAGGGTGATGGGGGTGGTAAAGCCCATGCAGAGCTTTCCCTGGGCAACATCCATCACTTCCGTTTCCCGGCAGCCACCCAAATCGTGGAAGGGGGTTTGGTCCGGCAGCGTGATAGGTTCTCTTTCTAATTTTTCAAAAATAGGCCGCAAAAGGTCAGCTAATTTTTCCGGGTTAGCAGCGCCCACATAAAACAGATTCACAGGGCTTTCCCGCAGGACTTTTTGATAGTGGGCGTAAAGGCTCTCTGGGGTGATGGCCTCCACATCCTCTTTTTCGCCCAGGCGGGGAACACCGAAGGAATCGCCCTTGCACATCCGCTTTACCATTTGGGCGTTGGCGTAGGCACGCTTGTCATTGCGCTGGGCGGCAATGGCGGCGGAGAGATTCCGCTTTTCGCTCTCCACATATTCCGGGCAAAATACCCCCTTTTCCAGCACCGGACGGAACAGCAATTCTTCTAAGAATTGCATCATTGGAGCTTGCGTCTGCTCCCCGGGCAGGGCATATTCTTCCCGCATAAAGCTGCAACTGAGGCCCGTGGCCTGGTAGTCGCCCACCCGGCGCAGCTGGGCTCCTACGGCAGCGCCGTAGAGATCGTCTAAACGGAGCGTGATGGCCCGCAGATCCGGGGCGGTTTCACAGCCACGGAGCAGCACCGCAGGCAGCAAGGCATTGAGGGCGGCTTCTTCCTTGCACATAGGCCTTATAAATTGTAGGCTCAGCCCCTCCTGCTTGAAACGGCTGTCGGGAAAACACCGCAGAGTGACCCCCGGCAGCAGAGAAATTGTTTGGATCATAGTGCCTCCTAAGGAGTAATATTCCTCATTATATACTATTTTTGCCCATATGGAAAGACCCGGGCGAAAAATTTACATTTTGGGTAGTTGTTATTTTGTGCGTTTTACGATAAAATAGTAAAAAACAAGCCTCCCTTGTAGGGGAGGGATATTATCCCTCCCGCTAAAAATTGCATTTTGGGGATTTCGGGAGGCATGCTATGCCTCCCCTACGAAAAAGTCCATAGGAGAATATTATGGCATATTTGGAACTGACAATTGATACAGTGCCCGGAAAGGCGGAGAAGACTGCCGCTGCTCTCACCGCCGGGGGCTTCAGCGAACTGATCATGGAAGACCAGGGGGAGTTTGAGGCCTTTTTGGAGGAAAACCGGGCCTGCTGGGATTATATCGACGAGGAATTGCAGGAAAAGCTGCAGGGCCTTTCCTGCATCAAGCTGTACTTAGAGGATGCGGATAAAGCCGGCCTTTTCCGGCTGGAAGCCCTTTTGGAGAAGCTCCGGGGTGAGGAATTGGGTCAGCTGCAGCTGACCGTCAAGCCCCTTGCCGAGGAAAACTGGGAGGAAAGCTGGAAGGACAATTACCCGCCCCAGCCCATCGGTGAAAAGCTCATCGTCCTGCCCTACTGGAGAGCCGATGAAACAGATGGCCGCCTGCCGGTGATTTTGGATCCCGGTCTGACTTTTGGTACAGGCGCCCACCCCTCCACCCAAATGGTGGTGGAAACCATGGAAACCGTAATAAAACCCGGCGCGGCTTGCCTGGATTTGGGCAGCGGCAGCGGTATTTTGTCCATTACCGCTCTGCGTTTGGGGGCAAAATCCGCCATCGGCGTGGACATTGACCCCAAGGCCGAGGACATCGCCCGGGAAAACGCCGCCTACAACGGCTTTTCCGCCCCGGCATTTACCGCCCTCACCGGCAATGTGGTTGCCGATAAGGCTTTGATGGACAAGCTTTCTGCCGAACAGTATGATGTGGTGCTGGTGAACATTGTTGCCGATGTGATCATCGGTCTTGCCCCGGTACTGCCCCGTTTTTTGGGGGAGAACACCACCCTCATTTGCTCCGGCATTTTGGATACAAGACTTTCTGATGTGGTGAATGCTTTGGAGCAGGCCGGCATTGCCGTCACGGCAACGAAGGCCAAAGAAGAATGGCGCTGTGTCAGCGCAAAAAGGAGAAGTGTATGAACATTCCCTACCGCACCAAACGGGTGCTCCAGCGCATAGGCGTGGCTTTACTGCCGGTTTTGGTGCTTGCCCTTGTGGCAGGTGTTTGCTGGTATATTTGGGCCCAGCGGTATGTGATGTATACTGCCGACGGACATGCGATTCTGAATTTCGAGCTGCCTCCCCTGTCTGACGGACAGGCCGCTCAAAAGCCCGACGAGCCGGAGGTGTCCATCCGCTACGACAGCGGCGCATCCGACTTGGAGGCAGTGGAACTGGCACAGATGGTGGGCTACTATGTGGAGCCGGGCGACCTCTCCAATTTGGATGTGGTGAAAGCCCAGATCCAGGCGCTGCCCTCCGGCACGCCGGTTATGATCGATGTAAAGAGCATCCAGGGCGCGTTTTACTATTCCTCCACAGTCAGTGACACCCGGAGCAACCAGGTGGACATTCAGAAAATGGACGAGCTGCTGGCGTGGCTGAAAAAGCAGAATATCTATGCCATTGCCAAGTTCCCCGCCCTGCGGGACTACACCTACGGCCTCAATCATGTGCCCGACGGTGTTCCCCACCGCTCCGGCGGCTACCTGTACCAGGACGATGACGGCTGCTACTGGCTGAATCCTGCCAGTCAGGGTACGCTGTCTTTCCTGACCCAAATCATTGTGGAGCTGCGGAATTTGGGCTTTGACGAGGTGGTTTTGGACGATTTCTGTTTCCCCCAGAACACCGATAAAATCAAGGTGGACGGCGACCGAAAGGAACTGCTGACCACTGCGGCGGCGGAGCTTATGAAGGTATGCGCCACCAATCGGTTTGCCCTGTCCTTTGTGAAGACTGAGGACTTTACGCCCCCCACCGGCCGCAGCCGTTTGTACATCACCGGCAAGGATGCTGCCCAGGCGGCACAGGTGGCGGCAAACAGCGGCGTGGCAGACCCTGCCATCAATTTGGTGTTCCTTACAGAGCTCCACGATACCCGCTTTGATGTGTACAGCGTTATGCGCCCCCTGTCCGGCGCCCACTAAAGAATGCATAATGCTGAATGCATAATGCATAATGAGGAGAAATAGCAATGTTTGAAGGATTTTCTCCGGAGACCGTGGATTTTCTGTGGGGCATCCGGATGAACAACAACCGGGAGTGGTTCCTGGAACATAAGAAAGATTATGTAAACTACCTCTATGAGCCCATGAAGGCTTTGGGCAAGGACCTGTTCCAGCCGTTTTTGGACAAGCCCGGCAATCTCTTGAAGGTCAGCCGCATCTACCGGGATGCCCGGCTGCACCACCCCACCCCTTATAAGGAAAGCCTGTGGATCTGCATCCGGCAGGATGTACAGTGGTGGGCGGAGAATCCCTGTCTGTACTTTGAGATCCGTCCGGAGGGCGTCAGCTACGGATTTATCCTGCTCAGCCCCCGGGTCAGCACCTTGGAGGAGATCCGCAAGGACATCGCCGCCCGACCCAGGGCGTTTTTGAAGCTGATCAAGGACACCGAAAAAGCCACCGGCGTACCCATCACGGCAGAATGCTACAAGCGGCCCAAGGAAGCTCCCAGCGAAGAGCTGGCGCCCTTCTTTGCCTGGCGGAAATACATTGCCTGTTCTGTGGACGAGCCGGTATCCCCGGATATTTTCGGCCCGGAGCTGGGCCGGCGGGCTGGTGAATTTTTAGAAAAACTTATTCCCCTTTACGACTATTTTAATCGGTTTAAGGTCTGAAAGAGATAAAAAGATCCGGAATTGTTTTTTACGATTCCGGATCTTTCTATTAGATATTCTTTTTTCTGAAATAGAACCACCAGGCAGCGAACCCGCCGCCGGCAAGCAGGATAACAACAAGTACAGCAGCAAGGATGCCGCCGGTCTTATTGGATTTTACAGGCTTGGGGGGGTCCGTGGGCGCTGTGGTAGTTTCATCGGTAGGCGCAGTTTCCTCGGTGGGCGCCACAGCGGTTTCCTCTGTGGGGTCAACAGCGGTTGCCTCCGTGGGATCTGCAACAGTTTGGCTGGTAGCCGGCACTGTAGGTCTTACTACAGTTACACTTGTGGGATTGGTAGCAGGAGCGGTGGCTTTGGTTGCGCCATTGGTAGCCTGGGTGGCTGCCGTAGTGGCATTGGTGGCTGCAGCGGTTGCCTTTGTAGCTGCTGTTGTGCCCTGGGTTGCCGCATTGGTCGGTGCGGTAGTGGGCTCTGTGGTGGGTGCGGTTGTCGGTGTGGTTAGTTCAGCAGGTTTTGCCTCCTTGTCTACCAGAAGGTAAATACTGAAATGCTCCAGCTCTGTCACCAAATAAGATGTGCCCTCAATGTTCTTCACCATAGATGCCAACTCAGTCAGCTTACCCTCGGCATCCAAATGCATCACCACAGTGTCGGCACCAAAATTCTCCGGCACAACAAAATGGACTTTCATCTTGCTGCCGGGCTGAACGGGATTCCCGTTCAGGGTCGCGGTAAAGGAATAGGGTGCATACCGCGTAGAAACCGTTGCCATCGCCTGGGCGATTTCCTCAACAACACCGGTAATCCTTTCCACCTTGACAACAGTTTGGTCGGGGAAATAAGCCACATTATCCAGATAAACCGTATCGTCCTTGGGCAGGTCGTAGGTTACAGATACATCATCAAAGGCCGTGGGCAGCTGGGCTGCATCATAGTCTTCACTGGAAATATAGCGCATCTTGCCGTCAGTCACTTCAACATTGTACTTCTTGCCGCCATCTTCCCAATTTTTGATGCAGTAATATATATCGGAATCCTGGGTATAAACCTTGCCGTTATATTTCACTTCGCCGGTGATGGGATTTTTGTATTGGCTGATGATTTCCGCGCTTTCATCCAAAATTTCCCGTACTGCATTCTGGTAATACACCGCATAGGTATTCTCACCGGTTTTTACATAGCCTCTGTAATGTCTCTTATTAGAAATCTCGGTAACACCGCCGGGATATTTCACAGCATATTCATTTTTTTCCGGGTTGTATAAACCTCTTTCGGTGCTGCGAATATCATTCCGGACCTCTTCCGTCAAAACGATCTGCTTTTCCAGCTCTGTTTCAAAATCTGCAGCAGATACATTGATAGCTTCCAGATCTTCCCGAGGAACAAAGGCTTTCATGGCATCGGTAAGCACAAGCTTTATCACATCGCCGTCATAAAGGCTATCGCATCTATCCAAAAACTTTTGGAATTTCACCGCCATAGGATCTGTGGGGGCAGCCGCCACAGGCAATGCCAACAAACACGCCAGGCAAAGCATAATTGCAAGTATTCTTTTCATAAAAACGCTCCTTTTGGTTTCCGCGCGAACATTTTTAATGTCATTTTTTTGATGTATGGACAATTATACAAAAAACAGACCCATATTGTCAACCTTTTTCAACAAAACCTTTCTGTAAAACCCACCAAATTCCGGAAAATATGTAAGATTTGAAACAAAAAGACCCTCCCAAATGGGAGGGTCTTTCCTGTTTTTCCTTATCTCTGCACACGGCCACTGCCGTCGCCGCCGGCCAGCTTTTCCACCTCGGAAACGCTTACTCGGTTGTAGTCGCCTTCCACAGAATGCTTCAGCGCAGATGCCGCCACAGCAAACTCAATAGCCTGCTGGGAGGTCTTGCCGGAAAGCAGCGCATAGATCAGACCGCCGCCGAAGCTGTCGCCGCCACCCACGCGGTCCACGATGTGCAGGTGGTAGGACTTGGAGAAGCAGTAGTCCTTTCCGTCGTAGAGCATACCGGCCCAGTCATTGTCGCTGGCGGAGATGGAGGTCCGCAGGGTGATCGCCACCTTCTCAAAGCCGAACTTGTCAGCCAGCTGCTTGGCAACGCTCTTGTAGCCCTCGTGGTTCAGCTTGCCGCCGTAAATGTCGGTGCCCTCGGCCTCGATGCCGAACACATCCTTGGCGTCCTCCTCATTGGAGATGCACACATCCACATACTGGCACAGCTCCGTCATAGCCGCTCTTGCCTGGTCACGGGTCCACAGCTTGCCCCGATAGTTCAGGTCGCAGGAGATCTTCACGCCCCGGGCCTTGGCAGCCTTACAGGCATCCTTGCAGATCTCCACCAGCTTGCCGCCCAGCGCGGGGGTGATGCCGGTGAAATGGAACCAGTCAGCGCCCTCGAAAATAGCATCCCAATCGAAATCGGTGGGCTCAGCCAACGCGATGGCAGAACCTGCCCGGTCATAAATGCAAACAGAGCCTCTTTGAGATGCGCCCTTCTCCAGGAAGTAGATACCCACCCGGTCGCCGCCACGGACGATCTTGGAGGTGTCCACGCCGAAATAGCGCAGGCTGTCCACAGCGCCCTGGCCGATGGCATGCTTGGGCAGCTTGGTCACATAAACGCTCTCCAGACCGTAATTGGCAAGGCTCACCGCCACATTGGCTTCGCCGCCGCCAAAGGTGGCCTGCATCTGATCGTTCTGGAAAAACCGGTAGTAGCCGTTGGGGGCTAAGCGGAGCATCAGCTCGCCAAAGGTAACAACTTTTGCCATTTTACTTTTCCTCCATTTTTGCCAGAGATTCCTTCACAAAGAAGCTGCCGCCGATGGCTGCCACCTTGTCGAAGGCCAAAAACTCGTCGATATTGCTTCTGTCCACGCCGCCGGTGGGAATAAACTTCACCTGGGGGAAGGGAGCGGACAGGGCCTTGAGGGCCTGCAGACCGCCGTACACATTGGCAGGGAAGAACTTGACAGTGGTAATGCCCAGCTCCAGCGCCTGCATGATCTCGGTGGGGGTCACGCAGCCGGGATAGTAAGGGATATTCTTTTCCTTGCAGATTTCAGCAACTGCCACGCTCAGGCCGGGAGATACGATAAACTGTGCGCCGGCTTCCAGTGCAGCCTGGCACTGCTCAACATTGATAACCGTACCTGCACCGACGGACATTTCGGGATAGTGCTTGCAGGCGTAGGCAATGGCCTCCTTGGCGCAGGCGGTGCGGAAAGTGATCTCCGCGCAGTTAATGCCGTTATTCTTCAAAGCGGTGAGGATTTTGTCCGTTTCGGACAATTCCTTGATCACAACAACAGGGATAAGTTTTTCCATAATGTTTCTCCTTGTATAGTATTCTATAGATAAAATTGTACGACAAAGCCTCTGTAGTGTCAAGTTTGAGAAGGTCTAAATGACCGAAAAATGCAACAAATACCCAAAAAGTGCAAAGAAAAACTACTCTTTTTTATAACCAGGACGGATTATCGGATTGAAAAGTGGTTGACAATTATAAACCAATATGCTACGATAGGATTACAAGAGTAAACCAATTTGCGAAAAGGAGGTGTTTCTATGCATCAACACGCAACTGTCAGCAACAGCGAATGGACCATTATGGAACTGCTGTGGGAAAAGCCTCACACCCTTATGGAGCTGGTGGCGCAGCTGCACGCATCTGTAGGCTGGAGCAAAAGCACTGTCGCCACAATGATCCGCCGTATGAGCGAAAAGGGTATCGTGTGCTCCGCAGAACAGGGTCGTGCCAAGGTTTTCAGCCCCGCCGTCACCCGGGAGGAGGTATCCGTTCAGGAAACCCAAAGCCTGCTGCAGCGGGCCTACCACGGAAGTATCGGTCTGTTGGTCAGCACAATGGTACAGGAAAACTCCTTGACCGCCGCTGACATAGAGGACCTTTCCCGCATTTTGGAAGAAGCAAGGGAGGAGAAAAAATGAAAGAAATT
Organism: Oscillospiraceae bacterium; assembly: GCA_017482385.1. Classification (GTDB taxonomy): domain Bacteria; phylum Bacillota; class Clostridia; order Oscillospirales; family Oscillospiraceae; genus Faecousia. The sequence goes on along the minus strand of JAFUNI010000021.1, from coordinate 18,329 downwards.
CTAATTACATCCTCTGTTTTAATTGTCGTACTGCTGATCCTGCGGGTGCTTTTTGCAAACAAAGTGCGGCGCACTTTGATCTACGGTACCTGGCTGCTGGTGGCTCTGCGCCTGCTCCTGCCTTTTCAGATCGGTGAGCTGTCTGTGTCCGTGCTGAACCTGTTTCAGCCCGTGACCCAGACCATCACGGATATTTCCGATAAGCAGGTAGCCGGTATGTCCCAGCAGGACGCCCATCAGCAGGTAATGCAGGAATATATTGCGCAAGACCATACGGTTTTTCTTCCCGCCGTGCAGGAGCAGATCGAATCCGCCCTGGACAATCAAATCCCCGAAGACCAGATCGCCACAATGATCGACAAGGACTATGCAGAAATCTATGTGCCGGAGGTACAGCCCCAGGTGCAGGAAAAGGTAGCGCAGACGGCAAAATCCGTTACTTTGGGACAGATCGCCCAGGCAATATGGCTGGCAGGAGCAGTGGCAGTAGCCCTTTGGCTGACCGCCAGCAATCTGCACTTCATCCGCAGTATGAAAAAGACCGCCTCGCCCCTCCCGTCGGAAAGTCCCATTCCCGTCTATGTTACGGAAAAAGCCATCTCCCCCTGCCTGGTGGGACTGTTCCGCCCGGCGGTGTATTTGACCCGGGAAGCAGCGGACAACGAAGAACTTCGGCATTATGTGATGACCCACGAAATGACCCATTACGCCCACAGGGATCACATTTGGTCGGCAGTCCGGTGTCTTTGCCTGTGCCTTTACTGGTTTAACCCCCTGGTTTGGGTGGCTGCCTGGTGCAGCCGCCGGGATTGCGAATTGGCCTGCGATGAGGGCGCAATGGCGCGGCTTGGCGAAGATCAGCGCATTTCCTACGGAAAGGCATTGCTGGCAGTGGTCCGGGAAGCCTCCGTGCCCAGCCGGTTAAAGCTCACAGCCACCACAATGGCAGAAACCAAACGGCAGCTGCGGCGGCGGGTGGATTTCATTGCCCGCAAACCCCATCTGAGCCTGTTCGCCGCCATCTTACTGGTGCTGGTGTGTACCATCGTTGTGGGCTGCGTGTCCACAGGCGCATTGCCCAAAAAACCGACGGAAGACCCCATTATAGATACGCCGGTCATCACCACTCCCACGGAATCTATTTCCCCTACAGATGCCACGGAAACTGTGTCCTCTGCAGAAACAGCGGCTACCCAAATCACCGATCCTACCAAGGAAACCGGCGCTACCAAGATCACCAGACCTCCACCCCCCACGGCTACCAAGCCTGCCACACAGCCTACCGAGGAAACCAAACAGCTTGGCAGCACACCTACGAGAACGCCTACCACCAAACCCACTGCCCAGCCTGCCACAAAAGCTACAACCAAGCCCACCGCAAAACCCGCTACCCAGCCCACCGCAAAGCCTGAGCCAAAACCCACTGCTACCACTGCTGACGATAAGGTTTTGCAGATCTACGGTTTGGGAATGCCCGATTCTTTCTCCGATTACACAAAATTTGACGAAAATGATTATAGATGGATGATGCGGGCCGCTGCCGAGGAATGGGCCGCGCTGAACGGATATACCATAGTCTTTAAGGGCTCTCCCGATTTCAATTCCATTATTGCCGCAACCAGCGCCGGCGATAATGATTGTGACGTTATTTTTTATAATGATCATTTTTTCAATTATTCACGCTCCGGCCTTGCCGTTCCCTTCACCGATGGGGAATACCAAAAACTGGCAAATATCTGCGGCGCAAAGTATCTGGATCTGCTGACCTACCAAAATGCCTCCCACGGTTTTGTGCTGCCTTGGGCCGCTAATACGGTATGCTACTACAGCGCGACCCGGTTTGAAGGTTTCGGCGCAAAGTCTCCCGGGGAATACTTCCGGGAAGGCAATTGGAACTGGGATACTTTTATGAAATGTATGGAAGATATGACCAAGGATATGAATGGAGACAGCAAACTTGATGTCTTCGGTATGCCCGGCGCCTCCTGGGAGTACTTGGTCAACCCCTGGGCTACCAACGCAAAGGGCGAGCTGATCTCCACCATCGACGAACCCTTTATGCGGGCCTTCTTCCAGATGAAGTATGAAGCCTTCTCTGTGAAGAAGGTTTCATTCCCCCGCAAAAACGATATGCTGACCTCCCCCCTTGAGCCTCTATTCTCTATGCAGCTATCTATGTGCAGGACCTATGACTTTACGCAGCTGTATCAGCTCATCCACACCGGCGATAGGATAGAGGTCGTTCCGGTACCCGCTTACCAGGGAAACAGTATCTTGCAGTTTGAGCAGGCCTACGCATCCTTGTCCTACTTCTGTGACCAGCGGGAAGCCGCTGTGGATATGCTTGCCTACATACTAAAGTGCGGTATGAAGTACATATCTGACTTCTCTGCCGGTTTTATAAAGTGCGACTACCCCGGCATACAGGGTTCCTGCCAGCAGTCGCAGCAATGGCTGACCGCATTCCGGGAGGTTTGCACCAAGCGCGACAAGGAACTGCTGCAGCTCCGCCACGACTACATCTATGATGAAAAGGATATCTCCAAGCTCTATGAGGCATTCCGGAACGCGCAGTGGTACATCGACCCCGATTACCGCCATATAACCGCGCTGACTGAGTTTGAAGAGTTTTCTTCCATGGCTCCCGAGCAGGCCATTCCCATCGTCAAGCCTAAATATTTAGAAATGCTCGATGGGTTCAATCGCTCTTATTTGAGCTGACACTTCCCTCCATAAAACAAGGCGGCTCCCGTACTTGGGAGCCGCCAACTTTTACAGTCCTAAGAAAAACTGCCCGCTTCGCAAGAAGCGGGCAGTTAGCTTTTTGATTAGTCAGCCACGTAGGGCAGCAAAGCGATCTGACGGGCACGCTTGATAGCGGTGGTCAGGGCGCGCTGATGGGCTGCGCAAGTGCCGGTAGTACGGCGGGGCAGGATCTTGCCGCGCTCGGACATGTAACGGCGCAGCTTAGCAGTATCCTTGTAATCAATAGCAGTTACCTTATCGACACAGAAAGCGCAAACCTTTCTGCGCTTACGGGGATGAACACGCTGTTCGTTAGCCATTTGGAAAAACCTCCTTTGTAAGCATTTGTGAAAAGTTCAATTTTTAGAAGGGCAGCTGAGCGTCATCGTCAGACAGCATCGCAAAATCGGATGCAGGCGCTGCGGGGGCAGAGTAGCCACCGAAGCTGGGAGCAGCAGGAGCAGCGTAAGAGCCGGTAGACTCACCGTCACGCTTGCTGTCGCCAAAGTAGACGTTGTCCGCAACCACCTCAGCGGTGCGGCGCTTGTTGCCATCCTTGTCAGTCCAGCTGCGGATCTGCAGCCGGCCGGAAACCACTGCCATACGGCCCTTGGTGAAATACTTGGAGACGAACTCTCCGGTCTGACGCCAAGCGACACAGTCGATGAAGTCGGTTTCCTTTTCGCCGTTCTCGTTCTTGCCGAAGTCACGGTCAACAGCCACAGTAAAGCTGGCGACAGCAACACCGGTGCCGGTGCGGCGAAGCTCGGGGTCACGGGTCAGACGACCCATAATTACAATGTGGTTGAGCATAGCATTACTCCTCCACAGCGGTGGTCAGGCAGCGCATAACGCCGTCGGTGATCTTCATCACACGCTCCAGCTCCGCAGGGAACTCGGGCTTGGACTCGAAGGTCATCAGGACGTAGTAGCCTTCAGCCATGTCGTTGATGAGGTAGGCCAAGCGGCGCTTGCCCCATTCGTCAACGCTCAGCAGAGTGCCCTCCGCCTCCACCATTGCCTTGAACTTGTTCACAAGTGCGGCGGTGCCCTCTTCACCCAGAGTAGCATCCAGGATATACAGAGCCTCGTACTTACCAGTGATCTTTGCCATAATGATTGCACCTCCTTTTGGACTTTTGGCCCCCGGTCGCGCCGGGAGCAAGGATATGTCCGCATTCGCAGACCAGTGTATTATATCGACCCCAAAGGAAAAAGTCAAGGGATTTTTCCGAAAAAATTCCGAATATTCCCAAATTTAGCGGGAAAACTGGGTTGTAAGGGGTGATTCTTTGCTTTTATATTACACACGGACGGTAATCCTGTATCTGGTGCTGATTTTGGTGGTACGGCTGATGGGCAAACGGCAGGTGGGCCAGATGGAGCCGTCGGAATTTGTGGTGACCATGCTGGTGGCAGACTTAGCCTCCATTCCCATGCAGGACGGGGGCATTCCGCTGTTTTCCGGCTTGGTGCCCATTGCCACGGTGCTGGGTATGGAATTGGTGCTTTCAGCCCTGTCTATGAAAAGTCTGCGCCTGCGGCGGCTGCTGTGCGGCAAGCCGGTGATTTTGATGGAAAACGGCAATATCCTCCAAAAAAATCTCCGCAAGACCCGCATCACCAGCGACGAACTGATCGGCCACCTGCGGGAGAAAGACATACTGGATCTGCGCTCGGTGCAGTACGCCATTTTGGAGACCAACGGCAACCTGTCCGTCTTCCCCTATCCCAAGGAAAAACCGGCCTCCGCCAAGGAAGCCGGCATTGAAGTCAGAAAGCAGACCCTGCCCATCACGGTGATCTCCGACGGCACGCTCATGGCAGACAATCTTGCCCTGGTCAAAAAGGATGCTGCCTGGGTGCAGCGGGTGCTCCGGGAGAAAAAAACCACCCTGCAGGGAACCTGGCTGCTCACCGTGGACTTAGAAGATAAAATTGTATTTTACCCCAAGGAGGAAGGATAAATGGGCAAAGGATGGCTGGGCGCAGGACTTTTGGTTGTGTTTTTGATTTTTGGCATAGGCCTGTCCGCCATAGCGGACAACGCCTGTTTGCCCACGGAGGAACTTTTGGAGCAAGCGGCGGAAAAGACCTTGTCCGGAGATTTTGCCGGAGGGATCGCTTTGGGAAGACAGGCCCACAGCCGGTGGCAAGGCAAGTGGAACGGCATTGCCGCCATCGCAGACCACGAGCCGATGGACGAGGTAGACGCCCTGTTTGCGGAGATGGAGATTTATGCCACTACCGGGGAACAACCCCATTTTGCCGCCTGCTGTGCGCAATTGGCCCGGCGGATCCACTCCTTTGCCGATGCCCACCGCTTCAGCTGGTGGAACGTGTTATAAAATTGAGAATTGAAAGTTGAGAATTATAACTGCACCCAAAATCTGAAACCTTAATTTTTCGGTATTGTAATTGTCAGCACGATCTGGTCTTCCGTTTCCTTGCGTTCGGAAATGGCAGAGATCCCGCTGCGCTGGATCCTGGCAAGGGATTGATTTAAGTAAGTCAAAAACGCCCCCACATTGGCTTTTACTGCGGCGTTTTGTCCCTCCTGCAAAAGAGACTCTATATACTGCTCCGTCCGGGCAACGCTCATATTCTGCCGGGATATCTCCCGGATGGCCCGCAGCTTTTTGTCCTCGCTGGGCAGTTTGAGCAATGCCCGGGCGTGGCGCTCCGTCAAGCCACTATTGCGCAAAGCCTCCAAAACCGGGCCGCTGTGGCGCAATAGCCGGAGCTTATTGGCCACCCCGCTTTGGCTTTTGCCCAAGACCTTTGCCACCTGCTCCTGGCTCATATTCCATTGCTGCAGCAGCAGATCGATCCCCTGGGCCTCTTCAATAAAATCCAGATCCTGCCGCTGGAGATTTTCCACCAATGCGGTCATAGCCGATTCCTGGTCGGTCATCTGCATAATGATGCAGGGAATCTCCGTCAGCCCCGCCCGGATGGCCGCCCGCAGCCGCCGCTCCCCGGCGATGAGCTCATAGCTTGTCCCCACCCGGCGGACGGACAGGGGCTGCAAAATGCCGTGCCGGCGAATGGACTCCGTCAGCTCCTCCAAGGGCGCATCCCGAAATACCCGCCGGGGCTGGGCGGGATTGGGCTTGATGGCCCGGGCGGGCAAAAAGATCACCCGGCCTGTTTCCATATAGGTTCTCAGTTTTTGACACTGCATATGTATTCCTCCTTGGTAAATCGTAGGGGCGGCACAAGCCTTCCCCTTGAGGGGAAGGTGGCCGAGCGTAGCGAGGTCGGATGAGGTGGTCAATAACACCTCATCAGTCACCTGCGGTGACAGCTTCTCCTCCAGGAGAAGCCTTAGATTACCCTTAGTTTATAAGGAAAACCTACAGAAACTCCACGAAATCAGCAACACCGCAACAAAAACCCCTCGACAAGCTTTGGTTGTAAAGTGGCAGTTACTGTGTTATAATTGGGATAATCCCATCAATTTGAGGAAAAACATATGAACACAACGAAACTTTATTACGAAGACAGTCACTTAAAAGCCTTTACCGCCACCGTCACCGGCTGCGCCCCGGCAAAAAAGGGCTGGGAGGTTACTTTGGATGCTACCGCTTTTTACCCCGAGGGGGGCGGACAGGCCAGTGACACCGGCATCTTGGGCGAAGCGAAAGTTCTCTCAGTCCGGGAAGAGGGGGAAGAAATCTTCCACCTGTGCGACAAGCCTTTGGAAGTGGGCAGCACTGTGGCAGGCGAAATCAATTGGGATCGCCGCTTTGATCTGATGCAGCAGCACGCCGGCGAACATATCGTCTCCGGTATTATCCATAAGCGCTACGGCTGGCACAATGTGGGTTTTCATATGGGCGCTGATGTGGTGACCATCGACTTTGACGGCCCTGTACCTGTCGAAGACCTGCAGGAAATTGAAGATGCCGCCAACAATGCTATTTGGCAGGACCTGCCCATCAAATGCTGGTACCCTGCTCCGGAGGAGCTTCCCACCGTTCCCTATCGGCGGAAGAAGGATCTTCCCTGGCCGGTGCGGATCGTGGAATTCCCCGGCTACGACATCTGCGCCTGCTGCGGCACACATCCCAAAACCACCGGTGCCATCGGTCTTGTGAAGCTGTTTTCCTGCGTGAAATTCCACGAAGGTGTCCGCATGGAAATGGCCTGCGGCAAGCGGGCGCTCACCATGCTGAACAGCGCCTATGAGCAGAACAAGCAGGTAAGCCAGGCCTTCTCCGCGAAAATCGGTGAAACCGGCCTTGCGGCCCGTCGTATGAATGATGCCTTAGCCGCAGAAAAATTCCGCGCTTCCGCTTTGGAAAAGCAGCTTTTTGCCCACATTGCCCAGGGCTATGCCGGCAAAGCCTTTGCTGTGCACTTTGCAAAAGACCTGTCCCCCAACAGCTGCCGGGAGCTTTGCGATGCCATAGCAGACTTTGCAAAAGTGGCCGTGACCCTCTCAGGGTCTGACGAAACCGGCTACTGCCTTTGTGTCCTCAGCCGTACAGAAGATGCCAAAGCCATCGGCGATGCCGCCGCAAAGGCATTAAACGGCCGGGGCGGTGGCAAAAAAGAGGCCTTCCAGGGGCGAATTGCCGCCACACAGGGTCAAATTGAAAACTTTTTCGCCCAGAACGAAATTTTATCAGATTTTTAACAATTAGGGCTTGCAAAATTGTCGTATAACTGGTAAAATTACCATACAGCATATAGCTGGAAGCAAAGGAGGTATACCCTATGATTCAAGTGATTATGGGCCTGAAGGGCTCCGGTAAGACCAAGCGTTTGATTGACGCCATCAACAATGCAGTTGCTAACGCCCAGGGCGATGTTGTCTGCATCGAGTACGGCAGCAAGCTGACCTACGACGTAAACTATCGCGTCCGCCTGGTAAATTCCAAGGAATATGAGATCAACAATCTGGACAAGCTGAAGGGCTTGCTCAGTGGCCTTCATGCCGGTAATTTCGATATTACCAATGTGTACATCGACAATCTGTATAAGACCATCGGTGCCGACCGTGCTACCGGTGAGGAGTTCATCGCTTGGTGCGCTAAGTTCGCAGAAGCCAACAACATGAACATCACCATCACCGTTTCCGACGATCCCGCCGGCGCATCCGAGGCTGTTAAGGCATACTTGGTATAAGAACCCATTACACCGCTGTAAATTTTGCAGCGGTGTAATTTTTTTGTTTTCTTTTGGGAAAAACTGTGGTAAAATAGAAACAAACAAAGGAGGGAATCCTATGAAACATAATATTTTCCAGGGCATGGCTACCGCCATGGTCACACCTATGACGCCCCACGGCGTGGATTACGACACTTTGGCCCGTTTCATTGAATTTCAGATCGAACAGGGTATCAATGCTTTGGTTGCTGTAGGCACCACCGGTGAAAGCGCAACCTTAACCCCCGAGGAGCGGAAGGCGGTCATCGCCTTTACCGTCAAGCAGGTAAATGGCCGTGTGCCTGTGATCGCCGGCACCGGTACCAACAACACCCAACATGTACTGGAATTCACCAGGAGCGCCTGCGGTGACGGTGCGGATGCGGTTTTGGTGGTCACGCCCTACTATAACAAAGCCACCCAAAAGGGCCTTATCGCCCACTATACCGCGGTGGCGGATGTTTCCGAAAAGCCTGTAATTATGTACTCCGTTCCCAGCCGTACCGGCTGCACCCTCCTGCCCGACACAGTGGCAGAGCTGTCCCATCACCCCATGATCGCAGCGCTGAAGGATGCCAACGGCAATATGGATATGACCGTGGAGACCATCTCCAAATGCGGCGACCGGCTGGACATCTACTCCGGCGAGGACTCTCTGACTGTGCCTATGCTGGCTATGGGCGGTAAGGGCTGTATCAGTGTGCTGTCCAATGTGGTACCGAAGAAGGCTGTAGAAATGTGCGATAAGGCATTTGCCGGCGATATGGCGGGCGCAGCCAAGCTGCAATGCGAGCTGCTGCCGCTCATTCGCTGCCTGTTCAGTGAGGTCAATCCCATTCCCGCCAAGGCAGCGGTCGCGGCTATGGGCTTCGGTGAGGAATATCTGCGTATGCCTCTGTCCTATTTAGAGGACGGCCACCGGGCTGCCCTCCTGGCAGAGATGAAGAAATTAGGAGTTCTGTAATGAGAGCGGTGATTTGCGGCGCCAATGGCGCTATGGGTAAGCTGCTGCAGCTGCGGTTTGAGGAGATCGCAGGTCTTGTTAGCATCGACGGAGAAAACGGCGTTGCCAAGACCTTTGCAGAACTGGGCGATGTGAAGCCGGATGTGGTGGTGGACTTTTCCCATCACTCCGCCGCCCCCCAGGCAGCAGAATATGCAGTCAAACAGGGCTGCGCTTTGGTGGTTGGCACCACCGGCCACTCTGAGGAAGAAAAAGCCGCCATTTTCGCGGCTGCCAAGGAGATCCCCGTGTTCTATGCAGGCAATATGAGCTTGGGCATTGCTGTGCTTTGCCGGTTGGCAAAGGAGGCTGCCAAGAGCTTTCCTGATGCGGACATTGAAATCGTAGAAGTCCATCACAATCGGAAGGTAGATGCTCCCAGCGGCACTGCCAGAATGCTTTTTGAGGCAGTAAAGGAAGTGCGTCCCCAGGCTACCGCCCATTGCGGACGGGCCGGTGAGGGCAAGCGCACAGCCGATGAGATCGGCATCAGCTCCCTGCGTATGGGCGGTGTTGTGGGTATCCACGAAGTGCATATTTGCACCGACACCCAGCGGCTGACCCTCAAGCACGAGGCCTGTGACCGGGGTATGTTTGCCGACGGCGCAAAGGCTGCTGCTGAATTTATTCAGGGAAAGCCCGCCGGTCTTTATAATATGACCCAGCTTCTGGAGGAGAACTGATGGAGCTTCTTGTGATGAGCGGCGCCGGCAACGATTTTGTGGTGCTGGATGCCCGGGAACAACAGCTTGATTTTGAAGTACTCTCCAAAGAACTTTGCAAAAAATTCGGAACAGACGGCCTATTGGCGCTGGATGTGTCGGAAACAGCGGATTTTAAGCTGCATTTTTACAATCCCGACGGCAGCCGGGGGGAGATGTGCGGCAACGGTGCAAGATGCATCTGCAAGTACGCCTTTGACAAGGGCCTTGCCGGGGAAGCCATGACGGTGGAAACCGATGCAGGTTTGGTCTACGGCTGGCGCTTGGGTGAAAACCGCTACAAGGTGCAGCTGAATAACCCCGGCATGGTGGATCTACAGTGCCATCCCAATGCGGCCTATATTGAGTTAGGCGATCCCGGCATTCCCCATTCGGTGACAGAGCTGAAGAGCCTGGATTGGGCGGATAAGGCGCTTTTGCGGCCGGTTTTTTTAGAGATCCGGGAGTTCCCGGGATTTCCCAAGGGTGTGAATGTGAACCTGTATCGGCAATTGTCGGACACCTCTGTACGAATTTTAACCTATGAGCGGGGTGTGGAGGATTTCACCCTGGCCTGCGGCACAGGCTCTGCCTCGGTGGCAGTGGCTCTTTACTTGCAGGGAAGACTCCCCGGCGGCCGCTTAACCGTAGAAAACCCCGGCGGCACATTGGAAATTGCCTTAGAGGGCGACGGTAAATCCGTCACCGCCCTATACTTAGAAGGCCCGGCTGAAACGATTGCTCAACATAGTATATAACGCGCTGCCCTGTTTCGGAGGGAAATGTAATGAAAGAAAAACTCTGTTTTGCCAAGTATAAGAAAAACGGTTTTATATTTTGTGCCATATTCTTGGCTTGTCTTTTACTTAGCTTAGGATTGTTTGACGGTATGCGGATTTTGGGACTTTTCTTCACTTTGATCGTCCTATGTGTTTCTGTATACTATTTCTACGCTTACTTTTCTTACCAAAAGAAAGCCAAAGGCTTGACCCCTAATATCGGCACCATATCCAACTGGAAGCTTTCCGGACACAAAAGCTTTTGGGGATGTGTTGTGTTAAACGTTGACGGTGTGGAATATTGCAGCCCTAACTACTTTAGCGCTTACGAAGCTGAAGAAATGGTAGGAAAACAGGTTTCCTATGTGATCGTTGAGGAAACGCTTTTGATCTATGATATTTATTCTTAATATTTAGACCCGACAGGAAACTGTCGGGTCTTAAGTATCTTTAGAAAGCAAGTGTTTTTTGTCCTATTTTGCGCATACTATTCCCGGAGGGATCGTATGAAAGAAAAGGAACAGTCTGCGCCCATTCCCTGGGAACTAAAAGACCCCAAGCCCCCGGTGATTCAGTCCGGGCATATGGAAAACCGCATCCGCAACAAATAAAAAATGCGTGCCGATGGCACGCATTTTTATTATAACACGAACTTGTCGCCGATTTCCAAAATATAATCACCGGATTTCAGCAGCTGTGCCACGCCAAAGGAATCCTTTGGCAATTCCCGGCAACGCAGCGCCGTTGTGGCGATATGCCCTTTCTTCAAGTGGTGAAAATCCGTGCCGGCAGTGGTCAGGGAAATGCCGTTTTCTTCGGCATACAGGGCAGCTAAAATGCAGCGGGAGTTGTGGTGGGGGTGCATATTGAATACCTCCACGCCATCCAGCAGCTTGCCATCGGCCGGAACACAGCCATCCCGGAAGGGATGGGCCTGGATAAACGCAGAATCCGGCAGCTTGACTTCCGCCCGGAAGGCAGCCAGGCCCTTATCCAAATAATCATAGAGCTTACCCAGAATCTCCGCGTCCACGCCGTAGAGCAGGTAGTCGTTGCTGTTTTCATCAAAACGGGCTTCCACGCCCAAGTAGATCTTCAGTCTTGTTCCCTCGGCAGCCTTGCAAGCCCGTTCATAATCGGACAGCTGGGCCTTCACGAAGGCCTCCCGGCTGATATCCCCAAAGGCTGCATGGAAAAAATGGTTGGTGATGACCACCCCGTCAAATCCCGCATCTAAATAAAGCTGCACCAGCTTTTCCGGAGGCGCATCACCGCAGGGACTTGCCGGGTTCGTGTGGGCATGGAGTTCCAGGCGGTAGGGATAGGTTTTTGCCAGGGTGTTTTTTAGTGTTTCCATTTCAAAATGCCTTTCACCCAAGCTTTGTCAAAGCCCTCATGGCTGGCGAAGTTGGAATCGTAGGGAGTGCAGAACAGAGCGATGCACACCACCACTACAAAGACCGCCAGGATTCCCACGATCAGCGTCAGCCGGGGATTTACCTTTTCCCGCTGATACAATGCGCCCACGCCCACAAACAGGGCAACGCCCATCAGCCACAGGTAGTCCATAGTATACCGGGCCAGCAGGTAAGGTGTCCACAAAATACCCATCACGATGATCACAATTGTGGTCACCACAGCGGTGGGGATCACCAGACCCAAACCGGAGTTCATCAGGTAGCCGCGGCTGCCCTTGCGGCACGCGCCGACCAGCCCCAAGAACAGAATGGGGAATGTGACAAAAATACCGTAATCTATGGGCTCGCAATCGGAGCGGAACAGGGCATATACTAATTTCTTAACCAAACGCCTCCATTCCAGGTTCTCAAACATATTGCCGTACTGAGATTGGTCTGCCACGGTCATCTGATAGGACTGACCGAACTCGAAGGGATTATCAAAACGGGCATTGTTGTACCACATAAGGCCTGCAGCCACTGCTGCATAGGGCAGGATGCACAGGGCAGTATAGCCCCACTGCTTGCCTGTGAGCTTACGGCTCCGAACAAAGGTGATAAACAGAGGAATTACCATCAGATTGCCCAATGCGATGGTGGGACGGCAGCCAAAGGCCAATGCGCCCAGCAGGCTTCCTGCAACAGCAAAGATAAAGGTCTTTTTGGTGATCTCCCCATCAAATACCGCCCGGACAAAGAAGTACAGGCTCCAAATCATCATACACAGCGCCGAACTGATGGCCGTGCAATAAAGGGCAGGGTAGGATACGCAGTACCAAACGCTCATCACCGCCACCGCAGTGCTCAGCAGCAGGAAAACGATAAGGGGCATCTTGGGGAAGAATTTCTTGGCAAGATAGGCAAACAGCAGGAACAGGCCTGCGATAAACAGTGCAACAAAAAGCTGAGTGGCATGGTAGGTAGTCAGCGGATTTCCGGTGATCACCTGATAGGGCACAAACAGCAGCAGTACCGGCACCACACCGAAGTACATATAATAGTGGCCGTCATAGTAGGCGTGATCCCACATATCGTCCCACTGGCGGCCTTCCACACCGGCCTCGATCCGGGCATCCCGGTCATAGGGATTTTCCAGCTCCAGCAGGGCAGGATCAACCTCCACATCGAAATAGAGCTGGCCTTTCAAAAAAGCATCCGCCAATTCTTCGTACTGATTCCGGTGGCCGGGTACTTCGCCGTTCCACAGGGGTGCCCAGCCCATAGGCTCCAGGCACACAAGCAGCAAAAGCGCCACCACGATCAAAATGATAATGATATTGCGCCGCTGGGTAAAATCAACTGTCAATCCGTGAACACCGGCAGCAACCTTCCGGAAGCCGGGAAATGCCGCCAAAAATTCACACAGCAGAAAAATGATCAAAGCCAAACCGTACCACATATGTTTGTTTCCTTTGCTTAAGTTTTATGCTGCCATTTTACCATAAGCCCCTATCTTTTGCAATAGCAAAAACGACCCGCCAAGAAGCGGGTCGTCACGGCCGTGACATTTCAGCTAACTTACTGATAAACACTTTATTGGTGGGCGCTTCGGTGGCGCCGGGGAAATACTTTTCCCATACGATGGGATTGCGCCGTGACCAGGCATCGGTGATGGCCTTGCGGATGGAATGCTCCACCGTCCGGCAATCCGGAAGACCAAATATGTCGCCGATGGCCGGGTATAACTCCTTGGACAGCAGCATTTCGGGGTTTTGTGCATAAACAGGGATCCCTTCACGCAGTTGGCGGTACCCGTCCAAATTGGTACGAAAGCCCAAGGCGTGTAAATGCACAGCTACCCGGGTGTCTTCCCGGGGCTGGATCTCGGCGATCATATCCATCAGCCGTACTCGCAGTGTTTCCACCGTTGGCATAAACAGCACATACTGCACCCCTAACTCCAAGGCCCGCTTCTCGGCATAGCGAGGCATATAATGAGCCAAAGCCATGATCACCCGGGGCTTGTGGGTACTTTCCTGCAGGACAGTCAATCCATCCTTAAAGGGCAGCCATAAATGCATGATCAACACGTCAGGCTTGAAGTAATGGAGCAGTTCCAGTGCGGTTTCACCATCTTGGCAGATTTTTATCTCGAACTCGCTATGCAGCGCTTTCTCTACAGCGCTGGTGAATTCTTCAGACATATCCGCAACCAACAGCTTCAGCACACAGAACCTCCCCTTTCTCACTCTGGGTATAGCTTAACAAATTACCACAGGAATGACAAGGGGGTGCAGTTCGACCTTTTTCGACAAAACCGGGACAGCTGGCTGTCCCGGTCAGATTATTTCTTTTTCTCAAAATAGAACTCAGAAGTATAGTAATTGGAGGGCTTATTCAGCTCATCGTTAAAGCCGTTGGAGCCCAGTTCCTCGCCCAAAGTCTTTCGGTCAGAGAACAGGTTGGTGCCCAGGCCCAACCGCTCACCCTGGATCTGACAGCCCATCGCCGCCAGGGTGGTGGGGAACATATCGACGGTAAAGGCCATTCGGTTTGTGACAGCTGTGGGCTTTGCAGCACTGTTGATAAAACAGTTGTACACATCCCGGGGGTAGTTTTCGTCTCCGGGCTTTTTGATGGAGCGGATATAGTCATTGCCCATGGTGGGATGGTCGCCCACTACCACAATCGTGGTATCCTCATAGAAATCCTGGGTCTTGATCCACTCTATAAAAGCCGCGGTCTTCTTGCTGGAGCAGGCATACACATTCTCATATTTATTGGGGAAGGTGTTGGGGCAATCCGGGCAGAGATAGCCGTCCTCGTGGTGGGTGTCCACGGTCAGCATATAAAAGGCAAAGGGTTCGTCCTTGGCTGCGATCTTCGGCAGCTCCTGCTGGGCATAGCGGAACAGGTAATTGTCCTCAAAGCCCCACCAGACCTTATAATCCGGGGCGATCAGACCGTCTTCCCGGGCGGTGAACAGATCGTAGATCTTATCCACGCCATGGGTGCCGAAATAAGTGGCGCGGCCGCCGAAATTGGCATCGGAACCCACCATCAGGGTCTGATAATAGCCGTTTTCGTGGAGAATATCCATCATAGAGGTTGCGCCGGGCAGGAACACACCATTATTACCGTAGCTGTTGCCATCTGCGACATCCGGGGGCGCTTTCAAGGGGATGCCGGCGGTTTGGCTCACCATTGCCGCAACCGTCCACACACCGCCCATACCACTGCGGATACCGCCCACGGTATTTTCCGAATTGGAAAAATTGATATTGTTCTCCGCTAAGTCATACAGCTCCGGAATCACGCAAGTGTCCATCAAGCCGCCCTGCTCCCGGGAGAAAAATGTAGTTTCCATGGATTCCAGGAAAATGTAGATCAGATTGCGCTTTTCCTGGGGGAAGGTAATATCGGCGGTGGCAGGGTCCTGGTAATGGTCCGTGTAGAGGGTGGATTGTTTGCCCAAGTTTTCGGCATAGTCCCAAAACTCAGCGGTTTCCGCGCCTTGATACAGGAAACTGCCGGATATAGCCAAAGTCAGCACAAGCGCCACCACAGGCCGCATGGGAAACAGCTGCAGCTTCAGCTTGGGGAATACCAGCATCAGCTTCTTCCGCCAAGTGCCGAACAGCACAGGACACAGCAGCGCCGTCCAGAACAGCGACGGGATCAGCGCCGAACGGACATATTTGTAGATCAGCGTGGATTCCACACCGCCAAGGTCTGCAAGCAACGTGTAAAGAATGGCTTCAAAGCCCAGCTGACCGTAGGTATCGGCATACCAGTTGGCAGAGTAATATGCCAAAAAGCCAACAAAGATCAGCAAACACCCCAAGCAAGTTCCCAGGGCACGCAGAACCTTATGCGTCTTCTTTTTCTGAGGCATTTTTGTCGTCACCTTCTACACGAATTCGGATCTTGCTGTACACGATCTTTTCAACCAAAGCCAGCGCCACAGCGGCGGGAATGGCCATGATCAGATAGTTCACCGCAACAGAGGGAGTCATATCCGCCATCAAAGTGGCTAAGGTATGGTTGCCGGTGTACAAGATCCATTTCTTCACGGCAAAGCAGCCGAAATTGATAAGCAGGATATTCAGGCTCAGCAGATACACCCAGTTCCGCTTGCAAAGCCGGGTCTTGCTGAAGACTTCCCAAAGCCACACGGACAAAACCGCCGGCAAAAACAGGACAATAAAGGTAATCATAAACCAATCCTCCTTTTTTCCTTTTTATATCACAAACCGACAAAAATTGCAACATTTACAACAAAACCTTCTTTTTTTCCGACAGCCTTGCTATCTCGTTAAAATTAAGCTATAATGTATATATCCTATCCTAAGGAGGTGTGACTGTTGGCTTACGCATACGGCGGTATTTTTGTCATTTCCCTCGCCCTGCTGCCCCTGTACTTTCGCTTCATATACGAAAAGCAAAAAGAGCCTTGGCTATTTGCCCTCTTTGCCTGTATCTGTGTGGTCAACTTGGGATACCTTCTGATCTCGGTGTCAAAGACGGTGGCCTTCGCCCTCTTTGCCAACAAGATCGCATACCTGGGGCAGGCGCTCATTCCTATGTGTATGTTTATGCTCATCGCAAGGCTCTGCGGCTTTGTCTGTAAGAAATCCCTCGTGGTTACTTTAGGCGCTCTGGCTTTTGTGATATTCGCAATTGTTTGCACCACCGGTTACCTGGATTGGTACTATGTAAACGCCGACCTGGCCCTCCAAAACGGCTCCGCCTACCTGGTAAAAGAATACGGTGTGCTGCATCCGTGCAATCTGATCTATGTGCTTGGCTATTTTGTGGCAATGCTTTCGCTGATCGGCATATCTTTGCGGAAACATTCCGGAAGCTCCCAAAAGCTGGCCTCCTTTATGCTCATTATCGTGCTGGGCAATATCGGTATGTGGACCGTGGAAAAGCTGATCCGCACGCCCTTTGAGATTCTGTCCATTTCCTATTTAATGAGCGAGTTTGCCTTCTTCTTCATTTATTTGATCCTGCAGGACTATATCCACATTAAGGATATCCCCCCTGCTCCGGAAAACACGCCCATCATTGTGGTCAATGCGCTGACCACCCAGGAGAAACTTCAGATAATTCTGAATTCCCTGCCGGAAGGCACAACCCTTTCCGCCCGGCAAACGGATATTTTGGAAGGCATTCTGGACCATAAAAGCAGAAAAGATATTGCCCTGTCCCTGTGTGTGTCTGAAAACACGGTAAAGACCCATACGGGCCTGCTGTATAAGGCCTTGGGCGTATCGGGCCGGGAAGAGATCTATGCAAAATTTCAAAGCTGAAAACCGACGGTGCTGAAACCGTCGGTTTTTTGTAATTATTTGCCATTTTCGCCCAAAATCACCCCTAAGGGTGAATGACTGTTCTGCCTGTAAATGTTAAAATTGTAGTGTCACTTAATACCAACCATAAGGAGGCACAAAATATGAAAATGAGAAAAAGATTCTTAAGTCTGCTTTTATGCCTGGTGCTGCTTGCCGGTCTGCTGCCCGTAACAGCCTTTGCGGCAACCACCATCGACAGCGCAGACATTATGGTTACCCATCCTGCGCATATGGCAAATCCCGACTACCTTCTGCAGATATACGGCAACTGTAATCTGGACACAACATACAACTCCAAAGGACATAAAAACGGTGTGCGCTGGAAAGACCTCTCCACCGGCGAATATATGGAAGAGAGCGACACCTTTGTAGGCGGACAGAAGTATGAGCTGTCGGTTCATTTGATTTCCAAAACCGGCTATGCCTTTTCCGCATCTGCAAGCACAGTTACGGCAAATAGCGAACCCACCTCTTTGACGGTGACGAATGTGAGCCGTGCTCAGGCAGTTATTACGCTGACCGCAGATAATCTGTATATCAATCACGCGACCATCACCGGTCTGGATGCCCCGCAAGTCGGCAATACGGCTGATTTTTTCGTAGCTGTGCAGGAAAACAGCTGTGAATTATATGCTTCCGGAAACAGCGGAATGTTCTGGCTTGACCGTACCGAGGAAAAATATTTGGGCAAAAACGATCAGTTTAAGGCCGGCCACCAATATGCCGCAGGAATCTACCTGCAGGCAAAATCAGGCTATGAGTTCCCCCAGAATGTGCAGGTGACTCTGGACGGAAAAGCTTGCACCATAGGTCAAAACGACGGTCGGATACTCCAGGCTGTCATGGAATACGCGGCACTTGCCGAAAAACACACCCATAGCGTATCTGATTGGCGCACCACCGGCGCGTACCATTACAAGGTCTGTACGACCTGCGGTGAATTTTTGGAACAGGAAGACCACAAGGGCGGCGTTGCCACCTGTAGCCAAAAGGGTAAATGCACCGTTTGCGGCTATGCCTACATAGAAGAAAACGAAAAGCACAACCCCGATACCGCCAAATGGACGGCCTGCGGCAGTCTGTACCACGCCCATCTGTGCAAGGATTGCGGCGCTCACTGCGATGCCCAGGACCATGTAGCCGGTCCTGCGGGCACCCCCGACGCAGCTGTGGTTTGTAAGGACTGCGGCTAC
>JAFUNI010000020.1 GCA_017482385.1 Oscillospiraceae bacterium | reverse complement strand
CGAAACCTCGGTGCCAAAACCGCGAACGAAATTGCATGCGCGATTCGTGACTTAGGTATCCCCAATACAAGTTGGTCAACATACATACTGTAAATCGAAGATAAGGAGATTATTTATATGCTGAAGGTTGATATCAACAAGGATGGTAGCAAGCCTGTAGTCCACGCATCTGGCAACATTATGGAGATACTCAATGATATTGCTATAATGACAAGTGCTCTGTATACACAGTTCCAGGCTGCAGATGCTACGATGGCACATTATTTCCGCACAGGATTTATTAATATGACTAACGATCCGGACAGTCCTATGTGGAAAGCGTTAGGCAACCAGACCGGAATTGCTTATAGGAAGTAAAAGAAGTAAGGTATATTCTTAATATTCTTACAATTTCGTAATATTGAACCAAAAAGATTGTAATTGCAATCCTTAGATGCTAATATATAAGCAGGAATACTTATAATGGAGGTTTTTGATATGGATAAGGTTATCAGTTACAAGAAGCTCTGGAAACTCTTAATTGACAAGGATCTCAAGAAGAAAGATTTACCTGCTTTAGCTGGTATAAGCAAGTCCTCGATTACCAAACTCGGGCATAACGACCATGTTAATACTGAGATTTTACTTAAAATCTGCGTTGCCCTGGATTGTGATTTGTTTGACATTATGGAATTGATTCCGGAACATACCTAAGTAGATTTGGAGTTATCAACTGTGGAGAGAGAATTTTTAGATGAAATGGAAGATATATGTGCAGCCATTCGAAAATCGGGTATGGAACCCTACGATCAGCTGTATGGATATATCTCTAACGGAAAAGCAGAATACATTACTCGTATCGATAACGCCAGAGAACGGATTCAAGCCCTTAATTGGGATATGGTTCGGAAATACGTGAAAAGGATAGGGGAGAGCAGATGATTATTTATTCTGGTATCATGTTTGTTGTAGCAGCGGCGCTTATTGTCTTTGGTGTGCTGATTGCCCAGGGAAATGCAAATTTGATCAACTGCTACCGGGAAGAAAGAGTCAAAGACAAAGCTCTATACTGTAAGAAAATCAGTCAGGCCTTATTCATTCTTGCAGGTACCCTTGTGTGCAGTGGCATTATTGGCCTGCTGGGCGAGGCGGACAGTATCGTTCTGCTGGGTCTCGGTGTATTAGTGGTAGGCATGCTCTTCGGAGTAGTACATCTGTTCCGGGTGCAAAAAAAGTATGGCGGCGGCGTTTTTTGATTGAGGCATAGCTATGCAGTGGTATGTTGGAATAATCTTAGTTGCTTTAGGCGTTCTGCTCTATGTCCTCTACGATAGAGGATATCTGCCGGTTAAGTCCATGAGCGCCATCCATTTTATCGGCAATATGGGCGCCGGTACAAACAAAGCCAGTGCGGCCTTTGGCTCTGCAACTGGGCAGATCAGAAGAGTGCTGCGTTTCAAAGAGAGTAAGTCTTACGAGTTTACTTTCAAAGGAAAGATCAGTAAAGGCACGGTACAGGCATATGTGCTGGAAAGCGATAAGATCCCTGAATTGATTTTGGATGACGATTGCCCGTCCGGGATTGTATACGCAGTGAAAGGTCAGAGATATTATCTGGTTATCCGATTCCAGAACGCAACCGGCGAGTATACCCTTTCGTGGAAATGAGGAGTCCTATGAATACTTACGAACGATTTCAGAAAATGAAAATAGATTTTGCCTGCTTTGGCATTCAGCAGTTGGCGCATTATGAGAACTATTATTGCACCCCCAATGATGCGGTGATCATTGGCTCTGCCGGTGTGGACGGCATTCACTACTGCACCATACCCGAATTTGGTGAGATGATCTTCGCTGTCAGCCCCATGAACTTTGGCGACTGTGTGCACCCCATCGCCAGGAATTTTGAAGACCTGCTGCGGCTGTTGCTGTCCTGTGTGGATATGGCAGCTTTGGAGCAGTGCTATGCATGGGACGAAGAAGAATACAAGGCGTGGCTCATCGACTGTCCTGCCACGAAAGAACAGGCCCAGGCTCTGGCAGCCATTCAGGCAGAATTCGGTTTGGAGCCTATGGAAGATGCTTTTGCCTATGTGAAGCATCTGCAGCGGGAATTCGATCTTTCCAAGATTCCCTATACTGAGGATTACTATGACATCGACATGAATCCGGCTGCCCCGAAACCTGCTCCGGAGTGGAAAGTAACCTTCCGAGGGGACTTTCACTCTGTAGATCAGCAAGGCACACCCGGCATTCCGGTTCAGACGAACAAGGAATTCCGTTGGGCCGGTATTGACTGGGTCATTCCGGAGGTATATGCCTGCGAAGAAGGCATTGTAGTACTTACTTTGGGTAAGATCGATCCGGCCGAGGTTCGCAAGTACATGACCGGAGAGACTAAGACCCAGGAAGAAATCGAGCGCATGGATGCGGAGTGTCCCTTGAACATCCATCTTAGATGTGCTGCAAAGGTTAACGGTTCTGACGGCGTGTACTGCGGCGGCAGCGGTATGGCATGGATGCCGCCAATGCCCGGTGAAGGCAGTGGATACGATGATGCAAGATGGGTGCTGGAACACTACGGCTTTGATACCAATTACGCGTGGATCATCAACCGGGATAATTACCGTTGGCCGAGTGGCACCAGACCCGAACTGAATTCTCTTGACGTGACTATCACCCAGCGGCCGGTATCTCTCTCCGGAGCCCATTTCAAGACCCCTGTGGATGGAAATACAGTGAAGGTACAGCACCCGCTGAGTGGTAAGATCTATACACTGACCATTGAAGATCTCAAGCATGAGGAAGCGGATATGCGGAACATGCAGAGTATGGGTCTGGAGTTTCCTACGAAGTACACCCAGATGGAGTATAGGATCGAGCCGGAGTTGGCAGCTCGCCAATACCGCATCATGGACTGCAAGCAGAGCGATGAACCGAGACCTATGAAAATCACTCGCGCAGAAGGACCCGCAGAGGTGCAGATTAACGGAGAAACCGCTGCCATCGGTATCATTGGTGGTGCCGACGGTCCCACTGCGGTCTTTGTGGGCCGCCCTGCCGGCAAGACCAGTCAGCTTCGTATGGCATCCTCGTCTATGTGTTTTGAACATGTGGACGAAGTGGAGTGGCGTATTGTCTTTTTGGAGAAACTCCACGACGATATTACTGTTCAGGTCATCTGAAATTAACCCTATTGCTTGATAAACATGGAGAGGTAGCAACATGGCTAGAAAATCTATAAAGGAAAACAAGAATATTTATCAGCGCACGCGGGAGGCGTTGGATCTGACCCGTGAGGAGGCATCCGACCTGTTAGTTACCATGTCTCCGGAACGAATTGAGAAGATCGAAAGCGAACGCTCTATGCCTCATCCCGACGAAGTGCTGCTAATGTCCGACCAGTATAAGCAGCCATCTCTGTGCAACTACTATTGTGCGAACCAGTGTCCCATTGGTCAGCAATATGTACCAGAGATAAAAGTTAAAGATCTGTCTCAGATCGTCCTTGAAACAATCGCTTCTCTAAATGCTATGCAGACAAAAAAGAACCGGCTCATTGAGATCACAGTGGATGGTCAGATCACCGGTGATGAGCTTGCAGATTTCGTGTACATACAGGAAGAATTGGAGAAAATCTCTGTCGCTGTAGAGACCCTTCAGCTTTGGTGCGAGCGGATGCTGGATACAGGAGCCATAGATAGAGCCCAGTACGAAGCGTTCAAGAGCAGTTAATTTTCTCTAATAGGAGAAAACAACCCCTCTATTTTGCGGATCTTATCCTTTATTCCGGGCACTGCTTCTCATACAATATGGATATAGCAGGAGCGACAAAGTTCCGAGTATCCAGAAAGGAAGTGATGCTTTGTGAGTGTGAGAGAACGGATCCTTACCATCCGGCTGATGGAAAAGGTGAACGCAAACCCAGCATATGCAGAAGCGTTCGGCATTGTCGTTTTGAACGGCCCCGCTGAACCAAAACGGCAGACCGCTTCGAATTCTGCTAATCATAAGTCATAAGTAAACCCCGAAAAAAGAAAGGAGAACCCCTATGGAATGGTTAATTGGTATTGGCATCGCAGCTGCCGCAGTCGTCTTGTTGCTTATCGCCGGATATGTGAAATCCCCTCCGGATACAGCATACATTATCTCTGGCTTCCGTAAGCCGCGTATTCTGATCGGTAAGGCCGGCATCCGAATTCCTTTTTTGGAGCGCCTGGATAAGCTGAGTCTGAAGATGTTCTCTGTAGACGTAAAGACCACTGATTATGTTCCCAATGCAGAGTACATCAACGTCAAGGTTGACGCAACCGTGAAGATCCGAATCGGTCAGAGTGAAGAGATGATGAAGCTGGCCTCCAAGTTCTTCTTGAACGAAGGCGAGGAAATGATCATCCGCCGCGTGCAGGATACCCTGGAAGGCAATATGCGTGAAATCGTCGGCCAGATGAAACTGGAAGAAATGGTCATCGACCGTAAGGCCTTTGGTGAGCGCGTTCAGGAGAATGCGGTTCCCGACCTGATGAAGATGGGTCTGGAGATGATCTCCTTCAATGTTCAGTCCTTCTCCGACCAGAACAATGTCATTGAGGATCTGGGTATTGATAATATTTCCCAGATCAAGAAGGGCGCCGCTATTGCAAAGGCTCAGGCGGACCGTGACATCGCCATCTCCCAGGCACAGGCTGCCAAGGAGGCCAACGACGCTAAGGTCCAGGCTGACATGGAGATTGCCGAGAAGCAGACCTCCTTGGCCATCCGCCAGGCGGAGCTGAAGCAGCAATCTGACGTAAAGAAGGCAGAAGCCGACGCTGCATACTCTATTCAGGAGCAGGAGCAGAGAAAGACCATCGAAGTTACCTCTGCAAACGCCAACATCGCCAAGGCTGAGCGTGAAGCCGAACTGAAGGCTCGTGAAGTCGAGGTCAAGAAGCAGACCCTGGACGCAGAGATCCGTGCAAAGGCCGATGCTGAGCGTTACCGTCAGGAGCAGGAGGCCCAGGCTGAACTGTTCAAGCGCCAGAAGGATGCCGAGGCTAAGCGCTTCGAACAAGAACAGCAGGCCGCTGCTGAAATGAAGATGGCAGAAGCCCAGCGCTTCGCTCGTGAGCAGGAAGCTGAGGGTATCGCTGCTGTCGGCAAGGCTGAAGCAGAAGCTATCCGTGCGAAAGCTCTGGCAGAAGCCGAAGGTATTGACAAGAAGGCAGAAGCTATGAAGAAGTACGGCGAAGCCGCAGTGGTAGAAATGATCATGGCTGCTCTGCCTGAGATCGCACGCAACGTCGCCGAGCCTCTGAGCAAGGTCGACAAGATTACCATGTACGGCGAAGGCAACTCTGCCAAGCTGGTAAGCGACATTGTCAACTCTACCGCCCAGATCACCGAAGGCATCTCTGCCGGTATGGGCATTGACCTGAAGAGCCTGCTGATGGGCGCGCTCGGTGGCAAGCTGGCAGCTGATAACCAGCCTCCTGTAGTGGTCGTACCTCAGGTACAGAGTGCTACAGAAACGCCAGTAATTCAAAACGATGATGCTGTGACCGAATAAATTTTCGCAGTGAGGCCTTGCAGCAATGTAAGGCCTCACCTTGCCTTTGAGGAGAGAAAATAAGTATGGGATTTGGTTTTAACGAGTTTGGCTTTTCCGGTTTTGGAACCGGTTTTACGATCTTCCAGATCATGTTTACACTGGTCTTTGTGATTGTGATCGGTATGTTTATCGTGGTTGCCGTGAAGGGAATCAGCCAGTGGAATAAGAACAATCATTCTCCCAGACTGACTGTGCCGGCAACCATCGTGGCGAAGCGGACCAATGTGTCCCACCATCATCACCACAATCACGGCGGCACGGGGATGCACCATACAAGTACTTCAACCAGTTACTATGTTACATTCCAGGTGGATAGTGGTGACCGTATGGAGCTGCACGTTGCCGGAAGTGAGTATGGTATGCTGATCGAAGGAGATCATGGAAATTTGACCTTCCAGGGTACCCGGTACCTTGGATTTGAGCGCACATAAAGGAGAATGGCATATGGAAAAAGAGAATGTATGCGTATTCTGCGGGGAAAAACCGGGAACATTTCGCAGCACAACTGTTCAGTGTGGTAGTACCTGGCAGCCCGCCTGCAAATCTTGCGAGAAGGAGCTGCGGGAGCTGGATGATGCCGAGAGGTGCCGTCGGGCTTTGATCCGCGGTCTGGCTGAGCTTCCGGAGAAGCTTAAGGAGCGGATCGATCTGATCAACGAAGCAGAGAACCATCGACCCCAATGTACCCAGTGCGGTGGAAAGCTTGTCTTTACCCCGGTGCAGGCACTGGATAACAGTCCGTTGCGAGACAGTATTTTTAAAGATCCTTTTGAGGTCCTCCCGGCTTATTGTGAGACCTGTGGAAAGTATGAATTCTACAATCCTGATGTGGTACGTAAGAATAAGTATCTTGCCTATTTGATCAAAAAGGACACGGGAGAAATGTGCTTCTAAATGTAGCATGGAAACGAAGAGAACGAAGAGAAACAGGAAGGAATCAACCATGGAAGAGGGGAAAGAGGACCAGGTCGAGCTTGCTGCCTGGGTGAATAAAGAAGAGAAAATCGTGACATTTCATCCTCTGGAAGGGTATGAAATTGCGACATTTCAATCGAATGAAGACAAGCTGATATATGTGTATCACCTATGTGAGTCTGGATATCGGATTTTTTAATACATGATGCAATCGGGTATCCTGATTGTGACATTGCTCTGCAGGATTCTAAATTGGTTACCATAATATCCTGTGGAGAAAACTGTGCATTATGTTGAAAACCTCACAGATCCAGTTTCCTGGTCTGTGAAGAATTGAGGGCAAGAGAAAATGAAAAAAATTGGTAGCGTTATATTGGGTATTATCTTGATTGCAATAGGTGCCGTTTTCGCACTGAATGCATTGAATATTACGGATATTGATATCTTCTTCGACGGATGGTGGACACTGTTTATTATTGTCCCCTGCACAATTGGCCTGTTCACGGAGCGGGAAAAGACCGGCAATATCATTGGCGTTGCGATCGGTGTATTCCTTCTTTTGTGCTGTCAGGATATCCTCAGCTTTTCAATGTTTTGGAAGCTGCTGGTTCCAGCCATCATTGTGATTGTCGGTTTGAAGATGGTGCTTACCGGCTTGTTCGGAAATAAGGCCAACGAAATTATGAAGAAGCTGCGCTCTGAAGGAAAGAACCCCAAGGCTGACTGTGCTGTATTCTCCGGCTGTGAAGTTAATTATGACGGCGAAGTGTTTGAAGGAGCTGAGCTTACAGCGGTTTTCGGCGGCGTGGACTGTGATCTGCGAAATGCCATTATTGAAAAAGACTGTGCCATTCAGGTATCTGCCATCTTTGGCGGTATCGACATCTTTGTTCCCGCAGGCATCAATGTGAAGGTGAATTCTAATAACATCTTTGGTGGTGTATCCAATAAGACTGCTGTCCATCAGAACGCACCTACCATCTATGTCAGCGGCACCTGTATGTTTGGAGGCGTTGAGATCAAATGACCACATTACAAAAAGTGATTAAGTACCTGGCGATCGCATTTGCCATATTTCTGACCGTTACGATCATCGGCGGTATTCTTAGCGCAGTGGGATTGTTTGGTGGCCTCTTTGCTTGGGATACCGCAACTGAGGATATGAAAACCTACACTGTAACATCCGAGATACATAATCTCAAAATCCAAATTAACGCTGCGGACCTCTATATCAAAGAAGCGGATGATTTTTCTGTTGAGAGCAATCTGAAATATCTCAAGGTCGAGGAAAAGGATAATACCCTGATCATCGAGGAAACCAAGAAATTCAGTGGCACTTATTCCGATGCTGTGCTTACAATCTATGTGCCGACTGGGGTGGTATTTGACAATACTGACCTTACCACCGGTGCAGGCAGGCTGACCATAGAGACTCTTTCTTCCGGCACACTGAATTTTGTATTAGGTGCTGGTGATGTCTCCATAAATTCCCTGGTTGCCACCACTTCCGCCGATATCGAGGGCGGCGCCGGCCGCATTACCATCGCCGGTGGTACACTCAAGGATCTGGATCTGGAAATGGGCGTAGGGCAGCTGAATCTTACCTCGGCTCTGACAGGCGATTGCCAGATGGATCTGGGCATTGGAGAGTCTAACATTACACTGATTGGCAGCAAAGAGGATTACAAGCTGGATCTGGAAAAGGGATTTGGTAACATCAGCGTTGACGGAAAGAACGTGTCCGACTACGGCAGTAGCGGTACCGGTGCAAACAAAGTGGTAATCAACGGCGGTATCGGTGCCATTAATGTGAAATTCAAGGAGCAGAATTGAAATGATTTTAGAACTTAGAAACATAGAGAAATCCTTTGGAGAGAAAAAGGTCCTCACTGGAGTATCTTTTAAGGCCGAGGGTGGAAAGGCCTTCGGTCTGCTGGGCAGAAATGGTGCCGGCAAGACCACATCTATCCGTATCTTGATGGATGTGTTTCCTGCAAACAGTGGCGAGGTGTTGATTGACGGCAAGCCGATCAACTATAACAAGGTTGGTATCGGCTATCTGCCGGAAGAGCGCGGTCTGTATCCGAAGAAAACCATTATTGATCAGCTTACGTATTTTGCGGAACTGAAGGGCATGAATCACAAGGCGGCGGTAAAAGCGGTAGATTACTGGCTGGAGCGCCTGGGTATGATGGAATACCGCAACAAGCGGCTGGACACCCTTTCCAAGGGCAATCAACAGAAGATCCAGCTGGTGACCGCTCTGGCGCATGACCCGGATATTGTGATCCTGGACGAGCCTTTTTCCGGTCTGGACCCAGTCAATGCTATGCTTTTGAAGGACGTGGTAAAGGAACAGATCGGCAAGGGAAAGATCGTGCTTTTCTCCAGCCACCAGATGAGCTATATCGAGGAATTCTGCGACAGCATCGCGATTATCAATGCTGGCAAGGTTGTCCTGCATGGCGATCTTCACGACATTAAGCGTAACTATCCCAGAGACCGCTTGGTTGTACGGACAGAAAGCCCCGATCAGATCCTGGCGGACTTTGGTGCTTCCTGCAAGACGATGGAAACCGGCGATTTGCTGATCCAGCTGACTTCTCCGGAAGAGAAGAAGTATGTCATGACACGCTTGGTTGAGCATTATGACATTGATGAAGTGAAGGTCTACGAGCCTTCTCTGAACGATATCTTCGTTGAATATGCGGGTAACGCCGCTGCGGAGGGCTAAGCTATGAAACAATTTGGAAAGATCCTCAATTTTGAGTTAAAGAACTATTTGAAGAATAAAGCATTTGTGGGTGTGACCCTGTTGCTGGTGGCCATTATCGCTGTGGTCATGTTCTTCCCCCGTATCACAAGTCTGTTTGAATCTGGCGACCCCGGTGATAGCACCGCTGATCTTCCTGTTCTGCTGGTGAAGGCGGAAGATCCTGCTCAGGCAGAAATGGTGCACCAAACCTTTGCGGCAGCGTTTGTGGATTACGATGTACAGGTAACCGATAAGGATACCTCCTACATCAAGGATCAGATCACTTCTGGTAATGCAGAGGGTGCCTTTGTGATGACCGGCCCCACTTCTTACACCTACTATGTGAATAATCTCTCTATGTACGACGCCAATGAAGCCATCGCAAATGAGGTGCTGCAGCGGATTTACCAGATGAATGCGATGATCGGCAGCGGTATGACCCCGGAGCAGGCAGGGGAAGTGATGAATATTCAGGTCACCAGTCAGGTGGAAATGCTGGGCAAGGATCAGATGCAGAACTTTTTCTACACATACATCATGATCTTTGCTCTGTACATGGTGATCCTGTTGTACGGCCAGATGGTGGCAATGAATGTGGCAACGGAAAAGAGTTCCCGCGCCATGGAGGTGCTGATCACCAGTGCGAAACCCACCAGCATGATGTTTGGTAAGGTCCTGGCCTCCTGCATTGCCGGTCTTGTGCAGTTGATCGCTATCTTTGGCTCTGCACTGCTGTTCTATAACATCAATAAAGAATACTGGGGCGGCAATGAGATCGTGGATTCCTTCTTTAATATTCCGCCCGAATTGTTCGGTTATATGCTGGTGTTCTTCCTGCTGGGCTTCCTGATTTATGCATTCCTGTACGGTGCGATTGCCTCTACGGTTTCCAAGCTGGAGGATATCAACACTGCAGTCCAGCCGGTAACGTTTTTGTTCCTGTTTGGCTTTATGGTTGTCATCTTCTCCATGACCAGCGGCAATGTCGATAATCTGCTGATGAAGGTTTGCTCCTACATTCCGTTCACTTCACCGATGGCCATGTTTACCCGTGTGGCTATGAGCACGGTGCCTTGGCATGAAATCGCCATCTCCATTGGAGTCCTGGCTGGCACCACAGTCGGTATAGGCTTCCTGGCCGCTAAGATCTACCGCACCGGTGTTCTGCTTTATGGTACAAGACCGAAAATCGGTGCAATTATTAAGGCTGTTTGGAAGGCATAACAAATACGGGCAGTCTGCCTGCTTTGGCAGACAGATTGCCCTTTCTAATCTTTTGAGGAAAATATGGAAATCTTTGTTGTACTTTTTTTTATTCTGTTCTTTGCTGTTATCGCGAAGAACATTGGACAATGGTTCAAAAATGAGAATTCTCCCAGACTGACTGTGCCTGCCAAGATCGTGGATATGCGCCGGCATACGCACCATCATCATTCCAATGGTCATCACTCCCACACCCACAC
>JAFUNI010000019.1 GCA_017482385.1 Oscillospiraceae bacterium | reverse complement strand
ATGATGAACTTCTCCAGAAATGGCCGTACCGTGGACGAAAGCCGTGCATGGCTGAAGCGGATTGTCATTACATGGGCCGTTCTGAACGGTTTAGGCTTCATTATGGCTTACGTTACTCCTTTCTTTGCCGACGGCAAGTGGACCGGCTAATTAAGCTAAAGCCGCTACGGAAGGAGTGATCCTATCGGTATTTTAGATGGCATAGTAGAGTGGATCGCACAGCAGGTAATGAACGGTCTTGATCTGATTACAACCTCGGTATTGGGTGCTCTGGGCTGTGATATGACCGTATTTCTGCGATATTTTCCTGCGGCGGAAACAATGTACAATATCTTCGTAGGACTGGCAATCGGATTGATCCTGCTGAACTGGGTTTGGCAGCTCTTTAAAAATTATGGAGCTGTTGCCGGAATTGAAGCGGAAGATCCTGTGAAGCTGAGCCTGCGTTCGGTACTATTCATTCTGCTGGCCTACTTCTCTGACGATATTGTAAGTATCGTTCTCAAAATTGGCGGTACACCCTACCGCTGGATAATGAATTCGGAGCTGCCTCCGCTGAACTTTGCGAATTTCAATTCCGTGATTCTTACCATCGTGGGTGTATGTGCCAGCGGTACAGTATCCCTTATCTCACTGATTCTTGTACTGATCCTTGCCTGGAACTATATCAAACTGCTGTTTGAAGCGGCAGAGAGATATGTACTGTTAGGTGTTTTGGTCTATACCTCTCCCGTTGCCTTTGCTATGGGAGCGTCACAAAGCACCTCCAACATTTTCAAATCATGGTGCCGTATGTTCGGCGGTCAGGTATTTCTGCTCGTAATGAACGCCTGGTGCCTGCGCCTGTTTACTTCGATGGTCGGTGCATTTATTTCCAACCCGTTATCTATCTAAAGGAGGACTGTTGTAATGAAAAGAATGAAAAGACTGTTTTACACCGGTCTATCCGTTATCGCGATTTTATGCGCTATCTGTCAACCTGCTCTGGCTGTAACAGAAGCAGAAGTGGAAGCCCAGGTCGCTGTGATTGGTAAAGAGGGTGTTGCCGGAAATGTGTTGGTATGGTTCCTATGCGCCCTTGCCTTTCTGAAGGTCTCTCAGAAGATCGACTCCTTTATGTCCGCATTGGGTATCAATGTTGGTCATACAGGCGGTTCTCTTATGGCTGAAGCATTGATCGCTGCCAGAGGTGCCGGTGTTGTCAGAGGTTTTGCTGGCGGCGGCAGAGGTGGCGGTGGCGGAGGTTCTGGAGGAGGTGGTGGCTCCGGTGGCGGTTCGTCCGGTGGATTTATGTCTGGCGGACTTGCTGGCGTGGTTAGCCGCAGTGTTACAAGAGGGGCGATTCAATCCACTACTGCGCCTTCCTCCGGTCCGGGATCAGGAACATCAGGTGGCATTGGCGGCCGAGTATATGCTTCGTCCGTTGCTAAAGGTGGAAACTTTGCAAACAATGTAATCGGCACAGTCGCAACCGGAAACATCAGCTCTATGGGTTCTATTACCGGCGCAAAAGCTGAGGAAGCCCTGCAATCCTATATGGGATATGCGGGCATGGAACCCGGCACCGATGGTGTTCCCAGCTTCTCCAATGTGGAGATCGGCGGTGGACGAATCACCGGTGTAGAAACATCCGAAGAGCATCCGGAAGGTATCGCCTTTGGAATGTACTCTACAGCACAGTACACTGCTCCAGAGGGTGAATACAGCAAAGTTTACTCTGCTGACGGAAATGAGTGGTATAAACAGTATGCTGCTGATGCAGTGGAGAAAACACCCTATAAGGCACCGGACGGGTCTGTTGCATACCTGGAATCCATCACCAAGAAACTTCCACCTGTACCCCGCAGAAAGGACAAGCTGTAAATGGCCGACGAACAGAAAAGCGGTGCTTCTGAGGTCCTTGAGAAAAGTGCCTCTACCGCCCAAGCTGTCAGAGGTGCAGTTAAAACCGGCAAGGCGATTGCCAAGATTGCAAAAGGTGCGGCTGCAGGCGGTGTATACGGTGCCATTGCCAGTGCGGTGTGGGAAAACCGCAAGATCATTACTAAGATTCTGATTGCGGCCACCGTTGTGCTTATGCTGCCTATCATCTACATAATGATGCTGCCAAGTCTTATCTTCGGCGGTCTTGGCGATGCCTACTCCCCTGCTGATCCAAATAATCCTATCATCAACAGTGGCACTGCCCTGCTGGATTCTACAACCCAGATAGCCGATGCTGTGGACGCGATCTTAGCGGAAGCGCTGGCAAATACGGTATCACAGATACAATCGGATTTCGATTCTTCAGATGCGGATCAGATTGAGGTGATTAACCCTTATGCTACGAGTATGCTTTTTGACGCCAATCAGTTGGTGTCTATGTACTGTGCTTCAAAGGGGGACGATTACGCCAGCGTATCCATAGATGATCTATCACAAATGATTCGCTCGCATATGGATTTGCTGTACACATACACCGTTACTGAGGAATCCAAGGTCGTTATGACCACAGATCCAGAAACCGGTGAAGCAGTACCTCTGACCCAGACCGATCCTGAAACAGGAGAAGTCACCAATGTGGAAGAGGTATGGCGGATATACAGGATCTCCTTTACCGGAGAAGCTCATTTTGCAGATCAAGTCTTTGCGCTGACAGACGAACAGCGGGAGCTTGCCAAAAACTACGCAAGCAACCTAAATCTGTTTATGCAGGATGAGCGATTTGCGGGTACAGTAAATTCCGCCTTTGCCAGAGATACGACCATTGATATTTCCGGCTATAAAGACCCCTCCACCAAGAACAATTTGGACTTGGTGCAATGGGCCATCGAAGCGGAAAGTCGTCACTGGGGTTATGTATGGGGTACTTACGGAAGTGTCTTTGATTCTGACCTATATGCCTACAAGCTGGAGCAGTATCCTGATGAAGTCGGCGGTTACTCTGACTTTATTGAGGCTAACTGGCTCGGCGGCCGCACAGCTGACTGTGTTGGCCTTATCAAGGGCTATAGCTGGCTGAATGTAGAAACACTGGAGGTTGGTTACGGCACAAACGGTATGCCCGATATTGGTGCGGATTCCATGTACTACAACGCAACCGAAAAAGGCACAATTGGTACCATTCCGGAGATCCCTGGCCTTGCAGTTTGGCACGCCGGCCACATCGGTATATATATCGGTGATGGTATGGTAATTGAAGCAATGGGAACCCGGTACGGTGTCGTGAAAACAAATCTATCTGACGGTCGGTGGACACACTGGCTGAAAATTCCATATATCACCTATTCGGAGTAATCAGGTGTTATCCTAAGTAAAGCGAGGTGTCAATGAACAATCAGAACGACCACGACCTTTACACAATCCCACCGAATTTCATAGGTTCCAGTACCTTCCTCGGTGGATTGTTTAAGGTCAGAAATGTAATTGAGGCCGGTATCCTGGCAGTGGTCATCGGGGTGCCGGTTATATTTCTGCTTCCATTTGGTGTAACCGCAAAGGTTATCATTCTTTGCCTGACTGCTTTGCCCGCTGCACTCTTTGCGCTGATGGGAATTGGCGGTGAAAGCCTTTCCTCATTCTTAATCGTCTTTGTTAAGTATCTCAAAAACCGCAGAGTAGTGACAGATGTGGCACCGGAAAAGCGTAAGCGTAAAGCAATGGCTGCCGGGAAAAGGACAAAAAAGCGAAAGCAGGAAGCGGATGGTGAAGCTCCTGCCTCAGAGGAACAGCACTCCACAATCAATCTGGTGTCTGAGTACATTCCTATCTCCAAGGTGGAGAATGGAATCGTATATACAAAGGATCACCGTTATGTGAAGATTCTGGAGGTAATCCCCATCAACTTTCTGCTTAGAAGCGGACGGGAGCAGCGTAATATCATCTACTCTTTCGTTTCCTACCTGAAGATTTGTCCCGTTCGGGTACAGTTCAAAGTGCTTACTCGCCGTGCAGATATCAATCTGCATATGCAAACAGTACGCAAAGAAATGGAAACAGAAACCAATGAGCACTGCCGGCTGATGCAGGAGGACTACCTGCAATTCGTTCAGCAGATTAGCTCCAGAGAGGCTGTCACACGCCGCTTTTTCCTAATCTTCGAGTATGAGCCGTGGAGCAATACCCGGCGCAGCGAGGAAAGCGATGCCATCACAGCCATACAAACGGCGGTTCATACAGCATCCAATTACTTGCGTCAATGTGGCAATAAAGTCGTCGTCCCGGATAATGAAAACGAGTTCGTTGTGGATGTACTATACAACCTCCTTTGCAGAAATGAAAGCGCTGTAAAGCCCCTTCCCATCCGTGTGAAGGAAATCGCCGCACAGCGCTTTGTTAAAGGAATGTCCATTGAGGATATCCCTGTAGGTGAGTTCTTTTCTCCCCGGAATATTGACTTTATGCACGGAAGGTACATCTGTATTGACGGTCTGTATTATGCCTATCTGCTTGTACCATCTGATGGGTACAAAACGAAGGTTCCCGCAGGTTGGTTAAGCCTGATCGTCAATGCCGGTGACGGTGTGGACATGGATATGTTTCTCACCCGTCAGCCGAAGGAACGAATCATTCAATCTGTCGGTCAACAGCTCCGTATCAACCGTTCCAAGCTGAAAGACGCTAATGATACCAATACGGACTTTGACGAGATCGATAATGCGATCCGTGGCGGCTATTACCTCAAAGATGGCCTATCCAATAACGAGGATTTCTATTATCTTAACCTGCTGATTACCATTACTGCTCCTAATGAAGAGGAGTTGGAATGGAAAGTCAGCGAAATGAGAAAATTGCTCCTTTCCCAGGATATGCACATTGTAAACTGCCACTTCCGGCAGGAGCAGGCATTCCTCTCTTCCCTGCCCTTAGTGAATATGGAGAAGCGTCTGTATGAGCGCAGCAAGCGGAATTTACTTACCAGCGGCGCCGCAAGCTGCTACCCATTTACCAGTTATGAGATGTGTGATAATAACGGCATTTTGCTTGGTGTCAACAAGTACAACAGCTCCCTTATCATCGTGGATATCTTTAATAGTGCGGTGTACAAGAACGCGAATATGGCGATTCTTGGTACCAGTGGCGCAGGCAAGACCTTCACAATGCAGCTTATGGCGCTGCGTATGCGTCGGAAAGGTATCCCCATATTTATCATTGCTCCTTTGAAGGGCCATGAGTTCCACCGTGCTTGTTCAAATGTTGGCGGTGAGTTCATTCAGATCTCCCCTGCCAGCCCACATTGTATCAATGTTATGGAGATCCGGCAGGTGGATCAAACAGCAAATGATTTACTGGATGGCGGCAGAATTCAACTGTCTAAACTGGCTCAGAAGATTCAGCAGCTGCACATCTTTTTCTCTCTGTTGATCCCTGATATGACCCACGAGGAACGACAACTTTTGGATGAAGCTATGATCCGCACCTATAACGCCAAGGGTATTACCCACGATAACGAATCTCTGGAAGATCCGTATAATCCCGGTCAGTACCGACAGATGCCGGTGTTAGGTGATCTGTATGAGCTGCTTACGAAGGCAAAAAGCACGCAGCGAATGGCCAACATTCTCAATCGCCTGGTAAACGGTTCTGCCCGTTCCTTTAACCAGCAGACCAATGTTTCTCTGGATAACAAGTACACCGTTCTGGACATTTCATCCCTGACCGGTGACCTGCTGACCATTGGTATGTTCGTGGCTCTGGACTTCGTTTGGGACCGTGCGAAACAGGACAGAACTGAGGAAAAGGCCATATTTATCGACGAGTGCTGGCAGCTTCTTTCCGGCGCAGGTGCCACAGGCACCCGACTGGCAGGCGATTTTCTGCTTGAAATCGCAAAGACCATTCGTGGTTTCGGCGGTTCCGCTGTGTTTGCCAGCCAGGACTTGAACGACTTCTTTAATCTGGATGATGGCCGTTTTGGAAAAGGTATTATCAACAATTCCAAGACAAAAATCATTCTGAATTTGGAAGACGATGAAGCACTTCGTGTCCAATCCACCTTACATCTGTCGGATGCTGAGGTGCTGGAAATTACCCATTTTGAACGGGGCAACGGTCTGATCAGCACCAACAATAACAATGTCATGGTCGAGTTCAAAGCAAGCCCTCTGGAGCGAGAATTGATCACAACTGACCGCAGAGAACTCAAATCCATCGTAGACCGTCTTAGGCAGGAAAGCTGTGCAAGCTGACCTGTCTAAATTTCTTTGAAGGGAGGTGATGCCCTATCTACACCAGAGCAGAGATCTTTGGAAACGAAGCTGCCCAATTGCTACAGGAAATATCTATGTATCCCGGCATTTTGGAACAACAATTATTTCGTTTCCATCCCGGTAAGGAAGATCACATTAAGACGCTGTTGACCCAGCTAACCAAGCAGGGTCGCATACGGCGGGAAGCAGACAGCAGCTACTTCACCAGTGGTACACATTTCAAAACCAAGGATCATTCTTTGATAAAGGCTGTATGGGTGCTTCTTGACTTTCTTGACCGTGTAGAGTACCACTCTGCCAGTGATTTTCCAGTAAAGATCGTCTTCTTTGCGGAGGGCGAGGAATACGAAATCATCTGTACAATGCAGGGTCAGGAAGCTTTGGTCTCCCAGGCAGTACAGCGAATGAAGGAGGGATGCAGCCGTCGTATTGTACTTGTCGATACACCGGAACAGATCTCTGCTCTGGATTTTCCCTCCATTGCCGGCTACTGTACAGTCGATAAATCCGGCACCGTCCGGTATTACCAACTACGGAAAGGCTGATAAAAATGGATCTAAACGCAATGCAAATACGATTACACCGAGTCCGTGAACTGCTGCATATTATGGATGCACAGATCGGCAGCATGGAGACCTTGGATGGCAAACGGTTCCCAGAAAAGTTTGAAGCGATCAGCACAGAAACAGCGCTGCAGGCTGAAAAAGCAGCATGTATTTTAAGGCAGATCCTTTACGATTCTGGTACCATTCCCAAGGCTGCATACTTAGGAAAAGCGGCAAGTTCCCAAGGTGTAAGAATCGCCTTTGGGGACGGAATTTTAGAAGTAGCTCTCCCCTGCTTGCTGCCCAAGAAAAGGGGCAGGTACAGCAACCAGTTTTTCCTTGATCCTTTGAATGCTGCATTGGAGCAATTCAACAGAGCACTCCCGATCCCCAGGTTTCGGGAATGCTCTGTTTGCTTTGTTCATGTGTTTCAATCTGGCTGTGCATCACGGAAGTATTTTGACTATGACAACCTGCAGCAGAAGCAGATTCTGGATGTGATTGCACTGCACGCAATGGTGGACGACAACAGTTTGCTCTGTGATGTTCACCATACTGCCGAGCCGGGAGAAACCGACGAAACCAAGGTCTTTGTTATGCCTAAAAAGCGGTTCCCGGAATGGCTCTCAGAGCGTCAAAAAGCCTAAAAAACAATGTTGGATTTTACCCGGCTCAGGTGCGGTTTTTTCCAACATAGGCGCAGAGCTAAAAAACCTTAGTGGCACAAGGTATTTTTCGTGCCGCACAATCGAAAATTTTACCGTGGTCTTTAGTACCCCCGGTAGAAATTGCAGCTTTGGAGGTGATGTTATGGGGCTGCAAAAAGCACCTTCCCCAGTCGGGACACATTAGCCTACCGGTTGATGGAGCTGACTGCTATTTGCGGTGAACTACCAACAGAAATACTGCCAAGACTACATACCAGTACCAACTATCTGGATAATGTCATACGCCTGCTAAAATCAGACAACCTACTGCGTCTGTATTTCAAAGATAAAGTAAAAGGCTATCGCCTGTCCAAGAAAGCAAAGGACTTTCTTCTGGTTCAAAACCCAGATAGATTTGACCTCTATCTTTCGGGAAATGCAGAAACTAACCTACTCAAAAGTGAGCTTGTGCGTCGGTTAAGATTGCATAGGTTGGCAGAAATGTATGTGCTTATGATGGAGGCAGATATACCTGTGTACAGAGACCTAAAACCGGATGTCTTTTCTCCGGATGGATGTGCGGTCAGCACATTATCCGGGTCTGCCTTTTACACTTCCCGTGAGATCAAGCAAATGGGAATGGAGACCATCAAAATAAGCGGTTCCAGAATTGCGGGAGCACTTCTGACCGTGGACGGTGTGTATCTTACCTACAACGGCGGATACGGATTAGCCAAAATGGACTACCGGGCGGAACAGAGGGCGAAAGCCCTGTTGACCAGTACGGTGTGTTACGAAAGGCTGAGTACACAGTACAAGGCAGAACAGGTTTCGGGACTGATGATTGGAAAAGGGCTTGCCCTTTTTTCCGATATCCTGACTTCGTCTGACAGCAACGCCCGTTGCTTCTTCCTTCGGGACGGAAGCTACGAGCATTTTTATTATCTGACCAATGACCATTATGGAGAGGTTCTTCTGAAGCTCTTATGCAGCAAAGCGAAGCGCGCTGCATTGGACAGTGTTCTTACCCAAGGATTAAAACCGGGGCAACCCGGATTGTCAATCGTAAACGATGCAATTGACCGGGATGGGAATCCCGTCCTATTTGGGTATCTGTTGGATATGCCGAGAATAAACCGGTTCTGTAACGGTCTGGAACTTCACCAAAAAAGCGGCACGCTGATTTGCTTTGACTTTCAAAGCGAAGCTCTGCGAAGCTTTTGCGGAAGCAGGGTCCAAATTCAAGCAATTCGTTTTGATAAGTTCGAAGGGAGTTTTTTTAATCAAAAAAAGCAAAGTCATTAAGATCCTGATAGCAGCGCCGCTGGCTATCTTGGCAACCCTTTACGCAGGTGGATATATTTCACAGTTCATTTACAACTACAACCAGTGGCAGCGAAGCGGAGCTTCTCCCGGGGACGGGACTTCTCCCCTTTCGGCATCGCCCGATTTCTTAACCTGTATCCGCGCAGCCTTCCGGATTCCGGAAGGTCTGATCGGTATTGGTGCCTGTATTTTGCTGCTCGTCGTTCTTTTGGTGATGGTCATGCGAATGGGATACAGCGATACAGGTGAGTATGACCGAGATCGGAACTTTACTTATTCCTCCAAAGGAACTTACGGAACATCCGGCTGGATGGACCGCAAGGAAATGGCAGAGGTATTGGAACTGGTTCCGGATCTGCGAAAGCATAAAGGTATTGTCCTCGGTTTGCTGGACGGAAAAGCTGTATGCATCCCAGAGAAAACGATGCTCAACAGCAATATTGCAGTATACGGCGCAAGTGGTTCCAAGAAAACCCGAGCTTTTTGTGTCAACCGTATTTTGCAAGGTGCTGCCGGCATGAATCCGGACACATTGGAAGGCGGCGAATCTCTCATCATCTGCGATCCCAAGAGCGAGCTTTATGAGAAGACCAGTGAGTATCTTCGCAAGAAAGGTTATATCGTAAAGATGTTCAACCTTGTCCAGCCGGAAAACTCCGATTCCTGGAATTGCCTTGCGGAGGTTGACGGTCAGGAGCTGATGGCGCAGCTATTCGTTGATGTCATTATCAAGAACACCAGCGGAGCCAAGGGCGATCACTTCTGGGACAGCGCGGAAATGAACTTGCTGAAAGCGTTGGTTCTCTATACTGACAGATGCTATCCACCGGAACATAGGAATATGGGCCAGGTATACCGACTACTCACACTCCAGTCCGAGAACGAGCTGAACAGCTTGTTTGAGGTTCTGCCGAATAACCATCCGGCAAAAGCACCGTTCACCCTGTTCAAGCAGGCTTCTGATACGGTGCGTAGCGGTGTTATCATCGGCTTGGGCAGCCGGCTTCAAGTTTTCCAGGCAGATCTTATCAAGAAGATTACCGCAGCCGATGAAATTGAATTGGAGCTGCCGGGAAAGCAACCTTGTGCATATTTTCTGATCACAAGCGATCAGGACAGTACCTTTGATTTTCTGGCTTCCCTATTTGTCTCCTTCGTATTTATCAAGCTTGTTCGCTATGCGGATAAGAACTGCGAGGGCGGCAGACTTCCAGTGCCGGTACATATCCTCGGTGAAGAGCTGACGGCCTGCGGTACGATCCCTGACCTTGCCCGCCGTTTAAGTGTGATCCGGTCAAGAAACATTTCTATGTCCTGTGTATTCCAAAACCTTGCCGGCCTGCAAAACAGATATCCCTATAACCTGTGGCAGGAGATTCTGGGCAACTGTGATTCCACATTGTTTCTTGGTTGCTCAGATCCATTAACGGCCTCTCTTGTTTCAGAGAGAACAGGTCTTGCCAGCGTAGCGGTGTCCAGCAAGTCCAAGCAGCTTGGTTCCTGGCGTATATCCAACTACACACCGGAATTTCGTGAGACCAGCGGTGTGGGTAAGCGTCCGGTGCTGACTCAGGATGAAGTGATGCGGCTACCAAACGATCAGGCCCTTGTTATTATTCGCGGGCATAAACCGCTGAAGGTGCAAAAGTTTGATTACTCCAGACACCCGGAGGCTGGAAAGCTTAAATCCTGTAAGGCATCCAGCTATGTCCCACAGTGGCGGCAAAAGGAAATGGAAACAGGCAAGGATATGCTTAGCGAACCACCACCTAAACCACCTGCGAAGAAGAAACCGCCGAAAAAGAAGCCCACAGCTCCAAAAACCCCGAAGGAAAAACCGAAAGATGCGGTTTCTGCTCCACCGCCGCCTCCGCCCCCTACTCCGGATATTCCGGATAATGACGGAGAGATCATAGCCGTCGATAAAAATTCATTGATGGCATAACACTAATAAGGAGGATTGATAACCTATATGTCCAAAGCAAACGATTTTACCGAAGACAATATCCCCACCCCCGAAGAAAATGGAGTACTCGATGAACCGATTCCCGCTGCAGCAGTGCCCCCCGAAGATGATATTTCCGTATTCCTCGATGATGAGGATACACCGCCCAATGATCCTGTATCCACAGAGGATGTACCCGAAACTCCGGCACCTACGACCACGAAGCCTAAACGCGCAAGCCGTAAGAAGAAGGTTGAAGCGGAACCGGCTCCGGACGAAACGGACACTTCTGAGGAGACGATTACGGAAGATGCGGAGGAAGCAGCAGAATCTCCTGTAATGCTGGATGATGAAGCGTTGGATTCATTGATGGATGATATGGATGAAGCACTATTGCCTCCTCCACCACCTGTTTCCCGTTCCACTGCATCAAGAACACCCAATGCTTCCATTCTGACCCTTGAGGTTCGTGGTGAGGTAGAAACAAAGAGTGACCGTGACGATTTCATTTGGCACGAGATCCATAATGCCTACCGCACCCGAAAGATCCTCACTGGCCAGCTTGGCGGCGTTGAACAGATGGAGAATAACAAAACAATCATCATTGTGGATTATAAGGGTTTCCGTGTTGTAATTCCTTTGAAGGAAATGATGATCGAGCCCAATTCGGGTGTATCCGGTAAGGCATATGAAGAGTTTATGACCCGGAAGCACAAGCTGCTGAGTAAGATGCTTGGCGCAGAGATCGATTTTATTGTGCGGGGTATCGACTCTAAAACCCGTGCCGTTGTCGCAAGCCGTAAAGAAGCAATGCTGAAAAAACGGCAGACCTTCTACATGGATCTGGATGTTAACGGTATCCATCGAATCCATGAAGGCCGGCTGGTACAGGCGCGAGTGATTGCTGTTGCAGAAAAAGGAATCCGCGTTGAGATCTTTGGCGTGGAATGCTCCATCGTTGCAAAGGATCTTGCCTGGTACTGGATCGGAGATGCCCGGGAGTATTATTCTATCGGTGATAATGTCCTTGTTCGTATCCAAAGTGTCAAGCGTGACTCGGTAGAAACGATAAAGGTGGTAGCCGACGTCCGCAGCGTTACCCAGGACAATACGCTGGAGAATTTGCGTAAATGCAAGGTCCAAAGTAAATACGCTGGCAAGGTAACCGATATCCACAAGGGTGTTGTCTTCATCCGGCTTTCCAACGGCGTCAATGCCATTGCTCATTCCTGCTATGACTTCCGTACACCGGGTAAAAAAGATGATGTTAGCTTCGTTGTTACCCGGTTGGATGAAGATCGTGGCGTTGCAGTAGGCATTATTACCCGTGTGATCCGTCAGAATCTGTGATGCAGAAACCCACTCTTTGAGAGAAATTTTGCACTTCTGTTGAAAAACGGTCTTCTCATTCGTATGGATAATATGAGACCATTTCACAGAAAGGAGATAGATCACATGAAAAAGTCTCTTGCCCTAATCCTTGGGCTTTGTATCTTCCTGTCCGCTTGTACAGCAGGAAACGGTTCTGAAACCATCGGCAATCCTACAACTACACCACCAACTACGAGCAAAACTACGGCTACCACTGCTCCTGCAGAAACAGGTGGATACGATGAAACCAGAGAACCTTTCGGACAGGACAAAATACCGTCCAGTGATACTTCTGAACCAACAGAAGCAACACAGCCTTCTGGAACTGTTACAAGTGACAAGGAAGATTCTCCCCCCAAGCAGACAGAACCGAAGGAGACTGAGCCGACCATAAATACCTCTCAACCTACTACTCCCACGGAAACATTGCAGGAAGAAACAGTACCGTCTGTTACTCAGCCGACAAATACAGATCCTACAATACCACAGGAAACGGATCCTGTACCACCTGCTGAGACGAAACCGGACGATACAGATAATCCACCTGAGAATGTTGATGCTTCAGTAATTGCTGCCCAAGCTAATTCCTATGCAGTGTCATTAGGTTTCGTAATTGATGGAAGTCTAAACAAAGGCAATTCTGGATATTACAGTCCCGACTACAGACCTATCAAATCAAATGATGCAGGCACTTCTGCAGCGAAGGATTTGGTATCCGCTACAAAGAATCAGCTCAACAGCCGTTTTGCTGAGGGCTTTTCTCCAACTTTGGTAGAGAGTATTTATGGGTTGGTTCGAGTGAATTGTGTGGTTGAATATAGCCATACGGATGAACTCGGAAACTGGTACTACATTTATGTCTTCTACGGATAATTTTGTGGTACAACATTCGAATAGTGAGGAGCCTCGTTTATGTAACGAGGCTCCTCGTGTTTTAGGAGGTCTTTGATATGAAATTCAAACGACTGCTTGTGTTCTTTTTAGCTTTTATGATGCTTCTCTCTATAATGCCTGCTGCCTATGCAGCAGAGATTGATGATGAAATCGGCACCACAGAGCCAACAGTGAATGCAAGCGATCAATTGGAACAGACCGAACCAACAGGCGTGGAGGAAAGTACTGAACCGCCCCCTGATGAATACGATGGAACGATAGACCCAATTCTTGTAGAAGCGGGTTTTACCAGCAATCAGCTTCAGGCAGGTAATGTTACGCTAGAACCTATTAGCACTTTCAAAGCCACCACACGGTCGGTCAAGAAGACAGCAACACTTCGTAACTGCGACTGGATGGATTTTCCGTGTACCGATGGTACTCGTCAGGGTTTCCACTATGCCGATGAAGATGGGGCGTCTCCCTGGGATTACATGAATATGATATACTGCTTGGAAAATAAAAAATCCTTTAGTATAGGCAGTGGTCATGCAGGTGTAGGCGATCTACCCATTGATGGCAGTGGCAATACCCACGGTGAGTCCATTTGGTATGGCTTTAGCGCAGATCAGCGAACTGCAATTGCCCTCGTGTTGCTGTATGGTGCCCCCACCAAGCTATGGGACACAAACTGGGGCATTAACGAAACCAGCAAATGGAATTTGCATAACCCTAATATTGGCTATCGTTTTGCAACACAGGCTATCATTTGGGAGCTTGTTCAGGGTTTGCGTGAGCCGACTCCTCCTTACAAGCTTAACAGTACCTATTGGCTTGATAAGTCTAAAGGTGTTTGTATGAGCGAAGATGGGACAGTGGATCACTTCCTGTATGCGTACAACTCCATTATCAGTGATTTACAGTTGCATAACACGATCCCAAGCTTCGCAGGAGATTTTGCGGCCACTGCTCCTGAGATACAGCTAGCCGGAACCAGTACTACTGTAACGGATACAAATGGTGTCTTAGGGCGATTTACTTTCACTGGAACCGGTGGAGTTTCTTATAGTAAGAATGGTAATAACCTAACAATTACTGCTAACGGTGCAATTCCTACTGGAGTCCAAAGTGCGACTGCTACTCTCCCCGACGCTGCATCTTCCTTGTACGAAGTATGGTATAACCAGTACGACAAGAGTAAACAGGTATGTATCAAGGTTTCGATTCCTGCCAGTGACCCCGTTCCTGCCTACTTCAAGTTAAAAGCCTCGAACGGATCGTTAAGCTTGAAGAAAACAACAGAGGACGGAAAAAATGTGGCTGGTTGGCAATTTAATATCTATGCTGATCAAAACTGTACACAGTTAATTTCTGGTCCGCATACCTCAGATGTGAATGGAAACCTATCTATCCCTAATCTCACTGCCGGACAGGTATGGGTAAAGGAAATTGGTCACACAAATCCTGATATTGCTAAGTTATACGCCTGCGACAGTAAAAATCCACAAGCAGTAACAATTGTCGCTGGCCAAGCAGCATCAATTTCGTTTTACAATAAGCTGACTTTGGGTGTTGCGAAAATTGTCAAGACTGCGACAAATGGTGGTTCTGTGGCCGGCTGGCATTTTTCTGTAAAGGATTCTGCGGGAAATGTGATTGGCAATTATGTCACGGACAGCTCTGGCGTAATTACCCTAAATCTCAAACCAGGCACATTCAGCGTGACGGAGACGGACGGCGTGTACGAATACTGGCATAATGATCCCCAACCCACCAAAACCGTTACAGTAAAAGCAAACGAGACCGCAACAGTAACCTTCACCAATCAGTGGAAAGGTAAGGCACAGATCGTCAAGACTGCGACTAATGGCGGAAGCGTCTCTGGCTGGCACTTCACTGTAAAGGATGCCGCTGGAAATGTGATTGGCAATTATGTCACAGATGCCACTGGCATCATCACCTTGGACCTTGAACCCGGACAATTCACCGTAATCGAAACGGATGGTGTGTACCCCTACTGGCACAATGATCCGCAGCCCTCTAAGACTGTAACAGTCAAAGCTGGCGAAACAGCAAAGGTAACTTTCACCAACCAATGGATCGGTAAAGCAAGAATTGTTAAAACCGCAACCAACGGAGGCAAGGTTGAAGGCTGGGAGTTTACTATCTATGATGCCAGCAATAATAAAATCGGTACCTATGTAACAGACAGTACTGGAACGATTGTTGCAGATCTTCAGCCTGGCAACTACAAAATTATCGAATCCGATAAGAATGATCCCTATTGGTACTGTGATACAGAGCCTAAGAACATTACGGTAAAAGCTGGAGAAACTGTAGAAGTGTCCTTCCATAACCAGTGGATTGGAAAAGCAAAGATCATTAAGTCGTTGGCTAACCCGGAGGCTGGCACTGTGGAAGGCTGGACCTTTACTATCAGTCGCGTAAATGATACACAAACGGAGTTCATTACCACCGTTACAACCGGCGCAGATGGAACTATCCTATATGACCTCGAACCGGGTCAGTACCAAATATCTGAGGTATTGGAAGAGAACAGTCTTTGGCAATGTATATCCGGAATTTCGCAGATCATTACCGTTAAAGCTGGTGAGACTGCAGAAGTAACCTTTACCAATGCCCTGCGGCCCGGTAAGATTTCTGTACAAAAGGTAGATGTTCACGGCGAACCGCTTGCTGGTGCGAAATTTGTACTCCAGTGGAGCGAAGACGGTATCACCTGGAGTCCTGTATTCTATTCCGATTCCTCTGTTGTGGTTAAGGGCGGATGCTCCAATGTGGATGTAGTAGATGGTACCCTGGTATCTCCGGATAACGGTCTGATCTCTTGGGACAACCTCTACCCCACCCTGTATTACCGAAT
Source organism: Oscillospiraceae bacterium (assembly GCA_017482385.1). Lineage (GTDB taxonomy): Bacteria > Bacillota > Clostridia > Oscillospirales > Oscillospiraceae > Faecousia. Next base: position 22,737 of record JAFUNI010000019.1, on the reverse strand, counting down.
TTTGGAACTGGAGGCCCCGGAGGGCTATATGCTGCTCAACGGACCTGCCTATGAGGGTGATTTGCCGGTTGAAGATCTGACTGTTACACTGCGGGTGGTGAACAACCACAGCTATTCTTTACCGGAAACCGGCTCCAAGTCTATCATGCTTATGCCTGTCTGCATTGTGATCTGTCTTGCTCTTTGTGCCGGTGCGTTGGTTTGCTTGCGGAAGCGAGTCCATTAACTGAATATAGCAAAGTGTCATGCCAGGGGTAAAGTCCCTGGTTTTTTGTTTCCATTTGAAATTCAATAACAAAACTATTTCTTTTGAAAGGAAAGAATCTAATGAAAAAACTGAAAAAGTTGTTTTCCCTGTGTTTGGCACTGGTTTTGGTGCTTACCTGTGTTCCCGCAGCATTTGCCGCTGAGGCGGAGGACTGCATGATCGACGAAGATGCCAAGGCATCCCTGACAATTTGGAAGTTTGACTGGACCAACGCCTACAAAGACGGTGTTTGGGACGAAGATTCCTTCATCTCCACCGGCTGGCGTGAGAGCTATGTAGAGGAAGTATTGGGCGAAACCGTCCGTGAGGGTGATGCCAATGGTAATCCTGATCATCCCCTGGGCAACGGCCAGAACTCCAATGGCTATGCGCTGAAGGGTGTCGAGTTTACCATCCTGCGTGTGGCTGACATTGTTACCTTCTCTGAAAGTGCTAACGATCAGCACCCCGATTATAACCTGACAATGGTACTTTATGGGTTCCATAAAGAAAAGGCCGCCGACCTGCTGGCCGCAATCGGTCTGCCTAATGGCGAAGGCCGGTATGAGAATGCCGATATGATGGCAGAGCGTGATTCTGCTGTACCTTTGGCTGCAGGCGACAGCTCTGATAACTACTGGTACTATCAGTCTGATGTGCTGAACAAGGCTTTATCAGACGCTTTGGAAGATAACGCAACCACTGTTAAGGACGCACTGGAAGCTTATGTTGCTGCAAGCAATGAAGCCATTGTCATGGATAAGACGAACGAAAACGGAAAGACCATTCGGCGGGATCTCGATCTGGGCCTTTGGCTCTGTGTCGAATCCGCGTGCCCGGAAATGGTGACAAGTTCGACAGCTCCGTTCTTTATCAGCCTTCCGATGAGTACCGTTTCTGGTGATTCCAACTCCGCATCTCCCGAAGGTGGACACTTCTGGAACTATGATGTAGTCGTCTACCCGAAAAATAATACTGGCATACCTTCGCTCCGTAAGGAAATTAGGGAGGCACAAAAGGACACCGGCAAGAACGAAGGTTCCGACAATATTTATGACGGCTTTGCACATAACGCCACCGCATCCGCAGGTGATGTCCTTGAGTACCAGATCATCAGCGGCATTCCCACCATTACTTCTAATGCCACAAGTATCTGTACTTGGAATTTTTATGACACCATCAGCGAAGGCATCTCCTATAACAAGTCCCTGAAGGATGTTAAGATCGAGATCTTTACAGATGAGGACTGCACCGATAAAGTAGCTACCTGGCTGCAGGACGATGGCCGCTTTACCGTGACCTATTCCTCCGATGACCGTCATATGACGATTGATGTTACTGATATTGGTCTGGAAGAGATCAATGGCAACGCTGAGAATGTCAACGGTAAGCTCTTTGCCAGCTACTCCAACTACACCATGCGCATTACATACTCCGCAACGATCAATTCTGATGCAAGCTTTATCTACGGAGAAAACGGCAACTGTAATGAGGTCGTACTGACCTGGAAGCGCACTTCCTCCGAATACTACGATACCCTCATTGATGATTGCCACGTATTTAGCTTCGGCCTGGATCTGACAAAGCTGTTCAGCGATCTGGATTCCGAGTCCGCAACTGAAATGGATATGTTCAAGCACGTCAAGTTCAAGATCTTCAACGACAACGACGGTTACTGGCTGACTGCAAAGCGTGATGAAGAAACCGGCATCTATTATGTTACCGGCCACGTCACTGAGGAAGCCGATGCAACCATCTTCTACCCTGTTACTGTCGATGGGCAGTTCGGTAAGGTAGTGATCAAAGGCATGGAAGACGACTACTGGAGTCTGTTCGAAGTGGAAACTGCCAATGGCTATACCCTTCTGAAAGACAAAGTCTATGTTGATATCTATGTAGAAGAGAACTACGACCGCATCTGCGATATTTACACCAAGGATGTTTTGGGTGTTCTCCAGAACGACCCCCACTACTGCTATGGTAATGCACAGCCCATGTCTCTTATTGATGCTGATGGCGGCTACGATCTGCACCTGACTGGCATCCCCCAGGATTATCTGGAGCATTACTTCCTGACAGCCTACGCGATTGTTGACTATAACGATGTCAACATGGTGGACGACGGCGATTCTGCCAATGCCCTGGCACCTCTGACCATTGTTAACACCAAGGGCTTCGACCTGCCTCAGACTGGTGATAACGGCGTATGGATGTACGGCGTGATTGGCGTCACCATGATGGCCGGTGCCCTGGTCGTCATTCTTCTTGCATCCAAGAAGAATAAGAAGGAATCCGTACAGCAGTAAAACATATGCCCCGGGGTGCACGCCCCGGGGTTTCCCAAAGGAGTTGCAGATATGAAAAAGAAACTGTTACTGATCTGTATTGCTGTTATTACATTTCTTATGGCAATAGTTATTATGCTCTACCCAATCATCAGCACTATGTATAACGAGCAGCACCAGTCGGAAATCCATACGAATTTCCGTGAACAGGTGGCGCAGGCCGATAATACAGAAAAAGAAACCGCAAAGGCTTTGGCTGTTGCGTACAACGAAGCCATAGCCAATAATATACAGCTCACAGAAAGCTTTTCTAAGGATGCACTCTTGTGGGCATCCGAGGACTATAAGAATCAGCTTAATATTGCTGGAAACGGTATTATGGGCTATGTAGAGATTCCCTCAATCAGTGTCAATCTTCCCATTTTTCATGGAACAGAAGATAAAACATTGGAGTATGGAATCGGACATTTGTTAGGCACTTCCCTGCCTGTCGGTGGCTGCAGCACACATACGGTCTTGACAGGACATTCCGGAATGGCATCTCAGCGTATGTTTTCAGATTTAGACCAGCTGTCAAAAGGAGATGTGTTTTATCTGGAGGTGTTAGGTGAAAAACTCGCATATCAGGTCGATCAAATCAAAACAGTACTGCCTCACGATACAACTTACCTGGGAATCGAATCCGGCATGGACTATTGCACTTTGATCACCTGCACTCCTTTTGGTGTCAACACCCATAGGCTGCTTGTGAGAGGATCCCGCATCCCCTATGAAGAAGCTGAGGAAATCGTAAAGGAGACTCCACCGGAAGAAAAGCCGGCATCCACTTGGGAGCAGGAATATCTAAAAGGTTTGTATATCAGTCTCGGTGTTGCCGGTGTCTTGGGTCTTGCTGCTCTGGGATTCTGGATTTACAGGAGGTGGCACCGTGCGCGTAATTAAAGGCATTTTGATTTTCATTATGGTGGCTGTATTTCTCGTTGGCTTTGCCATCTGCGCCTTTCCCATTATTCAAAACATTGTTGTGGAATGCCAATTACAACACGAAGCCGAGGAGTTCTTAAATCTGCGTGAAACGGAGGCAAAGCAGACGGAACCAACTGAGACAGAAGATCCCACTGCTCCAACAGAGCCTACACAGCCGCCAAGAGAGCACCCGGAACTATGGGAGGAAATGAATGCCTACAATGAATCGTTATGGACCAACAAGCAAGCAGGCTTATCCGATCCCTGGTCTTATACCCAACCTTCTTTTACACTCGGAGATTTTGGCTTGAATGATGAAATCTTTGGAGTGATAACAATTCCTGCGCTGGATCTGACGATGCCGATCTATCTTGGTGCTACCAACAGCCACCTTGCAGCCGGAGCAGCACAACTCTCGCAAACCAGCATCCCCATCGGCGGTATCAATACCAACGCTGTTATAGCCGGACATCGGGGATATAGCGGAGCATCCTATTTCCGTTACGTTCCGGATTTGAATATCGGAGATAAAGTTATCATTACCAATCTGTGGGAGGAACTGACTTACATCGTAGTAGATACCGACATCATTGCTCCCAATGATGTAGAAAAGGTTTTGATTCAAGAAGGCAAGGATATGGTTACGCTTATCACTTGCCACCCATACGCATCAGGCGGTAAGCAAAGATATGTTATTTACTGCGAGCGGACGAGTTAATTTATGCCACAGTCTGCGTGAAAGTGTGAGCCGGAACAGCAACTTGATCACTACTGTTATTGAACATGTAGCGTTCCTGGATATTTAAAAAAGAAAAATTTTTTTGAATAACTTTTTCATATGAGATTTAATGCCCAAAAAGCAAATTATTATCAAAATCAGAAACTTTTTATAGTAAGACCAACCGTTTCGGCGGCCGGTCTTAAAATTTTTGGTTTTTGATTTGTACTTTAATGGAGGTAGAAGCATTGACACAAAACAACTGCGCGATATACCCGTTTCTAAAGGCAACAAAGGGAAATTGGAGAAACGCAATCTTCATTTCCTGCGATTGCAGAACCTGTCCATACGGACACAATCCCTGCTGTGAAGGGTTTCTCATGACTGCCAATTCAGATGGCACACCCTACATTCTCTCCGTGGAACGGTATCGGAATATTACTAAGGATTCTATTGATCCTGACGAGTGCTGTGGACATCTTTCCCGGCAGGCGGTTGAGAACAGCTATGCACTTTACCTGCAGTGGCATTTATCATCCTTACAAGACTGTCCATTACTGGTTCACAGTAATGCTGCAGCAGGCTCTTGTAAATTTTGAGAACAATAACCGTCAATGCTGAAACAGGAGGTGAAATAATTGAAGAATTATCAGGTCCAGTGCCCCTACTGTGGATCCCAAGCGATACTTCGGTCCGCAAATAAGGTTTTCGGAGCAAAAAACCGGGAGCCGAACCGCTTTTTGTATGTGTGTTCCAATTGGCCAACTTGTGATTCCTATGTAATGGCGCATCTGGAAGATCTGCGTCCGATGGGAACGATGGCAAACGGAGCTCTCCGTCACAAGCGAATTCTGGCGCACAAAGCATTGCAGGCATACCGAAAAGCAAGCCACACCGACAAGTGGGCTTCCTATATCTGGCTGGAGGGCAAAATGGGACTGGATCAGCAGAGAACCCATATCGGTATGTTTTCAGAAGAACAGTGTGACCGTGTAATTACGCTTTGCCGAAAAGAGGCAGCAATATCAAAAAGAAACAGGATGCGAGGTGCGTCCTGATGAAGAATATGACACTCTCCCCTGCTCACCAGCAGACGGTTTTAGATCACCTGCATCTGGTGTCTCAGGTAGTTCGAACCAGAATCCAAAAAAATGAGTCGGTTTATGGACTTGGGAATGAAGAGCTGTTGCAGGAAGGCTATTTATTACTGTGCCGGGCAGCGGTTTCTTATGACCCCGACTCCGGACCTTTCGAGCCATACGCAAGGAAGGTCATCTACAACGGTCTCATTTCCCACTGCCGTAAAGTGTATCAATATGAAAGCAGATTTTCTACCTTAATGACGGATGAACAAGATAATCCTTATCCTTTACCGGAGAATCATTATCAAGCAGACACGTTTGCCCAGCGGGTAGAACTGATTGAGCTATTAGACCTGCTATCTTTCTATGCACAGCAATACAATGGGACTACAAAGCGTGGCATTGAGGCATTGTCATGGAAAGTTCAAGGTATGAGTATTTCGGAGATTGCAAATGCCATGCAGGTTCCTCCCTCCCATATTGGTGCATGGATATCTAAGGCTAAGTCCGCATTGCGCCGAAATCCGGAATTCAGACAAACCATCCTTTAAGCAAAATGAGGTAAAACTATGTCAGAGATGAAATTATATACTGCCGCAGGCAGATTTGTACATAAACGGGACAGTGAAGGTCAAACCTATCCTGTCATTATTCTGGGCAACAGAGAATACCTGGTCGATCCCCAGGAATTTATGATCTGGATCAACTCCAATTGGCGAATCTGCTGGTGGGAGGAAATCGGTAAATTCTATGCTGCCAGCGCAGCTGAAGCAGGTTATCACAATGACCGGAGCTGGCAGGACTGCACGAATCGTTTGCTCGTGCGAGGCCTTTTGGTATGTGGCAGCGGCGAAACAAAGTACGACGCTCTGTACGATTTGCTATCCTCAATGTACTTGATCCCGGCCAGAGGAAGAATTGTACTGAGATTGTATGTGGTAATTAAACTTGCCCTGCAAGGAAGGGCATCTCTTGGTGGTGCCAAAAGGCTTTTCAGTACCTTCTCTCACACCGAAAGTGAAAAGCAGATTCTCAAGCTTGCAAAGCAGGCTATGATCTCCACTGCAGAAGTTATTTGCTGTATGGAAAAAGGAATCAAGAATATCCGAAACGAATATGGCCTAATGGATGCTGTATATACAGACAGCGAAACAACCAGCGATAACATCTGTCAGACAGTAAAAGGTTATCGTTGCTGCCAGGATGCGCTGGAGGCAATTGCAAACCTCTATGTTAGTCAGCAGCTTATTTTCGATAGGGCGTGAACAGAATGGAAAAATGGAAACACTTTCCCGGCGTGTTTCGCAGAAAGATCTTGCTGACAGCATTGACCGGTCTTGGATGTGGAACTGTTGCCACCGTCGTATTCTTAGTTTCAAATGACCGCACTATGATGATGCTTGGAGCTATTATTCTACTTATGTGCGCCTATAAAACAATTTCGTTTTGGAACTGCGCTGCCGGGGAGCACTATCATGTGCTCTCCGGTTATTGCCATATTCCTAAGAGCTACTCCCCTCTCCGAATCCGAAAGGTGATCCTAACGGACAGCAATGGTGTGGAAACAACACTACTGCTCGATAGAAAGGCCGGTATCAAAGACGGATTATACTATCGATTGTATTTCCAGGGAGCCTTGCCGGAGAATACTGGTAATGAACGATTAGACGCGGCAATGCGGTCGGATACGCTGATCGGCTTGGAGCAGATCGATCCTGAGTATATCGAAAGAGAAATATCTGAATGCTTGCAGAAATAGTGGATACATACCTTATTTCTTTTATGTAATCAAAAAAAACAGGAGGTAACTTTATGTATCCACAGAAAAAACCGTATGTAAAGCCTGAAATAACAGTAATCGCGAAGGACTCTCCATGATATTCCGAACTACTGAAGGCAGCGCAGCAAAATGAAAACGAAGAAGATAGTAAGAAACCTAGAAATCCTTGTGAGAAGGAGGAATCTACTTTTGTATAAGCCATTCACAGTTGAGTTGTTCCAAATTCAGCAATATCTTAGTAAGCAATTTGATCTTGCACATTTCGTTCAAATTCCTTTACGACGGGATACAATTATCTTACAGGATGAATGTGGAGAGAAGATCGCATTCACCTGTCAGAATAACATTGTCTTGCAGAGCCCAATACCGTCTACACTTTCCAAGGAAGAATCCGCAGCATATATCAAGTGTTTGCGTCAAACAAGAAAGGTTCCTAATCTGCGATCCTTTCAGGAAGTGACTAGATGGTGGGCATCCAATCCTACTCCCCTTACCTATCAACAAGCGCTCGGTTTACCGGATGATCTGTACATCCATTATCTTACACACCGCTTGATAGATGATGAAGATATTCTTCGCATTGTCAGTCAGGAGGTAATTACCGAAGACGAATATAAGGATATTCGCCTTTGGTGCAGGAATGGTAACTTTTCCCGCTCGTATTTGGGTGCCTATGGTGTCGACGGCAACGGAGATTCTTATAAATTCATTTGGAACTACGGAAGGCCGGATGCAATCACCTTTGTGTTCTATATCAAGAACGAATATTACTGTTTTATGCACGGTATTCCCTATCCTTGCTGAGATAGAGATACAACATCTTGTATATTGGCCGCAGCGGATAACTATATATTGTGTTTTGATACTTGACAACCACAAGATAGAGTGTTATACTTTAGGTGTAATTGATTTTTGTGCGCATCCCGTATGGGATATGAACGGTTTCGTTCATTCGTGGTATCCTTTCCACATTGCACACGTTGTTAAGTTTGTACGTATGTGTCAGTGGCATTATTGCGCCCAGTCGGGCCTGCCACTGACCTTTTTATATAGATATTCGACCTGCGGCAGAAAGGAGTGTAATGGCGCAGATCCAAGTCATTGGCTATGTGAAAGCTGATCTTCAGTTTAAGCAAAGTCAGAAGGAAACCGCCTATGTAAGCTTTGAAATAACAGAGCAAGTAGGCAAAGGCCGTTATCAGACCCATCAGGTCTGGGCATGGGGCAATCTTGTAGCCCGCTTGGAACGGCTTGGTGTCAGAAAAGGCAGCCTGATATGGGTCACCGGTTCTCTGGAACTGGTGGACAGTACCGCAAAGCACGGACGGGAAAAGACACAAATGCTGAAGATCTATTGCAGCGATTTTGGTTATATCCCCCGCCGCCGAGCTGAACGGCAGGAAGCTGACAAGGACACTGCTGCACCGGTAGAACCGGAACCGACGCCGGAGGTGTTGGACGGAGACCGAATGCAGCTCCCGGAGTGATCAATCACTTCCGGTCAAAGAGGAACCGTACTGGTTTATCAGAATGATCTGAAACCGGTGCGGTTCCTCTTTTTTTGTTTTCCGCGCAATTTATTATGAAAGGACTGTACTACGAATGAAAAGCGAAAAATCTATTTGGTCAAGTGTCTCTATCCTGATCGGTGCCGTAATTGCGGTTTTAGCATTTGTGCGAGGTGACGCACAGATCTGGCTCCTCTTGGGTGTTTTTGCCATTTGGGGAGCCTGGGTCATTCTCTTCCTTCTTATGCCGTTTATCAAACAGGCAAAGAAGAAACAGATGCGAAAGGCCAGAATGAACGCACTGTACCGGGAGGGCCATGGCACTTCCCAACAAAACAACCTTCACCCTGCGGAAGGTGAAGGTGGAACTCAGCTTCTGCTGTGTCATGTGAATCTTCGGATCACCGGCTATCTCAGAAGCATTTATCAAGACGCGACCTGGGAATGGTGTGAAAAGAATCCCGCCCAGCTGATCCTTAATGGCGGTATTGGCCGCATCCGTGTCTACGGCGCGGAGGAATACGACCACGCAGATGTGAAGATCGACAAGCGTGGCAATATCAGCTGCAGTATGGTGAAATCCGTTCCTTTGGAAAAGGTGAACGGAGCTGACGACGGAGAGGAAAAACTGCCTCCTAACCAGCAACCCGTAAATACGCAGATCTGGTATGAACTGCAGGCAAGAAAGGTTCTTGAAACTACCATTGCGGATCTTCATTCCCGTGGCATCACCACACTGACCATCCGTGAAGATGGCGATGTGCTGATCGACCAGGGTGAAGAAGAAACGCCCCGGGAGCATCTTTCCAGTTTTCCGGCAAAGGTGTACTGGCCCCAGCTCATTAAGGTTCTACAGAGCGAGGGTATGGCTGCGCAGATCGTTTCCAACGGTATCCAGCTTACTTGGTAAGTCTATGTTTCAACACAGAAGAAAGGAGCGTAAGTACGAATGAAAGCGGGTTTGACTCTACAGCAGCTTGCGATAGAGCTGCACCGCCAAAATGAAGCGAAACAGGACTTCCTTGTTAACACAGGTTCGATGCAGTTTGAAACCTTCGGTGATCAGGTCTACTTACAGTTGCACGATAATTCCATGGCTCCTCTGGAGCCTTTGGAGGTCAATTCCATTGCCCATCAGCAGCTGGGAACCTTTACCGAAGTGCCGGCAGCATACTACAACAAGATGCTCACGGAACACCCTGCCCTGCTTGCTCACAATTTGAATGAGTGGCTGCACAGGGATCCGGCCCAGCGTCTCGTCCGTACACTGTTCGGTACTGCCCGAGCATTTCTGAGCAACCGTTACCGACGTATAGACAATATGCACATTGCAGAAATCGTACTGCCTGCTTTACAGCAGATTGATGGTGCCATCTTTGAAAGCTGCCAGATCACAGACAGCCGTATGTACATCAAGGTGGTAAATCCCCGCTTGCAGGCAGAGGTGGTACCCGGCGATATTGTTCAGTCCGGTGTTATTATCAGCAACAGTGAGGTTGGACAGGGATCTGTTTTGATCCAGCCTTTGGTGTATCGCCTGGTGTGCAGCAACGGTATGGTTGTCAACGATGCCAAGGCCCGAAAGTACCACATCGGCAAAACCAACAGTCTGGACGGTAACTTTGAACTGTATGAGCAGGATACCATTGATGCCATTGATACCGCATTTGTCAAGCAGATCCGCGACACCGTATATGCAGCGGTGGATCAGACCCGGTTTGATAAGGTCATTGACATTATGCGCAATGCACGGGAAGCAAAGCTGAATACAGAGGATATTCCAAATCTGATCCAGCTTACCGGCAAAGAATTTGGTATCACGGAAGATGAGCGCGGTGGCGTTCTGCAGCATCTTATCGAAGGAAAAGATCTGTCGCTTTACGGCCTGTCCAATGCCGTGACACGGTACGCCCAGGATGTTGAAAGCTATGACCGTTCCACAGAACTGGAAGGTGTCGGCTACAAGATCCTGACGATGCATCCGCGCATCTGGAAGCACATCAATCAAGCAGCAGCTTAATAATGAAACAAATTTTGGAGGTAATATTATGTACGAACAGAACAACGGTATGATGACCCAGCCCACAACCCCCGATATGGCCTTTGCACTGCCTGCCATGGTGGAAAGTTGTGATTTCACTGCTGAGGAACTTGCGGAGGATATGGATGGCCTGTCTATGTCCTTCACCCGTATCAAGATTCCCAGCGGCGGCGGTAAGTTCTTCGAGATCCCCACTGACGATCCGGACAATCCTGAAAGTGCGACAACGCTTGAAGGTGTTATCCTGCATCACCACGCCCACTGCGCCTACTGGCCTGAGAGCAATGATGATGAGGACAACAAGCCTTTGTGCAGCTCCTACGATGGCAAGGTAGGTATCGGTGATCCCGGTGGTCCCTGCGCTACCTGTCAGCTGAATACCTACGGTACTGCAGCCAAGGGCGCAGGAAAGGCATGTAAGAATATGCGTGTCATTTACCTGCTCCGCAGCGGCGAGTATCTGCCTATTCAGATCAATCTGCCGCCCACAAGCATCAAGCCTTTCAAGGATTTCTACAGCAAAGCTTTTGCTCTGCGCCGTCGTGCCCCCTACGGCAGCATTGTGCGCATCGGTCTGAAGCAGGAGAACAACGGCAAGGAAGATTACAGCGTTGCTACCTTCCGCCGTGTTGCTGACTTCTCCGGTGAGAAGCTGCAGCAGGTAAAGGCCTATGCCGCAAACTTCAAGGATCAGCTGAAACTGATTATGGAGCAGCGCGAAAAGGCAGCAGAGGAACAGTACGATGATGTGTGCGAAATCAGTGGTGGCAATGAACTGCCTCTGTCCACCGGTGACAGCTTCACCATCACCCCCACCATTGACGGTGAGCGGGATGCTCTGCCCGACTAAGAATCAAGGTACATAGTCAGTACCGTATGTAACAAGGACCACCTTCGGCTTGCCGGGGGTGGTCCTTCTCAAATTAATCAGGAGGAATCATTATGAGTGACATACCTTTGACACCGGAACAAGGAACCTTTGCCGCAGAGAATCACGGACTGGTTTTGAAGTTCCTGAATGAAAACCATCTGCCCGAGGATGAATTCTACGATGTAGTTATCTTCGGATATTTGAAGGCTGTAAAGAAGTTTTTCTCCCGCCCGGATATGTGCCAGTATTCATTTTCTACGATGGCGTGGAAAGAGATGCGTGGAGCATTATCAAACCATTTAAGAACACAGGGTAGAAAAATGAGAACAGCAGATGTAATCAGCATCCATTCCGGTTTGTATGCCGGTGGGCTGCCGTTGGAACACAGCGTACCCTATGGGCATGACGTGATGGCAGAACTTGAAACACAGCTCCTGCTTCACGAGCTGGCCGGAATGATCACCAAGGAACAAATGCAAATGGTCCGTATGCGCAGTGACGGGTACGATATCCGGGAAATTGCCAAAAGCCATAATGTCACGATGAAGTGCGTCCGGCATGTATTGGATCTTGCCTGCAGCGCACTGAAACAGCTTTGCTATGATTATGAATAAGGAGGGACGATCCGAATGAAAGCGGTCAAACGAACCGAGAACCTGAATAGCAGACCTGTTCGACCCATTTGCGTTGGGAAGAGCGCGGTACTTACCAAAAACGGTACCCTGTACCGCACCTTTCCCGTAATTGCCCTGCACCAGTGTACAAGTGACTACATTCACTTTGAGACACAGGATGCCCATTATCACCTGTCCTTTTCGCCTTACCCCTTTGCAACTGCTGCAATGCAGGCTCCCCTGCCCCTTGCCGCATAATGTTTAAGGACGGTGAACAAGCTTTAAGGACAGTACAAATCTGTCCAATATGTACCCGGCTGTGGCAGACCCCGTGTTTGCCACAGCTTTCTTATTGGAGGAAATATATGAAAAACGAAACAGAGATAGGAGGTATCAATGAGCCTTCTTGAAAAATTCGCCAAGGTAGAAATCAAAGCGGATGAACGGATCTCTGCAGAAGATAAGAAATTCTGTAAGGCCCATCAATCTGCTTACGATGACGCCCGTTCCTCTCTGCAGGAGCTGCAATTCTACTGGGAAACCATGCTGGAGTCTCAAAAGCAGCTGTTAGCCTCCATAGGGGAAAACAATCATACAATGTACCTTTCGGATCACAGCAATCTGACGATCTCCGTGCGAGACATAGAAAAGCAGATCCGGAAAACCCATACTGGCTTCATTCACAGCATCGTGCGGCATTTTGAAGAGATCTATCACATTGTTCTGGACGAAGGTGATATTGAAACTGCCCTGCTGCCGAAGCAACCGGGCGAAAGATGGCGCAATGGTTACGAGGAAGAAATGATCCAGTATAACGAGCAGATGTTGAACCTTACGCTTGATTACCAGCAGATCATTGAGCAGATCTTCAACCAGACAGATGGCCGAGATCTTTGGGAACAGGCAGAGTTTTACCTGAAACAACAGTGCCACAATGCCGTATGGCGGTTCAACAAACCCAGCTACGAGCGGAAAACCCACACTGTACAGTTCAGCAGCGCTGTCAATTATGACCGCACACTGCCCGATTCCAGTAAAACCTTTCTCAAGGGCCTTGCCCATTTTGAAACAGGAAAGATCGGCATATACCCTGGTGAGCTTGGCAGGATTATCAACACCTATAGGCTTTACGAGGATTCCTTTGAGTTTGAGGATTGCACAAAGATCAAGAAAATGCGCATCTTCCGCAACGGTAGAATGGATATTCGCTTCACTGAGGAAGCCCATGCCATTAAGTTCATAGAAGTCTATCTGCGCACAAGACCGTGACGGAGGTAACTGATATGAAATATGCGTTTTACGGTGAACAGATTCCAAAAGAACAGCGCGGTGAGATAAACGAAAAGGTACTCTACCTGATCGACAGCGGCAACGCGGAAGTAAACGGCATCACCCAGGAGGATATGTACAATGCCTACACCGGTGATGGCGGTCTGCACGGTCTGGAGCGAAAAGACTTTGATAACTATCACACTTACAGCGAGGCAAAAAAGGAAGCGGAAAACGGGCAGTTTTTCACCCCTCCCAAGCTGTGCGAGTATATCGTTTCCAGTCTGAAGCTGTCTGCAGGAGATACCGTAGCGGATTTGACCTGCGGTATTGGAAGCTTCTTCAACTTTGTTCCCTCAGAAGAATGTATTTACGGGTGCGAGCTGGATATCAAGGCATTCAAGGTTGCCCGGCACCTCTACCCTGCTGCCCATATTGAATGGAAAGACATCCGGAATTACCAACCCGGTGTCCGGTTCGATTATGTGGTCGGCAATCCCCCATTTAACCTGAAGTGGACGATTGAAGGTAATGAGGATATGGAATCACAGTTTTACTACTGTGTAAAAGCGGCCGAGCTGCTGAAACCGCTGGGCATTATGGCAATCCTGGTACCGAAATCCTTCCTGTCAGATGCTTTTCTGGATAATAAGAAGATCAAGCTGATGGAAAGCCATTTTTCGTTTCTTGGGCAGGTCACGCTTCCGGAGAATGCCTTTTCTCACTTGGGTGTAGCCAGCTTTGCGACCAAAGTGCAGTTCTGGCAGAAAAAGTGTAGCGCACCGGATTGGAAGCCCCACAAGTATCAAACGGAAGAAACCTTTGCATTGGAAAAGCACTTCGATCTAAAGGCTGCCGTAAAGCAGACCTTTGAGAAGATCCTGATGCTCCCCAAGGCGAATCTGGAGAAGAACAGCGCCCACGTGCTTTTAGAGCTTGCGAGGACCCACTCTTCCTCCAAGGAGTTCCAGTATGAAGTTCAAAAGAAGCTGTATCAGATCAAAGTCCATCCTGCCACAAGGGAGAAATACGGACGGTGCTGTGAATATGTGCATACCTTCTACACACAGCAAAAGCCGGATTCCATGACCCAGGAGGAATGGGATAGAAAGAAACTGACTGAACGAAAGGTCCTTACATACCTGCGTCGGGCATTGCAACAGCAGAACCGCAAGCCGGAGGTAGATAAGCTGTCCTTGGTACACCAAGACGGCAGATTCGTCTACAAGGCTTACAGCGCCGCTATGCGGAAGCTGTTGACGGAGGAAATGAAAAGACCCATCCCTGTTTATCAGGCCGTTCTGGACAACGAACCGGACAGATTCAAGGGGTACCAAAAGATGCTTCGCAGAAAACGCCGGGAGTATGTGATTCAGAATATGCCCTTTTCTCAAATGCAGGAAGATCCTGCGATTGGAAACTGGCTTAATGATTTCACCATTTGGGATTCTCTCAATGAGGAAACCATACGGCTAAATGGCGTTCAGAAGCACGATGTAAACCTGGTCCTGCAAAAGCGCTATACCCTGCTCCAGTGGGAACAAGGCAGTGGCAAGACACTGGCGGCCATCACAACCGGTATGTACCGTATGCAGCATCAGCACGTTCACAGCACCTGGGTGGTATCCTCCGCGATCTCTATTCGGAACAACTGGGATGAAGTGCTGAAGATCTACAACATACCCTATGTGTTTGTGGAACGGCTTAGTGATCTGGATAAAGTCAGGCGTGGCGATTTTGTCATAATGACCCTTAATAAGGTCAGTATATTCAAAAAGCAGCTTGCCCGGAAGATGCGCCTGCTCAACCAGAAGGTGCAATTTATTCTGGACGAAAGTGACGAGATCTCCAATGCGGACAGTGCCCGGTGTAAGTCGGTGCTGTCCTGCTTCCGAAGGTGCTATGCTAAACTGCTGACTACAGGTACATCCACCAGAAATAACATCTCAGAGTTTGCGCCTCAGCTGGAGCTGCTGTACAACAACTCCATCAACATGATATCCTGGAACGCTTATATCTATAAACGGTCTGAGGACGATCAGGATGAATTAGAGACAAAGGATAATCCCTATTACGGAATGCCGATCCCTGCCTACAAGCGAGGATATTCGCTGTTTTCAGCTTCTCACCTGCCGGAACGGATCACAGTATTCGGTATTGGAAAACGGACCCAAGACATCTACAACGCCTCTGTGCTGGATGATATTCTTTCAAAGACTGTAATTACCCGGACCTTTCGTGAAGTAACAGGTAAGGATATTCGCAGACTACGTCAGGTTCCCTTAGAATTTCCGGACGAAGAACGGGCAGTTTATGAAACTGCTATGAAAGAGTTCCATACTATGAGGAGTAATTATTTCCGCTCCACGGGAAACAGTCGTAAGGATTCCTCTCTGAAATTGATTCAGCAGATCCAACTACTGCTTCGTATCAGTGCGGCACCGGATTCTCTGAAAGAGTATTCCGGAGACATTCCAGTAAAGATCCTTACAGCGGTAGAAATGGTTGCAAGTTGGCCGGATGAATGTGTGGCAATCGGTGTACGACATAAAGTGGTTTTGGATTCCTATGTGAAAGCTTTTAAGGAGCTCCTTCCGGACAGACCTTTATTTGTTGTTACGGGAGCTACCACCAGCTTTGCAAAGCGTCGTGCCTTGAAGAACAAATTGAAAGAAAGCGGAAACGGTATTCTGCTTTGCACACAGCAAAGTCTGCCAAGCAGTGTCAACTTTGAATTTGTGAATAAGGTCCTGATACCGGAACTGCATTACAACAACTCAGGTATGAGTCAGTTTTATATGCGTTTTGTTCGGTACACCTCCACAGAATTGAAGTATATCTTCTTCTTGACTTATCTAGGCAGCATCGAATCCAATCAGATGCAGATGGTCTTGTGCAAGGAAAAGCTTAACCTCTTTATGAAGGGTCAGGACACAGACTTGGATTCCATCTATGAAGAATTCGATGTCAATTTCGATCTGCTTTCCGCACTGATGCAGAGGGAGCAGGATGAGGAAGGAAAATTCCACATTCGATGGGGCGAACAGCTCGTCGCATAGAGTGCGGAAAATGTATCACAATGGACTGGCGGCAGGCTCCCCTGCCCCAGTCTTATTACTATACAGGAGGAACAGTATGGCAACATTAACTCAGCTCAAACGTGATGCCGACAGCGGCAGAATGTCTGTTATGCTTCTTTGGAGATTCGGTAAGACCGGGAACGATATCCCTCGCGAAATGCGGGGTGTCAGAAAGGTATTCCGTGCCAATTCTGTTGGTTTGGTGCTGGAACTCAATGGCAAGGAATCTACCCTCTACACAGATTCTGCAAAGCTCGTTGAGTATGACGGTAAAACGCTGACCTTTTACCGGGCAGGCTATCGGCCTCCCACAGAGGAAGAAAGGTTTGTGTTGAACACCTGGCTCAGCAAAGAGACTGCTTATTATCAGAAGAATCCCTTTGGAAATTCCTACGGTATGCGAAAAGACTATTTTGCTTCCTCTACCTGCCCCTGGATGGACGGTATGAACAAGATTCGTGGAAAGAAATACTGTCCGGAAAAGGATAAGGTATTGGATTATTCTGTACGGGGTGAAATGATCCTTCGCTATGAAGTCTTTATTGATCCCTAATACGAGGAGGAAACTATGTATAACAATATTTTTCAAGTATCTACGGAACCTTTTACATCGGACAGGCTGGCTACTGCAATAGAGGTATTGTACTTTGCAAATCTTCCTCTGTCAGATGTACGGTCTGTGGAAGATCGTGCCTATGCGCTGCAGGACTTCAAAAAGTGGATGAAGACGAATAAATACGGAAACTGTGATTCCAATCGTTTCATTCTCAAAACTGAGGCACCGGAGCTTTATTTCAAAGAACAGTATTTGGAATTTCTGCGTGCAGCGATAAAGCTTGTAGTGCTTCCAAAGGAAGATTTCATACGGGAAAACGGAAGTCTCCACAACCTAATGTATGACCTAGAAAGCAGCTATGAACGAGTGCTGAACACCTATGTTATGGTGGACAGCGATGAGCCCATTACCATGGATGCATTTATCCGTACAGCGTTGTTGGATACTCCCTACTATTTTGGGTCTGTATTTGAATGCCGGTTCGGATAATGAGGAGGAATCTATGGCAAAGGAACACTTATATCAGGTTGGATTACGGCATAAAAAATCCAAGTCAACATTTAACCTGCAGGTCTGGGCAAAGAACGCTGATGAAGCTACCCATAAGCTGACAGGCTCGCTGATCGGCTATCACTGCCAATATGAGTGGCGTGGCACCAGTGTGCTGCACGAGAACAATCTGCCGATCTCACGGGATCTGTCAAAATAGAGGTGTCCGATATGAAACGGAAAAAGAAGGATTACACGCCCTACCCCGGCTTTTATGACCTGCGAATATTCGATCTTAGCCACAGAGAATTCTTAGCGGCTTGGCGAGTACAGGAATTTCTCCACAGGGCTGCCGGGCGAAAAAGATACTACAAAACCTATGCCCCAAGGCAATGGGAAGAACTGAAAGAGCTTGGAGCACTGCTGCAAATGTTTCTGCTGCCCAGGCTGAAACCAAATGAAGAACTCAGATAACGAAAGGAAAACAGAATTATGATAAGAACAGACGCGGATAACCAGTTTGACCTTATGGAAGAGGCTGCACGTGAAGTGTTGGGTGTGATGGGCGAGCAAAAGGACAACGCCTATCCCGGAAAACTGTTGACCCAGCTTGCCCCGGTGGAAGGAGATGCTGATGATATGTTCCTACCCCCGCTAACGGTTGGTGAAGTACATACTATCGAAAGCATATTGAAAACCGGAAATTACGGCTACACCTACTTCTATAAAAAGAGCAATGAACCCCCTGCAGTGTTTCTTATGACGATGACCCCGGAGAATATTGCTAACTATCTCGGCGCCCATCAGTACGATTGCTATAAGATGATCCTGTCTGATAAATTTGATGTTCAGATTTTGGATACCATCGGAGGCTTTATCAATCATTGTACTGACCGGGACCTGTGCCAGAAGATTTTACCCCACTTGGTCCCTATTCAGCAGTGTAAGAAAAGGCCTGAACCTGTACCTTTGGCGTCCTATGATGCCTTTGATGTCTACAATTACTTTGTAGATGTGCTGTCCGAGGGTACAACCGTTGAGCAGTTAAAGGAATCGGCAAGGGCTGCCGGTCACGAGGTCTGAGTATGGATTACCCAAAAGAAGCCTTCGAGGAAGTATTTTCTACTCAGGAAGCATTGGATGAACTGCTGAAAACAGAAGCTGACCTTCATGTTTTCACTGTAGGCGGCTTTGTGGCAGTACATACCTGCTACGGTGATATCTGCAAGATCGTATGTGCCATTATGAATTACGCTTCCCTTATGGAACTGGTATGTGATCAATGGGATCTTACCGGCCTCCATAGAATCAGCTATGAGTCACAGGCAAAGAAGTTACGGCAGATCGCAGATAAGCTGCAAAAGTGCATCGGGTATGACTACGAAAAGGCTTTGCGTAAGTGTATGAAACAAAAGAAAAAATCAACCCGTGATGATGGTGTGGGCGAAGAAGCACTGGTTATGGCATCACGGAGTAAATCACAATTGGAGGAATCAAAATGAATATATTGTCTCAAATCAGCATCAAAGCAGAACATGGTCCTTACTGGCTCAAGATCTATGAGACAGAAGCCGGTGTATTTCTGGAAGACATTTTCACCGATCCGGAAAAGAATCCCGCAAAGTATGTAGGCATCTGGTCAGATGCAATTCTTGCGGCTACGAATGCACTGCGTCAATGGGATGGCAAAATCGAGGGCTTTGAAAACTATATCGACATAGCTGATGCCGGTTGGACAGACATTGTGATTGCCAACCACACCCTCTCTGAGCTGTACCCCAACGAAAGAGAGCATCTGAAGAAATGGCTTGCCTGTGGCAAACACTTTGATACCGGCAGATCCTGGAGTGAGGAAGACCATCGAGCTCTTCGCGTGCTTGGAATTGATGATATGGTGTTACTGGAGGTTTCCCGGAAATTGCCGGAGCTTCCTGCACTCATTCGTCAATGCGTAACCTCCGAGGATGAAATCGAGCTGTCTGATGACCTGGTTGAAGAAATCGTCGAACAGCTGGAGAATCACCCCTCCTTTGAACGAGAAGTTGTACGCAAGGCAGTTCTGCCCAGAAACACTCCTTACGAGCAAATTATGGAACGTATTGCTTTGTTGGAACAGTGTGTAGAGGGTAGCCTGGATGAAGGCCGCGGAATCTGTAAATCCATCACACAGAATTATCTGCAAGGCCCCCTGACCTATTTCAGTGTCGTTGTGCAGGTTCCCTTTGTACAGCAGCGTGGCTTAGTTGTGGCTGCAAGATCTACTGCAGAATTGTTTCAGAAAATCGCGCGGCAAATCAATCTTGGACCGGATGCAACAGTAACCTATGCCCAGATCCTCACAAAGGATTATTGCCTTATCGACTGGAATGAAGCCCGCTGGGATGAAGCAGAATGACGGAGGCTGCTTATGAAATGCACCTTTTTGATTTCAAAGCTGCAGCCACATAGAACCTGCTATGTGTCAGACAAGGATTTCGATATCAACATTGGCGGTGAGTTCCGTTTGGTGATACATCCTTTCCCCTGCTCAGATAACAACAATGCAGCCTTCTACTATGTAAAACAAGGCCCCAATAACAAGATTGTTATTGAGGGCGAAGGCTATATCGTGACAGACCAGGATAAGGTCGCCAGACATAAAGCTATGGGCAGACGAGATTTCGGCAATAAGGATATCTGGTATTATTGGCTGGACGAAGCAGGTACTGTAATCAAGAAAGAGAGGAAATGATCTAATGAGTTATTATGCTTCCATCAGCAAGAGCAGTTTCTATGTTTCCACTGAGAATACCGGCCGTGTGTTGGCAAAGCTACAGCGGCTTCCCTATCAGCTTCAGTTAGATCCCGAAGGAAATATCACCGGGATCGAAATGAGCCACTGCCCTATCGGAAACGATTATCCCATATTCCAGGAGATTGCCCCATATGTCCGTGATAAGAGTTTTATTCTTTTCAGCGGCGAAGGTCAGGAAGCCTGGAAATGGATCTTTGAAAACGGTAAGTGCAGAAAAGTAGTTCCGCAAATTATATGGGGTGAGTGATATGGACGGCCAGTATTCCAATCCCTTAAAAATTCATTGGTTAGCAGATGTAGATTGCAACAGCTGCAGCGGTGAAGTCAATTCCTGGGATAAACGGTGCAGTCGTGCCTTGGGGTATAAGTACATCGTTTGCGAGAACTGTATTGCCAGAGAATACGATGTTACCGTCCAGGAACTGAGAGACACACTGCAGGATCACTTTGGGCTGATCCCCTGCCCCGGTATTTAGCCTATGGAACTGACAAAGATAACCAAGGAACTGCTTGCAGCAGGCTGGACAAAGGATCAGACACCGGAAGGCTTCCGTCCCTGGAATGACTTTTACGGCGGCTGGGAATACAAAGAAAGCGTATTTCGTAAATTTGTATTCCTTACCCCTTGTGGAATGTTGGTCAAGGGCACTAAGGTCATAGATAATATGGCCTATATGGGTGTTCACTGGATGGTGGAAAACGATAATCCCGTTATTAACTGTCCTTACTTCTCACTTCGGGACTGTCCTATGCGCCATCCCCTGCTCAGGGGTCAATATGTTTATAATTACAAATCCTGTGCTGGGGAAATCAAGCATTGCAGTGTGTGTCGGACAGATATACCGTGGGATTACGAAAACAGTATTGAAAAGGTGCTGGATGCCAATGAGCGCGAAGAAGATGCCTTATGGGATGCGTTCCTGCTGCAGCATAAAGGTCGCGCCTGCAGGCACCAGTGCCATTTCAACCGCAGCGAAAAGAGATGGTATATCCACTATGATCCTAATATCTGTGCAAGGTATAACTGCGGTTACTGCTCCATTCTGGATAAACCTGTTTCTGAAAAGAAAGCCAACGTCTATTACGACTTGAAGAAAAGCCATATTCAAGTCGGACAGGGTTTTATGCCGGATGAAACGATCTGCACCATAACCAAAGGCATTAAGCATTTACGGGCGTCTGAGACCATCTGTGAGGCTGTTGTAAAGTACGGTCGAAGATGGATTCAAAGTACCGTTTACCTGCAAAACCACTCCTTCTGCTACTTTGGCGGAACTGTGGAGGTTATTAACCTGCGCTATGAAAAGCGGGAGTCAAGAGATCTTCTGCAAGATTTGCAGGATGTGTCTGCCGGCATAACGGTTTATCATCAATCGGATCTTATCAAGCAGAATAAAGCTGCCAAGAGTGCCCGTCGCAAGGAATCACAAAAGCGGCGTGAGGAACGGTTCAAGAAGCTGATCCGCACGAACGGTTTTGAAGGACTAAGTACCTCTGACCAAATCCGTGCCCGCAAACATCTTTCATCCTTAGAAATTAAACAGGCGGAACAGGAGTACCGGAAATCGCTCCTGCCACCGCCAAAAGACGATCAAATGAATCTATGGGATGCCGACAATGTTGGCATCCCCAACCCAAATACAGAAAGAAAGGTTGAAACGCATATGAGTGATATTCCGATAAAAGCAAAGGATGCTCCTCGGCCGGCTTAACAGGGAGGATAGTTTATGCAGATACTATCCTACGGAGCCGGCATGCAGTCCACGGCACTTGCGCTTATGAGCTGCGAAAATGCCAAAGCAAAGGATAAACCACCCTGGCCTCTTGTCCCGGTGTACGATGCCGTGATCTACTGCAATCTGGGATTGGAAGCCCCCTGGGTTTATAAGCAGCTGGAGTTTACCAAGAAAGCCTGTGAAGATGCTGGAATGTATTTCAAGATCCTGGATACCTTTCTGTATCAGGATTTTCTTGAAAACTTTGGTGAGAGGCGCACCATCAGTATTCCCTGGTGGACCCTGAGCGAGGACGGTCATAAATCCAAAATGCCCCGGTTCTGCACCATAGATTACAAAGTGGAGGAAATATCCCGGTTTGTCCGTTGGGAGTTGCTTGGCTATAAAAAAGGTCAGAAGCTTCAGGACAAAGATCTGAAAGCACATACAATGCACATGGGCTTCAGCTACGAAGAAAAACGGCGCTGCAACAACAATCCCAATAAGCTCTTTGTTAATTCCTTCCCACTTGTAGATATGCACTGGGAACGCCCGGACTGCTATGCTTACATATTGGAGAAATGGGGTATGGACACCAAGGCAAGCGCCTGTCCCTTTTGCCCCTTTCACCGGAATTACTACTTTCAGTATATCAAAGAGTTCTCGCCTGAGACCTACAAGGCAGTATTGAAGGTCGATCACCTGCTCCGGGATAAGACACC
>JAFUNI010000034.1 GCA_017482385.1 Oscillospiraceae bacterium | reverse complement strand
TTCCTGCCCAGAGAGCCTTCTGCTTGATAGCCTACAAACAGAATGGTGTTTTCCTCTCCCCAAAGGTTGTGTTTGAGGTGATGGCGAATACGGCCTGCCTCGCACATACCGCTGGCAGACAGGATTACCTTAGGGCGCTTATCGAAGTTGATCTGTTTGGATTCATCGCTGGTTACAGACAGGCAAATATCATCAAACCAAATGGGATTGATGCCTTGCTTCACCAGTGCTGCCGTTTCTTCATCAAAGCAGGTTTGGTCACACTGCAGGAAGATGCCGGTGGCTTCCACCGCCAGAGGGCTATCCACATACACCGGGAATCTATCGTGTCCATGAACCATTCCTTCCTGCTTGATCTGGCGAATGGCATACAGCATCTCCTGCGTTCTTCCTACTGCAAAGGATGGGATCACAACATTTCCGCCCCGATCAAGGGTGCGCTGAATTATCTCTGCTAACTCCCCTACTGTGTTACCTGGCTTTTCATGGAGGCGGTTGCCGTAGGTGGATTCCATAACAAGATAATCCGTCTCTTCCACAGGCAGAGGATCTTTGATCAAAGGCTGATTGATATTACCCACATCGCCGGAAAAGACGATCTTCTTTGTAACCCCGTCTTCTGTAAGCCACAACTCAATGCAGGCAGAACCCAACAGGTGCCCGATATCTGAGAACCGGACTACGATTCCTTCTTCGGCCTGAATCACCTGGCCATATTCGCACGGGCGGAACCGGGAGATCGCGCCAATCGCATCAGTAAGGGTGTAGACTGGTGTTACCAGATCATCTCCGGCGCGCTGTGCTTTTCGGTTCTGCCACTCGGCTTCGGATTCTTGGATGTGCGCGGAGTCCCGCAGCATGATATTACATAAGTCGCAGGTAGTCGTGGTTGCATAAATACTGCCCCGGAAACCATCCTTGTAGAGCTTGGGCAGCATTCCGGAATGGTCGATATGGGCGTGGGTCAGGAAGACCGCTTCAATCGTATTAGCAGGCACAGGGATCGGCACATTCTCAAACACATCAATACCTTGTTCCATACCGCAGTCTACCAGGTACTTCTTACCGCACACCTCCAAAAGAGTGCAGCTTCCGGTAACCTCATGGGTTGCTCCGACAAATTGAATCTTCATAATAAGACCTCCAATCGCATTATATTATGAGAAGATCGTATCATTTTCTATAAAAAGTATTCCCTCCGATAAACTCACGAACAAGGCTGGTTGGCGGAATTTCATCATCCACATCTGCTTCGATCACATAGTTTAGGACTTTAACCATACCGCGAACCTGCTCATAACATTCTTCTTCCGGTCCTATCGCAGTAAGAAGCGGGTAAATATGTTTCTTCAAAACTGCCAGTTCATACAGCGTGGAACTGTTGAAGATCACATCCGCATTTTCCTGATATGGGAATATCCATCGCTTCTCGCCATTTCTGACACTGTCCCACATAGAAAGTGTTCTTTGTATCGAAGATCCCCGTGTTTCATAATCTCTAACACTTCGGCGCAGCAAGCGAAGATAGGATGTGGGGATGCGGTTATGGTCGTCCAAATTCAGTGGCAGCAAAGGACTTACATACATCCGGAACACCAGCTCCTTAGGAAGCATCTCCGGCAGAAGAACAGGGTTCAAAGCGTGCAATCCTTCCACGATAACCACCGAATCCGCATCCAGCTGCAGATAGTGCTCCGGCCATTCCCGCCGCCCTGTCACAAAATTAAAGCACGGAATCTGTACTGTCTCGCCGGAAAGCAATCTTTGCAGGTGGTCACCAAACAGCCTGGTATCAATGGTATTGATATGCTCAAAATCCAGCTTGCCATCCGGACCAACGGGACACTTATCCCGGTCTATGTAGTAATCATCCAGACTCATCAGGATCGGTCTCTTGCCGTGGACACGCAGCTGGGTAGCAAGACGGTTGGCGGATGTGGTCTTTCCGGAAGAGCTTGGGCCTGCAAGCATAACCGCCTTGCACCCACGGTCGCATATCATATCCGCAATCTGGGCATAGCGCTTTTCATGGAGTGCTTCATTGACTCGGATTAGTTCCCTCAGTTTTCCGGATAGGGTCATTTCATTCAGATCCGCAACTGTTTTGCATTGCATCAGCTGTCCCCAGCGTTCTCCTTCGGCGCAAACAGAAAAAAAGTTGGGCATGGACTCATACTGTCCGGGCTTATCTGCATCCAGTTCATCCGGGAATACAAACAAGAATCCGCCGTCAATGGGGATGATGTCCCATACTTGCAGATATCCGGTAGAAGGTGCCAATTCACCGTAATGATAGTCCGCAAAGTCTCCGTGGGAATAAAGGTCAAAATGCGGTGCGTCTCTCCATTGCAGAAGCCTCGTCTGATCTTCCCTTCCCTGGGCGGCAAACAACTTAACGGCATCTTCTTTGGAGATTCTTTTGCGTATCAGAGGGATGTCTTGGTCTACAATTTTCTGGATTTGCTCCTTCAGTTTTTCTACGGAGAAATCTGGTTCATTTTCAACATGAATATATAATGCAGGTCCCAAAGTGCAATCCATTGATGCCTTGGCTTTGGGCCATAATTGAGACAGTGCCAGGAAAACCACAAACTGCGCAGTACGGATGTAGACTTCCCTGCCTGCCGGACCACTGATTTTTATCAAGTGAACGATTCCGTTGGAAGCTGCCATTGCTGCGCGGATGGATGGGCGATCAGTAACAGTATCCGACTTTCGAACCGGGATGTAATTCAGATTAAACACTTCTCCTGCAATTTTTGCAGCCAACGGTTTTTCTGAGAGTTTATCTCCGTCCAAACCTAATCTATGGATGATCTGCAGAAGCGATTCATCACACAAGGGAACACATTGGATCCCGTCAATCTTTAATTCCATTTTGATGTTTCCCTCCTATGCTTTTCTCTAACAGGGCTTATACATTGCTTAGTATCCCATCCTTTTCTGCCAAGTGTGCTATTACACCGCGTCGTGTCAAAATTCCGCAAAGAGTATTCCGACTGTCCACGATGGGAACAAAGTTCTGGTTTAGGGTTGCACGGATAACATCGCCCTCATCTGCGTCAATACTGAGAGGTGGACAGAAATCACGACGTACAAGCTCTCGAACCCTATGGTTTTCCATCTCCATTTTATCAAGAGAACCCGTGTCAAGTATGTGCCGAAGGAAGTCACCTTCGCTGACACATCCGATGTAACGCTGTTCTGCATCCAGAACTGGAATAGCTGTATAGCCGTTTCTTGTCATAACCTCCCACCCTTGGCGGACTGTCTGTTTTTCGTTCAGAAAGACCGTACAGGCGCGAGGAATCATGATCTTAGCTATATTCATGGGTAATCACCTCTTTCTATTTTAATTCTATCATATCTGATAGTTGAATTGCAGATAGAGTGTGAATTTTCTTTCACTAATGCACCAAAAGCAGTGAAAAGGTCAAAAGTAACAGGATCAAATCCAAGAGTAACAGGATGGAAGATAGATTTTTCAGGGTGTTGTGTTATAATACTTGCAAATCAACCGGAGGTGGTTTTATGGAATTCTGTGATAAGTTAAAGGAGCTTCGTGCCGAAAAGGGTATTTCGCAAACAAAGCTGGCAACAGACATACATATCAGCAGGTCAGCTGTCGCCAAGTGGGAAAACGGTCTTGGTTTGCCGAATGACGAATCGTTGAAGCTACTCAGTGAATACTTCGGCGTCCGTATTGAGGATCTCCTCCCTGACAAGCCCACAGCAGAAACGATTGTGTCAAAGAATAAGACCATCGATCAGCAATGGAAAGCGATCATCGCCCTCTCGGTTGGTTGTCTGATCGGTTTGTTCGTCTTGGCATTTGTCTTTATCGAGCCTTTGCGGGACTGTCTGGAACTATTGGGACTTGGCATTATATTATCGCTGCTCGGGATCTTCAACATCCGAGGTAATATTGGATCCATCCATTGGTACAACCGTCGTAAGGTAAAAAAAGAAGACCAACTCCCCTACTGTCGCTATATGGGATCTGGAACTCTAATCATCGGTATATCTTTAATCGCTGCTGGATTCGTTCAAGCTCTCACCAACGATGAAGCTGCTGCCTGGGTCATTGCAGGAGGTGTGCTGATTGGTCTGGCACTAATGCTGTATGCACAGTTTAAGTACAATAAGGGGATCTTTTGAGGAAGCACCCTGAAAACGTAGGATGCTTTGTCATTTACCACTATTGCAAACCTGAACAGTAATCCGACTTTACAAATGCTTAAAAAAGGTGCCATTTACGGCACCTTTTTATATTATTCAAAAAAATTCCTCTATTCGATTAAAGCACAGGCCGGGTCTCTTTAGCCTCTAAATATTCTGTTTACTAAGAATCTCTCTGATTTGGACTGCTGCGTTCTGAATGGTAAGTTCCTGCAGGTGCGAACGCATTGAAGAAATCTTGGTCTGATCCCGCACCAAATCCAAACACAGGGCTGCCAGGTCTTCCGGTTCCTCTGCTGTAACGGCTCCTCCGACAGCGACAAAGTAATTGCGGTTATATTCTTCACACCCAGCGACCGCATCAATTAGCACCATCGGTAAACGCTTTGCAGCAGCTTCTGAGGTACTTAATCCGCCCGGTTTTGTCAGATATAGATCAGCGCTATCCATCATCGTGTTCATATTTTTCACAAAGCCATATATATGGATGTTGGAACGGTCGCCAAATCTCTCAAGCAATTCATCTTTCAACTTCTCGTTGGTCCCACAGATAATGGAAAGATCCATATTCTCATTCATCTGCTTGCCAAGCAGCTTTGTAAGTTTTTCCAACGGCCCGCATCCCATACTGCCACACATCATCAGAAGGTGAAAATGAGACGGGTCAATTCCAATCTCTCGCTTTGCTGTTTGTGTCTCCGCCACTGTGTAAAACTCTTTTCGAACCGGAATGCCAGTTGCAACGATCTTTTCAGTGGGGATCCCCTGCTCGATATATTCAGCTCTTAAGTATTCAGCGGGAATAAAGTAATAATCTAATTCGCTCCTTGCCGCTCCAGGGCTGCAGGTATAGTCTGTTGCTACAAATGCGGTTTTCAGTGTCATTGGGTATTCCCTTAGCATCTGACGCACCAAGAGACCTGAAAATACATGGGGACAAATCACAGTATCAAAATTACCATTCTGAATGTAGTCACACAGCTCCTTTGTTCCGTCTGTCAGAAGTTTATAGACCGCTGCGTCATCCTCCAGCATTGCAGGATGCTTTTCTGCAAAACCATATCCAAAGCGGAACAGCTTTGGAATGTGGCGGTACATAGTGGTATGCCCCCAATCCAGGAACTTGGACAGTTTTTCTGAAACGAAGCCTATCGCATCCGCTACTTCGCAGAAGTGACCGTTTTCAGTAAAGGCGTCCCGAAGTGCAGCTGCGCAAGCATTATGTCCTCCACCGGTATTACATGTTAAGACAAGCACACGCATACTTCACCTTCTCTCATTTCTTTCTTTTTCTGAAGCTTGCATTGTAGACGGATCAAGCGTGGACGGTTATATCGCTGAATTAAGATGTAAGGCACATTGAAAACTATGATAAATACGGCAGTAACCACGATGCCCCCCATGCCCGGCCAGATTTTTAGACATCGAAGTCCTAAAATACTTACCACAACATGCGTAATTTCAGCTATGCAGGTCTCCTGGATCATTGTGGGCAGCCGCTCAGCATAATCACCGGACAGATTCTTCGGCGGCATAAGAAATGGGACAATTTTGCTCATATCCGGGACCCTCTTCTGCCACTTACGAATGTTCAAATTTTCGTAGATTACTCCGTTGTTCTCAAACGTATAACAGCGAAACAAGCCTTTGTCCGGGTTCATAGGCCACCGGGAAGCAAGTCTTCCAAACAAAAATCCAATGATTCCAGAAATCGCGCAATATAGTGTACATTTTAATAATTTCATCTTTCTCTCCTACTCAGCCACCTATATTTCCGAACATGATCCATCATGCGATATGTCATTGTATTATTATAGCGCACGAAATTAAGAAAATATCAACATAATATGAATTTAAAATATCTTAATCGTCACTTAAGCCATGTTTACAGTTTGTTCATTGTATATTTCCGATTAACTAAGTATAATGATTGCTGTCTGAGGTCTTAAAGGAGATAGAAAAATGGACTTGAAACTTATACTACAGACTATTAGTACTGTTTTTATCATTGTTACAAGCATCTGCTATGCTTACCAATTTGTATATCTGTTTATTCCCCTACTTTCAAAGAAGCGGATAACTAAATCTGACAAGCTGAACCGTTATGCGGTTCTTATTCCCGCACGAAATGAAGAAAAGGTTCTTCCTAATTTGATAGAAAGCATACACCTGCAAGATTATCCTGCAGAACTTATCACAATTTATGTGATTGCGGACAACTGTACTGATAACACTGCTAAGGTTGCTTTAGACTCCGGAGCTAAAGTGTTCACAAGATTCAGCACAGAGCAGATTGGCAAAGGTTATGCGCTCAATTATCTTTTGAGCGAAATCGATAAAACTGACGGATTGGAGAGCTTTGATGCTTTTCTTGTCTTTGATGCTGATAATCTTTTGCAAAGAGATTACATCCGCCAAATCAACCATTTGTATGCAGATGGTTATGATGCCTTTTGTGGGTACCGCAATACGAAGAACTTTGGAAGCAATTGGATCTCAGCCGGTTATGGCGTTTGGTATTTGCACGATTCCACCCATTTAAATCGATCCCGGATGGCTGTTGGCGCATCCTGCATGGTAAACGGCACGGGGTTTGGTTTCTCACGGGAAGTGCTTCATAAATGCGGTCAATGGGAATTCTTCACATTAACAGAAGATATTGAGTTCAGCGTTTGGTGTGCTGCGAATGGAATTAAGATCGGTTACTGCCACGACGCTATACTGTATGATGAGCAGCCTATTACGTTCCCCCAGTCCTGGCGGCAGCGGACGCGTTGGGTTCAGGGCGGTATACAGATCCTCTTTAAGCGATCTAAGGAGCTGTTCCGCGGAATGGTAAAGGGCGGTTGGCGGTCATATAGTTGCTTTGAATTCGCGACACTATCCGCTTGGGGCTACATTTTGGGCATCCTCAGCGGTATAACAGCCTCTGCAGCAACGATTGTAAATTACGGTGTTGGTGCATTCCTAATATCGCTGCCATTCGCTCTTATCAGTTTCTATCTATCGCTGCTTGCAGTTGGCGCATGGACAGTATTAACAGAATGGAACCGGATACGTGCAAAGACTCGTCATAAGATCCTCGGTGTATTTGCTTTTCCTATGTACATGCTTACTTTTATTCCAATTGCCATCTTTGCCCCGTTTTGCAAGTTCCAGTGGACACCGGTTGACCACACCGTTGCCGTATCCGAAAGCGATATGCTGTCAAAATAATAAGAAGTCCATATTCCTATTAGGATCCACCGCAAAAATATTGGATAGCAGCTAATGACATTATCATATATTAATAACAATGGAAAAGGGGTATCGCCAAAGCGATGCCCCTTCGATTTGTTTTGGTGGAGATACATTGGATTAGTCAAGACCAACACTTGCGACCGGAACGGGTGTTACAGGAATTGAATGCTCCACGATGCCAAAAGAAGGTGGGATGAGGTTGATTGCCAACAAGGTACCTGCTAGAGCCAGAACAAGGATTAACAAAGCCCATCCCCAGACTGGAATACGGATTCGCTCCTTCTTTTGCAGGTAAATGGTATGGGCCAGAGCTGCGCAAACCAACAGGATGCCAATGATCAGAAATAGTGTCTGGCTTTCCCATCTATGGGCAAGGATGAACATGTAGACCCACCAAGTAACGCTTCCGCACCAGCTGCACCAGAGCAGCGGATGCTTGGTTACAAGGCACAAAACGCCCCAGACAGCCACTGGCATGCACAGGAACAGTGCATCACGCAAATCATCAAACACTACAAAGCACAGCAGCGAGCCCAGGATAAGGATAATACCAAGGATTTGGGCAGCACTTATGGTCGGCATGACGGGCTTTTCGACATAGACAATCTTGGGCTCGGTCTGTGGGGGAATTACTACTTCCGGTTCTTCTTGTTTTTCCTGCTGCTCCGTCTCTTTTCCGGCAACCAACTCATCCAGTGAGATACCAAAGATCTCACTCAGCTTAACCAGCTTATCCAGTTCCGGAACAGATCCGTTTGTCTCCCATTTGGAAATGGATTGCCGGGATACTTCCAAGGCATCAGCCAGATCGCCCTGTGACATTTCCTTCTCGGTATGGAGTTTGTAGATTCTTTCGCCTAAAGTCATAACCATACCTCCTTGCTGGTTTGCTATAAGTATAGCAGTTGAGGCTCCAAAAGTCCACCAAGCCGGCTTGGAAATGTTAGCAACTGACGGTTGCACAGCACAAAGTACGCCTTGACCTATGAATTTTACAAAAAATATGCTACTATGGATGTAACATCAACACCCCGGAATTCTATTACATAAGTGAGGAGGGATGTATATGGACGATCAAAAAATCATAAAACTCCTCTGGCAAAGGGCGGAAAGTGCTATCGAGGCACTTGCCAAAAAGTTTGGAAATAGGCTGATGTCTATCGCCATGAATATTCTTGGTGTGCACCAGGATGCGGAAGAGTCTGTCAATGATACTTACCTTGCAGTCTGGAATACAGTCCCACCCAAGAAACCGGATCCTCTGGCAGGCTATGTGTATGCGACCGGACGGAACATTTCTCTGGACCGGCTCAAGTACAATACTGCAGAGAAACGGGATGGCAGATACGATGTGTCTATTGACGAGCTGGCAAACTGCATTCCCGGCCCTGCGTTGGAGGAAACCGTGGAGGCCAGAGAGCTTGGCCTAGCCATCAATCGTTTTCTGGGAACAATAAATGCCGATAACCGTGCGCTGTTTCTTCGCAGATACTGGTTCGGTGACTCGGTACAGGAGATCGCAAAGGATTTCGGTCTGCGAGATAACGCAGCAAGCGTTCGTCTGGGCAGGATCCGGATGCAGCTCCGTGAACACCTCATAAAGGAGGGGTATGTTGATGAATGAGAAAGTTGCAAAAGCCTTAGGCTATGTGGATGAGAAGTATGTCACCGCTGCAGCGAAGCGGAAAAAGAAGAAGGCGACGAAGTATTGGATCAGCGCAGTTGCTGCTGTCCTTGCCTTGGTTCTGCTTTTCAATATGCCAAGCATCCCGCTCGTAATCACGGCTAAGGCAGTGAGCATTGCTTCTGACTCCAGAAAAATGGAGCGACCCAATATCCGTTCCGAAGAATTCGATCAGTGGTATGCAGAATCTCAAAAACGCGATGGCATTGTAGATACTGCTATGGCTCCGGTTATCAACTTTTCTGCCGATTGTTCTGCAGAAGTTTTATCCGGTGTGGATACCACGAACCGCGTCTGGTCCCCCATAAATGCATATATTGCTCTTGCTATCACAGCAGAGCTGACTGGTGGAGAAACGCAGCAAAAGGTCATGGAGATTCTGGGTGTAAAGGATCTTAACGACCTAAGAACAAAAATCAGTGCCTTGTGGGAACAGGTATACCAAGATAATGGCAAAGAAATCAGCGTGCTTGCCAATTCCCTTTGGCTAGATAAAGACATCAACTATCAGCAAGAGGCTATGGATATCCTAGCACACCATTACTACACTTCTGTCTATCAGGGAGACCTTGGCTCTGACCGGACGAACAAGGATATTGCCAATTGGTTGCAAAACCAAACGGGTGGTATGTTCAGTAATCGCACCGGAAAAGTTAATATCACGCCCAACGCTATGCTAGCTTTAGCATCCACCGTGTACTTCCAGTCCCAGTGGAGTGACAAGTTCAGCAGCAGCAATAACACCGAGAAGCCATTCCATACCGCTGACGGCGATGTGACCTGCACCTTTATGAACAAGAAACTGGCTGAAATGAATTACTACTGGGCTGAGGACTATGGTGCTGTTCAGCTGTGGTTGGAAAACGGATCCTCCATGTGGTTCATTTTGCCGGATGAAGACAAGACAGTTGACGATGTTCTGAGCAGCGGCGATTATATGGCAATGATCACAAACAGTGATGCATTCCCGAACGAAAACCATAAGTGGATGAAGGTTAATCTGTCCGTTCCTAAGTTCGATATCTCTTCCAGTGTGGATCTGGAACCTGCATTAAAGGAAATGGGTCTGACGGGAATATTTGATCCTTTGGGTAACGACTTTTCTACCTCTGTTGATAGTGAAATACCGGTATTTCTGGACAGCATTAACCAGGACACCAGAGTAACCATTGACGAGGACGGAGTGAAAGCTGCCAGCTATATCATTTTGGAATTTGGTGCCGGTGCTGCGCAGCCACCGGACGAAATCATTGACTTCATACTGGATAGGCCCTTTGTGTTTGCCATCACTACAGAATCGATCCCTATGTTCGTCGGAGCAGTGAATAATCCTTAAATACCAATAAGAGCGCCGGAACCCCGGCGCTCTTTCCATCTCCTCAATTGCTATGTGACAATTCTGTAATGGTAATTTGCTCATAGAAATGCTATGATATAGGAAAATGAGGAGGTGTGGCTATGGAAAAGCTGCTTTTGGTGGAGGATGATCCGACATTGATCCGGATGCTCACCAGCTTTCTTACAACTGAAAACTTCCAGATCACATCTGTTACCGGGCAAAAAGCTGCAGCCGAAGCAATGGAAGCAGACCGACCGGATCTTGCCTTGGTAGACATCTCTTTGGCTGAAGGAAACGGTTTTGCTGTCTGCGCCAATGCAAAGGAACTGGGTGTTCCTGTGATCTTTCTGACTGCGTCCAGCGATGAATTCAGTGTGGTGACTGGTTTAGATATGGGTGCCGATGATTACATCTCCAAGCCTTTCCGTCCCCGGGAGCTGGTTTCCCGTATCCGCAGTGTGCTTCGCCGGGCGGGCAAGAGACAGAGTATCATCACGCTCGGAGATCTGTCAGTGGATACTGACAAGGGCACTGTTACTCGCGACGGCAAGGAAGTTTATCTGTCTGCCCTGGAGTACAAGCTGTTTCTTGTGTTCCTGAACAATCGTGGGCAGGTGCTGACGCGGGACAAGCTCTTGGAGGAGATTTGGGACAGTGCCGGCGACTATGTGGGCGACAACACCCTCACCGTCTATATCAAACGGCTGCGCGAGAAGATCGAGCAGGATTCGCAGAATCCGGTATACATCAAGACTGTGCGTGGCCTTGGTTACCGACTGGAGGGCTGATTATGTTCCACAACAACAAAGAACTTCGGCTCAGTCTTATTCTTTTGGGTCTGGCAACTGCCATACTGACTCTGATTGCTGTAACCATATCCATTGCTGCCGGAGCATTGGTCCTGCTCCTTGGCCTGATTGCGATCACTGTCCATTTGGCAACTGAGTATTACAGATACCGGAAGCTGCAGAAACTCAGCAGTGATCTGGATAAGCTTCTGATCAGCGGTATGCCACTGCCGATTCATGAGTATAGCGAGGGCGAGCTTTCCATCTTGGCCAACCAAATTCAAAAGATGACCCTGCGGCTGACGGAGTCTGCAGAGGCAATAAAGGCCGATAAGGTCTATCTGGCAGACTCACTTGCAGATATCTCTCACCAGCTGCGCACACCGCTGACTGCAATGAATCTGACTACCACTATGCTCCGGACCCCAGAGTTGTCCACTGAGAAGCGGATGGAGTTGACCGGTGAGCTGAGAAGTCTGCTCACGCGCACCGAGTGGCTCGTAGAAACTCTTCTGAAACTCAGCAAACTGGATGCCGGCACGGTCAAGCTGGCACAGAATCCAGTACGGGTCAAGAATCTAATTGCCAGAGCTGCAAAACCGATTGCAATTCCGATGGATCTTCGGAATCAGAAGCTTGTTATTAACTGCGCGGATGAAACCTTCACAGGAGATCTTGTTTGGACAGCAGAAGCACTGGGCAACATTCTCAAAAACTGTATGGAGCACACTCCGGAAGGCAGTACCATTACGATTACCGCTCAGGAAACGGCTCTCTACACGCAAATTGAAGTGCAAGATACCGGTGCCGGCTTTGATGCCAAGGATATCCCACATCTGTTCGAGCGCTTCTATAAGGGTAGCAACGCCTCCGAAACCAGTTATGGAATCGGTCTGGCACTGGCTCGAACTGTTATCACAGCTCAGAACGGAACTGTTCAGGCGGCCAATAGCAGTAACGGCGCCAAGTTTGTGATCAAGTTCTATAAGCAAGTTATCTGAACAAATGGAGAACACTATGAAGACAAAGAAAAAAACGCTGCGCAGTATCATGAGCATTTTCTTGTGCTTGTGTATTTTGGGTATTACAGCACTCACTGTGATAAACTCAATTGTCAAACTGAGTACCGGCGATCAGATCATCAGTTCTGAGGAGGCTGCGAAACTGGAGGACATTGACTGCATCCTGGTTCTGGGCTGCTTTGTAAAGGACGACGGCAGACCCAGTGATATGCTTTTTGACCGCCTCACTCGGGGAGTAGAGCTGTACGATATGGGTGCTGCGCCTAAGCTCCTCATGAGCGGTGACCACGGCCGTGAGGAATACGACGAAGTTGCAGCAATGAAACAGTTTGCAATTGGCGAAGGTATTCCTTCCGAAGATGTGTTTATGGACCATGCGGGCTTCTCTACCTATGAAAGCATCTACCGCGCTAAGGAGATTTTCCAGGCCGACAAGATCCTGATCGTCACCCAGGAATATCACCTGTATCGTGCGCTCTACATCGCAAATCAGTTGGATGTAGAAGCTTATGGCGTTTCATCTGACTACCATACTTATGTCGGTCAGTTTATGCGTGACTTCCGGGAGATGCTGGCCCGGGTGAAGGATTGTGCCACTTGCATCTTCAAGCCGGAGCCTACATACCTGGGTGAAGCCATTCCCGTTTTCGGTGATGGCAATATTACCAACGATGACACCACGGACTTCTCCTGAGAAATGTGACACATCTCTTATATTTGAGTCACTTGAGAGTCACTTAACCGCTGTATACTGGTACCATCACTCAGTAGGAGGTAACCATTATGGAAATTTTACGCGTTGAACACCTTTCCAAGATCTATGGCAAAGGTGAGAATGAAGTCCGTGCCTTGGACGATGTATCCTTCTCTGTCGAGAAGGGGCAGTTTGTTGCCATCATCGGTCCT
>JAFUNI010000018.1 GCA_017482385.1 Oscillospiraceae bacterium | reverse complement strand
CCAACGCCATTATGAAGCGAGCCACACGGCACTATACCGTGGTGATTAAACCCATAACGACACCCTAATTCAGGGTGCCGTTAGCGGCGCTCAACTGCCGTTGGTCACCGCACCAGCTGCCGTTGGGCGCCGCAGAATGCATGCGCTACTTAAGTAAATTTCCTGATATGCGCGAATCATAGCTTGGAATCAGCTCCTTTTGGAAGTGCAGGCCATGAGGTAACCTTAAGGAGATTATATCACTGCGGTGATATTGGGTCAACCGGTTTTCAATTGGATTACTGTCAGTCAAGTAGATCAAGATCCAGCTTCAGATACTCCCTCAGATCCCACGCGTACTGCATTGTGGTTACGGTGTCGTCGCAATAGCCGGGAAGTACATGACCGAGAAACTGGTTGGCTAATATAAAACCAAAATAATGAGCCAGCTTATAACCCGTAGTTTCCAGATAGCTGATATAGCTTGTAATGCCGTCTGTCAGATCTCTCTGTTCTGCAGGGAGGGCACGCATAGAATCATGAAAAGCGTTGATCGTTTTGAGGGCTTGCTGAACGGCAGGCAATGTGTGCATTCTCCGCTCCCGGTGGAAGTCTTCGTAATCCAGCTTCAAAAACAGGGTATTGACGGGATTCCGGAAGCATTCCATGTTCTGCTGAAAGCCTAGCCATGCTACGTAGATGAGTTCGGCACAGATTTCCTGTTCTGTTGCAGCAATATATTCGTCTGCGCTGGGAGAAACGGAGTTGCCAATTGTTTTCTCCAGTACATCTACAGCGTGAAAGTACTTGCGCTCTTCTTCGGCAAAGGAAGGATCGATTTTGCGCAGGGTTTCGCTGATGTTCTGCAGAACTACCTCCGGAGCTGTGAGTTGGGTCATAACGGACTTCACTGTGTACATAAACATTTTCCTTTCCTTATCGAACAATGTCGAAATATGCACAAACCATAATTCTAAAATGCTGTATTCCGGTCTGCTGGAATTAGCCTATATGTTTTGCCTTGTCGAAGTCCATCAAAACTTGTCGAGAGTAAAAAAATAGTCGATAGCCGGAGATGGCTATCGACATTGGTTTTATTTTGTGGTTTCTACGAAGGAGCGAAGGGCAGCGAGTACTCTGCGCTGATCTTCTCTGGGGAGTTGGCTGATGAGAGTGGATGCCTCAGATGCGAAAAGCTTGGTCTGGTTCTTAACGACATCCTGCAGCAGAACATCTGCAGATACATCCAGGACGTTCGCAATGTTGATTAGTGTTTCCAGCTTGGGGAGTTTTACGCCACGTTCAATGACGCTAATGTGCATGGGACTTAGGTCTACGAGCTCTGCTAGCTGCTCCTGCGTTAGCTTCTTGCTCTCTCTGGCGGCCTTAATACGCCGCCCAATGGCTTTTTCGTTCATGGATTTCATCCCTTCAGAATTATTATCAATTCCATAATGATTATACAGTTTATGAAATTGTAGAGACAGAACCCATAGTGCTTAGCTTGTGTCTGGAAGAATTAGTAGAATAAAATAATAGGGGCGAGTGACCAAACAGGTGATGTTCTGAAGCGTCACCTATAAGCCGATACCGGCTTTTCCTATTGCATTTGGGAAAATCTCAAGTATAATATAGCTATCAAGAACGAAGCGTTCCTGATAGAAAGCGAGCGATGATTATGAGATCTAAGAGTCCGGAACTGATGAAGGAAATCTGTACCTGTGTCAGCGATTACTATCGCAAATGGAGGTCCTCTCCCTCTGTAGGCGAGATTGCTAAGGCAGTCGGAATCGCAAAGACAACGGCCTACCGCTACCTGGTCGAAATGAATGAACGGGGTCTGCTTTCCTACGATGGGCACACCATTGAGACGCCCCAAATCAATCGGTGTACCACTGGTTACTTCTCTGCTCCTATAGTAGGATCCATCCATTGCGGAGATCCTGAGATTGAGGAAGAACACGTCGAGGAATATGTCAGTCTGCCGGAGTCTATCTTTGGTCAAGGCGAGTTCTACATTCTCCGGGCCTCCGGAGATTCTATGGTAGATGCCGGAATTGAAGATAAGGATCTTGTGGTCATACGCAAACAGACCACCGCCAATGTGGGCGACATTGTTGTGGCGCTGGATGAAGACAACCAGAATACACTAAAAACCTTTACGGGTATCGACGAGGATTCCGGCTATGCCATCCTCAGTTTTGAAAACAAGAAGAGATATCCTGATAAGGTGATTCGTGTTAGAGAATTGGTTGTTCAGGGCGTCGCAAAGCATGTCATCAAAGCTCTATGAGGGCTTTGAGGTAAAAATGAAGCCCAATTCTACTGCAAAGAGAGATTTGTTAATATATTTACAGGCAGATTTCATGGATAATAGCAGTGGAATCTTTTGAAAGGTGGTAATGAACCATGAGCGAAAAACGATATCGCAACGAAAACATTGAGGCCAACATCCGGCATTACATGAAGGAGCGTGGCATGTCTCAGCAGACTCTTGCTGAAAAGATCTTCTGCAGCGTAACGGCTGTGAATCAGTACATCAGCGGAGGAAGAAGACTGGATCAGAAGAACCTGGAGTTGATTGCAGAAGCCCTGGAGGTTAGTGTTGAGGACCTTCTTGCTGAAAGAACAGGAGTGGATTACGCAATCTTTGGGCTGGCAGAGGATATCAGCGATGAGACGCTGCCGGAAGGTACACGGAAGCGTTATGCAGATGAAACCTATTCTGCGATCCCTGCAGAGGAGTCCCGTCGTATCCTTCTGGAAGAGAATGCTAAGCGGGAGCTTGGCGAGTACATCGTGTCCCATCCCAAGGCATATGTGCTCATCGGCATCCTGACGGCGATCAGTGTGGTTGTGTTTTTGTTTTACCCGGAAGTGCATTCGAGAATTTATAGTGGAATTGTCATGTGTGGACTGGCTATGCTGATAGGAAAGAGCATCAAAAAGAGAAGGAAAATCGATAAGATTATGGATGTTGCCCTTTTGACGATAATGGTAACCCTGATCATCCTCTTTGTTGTTTCCGGCATTATGACAGCACTGCAATAAGTATTTGCAAACCAGTTCACGCTCAGTGGGAATTCAATTTCACAGCCTGCAGTTGTAGACTGTGATTAACAGGAACAAGGTTTCTGTGCAAGAATTTTCAATTGAAGGAGCAGGAATTGATTGTTATGAAACGAGATGAATGGGTAGCCTTCACATGGCACTGTCCAAACTGTGGGGCAAAGGTGACTGGCTTCAAAAATGAACAGGGCACCATAAAGCTGGAGTGTGGACATTGCCGCGTAGTGATGGTAAGAAGTTTTAAGAGTCGCAGATGCGACAGGATTGATGTGTATGCGCCTGCAGGTGCAGAAAGGGTATGCGTATGAGTGCACGGGTAGCAAGTTTCGTGAAAGAACGCAATGAGGCATTGTTTTCCTTGGATCGTAAGCGCATTGAGGCTTACTTTCGGAAACAGGGAGCGGAAATGCCGAAGGATGACATCGTCTTCTGGGCGTGTGTATACAAATGCATCTGCCACATAACAAGTGCGCCGGAGGAACTGGTGCACAAGGCAAAAGAGTGGCTATATGCACATGGGATGACAGATCAGATCTTTCCCCAATACCAATAAAACTGAATAACGGCAGAACGACGGAATGGTTGGGATGAAATAGGCCACGTAATTCCATCTCCAGGTCACCTGCTTTGAAAACACTTCGGTAGGTTATACCAGACTTGCTTTAGGCAGACATGAGAGGCCACCGACAAGGTAGATTGAGCTTTTATTAGGCTTAGTCTATCTTGCCGGTGGCTTTTTGTTTTCGGCAAAGACGTACCGTCGCAGATAGGAGGCTTCCGGCTGAGTAATCAGAAAGGAAGCCTTTTATTATGCGCAAAAACCAGTGGGAGGCCTATAAGGCGCAGTATCCGTGACTCCTCGAATTTTTGATTTCACCCAAATTCAAAAATTCGACTTTAAGGAGATCACGATAATGAAAACAACTTATTTGGTATTTGAAAACGGTATTGGCAGCGCACTGCGCGTTGCATCTAAGGATGAGTGGAACCGGATCCTGGCAGCTAACCGGAGCCTGCCTCGTGCAGAGCGTAGGTTCTTTATTCAGGACTGCTTTGAGGATTGTGGAATGATGGATTGCTTGTACATCGAGGCATCCAGAGAGGATTATGACAAATGGCATGCTGAGAATCAGCGCAAGTATCGGCAGCGGACAGATTGTGGTGAGGTGGAGATCATTTCCTTGGATGTCTCTGTGGTGACAGAGGATGAAAGTTCGATGCTGGATGTGATGCCGGATGGCATCAACTGGGAAGAGGTTATTCTGGACGGGCTTTGTATGCGTGAGTTCAGAGAGAGCTTGTCTAAGTGGAGACCCTGGGCAAATGAACTGTTGGACTATTATCTGGATGGAGAAAAGACAGCTGCTGCGAGGCTCCTTGCAGCGAAATATGGAGTGTCTGAGCAGGAAATTCGGCGCAGAAAGAGATTGTTAGAGCGTTACGTGAAAAAATATTTTTATTTTTCTTGATTTAAGTGTTTCGTTTTTGGGCCAAAACCGTGCGGTAGGTAAGTGAAAGGCTTTTCAAACTATCTACCGTATGGAGGTTCACTATGAATACGAAATTACATCCTGCAGTCCACCGTGGCGATGTTTTTTACGCAGATATGGGTGTGAATGTTGGATCCGAGCAAAATGGGATGAGACCGGTGCTGGTTCTACAGAATGATGTGGGTAACGAGCACAGCCCTACGATTATTGTTGCTGTGCTGACCAGCAAGGTTAAAAAGATGTATATGCCCACGCATGTATATGTCGGTGCACGATTTGGCTTGACAGAAGAGTCTGTGGTTCTGACAGAGCAGCTTTCCACGATTGATCGGCGTCGGCTGAGAGGATATGTGGGATCGGTTGATCGCCCCACAATGAAGAAGGTTGAGCAGGCCATTCAGATAAGTCTGGGTCTGCTTTCGGAAAGGGGCTGTGCAGAGTGAAATATGAAGATAAGGTAGCACTTGTCCCTCTGTGGCATAGGTATGGACTTACCTTGGAGGAGGCAACAGCATATTCCGGCATTGGTCGTGACAGACTGGTGCGGCTGGCAGATGATCCAAACTGCGACTTCGTACTGACAATCGGACACAAGCGCCTTTTCAAAAGGAAAAAGCTGGACGAGTATATTGATAATGCCTATTCATTCTGAAGTGGCTTCCGCGAAATGATGTTCAGTGTACAATCCTAAGAAATGTGCGAATTTGCACATTTGTCATTCCGTTTCATAATGAGTATTCTTTAGACAGCAGAATCCAATATGCGGCTAAGGAGGAATCAGAATATGAAACAGGAAGAGAAAATTAAACTTGTTCCAGTCTACAGGAAATGTCTGCTGTCACTGGAGGAGGCAGTGGCTTTTTCTGGGCTTGGAACGCATTCGCTACTGATGCTGGCAGACAGGCAGGACCTAAACTTGGTTGTCTGGTCCGGGAGAAAACGGCTATACAAGCGTAAAAAACTGGAGGAGTACATTGAAGGAATAGACTGTATCTAAGGAAAAGGAGCAAGGAGCATGAAATATGAGCACAAATTGGGGCTAGTGCCGCTATGGCATCGGTTGGCTCTTACATTGGAGGAGGCAACTGCCTATAGCGGGCTAGGTAAAAACAAACTCATAGAACTGTCTGAACAGCCGGACTGTGATTTTGTGATTTGGACTGGCCGTAAGAGACTGTTTAAGAGAGAAAAGCTAGACGAATATATTGACAACACTACCTTCCTTTAATTGTGGAAGTGAGTGCATGGTTATGGAGGAAGCATATGGACTATTTAAGAAAATTGGAATTAGTACCCTTGTGGCACCGTAGCGCTATGACGCTGGAGGAGGCAACGGCATACTCCGGTATTGGCCGCGATAAGCTGATCGAGCTGTCAAGCCAGCCGGACTGCGACTTCGTGATTTGGTGTGGAAGTAAAAGACTCTTCAAGCGCAGAAAGCTAGAGGAGTACGTTGCTAAGGCTTACTCGTTCTAAACTGGAGGAGAAAATGGAAGACTTAATTACTCGGCTGAAGAAGCCTAAGGTGACACCGATTTGGGAGAAGGATTTGCTGACAATTGACGAGGCAAATGCGTACACCGGCATCGGTAGAAATAAGCTGCTGGAATTAACGGAGCGCAAGGGCTGCAAATTTGCAATTTGGAATGGTAGAACCAGATTTATCAAAAGAGTGAAATTTGAGGAATATCTGGACAAGGCTTATTCGATCTAAGGAGGTAAATATGGCGCGAAGAGAAATGCGTAATGTTCGGTTTGATAGTCACCGGGTAAGACTGAAGACCGGTGAAACGGAAAAGAGTACCGGAGGTTACGAATTCCGATGGACAGGCAAGGACGGGAAAAGGCATTCTATATATGCTCCCACGTTGGACCGGTTAAGAGAAATGGAGCTGGAGCTTGAGATTGACAAGCGCGACGGCATCAAATCGGATATTCGAGCCCTCACAGTGAATGACTGCTTTAGGCTCTGGAAGGAACTGAAGCGGGGTATCAAGGACAGCACCTTTAAGAATTACATCTACATGTATGAGATGTTTGTTATGCCCACCTTCGGGAAAAAGCGTGTGGTGCAGGTTCAGAAATCTGATATTAAACGTTTCTATAACAGCTTGGTTGATAACAAGGTTTTGAGCATCTCTACCGTGGATAACATTCATAATGTGCTGCATCAGGTGTTTCAGGTGGCAGTGGACGATAACTATATCCGCCAGAATCCAACGGATCGAATGCTGAAGGAGCTTCGAATTGCTCATGGGCATGAAGTTGAGAAGCGAAAGGCCCTGACACTTGCACAGCAGGATCTGTTTTTGGACTTCGTAAAGGAGACTCCACAGTACCGGCACTGGTATCCGATTTTCTATATCATGCTCAATACTGGTATGCGTGTCGGTGAAGTCACCGGCCTGCGCTGGCGTGATATTGATATGGAGAACGGTGTGATCAGCGTCAATCACACGCTAGTCTATTACAATCATCAGGACGAGCTTGGCACCTACTACAGCATCAATACTCCTAAAACAGAGGCCGGTGTTAGAGAAATTCCAATGGTTGCAGGCGTGAAGGAAGCTTTTCAAATGGAAAAGGAATACCAGGAGGAGCTTGGTGTGGTGAGCAAGGCTCGAATTGACGGTTACGACGATTTTATCTTTGTTAACAGGGATGGACGCGTACAGCATCAGGGGACTCTGAACAAGGCCCTCAAACGTATCATGAGAGACTGTAACGATCAGGTGCTTCTGAAGCATGACTTGGATACAGATCCGGTACTGCTGCCTAACTTCTCTTGCCATGTGCTCAGACACACCTTTGCCACCAGGTTGTGTGAATCCGGTATCAATATCAAGGTGATTCAGTCTGTGCTGGGCCATGTGGATATTTCTACGACGATGGATATTTATGTGGACGTTATGAGTGAGACTAAGAAGAAGGAACTGGCTAACTTTGACGGCTATATGGCTAGCGTCAGGGCATGAAAAAGAGTCCGTAGATTGCATGATGCGATTTACGGACTCTTTCCTAATTTGCACATTTCACAAGAGAAGAAATTTTCATTATACTGATTCCAGAAACCAAACAGGAGGCATACATATGGAAAACAGTATAGCAAAAATGCGTCCGGAGTTGGTGCCAGAGTGGTCTGAGAAGAATCTACCGCTGACACCGAATGAAGTGTCGTTTGGCTCCAATAAGCGCTACTGGTGGCGTGGGCAATGCGGTCATGAATGGCAGACAAGTGCCAAGGCAAGATCCCAGGGAGAGAAATGTCCTATATGTAGCAACACAAGGATTATTCCGGGTATTAATGATTTGGAGAGTCTACATCCAAAACTGGCAGAGGAGTGGTCGCCCAAGAATACACTTCCAGCATCAGCATTTGGAGAAGGTTCTCACAAAAAGGCTATTTGGAAAGGGCGATGCGGTCATGAGTGGACTGCGGTGATACGGAGCAGGGTTGGAGGGGCTGGATGCCCGTACTGCTCTCATAATCTTGTGCTTGCTGGCTTCAATGACCTGGAGACACTTGTTCCAGCTGTTGCACAAGAGTGGTCGCCAAGAAATTTCCCATTGCGGCCGTCGCAGGTTACCCCATATGCTAATCGAAAGGTATGGTGGCGCTGTCAACATGGTCACGAGTGGGAGGCGTTGATTTCGACACGTTCCTATGGAAGTCAGTGCCCGTATTGCAGCGGCATTAAGCTTCTTCGGGGATTCAATGATCTAGCAACGCTTCATCCGGATTTAGCGGAGGAGTGGTCTATAAGGAACGGCGAGCTTACGCCGGATGGCGTAAATGGTAAATCACCTAAAAATGTGTGGTGGCGCTGCAAGACCTGTGGCAA
Organism: Oscillospiraceae bacterium; assembly: GCA_017482385.1. GTDB lineage: Bacteria > Bacillota > Clostridia > Oscillospirales > Oscillospiraceae > Faecousia. The sequence goes on along the minus strand of JAFUNI010000018.1, from coordinate 9,058 downwards.
TGAATACAAGGCCGTTATCAAGTCGAGGGTACATGGCCTTCAATGTCCGGTCTGTACGGAGAGAGCAGTGCTGAAGGGCTATAATGATTTGGAAACTACGGATGCGGCGCTGATGAAGGAATGGGACTATGAAATGAACATCAAACGAGCTCCGAGCACCTTTTCTCGCTACTCTATGTATCCTGTGTGGTGGAAGGGTACCTGCGGCCACAGATGGAAGGATAAAATCTTCCATCGCACTGTGGAGGGGGCCGGATGTATTTATTGCGAAAGCGAATTCAGGAGAGCTTTACCGCAACTGTTAGTGCTGTACTACGCCAAACACAATAGTGTGAAGGCTTATGTGGATGATGACAGGATGATTGGAGTTCCGTTGGATGTTGTGATACCTGCAATGAAGATAGCCTTTGTATTTCCGTACAAGGGAACAAACAGAGAGCAGGGCGTTCTACGTGTGCTGAGGCATCTGTGTGAAACGCGGGGACTGATCTATGAGGAAATATATCAAAAGGATCCACTTGAGATATGTGTTGCGATAAAGCAGGCTTTTGCAAAGGCGCGGATATACATAAACTCGGACAGTGAAAAGGATATCGCAGCTGTACGGGAGCGGTATTTATCATGGAGGGCGCTGCCAAAATAAAAAAGGAACTGCGGCAGCAGTTCCTTTTAGTCTTTATCAGGTTTAATAATCACTGCATGTGAAAGCAGCATATTCAGCGCATCCTGTTTTGCTCTTTCATCTGCCTTGCGGGAGGCCATCAGCAGTTGGCGCTCGTAATCAGACAGAGTAGAATCCTCAATTTCTTGGCGGCCAAGCAGGAAGTCGACAGTTACATCAAAAATATTGGCCATCTGAATAAGCATGTCTATGGAAGGCTGGCGAGCGCCGGTCTCATAGCGGCAATACACTACGGAGGAAACACCGAGTGCGTTTGCAACATCAGCCTGCGTAAGATTTCTGCGTACACGGATTTCCTTAATATTCATTGCAGCTACCTCCTTCCAACATACTTATTATATTTTACTACCAAATTGGCAAGTGATAAATTACCGTGTCGGTAATCAACTCCTTGACCGACTACCAAATTGGCAGTACCATATACCACAGAGGTAGAAGCTTCGTGTCACTCTGCGTTCTCTTAGGATGTGGAGGTAAATATGAATCTAAAGGCAATTCGGTTGAGAAAGAAAATTAAGGTACAGGAGGTATCGGAATATCTGTGCTGCATGCCGAATGTTTATAGTCGGTATGAAAGAGGCGAACGGGAGCCGTCCATTGACGTGCTTCTAAAGCTTTCAAAGTTGTACGGCGTTTCTGTGGATTACCTGGTTGGTAACGAAGCGTTTGCGGACACGAGCATAACCACGGAGGAGAAGGCAATGATTATGGCGCTGCGTCAGGCTGATGAGAGAGCGTGGCAGGATGCACGTGTATTGCTGGAACTTCATAAAGTAGTCGAGTAAAAATATAATATAAGAGTTGCAGAGTGACACCAAAGCAATGTGCCTCGCTGCAACCCGGAGCACCGTGAAAGCGGTGCTCCATTTTTTATGTTCGCATCCACGCACGATTTTTTGGGGTAACGGGTTTTGCGAATTAAAAATGGATTAAAGTGCGACCTTGGACAAAAAAGTGCCAAAATGGTTCGATTTTTGAAGTGGTTGTGCCAAAACGGCGATAGTAGAGGGACCAGTACGACTTTATAATAGAGATGCAGCGGAAATATCTAGTGTTCGGAAGGAAAAAGTGCGAGGTTAAAATGGAAAGCTTAGTCTGTGATTATTACTCCAATGTAACTGCCAAGCCAGTAGATTGGCTTTGGTATCCATATATTCCTTTCGGAAAGCTCACGGTAATTCAAGGCGATCCCGGTGAGGGCAAGTCTACGCTTGTTCTTAATTTGGTTTCGCTATTAACAAATGGCCGTCCGATGCCAGATGGTTTCTCTGCTGGCGGGCCTCGCGTTGCTATCTACCAGTGTGCTGAGGATGGAATGGCAGACACAATAAAACCCCGGCTGGAGCAAGCCGGAGCGCAATGCGATAAGGTGGCCTATATTGTAGATAACGATATAGCACTGACGCTTGAAGATGGCAGAATTGAGAAGGCACTCAAGGAAACCGGTGCATCGGTGTTTGTGGTTGATCCATTGCAGGCATTTATTCCTCCAGATTCGGATATGCTCAGTGCTACCAAAATGCGTGCCGTCATGAGGAAGCTGGCTAATACTGCAGAAAAGTATCACTGTGCAGTGATTCTGATAGGCCATATGAATAAAGGCAGTGGTACAAAGAACCTTTATCGTGGTCTGGGATCAATCGATATAGCGGCCATAGCAAGAAGTATTCTTATGGTATCCAGAGATGAGAATCGTCCCGGGATTCGATATATGTATCCAATAAAATCGAGCCTTGCTCCTGAGGGTAGCGCAGTCGCTTTCACGTTTAGAGATGGTGGTGGTCTTGAATGGCGTGGCAAATACGATCTAAATGGATCGATGATGCCGGAAGGTGAATTGGTCAGGACGAGTAAGCGTGAAAAGGCACGAGCGACAATGATCCAAATGCTTCAAGAGGGTGATCTGCCAGGTAAAGAGGTATATGCCGGTCTTGCAGCTATCGGTGTTGGCAGTCGCACGGTTGAGAAGGTAAAGAAAGAATTACGAGTACGTACCTATCGTGCGGGGAACTGTTGGTATTGGAATCTTCCCAGAATTAAAAAGGATGAGGAGGAAGACGAAGAATGAGCAGAGAAGAGAATGTGGCTATTTTTGAAGATACCAAACGAATCTATAAGACAAATCCGATTATATCTGCGGCGGTGAAGCTATCTAATGAGCATCAGGAAATCTTTCTGGAAGGCGCTTTAGTAGAGCCGGTTCCGAAGGTGTATGCGAACCCTGCGAAGGTGACTGTTTCTAAGAGGAGAAGCTTCGAGGCAGCATGGCATTACGCAGGCTATGAAACCTGTGTGCTGAATTTTGCCTCTGCAACGACACCGGGTGGAGGTGTTCTGTGGGGATCGACCGCGCAAGAGGAGTGCCTGTGCAGATGTTCTACGTTATATGCCAATCTGACTACCGATGAAAACTGGAAGGGTTTTTATGAACCGCATCGGCGACAGAGCAACCCGCTATATAACGATGATTGCATTTACACTCCTGATGTTGTTGTGTTCAAGACGGATACCCGTAGTCCTCTGCTGCTGGATCCTGAAGACTGGGCCATGGTAAACGTGATTACCTGTGCTGCGCCCAATCTCAGACGAGACAAGGACGGAAAAGAGCGTGTTACGGTATCGGATTCTGACCTGGAGAAAATTCATATTCGGAGAATGCGTAGAATTCTGTCCATTGCTGCAGCGAGAGATAACGATGTTGTAATTTTGGGCGCTTATGGCTGCGGTGCTTTTAGGAATCCGCCTGAGATCGTGGCCAGGGCAATGCGTAAAGTTGTTGAAGAATTTCGCTACCATTTCCAAACTATTGAGTTTGCAGTGTATTGCTCGCCGAGGGATGAGCAGAACTACACTATATTTAATAAAGTACTGGGTGATCTGTAATGGCTGAACCTGCGTGCAATGGCAAATTAAGCTACAAGCCTCTCTTTAAGCTGCTTATTGACAAAGGTTTGAGGAAAAAGGATCTTTGCATGATTGCTGATATTAGCCCAGCAACGGTGACGAAGATGGGAAAGTCCGGCTACGTTTCAACAGAAGTCTTGCTGAAAATCTGTGTGGCACTGGATTGCAGTTTATGTGACGTTATAGAAATCGAATCGGATATGCGTTGATCCGGAGGAGAGAATAATGGCAGGTTTAGTATGGAATGTCATTTACCACAGTGTGAATGAGAATAGGATTAAGACCTTCAATGTATTTAATCACGGCGGCTTTAGGGAAGATCTCAAAAAGCTCTATAAAAAGTATCCGGAGAAGGAGACCTTTGCTGAGGAGCTTAGACACTCTTTGATGTACTACTTTTGGTGCAAATGCGAGTGGGAGATTATTATTGGTCCCTGGTGCGGTGGCCGGGACACGAAGGAAATCAAGGTAGATGTGTACTGGCAGGTTATGAATAACTGGGAGATATTTCTGGACTATGTCTGGAATGCCAAGACATCAAAGACCGGGAGCCGTTATCTTAATGCTATGGGAGAATGAAAATGGATACGAAGAAATTTTTCTGTTATGCGAACATTAATAGCTTCAATAGTCCTGAAGGAATTACGGACCAGCACATGCGAGATTTCTTTGCAAATTATCTCGAAGGTCGTGCTGCGGACATTATTGATGTTGTAGTGGATCGCTGTGATGGTGCATGTCCGCTTGCTAGACGTGAGGGCTGGAAAAAGGTTCAGGAGCTCTGCAGAGCGCAGCATATTGACAGTATTGTGGTTCCCACTATACATATGCTTGAACCTGCGGTGGTTTCTCTTGTTGGATTGAATAAAGAGTTCAACAGCAAATATGGAACGGGATTTGTGTTCTTGCTGGAGGAAATTGCAGAAGCAGGGGAAAACCTATCTCTTGCGATACAGATCCAGGCTATGTTTATGGACAATCGGGAGCGTGCAAAAGAGACTGCGGCTAATATGCACAAGGTTTTTTATGAGGCAACGGGCATTGGCGAGAACGCAAGCGCTATTCCTGTTGACGTAGATTGCGCGTTATATCAAAAAGCGAAGGAAAAGGCTTCTGCTTATGGTGACGATGTGAACACGCTGGTACGCCATCTGCTGGAATTTGCTGTGGATTCCGCTAATGAGCAGCGTGTTGACAAATATATTTTTGGTGTGGAGCCTGAAGGGGAATAAGGGCGGCCAGCTATAAATATCCCAGAAGTATTGTAGGTGATAATGGTGGAAAAGAAATATAAAATTGGCGGCTACGTAAAACGAGCAAAGCTGAATCTTCGTAACGAGAAAGATATCCGTGCTTTTCATAGAGGGATCTTTGAGTCTCGGTTTGGTGGCTTTGAAGATGGTGAATTGATTGATGTCTATATTGATATCACCGGATACAAGGAAACCAGTAAACGACCGGAGATGCTTCGGTTAATGCGAGACTGTGCCGATGGGAAAGTGAACCTTATCTTTGCTGAAACAAAAGGATATTTGGCAGCGAACACCCGTGAATTCTGCTATTGGCTCAATTTTATCTTCAACCTCAATGATAGGGTTGATATTATCACCGACGACGATCAGTTTAATATTAACACCATTACAAACACAGACAGCCAGCGGGAAGCTCTCATAAAAATGGCTGAGGACTACATCTATCTAAACCCACCGGACCATCAAAAATGGTTAGCAGGCGTTATTGCGTCCATTGCACTCTTAGAGGATGCATGAGAGCACGAAAAAATAAGGAGAGGACACAGAAAGCATGGCAGAGGACAAGAAGCAGGAAACGGACCAGGTGCAGCCGGAAGTCGTAGCAGAGGCAGAACGTAGGCCCGCATGGAGACCGCAGGATGCCGATCGAGAGTATTTCCGGTATGAGACCAAGAAAAGAATACAGCATTATACAGTCCCTCCACAGACGATATTCCGTCCAGCAAAGCCGACCCCAACCATTCGAGATGATGCCCATAAGAGGGTTGCTGTCTATGCACGTGTAAGTACGAAAAGTAAGGAACAGGTTTCTTCAATCGAGAACCAGACTAAGTATTACACTGAGAAGATTGCCAAGACACCGAACTGGACAATGGCGGAGATCTACAGTGATGAAGGAAAATCTGGCACCTCAAAAAAGTGGCGTCCTGCATTTAAGAGAATGCTGGAGGACGCTGCAAAGAAGAAAATGGATCTTATCGTCTGTGCCAGTGTCTCTCGTTTTGCGCGTAATATTTCAGATCTCATTGAAGAAGTTCGTAAGCTCAGAACAACGAATCCTTCGAACCCTGTTGGCGTCTACTTTGAGACAGAGGATCTTTACACCTTGGACCCCAATATTAATGAGAGACTCCAGATGCAGGGCCTGTTTGCGGAATGGGAATCTGGCAATAAGAGCCGACGTATGATTCTTTCTTATGACCAGAGAATTTGCACGGGACAGTTTCCGCTATCTGATTTGCTGGGCCTGAGACATACTATTGAGGGCGGCTTTGTCATCGAAGAGGATGAAGCCATCACGGTGAAGTATATCTTTATTGCAACAGTATGCGGATATACAGCAGAGGAAATTGCAGAGGTACTTACTGAAAAACAAAGGCCGACATTGCGAGGAAGAACGGAGTGGACGGCTCAAATGGTGAAGGCCATCATGGAAAATGAGCGCCGTTGGGGTGACCTGGAGGTACGAAAGCGTGTCGTTATTGACTATAAAGAGAAGGTCACAGCTAAGAACGACGGAATCCGGGAAGGTGCGTATATACCTGGCTACCATACCGGAATTGTCACACCAGAGATTGCAAGAGCTGCTCATATGATGAGAGCGAGCCGGTACAAGTTTGGTAGTGTGCCTGATGTCTACGTTATTGATAGTGGCGCTTTGAAGGGGTTTGTGAGTATATCTCCTACCTGGAGTGGTATTGATAACGGAGCATTCCAGGACATTTCTCGGCAGGTATACGATGAGGATGAATTCGAGATTCTTCAGCGGGAAGCAAACATTATGAGTGGTAAAGACCATAGCAATGTTCTCTCTATGAGCCTGAACGATTATCGTGTTGCGCCGGGCGTCATGTTTATGACCCGTAGCGACCCGCAGCTGACCTTTTCTAAAAGAAGCATACGGCTGAATGGTGTATGTCGTGAAAAACTGGGCCAGCAGAGGTATGTTGAATTTTTGTATCACCCGGTATTGGAAGTGATTGCGGTTCGAAGCAGCTACGCTACCAACCCCAATGCGGTTCTGTGGGATGACACAAAGAGCTCCGGTCTGCAACTGAGCACATCAGCTTTTTCTGGTGCCATCTATGATAAGCTTGACTGGATGAAAAAATACAAGTTCAGGTTTCGGGGAATCACTCGCGTTCGTGACGGAGAAAAGATACTCTTCTTCTATCTGGACGAGCCCCAGATTCTTGTGGGTAAGGACAAAAAGCGTCTTGAGGAACTTGATACGACAGAGTCAACAGCGAAATTCATACCCTATAAAGAAAGCAGCCAGTCTGCAGGAGGGCAAGTGTCTGCGGTTGCCTATCCTGAAAACTGGCGTGAGCATTTTGGCGTTAGTTATGAAATCAAGCAGAAGCGATCCGGCTTATTGGATGCTGTTTCAGCTGCGGATATTCGTAATCGCGGCACAAAGGTAGTAAATCCCTTTATTGGAGTCATTCCGTCTCGGGGCGAGCTCGAAGATGAATTAGAGCAGCTCTATGAGGCTATGTAACAGGAGGTTATCATGGAAAATGAGCAATTAACTTTAGGCGGGGTTGCGTCGACCTCCGGTACGAGCGACAGGATGGAAGGCTATAGCCCCAAGGAGCAGGAACTGATTCGGCAGTTGGTGCAGGAACGACTGGGTAAGAAGAACGCGATTGAGTTTGAGTCGCTGGATGACTATGTTGTGCCTCCCAATATGTTCTTCTCAATGATTAAGAAGCCTGCGGTGAGCATCCGTGGCAATAGAATGGAATTCAATATGTCCAGTATTCGTTTGTTCGAGGGAGTGCAGTATGTACTTCCTATGCTGAGTGAACGAAAGAAGCGCATGGTGGTAGCTATCTGTGCTGAAGAGGAATTATCTTCCGTGGAGTGGGCCCGGCTGAAAAAGGGTAAGTGGGTGAATAAGAATATCACATGCCCTGAGTATGTTCAGAATATCTATAAGATGATGAACTGGCAGCCGAATTGCAGATATAAGGTATATGGCAACCTCGCCAACTCAGAGCGAGGCTTGGTACTTGTGTTCGATTTGTCAGCGGCTGTTATGTTTGATCCGCTGCCGGAGGAATACTTCGATAAGAAGACCGGAAAGATGAAGAAACGGATAAACAAGTTCTATCCTGATGAGATCCGCATGAAGCTTGGACGGAGTTACTCGGATTATGTAGCAATCCAAGAGCGTAGTAGCTTTGAATCACTGTCTGGATATATGGATACTGCAGGTGGTGCTGTTGCTGCCACGGTGTCTGATGAGGATGCAGCCGCTATTAGTATGCAAGAACAGGCACAGCGCAGAGAAGCATTGTTTGGAACAATCATAGGAAATGGAGGAAATGTCGATGGATAAACCAAATGTTGACGAGAGAAATGGCGCGATTGAATTATCAATCCAAGGTGCACGGAATTGCATTGGTGTTGGCAAGGGCGTTATACGGGCCTTGGGTAGCCCGTCACATGTGACGATGAAGATCTCCGATACACATGACTCTCTTAGCGTATTCCCGTGCGATGAGGATGACGTAATGTCCTTCCGGGTTCCCGTGAGACTGTTTTGCGACCATAGCTGTGTTATGCGGATTAACAGCAAAAGGTTCGTCCATGGCTTGATGCTTTCAAACAATATGGACGTGTCAAGAACCTATACACTCTCAGGTGAATACATTCCGGACAAGAATGTTGCCGTGTTTTCTTTGGTAGAGGGAGTAACGCTACAAACGCAGAAAGCAACTGGATAGCTCGTATTATGTAGGTACTTGCTTTTTACAGATTCATATTATATAATATGTGGCGTAGGAAGTAAGTTGTGTGCCTAATCCGAGCCTCTCCAATGGGATCCTCTCCTCATTCTCCAATTTGTTCTCCACTCCTTAGTTTACATTAGGGACGGAGAGGGGGCAATGAATAGGCGCAACCGGGATTTACGGCGGGAAGGCAAGCATTAGTAATAATAAGAGGGCAAGAAATGCCCTAAGATGCGTTCCCCACGATGCGCCCGATGGATAATTAAGGCTGTATAAGGATGATATTTCCCGAAAATAAGAAGTTTTTGTAATAATTGATTAAAAACAGGGTGCGGTCCCAGTGAACTGCTACCCGTCAAGAGGACAATGAAATAATATAAAGATTTCTGCTTCCGGTGACCCGGCATGGGTTACCGGAAGTCTTTTTATATGCACGGCACTGCGGTGCCGTAGGAGCTACAGAATATGCCAGAATATTCTAT
>JAFUNI010000017.1 GCA_017482385.1 Oscillospiraceae bacterium | reverse complement strand
TCCGTGTGATCTATCGGGATGTAGACGGCGTAGAGAAGTCCTACATCGTACACGAAACCCTGGGATAATTCATCCAACTGCATAAAGCAGATCCCACATAACAAATGGCTTCGGCTCACCTCCTGGTGAGCCGAAGTTTTTGCTATATCCTCTGTGTTGCCTTGCTGCGTCTTGGAAAAAATATGATTGTTTCTATATAAAATGGAGACAAAATACAGAAAACGCAAGGAGCCAGATGGGCAGGAAAAAATTTTTTATTTACAAATGAAACAAATAGCAGTATAATTTCCTTGCAGAATGATTCTGCACATTCAATTTAGGAGCGTGAATCCAATGAAACTGATTATTAAAGACGATTACGAAGGTATGTGCGCCTGGGCTGCCCAGCACATTGCCGATGCTATCAACAACCATAAGGAAGACCGGCCCTTCGTGCTGGGTCTGCCCACCGGTTCTTCTCCCCTGGGCGTGTATCGCCGTCTGGTAGAGATGAACAAGGCCGGCAAGATCACCTTTAAGAATGTGGTCACCTTCAATATGGACGAGTATGTTGGTCTGCCCCGTGAGCATGACCAGAGCTACTGGTACTTTATGCACGACAATCTGTTCAACCACATCGACATCCCCGCTGAGAATGTGAACATTCTCAACGGTATGGCTGAGGACTTAGAGGCTGAGTGCCAGCGCTACGAGGACAAGATCGCTTCCTACGGCGGCATCGATCTGTTCTTGGGCGGCAGTGGCGTGGACGGCCACATTGCTTTCAACGAGCCTTTCACCAGCCTGACTTCCCGTACCGGTGTTCGGGCTCTGACCGAGGACACCTTGATCGTCAACTCCCGTTTCTTCGACAACGACCCCAACAAGGTCCCCAAGACCGCACTGTCCGTTGGTGTTGGTACCGTGTGCGATTCCAAGCAGGTACTGCTGCTGATCTCCGGCCACAACAAGGCCCGCGCTCTGCGCCACTGTGTTGAGGGCGGCGTGGATCACGCCTGGACCATCAGCGCTCTGCAGCTGCACAAGGACGGCATCGTCGCCTGTGACGAGGCTGCCTGCGGCGAGCTGAAAGTGGACACCTACAAGTACTTCAAGGAAATCTACAAGAACGAGAAGTAAAAACTGCAATAAAAAGGACAGCCGAGGAAATCTCCGGCTGTCCTTTTTGTTGTGGCCAGGACGCAGGACCGTCCCCCTCAGATGGATAATTACAAAGCACTGCCATTATTGAAGTAGTCCTCCAACTCGGCGACAGTAATTGTTCCTCCCTGGGTGGAAATACGGGTAGTGCTGACGATCCTCACATTCTGATCTACGCGATCCCCACCATTCTGCGAAACTCTGCACTCGAATGCAAATATCTGCCCTTCTGCATCCGCGTCAATATAGAATGCGTAATTTTCCTGCTGGAAGTTCTTAACGACGTTGAACCCTTCCACATATTTATGGGTAGAAAAATTCCACTGCTGACCACCGGTTTTCATATTCAGGCGCCGTCCATTTGTCAGGCAGGAGAAGAATTGATCTCCATTACGGAAGGTGATGAGGCTGTCACCCCAGATGCAGTTCTCCGAAATAACAACATCAACCAAACCAAGACCAAGTTTAGAAGCCAGGAAGCCATTCTCATCTGTCAGCTCAATTTGGAACATATTGACCTTTTTCATATTGAAAGGCTGGTTGGGCTTCAACTGGTAGTAATAAATATTCTTGCTGGGATTTGTGGTGGTGGGATTATCCGGCGCAAGCGGAGGACCTTCGGTTGAAACGGGTTCGGTAGCATCCGTCACGGTTGGCGCAGTTTCGGTGGCATCCGGCAAAGCTACAGTAATTTCGGTAGTATCCGGCACAGTAGGAGCTTCCTCTCTGTCATTACCAACGCCGCCTGCCAACAAAACAATTCCGTAGCTGTCATCGGCCATACTCTGCTTCGACACCATAGGTGTTCCTGCTATCATACGGAGAGCGCCATAATAATTCAGTTTATCCAGGCTATTGATTTTCAAAGCAACCCCCTCACCAGGAATAGGCGGATTCGAAGGCTGCGTTTCCTGTTCTTTACTAGGCGGGTTCAACGGCGGCATTTTCGGTTCGGTGCTCGGTGGGTTCGATGGCTGCGTTTTCGGTTCGGTGCTCGGCGGGTTCGATGGCTGCGTTTTCGGTTCGGTGCTCGGTGGGTTCGATGGTTGCGTTTTCGGTTCGGTGCTCGGTGAGTTCGATGGTTGCGTTTTCGGTTTGGTGCTCGGTGGGTTCGATGGCTGCGTTTTCGGTTCGATGCTCGGTGGGTTCAATGTCTGTGTTTCCTGTTCAATACTTGGCTGGTTTGGTTTCCCGCCAAGCATTGAAGCACTTTTCGGTGACATACAACCAGTCAAAACTGCAAGTACGAGTATAAGAGTGAATGTTATCACAAGTTTTCTTTTCATCACGGCACCTCCTTAGCCCTTAGAAAGGCAGCGGACAGTTCTCTGTCTTCGTCGATTTTATCAACTATTTTGGCACTTTCACCCAATTAAATTTTACAGTGCCTACTGTGTTTTGTCAAGTATCAATAAATTTTCCCAATATCCCGCATCCGTCAGCCCTTTGGGCGGTTGCGCTCTGCACACACCCAAAGGGCGTAGTCCTTGACGAGAAGGCTTACCCCCATCGGCAAAAACCGATGGGGGTGTGTTTTATTTTTCGGTGCAGTTGCCGCAGCTGCCGGAGCAATTGCCGCAGTTGCCGCTGCAAGTGGAGCTGTCGGGGCAGCCCACGCATTTAATGCCCTTTTTCTTCGCCCGGTGCAGGAAGAAGATCGCACCGCCGAGAATCACCAGGATCACGGCAATAATGATAATATCTACTATTTTCATAGGCGATCACCCCACACGGACAGCTGTTTTTACTTCCTTATCCGCCTTGATGCAAAGGTAAGTCAGCACACCTGCAAAGGCCAGCACGAACAGACCGCCACCAATGGCAGCACCAACACTCAGCGCAGCAGGATCTACGATCAGCGTGCCAACGGTATAAACCAAATAACCCACTGTGTAGCCGGTGCCAAGCTGCAGGCCAACACCGCCCCAGAACCATTTCCGGTCATTAATTTCGGAGTTCATTGCGCCCAAAGCTGCAAAGCAGGGAGGCGTAAACAGGTTGAACATCAGGTAGGCCAAAGCAGCCACCTTAGTCATACCCACCATTGCGGCAGCAACCTCATTGCCGGAACCGACCATTTCCAGGTCGTCATTGATGGCAAAGCCATAGCACACGGCCAGGGTACCAACCACATTTTCCTTGGCAATAAAGCCGGTGACAGCGCCGGCAGCCAGCTGCCAGGCAGCAATACCCACCACAGGCACCAGGCAGACAGCAATGGGATTTGCAATGGTGGCAAGAATGGAGGTATGCTCCATACCCTCCTCCACCAACTGAAGGCTCCAGTTAAAGGACTGCATAATATAAACAACGGCATTACATACCAGAATAATCGTGCCGGCCTTAACAATATAGGCCCAGCCACGGCTGCACATGGAGATGCAGGCTCGCTTCAGAGAGGGCAGCTTATACTCGGGCAGCTCCATAATGAAGAAGGACTTGCGGTTTTTGTGCCCGGTGATTTTATTCACCAGCAGCGCGCCTATCAAAATAATAAAGATGCCGACAAAGTACATCAGCGTACCCACCCAGCTTGCCTTGTTAAAGAACGCGCCGGCAAACAGGCCAATGACCGGCAGCTTTGCGCCACAGGGCATAAAGGGGGCAAGCATAGCGGTAGCCCGGCGCTCCCGCTCGTTGCGAATGGTGCGGGCAGCCATAACACCGGGAATGGCACAGCCGGTTCCGATCACGAAGGGAATGACGGATTTACCGGACAGACCCACCTTCTTGAAAATGGGATCCAGCACCACGGTAGCACGAGCCATATAACCGCAGTCTTCCAGCAAAGCAATGAGGAAGTACATCACCATAACCAGGGGCAGGAAACCAACAACCGCGGAAACGCCACCGATGATACCCTCGGTGAGCAGGGCAACCAGGAAGTCGTTGCCACCGGCAAGCAGACCTGCCACCCATTCCTTGAACATATCAATGAGGGTCACAAGGCCGGGAATCGCCGTGCCGTTTGCAAATTCATAGCCCTCGGCGATCCACACACCAAGCCAGGCCTGAGAGATCTGGAACACCAGAAACATCACCACCGCAAAGATAGGCAAACCAACAACAGGGTGAGTCAGCACAGCGTCGATCTTATCCTGGAAATTCTTATCCTTGGTCAAGACCTTCCGCTTTTCCACGTCCTTAACAATGTCGTTCACAAAAGCATACCGCTTCCGGTCTGCTTCCTCCACAGCCTTTTTACTGGTCAGATCCACCTCGCCCTGGTTATAGGGGGCTTTTTGACCCTTTCCGCTGACTTTCACCGCTGCTTGTACCAGCTCAATCATATCCTCGTTGGAATTGTCGGTGGAAATCGTCTCCACCACAGGACAGCCTAACTTCAAAGAAAGGGCAATGGCATCAATGGTAGTTTTCTTTTTCTTGTTGATGTCCGTCTTGTTCAGCGCAACCACCACGGGAATGCCCAGCTCCAGCAGCTGGGTGGTAAAGAACAGGCTGCGGCTCAAGTTGGTGGCATCCACAATGTTGATAATGGCATCGGGATTTTCATTTTTTACATAAGTACTGGTAACGCTCTCCTCAGATGTAAAGGGCGACATAGAATAAGCGCCGGGCAGGTCTACGGCGATCAATTCCTTGTCACCGGCATAGACTTTCTTAATGGGGGCTTCTTTCTTGTCAACGGTAACACCGGCCCAGTTGCCGACTTTTTCGTTGCGGCCGGTAAGCGCATTGTACATCGTCGTCTTGCCGGAATTGGGATTGCCTGCAAAAGCAATTCTCATTTTCATTTCCTCCTCTTATTATTTCATAAAACAGCTTATGCTTTGAAATCACATTTTAGTTAGCGGCAGCTAACTCACGGTCAAAAGACAATCAGCAGACTGTCCTTTCGTCCTCAGATGAGGATGGCCGCAGCCAGCTGATTATCGATATTGTATCTGCCGTCTTTGATGGAAACGGTGCAACCGCCCCGTCTGCGGGAGATCACCGTAATGGGCTCGCCGCTGTAGCAGCCCAAAGAGAACAGGAAAGCATTCAGCTCCTCGTCATCGGTCTCAATGGCCCGGACAATATATTCTTTGCCAAGCTCGGCAGCGGTCAAATTCATAACGATCACCCTATTCCAAAACACTGTTAGCACAGGCTAACTTTTGTCCTAAATTTTCAGTTAGCCTCTGCTAACCTCATATATCATACACGAACAGGAAGAATTTGTCAAGGGCTTTTGGGGCAAAATTTTAATAAGGAGGGGAAAATCCCCTCCGCATTTATGTTTCCAGGAAACCGTACATAGCCGTTGTGAAATGTTGCAAAGCCTTGTCCCGTTTCCGGTAGACCGTGGCCTGCTCCACACCCAATTCCCCGCAAAGCCGGTCCACTGCACCCCGCTCCGGGCACAGGTACATTCTCTGCAGGATCACCAATTCCTCGTTGGTCAGCGCATTTAAGCCCCGGTTCGTTACCGCCAGCCACTGCTTCACCCGGGCCAAGCTCCACTCCAGTTCCTGGCGCTCCGCCAGATTGTTGATAAGGGCATCCTCCCGGCCACGGACACCGCTGTGTCCTCCCACCTTGGGAGCGGTGGAGCTACGCAGGGAGGCTGCACTGGCCTCCAACATACAGATCTGCTCCGGGATATTCTTTTCGGCAAGTCGCATAGCGCTGTAGCGCTTCAGCTTTTCCATAGCTTCTTCTTTCCATTGCATAGTGATCCCTCACTTTCCGTAACGCTGGCCATAGGCGTGAATGCCTGCCCAGCGGCCCAAAAACCAGGCCTTCCAATCCTTGCACAGCTTGTTTTCACATTTCTCCGGGCAAGCCACCCGCATGCAGCCCTCACAGGGACTTCCAAAATTTCTTCCGTTCATTTTGTTCCTCCTTTACAGCCGGGGCAAAGCTCCTCGCCCCACAAAAACACTTCCTTGCCACATTCCCGGCACCAGGCACAGGGAAGGGCGCTCTGCATATCCCCCGGAAACAGCGGGGGGCCTGTCCGAATGGGCCGCCGCTTGGACGGTCTTAAGTACAAAATTCCCATAAATCCCTCCATTTTTGTACTCGTTCGTGTACTTCCTACATCCCCATATTAGTATGCAGACCCGGAATTGTCAAGGATTTCCCAAAGTGTTTCTTTGTATTTGTGTACTTGCACAAGTACACAACTTTATGTTTGTTAAAATTTTACAAAATAGCGCAAAAAGAACGGCCCTTAGGCCGTTCTTTACAATTTATACCAATGTGAGTTCTTTTTCGTGCTGCCAAACAAGGCCCTTGGGGTAGAAGAAACGGATCTTTTCCTCTGCCAGGCGGATATCCGCCACCTCCGCCATTCGCAGTTCGCCGTCCAAATTGAGGGGGGATGGCTTGTCGCAGATTATCTTTACGCGGTCAGTAGTGAAATGCCGCACCCATTTGGGAAGCTGCTTGTATTTTCCGTTCTTGTAAGCGCCGATAAGCTTTGCCACCTGAAGCCGGGAAACACCCTTTACCAGCAGCACCTCTAACTTGCCGTCTGCCGGATCTGCCTCGGGAACGGGATTGAAGCCGCCGCCATAATATCTGCCGTTACAGGCGCAGATGAGGGTGAATTTGTCATCGATCCGCTCTCCGTCAATCTCCACCACATAATGCTCCTTCACGCCCCGAATGGTATTCACCACCGCAGATGCCGCATAGGCCCGGAAGCCGCTGAGCAAGGGCAGACGCTTATAATTGGCAACATCCGTGCCGATCCGGGCATCAAAGCCCACAGAGCAGATGTTCAAACTGTAATCATCGTTGCAGCGGATCAGATCAAAGGTCACTTCCTCCGCATCCAAAAGCCGCTCCAAATCCCGGAAGGCATCCGGGTCGTCAAACACCCGGGCAAAATCGTTGCCGCTGCCGCCGGAGTACATAGTCACCGCCACATTGGGGTAGCCCGCCACACCGGACACGATCTCATTCATGGTGCCGTCGCCGCCGCAGGAGTAAATACGGATCTCCTCCCCTGTTTGGGCTGCTTTTCTTGCGATCTCCCGGCACTGGCCGGGAGCACCGGACACCTCAATGGTATAGTCCAAGCCTTTGCACAGCTTATGGATCTGCTCGCTGTAAACGGCAGTCCTGTCCCTGCTGCCGGCTGCGGGATTGATGATAAATAAATGTTTCATTTCTTTCTCCGTGTGTTGTCAGTGAACATATAGAGGTCACATTTGATCTTGCCATTGTAGAATTTCCGTTTTTTATCCGCACGCCTACCGAAATAATGCTCAAATTCCGGCTCGGAGGTGATGATAAACTTCTTCCAATCGTTGGCAAATTTCAAATGGCGGCCCAAGGCGCTGTAAAGCCCCCGGGCGGAATTTTGCTCCATCATACGCTCGCCGTAGGGCGGATTGCTGACGATGATGCCGCTCTCTGCCGGCAGACTCATCTTGGTGGCATCGCCGTCTTTGAAGGTTACGCAGTCGGCAACACCGGCTTTCCGGGCATTGGCAAAGGATAACGACACACAGGCCGGGTCATTGTCAGAGCCCATAATGCGATAATCGCCGTTAAATTCCTTATCCTTTGCTTCGGTTTTTGCCAATTCCCAGGCTTCCTTTGGCATCCAGGGGTAGTTTTCCGCCGCAAAGCTGCGGTTTAGGCCCGGCGCCCGGTTTTTGGCAATGAGGGCTGCCTCAATGGCAATGGTGCCGGAGCCACAGAAGGGATCCCAAAAGAACTCCCGGCCACGGTATTTGGTCAGCTGCACCATACCGGCAGCTAAAGTCTCGTGCAAGGGTGCATCGTTGCCCACGGCCCGGTAACCGCGCTTGTGCAAACCCTGTCCGGAAGTGTCCAAAGAAAGGGTTACTTGGTCATTTAAGATGGTAAAGTGGAGCTGAAACTTCACACCGGTCTCCGGCAGCCAGCTTACGCCGTACTTCTCACCCAAACGGCGGGAGGCAGCTTTCTTGATGATGGCCTGGCAATCGGACACGCTCATCAGCTGGCTGTTGAGGCAGTGACCCTTTACCGGGAACTGGCCGTCAGCGGGGATATAGTCCTCCAAATTGGCAGCCAAGACACCCTGGAACAGCTCTTCAAAGGTTTTTGCCTGGAACTGGGCCAGCACCACCATCACCCGTTCGCCGGTACGCAGGCAGATATTGGCCTTTGCCAAGGCATTTTCGTCACCGGTGAACAGAACACGGCGGTCCTCCACCCGGACATTTTCCATATTCAATCTTCTCAATTCGTCGCCGGCAAGTCCCTCCAGGCCAAACAGGCAAGGTACAATCAGTTGCATAATTGCCTCCTACGGAATGATTTTGTTCGCTTTCAGGTAGCGTTCCTCTTCGGAGAAAACGCAGCCGCAATACTTCTGCATATAAAAACAGTGCTCCCGGGCGTGTTCCTGTCCGGCCTTGAAAAGGGGTCTAAAGTCCCGGTAGAGAAATTCCACGCCATAGGTTTCCGCTGCCCGCTCTGCCACAGCTTTCATCAGCTCGTGGTTCTGATAGGGGCTGATAAACAAAGAAGATGTAAAGCTGTCAAAACCCTGTTCTTTTGCTGTTTTGGCCGTTTGGAACAGGCGCATTTCATAACATTTTACGCACCGATGGGCGATATCCTCCGCCACTTCCCGGACAAAGGGCCGCAAAGCGTACTGATCCTGCTCAATGAGGGGAAGCTCCACATCCTTTGCGTACTCCCGCAGACAGTTGCGGCGGCTGCGGTACTCGGTAAAGGGGTGGATGTTGGGGTTGTACCAAAATCCGGTGACTTCAATATTTTCTTCCCGCATGCTCGTTACGCACTGGTTGGCGCAAGGGGCGCAGCAGATATGCAGTAAAGTCTTCATAGCATTCTCCATAGCACAATTTTATTTATTATAACATAGATTTTTGGGGAGTACAATATTTTCTTTGTTTCGCAAAATACCTGCGGTATACTTGACGGGCAAGCTCCTTTTTAGTATCATAAGCAAAAAGGAGGTGCGCCATGGACGAGATTTTTATGCAGGAGGCCCTTGTCTTGGCAAAAGAGGCTGCCGCAGAGGGCGAAGTGCCGGTGGGCTGTGTCATTGTGCGGCGGGGCGAGATCGTGGGCCGTGGTCGCAACCGTCGGGAAACCGCCAAAACCGCTTTGGGCCACGCAGAAATTGAAGCCATTGCCGACGCCTGCAGAAATTTAGGTGGCTGGCGGCTGTGGGAATGTGAAATGTTCGTAACCTTAGAGCCCTGTCCTATGTGCGCCGGGGCAATCATCAATGCCCGGATCCCCCGGGTGGTCATTGCTGCCAAAGACGAAAAATGCGGCGCTTGTGGATCGGTTTGTGACCTGTTTCATATGGAATTTAACCACCATCCGGTGGCAGAATACGGTCTGCTGGAAACGGAATCCCAAGCCCTTTTACAGGCTTTCTTCCGGGACTTAAGGGAGAAAATCAAGGACAGGCCCAAATGGAAAAAACCTGAATAGACAGAAAGAGAGTGTTAAAAAACACTCTCTTTTCTTTTCCCTTTGGGGAATATATTTTCGTAGGGGAGGGATACCATCCCTCCCGAAACCAATATGAGAGACTCCCCTTCCGAAAAAGCGGGAGGCATACTATGCCTCCCCTACAAAAACGCATTTTTGACAGCTTCACCAAAGGAGGTCTTTATGGAACAAAAGGTATTGCGTTTCAGCACGGTGGTGATCGTGGTGGCGCTGATCCTGCGACTGCTGGGCAACGCCGGTCTGGACTTTGTCCTATCCCCCCAAGCGGCCTCCTGGATGTTCTTTTTGCAAACCGGGCGGCTCAGCAAGCCGGTAAACATAGAATCCACCGAGCCGACCAAAGTCACAACCCCCACCGCTCCCCAAATAACACCTGCGCCATCTCAGCCGGTATCTGTTTCAGTTCCCACCTTCTCCCCCGACGATGCCAAAGCCATCACCGTGAGCAGCGGTTTTTCCTATCAGGCAGACCTTCCTGCGCTACTGACAAAGCCCCTTTCCTGGGAGTTGACCGGGGACGAGCCTTCCGTGCTGATCATCCACTCACACACTACAGAAAGCTACAATAGCGGCGACTATGCGGAAACCTCCCCCTATCACACCTTAGACGCAAACCACAATATGCTCTCCATCGGCAGTTTTCTGGCCGATCTGCTGGAAAAAGGCGGCATTTCGGTGATTCACGATACTGCCGTTCACGACAACCCCTCCTACGACCTTTCTTACACCAACAGCCGCAGAAGTGTACAGGAGTATTTGAAACGCTACCCCTCCATCCGTTTGGTGTTAGACCTGCACCGGGATTCTTACGAGGATGCCGCCGGCAACCAAGTTGCACACACGGTATTTTCCCAAGGGGAAACCCTTGCGCCGCTGATGTTCGTGGTGGGCACGGACTACGGCGGACTCACCCATCCCCAATGGCAGGAAAATCTCTCCCTGGCGCTAAAATTGCAAACACAACTGGAATCCTTTTGCCCGGGCATTTGCCGAAACCTAAATTTACGAACCCAGCGATTCAACCAGGACCTTTCCGTGGGGTCGCTGCTCATAGAGGTGGGGGCATCGGGGAATACCCACGCCCAGGCTCTCAAAGCCGCAGAGGTGCTGGCAAAAGGCATTTTATCTTTAGCTCACGGAAGCAAATAAAAGGAACGGCAAAGCCGTTCCTTTTATTTCTTTTCTGCATTCAGCGGGTCTACCACAATATCCGGATAGGGGTTGACGATGACCGTTCTGTGGGAGTGGTAGATCACCATGCCCGGCTTCCGGTCCGGGGTCTTCTTCACCATTTTTACCGGCACTACATCCACCGGCACATTCTGTCCGCCGGCGGTTTCCGCATAATGGGCCGCCAGCTGAGCCGCCTGGGTAATGGTATCATCCGGGGGCGTTGTGCCACAGCAGGAGATGATCACATGGCTGCCGTGGACCTTGGATGCGTGCAACCAAATATCATCCTTCCGGGCCGCCTTAAAGGTCAGCTCGTCATTTTGGGCATTGTTCCTGCCCACATAAATGGGATAACCGTCGGTGGATTCGAAGCGCATAGGGGGCAGCTTGCCGGTTTTCATTTTCCGCTTGCCGGTGTCAAGCTTTACATAGCCGCCCTCCTGCAATTCCCGGCGGATCTCTTCCAGTTCTGCCTCGGTCTGTGCCCGGTTCAGCTCGTCTAAAACACTTTCCAAATAGGCAAGCTCCTGAGCGCCCAGTTCCAGCTGCCGGGTCAGTTCCTTTTCAGCGGTCTTCATACGGGCATAGTCCTTATAGTACTTGGCCGCATTCTGCTGGGGCGACAGCAAAGGCGACAAAGCAACCTGTATTTCCGCCATATTCTCATCGTAAAAGTCCTGGACGGTCACAGTAGTCTGACCTTTTTTCATTAAGTGCAGGTTAGCAGTGAGGATATCCCCCAACTGGCGCAGCCGTTCCCGTTCCAGGCTTTCCGCGCGCTCTTTTTCTTGAATCGCCATCTTCTTGGTCAGCCGCTGGCAGAGATTCTGCACGGTCTTCCGCAGACCCTGGCTCTTCTGCCGCATGGCGTCCTTCCGATCCCGGAGTGTGTAAAAACCGTCCAGCAGGCTGCCGAAGGATTCTTTTTCCACGCAGCCGCCGTACTGGCGAATGGGGCAGAATGCAAACTGCTTGGGACTTCCGTCAGCTGTGGTATAGAGATAGGGCGCAGGGTGGTGCAAATGCTCCTGGAAGAACAGTTCCACTTTCTCCGCCACAGCGGGAATATTTAAGTCCTCTATCCGAGCATCGGTTTCCCCAGTGGCAAACAAGGCTGCCTCCCGGCACACCAAAGGGGAAAGGCCGCCGAAATTGTCCATCAACCGGTCGCAGAGCAGATCCGCACCGGGTCTCAGCAGGATTTCAGTGAAATCCTTGCAGGTTGCGGGGTTTTCCTTTTCGATGGGATTGGGGTTTTGGTAGTACATACCCGGCAGAGCAGGCCGCACCGCTTCGTCCAGGCCCACTCGGCGCAGGCAGTCGATGATCCGACCGTCAGCGCCCAGCAGGTACAGATTGCAGGTCCTGCCCATCAGCTCGGCAACCAATTTCTTTTGCACCGGGTCGCCCATTTCGTCAATGCAGTCAAAGGTAAATTCCGCCCACCGCTCCATAGGGATTTGGGCAATACTTACCAAGCGGGCACCGGACAGGTGCTTGCGCAAAAGCATGCAGAACATAGGCGGCTCCGGGGGATTCTCCGGGCTGCCTTCCGTCAAGTGCAAGCGGGGGGCTGTGGGGTTCATACCGAACAGGAGCTTATAGCGTCCCTCCGGGGATTTCAGATGGAGAATCACCGTGTCCCGGCTGGGCTGGTGGATCTTCTCCACCCGGCCGCCGGGGGTTTTCTCCCGGATCTCCGTCAGCACCGCTGACAGAAAAAAAGCATCAAAGGCCATTTATGCGTCCTCTTTCATCATAATCGCAAACAGTTCGTTCAGCCGCTCCGTGCGGCCCAGCAGGTACAGTGCGCCAAACAGCGCCTCCAGGCCAGTGGCCTTGGCATACTCGATGCGGCTGGCGGATTTGGGGGCGGCGTGGGTGTGGGCATTCTTGCCCCGGCGGAAAAAGCCCAATTCCTCCTCAGTGAGGAAGGGCTTGATCTTGTCAGCAAAAGCCGCCTGGGTGGGGGCTTTCACCAAATGGACCGTGTCCTTGTGGAGCTTCAGCACTGTCTGATCGCCCTTTTCGCATAAGTAAGCCCGGCACATCAGCTCATAGGCACCGTCGCCGATATGGGCAAGGCCCAAGCTGGATATGGCATTCACCTGCCGGACAGCCCAATTCATCTGAAAATAGTTTTCCACAGCCATTCTCCTTGTGTGTAATACGGGTATTATACCCGTTTCCGCCCCAAATTGCAACAAAAAAGCACCGCTGTAGCGGTGCTTTTTAGCATTAGGAGTTCTTCATTACGATGGTCTCGATGCTGTCGCCTACGTGCTCGCAAGCATCCGCGCACTTCTCCAAACGCTCGAAGATATCACGCCAGAACATAACAACCAACGGCTCGGCGCTGAAATCCGCAGACTTCATAGTCGCCTCCAGGTACAGCTTGTCGCACTCCTCTTCCTTGTGGCTTAAGTTGATGATCTGCTCGTGGAGCTTCTTGGGCTTCTTGAAATTGGGCAGCTCCAGCAGCATATCCTTCATCATCTGGCAGCACTCCACGATCATACCGGCGAAAGCCACTGCCTCGGGCATCACAGAAGTAATGCGGTTAACATACATTCTCTGCAGCA
Organism: Oscillospiraceae bacterium; assembly: GCA_017482385.1. GTDB lineage: Bacteria > Bacillota > Clostridia > Oscillospirales > Oscillospiraceae > Faecousia. Next base: position 138,493 of record JAFUNI010000017.1, on the reverse strand, counting down.
CCTCTTCGATGAAGTCAGCCACTTCGTCGATATTGGCGCTGATCTGGGCCATGTCCTCACGGTCCATGGGTGTAACAAAGGCTCTTGCCAAAGCAGCGGTCATTTCGTGCTTCACGCCGTCAGCCTTGTGCTCCAAGGCATGCATCTTCTCCAGCATTTCCTTGATGTTTGCGTAGTCATAGCTTTGCAGGCACTCCTGCAGGTACTTGGCGGCATCGCAGCAGCAGTCAGCGGCAGTGATAAAGTTCTCATAATAGAAACGGTCAGCTTTTGCCATTTTTATGTCCTCCTTAGAAAATTGCAATAAACAGCTTGGTGATTAAGAAACTGATGAGGCCGCAGCCCGGGAAGGTCAGCACCCAAGTCAGGCACATTTCCTTCACAACACCCAGGTTGATCGCCTTGACACTCTTCACAGCGCCCACACCCATAATGGCAGTGGTCTTTGCGTGGGTGGTGGAAACGGGTAGGCTCAGGAAAGAGCAAAGCAGCAGCGCAGAGGATGCGGACAGGTCAGCGGAGAAGCCCTGGTATTTTTCCAGCTTCACCATATCCATACCCACGGACTTGATGATCTTCTTGCCGCCGATGGCAGTGCCGGCGCACATGATCACAGCGCACAGCACCATGATCCAGGTCTGGGGCTGCATATCTGCAGGAATGGGCTGGCCCTGGGACATAAACAGACACAGGATCAGAATACCCATAAACTTTTGGCCGTCCTGAGCGCCGTGCATAAAGGCAGAGTAAGCTGCGCCGGCGATCTGGGCATATTTGAAAACAGGCTCGGTCTTCCGCCGTTCCACTTTTTGGAACGCCAATGTTACCAGCTTGCACACGATCCAACCAAGGCCAAACCCCAGCACCACGGACACCACGATGCCGTACAGCACCTTCACCCATTCTGCCCCATTGACGGCGCTAAAGCTGCCGTTCAGCGCGATGGCCGCGCCGGTAAGGCCGGCGATCAGCGCATGGCTTTCACTGGTGGGAATACCAAAGACAAAGGCCGCGGTAGCCCAAGTAACGATGGCAAACAGCGCCGCGCTCAAGGCAATAACCGCTTTGTCCGGGTCATTGCCAAAGTCCACCATCTTGGTGATGGTTTCAGCAACCTTGGGGCTGAGCATGGTCATAATGTACACACCCAAAAAATTAAAGACAGCAGCCATCAAAATGGCAGCTCTTGCGGACATACACCGGGTCACCACACAGGTTGCGATGGCGTTGGGGGCATCCGTCCAGCCATTGACCAAAATCACGCCCAAGGTCAGCGCAACAGCGATGAACAGCAAGGGATTTTCGGTCATCTGGGTCCAAAAGCCCAGTAATGATGTATCCATAAACATCCTCCAATCTTGGATAGTAAATAACAATTTATTCCAATCTTCACCAATTACAATGGTATCACAGGGGTTGTCAACGGTCAAGACGATGTTTTGACAATGTTTTGCAGACTTTTTGAGTTTCGCATTCCGCATTGACGGCAAGGGCATTGTTTGGTATACTATACCTTGAAAATGCTTGAAAATGCGAGGTTTTTGTTATGAGAATGCGCAGAATGAAGAATTTGGACAGCCGTATGGCTGCCACCGCTGCTTATCGGATCGAAGATCCTGCCGATCACAAGGGAATTTGGCGGGAGCTAAAGAAGGATTGTACCGCCCTTTGGGTGGAAGTGGGCTGCGGCAAGGGTAAGTTTACTGCCGAGACTGCCGAAGCCAATCCCGATGTGCTGCTGATCGCTGTGGAGCGCTGCCGGGAGGCTATGGTGGTTGCCATGGAAAAGGCCCAGAATATGGGTCTTAAAAATGTGTTTTTTATCGATATGGATGTTGCTAACATTGAGGAAATTTTTGCCCCCGGCGAAATGGATCGGCTGTTTATCAACTTCCCCGACCCCTGGCCCCGGAAGAAAAACGGCAAGCGCCGGCTGACCCATCGGGGTTTCCTGGATAAGTACTGCCGCACTGTGAAAGAGGGCGGCGAGATCCACTTCAAAACCGACAATGCGCCCCTGTTTGAGTTCTCCGTGGAGGAGTTTGCCGCCTGCGGTCTGGAAGTGAAGAATCTCACCCGGAATCTCCACGAAAACGGCATTGTTGGCATTATGACTGGCTACGAGGAAAAGTTCCACGCTTTGGGTACACCCATCAACCGCTGCGAAGTGGTGTGCAAGCCCTTTGTGATGCCCAAGGAAGAAAAGAAAACCGACGAGGAATAAATCTTTATGAACACTTATCACGCAGGTTCCTGCGATATTGCGGTGATCGGTGCAGGTCACGCGGGCATTGAGGCAGCTTTGGCTGCCGCCCGGCTGGGTCACAAAGTCATTCTGTTCACCATCAATTTGGATGCCGTGGGCAATATGCCCTGCAATCCGGCCATCGGCGGTACAGGCAAGGGCCATTTGGTCCGGGAGCTGGACGCTTTGGGCGGACAGATGGGTCTTGCGGCGGATGCGGCCTGCATCCAGTACCGGATGCTGAACCGGGGTAAAGGCCCGGCTGTCCACTCCCTCCGCGCCCAGGGTGACCGGCGGAAATACCAGGAATATATGAAGCATACCCTGGAGCTGCAGGAAAATTTGGAGCTGAAACAAGCCCAAATCGTTGAAATTTACACAGAAAACAATGCCGTCACCGGTGTGCGCACCAAGTTAGGCGCAATTTATGATGCCAAAGCGGTCATCATCGCCACCGGCACATATCTGGACAGCACTGTGATCACCGGTGAGAGTGTAGAATCCGCCGGCCCGGACGGTATGCACGCATCCATCGGTTTGGCTGACAATTTGCGGGAATTGGGTCTTCCCTTGCGCCGGTTCAAGACCGGTACGCCCCCCCGTGTTAACCGCCGCAGTATTGATTTTTCCAAGATGGAGCTGCAACCCGGTGATGAAGACCCGGAGCCTTTCTCTTTCCGCACTACCCATAAACTGAACAACCAGGCAGTTTGCCACTTGACTTACACCAATGCCGAGACCCATCGGATCATCAAGGAAAATCTCCACCGCAGCCCTATGTATGACGGAACGATCTCCGGTGTGGGCCCCCGGTACTGCCCCAGTATTGAGACCAAGATCGTCCGTTTTGCGGACAAGGAGCGGCATCAGCTGTTCATTGAGCCCTGCGGCTTGGACACGGAGGAGATGTACATTCAAGGCTTTTCCTCTTCCCTTCCGGAAGATGTGCAGTTAAAGATGCTCCGCACCGTCACTGGCTTGGAGCACGCGGAAATGATGCGCCCGGCTTATGCCATTGAATATGAGTGCATTGATCCCACCGCCCTGCTGCCCACCTTGGAATACAAGAAGATTGCAGGTCTTTACGGCGCAGGTCAGTTCAACGGTTCTTCCGGTTACGAGGAAGCCGCTGTGCAAGGCCTGGTGGCCGGCATCAATGCGGCTTTGAAGCTGCAAGGCAAAGACCCTCTCATCCTCACCCGAGACACCAGCTATATCGGCACGCTGATCGACGATTTGGTGACCAAGGGCACGGAAGAGCCTTACCGGATCATGACCAGCCGGTCTGAATACCGGCTGCTCCACCGGCAGGACAATGCTGACCGGCGGCTGACCCATATCGGCGCAGCGGTGGGACTTGTCCCGGCTGAGCAGCTTGCCAAAGTGGAAGAAAAATACCGGGCCGTGGAGAAAGAAATCGCCCGGTTGGAAGCCAAAGGTGTTCCCGCCTCCCCCGAGCTGAATGCGATGCTTGCTTTGCGGGAATCTACCCCGGTGGAAAATTCTGCCCGGCTGGCAGATCTTTTACGCAGACCCCAGGTGACTTACGCGGACATTGCCCCCTTTGACCTGTCAAGGCCGGAACTGCCCCTTTCTGTAACCGAGGCGGTGGAAATCCAAGTGAAGTACGCAGGCTATCTTGCCCGGCAGGAAAAGCAGGTAGCGGAATTCAAGAAAGAAGAATCCCGGCTGCTCCCGGCTGACATAGACTACGAATCCATTGCCGGTCTGCGCTTGGAGGCCCGGCAGAAATTAAGCGAGATCCGCCCCGTTTCCATCGGCCAGGCAGGCCGCATTTCCGGTGTCAGCCCGGCAGACATCGCTGTACTGCTCATCTACTTGGAACAGAACAACCGCTAAAAACAATTCTTGCACATATGAAATCAATGTGCTACAATAGATATGATTCTAAAAGAAAGGATGTTGGCAGCATTTTTACTGTCACGGTAGAAAAGATGTTTTGTAAGCACTGTGGAAACCAGATCCCCGAAAACGGCATGTTTTGCACATGCTGCGGCGCAAAAGCAGACACAGAAATTGACCAGACCACTGCGACTCCCGCTACAGAAACCACTGCCACCGAAACCCCCGTTGCAGAAACAGAGGTTTTGGAGACCCAACCTACATTTGCGCAACCCAATTTTGAAACGCCTGCCCCCACCAAGAAACGCAAGAGTCCGCTTGTTTGGCTGATTCCTGTTGTTGCGGTTGTGGTAGCCGCCGCTATCCTGATTGCTGTATGCATGGGCCCCTTGCAGGGTTGGTGGCTGAAGTCTTTCGGTGAAGAAGTTGACTATCGCCAATATGTGCATGAGAACAGCACGTCCACCACAAGCGTCATTTCCGAAGCCTATGACGGCGTTCTCACCACACTCTCCAACACTACCCAAGAAAAAACTGCAGCAGCAGACTTTACCGTAAAACTCAATTTGGGTGACAAAGCCATTGGCCTTTTGGAAAGCCTCGCCAAGGAAAACCTTGGTCAAAAGATGGATATGGACTGGGCGAAAAGCATTGAACTGAAGCTGAGCGCCAACCCCACAGATGACCTGCAGCAAATCGGCGCTGCCCTGAGCATTAGTAATCAGGAGATTGCCGTGTTGGATTGCATTTTGAACACGGACAAGGGCAAGCTGTTTGTTGCCGTCACAAATTTGAGCAAGGAATATTTGGAAGCAGACATCGGTTCCTATCTGCCTGAGGTTGACGACTCCTCCGTTGCCCTGATGGAAATGCTGCAGGACCCCAAACTGATTGCTGCTCTGCCCACCGAAAAAGAGCTGAATAATCTGCTGGACAAATACATCACCATCATTATAGACAGCTTTGATGATGTAGAAAAAACCACCGAAACCGTGGAAGCAGGCTCGCTGAAGCAGCAACTTACTGTTCTGACTACTGTCATTGAATTTGAGGACATTCTGAACACTGCGGAAGAAGTTCTGAAAACGCTGTCCACAGATAAGCAGGTAGAAAAAATCATCCGTAACGCGCTGGGCTATCTGAAAACCCAAAAAGACTTTGACTATATCGATGCGGACAAAGCATACAACACGTTCCAGGATTCCATCAAGGATGCCTTGGAGGAACTGAAGTCTGCCAAGAACGATATGGACGATATGGGCAAGGGAATTGCTTTGTCCGAATATATCAGCAATGCGCATAAGGTCGTGGGCTACACTTTGACCGTTGATGGTGAGGAATACCTGCACTGCGTGGAACTCCAGGACGGCGATGCCATTGCCTACGAATTGTCTATCCCCAACGTAATGGAAGTCGTTGGTAACGGCACTAAGAAAAACGACGCCATCACCGCTGACTACTCTATCTCCGCCAACCAAAAGGAAATCGCAACCATCTCCCTGGTGGACTTCAAATCTACAGACAACGCCCTGAGCGGCAAGCTTCTTCTCGCCCCCAGCGCTAACCTTCTGAAAGAAATCGGCCTGTCCCCTGCAATCTCCTCTGCAATCAACCTGGCCGACCCCAAGCTGGAGTTGAGTTTTGCCGACGCCAAGGGTTCTTCTGTTGAATGCAATCTGCTCAGTGGCACGGAGCTGCTGGTTGGCATTGGTTTTACCGGCACGCAAAAGGATGTCACCCCCATCACTGAACCCACAAACACCTGCGATATCGAAGATGTAATGGTCTGGCTGGAAGGCCTCGACACCGACAAGCTCTTAAATTCGCTGAAAGATGCCGGTCTGCCCGTCAATGCGCTTTTGGGTTAATCACAGAAATTCCTGCAACTGATCCCGTTTAACAATCGACACGGCGCTGATTTTACAATCAGCGCCATGTCTTTATACGGAGTGTTTTATGAAAATACAAATCAAAGATATATACAAAAAATACGGTTCTAAGCCCGTTTTGCAGGGCATTGACCTGGAAGTGGAGGCCGGTAACTGTGTGGGCATTTTGGGCAGCAACGGTTGCGGCAAATCCACCTTGCTTTCCATCTTGGCTGGTATTCAGCCCGCTGACAAAGGTGAATTCTCCTTTGACGGAACCGACCTGTTCCGCTACCCCAGAGAACGGAGCCGCTTGGTAGGCTATGTTCCGCAAGGTACACCGCTCATTGAAGAGCTGACCGCCTACGATAATCTGCGCCTGTGGTACAGCAAAGCCGATCTGAAAACAGCACTTAACAGCGGTGTGCTGCAAATGTTAGGTGTTGATAAATTTCTGAAAGTACCCGTTTCCAAACTGTCCGGCGGAATGAAAAAGCGGTTGTCCATCGGATGCGCCATTTCCGAACGTCCCCCAATTCTACTTTTGGATGAACCCATGGCTGCACTGGATCTTTCTTGCAAACAAAACATTTCCCAATATATCAAAGCCCATAAGGCCCAGGGCGGCATTGCACTGATATCCTCGCATGATATCCTGGAACTGGAACTTTGCGACAGTTGGTACATTATGAAAGGCGGGCGTCTGACCCCCTTTGCCTACACCGGCAACTTGGATGAATTGATAAAAAACCTGTGATATGAAAAAGTATTTCTTTTTACAACTAAAACTCTCCGGCAGACTTTTGCCTTTTGTGCTGGGTGCAACCCTGGCACTGCTGCTGGGCATGGGACTAATTCTTTCCGGGTTGCTTGCCAGCTTCCGCACTGAAGAAGGGAGCAAAGAACTTACCGTAGCAATCTCAGGTGATACCGACAACACATATCTGCAATGGGGTATTTCCGCATTGCAGATGGGAGAGGACTCTCCTTTCTCGGTTTTCGTGGTGGAAATGTCCCAGGATAAGGCCCATACCGCCCTGAAAAAAGGCGAGATATCTGCCTATGTAATCATTCCGGAAGGTTTGATGGAAAAAGCCCTGGCTGGTGAATCTTTTGAACCCATTACCTATGTTACCTCCGCCGGTATTGAAGGTTTTTCCGGTTTTCTCAAGCGGGAAATAACCACTTGGGTCACGAAGATTGTGGTCTACTCACAAAAAGGCTCTTACGGCCTGGCGGAACTGCTGACCGACCACGATTTGGACAAGGATGTAAACACCCATATGACCGTTCTGGCACTGGAATATGCCGATCTGATCATTCACCGTGATTCCATTTACCAAACGGAAACCCTTGGTGTATCCGACGGTTTATCCACCGGAGATTATTATATTTGCGCGGCAACCGTCATCCTGCTTTCGCTGATGGGTTTGCCTTACGCTGCCACCTATATCAGACAGGACTACGCACTGCCCCGGATGCTCCACTCCCGTGGATTCTCCACCACCCGGCAGTTGCTTTGCGAATATGGCGCGCATCTGCTCTGTATGCTGATTCTAGGTGGATTCCTGCTGACCGTTACTGCGATTGCTCTTAAGATACTGCCGGCTTTGGATGTAGTGAATATTCCAGCATTGGGCGATCTCGTTTTGCGGATAGTCCCGGTTTTATTTATGCTTGCAGCGCTGAATATGCTGCTGTTTACTCTTTCGGGCAATATGGTCAGCGGTTTGCTGCTGCATTTTTTCGGAACCATCGGTCTTTGTTACGTATCCGGATGCATTTACCCTATAACCGCCTTTCCTATGCCTGTACAACACTTAGCTGCTGTTTTGCCCACAGGCATCGCCCGTCACCATTTATCCACCGCTTTCAGCCACGGCCCTGCTTGGGGCAGTTTTGGTGGGCTGATACTGTACACCCTTGTTTTTTTAGGCATTGCACTACCGGTGCGGATACGCAAGACCGCCGGCATTGAGAGGTGAGTGCTATGACAAGAATTCTAAAATGGTTTTGGATGCTCAGCAAGCGTCTTTACAAAAAGCCCTCTTTCTTAGCGCTGATGATCCTTATCCCCCTGTGCGTAACAATTTTTGTCGGTGCAGCGCAGAAAAACAGCGGATTTGTCCGCATTGCCCTGGCGCAAGCGCAATCCGATGACCCCGTTGCCGCTGCTGTGATACACGACCTGCTTGCAGAGAACGGCTTGATTCAATTCAGCCAGCTGTCCCAACAAGCCGCTTTGGACGCTGTCAAAACAGGACAAGTGGATGAGGCCTGGATTTTTCCGGAAAACACAGCTACGCAAACCCAGGACTTTATATCCGGCAAGGAGAAATATATTGTCAAAACCATCACCCGGGAGGAAACCGTATCGGTAAAGCTGGCACGTGAAAAGCTTTCTGCAGCGATGTACGTCTTCTGCGCCAAGGCCTACTATTTGGACTATGTGCGCTCCGAATTTTCCCAACTGGATCACCTTTCCGACCGGGAACTGGAAGTCTATTTCGAAGAAGTATCCGTAAACGAAGATCTGTTCGTTTACGGCAATCCCACTGACGTATCCGGCGTACCGCCTACCAATTACCTCACATCCCCTATCCGGGGTTTACTGGCAGTTCTGGTTCTCCTTTGCAGTATGGCCGCCACCCTCTATTATTTTCAAGACACAGCAGCAGGCACCTTTGCCTGGGTGCAGCAAAACCGCAAAGGATTGGTTGCCCTGTGCTGCATTGTTACCGCTACGGCAAATATCTGCGTGGTTTCCCTTCTATCTTTGGGATTCTCCTCCTTGACAGGGGATCTTGTCCAGGAAATCGCCGCACTTTTCCTATATAGCCTGTGTTGCGGCGCATTCTGTATGCTTTTGAAACAGATATTCACCACCACACGCACCTTTGCCGCCATCGTGCCGTTGGTTGCAGTGGTGATGCTGGGTCTCTGTCCGGTATTCTTTGATTTCCGGGAATGGTATCTTGTTCAACATCTGTTGCCTCCCACCTATTACATCAACGCATGCTTCGACAGTCAATATCTTCTGTATATGTTGGCATACATCCCTATCTGTTTAGGCATTGCCTTTCTGCTTTCCCGATTACGCCAGCTGACGCTGAGGAAATAAGAACAGCCCCCGGTTCTGAGAACCGGGGGCTGTTCTTATGCATTTACAAAGTTCAAAATGGGAGTAATATCCTCCAGGCCGTGGGGATGGTGTCCGCAGCCGGGCTTGATGTGAACGGTGATGGGAATGTTATTTTCTTCGCAATACCGGAGCATAACTTGATAGTTCTTTTCCGGGCGGCAAACTGGGTCTGCATCGCCGGCCACCAAAAGCACCGGGATATTGTGATCGAAGAATTCTTTCAGATTGTATATGGGGAAATCCTTGAAGTCTTTGACAGTTTCCCGGGTCAGGCCGTAGCATCCCAGCATTTTGTCATAATACTGAACGTCTTCTCCGGTGAAACGGCTGTACACATCGTAAACATCCAGTGCCGGGGCATCCAGATAGACCTTTTCCACATACTCAGGGTAAGCCAAAGTGTAGTTGAAGGAATACAGGCCACCCACGGACATGCCGATGAGAATGCACTTTTTCTGCAGGTTAAATCTTTCGATCACATCCAGGTGGAAGTTGTGCATCAAACGCTGCACCTTGGGGCAACCGTACTGAAAACGCACCTCGTAGTACACATGGGTGTAGCCCTGTTCGATCAGCGCCAGCTCCGCCTTGTTAAAGGCGGTGCGGTACTCGGCTTTCCAGATCCACTTACCGTTGGGATTTTCCGGAACAGTCACATAGGCATTGTAGCCGTTAAATACATACTCATAGGTCTTCGACATTTTCTTACCTCACAGAGAGTTGGACTTGCGGAACTTGGGCAGCTCGAATTCCAGCTCGTAGTCGATCTGGCGCATCTTCCAGCGCAGAGCCTCCTCGTCACACAGGTAATCCTGCATAGCCTCCCAGCCCAAACGGCTGTCCGCCTGGACGGCAGGGATGGTATCCTCGGCGTTCTTCCGCTCAGCAATGAGCAGAGCCTCGATCTCGTCCAAAATCTTAGCAGCTTTTTCCTTGTCGCCGATGATGGACAGCTGCTGTAGCTTAATGTAGAACTCCTTGATATTGATAACGGTGGTGCAGGAGTTGATCATAAAGGTGGTCAGCGCCTTCAGCTTCTCCAAACTCCGGTTCTCGTTCTCAATGGTCAGCAGGCTGACCATACCCTCCCGGAGCAGGGCGCGGCACTTGTTAAGCAGCTCCATTTCGTCATAGATACGCACACCGGGCAGAGAGTTACGACCTGCAATATCCGGGGTGTACCAAGCCCAGTAGTACTGGTGGGCGCCCAGACGGGTGACGGGCTTTCTGCCGCCGTTGGGCAGAGGTGTCAAACCAACACGGGGATCCTGCATCCAGAAGGGGAAGGAGGGGCCGGTACGGAAACCGCCGTACTGGTCTTCGTTGGTAGCGGGATAGTAGTTGATGGCTTCACTGAACTTGCGGAAAGCCAGGTCAACAGCAGCCACATTCTCGTCGCCGTACTCTCTTGCGATCAGCTTCAGCAGCCACTGCTCGGGTGTAGCGCCCTCGTAGGGAGTGAAGAACATAAACTTCTCCAGTTCCACCATAATGGAGGGATGGAAACCGTAATGGATGTTCTCCAGAATGGACGTAAGACCCCACTTGTCGGCAGCCTCCACCAGACCCTGCCAACGCTTCATCCACTGATAGGGCATGGGCTCGTAGGGAATCATACCGAAGTCCCAGGTACGGGCAGATGCCTGTGCGTTTGCAGACAGGCGGATGCCGCGGCGCTTGCAAGCCTCAGCCTCAGAAACAAAATACTTACCGGGACCGACAAAATTCAAAGAGTAGTCAACGCCGTCCTGGATGGAATCGCCCATCTGCCGCTGCTCGAACATATCCCAGGTAGCCTGGACGGTAATGTCGGTGGGCAGGCGATCGATGAGGGCAATACGGTCCTCCTCGGGGGCATAACCCCAGTTATAGGTAGAGAACTGAAGCTGGATATCGGGGCAGTGGCGCTTGGCGACCTTGTGGATCAGAGATACCCACTCAGCATAGTCATAGCAGGGCCACCAGCCGGGAGTGCACTTACCGGTTGGGATATTGTCCACAAAGTTCATCAGGCGGGGCGCTTTGCCGGCCTTGGGATCTTTACTGTGAAACTCGGTAGCTTCGCCCACCAGGCCGAAACCCTTGAACTTGGGGCAAGCATCCAGCAACGGGCCATACAGATTCTCATAGAACTCCTCAGCGCCGGGATCATCGGGGTGGACATTGTGCTTGGCATACAGACCAAACCGCAGGTCAATGCCGTACTTCTCTGCCCGCTCAGCCAGAGCGTTGATGTCAATGAAATTATCGAAATGGTCCTTATTGGGGCCGTTGAGCCACAGTGCGATGGTGTCCATACCCATATGGGCCATATGGGCAAAGGCCTCGTCGTTCCACTGGAACATACCGAAAGGAGACTGGGAGGTCCGTTCCTCGAACACAGCCTTACGGGCAATGACTTCCTGCTTCAGGTAAGGCGCACGGCGGACACCCATCAGGTCTTCCATAAAGTACAGGCCCTGAGCAACGCCACGGCTATCATAGCCTTCCAGCAGAATCGCATCCTTCTCAATGGTGATCCGGTAGCCCATATAACCGGAAGCTGCGCCGATGTTTTGATTCAGCACGATCTTCACGGTCTTGGCGCCGGGGACAGGATTCTTAGACACCAGCACGGCAACGCCCATGGAGGTGTACATAAACTGCTCAAAGTCACGAGCGCCCTGGGTCACGGTGGCATCTGCCATAGGAGGCAGCAGCACCACAGTGCCGTCGGTGAATACAAACTCATTATCCTTGGGCGTACGCTTGGGGTCACGCAGATCGGGCTTGTGGATCTGCATCAATTCCTTCTTAAACTCGTATCTTTTCTCGATGGTCATAACAAACTCCTTTCAATATTGGGTTTACCGGATGCCCCGCTGGGCGTTGATTTCCTTGATGTAGTTGTCGATGGATTCCTCGCAGTAATCCCGGCCTCTTTCTATGGTCATCTGGTCAGCATCCTGGGCAAACCAGTCATCGGTTTCACACAGCCGCTCCAATTTGATAGTGCCGGGATACAGGTACTCCAGCATAGAGCACTCGCCTGCATCGGCATGGCCGCCGGGGCCGTGCTTCTTGAGGGCCTCGGGGGCATTGGTGGCAACCCGGATGGTCTTGACCCAGTTCCAGGGATTGTCCTCGGCGGACATCTGCTGGTAGAATGCCTTGTTCTCGTTCTTGCCCCACCAGCCATAGCCCTTGGTATTGTCTAAGTACTCAAAGACCAGCTTCCGGGCTGCCTTCATACAGGCCAGCTGCATGGGGTTATAGTCCTCGGTCTGGTGGGCAATGACCATATAGATATTCCGGTTAAAGCCCGCCAGGAACAGGGACTTCAAAATACTGTAAATGTACTGCTCGAAGGTGTCGCAATCCACATGGATCGTGCCGGTCTCCGGGCCGCCAACGGCATAGCTGGCAACGCCGTACCAAATGGTGGGCATTACCACGCAGTCGATCTTCTTAGCCATCTCCCGGATAAAGCCCTGGGATACCAGCGCATCACAGCCGTAGGGGCAGATGGTGGAGTGGTACTCCATGGTGCCCACGGGGATCAGAATGGGCCAGCGCTCTTTCTTGGCAATTTCCATCTCCTTGGGATAGGAGTATGCCATATCAAAACTTCTTGTTGCCATAGTAACCTCCTTATTTCATACCCTTTTGGGCTTTTATTTCTGCTACATAGTCAGCAACGGACTGGGCAACGCGCTTTTCGCCCAGCTCCACGCTCATCTCTGCCGATGCCTGGGCAAACCAGTCGTCGGTCTCACACAGGCGCTCCATCTTGATAGAACCGGGGTACAGGTACTCCATCACAGAGCACTCCACCTTGCCTGCGTGGTCGCCGCCGCCATAGATAGCCTTGGCATTGGCGGAGAAGCTACGAATAGTCTTGACCCAGTTCCAGGGGTTATCCTCAGCGGACATCTGCTGGTAGAATGCCTTGTTCTCATTCTTGCCCCACCAGCCATAGCCCTTGGTATCGTCCAGGTACTCAAAGACCAGCTTCCGGGCTGCCTTCATACAAGCCAGCTCCAAGGGGTTGTAGTCCTCAGTCTGGTGAGCAACGATCATATAAATGTTCCGGTTAAAGCCCGCCAAAAACAGGGACTTCAGGATCATATAGACATACTGCTCAAAGCTGTCGCAGTCCACCTGGATCGTGCCGGTCTCCGGGCCGCCTACAGCATAACTGGCAACGCCGTACCACACGGGAGGCATGATCACACAGTCCAGCTCCTTGGCGATCTCACGGGCGATGCCCATGGATACCAAGCTGTCACAGCCGTAGGGGCAGATGGTGGAATGGTACTCCATGGTGCCGATGGGGATCAGAATAGGCCAGCGCTCTTTCTTGGCGATCTCCATCTCCTTGGGATAGGCAAACTCCATCTGAAAGCTTCTTGTTTCCATCTTTGTTTCTCCTTTTTTATTGACATTTCCTTGTCATGATATTGCAATTTTATTATCCCTTTGCTACAATAAAAAAGCAAGGTACAGCTTTAACATATCCTTGTACAAAATTAGCATTGAAGGTGCAATATGAAACAGTTGCAGAACTTTGATTTTTTGAATTTGAATGCCATTTACCGGCAAGGCGGCCATTATGCCCCCAGGCTGGGAACCGATTGGCGGTATGAGGGAAATCACACCTTTTGCCAAAACAAATTCTATTTTGTGGTAGGGGGCACTTTTGAAATCAGCATCGACGGGGTGGACTACACTGCCCGGCCCGGGGATTGGTTTTTCATTCCTGCCGATGTGCCACACAAATACCACAATTTCCCGGACAAGCCTATGGAAAAATACTGGATGCACTTTGACCTTTACCCCTCCAGTGATCTGCTGAGCCCCTTAAATGTGCAGCACCGGGTGAACGCCTCCAACACCCCCCGGGTGACGGAGCTGTTCCGGGAATTTGCCGATCTGTGCCAAAATTGGGATATCTACAGCCGCCTGCGGGTAAAGGCGATCATTTTGGAGCTGATTGCCGAATACATCCGGCTGGCAGGCAAACACACCCAGATCGTCAACGACGACCGGGGCGAGGAAATCCGCAATGTGCTGTCCTACATCAACGAAAATTTCCGGCGAAATCTTACCATAGAGGAACTGGCGGAGGTATGCCACCTGCACCCCACCCATTTCATCCGGGCATTCAAGCTGAAAACCGCCCAGACACCCCATCAGTACATCAACGATATTCGCATGGAATATGCCCGGCAGCTGCTGGACAGAAGTGACCGAAGCATCGTGGAGATCGCAGAGGACGCAGGGTTTTATGACCCGGCTCACTTCTCCCGGGCCTTTAAGCGGCATTTTGCTATGACCCCCACCCAGTACCGCAACAACACCCTGCCCCAGGACAGATAATTATTAAATCGCAGGGGAGGGATCATATCCCTCCCCTACGAAACAACAAAAAGGACTTGTGTCATTGTCAGACACAAGTCCTTTTTTGTTATTACTGTTCGTTGTTGGCCATCTCGTTCAGAGCGTCCTTGCGGCTGAAGTTTGCACGGCCCTTCTCATCGAAGCCCATGAACTTGACCCAAGTCATATCGCCCAGGTTCAGCACATCCTCAACCTTCTCAACGCGGCGGTTCTCCAGCTTGGAGATGTGAACCATGCCATCGTGTCCGGGCGCGATCTCAACGAAAGCACCGATGGGCAGGATGCGGACGACCTTACCGTAGTAGAGCTTGCCCTCCTCGGGAACGAAGCAGATGTCGTCAACCATCTTCTTGGCAGCGTAGGCAGCAGCAGCGTCTACAGCGGAGATAAAGACGGAGCCATCGTCGTCGATGTCCACCTTTGCGCCGGTATCAGCGCAGATCTTCTGAATGGTCTTGCCGCCGGTGCCGATGACCTCGCGGATCTTGTCCACGGGAATCTTCAGGCTCAGCATCTTGGGAGCGTACTCGGAGACCTCAGCACGGGGCTCAGCGATACAGGGCAGCATAATGCCGTCCAGGATCTCCAGGCGAGCCTTACGGCAGCGCTCCAGAGCGTCAGCGATGATCTCCATAGTCAGACCCTTGTTCTTCAGGTCCATCTGGATAGCGGTGATACCCTCGGTAGTACCGGCAACCTTGAAGTCCATTTCGCCGTGGAAGTCCTCAACACCCTGGATATCGGTGAAGGTTCTCCACTCGCCGGTCTCCTGGTCGGAGATCAGACCGCAGGAAATACCTGCAACGGGGCGCTTGATGGGCACGCCGGCATCCATCAGAGCCAGGGTAGAACCACAGATAGAGCCCTGGGAAGTAGAACCGTTGGAGCTAAGAACCTCGGAAACCACACGGATAGCGTAGGGGAACTCCTCAACGGAGGGGATCACGGGGAGCAATGCCTTCTCAGCCAGTGCGCCGTGACCGATCTCACGACGGGAGGTGGAGCGGGCAGCTCTTGCCTCGCCGGTGGAGTAGGCGGGGAAGTTGTAGTGGTGGATATAGCGGCGATTTTCCTCGGGGTAGATGGTGTCCAGCTTCTGAGCGGCGGACAGGGTGTTCAGAGTGCAGATGGACAGAACCTGGGTCTGACCACGGCTGAACAGACCGCTGCCGTGTACACGGGGCAGCAGGCCGACTTCGGCGCTCAAGGGGCGGATCTCGTCCATGCCACGGCCGTCAACACGCTTGCCGGCCAGCAGCCACTTCTTAACGACCTTCTTCTGCATCTTGTACAGGCAAACCTCGATATGCTCCTCGAAGTCCTCATACTTTTCAGCGAACTTGTCTGCAAAGTCCAGACGGGCAGCGGTGAGGCGCTCCTCACGGACGTTCTTGTCGTCGGTGTCCAGAGCATACTCGATCTGATTCATACCGTACTCGCACAGGTCGTCCAGCAGGTCGTGGTTCACAGCAGCCTTCTCGAAGGTAAACTTGGGCTTGCCGATCTCGTCTACGATGGAGTTAATGAACTTCACGATCTCCATATTGGTCTCGTGAGCAATGCGGATACACTCCAGCACGATGGGCTCCGGAGCCTCGTTGGCCTCGGTCTCGATCATGACCACCTTCTCGAAGGTGGATGCAATGCACACGAAGCAGTCGCAAGCCTCACGCTCATCAGCAGAGGGGTTTACGATATACTTGTCACCCAGGTGGGCAACATTGGTGGTAGCAACAGGTCCGTTCCAGGGCACATCGCTTGACGCGATGGCGATGGATGCGCCCAGGGATGCTACGATCTCAACGGGGTTGTCGTGGTCGTTAGCGAACACGGTGCAGGTAACGACGGTATCGTTACGCAGCTCCTCGTCAAAGAGAGGACGCATAGGACGGTCGATGATACGGCTGTTCAGAATGCCGCGATCGGAGGGCTTGCCCTCGCGGCGGTTGAAAGAACCGGGGATGCGGCCTACGGAGTACATTCTCTCTTCAAACTCGATGGTCAGAGGGAAGTAGTCGATGCCGGACTTGGGGATGGGGTTGCAGGTGCAGGTGGTCAGCACCACGGTATCACCGTAGCGGCAGATGCACTCTGCGTTGGCCAGCTCTGCCACCTTACCGGTCTCAACGGTAAAGGGACGGCCGCCGATTTCCATTTCGAAAACCTTGTGATTGGGAAACTGCTTTTTGGTAATCATTTGTGTAACCTCCTTAGTGTTGTGTGTTCGGGAGGTTTAGCACTTGAAACAACTGTCGATGCTTCAACAGCTCTTTCAACTGCTAAAATTCTCCCTATTGCTTATTGTTTGTGGATTTGCTTACAGCGAAAGATTTTTCGTCGGGTCGTTCGATGGCCGCTGAAGACATACTTTGTGTATTTCGAAGCGGTTATCGGGCGAATCCGGCGAAAAAGATCCGCTGTAAAAGAAGGGCGACGGTATCCGTCGCCCTTCTTTTGTCTTACTTACGGATACCCAGCTTGGCAATCAGAGCACGGTAACGGTTGATATCCTTCTTTGCCAGATAGTCCAGCATCTTGCGGCGCTTACCAACCATCATCAGCAGACCACGACGGGAGTGGTTGTCGTGCTTGTGAGTACGCAGGTGATCGGTCAGCTCGTTGATACGGGCAGTCAGGATAGCGACCTGTACTTCGGGGCTACCGGTATCGCCTTCGTGGGTTGCGTTCTCCAGGATGACCTGGGTCTTCTTTTCCTTCAGAATCATTGTTTTTTCCACCTTTTTTGAATTTACCTCGCGCCAAGTAAAGGGTCGGTGTGATCCCAAAACCGAGCTGCGGGCATAGAAACATTGTGCTGCACATAGTCAGCCCGAATATCTTATCACAAGTTTTTCCAAATGTAAAGGAAAATTTTCATAATTTCTAAACTTTTCTGATAATTTACGATTGGAAGAAAGCTCTTGACATTTTGTTTGAACTGCTCTATATTGGTAGTGAAGTCAGAACTCCAAAGTGACTCTGGGCATTGTGACCAGACTCCGCTGGGAGCTTTCTGGCTTCTTTTTTTATCTGCCTGCAGCAATCGGCCTCCGGACGATCCTAAAAAGGGCCGTTGGGGACGCCGGCCCCTACAACATAGTGCAGACGCTTTTTGTGTCGGCGGCGATTTGGGCTTTCAACGCTTCCAGAGAATCGAACTTCTGCTCCGGGCGCAGGAAGTCATAAAAAGCCACAGTAATTTCCTTGCCATAAAGGTCTCCGGTAAAATCCAGCAGGTGACATTCTGCGTTCACGCCCTGTCCGTTTACCGTAGGCCGGGTGCCGATATTGGTGACAGCGGGATAGGTTTTTCCATCCACTGTGACCTTGGTTGCATAAACACCGAATTTGGGGATCAGCACCCCATCCGGCAGCGGCAGATTGGCAGTGGGAAAACCCAGTTTTCTGCCCAGTTGCTTGCCCGCGGTCACGATGCCGGACAAAATATGGGGGTGGCCCAAAAGCCGGTTGGCAGCTGCCACATCTCCTGCTTCCAAAAGGCCACGGATACGGGTAGAAGAAATTCTGTCACCGTCCATGATCTGTTCCGGAACGATGGTACAGGGCATATTTCGGCTTTTGCAAAAAGCTGCAAGCTTTTTGGCTGTGCCAATACCGCCTGCGCCGAAACGGAAATCATCTCCGCAGACAAA
Source organism: Oscillospiraceae bacterium (assembly GCA_017482385.1). Lineage (GTDB taxonomy): Bacteria > Bacillota > Clostridia > Oscillospirales > Oscillospiraceae > Faecousia. The sequence continues at coordinate 120,343 of JAFUNI010000017.1, read as the reverse complement.
GCCTGCAGCCCCCGCCTGAACCAGCTGGGTGAGAAAATCCGACCAATGGGTCGTCATAATTTCCTTGTCAAAGGGCAGCTCAACCACCCTGTCCATGCCGAATTTCCTCAGCAGGCATACACGATTTCCAATCGTGTTGATCAGCACCGGGGCTTTTCCCAAAACCAATGCGTCCGGGTGGGCGGTGAAGGTCACAGCGCCGGTGCTGCAACGGTTTTGTTCTGCCAACTCCCGGCAGGCTTTTAGTAGCGCCTGGTGACCCAAATGCACCCCGTCAAAAAATCCCAGGGCAAAAATCGTCTTTTGATCCATAACAAAGATTAAACCTCAAAAAAGCTCTTGATGGTTGACATAACTCCATCTTCCACCTTGGCAAGCATCAAAAATGCGCCAGCGCCATCATAGGCCCGGTAAGTACCGTCGGGATGGGTAACAGAAAAGGAATTTCCGTTGCGGCAGCGCAGGGTCTGCTTTTCCGTCAAAGTCACAGCCGGGTACTGGGTGAACAGGGTGTCCACCCCCCGCAAAAGCGCACCGGGATTTTCGCTTGCCACCACCTGGGAAAGTGGAATGGCCTCCTCGATGGTATAGCTGCCGGCCGTAATGCGTCGCAGACTTTCCATACAACCGCCACAGCCCAAAGCAGCGCCAATGTCCTTGCACAAAGTACGGATATACGTACCCTTGGAGCAATGGATGCGCAGGCAGACTTTTTTATCCTCCATACCTAAGAATTCCAAAGTATGAATGGTAATGGTCCGGGCCGGCCGCTCCACTTCTTTCCCCTTGCGGGCTAAGTTGCAGAGCTTTTGGCCGTTTATTTTGATGGCGGAGTACATGGGGGGAATTTGCTGGATTTCACCCCTAAACTGGGGCAAAACTGCCAAAACATCCTCTTCCGTGACGCAAACCGCTTTTTCTTCCAGCACTTCACCGGAGATATCCTCGGTGTCGGTAGTGATTCCCAAACGCAGCACCGCCTCATAGGTCTTGTCCGCATGTTCAAAGAACTCCACGCCCCGGGTGGCTCTGCCCACGAACACAGGCAGAACACCTGTGGCCATAGGATCCAGCGTACCGCCGTGACCGATGCGCCGGGTCTGAAACACCCCTCGCAGCTTGGCGGTCACGTCCTGGCTGGTCCAGTCCTGGGGTTTATCGATAATGATAATTCCATCCATACCTTTTACTCCAGTGTGGAAATTGCTTTTTTCAGTGCCTCCACAGCCTCATCCATAGAGCAGGTCATACTTGCGCCGGCAGCGCCTTTATGGCCGCCGCCGCCAAACTTGGCGCAGATCGCAGCTGCATCGCAGCCGGGCACTGCCCGGACGGAGATCTTCACCTTGCCGGGTGCGTCCTCCCGGATGGTGGCTGCCACCTTTACCCCTTCAATAGAACGGGGGAAGCCGGAGATATTCTCCATATCGTCCTCACTAAGGCCCAATTCTTCCTCAACGGATTTGGGCAGAGCGCAGATCACAGCCTTGCCCTCCTGCAGGAAGATGGCATTTTCTACCATATAGCCTTGCAGGCGCAGACGACCCAAAGAATTGGTATCAAAATACAGCTGATTCATAGCGAACAGATTCTTGCTCACGGCTGCGCAGTCTGCCGCCACCCGGAAGGTGTTGGGGGTGGTGTTGGCATAGCGGAAGCAGCCGGTATCCGTGGAAACGGCGGTGTACAGCACATCCGCCATAGGCTCGTCCAACTGCGCGCCCAGCTCCTGCAAGACAGCATACACGATCTCACCGCAGGCAGCAGCCTCCGGCTCCACCAACTCCCAATCCGTAAAGGATTCGGCAGTGCCGTGGTGGTCGATCCGCAGAGCAATGCTATCCGCCAAATGGGCAAAGGCCTCGGGGAGCATTCCCTTGGACGCGGTGTCCACGGCGATCAGCACATCTCCCTCCTGGATAGAGGGCATCGTCAAGCCCTTATGCAGGGGGGCATACTTGGGGGTGATCTCCGGATTTTCCAAAATATAGGCTGCTTTGCCCAGCTGCCGTAGGCCTCTGCACAGCAGAGCGGCGCTGCCCAAGGTATCTCCGTCGGGACGGCGGTGGGTCAAAATGGCAAAACCGTCATTGGCCGCCAAAAATGCCGCTGTCTCAGTTCTCGTCAGCTTCTTCATCTTTCTTTACCTCTAAAGAGTTGATAAGCTTCATCATTTTTGCGCCGTAGGTGATAGAATCGTCCAGCGCCCAGTTCAGTTCCGGGGTGTAGCGCAGATTCAGCGCACGGCCCAGCTCCCGGCGCAGGTAGCCGCCAGCGGATTTCAGACCCTTGAGGGCATCCTTCGCCCGCTCTTCCTGCAAAAAGCTCACATACACCTTGGCCCAGCGCAGGTCGGGGGTAGTCTCCACATGGGTGATGGAGATCATGGTGTCCTGGACACGGGGATCTTTCAAATTACGAATGAGGTTAGACAGTTCCTTCTGAATTTCCTCGTTAATGCGTCCTATTCTGTTAGATGCCATAGTAAAAAACTCCTTCATTATGCATTATGCATTATGCATTTTGCATTGGAAAAAGAGTGCCGCACCGCATCTGCGGTGCGGCACTCTTTTTACCGTTTGATTTCTTCCATGGCGAAGCATTCGAAAATGTCGCCTTCCTTAATGTCGTTGAACTTGAGGATGCTCATGCCGCACTCAAAGCCGGCAGTGACTTCCTTCGCCTGGTCCTTGAACCGCTGCAGAGAGCCGACCTCGCCCTCGTGGATGACCACATTGTCGCGCAATACGCGAACCTGGGCATCCCGGGTGACCTTGCCGTCTTTCACCATACAGCCGGCAACCGTACCCACGGCAGAGACCTTATAGGTCAGGCGCACTTCTGCATGGCCGATGACAACTTCCTCATACTGAGGTGCCAGCATACCCTTCATAGCAGCCTCGATCTCATCGATGGCATCATAGATAACACGGTAGAACCGCATATCCACAGCAGTACGCTGGGCGCTGGCCTGGGCGCCGGCATCGGGCCGGACGTTAAAGCCAACGATGATCGCGCCGGCGGTGGTAGCCAGCAGCACATCGGACTCGTTGATAGCGCCCACGCCGGTGTGGATCACGCGGACACGGACTTCCTCGTTGGAGAGCTTCTCCAGGGAGGCCTTGATGGCTTCGGCAGAGCCCTGCACGTCAGCCTTGACGATCAGAGGCAGTTCTTTCATTTCGCCTTCCTGCATCTTGGCAAACAGGTTATCCAAAGTGACCTTCTGCATAGCGTTGGCAGCGGCATCCTTGGCAGCCTGCTTACGCTGCTCTACCAGCTCTCTTGCCATACGCTCGTCGGTAACGGCATTGAACTCGTCGCCGGGTGCGGGCACTTCGGCCAAACCGGTGATCTCCACAGGAATGGAAGGACCTGCGGTCTTGACGGTACGGCCCTTATCGTTGGTCATCACACGGACACGGCCCACGGCAGTGCCGGCAATGATAATATCGCCCTGGTTCAGTGTACCGTTCTGCACCAGCAAGGTTGCGATAGGACCACGGGTCTTATCCAATCTTGCCTCGATAACAGTACCCTTGGCGCGGCGGTCGGGGTTGGCCTTCAGCTCCTGGACCTCTGCGGTGAGCAGGACCATCTCCAGCAGGTTATCAAGACCCATACCGGTCTTTGCGGAGATGGGACAAATGATGGTCTCGCCGCCCCACTCTTCGGGGATCAGATCGTACTCGGTCAGCTGCTGCTTGATCCGGTCGGGATTTGCCTCGGGCTTATCCATTTTGTTAATGGCCACGATGATGGGCACATTGGCGGCCTTTGCGTGGTTGATAGATTCGATGGTCTGGGGCATAATGCCGTCGTCAGCAGCTACGACCAGGATGGCAATATCCGTACACATAGCACCACGGGCACGCATAGAGGTAAAGGCTGCGTGGCCGGGGGTATCCAGGAAGGTGATGGGCTGGCCGTTGCACTCAACGGTGTATGCACCGATGTGCTGGGTAATGCCGCCGGCCTCACCGGTGGTAACGGAGGTGTTCCGGATGGCGTCCAAAGTGGAGGTCTTACCGTGGTCAACGTGACCCATAACCACCACAACAGGGGCGCGGCCCTTCAGCTCTTCCGCGGTGTCCTCATGTTCTTCGATCAGCCGCTCCTCGATGGTGACGGTGATCTCCTTTTCCACCTTGCAGCCCATTTCCACAGCTACATATTCGGCAGTGTCAAAATCGATGGTCTGGTTGATGCCGGCCATAACGCCGTTCTTCATCAGAAGCTTGATGACCTCGCCGGCGGTCTTCTTCATACGGGAAGCCAGCTCGCCAACAGTAATCTCATCGGGGATCTTAACGGTAACAGGGGCTTTCCGGGCCACTTCCATCTGCAGCCGGCGCAGCTTCTCCTGCTCCTCGTTGCGGGCCTTGTTGCCCTTGAACTTGTTGTCTTTTTCTCTCTTTTGCTGCTGCTGACCCTTCTTGCCACCGATGCGCTGCTTACCGCCCTGGTAATTCTGCACACGCTCGGAAACCAAATCGTCCACCCGGTCATCAAAACGGGCAGAGTTCACCTGCACCGCAGAGGTATCCACCACGCGGCGCTCCCGCTTACGCTCGGGCTCGGCAGGCTTCTTGGGCTCTGCCTTGGGGGAGACGGTCTTCTGTGCTTCAGGCTTCTTCTCGGCTGCCTTTTCAGCAGGCTTCTCCTCTGCCTTGGGGGCTTCTTCCTTGGGCTCTTCCGCCTTGGGCTTGGGCTGCACCGCAAACACTGCCTCCAAAGAAGAGATCTGGTTTACCTGGGTGTAGTAGTCGAAGATCACATTCAGTTCTTCTTCGGTCAGCACCTGGGTATTGGACTTGGGCTTTTCAAAAAACTTGCCCATCACCTCAGCAATATCCTTAGGGGTGACACCAAAGTCGGTGGCAACCTCCTTCAATCTATACTTCACTAAACTCATATCGCATACACCTCCATAATCACTTGCCCATCTTTTTGTTCCGCTTATGGGCATCCGCTTCCTTTTTCCGCTGACGAATCCGGGCAGAAAGCTTTTCCAGGCTTTCCAGCTCCGTCTTGTAGCGATCCGGCTGGTTCAGTGCCTGCAAAAAGGCCAACGCCAGCGCCGGGTCGGTAAAAGCGGCCAAAGCCAGTTCCGTGCGGCCAACGGCCTGCCCCAACTGATCCTTGGTATAGGGAATCTTCAAACAAATCTGCTCGCTGCCGGCAACAAAGCTTTTGGCTCTGCGCCAGGTGTGGTCTGTGGCATCCTGGGCCACAACCACCAGCCGGGCCTTTCTTGCACGGGCTACGGCACCCACAGGCTCCTCACCCAACTCGATCAGGCCGGCCTTCCGGGCAAGACCCATATAGTTCAGCGCTCTATCCATTGCGGCCTGCCTCCATTTCCTTTGCCAGGCGGTCATAGACCTCCTGGGGAATGGGGACTTCTAAGCTCCGCTCCAGGGATTTGGCCTTTTGGGCTTTTTTCAAGCACTCCGGGTCAGGACACAGATATGCGCCCCGGCCGTTGAGCTTGCCGCCAAAATCCAGACCCACGGTGCCGTCCGTACCACGGACAACACGGATCAGTTCGCGCTTGGCTTTTCTTTCATGGCAGCCCATACACTGCCGCTGGGGAATTTTCTTTTGCATAAGGACTGCCCTCCTTTGGAATTTGCCTTAAGCCTGGGAAGCAGGCTTGATATCGATCTTGAGGCCGGTCAGGCGGGCAGCCAGACGGGCGTTCTGACCCTCCTTGCCGATGGCAAGGCTCAGCTGGTCATCGGGCACTACCACACGGCAGGCCTTGGGGTTGCTGGGATCCATCTCCACGCTGATCACATCAGCGGGGCTCAGAGCAGCCTTCACATACTCGCAGGGATCTTCGCTCCAAACAACGATGTCGATCTTCTCGCCGCACAGCTCATCCACAACAGCGCCCACACGGCCGCCGCGAGGACCAACACAAGCGCCCACAGGATCCACATTCTCTGCAGCCGCCCGGACAGCGATCTTGCTGCGGGAGCCGGCCTCACGGGCAATGTTACGGATCTCCACCTGGCCGTCAGCGATCTCGGGGGTCTCCAGCTCAAACAGGCGACGCACCACATTGGGGTGGGTACGGGAAACATGGACCAAAGGACCACGGTTTGCCTTATGGACCTCCAGCACATACACACGGATCAGATCGCCGGGTTCGTAGCTTTCGCCGGGGATCTGTTCGCCAGCGGGCAGCACAGCATCATTCTGGTCACTACCCTGGCCGATCTGCACGAACACATCGCCGCTGGGATCAACCCGCTGCACAGTGCCGGTGAGCAGCTCCTGGCTCTTGGAGGAGTAGCTCTCGTAAATAGCGCCACGCTCAGCCTCACGGATACCCTGGATGACCACCTGCTTAGCGGTCTGGGCAGCAATACGGCCAAACTTCTGAATGTCCACGGGGATAATGATATTGTCACCCACCTGAGCATTGGGCTCAATATTCCGGGCAGCATCAATATGAATGGTGGTAGTGGGATCTTCCACTTCCTCCACAGCGGTCTTCACCAAATGCATGGAAAGACCCTTTTCGCTCAGATCCACCACCACATTTTCGGCGGGGATGTCACGGTTGTCTTCCCGGTCCTTCCGATAAGCATTGGTCAGCGCCTGCTTCAAACGCTCCACCATATACTCCACAGGGATACCCTTGAGCTTTTCCAGATCCCGCAGGCTGGCGAAAATCTCTGCGCCGATATCCACCTTGGGAGCTTCTGTCTTTTTCTTGCCTCTTGCCATCTCTAATTTTCCTCCTGTTAAAATTCCACACGCAGCCGCACCAGTGCGACTTCAGATTTTTCAAATGTAATGGTTTCCTTGCCGGCTTCTATGGTAATACGGCCATCTTCGTAGCCGCGGAGCGTGCCGGGCAGCTCCTTCAGACCGTTCCGGGGGCGGTAAAGCTTTACCAAAACGGCGCTTCCCATAAATTTCGCAAAATCCTCCGGACGCTTCAAGGTCCTCTCCAAGCCCGCAGAGCACACCTCAAAATGGTAGCTTTCCGCAATGGGGTCTTTCTCATCTAAGATAGGATCGATAGCCCGGTGGATCTTCTCGCAGTCATCAATATCGATGCCGCCTTCCTTATCCAGGTAGATCCGCAGATACCGTTCAGAGCCCTCCCGGACATATTCCACGTCCCATAGGCTGCAGCCATGCTCTTCGATGATGGGCTTTGAAAATTCCGCAACCAAATCCGTAACTTTCAAATGCGTTACTCCTTTCAAAAGCACTCAAAAAAGAGAGGGGCGAACCCCTCTCTTTCCATAGTCAAATCTTACCTTACAAAAGCATTATACCATCAGTATTTCCGTTTTGCAAGGGTTTTTTCAATATTTTTCAAGGATTTTACTTCAACAATTGACAATTATCCGTTTTCCGGGGGTAAGCCCTGCTCATATTTGTGATCCCAACTGTCGTCGAAAATGCCCAAAGCCGGCGTGCCGGCAGCCATATCCTGGGCCAAGGTCCGCAGTACATCGGTGCATTCCAAGGATTCCAAATAGAACTCCGGAAGCGCATCCTCGCCCAGCCGGGCGCCCATAATCGCACCGGCGATAGCGCCTACGGCGGCGCTGGTACCGGAATGGTTCACTGCGGTGATGATCGCACCGTCAAAATCTTTCGGATTTACCAAACAGGCGTACATAGCACCGGCAAGGCACTCGGCGGTGTCCTCGCAGCCGATCAGTTCCATAGCCTGCAAGGGGGATATGGCGTCATTGCGCGCCAAATCAAGTGCCCGGCGCAGCTTCATGGAAAGTCTTTCCGTTTGGGGGAACTGATTTCCGTATTGGGCCTCTACTACCTGGATCGCCTGGGTAAAATGCTGAGAAAGGCTGTGGCCGGGGTCGTGGAGCACACCGGCAATGATATAGGACAGCACAACACCGGACAGGAATGTTTCCGGGTGGCCGTGGGTCAAGGCGATCAACTCGCCTGCCAATTCACCCACCCCCTCCGGGGTGATCCTGCCGGGCTTGTAGAGCATACCGGCGGCAATGCCTGCGGTAATAGCGCCGGGGGTGTTATTCATATTTTTCCGCTGGGTCATAGAGCCGTAGAACTCCAGGCGGTGGTTGTCCATCATGCGGGCGTCCCGGCAATGGCGGCGGTGGAACTGGGGCAGCTTACACAGGAAGCAATAGCTTTTCTCCGGGTCCCGGTAGAACTGCTGGCTTCGTGTCCATTCCTTCAGCGCCAGCTTGCTCCAGCGCATATATTCCTTTCTGCCACGGGTCAGCGCCAGCAGCAGGCCATTGCATAAAAAGGCGGCAATCTGGGTATGGGAAGTCACCGGGGCATATTCGTCTTCTTTCAGATCATAGCCTAAAAGGCCGCCCGGGCCGTACTCAGTTTGGATCTCATCCCAGGATTTATCTTCCACCGTATAGCCCATAGCATCGCCCACGGCCAAGCCAAGCAAACAGCCGCGGTAATATTGCGCTTCCATACTGCCACCTCCTTTATAATTTATATATACATTATAGTATATTTTGTCGCAATTGCAATGAAAAAGCCGAAAAATAAATTTTTCCAAAAAAATTTTTAAAATAAGAATAATTCCTATTGACAAATAGAAATCCATATGATATACTCAACTCGTAAATAAGAAACGTTCTCGTTTAGAAAGGAGCAAGCCGATGGAAACTACCACCAAGCAGTTCCGCAAACGCAATGCGATTCTGAACTACCTGCGGTGTACCGACACCCACCCTTCCGCTGAAATGGTCTACAGCCACTTGAAGCAGGAATATCCGGACATTTCCCTGGGTACTGTATACAGGAACCTGGCAATGTTTAAGGAAAAGGGCGAGATCATCAGCGTAGGAACGGTTAACGGCGTTGAGCGGTTCGACGGCAACACGATGCCCCATGTGCATTTTGTATGTACCGGGTGCGAGGCAGTTTCAGACCTGCCCCAGATTGCGGTGCCGGAGGAGCTGAACCGGGAGGTCACAGCCCAAACCGGCGGCAAGATCGATATGTGCCAACTGACCTTTACCGGTCGATGTAATCAATGTATAGGAGGAGAAAACGGATGAAAAAGTTTGTCTGCACCGTATGCGACTACGTTTACGAAGGCGATGAGCTGCCCGAGGATTACGAATGCCCCCTCTGCGGCGTCGGTCCCGACCAGTTCGAAGAAGTCACCGAAGAAGAATAAATTTAAAAATCAATAAATAGAAAACAAATTAAATTAAAAATTTTGGAGGAAAATATTATGAAAAAGTTTGTATGCTCTGTTTGTGGTTACGTTCACACTGCCGAGGAACTGGCAGCTGATTTCAAGTGCCCCGTATGTAAGGTTCCCGCTTCCAAGTTTGTGGAGCAGAAGGGCGAGCAGAAGCTGGCCGCTGTTCACGAGTACGGCGTTTACGCTCAGACCGTGAAGAACAACCCCGACATCAGCGAGGAAGACAAGAAGTACATCTTTGATCAGCTGATGGCTAACTTCAACGGCGAGTGCAGCGAAGTGGGTATGTACCTGTGCATGGCCCGTATTGCGCACCGCGAGGGCTATCCCGAGATCGGCCTGTACTGGGAGAAGGCAGCTTGGGAAGAGGCTGAGCACGCCGCTAAGTTTGCAGAGCTGCTGGGCGAGGATCTGGAGCCCAACATGAAGGCTACCACCAAGGACAATCTGGCATGGCGCGTTGATTGCGAGTTCGGCGCAACCCAGGGCAAGTTCGATCTGGCCTCCTGCGCTAAGAAGAACGGTCTGGATGCCATCCACGACACCGTCCACGAAATGGCCCGCGACGAGGCTCGTCACGGTGTTGCCCTGAAGGGTCTGCTGGAGCGTTACTTCAAGTAAGCGGCAATAAAATCCAACGGACGGGGCTTGTCCCCGTCCGTTTACTACAATACTTATTGAGGTGTTTTTATGGTTAACTATATGATTTGCAACTGTAAGCAGGTTAGTCGCTTTGACGTGGAAGAGGCGCTGGAGCAGTGCCACAAGTTCGAGGATGTGGAGGAAACCTTCAAGGAGGTTCAGGCTATCACCCATTGTTCCACCGGCTGCGGCGGCTGCCACGATAAGATCTTAGATACCATCTCTGAGATCATGGGTCGGTAATTCCTTTCGTAGGGGAGGCATAGTATGCCTCCCGCAAAACTAAAGCGTAACGGGAGGGATACTATCCCTCCCCTACAAACAATTCTGAGGTGCGTATGGAAAATAAAAAAGGCATAATCCCAGTGATCCGGGCAGAAAAGGACTGCACCGTCTACTGCCCCATCTGCCACAAGATGCTGGATGTAAAAGCCGGAGAAGTCATCCCCCGCTGCTGCGGAAAACCCATGGAAGTTATGAAATAAACACCAACCAAAGATCTCTCCAATGTCAATTTGTTCGCTGTTACCGGGTCTGTGTTGACTTTTTTGACTTTTCAGTGTACTATTTTTACAAAGAATGGTCAAGGAGGTGGGCGGCTTGCGACAAGGCTATTGGGACCATTGCAAGAAGATACTTTCCTGCAAGGTACTTATGTTTTTTGTGGTATTTACCACAGCTTTGTGTTTCGGCTTCACCATAACCAATTTTTCCGTTGGAATAGACGACCCGGCGGCCCATCATTATCTGCACACCGACGGTTACGGCTCTATGATCCAGCAAGGAAGACTCTTCCATGTGGTCTACAACCTGCTGACAAACGCATTGGAATTTCTCCCGTTTTTCAATGATTTTCTGGGTGCAAGCCTGTTGGCTCTGTCTTCCCTGCTCTTTTGCGCCCTGTTCTCCTATGTGACCCAGGGGAAGCTGTCGACGGTCTGTATGACGGTGTTTTGCTGTGTGTTTATCAGCAATCCCATCATCCACGAGAAGTATATTTACAATCTGGATGTTATCGCAACAACCGCCGCTTACTGTGCCGTTGCCCTGTCGCTGATGTACACCTATAATTTAAGCGCCGCCAAAACAAATGGCATTAAGGCGATTCTGCTGTTAATGGTGGCACTGTCCAGCTACGAAACCTTTGGGCCGATGTATTTCTGCGGTGTCTTCGCCCTGTTCATTCTGCGTATCGTGGTAAACAAAGAGCCGGTAGACCGCAAAATCCTCTTTAAGGACGGCTTGAAATTTGCCGCAGTCCTGCTTTGCGCCTATATTTTGTATTACAGCTTGGTGGTTTCTGTGCAATTGTTCACCGGGCAATTTGGAATCTTCCACAGGGGCAACGCCTGGGCAGGACAGAATCCCCTGACGGCATTTCTCAAAATTACAAGAAAGCTGATCAGAACCTTTCTTTTGAGGCCTTATCTTCCCTTGACTTTGTTTACGGTCTTTGCGGTGTTGGGCGGAATTTTGTTCCTTGTCCTTTCGGTCAAGAAGCGGAGCCCGGTGCTGTTTGTGTGTTTCTGCGGGCTTTTTGCCGGCAATTTATTTATTCACTATGTTTGCGGTTATGTGATGTACCGGGCAGCTCAGACCTTTTCTCTGTTCATTGCCTTTGTGGCGCTGATTTTGGTGTATGTTCTCTGCCACAGCGTTTATGGAAAACGAATCGTAATTGCAGGTTCTGTACTGCTGGTGCTGGTGCAGGCCGCTGAGCTTAACCGCTGGTTTTATAACGACTATATCCGCTACCAGAAGGAATCCTATATGGTCCACTCCATTGCAACGGAAATGGCCGAGCAATGCGATGTCTCAAAGCCGGTTATTTTCACAGCCCGGTATTCCACGGACTATCTCTCCTCAGAGTATTACACCGGTGGTCAGTACAACGGAAAATCGGCGATTCTTTGGTGCTGCAGAGCCTTTGACGATCCCACCACCTTCCACATGCGGGAGCTTTTCCGGATGTACGGCTATGATTTCTTGGTAGCCCCCACGGAGAAACTGGCTGACAAGGTCTTGGCCGAGGTGGAAAAGTTGGAAGAATGGCCCGGTGACGGCTATTTTTGGGAAACGGAAGAATACATCCTGGTAAAGATTCCTTGATTTCAGAAAAATTCCCGAAATGCATCAGCATTCCGGGAATTTTTTTATTTATTAATTAAAAAGATACCGCTTCCAAACTGCGGAACACCTGAAAAGAGTGGAGATTTTCGTCAGTCACAGCAAAACGCGCAGAAATACCTTATGTATCTCAAGCATTTTTAACTCCGAATGCCGGAAATACACACGTTTTTTCAGACATTACTTCCTTATGGGTGTTGCCCAAGTGAAAGCTTTTTCTTTTGTATAATTTTCGACGGCGTGGCAAACACTACCTCCGAACACAAATACAGGAGGATTTTCAATGAAACGAATTCGTATCATCTGCCTAATTTTGGCCTGCGTTTGCCTGTTAGGTCTGACCGCCGCCGCCACGGAAGTGGACTGCGACAGCGTTTACTGCTTTACCGCCAAAGAATTTACCACGGAAGAAACGCCTTTGTCCGGGGTTTGCATCACGGAGCTTCCCGATGCCGCTACCGGCACCGTGATGCTGGGTAACCGTGTCCTGCGGGCCGGGGATATTCTCACCGCCGGTCAGCTGGAGCAGCTGACCTTCCATCCCCTGCGCACCAAAGAAGATGCCCAGGCAACCATCAGCTACCTGCCCATTTATGAAAACCGGGTGGAGAAGAACGCCACTATGACCATTGCCATCCGGGGCAAGGAGGATAAAGCCCCCGTTGCTCAGGATCTGTCCATGGAGACCTATAAGAACCTGCCCAACGATGGCGCATTGAAAGCCAGCGATCCCGAGGGAGAACAGCTTACCTTTACGGTGGTTCGCGGCCCGAAGCGGGGCAGTGTGGAGGTAAAGGCTGACGGCACATTCACCTACACCCCTAAGAAGAATAAGGTGGGCATCGACTCCTTCACCTACACCGCCGCCGATCCCGCCGGGAATGTATCCCGCACCGCAACTGTCACCATCCAGATTCTGAAGCCCTCCGACGGCCGGAAGTACACCGATACCGTTGGCCTTAACAGCCGCTTTGAGGCGGAATGGCTGCGGAACACCGGCCTGTTTGTGGGTGAGGAGGTGGGCGGCAATGCCTGCTTCTATCCCGACAAGACAGTCACCCGTGAGGAGTTTCTCACCATGGTGGTAAAGCTCTTGGAGATCCCCGCAGGCAATGCAGATAGCATTGAACTGCCTGCGAACACCCCCGCCTGGCTGAAACCCTATATGGTGGCAGCCCAGCGCAGCGGCTTGCTGGCCGGCTGGCAGGATACTGCGGATCTGTCCCAGCCCATTACCGGCGCAGAGGCAGCGGTGATGCTGCAAAATGTCCTGGATCTGACCGTGAGCGCCGATGTGGTGGAGCAGACCGCCGCCAACGACACGGAAATCCCCACCTGGGCGTACGCCAGCTTGACTGTGATGGCAGAAAACGGCATTAAGCTGGATGCCAACGCACCGCTAACCCGGGAAGCTGCGGCGGAAGCGCTGTATCAAGTGAATCTCATTGCCCCCGATGCCCCCGGTATGGCGGTCATCCGCATGCAGAAGTAAAAACCACACCGTCATTGCCACGGGTGCGACAGCGTGGCAATCTCCCGGCACAATGGTATTACCTGCCGGTGGCGGTACTTTCTTGTTTCGCCAAGAAAGTACCCAAAGAATGCGATATAGGGGAGGGGCTGAGCCGCAACTCCCGCTTGCGAACCGCCCCTCCCCTATATACCCCTCCAGGCGCATCGCTGGCAATGCGGTGAAAGGTTTTAGTTTTTAATGTAAAAACCCACCCGGGAGGGTGGGTTTTTGCTTTATTCTAACTCGAAAGCGCCTGTATAGAGCCGGTAGTAAGTGCCCTGCTGGGCAATGAGGTCTTGGTGGGTGCCACGCTCGATGATTTTGCCGTGATCCAGCACCATAATGCAGTCTGCATTGCGGACAGTGCTCAAACGGTGGGCAATGACGAAGGTGGTCCTGCCGTTCATCAGCGCATCCATACCCTTCTGCACCAAAGCCTCGGTGCGGGTATCGATGGAGGAGGTGGCCTCGTCCAAAATCATCACAGGGGGATCGGCCACCGCCGCCCGGGCAATGGCGATCAGCTGCCGCTGACCCTGGGAGAGCTGGGCGCCGTTACCGGACAGATGGGTGTTGTAGCCCTCCGGCAGACGGGTAATGAAGTCGTGGGCATTGGCGGTCTTGGCCGCGGCGATGCATTCCTCGTCGGTGGCATCCAAATTGCCGTAGCGGATGTTTTCCATCACCGTGCCGGTGAACAGATTGGTCTCCTGGAGTACGATGCCCAGGGACTTCCGCAGGTCGGCTTTCTTGATCTTGTTGATGTTGATGCCGTCGTAGCGGATCTTGCCGTCGGCAATATCATAGAACCGGTTGATGAGGTTTGTGATGGTGGTCTTGCCTGCGCCGGTTGCGCCCACAAAGGCGATCTTCTGACCGGGGTTTGCGTACAGGGTCACGCCGTGGAGCACCTGCTTGTCTTCCACATAGCCGAAGTCCACCTCGTCCATGGTGATGGCGCCGGTGAGCTCGGTGTAGGTGACAGAGCCGTCTGCCTGGTGGGGGTGCCGCCAGGCCCAGCGGCCGGTGCGCTCCTTGCACTCAGTAAGAACACCGTTTTCTTCCTTGGCATTCACCAGGGTTACATAGCCCTCGTCGGCTTCTACCTCGGCATCCATCAGATCGAAAATACGCTCTGCGCCGGCCAAAGCCATCACGATGGCGTTGATCTGGTTACTGACCTGGCCGATGGGCATATTGAATTTCCGGCTGAGCAGCAGGAAGGCAGCCAAACCGCCCAAATTCAAAAGACTGCCGTTAGAGGCGATGGCTACATAGCCGCCGATCAGCGCCAAGATGGTGTACTGGATATAGCCTAAGTTGTTGTTTACCGGGCCCATCATATTGGTGAATGCGCCGGCCTTGTAAGCGTTCTCCCGCAGGGTCTCGTTGATGTCGTTAAACTCTTTCTTGCAGGTTTCTTCCCGGCAGAACACCTTGACGACCCGCTGGCCGGAGATCATTTCCTCCACATAGCCGTTGACTGCGCCCAGGGCTTTCTGCTGACCGATGAAGAACTTGGCAGAGCGGCTTGCCACTGCCTTGGTCACATAGAGAATGCCAAAGGCGGTGACGATCACCACCACGGTGAGAATGGGAGATGCCAAAAGCATCATGGTGAACACAGACACCAGCGTTGCAATGGAAGAAATGCAGTTGGGCAGAGCCTGGGTGATCATCTGCCGCAGGGTGTCGATGTCGGAGGTGTAACGGCTCATCACATCGCCGGCGGTGTGGGTGTCAAAGTAGCGGATGGGCAGCTGCTGCATGTGGCGGAACATATCGTCCCGGACGGTCTTCTGCATACCCTGTCCCACTCGTACCATCAGGTAATTGTACAGGAAAGAGGATACGATGCCCAAAGCATAAATGATGCCCATGATTACCAGGAAACCGATCAGCGGCGCAAAATCCGGATTTACTTCTCCTGCCAGGGGCTTGATATAGTTGTTGATAAGGGGATCCAGGGAATAGCTGCTCATAGCCGTTGCCAGGGAGGACACCAAAATGCAGATCACCACAAGGATCATTGTTCCCCGGTAGGGCTTCAGATAGGACAGCAGGCGGGCGAGGGTCTTCTTGGGGTTCTTGGCCTTGCGGCCGTCACCTTTCATACGGATAGGGGGCATTATTCCTCGCCTCCTTTCACCTGGGATTCATAGACTTCCCGGTAAATTTCCGAGGTCTGCAGCAGCTCGTCGTGCTTACCGGCAGCGGCGATCTTACCGCCCTCCAGTACCAAGATGAGGTCAGAGTCCTGGACAGAGGCCACACGCTGGGCAATGATCAGCTTGGTAGTGCCGGGGATCTCCTCAGCAAAGGCCTTGCGGATGAGGGCATCGGTGCGGGTATCCACTGCGGAGGTGGAGTCGTCCAAAATGAGGATCTTGGGCTTTTTCAGCAGCGCCCGGGCAATACAAAGCCGCTGCTTCTGACCGCCGGACACATTGGTGCCGCCCTGCTCGATATGGGTATCGTAGCCATCGGGGAAAGCGGTAATGAAATCGTGGGCGCAGGCAAGACGGCAGGCGTGTTCCATCTCCTCGTCGGTGGCGTTGGGGTTACCCCAGCGCAGGTTATCCTTGATAGAACCGGAGAACAGAACATTCTTCTGCAGCACCATGGAGACCTGGTCACGGAGGGCGTGGATATCGTAATCACGCACATCTACACCGCCAACCTTTACGCTGCCCTCGTTGACATCATAAAGCCGGGGGATCAGCTGGACAAGGGTGGATTTGCTGGAACCGGTCACACCCAAAATACCCACGGTCATACCGGCATCGATGTGCACGCTGATGCCGTCCAAAGCATTCCGGTCGGCGGTCTTGGCGTAACGGAAGGAAACATTCTCAAAGTCGATAGAGCCGTCAGCCACTTCCGTAACGGGGTTTTGGGGATTAGCCAAAGCGGGCTCTTCGGTGAGCAGCTCATAGGCACGCTTCATGGGTTCCCGGCTCATGGTGAACATCACGAACACCATGGACATCATCATCAGGCCCATGAGGATCTGGCTGGTGTAGGTAAACATAGCGGTCAGCGCAGCGGTATCCAGCTCGCCGCCCACCACTAATTTTGCGCCTAAGTAGGAGATGACGATGATACAGGTGTAAACAGCCAACTGCATCAGGGGATTATTGAAGGCCATGATCCGCTCAGCCTTGGTGAAGTCTTTGTAGATGGAGTTGGAAACGTCGGTGAACTTTTCAATCTCCGCATCCTCCCGGACGAAGGATTTCACCACACGAATGCCGCGGATATCCTCTTGCACCACATTGTTGAGCTTGTCGTAGGTCTTAAAGACCCGGGTGAAAATGGGATGTACCTTCCGGATAAGGTACATCAGACCAAAGGCCA
Source organism: Oscillospiraceae bacterium (assembly GCA_017482385.1). GTDB lineage: Bacteria > Bacillota > Clostridia > Oscillospirales > Oscillospiraceae > Faecousia. Next base: position 103,508 of record JAFUNI010000017.1, on the reverse strand, counting down.
AAAGGGGCAGCGCAATGCAGTAGATCACGCTCAGCTTGGGGCTGATGCGGAAAGCCATCACCAGTGCCATCACCACCATCACCGGGGTGCGGAAGATCATCCGGATGGACATCTGGAAGGTCATCTGCAGATTGGCCACATCGGAAGTAAGCCGGGTGACGATGGAGGCAGAGGAAAATTTATCGATGTTGGAAAAGTCATAGGTCTGCACCTTACTGAACATATCGCGGCGCAGATTCCGGGCAAAGCCGGTGCTGGCATAGGCGGCAAAAAATGCCGAGGCTACACCGAAAAGCAAGCTGCACAGGGCGCACAGAGCCAACAGTCCGCCGTATTTCCACACAGCGCTCATTTGGCCCGGTTCAATGCCCTGGCGGAGCAGCTCAGCCAGGACCAGAGGGATGAAGATCTCCATCATCACCTCGCCGATCATGCAGATCGGACTTCCCAGGGCCGCCCATTTGTATTCCCGAATACTCCGGGCAAGGGTCTTGATCACAGGTATTCCTCCTCGTTGGAAAAATCTTCTCTAACTTAGTATTTTAGCACAACTATTTCCCATTGCAATAGGTGAAGAAAAAAGTTTACAATTTTCCCGCCTTTTGCTATACTCGTAGGGGAGGGATATTATCCCTCCCGCCAATTTGCCAATGTTGGATTGTTTACGGGAGGCATACTATGCCTCCCCTACGAAACCGTTTTTTTGGGGGGCTAAAACAATGAAAGCCGATTGTCATATGCATATGGTTTTGGACGGGGAATACTGGAAAGCAGCCATTGCCCGGCACAGCGCTGCCCCCGATGAGGGCTTTATCCGCAAGACCCTTGCCCGCTATCAGGACTTGGGCTATACCTACCTCCGGGACGGCGGTGACCGCTGGGGCGTGGGCGCAAAGGCCCGGGAGCTGGCAACCGAATACGGCATCACCTACCGCACGCCCTTGGCTCCCATCTGCCACCGGGGACACTACGGAGAGTTTATCGGCATTTCCTATGAAAATAGGAAAGAATATGCCGCCTTGGTGGTAAAGACCCGGGAAAATGGCGGCGATTTCATTAAAATTATGATTTCCGGTCTGATGGATTTTGACCATTACGGGGTGCTGACCCAGCCGGGCCTCGACCCCAATGAGATACGGGAGCTGATCCATATTGCCCACAATGAGGGCATGTCGGTGATGGCCCATGCCAACGGAGCAGAAACTGTGTTGGCTGCGGCAAGCGCCGGGGTGGATTCCGTGGAACACGGCGCATACCTAAATAACGAATCCCTGGCGGCTATGGCAGAGCAAGGAACGGTTTGGGTGCCAACATTGTCCACCGTAGGCAATATAAAAGGAAAAGGCCGCTTCCCGGATAGGGAAACGGCAAAGATCTTGGAATCGGCACTGCAAAATGTGGAGATTTTCCGGAATATGGGAGGCTTGATAGCCGCCGGTACGGACGCAGGCGCCTGGGCCGTGCCCCACGGGTCGCAGACAGAAGAGGGCTATTTGGCCCGGGCCGGTGTCACGGAAGCGGACTTAGCCAAAGGTTTGTCGGTCATTCAATTGAAATTCTAAAAAATAAAAGCCTTCCCCGTGGGGAAGGCTTTCTTTTATACTTCTGCCAAATATTCTTCTGCCTGGTGGACGGCCACCGCGCCGTCGGCAGCGGCGGTAATGATCTGCCGCAGACCCTTGGTCCGCACATCACCCACGGCATACACGCCGGGGATATTGGTGGCGGTGGATTCGCCGGCCAAAACATAGCCGTTTGCATCCAAATGGAGGACATCCTTGACAAGCTCCGTTTCCGGCTGGCGGCCAATGGCCACAAACACACCGTCACAGGGGATATTCTCCTCTCCGTTTATCACGATCTCGCCGGGGCGAATCTCCGTCAGCGCGCTGTTCCAGTGAAATTCCACATTTTCCGCGTCCATTAAGGGCTTGTGATACACACGGGAGGCCCGGAGGCTGTCCCGCCGGTGAATGAGGATCACCTTTTGAGCGATACGGCTCAGCAGCAGCGCATCGGCAGCGGCGGTATTGCCGCCACCAACCACCGCGACCACCTTGTTCCGGTAGAACATACCGTCACAGGCGGCGCAGTAGTGGACCCCCCGGCCGGTGAGCTCCGCTTCACCGGGGATATTCAGCTTCTTGGGGGTAGCACCGGTGGCAATGACTACAGTCTTGCCCCGGAAGATGCCGCTGTCAGTCTCTACGGTTTTGATCTTGTCGGTCAAATTCAGACCCGTGACTTCGGTAGAATAGGTCTCAGCGCCGAATTTCTCTGCGTGGGCTTGCATTTGCATTCCCAAAGAGAAGCCGTCAATGCCGTCGGTGAGACCGGGATAATTGTCGATTTGGGGGGATTCGGCCATCTGTCCGCCGGCAGCCAGCTTTTCCAATACCGCCACGGACATACCTGCCCGGGCAGCATACAGCGCAGCGGCATAACCGCCCGGGCCGCCGCCCACGATCAGCATATCGTAAATCTTTTCGTTCATAGTGGCTTAGAGCATCTCCAAAATCTTGGCCTTGGGCTTTGCGCCTAAGGACTGGTTCACCACCTGGCCCTTTTCAATGACAAACAGGGTGGGGATACTCACGACCTGGTACTGGGCAGCCAGCTCCGGTTCCTGGTCCACATCCACTTTGCAGACCTTGATATCCTCCCGTTCTTCGGCGATCTCGTCCAGGATGGGGGCCAGCATTTTGCAGGGACCGCACCAGGTTGCGAAAAAGTCCAAAAGTACGGTCTTTTCCGATTGCAGAACTTCTTTGGGGAAGGTTTCCTTGGTAATGTGTAGTGCAGACATAGTTGTATCCTCCTTTGTTTGTTGTTAGTATATCTGTTTTAGTCGAAGAAATCCTTCAAAGTGTCAAAGAATTTCTTCCGCTTGGGGCTGCTTTTGTTTTCCAAAGAGTCTTCCAGCTTTTGCAGCAACTCCCGCTGCTCCTTGGTGAGCTTGGTGGGGGTCTCCACCACCACATCAAACTGATGATCGCCACGGCGGCGGGGATTGTTTACAGACGGAATGCCCTTGCCGGACAGCGTGAACCGCTTGCCGGTCTGGGTGCCTTCGGGCAAATCGAATTTTACCTTGCCGTCCAGGGTGGGCACTTCGATCTCGCCGCCCAGGGCTGCCTGGGTGAAGGTGATGGGCACTTCGCAGTATACGTGCATACCGTCCCGCTGGAAGATGGGATGGCGCTTGATGTAAACTTCCACCATCAGGTCGCCGTTAGGGCCGCCGTTAGAGCCGACACAGCCCTCACCCCGCACACGCAGGGATTGGCCTTCGTCAATGCCGGCAGGTACGGTGACCTTGGTTTTGTAGGTTTTATAAACTTTTGCCTTGCCCTTGCAGGTGTTGCAGGGGTTCTTGATGATCTTACCACGGCCGGAGCACTGGGGACAGGTGGTGGTGGACTGGACCTGCATACCCATCATACTCTGGGTAATGCGTACCTGACCGGTGCCACGGCAGCGGGAACAGGTTTCTACCTTCCCGTCAGCAGAGCCGGTACCCTTACAATCAGAGCAGTTCTCGATCCGGCGGGCGGATACTTCCTTTTCTGTGCCGAAAGCGGCCTCTTCAAAGGTCAGCTCCAACCGGGCGCCCACATTTTCACCCCGACGGGGGGCGTTTTGCGCGCTCTGGCGGGAACGGCCGCCACCAAAGAACTCACCGAAGATATCGCCAAAGTCAAAGCCGCCAAAGCCGCCGCCAAAGGGATTGCCGTAGCCGCCGCCGGCGCCGAAATTGGGATCTACACCGGCATGGCCGAACTGGTCATAGCGGGAGCGCTTTTCGTCATCGGACAGCACCTCGTAAGCTTCGCCCAGCTCCTTGAACTTCTCCTCGGCTTCTTTGTCGCCGGGGTTGCGGTCGGGATGGTACTTCATGGCGCTTTTTCGGTAGGCTTTCTTTATTTCCTCGGCGCTGGCGCCCATTTCAACGCCCAGCACCTCATAGTAGTCGCGTTTATTCTCTGCCATAAATGGTTACCTCAACAAATACCGAAAAGGGGCGGGCGATCCCCGCCCCTTTGGGGACTTAGTCTACAGTCTGATAGTCAGCGTCAACCACGCCGTCGTCGTTGCAGCCGCCGCAGTTGGGGTCGCAGCCGCCCTCGGGGTTGGCGTTCTTGTACAGCTTTTCAGCCACGGGATAGAAGGCCTTCTGCACCTCGTCGCAAGCGGTCTTGATAGCCTCCAGGTCAGTGCCCTTGTTGGCTTCCTTCAGCTTGTCGATGGCAGCCTGGATGGATGCCTTTTCATCCTCGGTGATCTTGTCGCCCAGGTCGGTCAGAGACTTCTCGGTCTGATAGATCAGATGCTCAGCGTTGTTGTGGGTGTCAACCTCTTCCTTCTTGGCCTTATCCTCGGCAGCGAACTGCTCAGCTTCCTTCACAGCCTTGTCGATCTCGTCCTGAGACAGGTTGGTGGAAGCGGTGATGGTGATATCCTGCTCCTTGCCGGTGCCCAGGTCCTTGGCGGAAACCTTTACGATGCCGTTGGCATCGATGTCGAAGGAAACCTCGATCTGAGGTACGCCACGGGGAGCGGGTGCAATGCCACCCAGCTCAAAGCGGCCCAGGGTCTTGTTGTAAGCAGCCATCTCACGCTCGCCCTGCAGAACATGCACATCCACGGAGGGCTGGTTGTCAGCAGCGGTGGAGAAGATCTGGCTCTTGCGGACAGGAATGGTGGTGTTGCGGTCGATGAGACGGGTGAACACACCGCCCATGGTCTCAATACCCAGGGACAGGGGGGTAACGTCCAGCAGCACAACGTCCTTCACATCGCCGGTGAGAACACCGCCCTGGATAGCAGCGCCCAAAGCAACGCACTCATCGGGGTTGATGCCCTTGAAGCCTTCCTTGCCGGTGATGCCCTTCACAGCATCCTGCACGGCGGGAATACGGGTAGAGCCACCAACCAGCAGAACCTTATCCAGGTCAGCGGGCTTGAGGCCTGCATCGCTCATAGCCTGACGGACGGGCTTCATGGTACGCTCCACCAGGTCAGCGGTCATTTCGTTGAACTTAGCACGGCTTAAGGTCACATCCAGGTGCTTGGGGCCGGTAGCATCAGCAGTGATATAGGGCAGGTTGATGGCGGTGGTGGTCATGCCGGACAGCTCGATCTTGGCCTTCTCGGCAGCCTCACGCAGACGCTGCATAGCAACCTTGTCGTTCTTCAGATCAATGCCCTCAGCCTTCTTGAACTCGTCAACCAGGTAGGTCATGATGCGCTCGTCGAAGTCGTCGCCGCCCAGACGGGTATCGCCGGCGGTAGCCAGAACTTCCACGATGCCGTCGCCGATTTCCAGAATGGAAACGTCGAAGGTACCGCCGCCCAGGTCATAAACCATGATCTTCTGATCATTGTCCTTGTCCAGGCCGTAAGCCAAAGCAGCAGCGGTGGGCTCGTTGATGATACGCTTTACATCCAGGCCTGCGATCTTGCCGGCGTCCTTGGTAGCCTGGCGCTGAGCGTCGCTGAAGTAAGCGGGCACAGTGATAACAGCCTCGGTAACGGTCTGACCCAGGTAGCTTTCTGCATCAGCCTTCAGCTTCTGCAGCACCATTGCGCTGATCTCCTGGGGGGTGTAGCCCTTGCCGTCAACAGTAACCTTGTAGTCCTCGCCCATGTGACGCTTGATGGAAGCGATGGTGCGGTCAGCGTTGGTAACAGCCTGGCGCTTTGCCACCTGGCCCACCATACGCTCGCCGGTCTTGGAGAATGCCACCACAGAGGGGGTGGTTCTGCCGCCCTCGGCATTGGCGATGACAACAGCCTCGCCGCCTTCCAGCACAGCAACACAAGAGTTGGTAGTACCCAAGTCAATTCCGATAATCTTTCCCATAATAATTTCCTCCTATATAAAAGTTAAATTGTTTACAAATTTAGTTGGCAACTTGTACCATTGCAAATCTTACGATTTTATCGCCCATCTTAAAGCCCTTTTGGAATACCAGGCTGATGGCGCTTTCGCCTAAGTTTTCGTCCTCGGTATGCATCACTGCGTTGTGCAGATTGGGGTCGAAGGTGTCGCCCACATTGCCGAAGATCTCTACGCCCAGGCCCTCCAAAATGCTCACCAGCTGGGTCATGGTCATCTCCACGCCCTTTTTGTAAGCTTCGTCGGCGGTTTCCTGGCTCAGCGCCCGCTCCAAATTGTCATAGACGGGCAGGAGCTTTTCAATGGCATCGGCTTTGCCGTTGCCGTAGGCAGCGTCCTTTTCCTTGGCGGTGCGCTTTCGGTAGTTATCATAGTCAGCGGCCAGCCGCAGGTAGCTGTCGTACTGGGCGTTGTACTTTTCTTCCCATTCGTTTACTTCCGGGGTGGTTTCCTCCACGGTTTCTTCCACAGTTTCTTCTGCCACGGTTTCATCCGGTGTGGGATTTTCAACCTTTTCTTTCTTTTTAGCCAATTGCTATGCCTCCTTTAGTCTTCCTTGCCTTCCGGCAGCTGGGGCTGTTCCGGCTTGGCGAACATTTTGGACAGGCTTTCTGCAAAGTAGGAAAGCCGGGCGGTGATCTTGGCGTAATCCATACGGGTGGGGCCAACCACACCGATCATACCCTGCATACCGTCGCCAATGTCAAACTTCGTCATAACCACGGAAGTGTCTTTCAGCTCACTTGCCACATTCTCCGGGCCAACCAGCACCTTGGTGCCGTTCTGATTCTGCATAATGGCAGGCAGATTGGAGAGGGCTTCCTCGTCAAGGGAGGACATCACCTTTTGGGCTTTGCCCACATCCTGGTACTCGGGAAGTCCCAAAAGCCGCATCTGTCCGGCCACAGCCATATTGGTGTTTCCATGACCTCTTAGGGTCTCGGCGGTAAATTCCATAATTACCGGAACCAGCACACCGGCATCGCCGGCAGCTTCCATCACCCGTTGCAGAAGTTCGGGGGTGAACTCCTCGGGGGAAAGACCGGTCATTGTGGCATTGAGCACAGCGGAGAGCACTTGCAGATCGCTTTGCTGAACCTGTACCGGCAGCTTGATGAGCTTGTTGAGAACCTGCTCGTCGGAGAGCATCACAACCAAAATCACACTGCCCTGGCCGGCGAAGATCAGCTCGAACCGCCGCACAGTAGCGCCGCCGTAGCGGGAGGCTGCGGAGATAGCCGGCAGGTCTGTGGCCTGGGAGACAAGCTTTGCCACCTTTTCCAGCATCTTATCCACACGCTGCATTTTTTCTTCGATGGCGTTGTTGATGGATTGGGTCTCATCCATACTCAAGCGGTAGTCCGCCATCAGCTCATCCACATACAGCCGATAACCGGCAGCGGCAGGCACACGGCCTGCGCTGGTGTGGGGCTGTTCCAAATAGCCCATCACCGTCAGGTCAGACATTTCGTTGCGGATGGTGGCGGAGGAATAGTTCATATCCGGAAGCTCTGCAATGGCCTTGGAGCCGACAGGCTCAGCGGTGCGAATGTACAGATCGACCACGCTGCGAAGCACTTTTTTCTTCCGTTCGGTCAGTTCCATAGGGAGCCTCCTTTTGCGAATTTAGCACTCAGCAACTTTGAGTGCTAAGCAGAGTATAGCAGAGAGTGCTAAAAAAGTCAATAGGAACATTATGAAATTATTTTGAACATTATAAAAAACGCTATACGCTTAAAAAAATACGGTCATTCCGAGGGCAATTTATTGCCCGTGGGAATCCCCATCTTAAGAAGGAGATTGCCACACCAGTGTGCGCACTGGTTCGCAATGACCGTTTATGTTTTTATCCCAACAAAAGCTTGAATGCGCCGTAAGCGCCGGCATCGTTGCCGAGAGAGGCAAGGGCAAATTCTACATTTTTGCTGCTGTGGTAGATGTATTTTGCAAAATGCCGGGCAATGCCATCAAGCAGTGGCTGCCCTGCCTTGCTCACGCCGCCGCCGATGACCACCTTCTCCGGGTTTAAGACGATGCACACATTGGCGATCAGCTCAGAAAGCAAGGCATAGTACTGCTCCAAAACAGCTTGTGCCTTTTCGTCGCCGGCATTGGCGGCATCGAATACATCCTTGGCGGTTTTATAATCCTTTGCCATACGGACAAGACCGGTGGCGGAGCAGTACTGCTCGGCACAGCCCTTTTTGCCGCAGCCGCAGACCAGGGTCTCCTCCCGGTTCATCACCAAATGTCCAATTTCACCGGCGGCGCCGTTTCTTCCCACCAGGGGCTTACCGTTTATAATAATACCGCCGCCCACACCTGTGCCCAGGGTGACCAGCACCATATTGTCACAGCCGCTGCCCTTCCAGCATTCGCCCAGGGCTGCCATATTGGCATCGTTGCCTGCCTTCACGGGAAGGCCGGTCAAAGATGAAAGCTGTTCAACGACATCTACATTCCGCCAACCCAAATTGTCACAGGCCGGCACAAAGCCATTTGCGTCTACCGGGCCGGGCACACCGATACCAATGCCCAAAACTTCGGATTTTGCAATGTTTTCTTTCTCTAAATATCCCAAAACCGCAGCGGCGATATCCGGCAAAATTCGCTGACCGTTATTTTCTGTCACTGTGGGGATCTCCCATTTGGTGAGCATCTCACCGCTTTGGGTAAAAAAGGCAAGCTTTACCGTGGTGCCACCCAAATCCACACCAAATCCGTAACGCATACACAGACCTCCCAAAAATCTTTTTTTCATTATACAGGTTTCCCTTGAAAAAAGCTATACGAAAATTTATAAAATAGAAAAGAAAGCTTTATTCTGCTTGCGTAAACAGAAAATATGTTGTACAATTAAAGTAATAATCAGGAAAGGGTGGAAAAACGCAATGATTAAAGTTGATATTTCCAACATTTGGGGGGAGCTTTCCCTGCCGGATCTGCTTGCGGCGGAGAAGGAAGTCTTCGATGCCCATATGCTGCTGACTGAGCGCAACGGCGCAGGCAATGATTTCTTAGGCTGGCTGGATCTGCCGGTAGAGCAGGAAACCGACGAAATTCGCCGTATCCGGGCTGCCGCCAAGAATATCCGGGAGAATTCCGATGTGTTTGTGGTCATCGGCATCGGCGGCTCTTACTTGGGCCCCCGGGCAGCCATCGAGCTGATGCAGGGCGCAAACCATAATATCGGCAAGGGCAAGGGCAATCCCCAGATCTTCTATGCGGGCAACACCCTGTCCACCCGTGCCTGGAATGAACTGACAAAGCTTTTGGAGGGCAAGGACTTCTCCATTGCCATCATTTCCAAATCCGGCACCACCACTGAGCCTGCCATCGCCACCCGGGCGCTGCGCTGGCTTTTGGAACGGAAATACGGCACCGAGGGAGCAAGAAAGCGTACATACGCCATCACCGACCCGGAGAAGGGCGCGCTGCGGCAGATGGCTACCGAGGAAGGCTGGGAGACCTTTGTGATCCCGCCCAATGTAGGTGGCCGGTACAGTGTTCTCACCGCTGTGGGTTTACTTCCCATGGCTGTGGCGGGCATTGATCCCATGGAAGTGATGAAGGGCGCTTGCGCCGCTAAGAAAGAATACGATATCCGCTCCTTTGAAAACCCTGTTTGGCTGTATGCAGCCAGCCGAAACCTGCTGTACCGCAAGGGTAAGGCCGTGGAGATTTTGGAGTCCTTTGAGCCGGGCTTTAAGATGATGGGCGGCTGGTGGCAGCAGCTCTTCGGTGAGTCCGAGGGCAAGGACGGCAAGGGCATCTTCCCGGCAACCGCTGAGTTCACCCCCGACCTGCACTCTTTGGGTCAGATGATCCAGCAGGGCGAGCGGAACATCTTTGAAACCATGGTGCGGTTCGATGCTCCCGAGAAGAAGCTTGTCATCGGCGGCGATGTGAAGAACTTAGACGGCCTCAACTACTTAGAGGGCAAGACTTTGGACTTCGTGGACGAGCAGGCATTCCAGGGCACACTGGCTGCCCATGTGGACGGCGATGTGCCGGTGATCACTATGGATATGGGTCAGCTGACAGCTGAGAAAATGGGCGAGATGTTCTACTTCTTCGAGCTTGCCTGCGGCATTTCCGCATATATGCTGGGGGTCAATCCCTTTGACCAGCCCGGCGTGGAATTCTACAAGCGGAATATGTTCCATCTGTTGGGCAAACCCGGCTACTAAGAATAATAAAATCCCGGTGTGTGAACACCGGGATTTTTATTTTTATTCTTGGCCGGCGCGCTTTTTCATCAGCTCGCGCATTCTCTGGCTGTGATCCAGTACCCGCTTGCGGATACGCAGGGACTTGGGGGTGCATTCCAGCAGCTCGTCGTCTGCCAAAAACTCCAGGCACTGCTCCAAAGAGTAGTTCTTGGGGGTCACCAGGCGCAGCGCCTCGTCAGAGCCGGAGGCACGCATATTGGTCAGCTGCTTTTTCTTGCAGACGTTGACGGTCATATCCTCGTTGCGGCTGCAGATACCCACCACCATACCGGCATACACCGGTGTGCCGGGGCCGATGAACAGGGCGCCCCGCTCCTGGGCGGCGTGCAGACCGTAGGTAACAGCCTCGCCGGATTCAAAGGAGATAAGAGAGCCTGTCAGTCTTCTTTCGATCTCGCCCTTCATAGGCGCATAGCTTTCCAGCACCGAGGACATAATGCCTTCGCCCCGGGTGTCGGTCAAAAATTCGCTGCGGTAGCCGAACAGACCTCTTGAGGGAACTAAAAACTCCAAACGGTAGCGGCTGCCCATGGGGGTCATAGACAGCAGATCGCCCTTCCGGCGGCCCATTTTTTCAATGACAGTGCCCATACATTCCTCGGGAACATCGGCAACCATTCTTTCGATAGGCTCGCAAACCTTGCCATCAATTTCCTTGGTCAGCACACGGGGGGTGGACACGGAGAACTCATAACCCTCCCGGCGCATGGTTTCCATCAGAATAGAAAGGTGCATTTCGCCGCGGCCGGCAACATTGAATGCATCGGTGCCCTGCTCGGTCACGTGCAAGGACACGTCTTTCAGCAGTTCCTTTTCCAGCCGGTCACGGAGATTCCGGGAGGTGACGAATTTGCCCTCACGGCCTGCAAAGGGAGAATCGTTCACCGCAAAGGTCATTTCGATGGTGGGGTCGGAAATTTTCACAAAGGGCAGGGGCTCGATGGCTTCGGGGGCGCAGAGGGTGCGGCCGATGGTAATATCCGCCATACCGGAAAGGGCCACGATCTCACCGGCGGAAGCCTCCTGCACGGTGGCCTTGCCCAGACCTTCGTAGGTGTACAGAGCAACCACCTTGCCCTTTTGCCGGTGGTCGGGATTGTGATAATCGCAAATCATCACTTCCTGGTTTACCTTGATAGTGCCTCGCTCCACACGGCCCACAGCAATACGGCCCACATATTCATTGTAATCGATAGCGGAAACCAACAGCTGCAGGGGGGCGTCCTTGTCGCCCTCGGGGGCGGGAACATAATTGACGATGGTCTCAAACAGGGGGATCAAATCGCTGCCCATCTCGTCGGGGCTGTAAGAGGCAGTGCCCTGGCGGCCGGAGCAGAAGATGGTGGGGGAGTTAAACTGCTCGTCGGTGGCATCCAGCTCCAGCAGAAGCTCCAAGACCTCGTCCATAACCTCGTGGATACGGGCATCGGGCTTGTCCACCTTGTTCACAGCCACGATGACCTTGTGGCCCAACTCCAGTGCTTTGCCCAGCACGAACCGGGTCTGGGGCATAGGGCCTTCGGCGGCATCCACCAGCAGGATAACGCCGTTGACCATCTTGAGGATACGCTCCACCTCGCCGCCAAAATCCGCGTGGCCGGGGGTGTCCACGATGTTGATCTTATAGTCTTTGTACTGAACGGAGGTGTTCTTGGCCAAAATGGTGATGCCACGCTCCCGTTCCAAATCACCGGAGTCCATCACCCGGTCCTGGGTGGCTTGGTTTTCCCGGTAAATACCGCCCTGCTTCAAAAGCTCGTCCACCAGGGTGGTCTTGCCGTGGTCAACGTGGGCGATGATAGCAATATTGCGAATGTTTTCCTGATTTGCCATAAATGAGGCCTTCTTTCTGAAAAGTTTATCAAATCACATTGTTTTCCATTATAGACTATACCACTTGTCCAAAAAAATTGCAACGGATTTGGCGATTTTTTACGAAAAAACCCGGAGTTTCTCCTTGACCCTTTTTATTTGGTGTGGTATGATAAGCTAAATATCTATATACTACAGGGAGGAACATAAAAATGGCTTACTATTATCCCGAACCCAGCCACACCTTCAGCGAGTACCTGCTGGTCCCCGGCTACACTTCTGAGCAGTGTATCCCCGCCAATGTCAGCCTGCGCACCCCGCTGACCAAGTACCGCAAGGGCGTGGAAGAACCTGCAATTTCTCTGAACATTCCTATGACCTCTGCCATTATGCAGTCGGTTTCCAATGATTCTTTGGCTATCGCTTTGGCCAAGGAGGGTGGCTTGAGCTTTATCTTCGGCTCTCAGTCCATCGAATCCCAGGCTGCAATGGTAGCCAAGGTCAAGTCCCACAAGGCAGGTTTCGTGGTCTCCGCCTCCAACCTGACCCCCGATGCCACCCTTAACGATGTGCTGGCTCTGAAGGAGCGCAACGGCTTCTCCACCGTGGCCATCACCGATGACGGCACTGCCACCGGCAAGCTGATGGGTATTGTCACCGGCCGTGACTACCGTGTCAGCCGTATGGACGGCACCGAGAAGGTGTCTACCTTTATGACCCCCCGGGAGAAGATGGTGGTTGCTCCTGCAGACACCACCTTGAAGGTGGCCAACGACATCATTTGGGAGCACAAGCTGAACTCCTTGCCCATCGTGGACGAGAACGATCACCTGCTGTACTTCGTGTTCCGCAAGGACTACGCTTCCCACAAGGCTAACCCCCTGGAGCTGCTGGATGACAAGAAGCGCTATTTGGTGGGTGCCGGTATCAACACCCGTGACTTCGCTGAGCGTATTCCCGCATTGCTGGAAGCCGGCGCGGATGTGCTGTGTATCGACTCCTCCGAGGGTTATTCTTGCTGGCAGTCCAATACCATCAAGTGGGTTCGTGACCACTACGGCGACTCCGTGAAGATCGGTGCCGGTAATGTTGTGGACCGTGACGGCTTTATGTTCCTGGCCAAGGCCGGCGCTGACTTTGTGAAGGTCGGTATCGGCGGCGGTTCTATCTGCATCACCCGTGAGACCAAGGGCATTGGCCGCGGACAGGCCACCGCTCTGATCGAAGTGGCTGCAGCCCGTGACGAATATTTCAAGGAGACCGGCATCTATGTGCCCATCTGCTCCGACGGCGGTATCGTCCACGATTACCATATGACCCTGGCGCTGGCTATGGGCGCTGACTTTATGATGCTGGGCCGTTACTTTGCCCGCTTCGACGAGTCCCCCACCCCCAAGGTGCTGGTCAACGGCATCTATATGAAGGAGTACTGGGGCGAAGGCTCCAACCGCGCCCGGAACTGGCAGCGCTATGACCTGGGCGGCGCAAGCAAGCTGACCTTCGAGGAAGGCGTTGACTCCTACGTTACCTACGCCGGTACGCTCCACGACAATGTGGAGGCAAGCCTCTATAAGGTCAAGTCCACCATGTGCAACTGCGGTGAGCTGACCATTGCCGACCTGCAGAAGAACGCCAAGATCACCCTGGTGTCCTCCGTTTCCATTGTGGAAGGCGGCTACCACGATGTGCAATTGCGCTCCGGCCCCAGCAAATAAAAAATCAAAAGCCCCCGGTTTCCGGGGGTTTTCTTTTAGAAAACAGTATGCTATAATGGTTACAGAAATTAGAAACGGAGGGATCTTTATGTTCCATACCATGAATATTGCCGGGCTTGACCGGGATTTGCCTATCTGCAAGGTGACAGATGACCTGTACATTGCCGGTTTTGTCATTTTCGGCGACCAGGAGTTGACCGTGGCCTGCGCCAAGGCATTGCTGGAAAAAGCCCCGGAGTATGACTACATCATCACCGCCGAAGCCAAGGGCATTCCTCTGGCCCACGAAATGGCTCGCCAGACCGGCGCCAAGAAGTACTTCCTGGCCCGGAAAGCCCCCAAGCTGTATATGCAGGGCGTGTTCTCTGTGTCTGTGAAGTCCATTACCACTGCCAAGGAGCAGACTTTGTACTTAGATACCGCCGACGCCGAACTGATGAAGGGCAAGAAGATTTTGCTTGTGGACGATGTGATCTCCACCGGTGAGAGCCTGCACGCTTTGGAAGCCCTGGTCGAAAAGGCCGGCGGCATCATTGCTGGCCGTATGGCGATTTTGGCTGAGGGTGATGCCCAGGAGCGGCCTGACCTGATTTACTTGGAGAAGCTGCCCCTGTTCAATCCCGACGGCACGGTAAAGGCTTGATTTGGAGTGAGTGTTTTGCATTTAGATAATACCTATGTGACCGTGGATTTAGAGCGTATTGCCACCAACTACCGCAAGATTCGGGAAAAGGCCGGTGTGCGTGTGATGGCGGTCATTAAGGCCGATGGCTACGGACACGGCGCAGTACCCATTGCAAAAAAACTGGAAAAAGAGTGCGATTTCTTTGGGGTTGCTACCCTTTCCGAGGGACAGGAGCTGCGAAATGCGGGCATTACAGCCCCCATTTTGGTTCTCAGCCCCATGCATCCCGAGACCTTTGAGACGGCAGTGCAGTTAGATTTGCGCCCGGCTATTTTCTGTTATGAAGATGCAGTGGCACTGTCCGAAGCTGCCCAAAAGCTGGGTAAAACCGCGCCGTTCCATATTGCGGTGGACACGGGTATGAGCCGCATCGGCTTCCAGGTGACAGAAACGGATGCTGATATCTGCAAAAAAATCTGCCAGCTGCCCGGCTTGCAGGCCGAGGGGCTGTTCAGCCACTTTGCCACTGCTGATTCTGATGACTTGACAAAAACCAATGCCCAGGCAGAAAAATTCCGCACTTTTGATGAAATGCTGAAAGCCCGGGGTATTGAAATTCCTATCCGCCATTTGGACAACTCTGCCGGCATTCAAAATTTCGGCGCGCATTATGAAATGGTCCGGGCGGGCATCATTCTCTATGGCTTAGAGCCAAGCTGCCATGTGGATATCACCGGTCTGAAACCGGCCCTTTCCTGGTACAGCCGGGTGGCCTTTGTGAAGACCCTGGAGCCGGGCCGGGAGATCGGTTACGGCGGCACCTTTGTCACGGAGAAACCCACCCGGGTGGCGACGGTCCCTGTGGGCTATGCCGACGGCTACCGCCGCAGCCTTAGCAACAAATTCTATGTGTTGGTCAGAGGGCAAAAAGCCCCCATTTTGGGCCGGATCTGTATGGATCAGCTGATGGTGGATGTAACGGATATCCCCGGCGTGGAAATTGGCGATCAGGTAACCCTGTTGGGAGATACTATCACCGCCGAAGAAATGGGAGAAGCCGCAAATTCCTTCAATTACGAAACCGTCTGCGCCATCGGCAAGCGAGTACCCAGATATTATTTATAATAAAAAGGACCTCACAGGAGGTCCTTTTTATTATTGCTTTACATTCACATTCAGGTGCTTGCTGGACATTGCGATGCCCTTTTCGGCAAACACAGCCTTGATGTTTTCGTTGACGGCATAATTTACTGTCCAGTAGTCCTCACTGCCGGTCCATACAAACAGTGTATAAAGGGCAGTGCCTTCCCCGTAGCCGGACAGAGCGGCGGAGGGTGCGGGATCTGCCAGGGTCTGCGGGGTCTTTCCGGCCTGCACCAGCGCAGCGATCACATCCGCAGGTTGGGCATTGTAGTCCACACTGATCTCAAAGCTCAGCCGGCGGGTGCCGATGGTGCTGTAGTTGACGATCTGCGCCGCTACCACTGCGGAATTGGGGATAAAAGTCAGCTTGTTGTCGGGGGTGGACAAACGGGTATAGGCCAGGCCCACTTCCTTGACCGTGCCGGATTGGCCGGCGATCTCTACGAAGTCGCCGGTGACAAAAGGCTTGGTGTACAGCAGGGTAAAGCCGCCAAAGATATTGGACAGGGCATTTTGCAGGGACAGGGAAATAGCCAGGGTCAGCACACTGGCCAAAGCCACGATGCTGGTCACATCAATGCCAAGGCTGGCTACCACGATCAGACACAGCAGCAAATACAGAACCGGCCGTATCACACCCAGCAGCAGCTTGGTGAAGGCAGGATCCAGCTTGGAAAGGGCGGTCTGCAGCACCCGCATCACAAGCTTGACGATCAGAATGCCGACCACAGTAGTGATGATGGCGGGCAGAGCCTTGCCCAATGCAAAGGTTTGCAGCAGATTCAAAAATCTATCCATATTTTATCCTCCGATATGGTATTTTTAGCATTTTTTGATAAGACGGATATAAAATTCCACGGCCTTGCCAATGGTTTCCAAACGAATACGCTCGTTGTTGCCGTGAATGGTTCTCCGCTCCTCGGCGGTTAAATCCATAGCGGAGAAGCGGTATACATTTTTGGAAAGATCCCGGTAATGCCGGGAGTCGGAGCATTGGACCATCAGATAAGGGGTCACAACGCAGCCCCGCCAGGTTTCTGCCACCGCATCGGCTACCCGGTAGTAGGCATCGCAGTCCACCTCAGACACAGGACTGGGCTCGAAGCTTTCCAGAACCTCAATTTCCACATCCGGGTCGTTTACCACTTTCTTAAGATAGCTTTCGGCGCTTGCCACGGAATCCATAGGGCTCAGCCGCATATTGGAAACCAAAGATGCCTGCGCGGGAATCACATTCCGGGCAGTGCTGCCCTCGGCCTGGGTGAAGGCGGTGGTGGTGCGGACCAGTGCGTTCATCTCACCGCCGCTACCTTTGCAGATCATATCCAGCACCGGCTTAAAGATCCACAGATTGGCAAAAATCAGCTTGTAAACAAAGCTTGAATGCCGGGCCAGAGTGTCAAACATCAGCGCGGCGGGCTTGTTTAGGTGCATTTTGAAGGGTTTGTCCACAACCTTCCGGCAAGCGGTTGCCAGTGTGGTGATGGGGGTCTTGGGCAGGGGGGCGGAGGCGTGACCGCCGCCACTGTGCACTGTGTAGCGCACATTCATCATGCCCTTTTCCGCAATGCCCACCATACCGCTAGGCACTTTTACACCGGGGAACACATTTTCAACAACTGCGCCACCCTCGTCTACTACAATGGTGGGGGTGATGTTGTTTTCTACAAACCAGTCCACAATGTTTTTTGCGCCTGGGCCATTGACTTCCTCACCGCCGGAGAAAGCGAAGTAGATGTCGTTTTCCGGGATAAAGCCCTGCTCTAACAGCGTATTGGCGGCAAAGAGCGCGCCGTTCATAGTCACTTTGGTGTCCAAAGTGCCGCGACCCCACAGTACGCCGTCTTCAATAATGCCGGCAAAGGGGGGCTTTTCCCACAGCTCTTCCCGGACGGGGACAACATCGTAGTGCGCCATCAGCACAGCGGGCTTTTGGGCGGACTTACCCGGCCAGCGGAACAATAAAGCACGACCCGGCAGCTTCTGCAGCGTGCAGGCTTCAAAAACCTTGGGATACAGGCCGGGGAGCAAGTCAATGAGCTTCCCAAACTCCCCATCGTCTTCTAATGCGGGGTCGTTGTAGGAAATGGTCTTGCACTGCACCAATTTTTGCAGAGCGGTCACAGCGGCATCCTGTTCAAAGGTCACGGGGCTTTCGTCAACGGGCCTTTGCGCCTTGGGCTTGAAGCACAGGGCACGAATCACCAGTACCAGCAAAAAGCCCACAATAAAACCCAATACATATTCCATTTACAGCACACCTTTCTTATAAAGGATCCTTGCCACAGCGATGGTAAACAGCGCGCTCACCGGCACCATAATGCCCACTGTGCCTTCGTTCAGCGCAGGCACGCAAACGAACAGCGCCAGCATCAAAATTATGGGGGCGACGGCGATCTTCCAGTTCTTGGACACGAAAGCCACACCCAAGCCGCCGAACAGAGCGGGCAGCATCTGCTCGAAAGCAGGCTGCAGCACGGGGGCGCTGAGTACCGGGGTCAGAGGCACAATGAGGATCACGCCTAAAAGGATGATGAGCGTGGTGACGATGCTGGAAACGGCAATGGCG
This sequence comes from Oscillospiraceae bacterium, assembly GCA_017482385.1. GTDB lineage: Bacteria > Bacillota > Clostridia > Oscillospirales > Oscillospiraceae > Faecousia. The sequence continues at coordinate 85,513 of JAFUNI010000017.1, read as the reverse complement.
ATGGTGGAGATGACCTCGCCCTCCTCGCTGCTGGCGCTGACTTCGTTCTGCTCTAAGGCATTGAGTGCACAGGGCATCTTCAAATTGGAGATGTTGCCGGTGACAAAGCTTAAGTACGAACCGCCTGCGCCCAGCATGGGCACATACGTAACGGTCTCGATGATACCCACGGTCCAGTACATAGGAGCGGTGGCAACCAGGCCTACCAAAAGGGCGTTCCAGTCGGGGGTCACGCCGAAGAGCATAGCAATCGCCACAGGGAAGGCAAAGAGCAGAACCATCACGGAAAGATTCCAGATGGTGCCGTCGCGGTGGACGGAATCGATGTAAGTCATAGGCTTTTTCATATTACTTTACCTCCATTCCGAAAAGAGCAGTCAGAGGAATGGCAGCAGCCATACCGGCAATGAGGCTGATGGGCAGGGCGTATTCGCTGAGCCATTTCAGCTTGGGCTTGCGCATTAGTAGACCGCACACCACCATCACCAAAGCGGAAACCACCATGGTGCAGACAGGCACTAAACCGGAGGTGGCGGTATAGTTCACAGGGATCTCAATTTTGTCGCCGTTTTCGGCAAAGCCGGTGGTCATTTCTGTCACGATGCCGTTTTTGGCGGTCCAAAGCCGGGAAACATTGCAGAAGACAAAGCCCAAGAACGCAGAGATCATACCGATGAACAGAGCGTTCTGGAAGGTATTTGCCCATTTTTCGTCCCGGTTTTCCATGGACTTCATGCTGTTTTGCAGCTTTTTGCCAATGGCAGGCACCAGCCAAATGCCCATCATAATGCTGATGGTCATAACCAGCAGGACATTTACATACTGCTGGGCGGTCAAGGGCGTGGCAGAGCCCAGGCTCTGACCCATGGCGGACAGGGCATTGTTGGCGGCGATGGTCTCATAGCTCATAGAGCCGATGACGCTCAAGCGCAGCCAGGGCATGGGCAGACCCAGCTTTTTGCTTAGGGTGATCACGCTGATGACGATGGCCACCGCCGGGGCAATGGTAAAGATCGCGGCGGTTTTCATGGTCTTTTTGATCTTCTTCTGATCCATGCCCAGTTCCTTGCTCCGCTTCAAGGCTTTTACAAGGAAGTAGACGGATTGGCCTAACACCACCGCGATCAAAAGGCCCACGATGATGAACAGCACAGGATGGTTAATGCTAAATTTCAAGGCAAACACCTCCAAAATAATTTACAGGTTTAAGCCTTCTCCTTGAGGAGAAGGTGGCACGGCATAAGCCGTGACGGATGAGGTGGGAATGGTTACACCTCATCAGTCAGCTTTGCTGACAGCTTATGAATTAATTGTATGCTTGCCCCCGGCAAGCATTGGTATTTTAGATTCGCTGCGCTCTGCCACACCCTCGAGGGGAGCCTATAATATCTTTGATCACTTCTCCGGCAATGACCATTCCGGCGGCAGCCGGTACAAAGCAAACAGAGCCGGGCAGAGCGTTTCGGCCCTCGGGCAGCTCGGAAAGATCCTCGGGGACTACCTTAATGGGATCTTCCGTAGAATAGACAACTTTCAATTTTCCAATGCCCCGCTTTTTGCATTCCTTGCGAATGATCCGGGCCAAAGGACACACGGAAGTCTGGGAAATATCTGCTACCCGGAAAGCGGTGGGGTCAAGCTTGTTGCCCGTACCCATGGAGCTGATGATGGGCACACCGGCAGCTTTCGCGGCTTCAATAAGCATCATTTTGCCGGTGACGGTGTCAATGGCATCCACCACATAGGTAAACTCCGCAAAGTCAAACTCTCCTGCAGTTTCCGGAAGATAAAAGCATTTTTTGGGGGTCACTTCGATATTAGGATCAATGGCGGCAACCCGCCGGGCGGCGGCTTCCACCTTGTCCATACCCACAGTATCCTGGGTGGCTAAAATCTGACGGTTAATGTTGGTTTGGCTTACGGTGTCGTGGTCCACAAGTACAAGAGCGCCCACACCGCTGCGGGCCAAAGCCTCCACCACATAGCCGCCCACACCGCCAAGACCGAACACGGCAACCTTGGCGTTTTTCAGCTTTTCCATAGCGTCATCACCCAGCAGCAGCCGGGTGCGGGAATAGGGGTCCATATTCCTCAACTCCTTTGCGATTATGATACCACGATTTATATAAAGTGTCAATTTTATGGCACAGAAAAACGCTCTTGCAAAACTGCAAGAGCGTTTAATCTTCAACAAACTCAATGATATCGTTAGGTGTGCAGTTCAGAACAGCACAAAGCTTTTCAAGGGTATTCATCGTAATGGACTTGTTTCTTTTCAAATTGGTAATGGTATATGCGCTAAAACCTTTTTTGTATATTAAGGTGTAGGTTGTCACACCCCGGTCTTTCATAGTTTTCCACAGCGGTTTATAGCTAATCATATGTGCACCAACCTTTCCCTTGCAGATACATATATTATCTACTGAAAAATGCCTCTTGAATATTAGCAAAAATTTGCCTATACTGTATTTACAGAATATCAAAGGAGACGATGTGATGAAATGGTTGGAGCGCGACCCTCTGCCGACGGAATGCCAAAGCTGTCGAGAGGAAGAATGTTACAACTGTGATATAGCGGGAGAAAGATGGACGCTTTCGCAGGAGGACGACTTGCGAACACGGCGTGCGCTGAAACTCCGTGCAATCGAGCGGTTGCAGCGGGAGGTAGCAGAAATTGATGCAAAATTGCGGGCATTGACAAAATAGTGTGTTTTTTAGTTGAAAGTTTATCTTCTTTGCGGTATTATCTTAGGGAAAGGAATGTGATACTGTGAAGAATAAATGGAAAACTGCGTGGCAGGTCTTTGCCACCTTTTTTAAGATCGGCGCTTTTACCTTCGGTGGCGGCTATGCCATGATCCCGCTGATCCAGCGGGAGACCGTGGACAACCATAAATGGGTCACCGAGGACGATATTTTGGAGATCATCGCCATTGCCGAATCCACCCCCGGCCCTATTGCCATCAACTCCGCTACCTTCGTGGGCTACCGCACCTGCGGTGTGCTGGGCTCTGCGGCGGCGACCCTGGGTGTGGTGCTTCCCAGCTTTGTAATTATTTTTGCAATTTCTTTTGTGCTGCGCCAGTTCCAGGAGCTGAAGGCCGTGCAGTATGCCTTCCAGGGCATCCGGGCCGGTGTGATGGCCCTGCTGTGCAAGGCCCTGTGGGGTATGTATAAGAAAAACAAGGGCAGCTGGGTTTCCTATGTTGTGATGGCCGGCTCTTTCCTGCTCACCGCCGTGTTGGATGTGAGTGTGCTGCCGGTGCTGGCCGGCTGCGCTGTCTTCGGTCTGGTGACCGCTAAGGACATGGAAAGGAAGGTGCAGAAATAATGGCATTTTTGGAACTGTTTTTGACCTTCTTTATGATCGGCGCCTGTACCTTTGGCGGCGGCTATGCCATGATGCCGCTGATGCAGGAGCAGGTGGGCATTCGTTGGGGGGATATTATCTCCCAGCAGACTATCACCGACTTTATCGCTGTCAGCGAATCCACCCCCGGCCCCTTTGCGGTGAATATGGCCACCTATATCGGCTCTGAGGTAGGCGGCTTTGCCGGCGTGTGGGGAAGCCTGTTTGGCTCTTTCTGCGCTACCTTGGGTGTGGTGCTGCCCAGCTTTATCGTGATTTTGATCGTAGCCAAGTGCTACGAGAAATTCCGCAATTCCTCCATCGTCAAGGGCGTGATGACAGGTCTGAAGCCCGCTGTGGTGGGTCTGATCGGCGGCGCCATCGTGTCTGTGGCAATGGGCGTGTTCTTCCCGGTTGGCATTTCCTTAGAGGTGTTTAAGACCGTCAGCTTCTACCTGTCTGCGGTGATTTTCGCTGTGATGCTGGTGCTGGCAATGAAAAAAGTCCACCCCATTATCATCATTCTGATCTCCGCTGTGGCCGGTATTATAATCGGCTATTTGGGACTTTGGTAAAAAGAAAGCCGCCGCTGCGTTATGCAGCGGCGGTTCTCGCCAAAGGGGTAAAAAAAGAAAGAGAGGTAGAAAAGAGGGTGTTTGCATCGAAAGGCAACGCCTTTCTTGCCTTTAGAATACAAGTCGCTTTTGAACACCCAGTGTCGAAAATGAAAACAATTTGCGAATTTTTTATGAATTCACATTATTTCTCGGTGTGCAGGACCTTGCCGGTCTGGTCGATGTAAACATAGAATACATCATCGCCGGCGGTGATGTGCATCTGATAGCAGGCTACACCCTCATACTGGGTGGCATGCATATGGATGTCGTCCACTTGTTCGGCGGTCATACCGATTTCCTTCAGAGCGATCTTTTGTGCTTCCGCAGTGGTAATGGTGGTGCTTTTCTTGCCGCAGGCAAACAGGCTCAAGCACAGGACTACCAGCAAGACGGTTGCGATAATGCGTTTTTTCATAGGGGATTCCTCCTTGGTTTTTCTTTTATTTTATCAATTCTTATGCAGTTTTGCAACTGGTATTGCAATTTTTTGCAAATGGTGTAGAATGCCAGTATAAGCAATTGTTGGAGGTGCGCTTATGCGGATAGGTTATTTTGAACATTGGCATCGGCCCCCTTACACCCTTGCAGAGTTCCTGCAGGAAGAGGGCATTGAGATCACCAAAATCGATTTTTCTCAAAAGGGTTACTTAGAGCCTTTCGATGTGGCCATTGTGGAGCAGAACGGCTTCAACGACTACATTGAAAACGACGACGAATACATTCAGGATTGGGTACACCGCGGCGGTATTCTGCTGTTTATGCACCAGAGCTATGAGCGCTGGGCGCCCTGTTTCTTGCCGAAAGAGGTGGGCTATACCCAGCTGATCCACCGCTATGTGCCTACCATTGGCGCTTGTATGGCGGATATTACCTTTACCGGTGACAGAAGCCGCTATATGGCTTACATGATGCCTTGGGTGGAGGAGCCGGGCAAGCGGCTCTTCTCCGAGCCCAATGCCATCGCGCCGGAGGAAATGCTCTACTGGAAGCTGACCACCGACACCTTCACCATCACCCACCGCACGCCCGGAAACGCCGGCACACAGGTCCGTACCGCTGCCCAGGGCTGTTTCTTAGCCCCGGAAAATTGGGAGGTTCTGGGCTCTTTTATGGATCCTGCCGTGAAGGACGGTGCGCTGATTCTGAAGGCGGGCTACGGCAAGGGCATGTTTTTCCTGAACCAGATCCTGTTCCCGGAAATCAAGGATGAGCAATCCCAGAGCTGTTTTGCCTTCTGGAGAAAGTATATCCATAATCTGGTAGCCTATTTTGACCGATTCCGAAAGGGCGAATTCGAGGCAATGCCCCCCAAGGAAAAGAAGACTCTCCCCATCAAGAAAAACTACAAAATGCCCATCCATATGCACTCTTTGGACTGGTACGGCTGCGACTCCTCTCCCGGAACGATCTATGCCATTATGCGGCATATGGGTTGGGATATCTGCTCTTTGGCGGTGAAGGACAATGCCCTCTACGACGGCAAGCTGGACACGGAAAAATACTCCGATGACAAGGTGCTTTTCTTAGACGGTCAGGAGTACCATCCCTTCAACTGGAACGACAAATATGCCGATAAGAGCCACAATACCTACCACCTGCTGGCTATTGGCATTGACCCGGACGCTTACACCGCCCGGTATACCCGCAGCCTGTTTAGTGATGAAGAAATCGCCGCATATCTGAAAGAAGCTGTGGACTATGTCCACGCCCACGGCGGCGCAGTTACCGCAGCCCACCCCCACGTGGATTACTGGGCAGACTATGATGTAGATGGCGTGGATATCGAGCCCTTGCGGCCCTTGGGCGGTACGCTGATTGAAAAGCAGTGGCTTGCAGGCAAGCGCTTTGCCACCACCAATTCCGTGGACCTGTTCGGCACCCGGCGGGCGCTGGACAATCCGGCGGTGAATTTCGTCTACCTAAAGGGTGAAACGCCCTGCCGTGACAGCGTGGTGAAGGCGGTCCGCAATTTCCACATCATCAGCGCCTGCGGCTTTGACGAGGCGGATATCACCCTCAGCGGCCATATCCCCGGCGAGGAGATCTCTCTTGCCGAGGCGAAAAACGGTATTCTATCCATCTATGCAAAGGTTTCCCGGGAGAATATCGAAAAGATTCGCGTCTTCTCCGGCGCTGACGAGATTTACGCAACCACCGGCAATGGCACTGATACGGTGAAACTGGAAATTCCCTTGAAAGAGTATGACCTCCACGACTATATCCGCGTGGAGATCGAGGGTATGAACGAGCATTGGATTTGTAACTCCACCCCCATTTGGATTAAATAGCAAGCCGGGGAAGGCGGATTTACATTTGCGAATGCTTTGACAAATGTAAAAACGGAAGAGGCAACAAAAACCTCTCCCGACCTTGCTTGTGTGCGGCCACTCTCCCCAAAAGGGAGAGTGGCCGCACACAGTTAGTCTCTGTTTAAGAAGTCATCTGCGATTTGGGCATACACCGCTGCGCCATAGGGCAGCGCATCCAGATCCACCATAAAGGCGGGATTGTGGGCGGTAGCCTTGCCTGTCTTCTCGCTATTCACACCGTAGCGGAAATTACAGCCGGGGACTGCCTCGCAGAAATAGGCAAAGTCCTCTGCACCCATGGAGGTCTCCGGGTGCTTCAGCACATTCTCTGCACCCAGCACCTTCTCGCCAGCCGCCCTAGTCAACGCAACCATTTCGTCATCGCAGATGGTAGCGCTGTAGCCCAACTTGATGGAGATATCCGTCTCCACGCCCATACCGCCGGCCACACCGGTGACGATCTGCTTGAGATCCTCATGTACCCGCTTGCGGGTATTGGGATCGAGGGTACGTATGGTGCCGCAAATCTCGCAGGTAGCGGGAATCACATTGCCTGCAGAGCCTGCATGGATAGAGCCCACAGTAACAACCACAGGGTCGGCAGGATTGTTACGGCGGCTGGAAATGGTCTGCAATGCAACTACCGCCTGGCAGGCAGCCACGACCGGGTCAACACCTCTGTGGGGATAGGCGCCGTGGCAGCCTGTGCCCCGGAAGGTAACAATGAATTTGTCGCTGGCGGCGCTGGTGGCACCGGAGCGGACATGAATTTTACCCACAGGCAAGGTGGCGCTGCAATGGCTGAAGAACACCGCATCCACCTTGGGATTTTCCAGGCAGCCGGCTTCCACCATTCTCTTTGCGCCGCCATCTTTTTCCTCTGCGGGCTGGAAGAACAGCTTGATGTTACCGGCAAGATCCTCTTTTTTCTCGTTCATAATTTTGGCCATACCCAACAGAATGGTCATATGGGAATCGTGTCCGCAGGCGTGCATCACACCGGGATTTTGGGATTTATAGGGCAGATCAAGCGCCTCCTCCACGGGCAGCGCGTCCATATCCGCCCGGAAACCCACAGTCTTGCCGGGCTTGCCGCCACGGATGATTCCCACCACGCCGGTGTCGGCGCAAGGCACAGCCTCGATGCCCATTTTCTCCAGCTCAGCTAAGATAAACTTCTGGGTCTCATACTCCTGCTTGCTCAGCTCCGGGTGCTGGTGCAAATGCTTAAAAATCTCTTCCATCCAAGGGGCTAAGGCCTTAGCTTCCTGCAAATACTTATTTTCCATCCTTAAAATCCCTCCTGGCGGCGTTGTTTTCTAAGGGCTTTCCGCTTAATGGCCGCCTGTTGTTCTTGTTTTTGTTCTTCTGTTTCCGGGAACAGGTCGGGAACCTCTACCGGGCGGCCCTCACTGTCAATGGCAACCATATCGATATAGGCTCTGTTGATCATCACCCGGCTGCCGTCCAGGGCTTCCCGGAACGTATCTACCCGGATCTCCATAGAGGAGCGGCCCACATTGGTCACCATACCTTGCAGAACCACCATATCTCCCTCATAGGCCGGGGCTTGGAACTGGAGATTGTCGATGGCGGCAGTGGTGACGATGGCACCGGAGTGGCGAATGGCAACGATGCCAGCCAACTCATCGATCCAATAAATAAGCTGCCCACCAAAAAGCCGGCCGTAGTGATTGATATGGCTGGGGCGAATGAGATATTGCTGCTCTGTCAGCGAATCGCTGACCTTCTTGGTTTCTCTCATATTTTATTTCCTTTCTTGCGGCGGAAAATATAGTAGGAAGGCACAAAGGTGTTTCTCTCATTATGGAGAATTTCCGGGGTGGTGTAAACCAAAGTGCCCTCAAGGCGGACAAGGCCCTCTTTTTCCCACTTTGTAAACTTCTTGGAGGTCCAGCTGGGGTCTAAAATACAGACCTCGTCTTTCGTGGCGGCAATCACGGTAATATAATGATCCTTCTTGGTGAAGATGCCCTTGTGGTGGGGCTCTAAATTTGCCATCCGGGCAATGACCCGGCCACCGTCACGGATCGCCTCTATGGCTTCGTTTATGTCAGAGGTCATCCCAAAATCCAAATTGAATTTCTCTGCCACCACCGGGCCGAAAACCTCCATATCCGTACCGCTGCCGTGGCTTCCGCCTACCGCAACAGAAAGCTCCGCTGCCTCCCGGACAGAGAATTTTTCCGTCGTGAGCTGGTCCACCACCATGCAGGCGCTGCACAGACCGCACCCGCCGTTGCGTACGGTGACCTTCTTGCCCCGGGGATTGTCCGGCTCCTCTGTATGCTGGGGATAGGGAATATAGGAATATCTGCGCTGATTGATGTGTCGCATAGGGCTTCCCTCCGTTTTTTTGTTATTATACCGCCCCGTAATGTACTTTGCAAGACATTTCCTTTTTGTGGTTTCTCACACCCTGTAAAAAATTCCCAAGACTTTTTGAAAGAATCTGCCCAAAAATCGAAAAACTTTTGAAAAATCAAGGAAATTTCCTATTGACATTCTGCACAAAAGCTATATAATATGTTTTATCACATTAGCACAGTAAAGTGCCTGAAGGAGAAAACTATGCAAAATCGGTATGACGAGAGTACGGAGGATCTGTGTAAAGCCCTCCTGTGCCTGAAGACCAAAGAGGAATGCCTGGCTTTTTTGGAGGACATCTGCACCATTAAGGAGATCCAGGATATTTCCCAGCGCTTGGAGGTGGCTAAACTGCTCAGCCAGGGCATCAGCTACACCACCATTTGTAAGGAGACCGGCGCCAGCACCGCCACCATCAGCCGTGTCAGCCGCAGCTATGAATACGGCGCCGGAGGCTATAAGAAAGTCATTTCCCGGCTGAACAAGGAGAAGGACAATGCTTGATACCAAGATTCTGAAAAACGAAGAAAAGGCCGTGTTTGCCCTGCGAAAGCTGTACCGGCAGTATGGGTATTTGCCCTACAAAATGAGCAAATTCGAGTCCTATGAATACTACATCCAAAACAAGGATTTCTTAGTCAGCGACCGGTTCATCACTTTTAACGACACCAACGGAAGACTTTTGGCCCTAAAGCCCGATGTGACCCTGTCCATCATCAAAAACGGTGAGGACGCCCCCGGCTGCAAGCAAAAGGTATATTATAATGAGAACGTCTACCGGGTCTCCGAGAACACCCACCAGTTCAAGGAAATTATGCAGGCAGGCTTAGAGTGCATCGGCGATATCGACCTGTACGATATTTTCGAGGCGGTTTCCTTAGCTGCTCAGAGCCTGGCTCTGATCTCCGAGGATTTCGTGCTGCAGATCTCCCATTTAGGCGTACTGTCTGCGGTGCTGGAGGAGATATCTCCCGACCAAAGTTTCCGGCAGAAGGTCATCGGCTGTATGAAGAGCAAGAACCCCCACGACCTGTCCCGGCTTTGCCGGCAGTACGGCGTAGAGGATACCCAGCTGATTCAGCTGCTGGAGGCATACGGCCCGCGCACTAAGGTGCTGAAAGCTCTTGAAAACTTAACTTGCGGTCAAGAGGCGCTGCAGGAGCTGAAGACTTTGTCCGCCCTTTTGGATCAGCTGCCCTGGGGGGATAAGATCGTCTTTGATTTTTCCGCCGTGAACAATATGAACTACTACAACGGCATCGTGTTCCGGGGTTTCCTGAGCGGCATCTGTGAAAGTGTGCTGGCAGGCGGTCAGTACGACAAGCTGATGGAAAAGCTGGACCGCCGGGCAGGCGCAGTGGGTTTTGCGGTGTATTTGGATCTGTTGGAGCAGCTGCCCAACGAGGACGAGGAATACGATGTGGATGTGCTGCTGCTTTATGAGGAAGGCACTGACTATCTGGCAGTGGCCAAGGCGGTTTCCGCACTGACCTCTGTGGGCAAAACTGTCTGCGCCCAAAAAGCCACACCCCCCAAGCTGCGCTACCGCAAGCTTATGAAACTGTCAAAGGAGGGCGCATTATGCTGAATATTGCACTCCCCAAGGGTCGCCTTGGCGAAAAAGTTTACGCGATGTTTGAAAATGCCGGCTTTGAATGCCCCTCCATCAAGGAAAATAACCGCAAGCTGATTTTTGAAAACACTGAAAAGCAGGTCCGCTACTTCTGGGTCAAGCCCTCGGATGTTGCCATCTATGTGGAGCGGGGTGCAGCGGATATCGGCGTGGCCGGCAAGGACATTCTGCTGGAATATGAGCCGGATGTTTACGAGCTGCTGGATTTGGATCTGGGCAAATGCCGTATGGCAGTGGCTGCCCCGGCTTCCTTCCGTGACAATGAAAACCGCACCTTGAAGGTCGCCACCAAGTTTACCAATATTGCCGCCAATTACTATAATAGCATCGGTCGGCAGATCGACATTATTAAGCTCAACGGCTCTATCGAGCTGGCTCCCATTTTGGGTCTTAGCGATGTGATCGTGGATATTGTGGAGACCGGCACAACACTGAAAGAAAACAACTTGGAAGTGAAGCAGACCATTCTCCCCATCAGCGCAAGACTCATCGCCAACAAAGCAAGCTTTCAATTCAAAGGCGCGCAGATCGAAGAGCTTCTGCGTGAAGTAAGAAACCAGGTGAACAGTTGTGATTAAGATTTATAATTATGGGCAAGTCCCCAACGAGGAGATTTTTGCCCGGGAAAATATTGCCGCCAATGTGGAAGGCGTGGTCACGGAGATCATTTCCACCGTGGCAACCTTAGGTGACAAGGCCCTCTATGCCTATGCTGCTAAATTTGACAAGGTGAATCTCACCGCTTTGGAAGTGACCGCCGCCGAGATCGACGAGGCTTTCGCCGCTGTAGAGTCGGAGTTTTTGGACATTCTCCGGGAGGCAGCTGCCAACATCCGTGCCTATCACGAAAAGCAGGTACGTAACAGCTTTATTCTGAATGAAAAAGACGGCGTAGTCATCGGTCAGAAAGTGACCCCCATTGAAAAGGTGGGTCTGTATGTGCCCGGCGGCACAGCCGCATATCCCTCCACGGTGCTGATGGATTCCATTCCCGCCAAGATCGCCGGCTGCAAGGAGATCGTAATGGTCACACCCCCTGCCAAGGATGGCAAGGTGAATCCCGTGATTTTGGCCGCTGCCAAGATCGCCGGTGTGGACCGGATCTTCAAGGTGGGCGGCGCACAGGCTGTGGCCGCCTTGGCCTACGGCACGGAGAGCATTCCCAAGGTGGACAAGATCGTGGGCCCGGGCAATGCCTATGTGGCAGAGGCCAAAAAGCAGGTCTTCGGCCGGGTGTCCATCGATATGATCGCCGGCCCCAGTGAGATCTTAGTGGTGGCGGATGCCACGGCAAATCCCCGCTTTGTGGCAGCGGACCTGCTGAGCCAGGCAGAGCACGACAAGATGGCCAGCGCCGTGCTGGTCACCGACAGCCGTGCCTTTGCTGAGGCAGTAAGCCGTGAACTGGAAGAACAAATTCCCCAGCTGCCCCGCTCCGAGATCGCAAGAGCATCTATTGACTTGGGTGGTAAAATCATTGTGGCGGAGGGCAATCTAATGCAGGCCATTGAGATCGCCAACGAGATCGCTCCCGAGCATTTGGAGCTTTGCGTGGACAATCCCTTTGATTACCTGGATAAGATCAAGCACGCCGGTTCTATCTTTATGGGCAAGTACTGCCCCGAGGCCTTGGGCGACTATTTTGCAGGCCCTAACCACACCCTGCCCACCAGCGGCACAGCCCGGTTCTCTTCGCCGTTGTCTGTTGATGACTTTGTGAAGAAGACCCAGTTTACTTATTATACAGAAAACGCTCTGGAGAAAGTGGCGGACAAGATCGCATTCTTCGCCCACAAGGAGGGCCTGGATGCCCACGCCAAGAGCGCAACCATTCGATTTGAGGACAAAAAATGAGTAAGTTTTTTACAGAGAAATTTGCCGCTTTGGAGCCCTACACCCCCGGTGAGCAGCCCAGAGATATGCAATATGTGAAGCTGAACACCAACGAATCTCCCTTCCCGCCCTCTGCCGGTGTAGCGGCAGCAGTGGCAAAGGAATGCTCGAAACTCCAGCTGTATTCCGACCCGGAAAGCACCGCCCTGCGGGAAAGATTAGCAGAGGTCTATGGGGTAAAACCCTCCCAGGTGTTGGTGTCCAATGGCTCTGACGAGGCGCTGAACTTCGCCTTTATGGCCTTTGCCGACGAAAGATCCCCCCTGGCTTTTCCGGACATCACCTACGGTTTTTACCCGGTGTTCGCCCAGTTGAACCACATCCCCTACACCCAGATCCCCTTGAAAGAGGACTTTTCCATCGACCCTGCCGATTATATGGGGTTAAACAAGACCGTGGTCATTGCCAACCCCAATGCCCCCACCGGTATGTGCCTGCCTCTGCGTGATATTGAGGATATCCTAAAGAGCAATCCGGGTAATGTGGTGATCGTGGACGAGGCCTATGTGGATTTTGGCGGGGAGAGCGCTGTGAAATTAGTGGAGCACTATGAAAATCTGCTGGTAGTGCAGACCTTCTCCAAGTCCCGGTCCATGGCCGGTGCCCGGCTGGGCTTTGCCATCGGTAATGAAAAGCTGATCGCCGACTTAAACACCATTCGCTACTCCACCAACCCCTACAATGTAAACCGGATGACGGAGTTTGCAGGTGTTGCGGCATTAGAAGAAAATGACTACTATCTGCAAAACGCCAAGACCATTATGGCGAACCGGGCCTGGACAGTGTCGGAGCTGCAAAAGTTAGGCTTTACTGTTCTTGATTCCAAGGCAAACTTTGTCTTTGCCAAGTCCGACAAAATCGACGGCGAAAAGCTTTATAAGGAGCTGAAAGCCCGGGGCGTACTGGTGCGGCACTTTACCAAGGCACGCATCGCCCCCTATGTACGCATCACCATCGGCACTTTGCAGCAGATGGAGACCCTCATTGAAAAAATCAAAGAAATACTGGGAGCATAACTATGAGAACCACCCAAATCAAGCGTAAAACCGGGGAGACCGACATTTCCCTTTCCCTCAATTTAGACGGCACCGGCGCATCCAAGATAGCAACCGGCTGCGGCTTTTTAGACCATATGCTGACCCTCTTTGCCAAGCACGGCCGGTTTGACTTGGAGGTCACCTGCGTGGGTGACACCTATGTGGATTACCACCATACCGTAGAGGACATCGGCATCTGCTTAGGCAAGGCCTTTGCTGAAGCTCTGGGCGACAAGAAGGGCATCATCCGCTACGGCGACACCACCCTGGCAATGGACGAAAGCCTGATCCTCACCGCGGTGGACATTTCCGGCCGGGGCGGCTGCTACTATGCTTTGGAGATCCCCACGGAAAAGGTGGGCGATTTCGATACGGAGCTGGTGCTGGAGTTCTTTATTGCCTTTGCCAACAACGCAGGTCTGACCTTACATCTGCGGCAGCTTTGCGGCGGCAACTCCCATCACATCATTGAAGGCACATTCAAGTCCGTGGCACGGACTCTGCGCAAGGCCGTTACCATTGACAAGGCTTTTGCCAATGAAGTACCCTCCACGAAAGGAATTCTGTAATGATTGCAGTTGTTGATTACGGCGTGGGAAATCTATTTTCCCTGTGCTGCTCTTTGGAGAAAATCGGCGCTGATACCTGCGTCACCTCCGACCCTGCCGAAATTCGCAGCGCAGAAAAAATCATCCTGCCCGGTGTGGGCGCTTTTGCCGATGCGGCAAAAAAGCTCCGTGACTCTGGTCTTGACAAGGTGATTTTGGAGCAGGCTGCCGCCGGCAAGGAAATTATGGGCATTTGCTTAGGTATGCAGCTACTGTTTGAAAAAAGCTATGAATTTGGTGAGCATACCGGTCTTGGCCTGCTGAAGGGCAGTGTGATCCCAATGGATGGCACGATCCCCACCGAACTGAAAATTCCCCATATCGGCTGGAACGCCCTGCATTTTACCAAGGAAAGCAAGCTCCTTAAGTACATCAAAGCGGGCGATTGCGTGTATTTCGTCCATTCCTTCTATGTAGACCCCGGTGCGGAAAGTGTGGTGGCCACCGCCGAGTACGGCAAATTCGTCACTGCCGCTGTGCAGTGCGGCAATGTGATGGGCTGCCAGTTCCACCCGGAAAAAAGCGGCGAGGTAGGCCTTAACATTCTGCGGGCCTTCTGCGAAAAGGAGGAAACACTATGATCCTGTTTCCGGCAATCGATTTATATGAAAAGAAAGCCGTGCGGCTTTACAAGGGCGATTACGCCAATATGACCGTTTACAGCGAAAATCCCATTGAAATTGCCCAAGATTTTGAAAAAAGCGGCTGCACCCATATCCACATGGTGGACTTGGAGGGCGCTAAGGACGGCACGACCCCTAATCTTGCTATCGTGGAGCAGGTCGCCAAAGAAACCTCCCTCTTTGTGGAGATCGGCGGCGGCATCCGCAATATGGAAACGGTGGAAAAGTACTTATCCGCCGGTGTTTCCCGGGTGATTTTGGGTACGGCTGCTGTCAACGACGAGGCATTCCTCCGCTCCGCTGTTGAGAAATACGGCGATAAAATTGCTGTGGGCGCGGATGTAAAGGACGGCTACATTGCCATCAAGGGCTGGCTGGAAAAATCCGCTGTCACCTTAGAAGACTTCCTTGCCAAAATGCAGGAGATCGGCGTGAAACATATTATCTGCACCGACATCTCCAAGGATGGCGCAATGCAGGGCACAAACCTTGCCCTATACCGGCAGCTTTCCGAGAAATTTTCTCTGGATATCACCGCCTCCGGCGGCGTTTCCACCATGGAAGACATCGCTGCCCTGCGGAAAATGGACATCTACGGCGCGATCATCGGCAAGGCCTATTACACCGGCGCTATCGACCTGAAAGAGGCTTTGGAGGTGGCAAAATGATCACAAAACGCATCATCCCCAGCCTGGACATCAAAAACGGCCGGGTGGTGAAAGGCACCAATTTCCAGGGCCTTTCCGATGTTTCCTCCCCCATTGAGCTGGCAAAGCACTACTCCGATTGCGGCGCCGACGAGCTGGTGTTCTATGACATCACCGCCTCTGCCGAGGGTCGGCAGCTGTTTACCGATGTGCTCCGGGAAGTGGCATCGCAAATCTTCATTCCTCTGACCGTGGGCGGCGGCATCAACACCGTGGACGACTTTGACCGGGTCTTAAAATGCGGTGCGGACAAGGTCAGCGTCAACTCCGGTGCGATCCGTGATCCCCAGCTCATTTACCATGCCGCCCAAAAATACGGCAGCCAGTGCGTGGTGCTGTCGGCGGATATCAAACGGGTGGACGGCCAGTTCCGGGTCTTTGCCAAGGGTGGTAGAGAGGACACCGGTATGGAAGCCATCGCCTGGATCAAAAAAGGCGTCTCACTGGGCGCAGGCGAGGTGGTTGTCAACTCCATTGACACCGACGGCGTGAAAAAAGGCTTTGATATCGAGATGCTGCAAGCGGTGTGCGATGCAGTGAATGTGCCGGTGATCGCCTCCGGCGGCGCAGGTTCTGTACAGCATTTTACCGACCTGTTTGGCGCCATTCCCACCATCGATGCGGCGCTGGCTGCATCTGTGTTCCACTTCGGGCAGATCGCCATTCCTGACCTAAAGCAGGAACTGAAAAAGAATAACATTATTGTGAGGTTATAATATGCTCTCCATTGATAATCTGAAATTCGACGAAAACGGCCTGATCCCCGCAGTTGTGGTGGATTCCATCACCAAAAAGGTGCTGACCGTGGCCTATATGAACAAGGAAAGCCTGGAAATTTCTATGGAAAAGGGTCTGACCTGCTTTTGGAGCCGCTCCCGGCAGGAGCTGTGGCTGAAGGGTGAGACCAGCGGCAACTACCAGCACATTGTTTCCATCACCGCCGACTGCGACGGGGATGCTTTGGTGGTGGTTGTGGAAAAGGACGGCCCTGCCTGCCACAAGGGCACCGATTCCTGCTTTACTTCCCCGGTTTGGGAAAGTGAGGAGCTGCAGGAGTTCAGCCTCCAGGGCCTTTACGATATGCTCGTTGGCAGAAATGAAAACCGCCCCGAGGGCTCTTACACCACCTATCTCTTTGAAAAGGGCATCGACAAGATCCTCAAGAAGGTGGGCGAGGAGTGCACCGAGGTCATCATCGCCGGCAAGGCCGACGATAAAAAGGAAACCATCTATGAGCTGGCAGACCTTGCCTATCACGCAATGGTGCTGATGGTACAGATGGGCATTACCGTAGAGGACGTCCACAGAGAGCTTGCCTCCCGCCACATCATTGACCACAAGGTCAAGCAGGAGAAAATGACCAAATGATCCCCTGTAACTACCATACCCACACCTGTTTCTGCGACGGCAAGCATACCCCGGAGGAAATGGTGCAGAAAGCCATTGGGCTAGGTTGTAAGGAGATCGGCTTTTCCGGGCATTCTTATACCCCCTTTGACGGCAGCTTTTGTATGTCCAGGGAAAACACTTTGGCCTACATCAAGGCTGTCCGGGCGGTGCAAGAAAAGTACGCAGAGCAAATCAAGATATATTTGGGCATTGAGCAGGATTACCACTCCCCGGAATCCACTGCAGGGTATGACTATATCATCGGCTCTGTGCACTATGTGGAAAAGGATGGGGCATACCTGTCCGTAGACGAGAGCAAGGAAACCCAAATCGCCATCGTAGAACAGTATTACGGCGGGGATTTCTACAGCTTCGTGGAGGATTATTACGAGGTGGTTTCCGATGTGTATAACAAGACCCGGTGCCACATCATCGGCCATTTTGACCTGATCACCAAATTCAACCGGGAACGGGATCTCTTTGACCCGGACCACCCCCGGTATATAGCGGCGGCCCGGAAAGCGCTGGATGCTTTGCTGGATGCCCCGGCGCTCTTGGAGGTGAACACCGGCGCTATGTCCCGGGGCTACACCACCGAGCCTTACCCCACCCGGGATATTATCAGCCGGTGGGTAAGCGCCGGCAAGGAAATCATTTTCTCCTCCGATTGCCACAGCAAGGACCACCTGCTGTTCGGCTACGATATTTACGAAGCCTTAAAAGTCTCCCTCTGACGAGGGAGACTTTTGTATTGTAGGGATCGGCCTCCGGACGATCCCGAAAAGGGCCGTCGAGAACGCCGGCCTCTGTTCGGCTACGATATTTACAAGGAAATAACCAAATAAAAAGCAGCTGCTGATCCTTTGGTCAGCGGCCGCTTTTCATAATTACCAATATCTGTACCTTCTCCGCCTGCTACGCCATCCACAGGGAACCGGGCTAAACAATAGATGAAAAAAAGCAAAAAACACGATATATATTATCCATACCATTATTTTGAGTAACCCTTGAAATATCCATAGCATAAGACAAACAGGCAACAAGCAAAGTTTTATTAAAAATCCCACTATCCTTCACCTCTGTTTTTATGCAACAAGACGATTACATCTTTGCTCGGTAATTTGCCGTCAGCACCAATTCTCCCCGCTCGTTTTTCGCAATATCTGCCCATTCCAAAACGGCCGCTAAAACAAACACAGGATCAAACACAGATGCGCCATCTTCCTTGTGGGCATAATGCTTGGCGATATAGCCAACAACTGTGGTATCATCGCAATTCTCCTCGCCAAGTTTATAGTTGCGACCATTGCCTTTTCTTGCTCTTCCATTTTGTTTTTTGAGCAATTCCACGATAGTATCAAACACCTCAAATCTATAGGCGGGCTTAATTGGAAGTTTATCACTTTCAAAAGAACTGCCATCGGCGGCAACGTAAATCTCACACGGCAAGCCACGCACCGTATGAACAATCACTCGGCCACCGTTTTCTTTCAACTTTGTTTTTATAATTTCAGAAGCCTTCGTACTAGTATGATCTGTAAACCAATTACGCATATCCATCTCCTCTTTCTCTGAAAAACCGGCATCTTCCTCAAACAAATCTAATGCGATCAAAATTTCGTCCAATTTGCGCTTAGCGGTCGGGTACGAAATCTGTAGCTCTGTCTGTACATTTTTCAAATTCCCTCGATTGCGAAGAAAGGATAACAAAAATGCGAATTTCTCATTATCCAGTGTATCAAACGAGCTTATATCAAACGTATTTTTCAGTTCCATTCCGCAATCCGGACAAGCCAAACTTGCTATGTAGAGTTTGCCTTGACAAGCAGGACAAGTAGAAATTGCTTTCGTCATAATTATCACCTCTGTCAATAGATTATCATATAACTTTTATTTTGTCAATATAGATTTTAATAAAATTAACTTCTATTTTATATAGTTAGAAATATACTTATACTATTTCTATTGTTCACCAAACAGGGTTTACTACCGCCAAAAGCTGTGTTATACTATATTTGTCAAATTACGATACTTCCCCGCAAAGGAGAAATATATGACAGATTATATTTTCAAAATTATCACCCTTTTGGGTGGCCTTGCCCTGTTCCTGTTCGGCATGGACGTTATGGGCAAATCCTTGGAGCGGCAGGCCGGCGGTAAGCTGCAGACAGTGTTGGCCAAAATGAGCTCCAATGTGTTCAAGGGCTTCCTGCTGGGCATGGGTGTCACTGCGGTGATCCAGTCCTCGTCGGCAACCACCGTCATGGTGGTCGGCTTCGTTAACTCCGGCATTATGACCCTCAAGCAGGCTGTGGGCGTGATTATGGGCTCCAACATCGGTACCACCGTCACCGCCTGGATCTTGTCCCTTTCCGGCCTGGAGGGTGACAGTTTCTTAGTGCGGGTCTTTAAGCCCTCTACCCTGGCACCCCTGGTCGCCATTATCGGCATTGCCCTGTTTATGTTCTCCAAGAGTGAGAAGAAAAAGGGCATCGGCACCATTTGCCTTGGCTTTATGGCGCTGATGACCGGCATGGACATTATGGGCGATTCTATGGCATTTCTCAAGGATGAGCCTTGGTTTGCCAAGCTCATGATCTCCTTTTCCAATCCGTTGCTGGGCATTGTGTTTGGCGCACTGCTCACTGCTGTGATCCAGTCCTCCTCCGCATCCATCGGTATTCTGCAGGGTCTGTGCGTTACCGGCGCTGTTACCTACGGCGCGGCAATCCCCATTATTTTGGGTCAGAATATCGGTACTACTATCACCGCTATGATGGGCGCCATCGGCGCAAACCGCAACGCCCGCCGCACCGCCATGGTCCACCTGCTGTTCAATGTGGTGGGTGTTGCCCTCTTTGTTGTGGTGTTCTATGGTTTGGGTCTGTTTATTGACTGGAATTTCCTAAGCAGTCCTGCCGCTGCCTGGGATATCGCCGTGATCCACACCTTCTTCAATGTTGCCGCTACCTGCGTGCTGATGCCTGCAAACGGTTTGCTGGTGAAGCTGGCGTATGTGTTCATCCCCCAAAAGCATACCCCCCAGCCCACGGAGCTGCTGGACGAGCGTCTGCTGGCAACCCCTGCGGTTGCTGTCCAGCGTGCCCATGAGGTGGCCAGCGAGATGGCTGCCGATGCGGCCGAGGCTATGCGCCTGGCTATGGGTCTGCGCACCAAGTTCAGCCCCGCGGTGATGGAAGATGTCATCGCCTTGGAAGACAAGACCGACCACTACCAGGATGCCCTGGGCACTTACCTGGTCAAGCTTTCCAATATGCGCCTGTCCGTGCAGGATAACCGCATCCTCAACACCCTGCTTTACTCCATTTCCGATATCGAGCGGATCGCCGATCACGCCCTGTCCGTGGCCAAGGCGGCTCTGGAGATCGAGGAAAAGAAGGTGGAGTTCTCCAAGCAGGCCAAGGGTGAGTTGGCGGTTTTGGAGCAGGCTGTGTTAGATGCTGTGGACCGGACGGTAGAAGCTTACAAAAACCTCAACCGGGAGCAGGCCTCAAAGATTGAGCCCCAGGAGCAGGTTGTTGATGCCCTGGTCCGTGAGGTCAAATCCCGTCATGTGCGCCGTCTGCGTGACGGACTTTGCACCGTGGAATACGGCTTTGTGCTGGAGGACCTGCTGACCGCCTTCGAGCGGACCGCCGACCACTGCTCCAATGTAGCTGTGGAAATGCTGCAAGTCTCCGAGGGTAAGCTGGAGGCCCACGAATATCTGAACGCTTTGAAGGCCGGCGAGCTCCACGAATCCGCCGCCTTCGCCGAGCAGTTTGCCAAATACAAGGCCCGGTACGCCTTCCCCGAAGAAAACTAAAATAATAACAGCCGCTGACCATCAGGCCAGCGGCTGCTTTCCTTTGCAAATAAGAAATTAAAGTACCATTACCATCGTTCCAATTCCGATAAGTATGCAACCGATCAACGATTTTGTTGTGAATTGCTCATGTAAAAAAACGAATGCCAAAACCAATGTAATTACAACACTTAATTTGTCAATGGGAACCACTTTGGATGCATCACCTAACTGCAACGCCTTGTAATAGCACAACCAGGAAGCGCCCGTTGCCAACCCCGACAGAATGAGGAACAACCAACTCCGTTTGCTTATTTCCCCAATTCCATTCTGTGCATTGGTGAGAAACACCATTCCCCAAGCCATTACAACTACAACAACGGTTCTGATTGCTGTTGCAAGATTTGAGTTGACACCTTCTATGCCGACCTTTGCCAGTATAGAGGTAAGCGCCGCAAAAACTGCAGACAGCAATGCAAGTACAAACCACATAGCTTATCCCCTCCACAAATTCAAGTTTGTCTATTTAATCCTCCGAAATCCTTGTATTTTCAAGGAAAATCGGCATTTTAATACTCGTTCCTTATGTATTTTCCCTTGTTTTTGCCCTTATGAGCCGAAACAAGGGAAAGTTTTTGTTTAGGCTTCCCCGACCACCTTATCAAGCAGTCTTGCGGAAGTTCGTTTCGCTTCCCTCTTAGAGTGAGCGTAGATGTTCATTGTGGTACTTACGTCAGCGTGTCCGAGCAGTTCCTGCACATCCTTCGGTGCTGCACCGTTGGAGAGCAGATTGCTGGTGAATGTGTGTCTCAGCATATGAAAATGGAAATCTTCAAATCCTTCCAGTTTCTTTTTTGCTGACCTTGTCATAACACCAACTGTACTCGGTGACTCGTATGCTCCGTCAGGTCTCAGGCAGACAAAGGATATTTCCTTGTACCCGTCTGGCATTTCCTCGGTTCTCGGCAGGCTGTAGACTTCATAATAAGTACGGTCTTTCTCTTTGACTTCTTTGTAGTAATTGAGGTGGTAGAGTTCGCCATACTTGAAGCGGTTCTTATGCTGTTCCGTCTTTGCCTTTCTGAGAATGTCAGCCAGAGTGTCGCAGAAGTCCACGGTGCGGACTTTCTTGCGTTTGGTGGCACCTATCTCTGTCTTGTGCCTTTGCCCGTTGTATCGCATACTGCGTCGTACTGTGAGGTGCTGTTCGTCAAGGTTGATGTCCTGCCAAGTCAGACCACACACTTCTCCGATACGAAGCCCTGTGTAGTAGGCTATTTGCATCGGGAGCAATGCAGGATTGTCTTTCTTTTTTAGAAAGTCCTCCAACATCACAAACTGCTGGTGGTCAATGGTAGGTGTGCTGTCAACTTCTCCGCCCTCGTCTGCAAACAGTTCGTATTCCTCTTTCTTTCCTCTCCATACCACATACTGCATAGGGTTAAAGGAAATCAGTTTCTTCGGGAATACCGCAAATCGGAACGCCCCCTGCAATACCGCTGAGAACAACCTCAGATACCCTTTGCTGAGTGCCTTTGCTGTTGTCCCGTCGGGGTTTTGTCCTCCGAAAGTGAGAAAGTCCATAAATGCCTGTAAATGTTCCGCAGTGACTGTTTTCAGCTTTCTGTCTCCGATAGGATATTGTTTTATCCTGTTCACTGTTCCCATATAAGCCATCACTGTACCGTTGCTCAGATTGCCGGGTTTCAGTTCTTCCTCCACCCACATATCAAGCAGCATACCCACAGTGGTGTTTTCAGGCTTTGCCACGAACTTCTTCGCTTCGTAGTCCTCCATTGCCTTGCGGAGCAATGCTTCCGTTTCGGATTTGCTTTCTGTGCCTGCAAACTCACGCTGTACCATCTTTCCGCTTTCATCTTCTACATAGAAGCGGTAGTACCATTTCTTGCCCTTTTTTCTTACAGATCCTTTTGCCATTGATAAATAGTCTCCTTTCTATCCGTGGCAATCGGAACTGTGACGTATGGTGTGCGTAAAGTAAATAGTGTCACATCCGCCGATTGTTTCATCGGCTTTTTTGTTGTCAAAGAGCCACGGAATTATTCTTTTTCGGCAAGCCTTGCTTCGGCTTCCGCTACTATCCCGAAAAGGTCACCCATCTTCACAGCGGTACGACCTTCATCGTAGATATGTAAAATTCCGTCTAAGAATCGTTTCATATCCTCAATCGGTGCTTCCATTTCTTTATGATAAACTCGTTCCTTAATCGCTCCCGACTCAATCGCATATCTCATAAGAGACTGTTTCAGTCCTTCATCTTCTGCAACACGGTCAACCTCTGTCATAGCATCGGAGAAGTGGTGGCAGAGAACGGAATACAAATCAATCATCTTTCCGAGGAATGTGGTAAGGAGCTGCTGGTGCGGTTCGCCGTTCACAACCGTAGACACAGTATCAATGTACTTTTTGATATGTTCTTCCAAGTCTTTTTCACAGAGCGTTCTGCTGTCATATTCCTTATCCTCTGAAAGACCTGTGAGCCATTCAGGAGTGGTAAGCAACGCTTCTGCAAGTCCATTGATAATCATTGTTCTTTTTGGGTCTACGCCGTCTGCTTCGTATCTCTGTATCGTAGACTTGTTCACTCCGATACGCTTGCCAAGCTCCGGCATTGTGAGATTCAATTCTGTTCGACGTTCTTTCACTCGTTCACCGACCTGTTTTGCGGTGAATATAATTTCTTTTTTCAAGGTTTACACCTCCTATCGAAACCAAGTATAGCATATCAAAACCTATTTTGCAACCACTTTCTCGATAAAAGTTAAAAAATATCTTTAATGAGTTGTAAAACGAGTTGACAAGAGATGGCAAAATAAGTATAATGATAATTGCAAAGTTGCAAAATGAGTGTTTTGAAAGGAGAGATGTGTAATGACAGCAATTAAAATGGGTTTAACTATCGAAGAAGCAGCGGAATGTACGGGTATCGGTAGGAACACAATGCGAAAACTGGTGGACTGGGGCAAACTTCCTGTTCTGAAAGTCGGGCGAAAGACGATTATCCGCAGGGATACGTTGGAGCGTTTTATGACGGTCAATCAGGGCAGGAATCTCCTCAATCCAAGTGATGTACGAAAAGTGGAATAACCGTTCTCTCAAGCCCTCGGCGTTTGAGAGCGAAATACACCCCTCGCACAAATCTGCGATTTGTACTCTGGGTATTTCGCCCCTGCGGGGAGCCTGTATCACAGCTTCGGACACCATCACCTCAGCTATGATACAGAGGAAATTGCGGTGCAATTTCCATTGCTGTCCCACCAATCACCGATAGCTGTGACAGCCGCACCCGACAAGTCGGTTGCGTAATGAGTACGGTATTCTCAGCAAAGAAAGGAGCAAAAGGTTGGCAAGACATTCGTTCATTCAGATGTCTAAGCTGCCCAATGTCAAGGGAAGAATCTCATATATCACGAGCCACGCCAAACAGGAAAACCTTTACGCCACCTATCGTACCGCCGACAATACCTTTTGGAACAATCTCGCCAGGGAAAGTCAGCAGGAGTTCCTGCGAAGCGGAACAAAGGGAAAGTGTATCGAAGCAAGGGAGCTAATCATTGCCCTGCCGGAGATTTACACCACCTTTGACCCACAGCAGGTACTTGAAGAATTTACGAACAAATTCCGACAGCAGTACGGAGTGGAATGTGTATCGGCTCTGCACCACAACAAACGCAAGACCAATTACCACATCCACCTCATATTCAGCGAAAGGAAACTGCTTCCCGAACCTGATATCAAGATTGCCACCAGAAGCGTATTTTACGACGAAACAGGAAAAAGGGTACGAACCAAGAAAGAAATCACAGACGAGAACGGTCAAGTCCGAAAAGGCTGTACCGTTATCAAAAAGGGGGAAGTTTACGAAAGCCATTTATTCACAACCAAAGACGAGCGTTATAAAAGCGAAGCGTTTATAGCAGAAGCGAAAGAGGTTTACACGGAACTTATCAATTCCCACATTTCAGATCCCGAACAACGGCTGAAAGTGTTTGATAAAAACAGCGTGTATCTCCCAACAAAAAAGATAGGCAAGAACAACCCCAAGGCTGCCGAAATCGAAGTGGACAACACCGCAAGGCAGGAATGGAACAGAACAGCGGATTTGGCTCTCATATCGGGCATTGAAGAAGCAAAGATACTGGAAATCAAGCAGACCGAAATCCACGACAAAGCCGGTCAGTCCATCCGTGAAAATGGTTGGCTTCCAAATCTGTTCCGAGGTATCGTGGGCAAGGCAAAGGAATTT
Source organism: Oscillospiraceae bacterium (assembly GCA_017482385.1). Lineage (GTDB taxonomy): Bacteria > Bacillota > Clostridia > Oscillospirales > Oscillospiraceae > Faecousia. The sequence goes on along the minus strand of JAFUNI010000017.1, from coordinate 60,888 downwards.
CTGCAAGCCATTATCCGTGAAAAGGATATGCCACCCAAGCCAGTCCTCGATATGGATATGGACGAGTTCCGCACAATGCAGACCCTTATGCTAAAGGTACAGAAACAGGCGAAAGCAATCAAGAAGATACAGGAGGTCGCACTCCCGAATCTGCGACAGCAGCTTGCAGAAACAACGGGTATCTTCAAAGGCAAGGAACGCAAGGCTCTGGAAAAGCAGATACAGCAGACTGAAACCGAACTTGCTGAAAAACTGGATAAACTCCCCGATATTCTGACCGATGACGGTTATCCTGATGTACAGGCATTTATGAAAACTTACCGCAAAGCAGAGGCTATTGTGACACAGTATAACCAAGAACTTGCAGAATGGGAGCAGGCAGTTAAGAACGGACAGAAACCTGCCGAGAAACAGCACAGACCGCCCGAAAGACAAAGTGTGCGTAACAGGCTCAGACAGCTTCAGGAAGAGGGCAAACAGAACTCTCAGCCGAAGCAGAGAAAGAAATCCCAAGATAGGGACAGGTAATCACGACATACGAAATCGACACCGCAGGGCAACCTGCCTTGCGGTCTTACATATATATCAGAGCATAAGAAAACACCCTGCAAGATTTTTCGTCTTGCAGGGTGTAAATTTATAAATGCAGAAAACTGAAAGTTGCGCTCTCTTATTTGCAATATATCTCAATTGCATTTGCTGTAAACAGAGCAGTTCCTTCTCCACCATAGCTATCAATGTTTTCGGTAAATTCTCCGCCACTTGCATACATCTTTCCCAGACCTGATAAAATTTCTTTTGTACAGGTGTAATAATTCTCTGTGATGAAATCCTGCAATTTTTTCACCTGTAATTGAACCGTCTCACAGGATGTATCTAATTCTTTTATCTTGCCAAGCTCTGTAAAAATAAGCATAAAACGATTGATTACATCCTTCTGCTGTGTATCAGACACCCCTTTCGTCTTTTCTTCAAATTCCTGATACTGGGCTATCTGTCCCCATTGTTCCTTTGCACGCTTTGAATAATCTTCCATCTTTTTTTTATCAAATACTTTAAAATCCGTCTTATTTACTCCCATCGTTTTTATTCTTCGAGCAAAATCAATCAAATTTTCTATATGTTCCTTCTTCAATACCAAAAGTTCTATTTGCTGCTCTAATACTTTTTCCTTATTAAATTTAGGATTATATATAATATCTTTGATTTCTTTCAGTGGAAATTCCAATTCTCTAAACAATAAAATCTGTTGCAACCTTTCTAATGCTTCTTCATCATACAAACGCTATCCTACCTCTGTATACTCAGTTGGTTTTAACAGTCCGATACTATCATAGTACTGAAGGGTACGTATACTTACTCCTGTTAGCTTACTTACCTCATTTACTGTCCTCATAGGAATTTCCTTTCCGAATAATGGTCGTTTCACTCCAAAATCCATCTATTTCTTTCAAAATTTCTTCTGCTGGAAGTATTGTTGCGTCAACAATATCTTTTCCAGTTTTATCCAAATAATATTTCACCATATAATATCCGCATGCATACCCAGCACAATAAGGCATACCCACCGGAATATAATTTTGTAATTTGGCCATTTCATCTCCATACATATATGATGTAATATTGTCAAATCCTTGCACTTCTAAAGCGTCCTGGATAAGTGGCTTAATATATTCATTTAACATTTCCTGGTCAGTTTTACTAACCCATGGTCCTAAGTTCTCTTCACCGTAAAGTTTTACTGCAAAATTTTCTGCCAATCCTTCACAAATCATATATTCTGCTAATGATATTTCATTACTCCACTTTATATATTGAAATCTTACATTATGATTCGTCTCATGAGCTAATACAACTGGAATCCTTGTTTTTGTCGTTTCAGAAGGTACTAATGATCCAAATATGTATCCCGGAATTCCACCATCACCACAATAACCATCATTCATCACCGAATAGGGACTTGATGGATCTGCGAGCATCAATGTAAACATATACTCTTTAACCTTCAAATCTATTCCATGTCTAACAAATGTCATAAGAGAGCTTTCAATAGATGCCACGCAATCCGTCCATAACTTTTCATCTGCTAATTCTGCAATATATTTTTCTTCTGTGTCTCCTATTTTTTGTGGCAATAAATATCCTAACATACCGCTTGCCATCACCACATCATATCCGCCAGATTGTTTTGCTTTCAACGGACAGTGATACATATCCCATTTCTTTTCAAATTTTTTCATAAAGTCATAGCGATATATATCATCTTTCTTCTCTAACGATGCATTTGCTATCTTTCGATAAATCTCATCTGATTTTACTATTTCTATTATAAATTCATGCATATCATTTCCTCCTATCGATAAGTACACTTTAAACTATTACGCAACGTAGGAGTCAAGACTTTTTCCAAATATTTATCTGATGAAACTTCAAAGTTTCCGCAGAACTTTAATCAAATAAATTTTATCACTCAGATGTGAAAAAATAAAGATAGCAATAGCAAAATACGAAATACCGTCAATGGTCACGATGAACAGTGCAAGCACTGCCATTGACGGTATTTCTTTATTTTGCTTATGTGTAGACAAGGGCGAAAGCCAAAAACTGGCTTACCGCCCCTACACCTACTATGCGTAGATAATCTCGCTGTAAATAATTTCCCTAACTCTGGACTGAATTTCATTCATTTTCTGCACCCACAACATAGCATTATCAGCTTTCAGTTGTTCGGTAACATTTTCCTGCTCTGCAATCTGCTTTGTCAGCAGGAGCAAACTCTCCTGTGCCTGTCTGTCAATGTCGGCAAGGTAAGTGTTCAATGTACCCTCAATCAGCATTGTAATGTAAAGGAAGTGCTTATGCTCCTTTAGATACTGCTTGTGGCGTTGTCCCCATAAGCCGATAGGCTGTGTTTCTTCTTCGGAAAGTATCAGACAAGGAATATAATAATCTCCCTGCAATTCATACCACAAACCGTTGCTTTCATCAAAAATGTACTTGTCCATATAATAAATCCTCCAGTATAATATATTCGCACATACGTCACAGTTCTCCGATTGCCACATTCTGTTATATCTTTTTATCAGATTTTCTTGCCCTTGTGTTTGCCCTTATCAGCTTCCGAGGGAAGAATAAAACAGTGTGAAATCGTATAATAAGTTAAGGTGAGCATTTTGCGATAAACCCTTTATTTTCAAAGCTTTTGGAGGATTTTATTAAAACCCTGCGAGGGTTAATAACCACTTATAAAATTGTGGTTTTCAAATTGGTATTTGTTGCCTAAGCAAATTATACACCGCCTGCACAGAGAAATCAATATTTTGAGATCTGCTTAGATGCGTAACGCATGCCGATGGAATAGCCTTCCCCTTGGGGAGAAGCCTTTGTTGCAATATGCTGCGATGCGTGGTATAATACTTGCATTCTTGGAGATTGCCACAGGCGGCAAAGCCGCCTTCGCAATGACACGAAAAAGCGAGGAAATTTTATGGTAAAAATTCTCTTTGTCTGCCACGGGAATATTTGCAGAAGTCCTATGGCGGAATTTGTGATGAAAGACTTAGTTGCCAAGGCTGGGCTATCTGACCGGGTGCAAATCGCATCGGCGGCGGCCAGCCGGGAAGAGCTGGGCAATCCGGTTTATCCACCCGCCCGGCGAGAATTGGCCCGTCACGGACTGGGCTGCGACGGCAAATTCGCCCGGCAGATCACCAAGGCCGACCTTGACATCTACGACCGCATTTACTATATGGACAGACGGAATCTGCGGTACTTAAAGCAGATGTTCCCAGGCTATGAGGGATTCCTGCCCTTCTTAGATCGGGATGTGGCTGACCCCTACTATATGGGCGGTTTTGACCGCACCTGGGAAGATATCTGCGAGGGCTGTGCGCGGATTTTGGAGGAACTGAAATGATGGATATAACCCGCTTGGAATCGGAACTTTCCCAGCTTCCTCTGTACTTTTACGGCTTTATTGATCCGAAAAGTTTGGAATTTTCCGAGAGGATCCGCTACATCTGCTCCGCCGAATGCCCCATGTATAACAAAACCTGGGCTTGTCCCCCGGCAGTGGGGGAAGTTGCTGCCTGCGAACATAAGTGCAAGGCATTCTCCAACTGTCTGCTCATCGGAACCATCACAGAGGTGGCTGACATTGCCGATATTGACGCAGCCCTTGCCACCCGTCCGGAACACGAAAGCATCACCAATCAAGTGCGCGGATTCTTCCGTGCCCAGGGCATCGAGCCCTATATTCTCTCCACCGAGGCCTGCGCGGAGTGCGCCCGGTGCGCCTGGCTGGACGGCGAGCCCTGCCGCCACCCGGATCGGATGCACCCCTGTGTGGAAAGCCACGGCATCAATCTGATCCCCACCTTGGAGGAAAACGGATTGGAATTTCAGTACGGTGAAAACATCGTCACCTGGTATTCCCTGTTGTTCTTTTGACAACCCCAATCGTAGGGGAGGCATAGTATGCCTCCCCTAATTCCCCCAATATAATATAAACGGGAGGGATAGTATCCCTCCCCTACAAAACCTTTTTCTTTTAGATTGCCTTGGCACTTCGTGCCTCGCAATGACACAAAAATTCGAAACATTATGCATTCAGCATTATGCATTATGCATTAAAAAAGCACCCCTTTGGGGGTGCTTTTTTTCAGCTTACTTGGTTTTCGTAAATGTTCACGTCGCCCACCACGTCCACATCGAAGTATGCATCCAGCATGCTCTTTGCGATGGTGGCAAGGGTAGAACCGTGGCCGCCCTTTTCCACATAGATGGCAATGGCGATCTGGGGATCGTCCAGAGGGGCGAAGCACACGAACGCGCCGTTGGCGGAAGTGCCGTAAATGCCGGTTTCTGCCGTACCGGTCTTGGCAGCGATCTTAATGGGATAATCCTTAAAAGTTGAATAGGCAGTACCCAGCCAGCCGTTGGCATCCGTCTGGGTAACCATATACATACCCTCTTTGTATGTGCTGACGGTTTCTTCGGACATCTCCATGGTGCTGAGGACCTTGGGCTTGTTCTCGTCCAGCAGCTGACGGTAGTCAGCGGACACCACACGGCTCATAAAGGTGGCCTTGTAGCGGGTGCCCTCGTTGGCCAGGGCGGTTGCATAGGAGCAGAGCTGAATGGGGGTGAAGCGGTTTTCAGACTGACCGATAGCGGCCAGCACCTGGTCACCGGTGTACCAGTAGGCATCGTCACCGGAGTGTAATTCCGCCTTGGTTTCCTTATTGGCGCGGTAGCCCAGATACTCCGGCAGTTCCACACCGGTGGGCTCGCCCAGGCCCAAGCCCTTGGCAGTAGCATCTATCGCATTGATGCTCATCTTTTCGCCCAACTCGTAGAAGAAGTAGTTGCAAGACACCATCAGTGCCTTGGCAGCATTACAGTCTCCGTGGGTCTGGCCGTAGTTGGTCCACTGCAGACAGTAAACAGGGTATGTGGGGGTGATCTCATACTTACCCTGGTCGCGAATAGTCGTCTTGGAGTCGATGACTTTGGACTCCATAGCCGCAATGACCATACTCATTTTGTAGGTAGATCCGGGAGGATAGGTGGCAAGGAGCGCCCGGTTGTACAGGGGCTTATATTCGTCCTTTGCCAAAGTTTCATAATCGTCAAAGAAGGTAGCTAAGTTATAGGTGGGATAGCTGCCGCAGGCCAGGATCTGGCCGGTCTTTACATCCATCGCCACAAAAGCGCCGCCCTCGGCATCGTGACCGTCCTTCAGCGTGCCGTCTTCTTTGGGGGTACGCAGATCCTCGATGACGATACCCATTTGGTCCTCGCCTGCCATCTGGATATTCAGGTCAATGGAAACCTCCACATTAGAACCTGCTTTGGGCTCCTGGCGATACCGGGAGGAAACCAAAGTGCCGTCGGTGGTGACCACATCTTCCCGCCAGCCGTCAATGCCGTGGAGGTACTCCTCGTAGACCTTTTCCAGGCCGTCCTGGCCCACCTCGGCATCCATTTCATAGCCGGGGATGTCCTTGTAGTACTCCCACTGCTCGGCGTTCATTGCGCCCACATAGCCCAAAATATGGGCTGCGTACTTGGTATTGTACTCCCGGACCGTGGAGGCCTCGACCTTCATACCGGGAATATTCAGCTCCACGATGGCGGAGAGCTCTTCGTCATTGGCATCGGGAATGAACACAAAGGTAGAAAGGCTGCCCACGCATTTCCGCAGGGTCATTTCATACAGCAGGCCAATGACCTGCCGGGCCTCATCGTCGGTCCATTCCGCAGGGATATCGTACCGGTCCCGGAGCTTTTCCACCAGCAGCGGCGCGGTGATATCCGAGTCGATCTCCATATAATGGAGGAAGGTCTGGAAATGGTCCTGCCAAATAGCTGTCTGCTTGTCCCGGATATAGGTAAAGGGACGCTCGATGGACACGGGGAAATGCTCCGTATATTCGATGCCGGCCTCCTGGCTGCGCTTTACCAGCCGCAGGAGGTTTTCGTTGGTGTTGTTAGCGGTGAGGATCACATAATGATTGATGATCAGGTCATAACTTGCCCGGTTACTCACCAGCAAATTACCGTTTTTATCCAGGATATCACCCCGGGCCGCTTTCACGCGGGTGAGGGTGGTAAAGGTCGCCTGGTTATCGGTGCTGCCGCCGGTTTCAATGATCTGCAGATCATAGAGCTTAAATGTAAAAAAGCCTAAGATCAGCAGCAGCACCGCCGTCAGGATCATAGCGCGAACTTTGGTTAATCTTTCCATAACTGGCCTCCAATTTTACCAATGGCCTTGAAAATGGGGTAAAATGCCGGTACTGCCAGCAGTGACAGTACGGCTGTAATGAGAAATCCGTGGAATCTGCTCCAAATAGTCAGTCCCAGGAACAAGCCGAAGATGAAATTCGTCAGCACATAGCAAACCATTGCCAGGCTGGTGCTGATCATTGCCGAAGAAAACCGCTCCTGCAAATAAGCCTGCCGCACAACGCATGCGCCTATGGCACAGAAGACGATTGCCACCATAGAGTAAACGCCCGGAGCTGTGCCGGAAAACAGATACAAAAGGCTGGAGATCAGCGCAAAGACACTGCCCTGCTCCACGCCCTCCATAATGCAGATCAGGAAGATCGCGCAGGGGATCAGCTCGGTGGTCGCTCCGAAAATCCGCACCCGGCTCAGCGCCACATCCTGCAAAACCGACAAAAACACCAAAAACGCGGTATAAAGACCCCATTTGAGGGCTTTGCGCCGCTGGTTGGGCGATAGGATCAGATAGGTCAGCAGGGAGAATTTCGGCTTATCCGGGCGAAATTCGTACTTTTTTGCCATAGTCTTACCCCACATTATACTGTGTCACGATAAATACCTGCTCCAGGCTGCGCACATCTGCCGCCGGCTCCAACAGCGCATACTTGGCAACGCCGGTATCGTCAAAGCCTGCGTCCACCACATAGCCCAGCACCAAATTCCGGGGATAGACCGTAGAGCCGGTGGTGACTACCTGATCCCGGTTTCGGATGGTGGAATTGGAGGGCAGGTAATTCATACGCAGCAGGCCCTCAAGACCGGAAGCATAGCCGCCCTGGACCATGCCGCTGTGACCGGAGGCCGCGATGGTGGCGCTGATCTCCAAAGAGGAGTCCAGCACGGACTTCACCACAGCGTAGTTTACGCCCACCTCGCTCACCAAGCCCACGATCTCGCCGTAGGCGGTGATGGCGCACATATCCTTCTGAATGCCCACATTGGTACCCCGGTTGATGGTGAAGGTATTGCTCCAATCGCCGGAGCTGGTGGAAATGATGTACGCATCCACCAGTTCATAGTCCTCGTGGGCTTCCTTCAGTCCCAAAGCCGCTTTCAGCCGCTCATTTTCCTGCTTGGTGGCATAGGCATCCCGGGCCTCGTCCTCGATGGCAGCCAGCTGCTCTTTGAGGGCATCGTTCTCCGCCTGGAGGGATTCGTATTTGAAGATATAGTCATACAGCTGCTCCGCGCCGTCCATCAGCTTGCTGGCGCCGGCCCGGAAAGGGGACAAAATGCCCTGCACTACCGTCTGGGGAAAGCTCAGACCAATCAAAGAGCCCGCAACCGCCAGCACAATGGCGATCAGCACCGTTGCCACCAGCACCACACGGACACGGCCGGTAAATAAATGTTTCATAAAGTTTCCTCCAATTGTTTCAAGGGGCGTTCAGAACAGTTCCGGGGCGATTTCTTTCAGAAGCTTGCCCAACCGGCAAACCGGCAGCCCCACCACATTGAAATAATCTCCGCAGAGCTTTTCCGCAAACAGGGCAGCGCCACCCTGGATGCCGTAAGAGCCTGCTTTGTCCATAGGCTCGCCGGTGCGGATATAGCTTTCAATCTCTTTTTCTGTCAGCGCACGGAAGTGGATATCCGTCACCTCGGTGCAGGAGAGAATTTTCTCTCCCCGCAAGACAGTTAGACCGGTCATCACCTGATGATCCCGGCCGGAAAGCAAATTAAGCATTCTGTGGGCATCGGCCTCGTCTTTGGGCTTGCCCAAAACCTTTCCGTCGCACACAACGATGGTATCGGCGGCGATGACCACATCGCTTTCTTCCCGGGAAACCGCCATTGCCTTCAAGCTGCTGACCCGGGCCACCTCGTCATAGGGCGGCTTGCTTTCGTCCATTGTTTCGTCAATATCCGCCACCCGGACAGTAAAGGGAATATGGAACAGCTTCAACAATTCCTGCCGTCGCGGCGATTGGGACGCTAAAATTACTTGCATATACACAAATTCTCAATTCTCAATTTTCAATTATTCCACACCCCGCAGGTACAGACCTCTGGTGCAGGCACCGGGGTCAAAGGCTGCGCCACCTGCGCAGGCGGCAAGCACTCTGTCCACCTCACGGGGGTTTTCCGTGGTAAAGGACAGACGGGTAGCCCACAGGCCCAGCCGGGCCAAATCATCCTGCCGATCCAGCCAAAACAGCTTCTTGCCGTTGAGCAGAACGCTGCGGCAGCTGTTTCCATCTTTCACAATGGGGAACTCGGCACCGGTCTTGTCCACCAGCTTGGCAGGCCCTGTATGGCAGGTACACTGGCCGGTCTTGTTCCTTAGCAGACAGTTCTCCGTCACCATCAGCGGCAGACGGCCGTAAATCAAGATCTCACAGGGAACACCCTTGCTCACATCCCGGATTTGGGGCAGAGTCATTTCAAAACTCAAGCAGGCAGAACGCAGCTGCATATCCTTGGCGAAATTCACTGCGGCGGAGCTATACAGGTTCAGGCCAAAATCGCCCCGGGCGCGCAATCCGCACTCCCGTACAGGCAGCAGCAGGCCCACATTGCCGATGAGTGCCTCCCGGACACCCATCCGCCGTACATCCAGCAGATCCTGGCGCAGCTTACTGAGCTCCCCATCGTGGACGATCCGGGGCAGCACTGCGCAAATATTCACCTTTTGGGCCAGGGTTTGGCAGAATGCCGGGTCGGCGGTCAAAATATGCAGGGGCACATACAGCACGCTCAGACCGAAATTCAGCAATTTCGGCGTGATCTGCTCCCGGGTGGTCACCTGGGCGGTATATTCCGGGGGCGCAGTAGGTCCTTTGTGGGTAACAACTCTTGCAGGGCGGCCCAAAGGCTCGCTTTCCTGGCGGGCCCGCTTGGCAGTGAGCAGATTCAGCGCATCCCGGCGCATACCGTTGATGGCAGCCGCGGACAGCATCAGCCCCGGCGCAATGTCGGTTCTCACATTCACGCAGGCGTAAGGCGTGCCGCCGGTCTTACTCAGCCGCAAAGCCAAATCATCATGACCCAGACCCATACCCCGGGCAGGTTCTGCCACAGGGCCGTTCAAGGTACATTTGTTGCCGGATTCATCGGCAACGGTCAAGGTGGTCTGGCCGTGCTTGATAACCACATCAAAAACCACCTTTACCAGGGGATTTTCCGCAGCCTCATAGGTCTTGCGCATCTCCTTGCACCAACGCTCGTCGGTCTTGCTGTCGTCACGGATGCCAAACATATGGGGGCCGGTGCGGCCTGTGTAGTAATCGGTAAAGCCCTGGCGGTTGAAGGCGGTGGTAAGCTGGTCGAGCATGGGCTTTGTCACATGGCCTGTATCGATGGCCTGGCGGTACACCTGGGTCACAGCGGCCACATACTCCGGCCGCTTCATGCGGCCCTCCAGCTTCAAAGAAGCAACGCCCATCTCCTCCAAGTCCTTCACATACTGCACAGTGCAGTTGTCCTTGAGGCTTAAGGGATATTTATTCTCCCAGCGGCTGTAGCCGTAGCTTTGCCGGCAGGGCTGGGCGCAGCGGCCCCGGTTGCCGGAACGGCCGCCAATGGCAGCGGACAGGTAGCACTGTCCGGAATAACTCATACACAAAGCGCCGTGGCCGAATACTTCGATCTCAATGGGGGAATTCTCGCAAATATAACGGATCTCCTCCCGGCTCAGCTCCCGGCTCAGCACCACACGGGACATACCTAAGCCTGCGCAGAATTGCACGCCAGGCAGAGAATGGACAGTCATTTGGGTAGAGCCATGGATGGGGATATGGGGGGCGATCTGCCGGCACAGCTGGACAAGTCCTAAATCCTGCACGATAAAGGCATCCACGCCGGTGTTTGCGGCATAACGGATCAGCGCCGTAGCTTCCTGGGTCTCCTTGTCGGACACCAGGGTGTTCAGGGTCAGATGAACAGCTACACCGCGGATATGGCAATATTTAACGGCCTCGGTCAGAGCCTGGGGTGTAAAATTCTTGGCGCTTTGCCGGGCATTGAACTGCCCGCAGCCCAAATACACCGCATTGGCTCCGTTTTGCACTGCCGCGCGCAGGGCCTCCATGGACCCGGCAGGGGCTAAAAGTTCCAGCATAATCTCTCTCCAAATGGTATAGTTATAAGCATTATACCATAATATTATTGTAATCGCTACCCCATCACAAAAATTTTCAAAAAAATTCACAAGGAAAAACTTGTCAACTTTTGCCCCAAAAGGTTGTAGGGGAGGGATACCATCCCTCCCGCCAATGCGGAGATATCAGAAGATCTTGCGGGAGGCATAGTATGCCTCCCCTACGATATAGATTGTCCATCGCAGGAGAGCGGTAGTATCTTCCCGGAGGTGACCCTAAAAGCAAAACTTTTTAGCAAAAGACAAATGTGTTTGTCCGAAAAACACACCGATTTCCAAACATTTTGCCCCCGACTGGGATTTTTTCACAAAAATCACAAAAAAACCATTGAAATCACAGCGCTGTTCGTGTATAATGTCCTTATTGCGGTGCTGTGCACCGCGGTCCACGAAAGGAGAATGAACATATATGTACACTGCAAATGCTATTCGCAACGTCTGCTTGCTGGGACACAGCGGCAGCGGTAAATCCGCCCTGGCTGAGAGCCTGCTCTATATGACCGGTTCTATTGTCCGTATGGGCAAAAACGCCGACGGCAACACCGTTTGTGACTACGATCCCGAGGAGATCAAGCGTAATATTTCCATTTCCACCTCCTTGGTGCCTCTTATTTATAAGAATACCAAGCTGAACCTGCTGGACACCCCCGGTGGTTTCGACTTCTCCGGCGCTGTGATGGAAGCCCTCCGCGCCGCCGATGCAGCCATTTTGGTTCTGTCCGCCAAGGACGGTATCACCGTTGGCTTTGAGAAGGCCTGGAAGTACTGCCAGGACCGGAATATGCCCTGCATCGTCTACATTTCCAAGGTAGATGAGGACAACTCCGACTACAACGCTACTTTTGACGCTCTGCGTGAGAAGTACGGCAACAAGATCGCGCCTCTGGTCGTTCCCATTTGGGACGGCAACCGCAAGGTCACCGGTATCATCGATGTGCTGAACAAGCGCGCTTACGAGATGCAGAACTTAAAGCGCGTTGAGATCGACGTTCCCGAGGGCAAGGAAGAAGTCATCACCGACTTCAATGATGCTTTGAAGGAAGCTGTCGCTGAGACCAGCGAAGAATTTATGGATAAGTTCTTCGGTGGCGAAGACTTTACTTACGCTGAAATGATCAAGGGCATCCACCAGGGTGTTCTGGACCGGACCATCTTCCCCGTGCTCTGCGGCTCCGGTGTCAACTGCCTGGGCAGCCTCATGCTGATGGATCACATCATCGACCTGTTCCCCAACCCCATCGAGGGCAACTACCACAAGGCAACCCTGGCCGACGGCACTACCGAGGAGTTCGTGGTTTCTCCCGGCGGCGTTCCCTCTGCCTTCGTTTTCAAGACCGTTTCCGATCAGTACGGCAAGTACTCCTTCGTGAAGGTCCTGTCCGGTGAGATCACCTCCGATACCGCTCTGGTCAATGCCCGGACCGGCGAGACCGAGAAGCTGGGCCGTCTGTACACCATGTGCGGCAAGAAGGCCACCGAGATCAAGGCTCTGGCCTGCGGTGACATCGGCGCCATCGGCAAGATGGATAAGGTCAAGACCGGTGATACCCTTTGTGATTCCCGTAAGGTGGTCAGCCTGAAGCAGATCCCCTACGCAGCTCCCTGCTACTCCCAGGCCATCGCTCCCAAGACCAAGGGCCAGGAAGAAAAGGTCGCTGCCGGCCTTGCCCGTCTGAACGAGGAAGATCCCTCCTTCACCTTGGTCAACAATGCTGAAACCCATCAGCTGGTCATCTCCGGCGCCGGCGATCAGCATCTGGATGTGCTGGTTTCCAAGCTGAAGAGCCGCTTTGGTGTGGATGCTGAGCTGAGCCCCGCCAAGGTCGCTTTCCGCGAGAAGATCAAGAAGACCGTCGAGGCCCATGGCCGTCACAAGAAGCAGACCGGTGGCAGCGGTCAGTTCGGTGATGTTTGGATCCGGTTCTCTCCCCAGGAGGAGCAGGACGAGCTGATCTTCGATGTGGAAGTTGTGGGCGGCGCTGTGCCCAAGAACTTCAACCCTGCTGTTGAAAAGGGCGTGCAGGAAGCCGTTCTCAAGGGACCCCTGGCCGGCTATCCCATGGTTGGTCTGAAAGCTGTTCTGTACGATGGCTCTTACCACCCCGTTGACTCCAACGAAATGGCATTTAAGCTGGCCGCTATCCTGGCCTTCAAGGAAGCAATGCCCAACGCCGCTCCCACTCTGCTGGAGCCTGTTGGTGCTTTGGCTGTTACCGTTCCCGAGTCCTACGTGGGCGATGTGATGGGTGACCTGAGCAAGCGCCGCGGCCGTCCTCTGGGTATGAACCCCGATGCCGACGGCAATACCGTGGTGGAAGCTGAAGTTCCCATGGCTGAAATGAGCAACTACGCCATTGACCTGCGGGCTATGACCCAGGCACGCGGCACCTTCACACTGGAGTTTGTCCGTTACGAGGAAGTGCCCAAGGCTAACCAGCAGAAGATCATCGACGAGGCTAAGAACGACGACTAAAAACATAAGCGGTGCAGCTCCGGCTGCACCGCTTTCATTATGCATTAAGCATTCTGCATTATGCATTAAAAAGGAGCGGTTTCCCGCTCCTTTTTTCTTATCTTTCGTTGCCCAGGAAGAACAGCGCCACAGTGCCGGGGCCGGCATGAGAACCGATAACACCGCCGATGTAGTGGATCACAACTTCCTTCACGCCGCACTGGCTCTTTATCATCTCTGCCAGCGCCTCTGCATCCTCCAGGCAATCGCCGTGGGAAATGAAAATGGTATCATTTGCGCCAACGATCTGGGTATCTGCCATTTTCTTTGCCAGGGTCTGCAGAGCAGCCTTACGACCGCGGGCCTTGGCTACATTGATCAAATGACCCTCGTTATCCACATGGAGGACGGGCTTGATCTGCAGCATGGTACCGGCGATGGCGGTAGCCGCGCTGACACGGCCACCCCGCTTTAAGAAGAACAGATCATCCACAGTGAACCAGTGGCAAAGATTGTATTTCTTTTCTTCGCACCAGGCGAATACTTCCTCTAAAGACATACCCGCATCCCGTTTCTTGCAGGCATAGTACAGCAGAAGACCCTGGCCCATGGATGCACACAGGGTATCCACCACCTTGACAGTTCTGCCGGGGAAGCGCTCCATCAGCTCGTCAGCGGCGATCACCGCAGACTGATAAGTAGTGGAAAGACCGGAGGAGAAGGCCAGCACCAAAGCATCCTGACCCTGCTCCAAAACAGGGGCAATGACATCCTCCCAATCCTGGGGGTTGGCGGCGGCGGTGGTAGCATGCTCACCGGCGCGCAGATCCGCATAGATCTCCTTCAGCTGGGACTCGGTGTAGTTGTTGATGGTCTGACCCTTGATGGTAAGGCTCAAATTCACAACTGTTACATCTAACTGGTCATACATCTGCTCCGGCAAATCGCAGCAGGAATCGGTAATGATTTTATAGCTCATAAAAACTCCTTCAAAAACGCTGGACAGGAAGCGCCTGGCCGCGTATAATATTTACGGTACATATTTTACGCAAAAATCCTATTTTTGAACAGCCCCCGGGGCTGGAATGGGGTATTTTCATACCTCCCGGCGGTAGAATTTCTCACTCTACTGCCGGTAGAATTTCAAAAAGCGGCGATTCCCCTGTAGGGGAGGCATAGTATGCCTCCCGCAATGGTTCCAATGTTGGTAAGGTAGCGGGAGGGATGATATCCCTCCCCTACAAAATACAAATTCAAATACTACAAGTTTTGCCTGGAGGTAATTATGGTAAAATTTTTAATGAAAGCAGGTCTTCCCAAGGGTCTTGCCCCCAGCGAGCCCAAGGTGCGTTCCGCCGCCGGACGGCTCAGCGGCATTGTGGGTATTATTTGCAATTTAGCGCTCTTTGGCGCAAAATTCCTCATCGGTACGGTTTCCGGCTCGGTGTCCATCACCGCCGACGCTATGAATAACCTCTCCGATGCCAGCAGCAGCCTTGTCACCTTTATCGGCTTTAAGCTGGCGGAAAAGCCTGCCGACGAGGATCACCCCTACGGCCACGCCCGATTTGAATACCTGTCCGGCTTGGCGGTTGCGGTGATGATCATTCTCATTGGCTTTGAATTGGGAAAGACCTCTGTAAACAAAATTTTCCACCCCACGGCGGTGGCTTTTTCCATTCCGTTGGTCTTAGTGCTGGTGCTTTCCATCGGCATAAAGCTGTGGCTGTCCCTGTTTAACACCCGTCTGGGCAAGTACATAGATTCCACCGCTATTTTGGCAACCGCTGCCGACAGCCGGAACGACTGCATTTCCACCGGTGCGGTGCTCCTTGCCGCTTTGGTAGAGCATTTTACCCACTGGCACATCGACGGCTATATGGGTCTGGCGGTAGCTGTATTTATTCTCTACAGCGGCTGGACTTTGGCCAAGGATACCATTTCTCCGTTGCTGGGCGAGTCTGCCAGCCCGGAGCTGCAGAAACAAATCGCCGACCTTGTCAAGCAGGAAGAGGCTGTACTGGGCTACCACGATCTGATGGTCCACGATTACGGCCCCGGTCAGCGGTTCGGCAGCCTCCACGTGGAGATGGATCAAACACTGGATGCCCTTTGGTGCCACGAGCTCATTGACAACTTAGAGCGCAAGTGCCTGGCAGAGTTAGGGGTGCATTTGAGCATTCACTATGACCCGGTGGTGGTAGGCGACCCGGTGGTGGACGAGACTCGGGATTGCATCTGCAGGCTCTTAAAACAGCAGGACGAGCGGCTTTCCCTCCACGATTTCCGTATGGTCAAGGGCGCGGGCCACACCAATTTGGTTTTTGATATCAATATCCCCCACGAATTGGCCGGGCAGGAAAAAGCCATTCAGAAAGGGCTGGAAAATGCCCTGGCAGAAGCCCGCCAGGGCAAATATTACTTGGTAATTACTTTTGATCGGGGCGGTTCAGCTTTTTAAGCAGCAGGACACAAGCCCGCAAAAGACTGGCCCACAAAAACAGACCCACGACCCAAAACTGGCCGCACACAACGGGCGCACAGAAAATTTTGAACAGGAGATCCACGATCCGGCCTGCCGCAGCGCTCCAGTTGACAGACAGAACGCCCAGCACAAACAGCACTATAAAAGCGATCAAAGATGCTACGCTGATGATTTGCACGATTTTAATCGTCTTTGCATCTTTCTTGGACAGATACAGCAGATAAAAGGGCGGCGCATAGGCCGCAAGGCCTACCACCACAAAGGGTATTTTTGCCATACCGGCAGGTTCTTCGCCCAGGCACAAAAGCAGACAGATCAGATACCATACTGCCCACACTACATAAACAACAGTTTTTTTCTTCACAACGATTTTCCCTTTCGTTTTGTCTTTCCCATATTTTACCCCGAAAAGGCCAATTTGGCAAGGGTAAAAAAATGCTGGACAGCGGCGAATTCTGCTGGTATAATAGAATCGATATTATGTATACCTTAGCCTGGCCAACATAATCCGAACCCGCCTAAGGGTGTGTCTGATTGGCTCAGTCGTCATTATATTCATTGATGGGCGTCAGCCCATCGGCTTCCTATGCTTCGCCTGATCCATTCATCCATCCCCCTTAGGTCGCAGATTCCTAAGCTACGGGGCGGTTCTAAGGCAAGGCACCGCTTCGCAGATGGGCTAGCCGCCCTTCAAGAAGCGGTAACGAGGCATTGGGACTGCCCCGCAGCTCAGGAACGGGTTCGGATTATGTCGGCCAGGCTATGGTAAATACAGAAAAAGAGGTGCGTTTCCTATGAAATGTCCATTTTGCGGAGACCAGGAAAGTAAAGTTGTAGACTCCCGTCATTCCGAGGACGGCCAGAGCATTCGCCGCCGCCGGGAATGTCTGAACTGTCAGCGCCGTTTCACCACCTATGAAGTAGTGGAAAGCCTGCCCATCATCGTTGTGAAGCGGGACGGCACCCGCCAGGCCTTCGACCGGAATAAGATCCTTAATGCTATGGTCCGGGCTTTTGACAAGCGGAAGGTGGATGTAAAGGATCTGGACCGAATTGCTACCGAGATCGAGCAGACCATTCAGAACACCCTGGAGCGGGAGGTCAGCACCGACACCATTGGCCAAATGGTGATGGAGCGGATCAAGACTTTGGATGAGGTGGCTTATATCCGCTTTGCCTCTGTATACCGTCGGTTTGTGGATGTGCGCAGCTTTGTCCACGAGATCGAGCAGTTCCTGGAAGAGAAATAAGGAGAACCCCCATGGATTTGATCACCGGCCTTTTTGATATGGATTTTGCGGCTTTGGTGCCGAACTTAAACACCATGCTGGGCCTCATTCGTTTTTTGCTGTCTATGCTTTTGCTGGCAGGCCCGCTTTCCCTGCTGATTCTAGGCTTTATGTACCGGTTTATGGCACCGCCGGAGGCCAATTATAAATTCGGCTACCGTACATATTTCGGTATGGGCAGTGTGGAAGCCTGGCGGTTTTCTCAGCGGATAGCCGGTCTTGCCTTTAGCGCTTTGGGCCTTATCCTGCTGGTCATTGCCATCATTGTAGACCTGACCTTTATCGGCAAGGACACTTATCAGATGGCGAGCTCTGCTATGGTGTGCCTGCTGTGGCAGCTGGGTCTGATCGCCGTTGTCCGGCTGGGCATTGCCATTTTGTGCGCAAAATTTTTCACCGCTGACGGCAGCCGCCGCCAATAAGAGCTTCAGGGAGCGTCACCACGCTCCCTGTTACATTACACAAAGGAGTCGTTTATGGATATTCGTTTTGCAACCCCCGAAGATGTGCCGGGCATTTTGGAACTGCTGCGGCAGGTAGGCCGGGTGCATCACAACGGCCGGCCGGATATTTTCCGGGCTGATGCCCAAAAATACGGCCCTTCCCAGGTGCTTTCCATGCTGGACAAGGCCGAGACACCTATTTTTGTGGCTGTGGAAGATGGAAATGTGCTAGGCTACTGCTTCTGCCAAATGAAGACCTATTACCGGGACAGTGTTATTTGTGACCACACCACCTGCTATATTGACGATCTGTGCGTCCACGAAAACTGCCGTGGAAAGCACATCGGCAAAACTCTCTACGAGGCGGTTTGCCGCTATGCCAAGAGCCGTGACTGCACCAGCATCACCTTAAATGTCTGGTCTTGCAACCCCAGCGCTATGGCATTTTATGAAAAATTAGGTCTGAAGCCCCAAAAAGTGGGTATGGAACAGCTTTTGTAAAGCAGGAGATCATCAAATGCTTGAAAAGAACCAAATCTACGAGGCAGTCGTCACCGACTACACCGCCGAGGGTCAAGGTGTTGCCCGGATCGAGGGCTGCGCCGTGTTCCTGCCCAATGCCATCGCCGGTGAAAAGTACCGGGTGCGTATTGAAAAGGTAGGCAAGACCTGGGCCGCCGGCAAGATCGTGGAGATCTTGGAGAAATCTCCTCACCGTGTAAACCGGGAGTGCCCCGTTGCCAAGCTTTGCGGCGGCTGTGACTTCTGGCATATGGACTATGAAGAAGAGACCCGGCTGAAAGCCGAGCGGGTACGCCAATGCCTAAACCGCATCGGCGGCGAGAGCTTGGAAAACGTTCCCATTTTGGCTGCCCCCACCTGTTACGGTTACCGGAACAAGGCCCAGTATCCCGTTTCCTCCCACAAAAACAGGGTGTTTGCAGGCTTTTTTAAGGCCGGTACTCACCAGGTCATTGAAAACGAAAAATGCTTGATCCTACCTCCGGAAACTGACCGGGTGAAGAAGATCGTTATAGATTATGTAAACCACTATCGCATTACCGCCTATGACGAAACCACCGGCAAAGGGTTACTCCGGCATATTTATGTGCGCCGGGGCGCTGTCAGCGGGGAGGTTTTGGTTTGCCTGGTGGTCAACGGACGGAAACTGCCCCATATTGAAGATTTGATTCAAAGATTGCAGGCCGTTCCCGGCTTTACCTGCCTGGTGCTTTCCGTGAACACCAAGGCAGGCAACACCGTGCTGGGCGAGGAATTTATCACCCTCTACGGCCCGGGCTATATTGAGGACACCCTTTGCGGCTTAAAATTCCGGCTGTCCGCCCGGTCTTTCTATCAAGTGAACCATCAGCAAGCCCAAAGACTGTACGAAGCCGCCATTGCGCAAGCAGAGATCACCAAGGATGACTTGGTGCTGGATCTTTACTGCGGTGTGGGCACCATCACTTTGGCCATGGCCAAGGCCGCCGGCAAGGTCATCGGCGTGGAAGTGGTGGAGCAGGCTGTGGAAGATGCCCGGGAGAACGCCAGGCGCAACGGCATCGAAAACGCCGAATTTTTCTGCGGTGATGCAGGCAAGGCTGCCTTGGAACTGGAAAACCAAGGTATCCGCCCGGATGTAATTGTGGTAGACCCGCCCCGGAAGGGCTTAAATGCCGACACCGTCGAGGCACTCCACAGAATGTCCCCCCGGCGGATCGTCTATGTTTCCTGCGACCCGGCCACACTGGCCCGGGATGTGGCACTCCTCAAAGAGCGTGGCTATGTATTAAAGAACGCCCAAGCGGCGGATCTTTTCCCCAGATGTTCCCATGTAGAATCCATCGTCTGTCTTATTAAGGAGGGTAAAAATGCCTGATTATTTGATTTTGCTGAACCACACCCACCGGCTTCCGGAGGGCTTTGAAGACACCATCACCTTGGTGGAGGCTGAAAATGTCAATGGAGAAAAGTACCGTGTAGAGGAAAAAGCTTACAACGCATTTTTAGCTTTGCGGGAAGATCTGATGGAAAATGACGGTCTGCAGATTGAGCTTTTGTCCGTTTACAGAGATATTCCCCAGCAGGAACGGACTTGGGCCCGGACTATGGAGAGCAAGGGTGAAGAATACACCCGCAAATATGTGGCCATCCCCGGTTGCTCTGAGCATCACACCGGATTTGCCCTGGATGTGGGCTTTGCGCTGAACGGCAAGGCATCCCACAAGAATGCCGACCTGTTTTCCTACGAAGATATGTACCAGGTCGTCCACAAGAAGATGCCCAAGTACGGCTTTATCCTCCGCTACCCCGCAGACAAAGTATCCATCACCAAAATCAATTATGAGCCCTGGCACTTCCGCTACATCGACGACCCCGTTATCGCCCGGGAGATCACCGACCGGGGTATTTGCTTTGAAGAATATCATCAGGAGGAATCAAAATGAGAATCCTATCTATTGGCAACAGCTTTTCCCAGGATGCCCAGCGGTATCTGCATCGCCTTGCGTTAAAAGAGGGCGTGCAGATGAAATGTGTGAATCTGTATATCGGCGGCTGCCCCCTGCGAACTCATTACCTCAATATGCTGGATGACTGCGCAGCTTATGCCTTTGAGTTCAACAGTGAAGGCACCGGTCTGAAGGTATCCATTCGCCAGGCCCTGGTCAGTGACAACTGGGATTACATCACCCTCCAGCAAGCCAGCTACGACAGCGTAACCCCCAGCTCCTACACCCCCTATATTGAGGAATTGGCCGCCTATGTACGCAAATACTGCCCCAAGGCCAAGCTGCTCATTCACCAGACCTGGGCTTACGAGGACGCCAGCACAAAACTGGCAAAGCTGGAGCGTTTCGCCACCGACACAGAGATGTTTGCCGCTGCAGAGGATGCTTACAACAAGGCCGCAGCGCTGATTTCTGCCGACGGCATCATTCCCGCAGGCAAGGCTATGATCACCGCCGCCCACGCCGGCATTGAAAAGATCCACCGGGATGGCCTCCACGCATCTTTGGGTGCTGGCCGGTATCTGCTGGCTCTGTGCTGGTTTAAGTATCTCACCGGCCGGGACATCACCGAAAACACTTTTGACGAGTTCGATGTACCTGTCACCGAGGAGGAAAGAAAGATCGTCATTGCCGCTGTGAACAGCGCCTTTGGAGGATAAGTATGTTTGTAATGCCCAAATATCATCACCCGGATTTTACCGGTGAGAGATTTGCGAATGCCCCGGACGCGGTCTGGGAAGTTGCGGAAAAGGACGGAGTCGCCCCGGAGAATTTCCACTCCACTTCCATGTACCCGGAGTATTTTAAGATAAACGGTAAGTGGCGCCTGGCGGAAGAAAGCCGTATGGATGCCTGCGTGGTTTTGGAAGATGACGGCACGCTGTCCGTCATCGAAGCCCGGAATCTCAAAAAGGGCGACAAGGTCATTTTAGGCCGCACCGAAAAGGCCGAGGAGGGTATTTACCTCCACAGCAAGGGCTTCATCGAGGAAAACGAAAAAATCGATGATGAATTTGTGTTCCGCCAGGGCAGAAGCCGGGAAACCTCCTATGCCCGGGACTATGACAAGCTTTTCCGTCTGCTGGAGCACGAAAAAGAACACGGCAATATCCTTTGGGTCATGGGTCCAGCCTTTGCCTTTGACGAGGATGCCCGCCGGGCCATGCAGCTTCTCATTGAAAACGGCTATGCCCACGGCGTACTGGCCGGCAACGCCCTGGCGACCCACGATTTGGAGGGCGCACTGCTCCACACCGCTTTGGGACAGGATATCTATACGCAAAAATCCCAGCCAAACGGCCACTACAACCACTTGGATGTGTGCAACAAGGTCCGCAAGAGCGGCTCCATTGCCCAGTTCGTGGAGGATTACAAGATTGACAACGGCATTATGTACGCCTGCGTGAAGAACAATATCCCCTTTGTGCTGGCAGGCTCTATCCGTGACGACGGCCCTCTGCCGGAGGTCATCGGCGATGCTTACGAGGCAGCCAAGGAAATGCGGAAGCTTGTGAAAAAATCCACCACTGTGATCTGCATGGCGACCATGCTCCACACCATCGCCACCGGCAATATGACCCCCTCCTTCCGGGTGATGGAAGACGGGGAAGTCCGGCCTGTGTACCTGTACACCGTGGATATCGATGAGTTTGTGGTGAACAAGCTCTTAGACCGTGGCAGTCTCAGCGCCACCACCATCGTCACCAATGTGCAGGATTTTGTGACTTTGGTTGCAAAAGGCTTGAAGGTGATGTAAAAGCCCTGCTTTGTAGGGGAGGCATACTATGCCTCCCGAAATTTCAGATTTTTGATTTGCTGCGGGAGGGATATTATCCCTCCCCTACAACACACTTGCTGATTATGGGCGGCAACCGGAGTTCCGGTTGTCGCCCAACGAATTTATTCTATCAAATTCTTGCAAGAAAATCAAGCAAATGTTATATTTAACAGCATTTTCTGCAAGTTGCACAAGTTGAACTTGCATACTTTGTGCAATAAGCCATCTTGCAAAACCCAAAAACCTGTGTTATATTATAGACACAAAGAGGAAGACACCAAACAAAAGGACCTGGACAAACAGAAGAGGTGATACCAATGTACAGGTAAGTCTCCCCCAAAAAAAGCAAGCGATCAAACTTTCCAAACTTCCGTTCATATAAAGTAGAGTGCATTGTAGATGCAAACGCATAGGAAATGCAAAAGAAGTGATGAGTAAAAGATATTGTTCACGGAAGCAATGTAAGACGAAAGGAAAGTGAAATCGCAAACTGCAGAAAGCGAGGTTAACCAATGATAGAACCCAAGAACTCAGCGAAATAACCCCTGACAGAAACCGTCAAAAAAGCTAAGCAAGACGGAAGAAGTCAGGGGTTATTTCATTGGGTTTTTGCAAGAAAAAGGAGTGGTCACTGACCACTCCTTTTTTGATATTACTTATACTCGATGGGGAACTTCTCGCCAACGATGGAGATGTAGCTGCGGCCCACATCCAGCTCCAGGGGAGAACCGTCAGCCAGGGTGTAGATATAAGGCGCATCTACGGAAGCTCTGCTCCACTTGATGGGCACGATTTTGCCGTTCACAGCTGCGTAGCCCTCGCCGGAACCGATGGTATCATAGTAGTGATGGCCATGACCCTGGGGGCAGTACCACTGCTTGGTATAAAGGGTGATCACATTCTTTACAGCATCAACCTGCTGGTTATTGCCATCGATGCACTCTTTGCCATACTGGTTGCGGGCATACAGGCCGGTTTCTGCATCATAGATAAAGGTAGTGGTTTTACCGCTGGTCTTAAACTTAATGGTGATCTCGTTTGCAGTTTCACCACCGGGCAGCTCTACGCCTTCCTTAAAGACAAAACCGGTCTTGGGAACGCTCAGATCCTTGCCCTCCAAGGCCTTTGCCAGCTTTTCGCCACTGGTGAACAGGGTGTGTTCCCAAGCGTAGCCTGCGTTGTTACGATCCTTATCCCGGTAGAAATACTGGGTGTTCGCGTTCTTCTGTTCGTCGATATCCTTCCAGTTAGACACCTTGTTGCCGTTTGCGTCATAGCCGCCGTTTTCTGCGTGGATGCTGGTGCCGCAGTGGACCAGGTAAGCATCATAAGCAGCTGCCACGCTGACAAAATAGGTGCGGGTAGAGCGGATAGAGCCGATTCTGTCCACCTTGGAAATATCGGAATACAGGGCCATATTCCGGGTAGTGCCCTCTTCCTCGATTTCATAGACAACATCTGCCTGGCTTACGCCATGCTGGGGCATAGCATCTCTGATATTATTCACCTTTACAGCTACGATCTGGCCGGACCAGGGCTCAGTCAGCTTCTCACCGGTCAGAGGATGGCGGTTAGCCTCCTGGGGAGGCAGGGTTGCGGGAGGCGTGGTAGCCTCGGTGGGAGCTGTGGAAGCTTCGGTGGGGTCAGTAGCGGGCTTTTTACTGCAGCCGCAGCCGCTGAGCAGCAAACCGAGCATCATAGTGAGTACTAAGAATATAACAGTAATACGTTTCATATATATTGTTCCTTTCCAAAAAGTTAGGCTGAGGAGAGTCGAACCCCAATAGCCCCACAGCAGCTCTTTTTGCCGCTTTTTGGTTTGTTTTCCTTGCCTTGCGTCAGCAAGGCTGCGTCATCCGTACCAAAAATCAATCAAAAATTTCTTGCTGAGGGGTGCTTCGCAGTTTTCAGCTGCCTGCATTTTTCAAGACGAATAAAATCGCGCAGACAATACTTGCTGTATTATCAAGCGATTTTCTGATGTATTGGGGAATGCAGACATCTGAAAACCTGTTGGGGTTCGACTCTCCTCAGCCTGAACATTATAGCAGATTTTTCGACAAAATGCAAGACGGTAACCGCTGGTTTTATTCCCCCTTTGCATCACTGCTTCTTCATTATTTATCAAAACTTATACAAAATGCGAAAAAATGCTGTCATTTTCGTCTGAGGTATGCTATTATGAATCTATCAATTTACCAATGGGAGGTTCTTAACCATGAAGAAGCTTACCGCAATCGTCATCGGCCTTGGCTCAAGAGGCTGTGTTTACTCCAATGCTATGAAAAAGTTGGAGGACAAATTCCAGATCGTTGGCCTGGCAGACCCCTTGAAGGCCCATTTGGACACCGTAAAGGCCTGGCACAATGTGCCGGAGGAAAACTGTTATGACTCCTGGGAGGATATTTTGGCGCAGCCCAAAATGGCAGATTTTGCCGTCATCGCCACCCAGGACAAAATGCATATGCCTCCTGCCCTGAAGGCCATTGAAAAAGGCTACAATATCCTGCTGGAAAAGCCCGTTGCCCCCACCCCCGAGGAGTGCGCCGCCATCGCCAACGCCGCCGAGAAAAAGGGCGTGAAGGTGCTGGTGTGCCACGTGCTGCGCTACACCAATTTCTACGGCAGAGTCAAGCAGCTTCTGCTGGACGGCGCTATCGGCGATGTTATGTCTCTGATTGCCGTAGAGGCTGTGGGCAATGTGCACCAGAGCCACAGCTTCGTCCGCGGCAACTGGCACAAGACCTCCGACAGTGCCCCCATGATCCTGGCCAAGTGCAGCCACGATACGGATATTATCCAGTGGCTCATTGACAAGCCCTGTAAGAAGGTCCAGTCCTTCGGCAGCCTGACCCATTTCTGCAAGGAAAATGCGCCCGAAGGCGCTCCCAAGCGGTGCATCGACGGCGGTTGTCCCGTTGCGGATACCTGTGTCTACAATGCCAAACGGATCTATGTGGACGATCACTCCGATGCCAACTGGTATCGGGAAGTTGCCACAGCCAAGTTCTCCATTGATGGCGGCGTAGCCTCCGACGAGGAGACCGTTGCCGCGCTGAAGAACAACAACTACGGTATGTGCGTCTACCAGATGGACAACGATGTGGTAGACCACCAGGTTGTGAATATGGAATTTGAAGGCGGCGCCACAGCCAGCCTGACTATGAACGCCTTTAATAAGGGCGGTCGGTACATTCGCATCTTCGGCACCAAGGGCGAGCTGTACGCCAATATGAGCGACGCAGAGATCACCCTGTATACCTTTGCAGACAAGCAGCACCATCAAGTCAGTGTCACGGCTGCAGAGGGTGGCTTTGTTGCCGGTCACGGCGCCGGTCACGGCGGCGGCGACATTGGCATTATGGGCGAGCTTTACGACTACTTCTCCGGCGAATACGACGGCTACAAGGCCGCCGACATCTCCACCTCCGTGAAGAACCACCTGCTGGCCTTTGCCGCAGAGGAATCCCGTCTGACCGGCACTGTGGTGGATATGGACGACTTTATGAAGCGCTACGATCTGAAGAACGAATTTACCAAATAACCCAAAGGAACGGCCATTGGCCGTTCCTTTTTTCTTGCAAAACCGTTTTTCTGTGCTATAATGGGGAAAAAGTGAATTTTGGAGGGTATTATGACCTATATTTTCGATTTTGACGGCACGCTGGTTGACTCTATGCCGGTGTTTTCCGCCATGATGGTGGAAATTTTCCAGGAGTATAACCTGCCTATGCGCGATGATTTTGTGAAGATCATCACCCCTTTGGGCTATATCGGCACAGCAAAATATGCCATCGACTTAGGCAGCCCACTGAGCGTGGAGGAATTCTGCGCCCTGGCCACCAAGAAAATGGAGGGGCAGTACCACAACACCATTCCTGCCAAGGCTTTTGTGAAAGAAAAGCTCCTGCAGCTGAAAGAAAAGGGCCACAGTCTGAATGTGCTCACCGCCAGCCCCCACGCGGTGCTGGACAAGTGCCTGGAGCGGGTGGGTCTTTACGATCTGTTTGACAATGTGTGGAGCTGCGACGATTTCGCCACCACCAAGGCAGACCCCCAAATTTATGTGCGGGCCGCCGCAAGGCTCGGCAAACGGGTGGAGGAATGTATGTTCGTGGACGATAACATCGGCGCTGTATCCACCGCCAAGCAGGCGGGTATGATCTCCGTGGGCATTTACGACGATTCCTCCAAGGATATGGTGGAAGAAATGAACGCCGCCGCAGATATTTACATTTACGATTTCTCGGAACTCTAACAAAAAAGGAACGGCATAAGCCGTTCCTTTTTTGTTATTCTGTTTCCCAAGTGAGGCAAACAAGGCTCTCGCCCGGTACGGTGAGGCGCAGGTGGTTTTTGTCCAAGAATTCTGCATTGCAGTTATCCGCTGTCAGACCCAGATCGTCACTGAACCAAAGGGTATCAGTGATTTCTTCTGTATGCAGGTTCACGGCAACGAGCATCTTTTTGTTGCCGTTTTCCAATGCGCCCACAATAAGGTAGGGCTCATGCAAAACGCCCTGCCACTGCATACCGATGCCGCAGGCGAATTTGTGGTCTTCGCCGCATTCCACCTCCGGCGGCCGCATAGGCCGGCAGGCCCGGAAGAATTCCCGGTTTTCATAGCGGAAGCGGATCAGCTTCCGGGCAAAATCCAATCTCTGCTTATCGTAGACAAAGTCTGCATTGATCCAGCCCATCTGCTCACCGGCCACCAAGCCCTGCGCCAGGTGGTACTTCCAGTGCATCACATTGTCCTTCATGTAGCCGTTGGTGTTGCGGCCCAGCACCATCACCTTGCCGCCGTAGATGCGCATAAAGGCGGGGACATACTTGTCCACCACGATCCACGACCAACTGAGTAAGCCGTCTAAGGAACCCGCATAGACCTCGGCAGTGCCCTCGGAAGTGAATATCTTATCCTTGGGCTTGATAGCATTCAGCTCTGCAAGCAATTCCCGCTGGTTTTCGCTCCACCAGCTGCCGCCGCCGGGCTTATGGCTGTGGGTTTTGTCCATACAGGGATGGGGTCCGTGGGCGGCGGTTTGGTCTAAGTACACACCGTCTACGCCCAGTTCCCCAAACATCCGGGTGACGATTTCCTTCAGCTTATTCCGCCACACCTTGGAAGTGGGACACATGGGTGACAGCTTCACCTTTTCTCCGTCACTTTCGTGAGAGGCATAGGTAAGAATTGCCGGGTCGCCGGATTCTTTCTTCACCGCGCCGGCCTTGGCAACGGCAGTAAACTGCCAGTCCTCATTGGCCTTATCCCGATTGTCCCATAAAAGGGCATTGATATAGGGCATAATGCGGATACCCGCTGCCTTTAACTGCTCCAAGCCACGGGGCAAGGCCTGCTTGGTGGGGAAATAATGGGGATAGTCGTTGTTAAAGGGGATCTTGTGCCAGTTATACAGGTGGTAGCCGAAGGGCACACCCAGTTCTTCCCGCAGCTTTAAGGGAATCTCAAACCAGCAATCCTGGCCGTAGGCCTCGGTATTGGGTCGCAGGCTGATGGGAATGGGCTCTTCCGCATCGGTCTCATTGGGTACCCAGTCCATGGTCCAGAAGGGCAGTTCCTGCATCCACTGAGGGATCCGGGAATTGTCCTTGGGCATCCAGGGGCAGGTTTCAGCAAATTCTCTGTAAATTTCCGTGGCGTCAAACCAATCGCCGGTAAAGCTTTGCCAAACGGTCTTACCGGGGAGGGTAAAGCTGTTTTTCGGCTGACCCAGATCCTCTGCGCAGTATTTACAACCAAAGCGGAACTGACCGCCCCGGTTGGTGGTATAGACATCAATGCATTTGAAGCCGCCGCTCATATCGTGGATGGCATAGTACATACCCACGCCCTCCCGGCTGCCGGTGGGGTAGGCGGCATAATAGGGCATAGAGTACACCAGGCCTGCCGGGTAGCGGCTACCCTTGTAGCCGTCGGTGCGGTTAAAGCCCACCTCCACATCGCCGCCGCCATAGGGGTGGAACAGGTCGCAGACCCGGTCCGGGGCGTAGTGCAGGTTGGGGTAGCGGCACCATATCAAGGTATATTCCTCAGAATGATTGATGGCTTCGATGCTCCATTCGATGCGGTTATCGGCACAGATTTCCGCAAAAATTCGCATACCCACACCGGGCACATCCCGATGGTCCATGAAGAAAAACTCCGTGCCGGTTTCTTTTTCAGTGACGGTGACGGTCTTCCAGCCGGATGCCGTGTCCAAATAATGATACGCCCCGGTGGCAATTTGTTTTGCCAGCATGGCAGAAATGGGATAGGGGTTACCCTTGCAAAGCAGGGATACGCCGTCTGCCTTTTGGGCATATTCTGCCGTCAAGCTGCCGCTGACGAGCGCCCCGGTCTTTTGGGCGCTGCCCACGGGGGTAATGCAAGACAATTCCTGGTTTTCCGTTTCCGCAAAGGAATAGACCGTGCGGATGGGGTTCTCTTTTGTAAAGCAGGTAATGTCTTCGTGCAGATTGCCGCTTTGGAAATGGGCATCCACGAAGCCGTGGTCGTGCCACAAAAAGCCGCCTTCGACTTTTAAGTACCGCTTTTCGCCCCGCAGCACCATATAGGCCTTAAAGCCATAGTAAGGGGGGCAGGGGTCAATGGGGAAAAACCGTCCGGCATCGCCGCCACCCACTTCCGAAAAGCCGGCGGCATCCATTTTGGTTTTGCCGGGGCAAAGGGCAGCATCATAGACCTTGTGGTCAGCTTCCACCCAGGTGTCCATAACCACGGATTTTTCACCCACGGCAAAGCGGTTGCAAATCCGCACCCCCGGCTCAATTTCCGTAGCAGTCAGCAGGCAGTTTTCCTCTTGGGCAAATGTGGTTTCTTCCGTAAAAATATCCTTGGAATGGACGGTGCTGCACCGGTCGGGAATGGTTTTCCCCAGGATCACATTGTCCAAAAACTCCAAAGCATAGTCGCCAAGCTGGGATGTCATCACCAAATGGTGGTTCTCGTTTTGGGTAAAGGACACATTGCCAAAACAAAACTTGCTCATTTGATTGCCTCCTTAATGACCCAGCCCGCCTTTTCCAGCCGAGCTTCTGCCTCTTCTCTGCTATCACCGGTGATATCGGCAACAATGCCGATGACCCGCTGCTTTAATTTGGTATTGGTAGGCTTTAAGTTGATCATCAGATTCTCACACACATAGCCGCTGCGGATCATAGCGCCGGTGGAGAGCATATTGAGGATCAGTTTTTGGGCCGTGCCGGCTTTTAAGCGGGTAGAGCCGGTGATGACCTCCGCGCCCGTGTCCGGGCAGATGGAAATGTCCGCCGCCTGGTCGATGGGGCTTTCTTTGTTGGAAGAAATGGCCACAGTGGTGCAGCCCAGGCTCTTGGCATACCGGATGGCATTTAGCACATAGGCTGCGCCGCCGGCAGCGGAAATACCCACCACCATGTCTTTGCCGTTTAAGGCATATTCTTTCAGCTCCGCCACAGATGCTTCGGGGTCGTCCTCCCGGTTTTCGTTGGCATTGACCATAGCGCCCAGGCCGCCGGCCATCAGACCGATGACCGTATCCGGTGTTACGCCAAAGGTGGGTGGGCACTCCGCCGCATCCACGATGCCCAGCCGCCCGGAGGTGCCGGCGCCTACATAGAACAGCCGTCCGCCATTTTGGAGGGCTTCCGCGGCGGCATCAATGGCCTTGGCGATCTGGGGCAGCTCTGCCTCCACCGCCTGCACGCAGTAGGCGTTTTCTTCATTCATAACCTTGGCAATTTCCAAAGGGGACATTTTATCAATATGGGTCGTCTTGGGATTGCGCATTTCTGTTTTCAGCATAATGTTACCTCCGCATACTGCCGTTCAAACTCTTCTGCCGGGATAAATTCCATACCGCACAGCTCACCGGCCAGGGCGCAAGCACCGTACACCGGGGGCACAGCAGGTACTTCAAAGCTTAAATCCATGGTTACCTGCTCTTTCAGCAGCCGCAAAAAAACCGGGGCCTTTGAGAAAATACTGCCGGACAGCACCACAGTCTTTCCGCAATCGTACATTTTCGCCGCCGCCTGGATCATATCCGCTAAGTAGCTGGCGTGTTCTTTTAATATTTTCCTGGCGACCTTGTCCCCCTGCTCATAGGCAGCAAACACAATGGGAGCAAAGGATGCAATATAGGCCGGGCCTTCCTTATAAATTTCGTGGATGGAATCCCATACGGTGCTGCCTAATTTTTCCTCCACCATGGGGGTGATCAGACTCTTTTCTCCCACGCCGTCCCGCTCCAAAAGGGCGGTGCGCAGCACATCTCTGCCGATATCAAAGCCGCTGCCCTGCTTGTCAAGCAGGTAGCTTGCGCCACCTAAGCGATGGATGTCCCGGTTCGCATTGGCATAGATCACCGAGCCCGTGCCGCAAATGGCGGCAATGCACCGCCGGGAGTTCGAGCCGCAGGCGATGATATTCATCACATCGGAGCTGCAGCCGATCCGGGCCCGGGGGTATTTTTTCTGCAGGGTCTGCCGGGCTTTTTCTCCATAACCGCCGGAGAGGAATCCCGCGCAGCCGATGTAAAGACCTGCCAGCTCCATGCCGGTTTCCAGCAGGCTGTCCAAGCCCTGCTGGAAAATGGACAGGCTGTTTTCCAAGCCGTGGAGATTGGGATTGGAACCGGGCAGGACCGTGCGTTTTAACAGCGTTCCGTCCTCCCGGAAGAGGATAAATTCCGTCTTGGTGCTGCCCCCGTCCACGCCCACAAGAACACGGCCATAGGCAGGATGGGTCTTCAGCAGCATTTCCAATGCCACATCCAAAATTTCCGCCAAATCGCAAAGCTTGGCAAGCTCCGGCACAGCCTGGGCGCACTCCCATTTGGACACTGACTGGGGGCTGACCCCCAACCGCTCTGCCAAAGCTTGCTGGGTGATGTTTTTGGCGACGCGGTACTTTTTGAGATTCTTGGCAAGGACATTTGCATCAAAGGACATTTTCGCCACCTCATTCCACTTTCAAGTGTTTTACACTTTCATTATAGAGGATTTTTCCCCTATGTAAAGGGCTTTTCGGTTGATTCTTCAGAAAAAGCACAACCACTGGTTGTGTTATCTCGTAGGGGAGGGATACTATCCCTCCCAAAACAAATGCGATACCTGCGGGAGGCATACTATGCCTCCCCTACAAATCGCTTTACTTTTGCGGGGTAGGGTTGCATTTTGGCGAAAATCCGTTATAATAGTCCGGTTGATATTTTTATAAACGAGGTTACCCTATGTCGACTAACGCAACACTCCAAGAAAACAAGATGGGCACCATGCCCGTGGGAAGATTGCTCTTCTCCATGGCCCTGCCCCTGGCTATTTCTATGCTGGTGCAAGCCTTTTACAATGTGGTGGATAGCTATTATGTCTCCCGCATTTCCGAAAGTGCCGTCACCGCCTTGGGCCTGGCATTCCCTATTCAGAATTTAATGATCGCCTTTGCCACCGGCATCGGTGTGGGTATGAACGCCCTGCTCAGCAAATCCTTGGGCGAAGGCAACCGGGAACGGGCCAACCGCACCGCCGGCAACGGCATTTTCCTGTGCCTGTGCGCTGTGGCCGGATTTATGATCTTCGGCGCAGTGGGGGCTGAGGCCTTCTTCGCTGCTCAGTCCAGCGTGGAGGAAACCGTAAAGGGCGGCGCTTCCTACATCTCCATCTGCTCTATGTTCAGCGCCGGTATTTTCGTGGAAATTCTGGGCGAGCGCCTGCTGCAGGCCTCCGGCCGCACCACCTACACCCTGTTTACCCAGGGCTTGGGCGCTGTGCTGAATATCCTTTTAGACCCCGTCTTTATTTTCGGTTTTGAACCCTTGGGCATTGCGCCTATGGGCATTGCCGGCGCTGCGGTGGCTACTGTTACCGGTCAGTGGGTGGCTGCCATTATGGCGATCATCTTTAACTTCACCAAGAACCCCGATGTAGCGCTGAAACTGAAATATCTCCGCCCCCAGGGCAAGATCATGGGCAAGATCCTGTCTGTCGGTGTGCCGTCTATTGTGATGATGGCCATTGGCTCGGTGATGAATTTCGGTTTCAATCAGATCTTGCTGGGCTTTAAGGCTTACGGTGAGACCGCTGCCGGCGTGTTCGGTGTGTACTTTAAGCTGCAGAGCTTTGTGCTGATGCCCCTGTTCGGCATCAACAACGCCATCGTGCCCATCATTGCCTTCAACTACGGCGCAAAAAAGCCGGAACGGATCACAAAAACCTTGAAGCTGGCCCTTTGCACCGCCACGGTCATTATGCTGATCGGCCTTAGTATTTTCCAGTTCCTCCCCGATGTGCTGCTGAATATTTTCGAGCCCTCGGATACCTTCCTGGCGCTGGGCCGCACCGCCCTGCGGATCATCAGCATTCACTTCCCCATTGCGGCGGTGGGCATCAGCTTAGGCACCAGCTTCCAGGCCCTGGGCAACGGCATTTATGCCACCATCACATCCCTGTGCCGGCAGCTGATCGCCCTGCTGCCTGCTGCATTCCTGCTGAGCCTGAGCGGCAATGTGCATATGGTCTGGTGGGCATTCCCCATTGCGGAAGTGGTCAGTGTCATGGTAACGCTTATCCTCTTTGCGAGAATTTATAAGAAGAAGATCAAACCCCTTTTGTAGGGGAGGGATATCATCCCTCCCGCGGGAGGCATACTATGCCTCCCCTACGAATTACAACAAAAAGAGCGTGCTTAAAGCACGCTCTTTCTTATTATTTCAGCTTAAATACTTTTGTCTTCTTGCTGTTGGACCAGCCGTAGTCGTCTACCTCGACCTCCACATCCCCATCGGGATATTCCAGCAGGTAGGCGATCTCGGCATAATACTCGTAGCCGCCTTTGACATTTCTGTATTGGTCTTCCGTATCATAGTCGCATTCCTTGGGAAGCTCCTCACAGTACTCCGTTAAGCTGACACCGTTTTGATACACATAGAAGTCGCCCTCGTAATAGAGTGATGTGGCATCTTTGCCGTCATTTTTCAGCAGGTATTTGACAATGATAACATCGTCCCCGTATGCGTTTTCGCATAAGCGGTAGCTGTCGATCTCAATCTGTACTTTGCTGTCCATATTGACATCAATCATGATGCCGGTAAAAATCAACGCAACCGGTGAAAGCACGAAAATAATGGCAGCCACGACGATCAAAACAATATATCTTTTCTTCATACAAATACGCTCCCTTAGCCTTCTTCTACAACGATTTCCTTTAAGGTCAAGCCGGGATTGCGGCGGCAGGTGAAGTCAATGGCCCAAAAGCTTGAGAACACCAGCAGCTTTCGACCCCGGTAATCCTCCAAAAGCTCTGCATCGCTGCCCAGCTCCAAATCAGCAAGATCGCCGGGGTAGCTGTCGATGAGACGAATCTCCTCGTAAGGCAGCATATCCATGCGCAGATCCACGCCGTACTCGTTCTTCATGCGGTACTGGAACACATCAAACTGCAGCGTACCCACAACGCCCACGATAACCTCTTCCATACCGGAATTGGGCACTTTGAAGATCTGGATCGCACCCTCCTGGGCGATCTGCTCCGTGCCCTTGACAAACTGCTTGCGCTTCATGGAATCCTTGGCAGACACCCGGCAGAAATGCTCGGGGGCAAAGGTGGGAATGCCGGAGTACAGGAATTTCTTAGAAGGCACAGTGATGGTATCACCGATGGCGAAAATGCCCGGGTCGAACACACCGATCACGTCGCCTGCATAGGCCTCTTCCACGATTTCCCGCTCCGCGGCCATCAGCTGCTGGGGCTGGGAAAGACGCATCTTCCGGCCGCCCTGCATATGGTAATATTCTGTATCCCGCTGGAATTTGCCGGAGCAAATCCGCATAAATGCCAGTCTATCCCGGTGGGCCTTATTCATATTTGCCTGGATCTTAAAGACAAATGCGGAGAAGTCCGGGCTGAAGGCATCCACCTCACCCTGGTCGGAGACCCGGGACAGAGGGGGCGGTGTCAGCTTCAGGAAGTTTTCCAAAAAGGGCTCAATGCCGAAGTTTGTCAGCGCAGAGCCGAAGAACACAGGAGAAAGCTGACCCTTGGCCACCGCCTCGAAGTCCATTTCCCGACCGGCTGACAGCAGCTCTACATCGTCAATGAGCTGCTGATGCTTGGTGTCTGAATCCAAAAGCTCTGCCACCTGGGGGTCATAAAGGTCTACTTCCAGCTTGTCGGCCTTGGCCTTACCGCCCTGGCCGGAGAAGAAGAGCAGCTGGCTCTTCTGTCGGTCGTAAACGCCCTTAAAATCCTTGCCGCAACCGATGGGCCAGTTCATGGCATAGGTTTCAATGCCCAGCTCCCGTTCCACTTCGTCCAAAAGGTCAAAGGGGTCCTGGGTCTCCCGGTCCATCTTATTGATAAAGGTGAAAATGGGGATGTGCCGCATGGCACAAACCTTAAACAGCTTCCGGGTCTGGGGCTCTACGCCCTTTGCGCCGTCAATGACCATGACCGCCGCATCCGCTGCCATCAGTGTCCGGTAGGTGTCCTCGGAGAAGTCCTGGTGGCCGGGGGTGTCCAGAATGTTGATGCAGAAGCCGCCGTACTGGAACTGCATAACAGAAGAAGTAACGGAAATACCTCTCTGCTTTTCGATCTCCATCCAGTCGGAGGTAGCGGCACGGGAATTCTTCTTACCCTTGACCACGCCGGCCTGGGCGATGGCACCGCCGTAGAGCAGGAATTTTTCCGTTAAGGTGGTTTTACCGGCGTCGGGGTGGGAGATAATCGCAAAAGTCCGGCGGCGGCTGATTTCTTCTTTCAAGGTTGACATAACATCTCTCCTGTTACTTACGCATATTTTTGTTAGTTTACCACAAATCCCCATTCTTGACAAGAGGAACAATCAAAAACTCTCGTTTCTTGTGGTCAAAAAGATTTTCGACCACAATATCCTGTTGTGTGCCAAAAATGAGGGCTATTTTTCTACATTTTCAGCTTTATTTTCCCGTTGTTTCCGGTAAAAAGCTGTGGTATAATGTCAAATACTATGGATTACTATGCTTTGAAAGGAGTGCCGCAATGAAGGATCTGCAAATTTCCCATACCGACTTAAGCAAGCTGCTTAGCGCCAAGAACCCCGATGCGGCGCTTCTTTATCTGTACATACACAGTACGGACGATACGGCCAAAGCGGAAGAAGCTTTGGGCTTGCCCAAGACCCGCTATGCCTGCGCCGCCGCTACCTTGCGGCAAATGGGTCTGTGGCCGGAAACCCGGACAAGTACCGTATTTACCGGGGAACGCCCCCAGTACACTGAGCAGGATGTGACCGGTGCAATGGGCTCAGACCGCAGCTTCCAGGCCCTTTACGGAGAGATTCAGCGGGTGCTGGGCCGGGCCTTGAATACCGAGGAGCTGAAGATCCTTTTGGGCTTTGTCCGGTACTTAGGCCTGCCCAACGAGGTGATCTCCATGCTGGTGTACTACTGCAAAGATAGAGCCCGGGCCAAGGGTCAGCTCCGCAACCCCAGCCTGCGTACCATCGAAAAAGAGGCCTACTACTGGGCGGAAAACGGCATCGACACTATGGAAGAGGCCGCCGCCTTTATTCAGAATCAAAACCAGCGCCGCAGCCGTGTGGCAGGCCTTATGGAGCTGCTGCAAATTCATGGCAGAACCCTCACCCCCGGCGAGACCAAGTATGCCGAAAGCTGGCTGGAGATGGGTTTTGATGCCGATGTCATCAAGCTGGCCTACGAAAAGACCTGCCTGAACACCGGCGGCCTAAGCTGGGCCTATATGAATAAAATTCTCACCCGCTGGCAGGAAATGGGTCTGTTCACCTTGGAGCAGATAAATGCCGCCGACAAAAAGCCGGCAAAGTCCGTGCCCCGGGGCGCTACCGGGAGGCCCGGACAAGCGGAACTGTCCGCATTCCAAAAAGTTTTGCAGGAGGACTAAATTATGCCATACAGTGCTGATGTGGTACGCCGGGCCCGCCGGGTCCTGGAGAGCCGAAAGGCCGATCATGAATCCCGCCAGCAGGCGAGACTGCAGGAAGTTTATGACAAATTACCCCGCGTTCGGCAGATCGATATTTCCTTGCGCAGCTCTATGGTGGAGGCAGCCCAGGCGGCTTTCCTTGGCGGCGCAAACACCATGGAACAGGTAAAGAAGGCAAACCTTGCCTTGCAAGCAGAACGCAAGACGCTGATCCTTTCCAAATTCCCCGCAGAATACGCAGAGGAAACCCCTCTTTGCGAAAAATGTGGTGGCAGTGGTTATATTGGCACCGCAATGTGTTCCTGTTTGGCTGAAATTTGCCGCCAGGAGCAGAAGAAGGAACTGTCCCTTCTTGCCTGCGGCGAGCATCGCTTTGCCGACTTCCATTTGGATTACTACCCCGAAACCGTTGACCCCCAGTACGGGGTCAGCCCCCGGGTGGTAATGGGCCGGATTCTGTCCATTTGTCAAAAATATGCCCAGGACTTTACGCCCACTTCCGGCAATCTGCTATTCAACGGCTCTACCGGCTTAGGCAAGACCATGCTCTCTGCCTGCATTGCAACAGAGGTAGCCGAAAAAGGTTATTCCGTAGCCTATGAAACCGCCGCCCATCTGTTCGGAAAACTGGAAAAAGACCATTTCCGCCCGGACGAGGAAAGTGCAGAGGCTGTGAGGAAGCTCCACACCTGCGACCTGCTGATCATCGACGATTTGGGCACGGAGCTGCCCGGCAATTTCACCGTGGCCGCCCTGTATACCCTGCTGAATGACCGTCTTTTGGCAGGCAAGCCCATGATCATTTCCACCAATTTGAACATTGACGAGGTAAGAGCCCGGTACTCCCCTCAGATCGCATCCCGCTTGGAGGGCAGCTTCCAGCTTTTGCCCTTTGTGGGAAATGACATCCGGGTACTGAAAAACAAGTGAGGCACTATGAAAACAGGTATTTTATTTGATTTGGACGGCACACTGCTGGACACTTTGCAGGACTTGACCGACTCGGTCAACCATACATTGGAAGCCTTCGGCTGCCCCACCCGCACCAAGCAGGAGATCCGCAGCTACTTAGGCACAGGCGCGCGGAATCTCATCCGCCAGGCTCTGCCCGGCAAGGCTGACGACCCCGACCTGGATGAAGCTTTGGCTGCTTATCAGGATTGGTATGACACCCACAATCGCATCAAGACAGCCCCCTACGAGGGCATTTTAGAGGCCCTTGCCGAACTGGGCAAAGACTACCCCATCGCCATTGTTTCCAACAAACCGGACCGGGCCGTCAAGCCCATGTGCAAGGAGTACTTTGGCGAGGACATCTATGCCTTGGGCGAAACCGCTGATTGCCCCCGCAAGCCTGCCCCGGATATGGTCTACAAGGGTATGGCCGCCATTGGGGTGGAGAAGTGCGTGTATGTGGGCGACAGCGAGGTGGATGTGTTCACCGCGAAGAATGCCGGTATGCCCTGTTTAACTGTGCTTTGGGGCTTCCGGGACAAGGAGTATTTGGTGGAGAACGGCGCGGAGCATCTCTGCCGTGACCCCAGGGATTTGGCAAAAACCTTAAAGGAACTGATTGAAAATGGCTAACGAATTTTATGCCCTGCTGGGCCGTATGCGCTACATCACCCGCTGGGGTCTGATGCGCAACACTTTTTCTGAAAATATCCAGGAGCACAGCCACCAGGTGGCTGTGCTTGCCCATGCCTTGGCGCTCATTCGCCGGGATATTTTGAAGCTGCCCTGTCCGGACCCGGACCGGTGCGCTGTGGCTGCCCTCTATCACGATGCCACAGAAATTCTCACCGGGGATATGCCCACGCCCATCAAGTATTATAACCCGGACATCAAGGATGCTTACAAGCAGGTGGAGCGGATCGCCGGGGAACGGCTTTTGAAGATGGTACCCCAGGAACTGGTGGACTGCTACTGGGGCCTCATCTTAGAAGATGACAAGGAGATCGCAACCATCGTTAAGGCTGCCGACAAGCTCTCTGCCTATATTAAATGTGTGGAGGAGCAGAAAGCCGGCAACACGGAGTTTGACTCCGCAGAAAGCGCCACGATGGAGTCTATGCAGGCAATGGACCGCCCGGAGCTAAGCTGGTTTATCGAAAATTGCTTAGAGCCCTTCCGGCTGAATTTGGATCAATTGTAAGTTTTACAAAATTTTCATAGATTTTCCGCAAATACCTCTTGCATTTTCATTTCTCATCTGCTATTATACTGTCGTTAGCACTCAAAAGCCAAGAGTGCTAAACCTCAAAACCGTAGATAAATGCAGCATTCCTGCAATCTAAATACCAAATGGAGGCAAAGATTATGAAACTGAAACCTATGGCAGACAACATTCTGCTCAAGGCCGCTGAGGCCCAGGAAACCACCGCATCCGGCATCATTCTGGCGACCACCACCAAGGAAAAGCCCGGCTTCTTTGAAGTCGTTTCCGTTGGCCCCGGCACCAAGGATGTGACCATGACCGTGAAGGCCGGCGACAAGGTCATCGTTGGCAACTTTGTTGGCAACGACATCAAGCTGGACAATGTTGACTACAAGTTCGTAAAGCAGGACGATGTCTTGGCAATCGTAACTGACTGATTTTAGGAGGCAAATAAAATGGCAAAATTGATCGTTTACGGCGAAGACGCCCGTAAGAAGCTGCAGTCCGGTATCGACCAGCTGGCTGATACCGTTAAGGTAACCATCGGCCCCAAGGGCCGCAATGTTGTGCTGGGCAGAAAGTTCGGCGCACCCCAGATCACCAACGACGGCGTGACCATCGCCAAGGAAGTGGAGCTGGAAGACCCCTTTGAAAATATGGGCGCACAGCTCATCCGCGAAGTGGCTACCAAGACCAACGATGTTGCCGGTGACGGCACCACCACCGCTACCGTGCTGGCACAGGCCATCACCCGTGAGGGTCTGAAGA
This sequence comes from Oscillospiraceae bacterium, assembly GCA_017482385.1. GTDB lineage: Bacteria > Bacillota > Clostridia > Oscillospirales > Oscillospiraceae > Faecousia. The sequence goes on along the minus strand of JAFUNI010000017.1, from coordinate 22,170 downwards.
ACCTGTCCGCAGGCGCGAACCCCATGGTTATGCGCAAGGGCATCGAGAAGGCTGTTGAGGCTGCTGTTGCCGCCATCAAGGAGCACTCCGTTCCCGTGAAGGGCTCTGACGATATCGCCCGTGTCGGTACTGTTTCCTCCGGCGACGAGTCCATCGGCGCACTGATCGCCGAGGCTATGGAGAAGGTCGGCACCGAGGGTGTTATCACCATTGAAGAGAGCAAGACCGCTGAGACCGGCCTGGATGTTGTGGAAGGTATGCAGTTTGACCGGGGCTACATCTCCCCCTACATGGTCACCGACACCGACAAGATGGAAGCTGTCCTGGACGATGCTTACCTGCTGATCACCGATAAGAAGATCACCTCCATTCAAGAGATCCTGCCCATTCTGGAGCCCGTTGTCAAGTCCGGCAAGAAGCTGATGATCATTGCTGAGGATGTAGAGGGCGATGCTTTGGCAACTCTGCTGGTGAACCGTCTGCGGGGCAACTTCAATGTGGTCTGCGTCAAGGCTCCCGGCTTTGGCGACCGCCGCAAGGAAATGCTGCAGGATATCGCTATCCTCACCGGCGGTACTGTGATCTCCAGCCAGCTGAATATGGAGCTGACCGAGGCTCAGATGACCGACCTGGGTCACTGCCGTCAGCTGGTCGTCACCAAGGACACCACCACCATCGTGGACGGCGACGGCAAGGCTGAGGACATCGCAGCCCGCGCCCAGCAGATCCGCGCTTCCATCGCTACCACCACTTCCGAGTACGACAAGGAAAAGCTCCAGGAGCGTCTGGCAAAGCTCTCCGGCGGTGTTGCCGTTATCAAGGTCGGCGCACAGACCGAGGTTGCTATGAAGGAAAAGAAGCTGCGTGTTGAGGATGCTCTGAACGCAACCCGCGCTGCTGTGGAAGAGGGCATCGTGGCCGGCGGCGGTACTGCTCAGGTCAATGCCATCGCAGCTGTTGAGAAGCTGATCGCAAAGCTCACCGGCGACGAGAAGACCGGCGCTAAGATCATCGCCACTGCTCTGCAGGCACCTGTTCGTCAGATCGCTGAGAACGCCGGTGTGGACGGCAGCGTGGTCTTCGAGAAGATCAAGAACTCCAAGAAGGTCGGCTACGGCTACAATGCTTACACCGAAACCTATATGGATATGATCGAGAACGGCATCGTGGATCCCACCAAGGTGACCCGCTCCTCCCTGGAGAATGCCGCATCCATCGCCGCTTGCGTGCTGACCACTGAAAGCTTGGTCGCCGACAAGCCCAATCCCGAGGCAGATGCCGCTGCAATGGCAGCCGCTGCAGCCCAGGGCGGCGGAATGTACTAAGAACAAAAAAGGCCCTCTTCGGAGGGTCTTTTTTAATGCGTAATGCAGAATGCAGAATGCATAATTGTTGTTGGAAATTTCATCTGCGTGTGTTATACTAAAAACAGAACAAAAGGGGGTGCGCTATGTTACCGCAGGAATTTTTGGACAGAGTAAAAAACCAGCTGGGGGAAGAATACCCGGCGTTTTTGGAGAGCCTGGAGCGGCCCCGGGCGGTGGCTTTGCGTTTTAACCCCCTAAAAGGCGACGCGCCCAACCTGCCCTTTGTGGGTGAAAGTGTACCCTGGGAAGCACAGGGCTTTTATTATGACCCGGAGGTCCGGCCCGGTCTGCACCCCTATCACGAGGCCGGCGTATACTATTTGCAGGAGGCCAGCGCCATGTCGGCAGTTGCCCTGTTAGACCCCCAACCGGGGGAGCGGGTCTGCGACCTGTGCGCCGCCCCCGGCGGCAAGACCACCCAAATCGCCGGCAAAATGGCAGGCGAAGGTTTCTTGCTTTGCAACGAAATTAACCCCAAGCGGGCGAAAATACTCAGCCGCAACATAGAAAGAATGGGCGTTGCCAACGCACTGGTTACCAACGAGCATCCCGCCCGGCTGGCGGAAAAATACCCGGGCTTTTTTGACCGGGTTCTCATTGATGCCCCCTGCTCCGGCGAGGGTATGTTCCGCAAGGAGGAGGCGGCTGTCACCGATTGGAGCCAGGAAACGGTGGAAATGTGCGCCCGGCGGCAAGGGGAGATCCTCCAATCCGGCGCGGCTTTGGTCGCCCCCGGGGGACGGCTGGTGTACTCCACCTGCACCTTTGCCCCGGAGGAAAACGAGCAGGCTATTGAAAATTTTCTCCAAAACCACCCGGAATTCACCTTGGAAAATGTAGATGCCCCTTGGTTTACCAAGGTAAATACAGGCATGTTCCGGCTTTGGCCGCATAAACTGTTGGGAGAAGGGCATTTTGTGGCTGTCCTCCGGAAAACGGGCGGCGAGGAAACAGACATTTCTGCCGAAAAGGGCGAAAAGCTCCCCAAGGAGTGGAGCGCTTTTGCCAAGGACTTGGGGATCTCTCTGCCTAACGGCAAAGCCATCATTTTTGGCCAGAGTTTGTTCTGGGCCCGGTCAGAAATGCCGGAAATCAAGGGCGTAAAGGTTCTGCGCCCGGGCCTTGAATTAGGCGAATTAAAAAAGGACCGGTTTGAGCCGGCCCACGCGCTGGCTCTGTGGCTGAAAGATGCGGAAAGCTCCATCTCTTTAGACCCGGAAAGCCCCCAAATGGCAGCCTATATGCGGGGTGAGACCCTCCCCTGTGAAAGCCGGGGCTGGACCTTGGTAAAAGCCGGAAATTTTGCCATCGGTTGGGGCAAAGCAGACGGAAAAGTGCTGAAAAATCACTATCCCAAGGGTTTGCGCCGATAAAATGGCCGAAATTTTTGCTTTACATAATAACGAAACTGTGTTATACTGACATCGTATGAAATTGATTGTTGCAAGGAGTGAAACCCTTGGCGAAATACGTCATTAACGGTGGTCGCCGGCTGGAAGGCACGGTAACCATCAGCGGCGGTAAAAATGCTGCCGTAGCGATCCTACCGGCAGCCTTGCTGGTTTCCGGCAAATGCCGGGTTGAAAATGTTCCGGACATCTCCGATGTACGGACGCTTCTTGATATTTTGGCGGATCTGGGCGCTGAGATCACTTACGAAGAGCCCAGCACCGTGATTTTGGACTGCACCAATGTGCAAAGTACCCACCCCAATCCGGAACTGGTGCGGAAGATGCGGGCCAGCTACTATTTGATGGGCGCACTCCTCAGCCGATTCCACGAGGCAAGCGTAGCTCTTCCCGGCGGCTGTAATTTCGCCGCCCGTCCCATCGACCAGCACATCAAAGGCTTCCGGGCTTTGGGCGCAAAGGTCCAGCAGACCGAGGACTATGTCCATCTGAAGCCCGGTCCCAACGGTCTGAAGGGCGGTCGGGTGAGCTTGGATGTGGTCAGCGTGGGCGCAACTGTCAATATTATGTTGGCTGCCTGCCTGCTTCCCGGCAGAACCATCATTGAGAATGCCGCCAAAGAGCCCCACATCGTGGACTTAGCCAACTTCCTTAACACCATGGGCGCCCATATCTCCGGTGCCGGTACAGATACGGTGAAGATCACCGGCGTGGAAAAGTTGGAGGGCGGTACTTATGCCATCATCCCCGACCAGATCGAAGCCGGTACATATTTGGCCGCTGTTGCCGCCACCGGCGGTAATGTGCTGGTGCAGAACGTGATCCCCAAGCATATGGAATGCGTCACCTCCAAGTTGGAGGAGATGGGTGTCACCTGCATCCACTATGACGATTCCATCCGGGTTATGTCCGACGGGCGGCTGAGCGCCACCAATGTGAAAACCCGTCCCTACCCCGGCTTCCCCACGGATATGCAGGCTCAGATCTGTGTGTGTATGAGCATTGCCAAGGGCGTAAGCAATCTCACCGAAAACGTGTATGAGACCCGTTTCTTTGGCTACTGCACAGAGCTGGCTATGATGGGCGCAGATATCCTCATCAGCGGCAAGACCGCCATTATCAGCGGCCGGGAAAAGCTAACCGGCGCAGTTGTGAGAGCCCACGACCTGCGGGCAGGCGCGGCGCTGGTCATTGCCGGCCTGGTTGCCGAGGGGGCAACGGTTATCAAGAATATAAGCTTCGTGGAGCGTGGCTACGAACACCTGGCAGAGAAGATGACCTCCTTAGGTGCAAGCATCCAGCGCATTGAAGATTAAAATTTTATCCCGGTATCGTAAGATACCGGGATATTTTTTATAACAATGTTTTCCGCAATTCTTCAGAAGATTTTGCAGAAAGGTATGCAGGCGGAATGTCCAGAATAGTCTTTGCGCCGAATTTTTCTTCTGCTGCCAGGCGCCACACCGCCCGGGCGCAGGCAACCAGCACACTGCCGGTAAAGGCCGGGTTGGACTCCAGCTCCAAGGCATACTCGATCCGCTGGTTACTTTCGTCACCGGTTGCGCCGGTACGGATGACAAAACCGCCGTGGGGCATACCGCTGTGGTTTGCCAGTAATTCTTCCTGGGAAATAAAATGTACGATTGTGTCGTAGTCAGCAAAATAGGCGGGCATTTCCTTGATTTCCTTTTCAATGCGTGCCAAGTCTTCCCCGGGCTTTGCCACCACAAAGCACTCCCGCAGGTGCTTTTCCCGGGTGGTCAAGTCCGGATTTTCTCCGGAACGCACCCGCTTTAAGGCTTCCTCCAAAGGAATGGTGTACTGCCGGGCATCCTGCACACCCTTGATGCGGCGAATGGCATCGGAGTGGCCCTGGCTGATGCCCTTGCCCCAGAATGTATAGGTCTGCCCCTGGGGCAAAACGCATTCTCCCAGCAGCCGCTGGAGGCTGAAGCACCCCGGATCCCAACCGGCGCTGATCAGCGCTGTGTGGGAGCTTTCCTTAGCGGCGGCATCACAGGCAGCAAAATGCTCGGGAATGCGGCTGTGATTGTCAAAGCTGTCCACGATATGGAAGTGCTTGGCCCAGGCGGGACTTTGCTCCGGCAGGTCCGTAGCGCTGCCGCCGCAGAGGATCAGCACATCGATATCATTTTTCTTTTCCAAAAGGGTATCCACAGAGTATACGCTGCCACCCTCTGTTGCAACCGTGGCAGGATTGCGGCGGGTAAAAATGCCCGCAAGCACCATATCCGGGTTTTGGCCGATTGCCAGTTCTACACCACGGCCCAAATTGCCGTAGCCCAAAATACCAATACGAATCATAGTTCTCTCCTTAGAAAAGAGGTGTGGACAGGTATCTGTCCCCGGTGTCCGGCAGTAAAACCACCACGGTCTTGCCGGGATTTTCCTTTGCCACTTCCAAAGCGGCGTGCAGCGCCGCACCGGAGGAAATGCCCACCAAAACGCCCTCTGTCCTGCCAAGCAGCCGGGCAGCTTCATAGGCCTGCTCCTCGGTGACGGGCATAACCTTGTCGTAAATCTTGGTGTTCAGCACCTTGGGAACAAAGTTTGCGCCGATGCCCTGCAGGCCGTGAGGGCCGGCCTGTCCGCCAGACAGCAGGGGCGATGCAGCCGGCTCTACCGCAATCACCTGCACTGCAGGATTTTTCTCTTTCAAGAATTCTCCTGTGCCGGTGACCGTGCCGCCGGTACCCACACCGGCTACAAAAAAGTCTACGCTCCCCTCGGTATCTTTCCAAATCTCCGGGCCGGTGGTCTTATAGTGGGCTTTTGCATTTGCCGGATTGCCAAACTGATCGGGAATAAAGCTGTTTGGCAATTCCTTTGCCAACTCCTCTGCCTTTGCAATCGCACCGGACATACCCAGCTTGCCGGGAGTCAGCACCAGCTCTGCGCCGTAGGCGGTCATCAGCTTTTGCCGCTCGATGCTCATGGAGTCGGGCATGACAATGATCGTCCGGTAGCCCCGGGTGGCCGCCACGGAGGCAAGGCCAATGCCCGTATTGCCGGAGGTTGGCTCGATAATCACAGAGCCGGGCTTCAGCAGCCCCTTTTCCTCCGCATCTTCGATCATAGAAAGGGCAACCCGGTCCTTGGCAGACCCGGCAGGATTGAAATATTCCAACTTCGCCAGCACCCTGGCAGAAAGACCCAGCTTTTTCTGAATCCCTGTCAGCTCCAACAGGGGGGTGTTGCCCACCAGCTGGCTGGCAGATGTATAAACAGCCATAGAAAATCCTCCGTTCATCTTTCTTAAATTATACCCTTTGGAAACTTTTCTTGTCAATAGGAACATTGACAACCGCCCCCGGGCTATGGTATAAAGATATGGAAAAAGGGGGATTTTTTGTATGCATACCTATGAAGAGAAAATCGAATCCGTAGTGGATGCCATTTTGCAGGACTACAAGGGAAACCGGGACATCGACAAGATCGAGCAGCTACGGCAGCCGGACAAGGACGTGGTCATCGACATCATTGAAAAGCTCCGCAGAATCGTGTTCCCCGGCTATTTTAAGGATAAAAATTACCGCACCTACAACGCAAAGCACAACCTCTCCATGCTCATTGAGGATGTGATGTACAACTTAAACAGGCAGATGGCTTTGGTGTTTGCCGACTACGGCGAGGACATGGAAACCGCTGAAACCCACGCCCAGGAGGTTTGCCTGGAGTTCTTCCGGAGAATTCCCCAGATCCGGGCCATGGTGCAGACCGACCTGCAGGCCTCTTATGACGGCGACCCAGCAGCCACCGGCATGGCGGAGATCATTTTCGCCTATCCCGGCCTGTTTGCCATCACTGTATATCGCTTGGCGCACGAATTGTATCTTCTGAAAGTGCCTATGCTGCCCCGGATCATGACCGAACACGCCCACAGCGTCACCGGTATCGATATTCACCCCGGCGCAACCGTGGGCAAATACTTCTTCATTGACCACGGCACAGGCATCGTTATCGGCGAGACCACCGTCATCGGCGACAATGTGAAGATCTACCAGGGCGTGACCTTAGGCGCGCTGTCCACCCGGGGCGGTCAAAGCTTGCGGGGCAAGCGCCGCCACCCCACCATCGAGGACAATGTCACCATCTATGCCGGTACTTCCGTGCTGGGCGGCGAGACGGTCATCGGTCAGGGCTCGGTCATTGGCGCAAACGCCTTTATCACCAAATCCGTTGCCCCCTGCACCACCGTCACCACCAAGACCCAGGAGCTGCAAATGAAGACCCGGGAAGGCTGCACCGATTGCCGCAAGGTTTTCTGGTGCGAGGGCGAAAACTAAAAACAAAAAGCACTTGCGTATACGCAAGTGCTTTTTTGCACGCACCCCTAATTATGCCCGTTTTTTTGGACATATAAAATGCTATCGTATATCCTGGGGTGATGGAATATGGATTATTTATCCGCATTAAATGAAAAACAATTGGAAGCTGTGACAGCCACGGAGGGGTATCTCCGGGTGATTGCCGGCGCAGGCAGCGGCAAGACCAAGTTGCTGGTGAGCCGTTATGCTTATCTTGTGAAGGAGTACGGCATCAATTCTGCTAACATTCTCTGCGTGACCTTTACCAACAAGGCCGCCGGAGAAATGAAGCGCCGTATTCGCAGTCTGATTGGCCAGGAGTATGATACATCCTTAATTTGCACATACCACGGCTTCTGCGTCCGGGTGCTCCGGGAGGATATTGAAAAGATCTTCTATCCCAAGGAGTTCCAGATCATCGACAACGCCCAGCAGAAGGCCATCTTAGGGGATATCTATCAGAAATTTGAGCTGAAACTGGATCACGCCAGCTTTGAGAAGATCATCAAGCAGATCGCGTTCTTCAAAGCAAGGCATCGGGATTATGTGGCGAAAATGTGCTGCACCGATTATTGTCAGATCGTGCCGAAAATTGCCACCGTGGACGATCAGATCATCGAGGAATTCCTGCAAAAGCAGAAGCAGATATACGCAATGGATTTTAACGACCTGTTGTACTTCGTACTGGATATTTTCAGCCGCTGCCCGGAGGTTTTGGAGAAGTGGCAGGACCGGCTGAACTATATCCAGGTGGACGAGTTTCAGGATAGCTCCAACACGGAAATGGAGCTGGTGGACAGGCTCTCGGAAAAGCACAAGAATCTGATGATCGTGGGCGACCCGGACCAGAATATCTACGAATGGCGTGGCTCTGATGTAAAGCTGTTGGTGGATTTCGATAAAACCCATATCCCGACCAGAACAGTCATTCTGAATCAGAATTACCGCTCCACACCGCAGATTCTGCGTTGTGCCAACACGCTCATTGAGAAGAACGTATTCCGGCTGAAAAAAGACCTGTTTACCAAAAGTGGTGACGGTGTGCCGGTATACCACTACCACGAGAAGAATGAGTTTGCGGAAGCGGATCAGATCATTGCGGGTATCCACCAAATCCGCAAGGAGACCGGGTGCAATTACGCGGATTTTGCCGTTTTGTACCGTTCCGGATTCCTTTCCCGGGTCATTGAAAAGAAGTTCACAGAGAACGGCGTTCCTTACGAGATTTTCGGCGGTGTGAAATTCTATCAGCGTATGGAGATCCAGGATGTAATGGCATATTTGCGATTGATAGCATTTGACGACGATATTTCTTTCAAACGCATCGTCAATAAGCCTCTTCGCAAATTTGGCAGGGTCAAGCTGCAAAAACTTCTGGCACTGCAAAAAGAAGGCGAATCTTTATTCCAAACCCTGCAGGACAATTTGGACGATCCCACCTTTAAGGGAAGCGGTGTCCAAGGGTTTGTGGATGTAATCAACCAGGTACGGGAGCTGCACCAAACCATTCCTCTTTCCGAGTGCGTGGAGCGGATCTGCACAGACAGCGGCTATGAGAAGTATATCCGGGAACTGGGAGATATGGAGCGGTTTGAAAATCTGTCGGAATTTAAGCGAATCGCCTCCGAGTATGAGAACAATTTTGGAGAAAAAGTATCCCTGAAAGAGTTTATCAACCAAATCTCCCTGCAATCGGAGGATGACAGCGAGGAAGCCTGCGATATGGTGAAGCTGATGACCATTCACGCGGCAAAGGGTTTGGAGTTTCCTTATGTATTTGTTATCGGTTTCTCGGAAGGCGTGTTTCCCTCTGCCAAGACCATCGAGGAACGGAAGAAGATGGGTCTGGAAGAAGAACGCAGGCTGTGCTATGTGGCTATCACCCGGGCAGAAAAGCGGCTGTTCTTGCTGGATAGTGAGGGATTTACCCAAAACGGCAAGCAGAAGCTACCCTCACGATTCTTGAAGGAGATCGGCGAGGAGAACTACATCCGTGTGGGCACCATTTCCAAGGAACTGCAGTACAATGCTGATCGTTATGCAGCCCAACTGTACGATGAGCCGGTGATTACGCCACCCAAGACCGCAGGCACAAGAGTGACCCACCCGGCATTTGGTGAGGGGGAGATTCTTGGCTTCGGCCGAAACAATAACAGCTACCGGATAAAATTTGACAAGCTGGCAAGTGAGCGGGAAATTTCCGTTGATTTCTTCAACAAGCCCCGCACATTGCCGCAAATACCTGTACCGGAAAAATCTGCAGAATTGCCACAGCCGGCAGAGAAAAAGCCGGAGATCCCCACAGAAGAACCGGCGCAGGCGCAAGAGGAAAAGGCAGAAATCCCCACTGAAGAGCCGGTGCAATCGGCAGAGGAGCCCTTCATTAAAGAGCAACCGCAGCAGGAAAAAGTACCTGCCACTGACCCTTTGGAAGGTTACGAGGAAATGGACACACTCAATTTGCAGAGGTCGGAATCCGGTCAGACTGTAACAGAGGAAAAGCCGCCAGCCAATAAGCCGCAGCAGCCCAATTTGGAGGATTACGACAATCTCTGGAAGCGGGACGATGTGCCCAAAACCGGCTGGGTCTGCACCGGTATTACCGATTTGGGTGAGCCTGTAGGTGTCTGCGAAATGTGCGGGCATCAAATCATTCGCTATGTCCACCATATGATCCATCCCAACTTCCGCAGTTTGGGGGTAGGTTGTATCTGCGCCGGTAAAATGGAGGGCAACATCGAACAGGCCAAGAAGCGGGAACAGGATTTCAAGAGCAAAGAGGCTCGGAGAGAAAACTTCAAAAACCGGCACTGGAAGACTTCCAAGAATGCCAACAGTTACTTAAAAATCAAGGACCATCTTGTGGTGCTGTATTACAACAAAAATTATAACAACTGGAAGTATTCCTTGGACAACCAATTCTGTCCCGAAGTTTACCCTACCCGGGAAAAAGCAATCGATGCTGCTTTTGAGGCATTGGAAAAACTCAGATGAACAAAGTAATAACCCCTGAGGTTTTTAAGCCTCAGGGGTTATTGTTACTTCGAACGCGAATATATTCCTCACAATGTGCAGGGTTCGTATTTGCGCGTCTTTTTTGTGTTCCTGTTGCGGTTCCCGACATCTGCCTGCGTCGACGGTGCTCCTTGGCATCTGTCGACCGCGGCCACTCACTCGGGTCGCTTCATCTGCCCCCGGCAGCGCTCCCCTCGTTCCCCCGCGGTCGATTCTTTGCTTTTTCGCCTTGGGCGAAAAGAAAGGTTCGCCGCCATCCAGCTGGCGGCGGCAACGCTCATCCGCGTTGCATTTAGTCTTTCGAATCTCCGGCGTTATCTAAATAAAAATAGCAGATACCCAAAAGGTATCTGCTATTTTTGGTGACCCGCCGGAGATTCGAACTCCGGACCCACTGCTTAAAAGGCAGTTGCTCTGCCAACTGAGCTAGCGGGTCAAATCCATTTATGCATTCTATCACAATCATGCCCAAAAGTCAATAGCGCAAACCAGCTTTTGTAAAGCTGGCTTTTTACACGTTCAGCACCCCTGTTCAGACAGGGGTGCTGAAAACCCGTTTTCCAAACTCAGCCTGTATAGACGGTGATCCCCAAACTGTCTTTAGCCGCCTCATAGCGGGTATTTTCTACCGTTACCTGGTATCCACCCGCCACCTTTTGCATATCGTAGGTGTTATCCAATCCCATCCAGACATATGCATAGGTCTGCTCAGTATTCCAGGTAATTGTAGTTAAAGTATTGCCTTTTTCTACGGTGATATTCTCGTTCTCCACCGCAATTTGCGTCGTTTCGCTTACCGTGGACAGGGCAGGGTTATAGTTGATCTTGCGCATATTTTCGTAGCTGAAATACAGATCGTTCAGCGTGTACTCCGCCACCTCAAAAATCACGCACTCCGGCTGGAAAATATTAAAATAATAGGGAAAATCAATTACATTCTGATAATCGTGCACAAAGATATATTCCCGAAACGCATTCTGCATATACTTGCCGCCATACGTATTCATATAGCTACCCTGAAAAACAAGCGTTTTGGGCGTATCCTTCACCTGGTCAGCACTGTTTACCACATAGCCAAAGCCACGATAGGAAGGGTGCAGCTTCAATTCCGACGGATATTCTTGATTCTGATAAGTTACGGGAACCTGCAGGCTCAGCGCAGGAACATTTTCATGAATGGGGAATTTGGATATCTGCAGAGATTCCTCCAATTTTTCACCCACATTAAACTCTTCCAACTGGTTCACATGGATATTTTCACACTGCTCGCTGAGCTTTTTCAGCATGGCCTGTGTGCCGTAAAAAGCACCCAGGTCATTCCAGTGGTTGGCATCATACTTATGATTGAAGGTCTGAACGCCCTGCTCTTTTAAGGCTGCCAGAGTTGCGGTGTTATCCACATAGTTGATGCCCCGCTTGTCCAGCTCCGCAAGAAAGGGTTCAACCCAGTCCCGGTTGTAATTTACCCCGTCGGCAACCTTCTCGGGATAGATGGCAGGCTTAGCAGGATTGAACGCAAACACGAAGGGAACATTCCTTTGTTCGCAGTACTTCTGAATATCCGCCACCATATCGGCAAAGACCACATGGAATTCCTCGAACTTCACATCCGTGTACAAGCCTGCGCCGAATACATACCCGTCCTTACCGTAGCTGTAGGAGGGGTGGACCATTTTGCCGAACAGTCTGTCATTGAGGATCGTATAGGCGGTGATTGCCTGATCCCGCAAGCCAATACGGTCATTTACATATTTTTCCAGATTGACGGTCAGATCACCGGTCATTTTAAAGGGATCTCCGGTCAATTTCCGGTTGTCAATCTCGGAGATGGCATCCGGGGTGGTATTAAAGAAGCACAGAGGCACGGCAATCACCGCAGCAACCAGCAAAACTGTTATGATTCTAAGCAATTTCATCCTGTCGCCCTCCTTAATACTGGAAATAAATGAACGGGCTGTAGGTGGAGTTGATCATAAACAGGATCGCAATCACAAACAGCGCAACAAGCAGAATCTGATGTATCAAATAGCCCCAGGTCCGCTGGGTAAACCATTTATAAGCGCTCTGCACCTTGGGCAGGCCAAATACAGTCGCACCCAAAATCGCCACAGCCACCAGCGTAATCATACGGGCATCCAGATAATACTGCCAATTATAGGGAATGGACGGGAAGGTAACCAGGCCGAACATGGTCTTGAGCCACTCCAGGCAAGCTGAGAAATCAGCAAACCGGAACAGCTCCCAGCAGAAGAAGGTCACGACCATGGTCGCAGCCCATTTGAGGAACTTGGGGGTCTTTTCATACCAGGTCTTCTTGGCGATCAGCTTTTCAATGATATTGCATACACCGTTTATCATACCCCACAGCATATAGGTCCAGCCGGCGCCGTGCCAAACACCCGTAAGGAAGAACACGATGGCCACATTGATAATCGCCCGCTTTGCGCCCCGTCTGCTGCCGCCCAGAGGGAAATAGACATATTCCCGGAACCAGGTGCCCAGGGAGATATGCCACCGTCTCCAAAACTCCGTAATAGAGCAGGACAGATAGGGGAAATTGAAATTCTCTTTCACGGAGAAACCCAGCATACCGGAAAGGCCGATGGCAATATCGGAATAGCCGGAGAAATCGTAATAGATCTGCAGCATATACAGCAGCGCAACCAGCCAGGCCGTGGGCACATCCACCACGGTGGCCTTGGCGATGCAGGCACCAAAGGTATCTGCCAAAATCAGCTTCTTGGCAAAGCCGATCATGATCCGGCTGACGCCGTCAGAAATATGGGTCAGATCGATCTCCCGATCCCGGGTCTGCGTGCAGAAATCCCGCCACAACACAATGGGGCCGGACACCACCTTGGGGAAGAAGGTCATATACAGGGCGCAGTCAATGAGATTGCCGGCAGCCGCCTTGCCCATATAGATGTCCGCCAAATAGGAAATGGCAGAAAATGTAATAAAAGAAATGCCCAGGGGCGCAATAACCGACTTTCCGGAAAGGTTATCCTTGGCAAGCAAATTCCAAAGATCAGCCAGCAAGCCGGTATACTTGAAATGGATCAGCAGACCCACAATCGCAGCAACGCCCAGGAACAAAACCGGCAGCGCCAGGGAGAATTTTTCTGATTATTTTCTGTATCCTGGGCGATCAGGAAGAAATTCTTCTTCCGGATGTTCTGAATGGCCAGGCCCAGCAGGTATACCAGCACGATGTAGGCAGCAAAGCCGACAATATCGTCAATGCAGGCCCACATATAAAAGCCGCAGCTGATACCAATGAGGGCCAAATCGGTCAGTCTGCACTTTTTCAGCAGTGGGATCTTCTCCAAAAGCACCGCCAAATAATATAAAATCATACACACAGGAAAAAATCCGAATGTAAAAATTTGCGTTGTAAACGGCATAATATTCTCCAGCCTTTCTGCCGAAACTTTGGGGTATTGTATCACTTTTTCCCTGAAAAAGCAAGCTTTTGCCAGTTTTGGCCAAAAAAGCAAAATCCGAAAGCCGAAGCTTTCGGATTTTTGGCTGGGATGGCAGGATTTGAACCTACGAATGCCAGAGTCAAAGTCTGGTGCCTTACCGCTTGGCGACATCCCAATATCACGGAGGAATTATAGCACGGAAGCCGCATTTTTGCAACTGTTTTTTGAAATATACCCTAAATTCTTAAAGAATAACCTTTTTACCCTTTGCAACTTGCATTTTTTATGAAATACTGGTATCATAATAAGATAGATCCCCCGAAAAGGAGACAAAAGATGAAAAACAGAACCCTTTCTATTGTAATCCCCGCCTTTAACGAGGAAGAAAATATTGAAAACACCGCCGGTGTGGTAAGCGCCATTATGCGGGAGGCCCATATTCCCTATGAGCTGGTGTTTGTCAGCGACGGCTCCAAGGATCAGACCTTTGCCAAGGTTTTGGCTTTGGCAGAAAATGACAGCCATATCCGCGGTTTGGAATTCAGCCGGAATTTTGGCAAGGAAGCGGCTATTTTTGCCGGTCTTTCCGCCATCAAGGGCGGCTGCGCCGTGGTGATGGACTGCGACCTGCAGCACCCCCCTCAGACCATCGTAGAAATGTACAAGCTGTGGGAAGAGGGCTACGATATTGTGGAGGGCGTGAAGAACACCCGGGGCAAGGAATCGGTGTTCCACAAGATGTTCGCCGGTACTTTCTATAAGCTGCTGTCCTCCCTCACCGGCACGGAGATGGAAAACACCAGCGATTTTAAGCTGCTGGACAAATCCGTGATCCAGGTCCTGCTGGATATGCCCGAACGGAAGACTTTCTTCCGGGCTATGTCTTTTTGGGTGGGCTTCAAAAGCTGCCAGGTGGGCTATGATGTCCAGGAACGGGCCTTCGGCACCACCAAATGGTCCTTCTTTAACCTGGCAAAATATGCTGTTTCCAACATCGTCTCTTTCAGCACCAAGCCCCTGGCTATGGTGGGCTATATGGGCGGACTTTCCATTCTCATCGGCCTGGTCGTGGGTATTCAGACCTTGGTGAAATGGTTCAGCGGCAAGGCCTTAGAGGGCTTTACCACAGTTATCCTGCTGCTTTTGTTCCTGGGCGGCGGCATTTTGCTGGGCCTTGGCATTTTGGGCACCTACATCGGCGCCATTTACCAGGAGGTCAAGCAGCGCCCCCGGTATATCGTGCGGCTGGATACGGATAAGATGCTGAAACGGGATTTTGAGTAATGGATATTTTCGATAGAATCATGAGCCTGCCCGGTCTGCGGCGGTTCTATAAGCTATACGCCAAGTACAAGGAGATCCTTTTGTACATTCTCTTTGGCGGCGTGGCCACAGTGGTGTCAATCGGCTCTTTTGTGGTCTGCGAGACCCTCCTGGGCATGGACGCGCTGATCGCCAATGTAATTTCCTGGGTGCTGGCTGTGGCCACCGCCTATACCACCAACCGCACCTGGGTCTTCTGCTCTCATACCAAAGGCAAGGCCTTTTGGACAGAAATGATCAGCTTTTTCTCCGGACGGGTGCTGACCCTTCTGATGGAAGAGGGTATTTTGCTGGTCTTCGTTACCTGGCTGCACTTCCCCGGCGTATGGGTAAAGGTAGCCGCCCAAATTGCCGTCCTGGTGGGCAATTACTTCCTCTCCAAGCTGATTATTTTCAAGAAGAAATAAAAAAGACCGCCATTGGCGGTCTTTTTATTATGGGATAATGGGATAAAGCTGGATCGTATTGCCGCCGTCCACGGTCAGCTCCGCACCGGTGGTATTGCGGGCGTGGGCGGCAAAGTACCACACCGCATCTGCCACATCTGCGCCGTCGGCCACATCCCCCAAGGGGGTGAACCGGGAAGGGACATCCTTGTAGAAATCCGGATTTTTCTCCCAGCGGTCGGTACGGATCATACCCGGCAGCACCGCATTGACCCGGATATTGTACTTACCCAGGTCCAGTGCCAAGGCCCGCATCATACCAAGCTGCCCACCCTTGGAGGCGGAGTAGGCGATGCGGTTGGGGATCGCCCGGTAGGCGGTGTTGGAATTGACAAAGACAATATTGCCGCCGCCCTGCTCTTTCATACGCTTGGCAGCCTGCTCGCAGAGGCAATAATTCCAAACCATATTGATATTGATCACCCGCATAAAATCCGTCAGCGGATTCTCAAAAATCGCCATTTCCAGGCCCTGGTCTGCGGCATTGAGCACCAATGTCTCCGCAAAAAAGCCCTTGGTGTCCAGATCTGCAAACAGCTTTCCCACCGCTTCCTCGTCCACGGTTCTTTCGTCGATGAGGGAGTCGATGGCATAGCCCCAAATGTCCACATGGGGAAATTTCTCTTTGTAGGCTTTTTCTGCTGCCTGCACTTTTTCCGGGCTGCGGCCGGTAAATACCACATTCCAGCCCTCGGCAGCGAACTTTTCAACGATAGCCACACCGGTATTGATACACGCCCCGGTGATAAGTACTGCTTTTTTCATTTTACTCCACCCGATCGAATACTCTGACAAAGTCCACAATAAAGGCATCGTCTACAAAGTCACCTTTGATAACAAAGGGAGGTGTATCCGCTTCCCCGTCGCCACCGTGCATTTTCATTTTTCCGCTCTTTACGGAACGGTAGCCCTGCACCTCTGTTGTGAGCAGAATAAACTGGGGCACCTGGGAAACATGGGCATTGCACCGGGACACCTCTTCCCCGTCACAGTAGAAAACATATCCGTCAGGTCTCCAGTCCATGCCGAAATAGTGCCAATCCCCTTCGGTTTCTTTCAGCTCGTATCTGACTCTGCCATCCTTTTGGTACTGCTGGCCGTAGCCACCCATAATGTTTCCCGTGGAAGCTTTTCCTTTATGGAAGTGTTCCATAATATCGGACTCCACGCCGCACCATTCCGGCTCAAAACGCCCGCCGATGGTAGGAGATTGGGTCCAAAAAGCCGCCCACATGGTTTCCGGGTCCTTTTGGAATTTGCAGCGGCACTCATAATAACCGAACCGATGCACAAACTTTGGCTCTTTTAACGGCTCTAAAGGCCATATGCCGTCCTGGCCCCAAGGGTTGTTTCCTCTTTCTGCACTCAAATGATCAAAAGAATTGGCGCCGGTCTGCAGCTGGGGAGAAACATATTTGCCGTCAAGCTCCGTGCGGTGCAATTCCACACAGCCGTCCTTTACAACAACGCCCTGATCTGTGTAGGCATCAAATCGCTCGCCCCAAAATTGCAGACGAAAATCCCACTTGGTGCGATCCAGCTCTGTGCCGTCAAATTCGTCTGCCCAAATTAGCTTCCACTGGCTGTCCTCGGGTAAAAAGCTGGGTGCGTGATTTTCGATTTCAAATTTTTTCATAGCGGTATCTCCTTTAAAAATAAAATTCTGTTTTGGCAGGCCGAATATCTGTCAGTGCGCCGGTATAGTGGCGCAGGGTATGAACTTCATAGGGGTGCTTCAGACATTCTTCCTCGTTGATTTCAATACCCAGACCGGGCTTGTCGGGAATGGTAATGTAGCCATCCTTATATTGAAGCGCTTCGTCGGTCACATCCTTCCGCCACTCCACATCGCTGTACATGATCTCCAAAATGGAGAAATTGGGGCAGCAGGCCGCCAACTGCAAGGTCGCGGCATTGGCCACAGGGCCGGAGGGGTTGTGGGGGGCAAAGGGAATATAGTAGGCTTCCGCCACAGCGGCGATCTTCTTCAGCTCCATAATGCCGCCGGCGTGGGAAATATCCGGCTGGATATAATCTGCCGCCCGCATTTCAAAGAGGTCTTTGTAGGATTTCAAGGTATACAGCCGCTCGCCTGCAGAGATCGCCACCGGGGACTTGTCCCGCACAGCCTTCAAGGCTTCCAAATTGTCCGGAGGTGTGGGCTCTTCAAAGAACATAGGCTTAAACTGCTCCAGCTCTTTTGCAATCTTGATGCCGGTGGGCACATTGAATCTGCCGTGACCCTCAATGAGCAAATCCACATCCTTGCCCACAGCATCCCGCACTGCCGCCACACACTCTAAGGCAGTATCCAAGTCTTTGTTGGAAATTTCCAAATAATTTTTGCCGAAGGGATCCCATTTCATAGCGGTCACACCCCGCTGTACGGCAATTTTCGCCTTCTCGCCAAATTCCTGGGGTGTTTTAGCGCCGGCAAACCAGCCGTTCACATAGATGCGGACCTTTTCGTTGACTTTGCCGCCCAAAAGCTGGTACACAGGCACGCCCAAATGCTTGCCCAAAATATCCCACAAAGCCATTTCCACCGCAGACAGCGCGCTCATCAGCACCGCGCCGCCCCGCCAGTAGGCATCCCGGTAAATATCGTGGAAGTGCTTTTCAATATCCAGGGGGTTCTTGCCCACCAGGTACTCCTTGATATGCTCCACAGCACCCACCAGTGCTTTTTCCTTATATTCCAAAGTGGCTTCGCCCACACCGGTGATCCCCTCGTCGGTATAAACCTTCACAAACACCCAGTTTGTACGGAAGCAGTCCACCGTAAAGGTTTTCACATCTGTTACTTTCATAGCAAAATCTCCTTATAAACTTCCGGGATCACCTTGTTTTCGCAGGGAAAATCCCGGGCTGTCAGCTCGTCAAACATTCCAAAGTGGATCGGCACTACCTTTTTTGCGCCAATTCGCTGCGCAAACCGGGCGGCATCGACCTTGTTCATATTGTTGCCTGCGCCGTTAACGGGCAAAAACAAGGCGTAAATATCCTTGGGAATATCTGCGAAGATTTCCTCATTATAGAGGGTGTCACCGGTGATGTAGTATTTTCTCTCCCCATCGTCGATGATCACACCTATGGGCGTGGGGTCGCTGTGTTCTGCTTTCACGGCAGTAAACCGAATCCCCTTTTCCGTCCAGGAAGTATGGCGGTTAAACAGCACATAATTGTGATCGCCGCCCAGTTTTCGCACCTCTCCCCACACTGATCCGGGGGCTAAAACCAGCATATTGCCACCGGAGAGAAGCTTCTCCGCTGTTGCCGGGTCATAATGGTCAAGATGATTGTGGGTAAAGATCAGCACATCGGGCTTTACCGCCCAAAATCCCTCCTGCATCGGCACCCGCCGGTAATTTTTGGGGTTCACCTTGGCAACACTGTCGGAAAAATAAGGGTCGATCATAATTTTAAAATCTCCCTTTTCCAAAAGAAGCCCCGCCTGTCCCAACCAGGTGATTTTCATACAACCCCTCCCGTTGACAATTTTCTAAAATCATTCTATTATATTTCTTACTTCCTTTATATAAATATTTTACTGCATTTATTAGAAATCTTACTTTTGGAGAGCATTATGGAACTACCGAACCTTGTGGCTGCCGGCATCTACGATTCCCGGATCGCCGCCAAGAACATTGCCATCAGCAAAAACAGAAAGACCACCATGTTTGAAATCGAGCTTCCTGTGGAGGGCGGTGGTACTTCCTATATCGATGCCAACACCACCCCCATCCATCCCAATATGATCATCTCCGCCAAGCCGGGACAGCTCCGGCACACCAAATTCCCCTTCAAATGCTACTATGTGCATATGATCCTACCGGAGGGAGTTCTGCGGAATGCGCTGCTGCAAACAGAGGATTTCTTTCCCATAACCCGGTATGAAACCTACGAAAAACTTTTTACACGGCTCATAAGGCACTATAATTTCCTTTCCCCCACGGAGGAAATTCTTGTGCAGAGCCTGCTGCTGGAGCTGATCTACCTGGTGATTCAGGATTCTGCCGCCAAACCCACCGGCAAAGCCATTGGACAGGATTCCATCGCCGAAAAGGCGATCCGGCACATCGGCGAGCATCTCACGGAGGATCTGTCCCTGGAAACTGTGGCAAAGGCTATGTCTTTAAGCCCGGTTTATTTTCACAACAGCTTCAAGGCCGCCACAGGCAAGACCCTGCACAGCTATATTGAGGAGCAGCGGATCAAAAAAGCCATCCACCTGCTGCAAACCACCGACCACTCCCTTGCCAAAATCGCTTATGAATGCGGATTTTCTTCCCAAAGCTACTTCAGTTTTGTTTTCAAACGAAGGATGGGGCAAACCCCACGCAGCTACATCCGGGAATCCTACGGAAAATACGAACTATAAAAAATAACCCTGTCTTGAACACAAGACAGGGTTATAAAATATTTTACAGGGGTACGGGGATGAAGCCCTCTTTGGTGAGGATATGGCGCTCTTCGTAGCCGCAGCTGCGCAAGAATTCCTTGCCCTCCTCCATCCAGGCATCCATCAGGTGCTTTTGGTGGCAGTCGGTGGTGATGACCACGCCAAAGCCCAGTCGTTTCAGCTCCTTAATGATAAAATCCTGGGGGTAGGGGGTGGTGCGGGTGCCGCGGATCACCGCGCCGCAGTTCAGTTCAAACAAAGGCACCCTGCCGGCCAAGGCCTCGGCGGCCTCGATGGCGGCATTGCGGTAGGCTTTGTCATTCCAATCGAACAGGGGCTGGGTGTCCTGATATCGGGTGATCAGGTCATAGTGGCCGATAATGTCGATGGGGGCTTTGTCCGGGAGCTTGGCAAGCTGCCGGTAGTACTCCTTGGCAAAGGCAAGGCCGTCACCGCCGAAATAGTCGTCCACCATTGCCTTGTGCTTTTCCGGAATGCCGTCGAAATTGCGGTATTCTCCGTCGATATACAGATTGTGCAGGGAGCCAATGAGGTAGTCATAGCCCACAGGCGCCAAAGGACAGCAGTGGTCATACTCAAGACCCAGAAACACATCGATTTGGTCTTTGTAGACTTCCTTCAGCCGATTGATCTCTTTGCAGTACTCCGGGGTGTTCTCCGCGGTCATAGAATATTGCACGATGGGCATATAACAGTGACTGGAAAAACCGATGCCGCCAAAGCCCTTGGCAATGGCCTCCAAAACCACCTCTTCGGGGGTGTCTTTTCCGTCGCAGAAAGTGCAGTGTTGGTGTAAATTTTGCAGCGTATTCATAAAAACGCTCCTTATCAATCCATTTCCCTCCATTATACGCCAATTTTTTCATAAATCAACAAAAACTTATTGCTTTTTTTCGTTGCTGTGCTATGATAGCCACAGAAATTTGCCGGGAGGGATTGTCATGGGCAAAACACTGAATATGACCCAGGGCACTCCCTGGAAATTGCTGCTGCGGTTTTCTCTGCCGCTGATGCTGGGCAATGTGTTCCAGCAGCTTTACACGGTGGTGGATACCGCCATTGTAGGCCGTGGCGTGGGTATGGATGCGCTGGCAGCTTTGGGCTGCGTAGATTGGCTGAACTGGCTGATGTTGGGCATTGCCCAGGGCTTCACCCAGGGCTTTAGTGTGCGCATCGCCCAGGCCTTCGGCGCAAATGATGAAAATAGCCTGCACCGGTTTATGGGGCAATCGGCTTTGGCATCTGCGGGTTTAGCGTTGCTTTGCACCTTGCTTGGCCTTTTGGGCGTTCCCCTGTTTTTGCAGCTTTTGCAGGTGCCGGAGGAGCTATCCCCCATGTCCGGGCTTTATGTGCGCATATTGTTTGCGGGACTTCCCGTGGTGTTCTTCTTCAATTACTGTTCCGCAATGCTCCGTGCTG
Source organism: Oscillospiraceae bacterium (assembly GCA_017482385.1). Lineage (GTDB taxonomy): Bacteria > Bacillota > Clostridia > Oscillospirales > Oscillospiraceae > Faecousia. Next base: position 1,015 of record JAFUNI010000017.1, on the reverse strand, counting down.
TGGGCGACAGCAAAACACCGCTTTTGGCAATGACCGCCGCCTCGGTCACCAATATCGGCTTGGACCTGCTTGCCGTGTACGGCCTGGGATGGGGCATTGCCGGCGCAGCAGCCGCCACAGTGTTTGCCCAGGTGATCTCCGGCATCATTTGTGTGATCAAAATTTTCCGCACCCCCCAGCTGCGCTTTGGAAAGCAGGAATTGTCCCCTGACCGCCAATCCCTGGGAAATTTGCTGCGCATCGGCACGCCGGCAGCAGCCAAGAACATTGCCGTTGCCGCCGGCGGTATGGTGGTGATGGCGGTGGTGAATACCTGCGGCACTACCTTCATTGCAGGCTTCACCGCATCCAATAAGCTCTACGGTCTGCTGGAGATCGCCGCTTTGTCCTACGGCTTTGCCATCAACACCTATGTGGGGCAAAACTACGGCGCAGGAAGAATTGACCGCATTCACAGCGGTATGAAAAGCGCAACGGTGCTTGCCCTTTCCACTTCGGTGGTCATTACCCTTTTGATGTTTGTTTTCGGACGGCCTATTACAATGTTATTTATCTCGGCGGAAAACCCGCTGGAGGCCGCCCAGGCCGGCAGCATTGCTTACAAGTATCTTTGCGTGATGGCCACGGGCTTGTCGATACTTTACATCTTGTACCTTTTGATGTTTGCCCTGCAGGGCTTGGGCGATACAGTGCAGCCTATGCTTTCTGGCGTGGTAGAGTTGATCCTGCGGATCTGCGTGGCCGCTACCGTAGCGCTGACCGGCTATGAGATGGGCATTCTGCTTGCAGAACCCACCGCCTGGGTGGGCTGTACGCTATATCTATGGTATCACTACCGGAAGAAAATGAAGCAATAAAAAAGTGCGTGTCTATGTGAAGTGAACCCCAAAGTTTAGACAAAAATTTAATATTAACTTGCTTGTGAATGAGTTCGGTATTGCACCGGACTCATTCCTTTTAATTTTAGTGATATTCTCTCGTTGTTGTAATAATAGATGTAATCATCCAGAGCTTG
>JAFUNI010000016.1 GCA_017482385.1 Oscillospiraceae bacterium | reverse complement strand
TCGTTAAAACCAAATCCCATACTTATTTTCTCTCCTCAAAGGCAAGGTGAGGCCTTACATTGCTGCAAGGCCTCACTGCGAAAATTTATTCGGTCACAGCATCATCGTTTTGAATTACTGGCGTTTCTGTAGCACTCTGTACCTGAGGTACGACCACTACAGGAGGCTGGTTATCAGCTGCCAGCTTGCCACCGAGCGCGCCCATCAGCAGGCTCTTCAGGTCAATGCCCATACCGGCAGAGATGCCTTCGGTGATCTGGGCGGTAGAGTTGACAATGTCGCTTACCAGCTTGGCAGAGTTGCCTTCGCCGTACATGGTAATCTTGTCGACCTTGCTCAGAGGCTCGGCGACGTTGCGTGCGATCTCAGGCAGAGCAGCCATGATCATTTCTACCACTGCGGCTTCGCCGTACTTCTTCATAGCTTCTGCCTTCTTGTCAATACCTTCGGCTTCTGCCAGAGCTTTCGCACGGATAGCTTCTGCTTCAGCCTTGCCGACAGCAGCGATACCCTCAGCTTCCTGCTCACGAGCGAAGCGCTGGGCTTCTGCCATCTTCATTTCAGCAGCGGCCTGCTGTTCTTGTTCGAAGCGCTTAGCCTCGGCATCCTTCTGGCGCTTGAACAGTTCAGCCTGGGCCTCCTGCTCCTGACGGTAACGCTCAGCATCGGCCTTTGCACGGATCTCTGCGTCCAGGGTCTGCTTCTTGACCTCGACTTCACGAGCCTTCAGTTCGGCTTCACGCTCAGCCTTGGCGATGTTGGCGTTTGCAGAGGTAACTTCGATGGTCTTTCTCTGCTCCTGCTCCTGAATAGAGTATGCAGCGTCGGCTTCTGCCTTCTTTACGTCAGATTGCTGCTTCAGCTCCGCCTGGCGGATGGCCAAGGAGGTCTGCTTCTCGGCAATCTCCATGTCAGCCTGGACCTTAGCGTCGTTGGCCTCATTGGCAGCCTGTGCCTGGGAGATGGCGATGTCACGGTCCGCCTGAGCCTTTGCAATAGCGGCGCCCTTCTTGATCTGGGAAATATTATCAATACCCAGATCCTCAATGACATTGTTCTGGTCGGAGAAGGACTGAACATTGAAGGAGATCATCTCCAGACCCATCTTCATCAGGTCGGGAACCGCATTCTCCTGAACGCGCTCACCAAAGGCCTTACGGTCGATGACCATTTCTTCCAGTTTCATCTGGCCGACGATTTCACGCATATTGCCTTCCAGGGTATCCTGCACGCGGCGGATGATCATTTCCTCGCCTTCGTTCAAGAAGAACTTGGAGGCCAGCTTCATCATCTCTTCACTCTGACCGATTCGGATCTTCACGGTTGCGTCAACCTTGACGTTGATGTACTCTGCATTGGGAACATAATCAGTGGTCTTTACGTCTACAGAGAACATCTTCAGACTCAGCTTATCCAGGCGCTCCAAAAAAGGAATTCGGATGCCGGCCTTACCGATCAGAATACGCGGCTTACGGAAGCCAGAGATAATGTATGCTGTATCCGGAGGGGATTTCACATATCCGGCGATAAGCAACAAGACGACTGCGGCAGCTGCGATGCCAATACCAATTAACCATTCCATAGGGGTTCTCCTTTCTTTTTTCGGGGTTTACTTATGACTTATGATTAGCAGAATTCGAAGCGGTCTGCCGTTTTGGTTCAGCGGGGCCGTTCAAAACGACAATGCCGAACGCTTCTGCATATGCTGGGTTTGCGTTCACCTTTTCCATCAGCCGGATGGTAAGGATCCGTTCTCTCACACTCACAAAGCATCACTTCCTTTCTGGATACTCGGAACTTTGTCGCTCCTGCTATATCCATATTGTATGAGAAGCAGTGCCCGGAATAAAGGATAAGATCCGCAAAATAGAGGGGTTGTTTTCTCCTATTAGAGAAAATTAACTGCTCTTGAACGCTTCGTACTGGGCTCTATCTATGGCTCCTGTATCCAGCATCCGCTCGCACCAAAGCTGAAGGGTCTCTACAGCGACAGAGATTTTCTCCAATTCTTCCTGTATGTACACGAAATCTGCAAGCTCATCACCGGTGATCTGACCATCCACTGTGATCTCAATGAGCCGGTTCTTTTTTGTCTGCATAGCATTTAGAGAAGCGATTGTTTCAAGGACGATCTGAGACAGATCTTTAACTTTTATCTCTGGTACATATTGCTGACCAATGGGACACTGGTTCGCACAATAGTAGTTGCACAGAGATGGCTGCTTATACTGGTCGGACATTAGCAGCACTTCGTCGGGATGAGGCATAGAGCGTTCGCTTTCGATCTTCTCAATTCGTTCCGGAGACATGGTAACTAACAGGTCGGATGCCTCCTCACGGGTCAGATCCAACGCCTCCCGCGTGCGCTGATAAATATTCTTGTTTTCCTTTATAGATTTTCTAGCCATGTTGCTACCTCTCCATGTTTATCAAGCAATAGGGTTAATTTCAGATGACCTGAACAGTAATATCGTCGTGGAGTTTCTCCAAAAAGACAATACGCCACTCCACTTCGTCCACATGTTCAAAACACATAGACGAGGATGCCATACGAAGCTGACTGGTCTTGCCGGCAGGGCGGCCCACAAAGACCGCAGTGGGACCGTCGGCACCACCAATGATACCGATGGCAGCGGTTTCTCCGTTAATCTGCACCTCTGCGGGTCCTTCTGCGCGAGTGATTTTCATAGGTCTCGGTTCATCGCTCTGCTTGCAGTCCATGATGCGGTATTGGCGAGCTGCCAACTCCGGCTCGATCCTATACTCCATCTGGGTGTACTTCGTAGGAAACTCCAGACCCATACTCTGCATGTTCCGCATATCCGCTTCCTCATGCTTGAGATCTTCAATGGTCAGTGTATAGATCTTACCACTCAGCGGGTGCTGTACCTTCACTGTATTTCCATCCACAGGGGTCTTGAAATGGGCTCCGGAGAGAGATACCGGCCGCTGGGTGATAGTCACGTCAAGAGAATTCAGTTCGGGTCTGGTGCCACTCGGCCAACGGTAATTATCCCGGTTGATGATCCACGCGTAATTGGTATCAAAGCCGTAGTGTTCCAGCACCCATCTTGCATCATCGTATCCACTGCCTTCACCGGGCATTGGCGGCATCCATGCCATACCGCTGCCGCCGCAGTACACGCCGTCAGAACCGTTAACCTTTGCAGCACATCTAAGATGGATGTTCAAGGGACACTCCGCATCCATGCGCTCGATTTCTTCCTGGGTCTTAGTCTCTCCGGTCATGTACTTGCGAACCTCGGCCGGATCGATCTTACCCAAAGTAAGTACTACAATGCCTTCTTCGCAGGCATATACCTCCGGAATGACCCAGTCAATACCGGCCCAACGGAATTCCTTGTTCGTCTGAACCGGAATGCCGGGTGTGCCTTGCTGATCTACAGAGTGAAAGTCCCCTCGGAAGGTTACTTTCCACTCCGGAGCAGGTTTCGGGGCAGCCGGATTCATGTCGATGTCATAGTAATCCTCAGTATAGGGAATCTTGGAAAGATCGAATTCCCGCTGCAGATGCTTCACATAGGCAAAAGCATCTTCCATAGGCTCCAAACCGAATTCTGCCTGAATGGCTGCCAGAGCCTGGGCCTGTTCTTTCGTGGCAGGACAGTCGATGAGCCACGCCTTGTATTCTTCTTCGTCCCATGCATAGCACTGCTCCAAAGCTGCCATATCCACACAGGACAGCAACAGCCGCAGCAGGTCTTCAAAATTCCTGGCGATGGGGTGCACACAGTCGCCAAAGTTCATGGGGCTGACAGCGAAGATCATCTCACCAAATTCGGGTATGGTGCAGTAGTGAATGCCGTCCACACCGGCAGAGCCAATGATCACCGCATCATTGGGGGTGCAATAATAGTTCTCATAATGCGCCAACTGCTGAATGCCAAAGCAGGCAAAATCTATTTTCATTTTCTGAAATCGTTCGTAAGTATTCATAGGACTCCTCATTTCCACGAAAGGGTATACTCGCCGGTTGCGTTCTGGAATCGGATAACCAGATAATATCTCTGACCTTTCACTGCGTATACAATCCCGGACGGGCAATCGTCATCCAAAATCAATTCAGGGATCTTATCGCTTTCCAGCACATATGCCTGTACCGTGCCTTTACTGATCTTTCCTTTGAAAGTAAACTCGTAAGACTTACTCTCTTTGAAACGCAGCACTCTTCTGATCTGCCCAGTTGCAGAGCCAAAGGCCGCACTGGCTTTGTTTGTACCGGCGCCCATATTGCCGATAAAATGGATGGCGCTCATGGACTTAACCGGCAGATATCCTCTATCGTAGAGGACATAGAGCAGAACGCCTAAAGCAACTAAGATTATTCCAACATACCACTGCATAGCTATGCCTCAATCAAAAAACGCCGCCGCCATACTTTTTTTGCACCCGGAACAGATGTACTACTCCGAAGAGCATGCCTACCACTAATACACCGAGACCCAGCAGAACGATACTGTCCGCCTCGCCCAGCAGGCCAATAATGCCACTGCACACAAGGGTACCTGCAAGAATGAATAAGGCCTGACTGATTTTCTTACAGTATAGAGCTTTGTCTTTGACTCTTTCTTCCCGGTAGCAGTTGATCAAATTTGCATTTCCCTGGGCAATCAGCACACCAAAGACAATAAGCGCCGCTGCTACAACAAACATGATACCAGAATAAATAATCATCTGCTCTCCCCTATCCTTTTCACGTATTTCCGAACCATATCCCAATTAAGGGCTTGAATCCGTTCTCTGGCGTTATCGATACGAGTAATGTATTCTGCTTTTCCGTTAGAGATATATCCATACAGCTGATCGTAGGGTTCCATACCCGATTTTCGAATGGCTGCACATATATCTTCCATTTCATCTAAAAATTCTCTCTCCACAGTTGATAACTCCAAATCTACTTAGGTATGTTCCGGAATCAATTCCATAATGTCAAACAAATCACAATCCAGGGCAACGCAGATTTTAAGTAAAATCTCAGTATTAACATGGTCGTTATGCCCGAGTTTGGTAATCGAGGACTTGCTTATACCAGCTAAAGCAGGTAAATCTTTCTTCTTGAGATCCTTGTCAATTAAGAGTTTCCAGAGCTTCTTGTAACTGATAACCTTATCCATATCAAAAACCTCCATTATAAGTATTCCTGCTTATATATTAGCATCTAAGGATTGCAATTACAATCTTTTTGGTTCAATATTACGAAATTGTAAGAATATTAAGAATATACCTTACTTCTTTTACTTCCTATAAGCAATTCCGGTCTGGTTGCCTAACGCTTTCCACATAGGACTGTCCGGATCGTTAGTCATATTAATAAATCCTGTGCGGAAATAATGTGCCATCGTAGCATCTGCAGCCTGGAACTGTGTATACAGAGCACTTGTCATTATAGCAATATCATTGAGTATCTCCATAATGTTGCCAGATGCGTGGACTACAGGCTTGCTACCATCCTTGTTGATATCAACCTTCAGCATATAAATAATCTCCTTATCTTCGATTTACAGTATGTATGTTGACCAACTTGTATTGGGGATACCTAAGTCACGAATCGCGCATGCAATTTCGTTCGCGGTTTTGGCACCGAGGTTTCGAATCCTCTGTATTTGATCTTGAGATAGCCGGACAGCATCACCAACACGCTTGCAATCTGCGCGAAGCAGGCAATTATATGCTCGTACCGAAAGGCCAAGTGAATCTATTGGGTGGTTTAGCAGCTCTTCTGAGATGGACGGCTGCTCTACCCCATTCTGCCCATCTGAGTATCCGTCCTTATATCCCTGGTCATAACCGGTTTTATATCCTTCACCGTAGGCTCGTTCCTTTACCCAACGCATATACCCGTCAATACCAAGCTTCATATAGTTCCATCGGGTAGAAACTCTCAAAGACCGCAGAGTTTTATTTTCAATCTGGCGCACACGTTCCTGTCCGATACCAAAGAACTCACCAATCTCTGACCGAGATTTCCTTTCTTCAAAACGCATACGAAGGATATCCTGCTCACGGTATCCAAGAGTAGAAATGACATATCTTATACCTGCACAGATATCGTCAGTAAATTTCTTCGGTGGGATTAAGTCGCTGTTTTGTACCACAGCCAGTATAAGGTTTTGCGGGTAATCAAGTTGCAACGTTATCTCTCTATCAGAAGTCATTTTTACTAATCTCCCATCTTTAGATTATCTATATCCAGTGTCCCAGTCATAACTATTTTTAACTTATCGGTTTCGTCGCTTTTGCTGATCTCAAGATCATAGCATCGCACGGAGAATGATGTACCATCTTTAATTCTCCATACAGCAGGCGTTTCCGGAGTACGTAGGTCAGCCAATATGTATCCCTGGCATTTATTATCACGCAGCAGCTTGCGGCATTCATTACAGAATATACCATCTAACATACCGGTCATTTTTGCAGGTGCGTCCAATTCAACTCTATCTGCGCCAAGGAGGATCCCACTGATATCCCCAAAAGATACAAGGCTCATATATCCGCCATACTGTTCGTCGGACAGCTCGGCTACTTTCGTATGATGCGGTTGATAGATCGCCAATTCACGGAGTTCTCCTGTATTCAGATCCACGAGGCAAGGAGCATGTCTTGGAAATGCATCACAAAGGACACATTCAGCGGGTTCAGGTATATCAGATTTACAGCCGGTGAACAGTAGTAAGAACAAAGCCATCATTACAATAAGTCTTTTCATTTCACTTCTCCCTTGGTATGATATAAATTGAGATATTCTTTGCCTTGCTCAATAGCATATCGCATTGTTTGATATGCTCCGCCCTTGTCATTTTCTACATAAAAGACTGCTAAATCAGATCGATCAATCATGTGCTTGTTTCTAACTTGAAAGGCAGCCTTAAAATGTTTAACAGATGACTCTTCGCAGATTTCAATCTCATCGTAGTAATCGTAACAAGCTTGTTCGTTATCACGAAAGAATGCGTTGAGATATGGCATAACCCAAATATGAGAACTGCTATGATGCCCATATTCCCTCTGGCATCGTTTAATGGAGGAGGATACAAGCTGATCAAAGTCACCGTCCCTGCCTACCAAAAACTCCACATAGTTGTGTTCCCTCAGCAGGCGAAGAATGAGCTCGTCCAAAGACCGATCCAACTGCAGCTGGTTATAAATTCGACGGTGTCCAAAGAAACTGACGGTATAAGTCTTCAGCATTATAATCATCTCTTCTTTCTGTTCTGTTTGCTCATTGGTTAAATCATTCGCATACGGTTATTATACTTTTGCACACCACTACAATCAAGTGCTTACTGTCGCATACAGCAAAATACGCTGTTGAAAGGTATAATAATAATGCAATATACAACTGGAGGTGAGCAGATTTGAGCAAGGAAGTATCTTTTAAGAATCGTGATAGATTCATACAATTGGGCGTAGCGATTGCATCTCTTCGCAAGATCCGCGGCCTGTCTCAGGAGAAATTAGCGGAGAAAGCTGGCGTCAGCCGATCTTTAATCAGTGCGATTGAAGCACCCGGCCTTGCAAATGGTTTCTCACTGGAAGTCCTGTTTGACATTGCGGACGCATTGGAGATTGATCCCGCTGACTTGATCAATGCTTCTGTTTTTCCCGATGCAATCCTGAAAAAGAAACCTTGATTACGATGCGCCCGACTCTGGGCGCATTTCGTTTTTAACTGCATTATACACGAAATCCTTGGAATAGTACAGGTAGCCGGACTATTTTTGTACGGTTATTTCCTATAATGATTAGTACAGTTACAGGGATATGGTGGTGATGATATGCAGTTGAACGAAGCAGTTAGCAAGCGACTCTCCGAATTTATGCAGGCAAAAGATATGACACAGTACCAACTTTTTATGAAAAGCGGTGTACCAAAGTCTACTATCAGCAACATCATCAATTGCACCTATCCTTCTATGAAGCTGCGTGTAATACACGAGTTATGCCAAGGCCTTGGCGTATCAATTATTGAATTTTTCAACTCTCCTTTGTTTGAAGAGGATAATTTGGAACCATAAAATATAGCGGTGGTACGCATACCACCGCTTTTTATTTGCAAAAATGTGGCAGCACCTAAGATGGTACTGCCACATTCGATCAAGTAAGCATAGCTACAAAACTACGCGCTGCGTTCTGCCACATAATTTTCAAGACAGGATGGCTCAACAGATCTAATCAGCATACGAGCATTTCCGGATCTCGTTATATAGCAATCATTTCCTGAAACAATATAGCCACGAATCTGTGTACGGGGATCGTTGCCGGTTTCTTTAATGCACTTGACTATGTATTCAAGCACTTGCTGATTGTTTTCCATCGCAATCCCCCATTCTCATTTGATTCGGGTCAATCGCCCACCACATTTACAACGATAGTGCTCCGGGTGTTCTACAGCTGCACTCATTCGTTGACGTCCAATTTCCGAACCGCAACGCAGGCACTTTAAAATATACCGACATTGAGGCTTTGGACGGAGATCTTCCAAGCCTTTCTCTTCATAGGAAGATCCTCGCTTTATCTTGTACTGAGGAAGTAAACGATTTATCGTATTTGCGTACTGTTTCCATTTTCCGGTGTGCTTAAAGCAGCCAGGGATGGTGTGCAGCAATTCATGGACAATCGTATCCTTTACGGCTTGGTCGTCAACATCGTCCTGCAGTAAAGCTGTTGCAATTTGAATATCAAATAATCCCTTAGACACCTTAACACAGTATCCCCATCTGGCTTTTGCTCTTGTGTTTACAGACCAGTTTCTGACATTGCCGGTGCGGATATTCAGAGATGCAAGATCCCTTTGGCTCTCCCCTACCAGCTTCATTAAATTCTTCATAGGCTTTCTCCATTTCTACAACAAATTATATTGAACGGATATACGAAAGTCAACTTTTATATATGGGAGAGCAAGGCTAATCACTGCTCTCCCACTTTCATTAAGCCGCGTTTGCCATAGAGAAGAATTCGGTAGGCGTAATCACCTTAACCCCAAGCGAACGTGCCTTATCTAATTTACTGCCGGCTTTATCGCCACAGATCAGATAATCGGTCTTGCTGCTGACAGAGCTACCAGGCTTGGCACCAAGAGATTCAATCATAGCGTGTACCTCGTCCCGTGTGTAGGGTTCTACTTTACCCGTGACCACAATCGTCATATTGGTGAAAGGACTTCCTGCGGCCACTGGTGCCGTAGCAACAGGTTCCTGAATGGTGATCATATCCAGCAGTTCATACCACAGGCAGAAATTTTCCTCGCTGGCAAACCAGTCGTAGATGTTGCTATGAAGAGTCTCTCCAAAGTTCGGCAACTGAGAAAAGTCATACTGGCAGCACACAGCATCCATAAAGGCCCCAAGATCGCTGCCAAAAGCCGTAGCAAGGGTCTTACTGGCATCGTTGCCGATCATAGGAATATCCATCGAGATCAAGAAACGCTCAAAAGTTGTGTTCCTGCTCCTCTGAATGGCATCCCAAAGTTTCTGCCAAGACTTCTCACCAAAACCGTCCAACCCAATGATTTGATTCTGGTAGTTGTCCAGCCTGTAGATATCCGTTACAGAATGCAGGAATCCGAACCCAATCAGCTTCTCCAGAGTGCCTTCTGCAAGGCCCTCAATGTTCATGGCCTTCTTGCTTACGAAATGTACAAACTTTTTGAGCTTCCGGCTGTCGCAGGCCTCGTTGTCGCAGTACAGGACTTTTACTACCTTGCCATCCTTGTCAGGCTCACTTTCCCGTATCTGCGTTGGCCGCTTGCAGCAGGGACAGACAGCGGGAATAACCTGTGAAGGATCGTAATTACCCCGGTCCATATTTTCTTCCACCTGCGGAATAATCATATTCCGTTTGCTAATAAGCAGCCTACAGCCGATAGCAAGCTCTTTGTTCTCGATAAAGGACACATTGTGCAGACTGGCGTGGGTGACTTCACAACCGTCAATAATAACGGGATCCATCACAGCCACAGGCGCACAAATACCAAACCGTGAAGGTGTCCATTCAATAGAACGAAGCCTTGTCTGATGCAGATCGTCCTCAAACTTGAACGCAAGACCGTCCTTGTAGTGATGTCCTGTACGCCCACAGGATTTTGAATACGCAATATCATTAAAGGTGACCACAACGCCATCGATGGGAATGTCGTTCTGTTTAGCATAATCCTGAAGCTGCTTGATACCAATGTCCATTTGCTGTGCGTTCAGCGGTCGGTTAGTCACAAAGAACTTACACACTTCAAAGCCCAGCGCAGGAAGCATCCCCAGCTTCTTGGACTTAAATGGAATATCTCCGAAACCTTCCAGTACATTAAATGCCTGGAAATGCAAGCGCCGGTTTTTGCATTCTTCCGGCTCAAACAACCTTGCAGATCCAGCCGCAAGATTCCGGGCATTTTTATATGATTCGCCCTTGCTGTCTACCAGCGTATCCTTCAATTCCTCAAAGTCACTGGGCCGGATAAATACCTCTCCGGTAACCACAAGGCGTCCCATATGATTGACAAGAATAGGAATACCGCTGATACTACAGACATTATGGGTCACGATTTCGCCTACATCACCATCTCCACGGGTAGATGCCTCAATTAGCTGTCCACCTTCGTAGGTCAGCTTCAATGTCAGACCGTCCAGTTTCAGCATTAGCATAAGCTGCTTCTGTTTCTGGAAAGTAATCAGTTCGTTTACATCCTTCACCTTGTCCAATGACAACAAAGGAATCGAATGCGTGACCTTCTCCAGTTGGCTCACAGGTGGATACCCCGGTGCCATGGTCGGAGAGTTCGCCATATAGATGTTCGTCTTAGTCTGAAGAGAAACCAGTTCATCGTACAGACGGTCATATACTGCATCTGACACAGATGGAGCGTTCAGATTGTAATACTCGTGCCGGTAGCGATTCATCAGCTTAATTAGCTCGAAGAGTCTTTCCTTATCGGTCTGTGCCATTATGCTGCCTCCTTTTCGACGACTTTCAAGGAAATTACCATATGTTCCTTGGTGCGTTTTGTATCGCTGAGATACTGAGTACATACACCGTCCTTAAATTCCCAGTAAGAGGCAGAGCTCCACCACATATGAGATCCACGTCCATTGTTGGCGAGGGATGTTCTGCAGTTGGGATCGTTGGGGACGATGCTGTAAAAGCCTTGGGTATTGGCATAGGTAACTTCCCTTTCCTCACCCACACATTCCGGTCTGCCATGATCAATCACACGGAACTGGGCGCCGGTCTGCAGGGTGCGCTTTAACTGGCTCAAATTCTTTACCATAAGTTCCTCCTATAAAACTGGCAGGGTGCCCGAAAGGACACCCTGCTTTTTCCTACGCCGCAGCAGCCAATACCGGCTCAGCAGCAACATTCGTGTTTTCCATAAGGTCTTCTTTCAGCAGATCCAAGAGTGATCTGCCATAGAAATCACCAGTATGAATTATGACCTTATCCCGCTTTAGTTCAGCAAATTCCTGCTTACGCAGCTCTTTACTGACTACTGCGAGTTTGTGTTCTGTGGCAGTTAGCCTTGTTGATACAATCTTCTGCCACTCGCGAAGAAATCTCTTTGCTTGTTCAATGTCTGCTTCCTGTCGATCATACATTGTCCGCTTCTGTCTTACTGTACCATCGGGTTCAACTTCGAGGGTGTAGTAAGGCTTGTCCGGATTGGATGTATGGCGCAAAAACAAAACATAGCTTTCCCGGCGCTCAATTCGATCCCAATACCGTTCACTGCTGCCGACACAGTGATGAAGTTGTTCGCCCTCTTTGATGATATCTTCCAACTTGGAAGGAATAAGAACGGAGTATTCTTCATCTTGATAGGCATACAGATTCCGAATAGAGTCGTAAATATCCTCAATATGAGGATATTTGAGAAGCACTTCGCCGGCACGGATTTCAAGATCCTGCAATTTGCAACGCTCTACCAATTCATCGTGACGCTTTCTAAGCAGGCGCACACGGTAGATGATGGCATCATTGGTGTCCATCTTCAGACGCGCAGCCATTGATAAGTAGTCGGCCCAGGTACCAATCACATCTTTGGGCTTCATCTTCAATTCCGCAGATTGCCTGCAGACATAGTTATATATCTGCACAACACTCATACGGTCAAGAATGAATCGAATATCGTCTATCACGATACTGTTTTCACAAAGCCAGGAAATGATGTTATCCGGTATTTCCTTTCCAATAACCTTTTCATTCCGCAGCCAGCGAATGAAGCTTCTGCCGCCGTTGTTGGCTCTGAGTCGTTTTAACTGCTGGTTATCCAGTCCCAAAAGTTTTGTGAGACTGCCTGCGGTCTTAGACTTAAAAACCTCAGCGAAATTGTAATAGTCCTTCAGACATTCGCTAACCAAACGGGGAAAATCTGCCTTTACAATCTGCTCCATCTGAGGGATATAGCGTAGAACAGCAAGATACTTTTCGGGGTCAACGACCTTTCTTTGCATTATGAATTCAACCAGACCGGTTTTCTTTAATTCGTGCTTTGCAAGGTCTGGAAGAGTCTTCCCATATACTCTGCCTTCCGTACCTCCCCACCAGTTTGCGTGGCAGAATCCGGTAGCAATCCAACGGATTTCCGAATGCTTATAGTCGCCCCAGTAGTAGGCAGATAACGGAATGGCATTTTTGTTGCAGATAGCTCGCCTTATCTCCCATTTTGACACTTCAGGCCTTCGATACCCATACTTTTCAAATCTTTTGTGACCGTGGAAATTACGAACCATAAAACCATCTTCACACCGTTGAATTAAGTAAATGTTCACTGTAGGCGTAATGACCGTACCGGCTCTGCCCTCCGATTTATACTGGATCTTGTGCCGGCAGACCGGACAAGTTCCTAGCTGATTATGCTTTGGGTTGCGAATAGGTACTTCCTTTTCGCAGTAAGTACAGTATCCGGTCGTTGCTCCACCTCTCACATACTTGTAGAAAATAAAATTCTCCGGAATGCCAACCTTGCTTACCCATTTATCCCAGTCTTTCGGAAGATCCGGAGTTTGCTCCATTGCCAGATCCCAGGGATCCGTCTCTTTCTTATGACGGCGTTTTAGCTCTTCCAAACGCACCTGCATTTGAAAATCCAAAACTCCCCTGTAACCAATGTGCTCAACACCAAGGTACGACTGAATCAACTTTCCGTCTCTGGGGCTGATCCACTTTCCTTCGGAATAGAACACATATTTGGGCCATTCAATCATATTGAGCTTGCTGGTCATCCACTTTTTCTTTAGGTGGTTGTAAGTGATGAAATCGTGGTTCTGTCTGTCAATATACACCTCAAATACCGGCAGTCTTCCTCCGGAGCGCATATGCTCCGGATAGAAGATAGAAACCTTCAGAATGTTATCAAACACCTTGCTACGCAGGTACAGGCCGTATTTATATCCCTTTTCGTTGGAATTGTAGCTCCCAATCTTTACCCTACTGTATTTCAGTTCATCCTCTGCGGCCAGCTTCATCATATGGGCGGTTGCTTTTAGAACAGGGAGTTTTATCAATTGCGCTTTTTTCACAGAAGATCGACCTCCCGTTCCAAAAGGTCAACACTATACCAGGTATCGGCTTTTACCTTTTCACCGTCCACTTCTGCAAGGGCAACCTGGACAATGTTGCCGAAAACATCCTCTTTTGCAAAGGCGAGAATACTTCCAATCGGACCCCGGGCAACAGGATCAATGCCACGCACAACAACATACTTGCAATATCGCTGTACAGTGCCTTTGTCTTTTGTGACATGACTGCTCCATTCCCTTTTAGGATGATCTGCCATAAATGCAAGTGCGTGCAGGAAGAATTCCTTACGGGTCAATTGCTTCAGAATCGTAAGCTCCGTACAGGAAATCTTAGTGTCGCTGCCATCCTCGTGGATGTCTCCCCCGGCATTTACAATGTAATACTCAGAAGTATCCATATTGGAGTAGTAGCTTAGACAATCCAGCGGATCTTCTGCACAGTGAAATCCATTCTGCGCGCAGTTTGCTTTTTCCGTACAGTTAAGCCCCATAACGAATTGATACCCACGGCAGATAAGACCTTTTCCAAAACCTTTATAGGCAAACATTCGAAATTCACCTCAATTCTTTACATCAATGCCATTTGGCCGAATGAGAGCTGATCATCATTGGCAGGTTTCATTTCCTCCTCTTTCTTTTCAGGAGGCTTTTTCTCGGTCTTTTTCTTCTCCGCAGGTTTCTTGGCCTTTGGCTTAGGAGCAGGCTTACCCGGATAGGGCTTTGGAGTAAAGGTTTCCTCTTCCTCCTCGTCCTCCTTTGCGGTAGGATCTCGGAAGTAATCCTCTGCCCATTGATAACAAAGTCCCTCCGGCACAGCAGCACCGTAACCGGCAGCGCCTTGCCCAGGCTGGATTCCATCTGCCTTTAATTCGTCTTGAATGTACTCCCAGGCTTTACGGGTAATGTACTGGAAGCAATGCACCATTTTCTTACGCGGATGCATCGTCAGTCGTGCAAATGCAGGATCGGATAAGCAGAGCGTCTGAATATGCTCAGCAACACAGTCCTTCATATTTTTGCGGGTGATCTTCTCCGTATCTTCACCGGCACGAACAACCGCAGCCTCCACGACTTCTTCATCAGACATATTGTTTGCCTTTTCCAGTTGCTCGTCATAAGCCTTTTTCTTGGCTGCCTGTCGAGCCTCAAAAGCGGCTTTTCGTTCCGCTTCTTTTGCTTCATGTTCCGCACGCTTTTTTTCTTCGTCTTCATCGCTTGTATCTTTTGCATCAGGCTGAGCAGAAGAAGCTGTACTTGCCGTGTTTTGTACTACTGTGGCAACAGACTGATTGGCAGGCGGCTCCTGAACAGGAGCAACAAGCGCACACGTCTGTATAACAGTAGAAACATCTGCAGGAGCAGGTATTGCTTCGGCGGGTACAGTTTCATCAAAAGGTACATCTTCAAAAGGTACTTCCGCAAAAGGCATCTCGGTAAATCCTACATCTTGCTGGGCATTAAAGTCAGAATAACTATCCATATCATTAACTCCTTTATAAAAAATATAGGGTATGCGTGTATTGCAACGCATACCCTTGTTTACTGTAGACTTACAGCACATACAGCAATGTACTGAAGCTGTCAAAGCAGTAGCATACCACATTGGGGTACTGTTCTGACCATTCCTTGATCTTATTTTGTGTGCTGAGTGCTTGACGCTCTGCAACCGCATCCCACGGAGGCGGCACAAGCACTGTAATCGTCAAATTCTCAGGCTTATACCGCACCTCTGCCGGCAGTTCACAACACTGGTCATACAACGCAGTGATTTGAGTTTCCTTATCACAATCCATCATAAGTACACCTCACAGCGGCATATTACTGCCAACAACGACTGCGTTCACTTCCCAGCACTTGATTTCCGACATACGAACCGATTTTCCCTTTCCGCTTATATCGGAACTTGTTTCATAATAGAGGCAAGGACCGGCATTGATAGCGTTAAAGGTAAATACACGCATTACATAGATTTCTTCCACTCGGTTATCCGGGTACATAATGCTGAGTTTCACAGCTTTCCTCCTATCACTCTTCATCTAAAGCGTCCGTCTGCTTAGCCAAAAACGGCGAGAACCGCACTGATATGAACCCCTGAGTATCTACATAGTAATATCTTCGGGTCTCATTGTCGTACAGCTCCACTACATCAGACGGTGCCAACGGTCTTCCCATATAATCTTCCGGCATCCGATCAGAATAATGCTTACCTATATAACGGAGCATTTCTTCTTCCTGCCAGGAGGTAGGGCAAGTCATTTCATAATCCCAGATCATTTTATAGAACGCGGCCGGTGGTTGGTCAAAACCCGCCTTTTTAAGCCCATCAAATCCTTGGAAGGCAAAAGGAATCGTCCGCTGCTCCGAACTGAAATTCAGCTGATAGATCCGGAATCTTTGATTACGGCGCTGCGCGTCCAAAAGCTGCTTGAACACATCCTCGCTTTTGGAGCAGAGCGTACCATATTCAATGTCGGTCAGTCCCAAATACCGGGCAAGGCCAATACCGTCTTCTTTCTTCTTATGCCAATCCTCAATACAGTCGTAGAGTTTATCAAAGTGGCATAAGCCGAGAAGATATTTTTCCTTAAATGTCATTTGCTTTTCCTCACGAAGCTGTCTATCACGGCGGCGAAGAGCAAGCTGCCAATCATCGATTCCCTTATAATTGGGATTCCAAGTTAGCCGCCTACATTCCATACCATACTTGCGAGCCATCAGGTAGATCGTAGAAGCACCTTTCTCCGTCATAGCATTGGAGTACTTGTCCATATCCTGTGCCTCTATGATCTGCTCAGTACCGTTCTGGGCAAGGAATTTGAATAATTCCTCCAGATTCTTCAGGTTATTGGCGCCGGCCGTAGAAGCAAAGGTTCGGTTCATTACTGTATGGGCAATATATCCTTTTAAGATACCTTCCGTTACATAGACTGTGCGGGCACAAGGATTACCGACAAACAGCACCGGACTTCCAGAGGTGATACCCATATTCTTGGTCGTCGATGCAAACCAAAGATATTTGGATCCAGGTTTTTCCGGTGGATCATTCTTATCTTTAAACGGCACATCCAAGAGAATCTGCATTCCCTGGATCATTCCATCAAAGCCTACCACGGGCAGCAGAATACCGGACAGACGTTTAGTGAAGTTCAAATTCCATCTGCCGCTACTCTCCTGATAAAACCCCGGGACACCCTGTACGGTACAACCCTTGGCAATCAAACTTTCTGTAATCCTCTTACAGAGAAATGGCGGTGGTGTGCTTTTGAACCTGTATTTTGCAATCTGTTCCTCCGAAAGGCCCCTTTTATCCGAAAGTAAATGGGCCTTGTGTACAGGCAGAAGCGTCAGCATATCCAGCAAAACAGAATATGTCTGGTGGATTTCCTGCCTGCTGGCCCGTTCTGACTGGGGTAAACCCTCATGCTTTTCCTTGGCTGCCGAAGGGCTCCGTGTGGAGCCCCCGGCAATGCCGCGGTCGCTAGGTCTGCTTCCGGATTCATACCCGTCAATGTGAAGAGCATCACAGATCTCACGGTAGGCATCCGAGCTGGATACACCGAATATCCTGCAATACAGATTCAACATACCGCCGTACTCACCGCAGTAATTACAGCGCCAATTATCCTTAACCTTGTTGACATTCATTTTTCCACGACGATCTCCGCAAAACGGACAGTCAACATATACACTGTCCGGCAGTCTCCGCCGTACATTCAAATGCAGCAGTTCCACCACATCCATGATCCCAAACGGGAAATCATACGAATATGAGGCCATCTGCCGGTCCCCCTTCCTGTTAATGTGATATGGAGCTGCTTACTTCATTAAGCCGCATTCTGCAACTGCTCATAAACTACCTTCGCTGCGGCCTTGAGGATGTTATTGTCTCCCCGATAGCCGCCAAAGATATAGAACTTCAGGCTGAGGGGGCGCTTTTCCGCAACCTCACCCATCGTCATACCCTTACAGACACCGGTATCAACTACAATAGCCCTTGCCTGATCCAGCGTCATAACAGCAGCAATCTCCTCGGGAGTCATAGTGTTGTTATAAGCAGGGCCAAAGGTGAAAGGCAGGTCCTTATCGTCCACTTCAGCCGCAACAGCAGCAGTAACTGCAGGCTGTGCCACAGGCGCTGCCGTCGGCGCAGGATTGCCGCCCCGCAGGATTTCCAATGCGGCGTTCGCCGTATGAACTTCCTGGGCAGGCTTAGGCTGTTCCTGAACAGGAGCAGCAGGCTTAGGCTGTGCAACAGCATTAGTCTGAGTAACCGGTACGGTATTTGCAGTCTGCTGTGTAACCGTCTGTACGGGAGCCTGCTGAACAGCAGGTACTTTTTCCGTAGGTGCAGGTGCAGTAGGCTGTACAACATTCTTTACCGGTGCTGTCTGAACAGGGGCAGTAGGCTGTACCGCTTTCGGTGCCGGAGTGGGCTGTACAGGAGCTACATTCTGTGTAACCTGTGCAGGTCTCTCCGCAACTTTGGGTGCGGGCGACTGCTGAATAGCAGTCGCAGACTGTTCAGGTGCCGAAGGCGCCTGAACGACAGGCTTACTAACAGGCTGTGTAGGCTTTACCTGCCCTGTCGGTACAGCGGTATTTCCATTAAGCTGGGATACGGGAATCTCACTGCCATAGTGACGCATACTTGCCGGCGTGGAAACATCGGAAAGCTGAATGCCAAAGCCTGCATCAGAGAGCGCATTGTCAATGGCATCTTCCTGTGCTGCCTGGATATACTTTCCGTCCGGTGCTTCTTCCTTACTGATGCTGGAGGTAAAACTGCATACGGGGGCAGGATCTTCCTTGTGCAGATAGACCTGTGCCTCGTAAATGGCAATCTGCTCCGTGATACGCAGAGGATTCACACGGATTCGGCCTTCAGGATGCCGTAACCGGAACCACAGCTTCTTGTACTGCAGATCCAGTCGCAGAACCTCTTCACCCGTTTTGGGCGATACCATTCGGCGCAACATTTTCAGGGGATTAAAACCCTGCACCTGGTTTAAGGCTGCCACTGCGGGAAACACCTCGTACATCATAGGGACACTATCGCTTTTACTCATAACATTTTGCTCCTTTCAAAATAAATAAGGAATGCATTGCGATTTTCTGCAACTGCACTCCCTTTAACTAGCTTTTTTTAGTTTTTCTTCCAAGACTACGGGTAGCGGGATTCCCGCGCTCTTAGCCATCGCCTTATAGTAAAGGCAAATGCGTTCACCCAATAGGGTATTTCGCTTGGTAATGTCATTACGATGGATCGCCATAAACAACGCCGGTTTTTGTCCTACAAGAATCACACGTTTTTTTGCACGGGTAATACCGGTGTAGAGTAAATTCCTGCTCAGCATTATGTTGTGGGACTTCAAAAGGGGCATCAGAACGATATCGTACTCAGAACCCATCGCCTTATGGATGGTAGTCGCATAGGCAAGTTCCAGCTTCGACATATCTTCTGCCCTGTATTTCAGTTTCCGTTCTTCACCAAAGTCTACATCAACACCCACTTCAGTGCTGTTGTCCACACCACGGATAAAACCGAGGTCACCATTGGACACCTGCGCTGTGTTCTTATTCTGCATGATCCGGTCTCCAACACGAAAACTGGTACCACCAACCCGAACCTCATCCTCGTCGGATGTATAGGGATTGATGATCTCCCTGAGCGTAACATTCATCTGGTCAGAGGATGCATCGCCCTTATGACGGAATGGAGAGAGGATCTGCACATGCTCAATGCCGTGCTCATACACTTCCTGGCAGTAAAGCTCCATAATGATCATTGCGGTTTCTTCCTGGGTTTTCGCATTGATAAACTGGAAGTCATCGCCATAGTAGAGTGTTGTTTCTCCCCTATTTATGATTTTTGCATTATGGGCAATAAAGCTGTCTTTCGATTGCCGGAAGATCTGATCCAAAACCGTTACGGGGATGATTCCGCAAGCAATCATTTCCTTAAAGACATTACCGGGCCTGACACTGGGGAGCTGATCGGGGTCGCCAACAAGTACTAGCTTCGTTCCTTTTCGGATACGAGAAAAGAACTTGTAAGCCAGCCACATATCCACCATAGAGAACTCGTCCACGATAATCAGATCCGCATCTATCGGTTCATTACCATTCTTTGTATCTCCGTCGTCCTCCTCGCTGATCAAGCCAAGGGCGTTGTGCATCGTTCTGGCATCTTTGAAACCGGTGCTTTCAGCCATATTGCGGCTGGCTCGTCCGGTAGGTGCCATAAGACGAATCTTGCCCTCGGGATTTATTCTGCGGTAGACCTCCAGTATCGTTTTTAATACGGTTGTCTTACCGGTACCGGGAGAACCAGTGATGATGGATAGATTATTGCGAAACGCCTCGTTGACTGCCACTTCCTGCTTCTCAGACAAACGGATTTGAAAATCCGCTTTGACTTTTTCCAAGATCGGCTGAATAAACTCACAAGGCGGTCTTTCAATCAGCAGCTTGGAGAGAATCTGCGCAACTGTATCCTCCTGGGCAAATACCCTTGGATGATAGATGTTGTCTCTCGCACAAACCACAGTTCCTTCCAGCACCATACTGTTCAATGCTTCTTCGATTTCTTCCTTTTTGACACGAAGCGCCGGCACCGGAATTTTTCCGTTCAAGAGGGTTGTTGCCCCATCGACCAACTTTGTCTTCTCTACAAAAAGATGTCCACCATCATTGCCGGCGTTATCTAACGCACAGAACAAAGCACCCTGCACTCGCATTGGGTCGTGAAGGTCGCAATCGTTCTTCTGCATAATGGAATCCACACGGGCAAAACCAAATCCCGGTATACGGCACAGGGAGTAAGGACTTTTCTCAAGAATCTCTAAACTGGCTGGGCCAAGGTGCTGATAGATACGCAGTGCTGCCTTTGGGGTCAGCTTGAAAGGCGCGAGCAAAGTCATAATATCCCGCAGCGCCCGGCTTTCCGCATAAGACAACTTGATTTCTTCCAGCCGTTCCGGTGTAATTCCCCGGATTTCAAGAAGCTTTTCCGGTGTGTTCTCAATGACTTTCAAGGAATTTACGCCGAACCTTGCAACGATTTCCGCTGCAGTTTTACTGCCTATTCCTTTCAGCAGTCCGGAGCTGAGATAGTTGTACACTCCGCTTTCCGTTTCAGGGACGATTTCATGCCACTGCTCAACCACGAATTGCAGACCGTACTTTCCTTTCTCCCAATCACCCTCTAAGACAAGTTTAACTACATCTGTCATTGGAAGCTCATATCCAACAGCAGAAAACCGAATCAAGTGGTCCGGGTAAATCCGGTCTCCACGGGCCTCTTTTGGAATAAGAGGATCATCGGTTTTCATACGGAAAATGCAGTACTTATTCATAGGGTTATGGAAGATTTTGGTGTCAAAGGTACATTCAATTTTCATTGGTGTACCCCCTCGGAGCAAACACCATAGAAGACACTAACTATGTCCATATTCTTTTTACACTTCCTTTCGGTGACGGTATTATGCTGCCTCCGATGTTTTTGATCGTACACTGAACTTCCGGTACTCACAAGTCGTTACATACTCGTCGTAGATCTCCGGGTGGTTCAACTGTAGTCTCGTCATATTGTCCTTTGCTAGAATTGGTTTTCGTACCGGGTTGTTGGTGACGGTATAATCAACACCGTTGTAGTTTCCAACTGCCCTGCAGCACGCCCCCATTTCCGATGCAATTCTGCCACGGAGCCGTTTCATAGCGGTTTCCAGCTTTTTAGAATCCGCATCCAGTCTGGATTTTTCCTGTTGCATCTGTAGATACTGGGCAAGCATAGCCATTTGGGTAAAGTCCAGTGTAACTGCTTCTGCATCCGGATCTGCCGGCTCACTGTACATTCGAACACTTTCCAATACAAGATCTCCGTCTTCCACATAGGGAGGCGGATTCTTTACGAGAACATTGTCCTGCCAGAAAGCCTGTTCAAGATAGATCAGCTCCTCTTCATAAGCAAAATCACGCTTGATCTCACGGATGATAACCTCGTCCTCTGTATTACCGTAAAGGCAGCAGAAGAACACACGGTCATAATCCATCACAGCCATATAGTGTCTGCCTTGCAGCTCGTAATAAACTGGCACAATCTCCCTGCCGTCAAGCCACCAATTATCCTTAGCGTTGTAATTGGTTGTCTTGATTTCCAGCAGTGCAATCGTACCGTCCGGGAGTTCTACAAAGTAATCCACATCGGCCAACATGAATTGATGCTTTGGATGATAGAACATCTTCTTGATCTTGAAAATACGGTATCCTGTTTTCTTTTGGAAAATCCTTGCCACCAGATCCTCCAGGAGATTGCCTACTTCCAGGGGTACCCAGTTACTTTCGTCCGGCTCCACTGCCACAACACCTAACTTATCGTAGTAGATATCTCTTGCGGTACGGAACGGGGATACACCAAGGATAGCCGCTACATCACTGCCGCCAATGCCTCGGCGTCGGTAATTCAGCCAGTCATCTCTTGGTAAGTCAGTTGTATCCACCAGGACCAGTGGCTCCACTCTGACTCTCTCTTGGGTTTCGGCGGGCATGCATTATGCCCCCCTTTTTGCTCTGCGGGGAATTACTTGCGTTCTTGTGACCGCGCGGTAAGTCTGCTGTCTGCCATTACAGACCTGGGGTTTCTTTACCCCAACAATACTGTAGGATGGCTGCTTCAGAGTTCCCACATTCTTTTTGCGATTGACGGTTACTTTCATTCTTTGACCTGCCTTTCATATTTGATATATCCTCAAAGCCTTTCACGGCATTTGGGCAAATAAAAAAAGCGGGAATGACCGTAACCATAAATCTGGCGTCCATAGAGTTCCTATGAACCAAAGTCATTCCCGCTGGGCATAAGCCCCATATTAAAACAAAAAATCCAGAGATCCACTGCCAATGGGCATAGTGGTTCCTCTGGTAACAACGTACAAACTTAACAGCGTGTGCAATGCGGAATCCGCTACAGCTTTTGATACTGTATTTCCCTAACGGGAAGGCGCACATAAATCAATTACACGGTCATTCTAACACAATATATAGTTTTAGTCAAGTGTGAATATACAATATGTAGTTTCGTAAATAATTTTTCAAGGGTTGCAGAAAACAGAATAGAATTCTTTATTTCTTTATTACATCGGTCTCCCCTTGCACGAGCCGTATGTTTCTGCACCTTGAAAACAGCATACCTTATCCAAAGGAGTTATACAGGAAAAGTGGAAAGTGTGCGGTGATCTTTGTGAGCACGCCCTCTTTAGAATGTTCGCACAGCGGCACCTGAAAACGCGGTGTAAAGCAGCGCAGGAAATGACCTTATGATAAGGGCTTTTCGCATAGAGTCAAGTACTTTGTGCATATTCTAAATATCAAGGAGGTGAATGCCATTTGAGTTCAATTCCTGTAAAAGAACCCGAATTCCAAGAGAATCCTCGGACTATTACAGAGAAAGAGATAAAGATACATCATATTAACCCTTCATTCCCAACAGAGGAAGCAAGGGAAACGAAAGCAAAAGAAATATCTCAAGCACTTTACAGTGTTTTTTCGAAATATCAATAATTTTGTTGAAAAATGTATTGCCGCCTGCGTATATATATTATATGCTGGCGGTTCTTTCTTTATGAAAGGAAAGAACCATGATTAAAGAAGATTCCATTTACGCAAGACAATCTGTGGATAAAGCTGATAGTATATCCATAGAAAGTCAAATCGAATTCTGTAAATATGAAACGAGAGGTGGTCCATACCGAGTATATAAAGACAAAGGTTATAGCGGCAAAAATACAGATCGGCCTGAGTTCCAACAAATGTTAACCGCAATCAGAAACGGTGAAATCAAAAGGGTCATATGTTATAAACTTGATAGATGTAGCAGATCGATTCTTGATTTTGCAAACTTAATGGAAGAATTTCAAAAATACGATGTTGAGTTTGTTTCTTGCACCGAAAAATTTGATACTTCTTCCCCAATGGGCAGAGCAATGTTAAATATATGTATTGTTTTCGCACAGCTTGAACGGGAAACTATACAACAGCGTGTGTTTGATGCTTATCATTCGAGAAATAAGAAAGGATTCTTTATGGGTGGCAAAATACCCATGGGATTTAAAACAGAACCATTCTACTTGGAGGGAAAAAAAACAGCTCGATATACAATCAAAGAGGACGAAGCAAGTATTCTGCAATTTATGTACTCAGTCTATCAGGATCCAATGGCATCCCTTGGTGATGTTGTAAAGGCATTGAATGATGCTGGAATAAAACACCCCAAAAAGGAAGATGGTCGATGGACACGAACACATATCGGACGAATGCTACATAATCCCGCTTATGTAAAAGCAGACCTCGCCGTCTACGAATTTTTTAAAGAAAACGGTGTCATTATCCACAATCCACCTGAGGATTTTATCGGGACTAACGGCTGTTATCTATATTCTGAAAAAGGAAAAACACACCCAAATTACCGCTTGGAAGGACACCACCTTGTTTTAGCTCCTCACCGGGGATTCGTCCCATCAGACATATGGTTAAGGTGCCGGAAAAAGCAAAAACACTCTGGTGAGACAGTACGGCAGAATAAGATAAAAAACACGTGGTTAGCTGGAAAACTAAAATGTGCGAAATGCGGATATGCCTTAGTCATTCAAAAGACAGTTAAACCAAGTGGTGCCGTATTTAGATATGTGATCTGTTCCGAGGCCAATCAGGCAGAAAAAAGATGTGACGGTGTTCATGGTCTTAAAGCAGATGCTGTGGAAGCTATGATATTCGAGCAAATGAAAATCAAATTGCAAGAATTTTCGTCATTATCTGCCCCGCAAGAAATCAGCATAGACCCAGAAATAACACAGCTAAAAACACGTATTGCACGCTTGGATCAGGATATTGAAATTGCAACGCAAAAAGCAATGGAGGCATCCGGAGCTTTAATAAAGTACCTAAGTGATAAAGTAACATCATTAGATGACGAACGCACTCAATGCATAATTAAGCTAAATGAATTGCAATCTGCCCAAGCAACAAAGAAATGCGACGTTGCTCAAATCAGCAACTATATCTCCAAATGGACAGAGCTTACCTTGGAAGATAAAATGATTGTAGCTGACGCTCTCATAGACAAAATCAGGTTGTCAGAACACGAAATCAGCATCAAATGGAATATCTGATGTTGGTTTATAACCTGTACCATTCGACGAATTGAAAGGTCTGCTTACCGATATCGGTACGGAAGAATTGGGACATTTGGAAATGATCGGCGCAATTGTTCATCAGCTGACACGAAATATGAAGGATTCCCAAATCCAGGATTCCGCCTTTGCGCCTTATTTTGTGGATCATACTGCCGGTGTTTACCCCACTGCAGCATCCGGCTTCCCCTGGAATGCTGCAAGTATTGCTGTTAAGGGCGATCCCATTGCCGATTTGACCGAAGACCTGGCTGCCGAACAAAAGGCACGTGTGACCTATGATAACATTCTCCGGCTGTCCGATGATCCGGATGTAAACAATGTGATTAAGTTCCTTCGGGAACGGGAAGTCGTGCATTTCCAGCGGTTTGGTGAGGCGATGCAGTTACTCCGCGAAAAACTAAATCAAAAGAACGTATACTGTATGAATCCTGCGATTGATATGTAATAAGAAAAGCCACCGGAAAACCGGTGGCTAATTTTAGAAGTCCAAAGGGACAACCATATTCCAGGTTCTTGTTGCGTTCTCAAAACCCATTCCATCCGTGCCATTTGAGGCCGCAAAGAAGGCGTAGGTGGGTTTGCCGTCCTCAAAGAGAATAAACGGCCTATCTAAATTTCCCATTTCCCGGGTAATACCGTCATTCCACAAAATTTTACGGGAATAGAATAAATTATTCATTTCGAATTCCCAATGCAGACCATCCTTGGACAAGCCGTGTATTCCACCCATCAGTTCACCGCAAAATTGCCCGTTCATATCTTTTGCAATCATATTGTAACCGTCATCATCGTACCAAATAAACGGATCTTCCACACTGTGATCGATAATTGGTGTATCACATCGATTTTCGGTGTAATCACCGTCAAACTTATCTGCAATAACTGCACCTAATTTCTGTATTCCGTTATGTACAGTTCTCTTATAATCAGGAGGACAGTTAAAAGGACGCTCCATATATCCCTGACTTTTATAGACAACGAGTATTTTACCATCGGGACACTGACAGGGAACAGCATTGGAAATTAGGAAATTATCATACTTATCCGGTCTGGTATCGATTAGCGGTTTGTCAAACCGCTGCCAGGGGCCAAAAACACTGTCGGAAACAGCTATTCCTGTACGCTTATTAGAGCGGGAAATCAACACTCTGGGGTCTAAACCGGACAAAGGCAATTCAGGTTCATTAAAGGGGTGGGTCATACCGGTATAGTACAGAACATACTTATCCCCTATTTTTGTGATCTGCGGATTATGTGTGGCACGGCCATCCCAGTACTGAGGGCCTCTTGCAGGCAGAACCACCTCTTCAAATTGATAAGTGCCATCCGGCGTGTCACAACTGGCACGAACCACTTCACTGGCGACTAACCATCCGGGGTGCATGGGAAATTTTTGGGACCAACGGGAGGCAAACATATGGTATCTGCCGTCCTCACCCTTAATAACACTGCCGTCCCAAACCCAGTATCCATCCATAGCAAAACCAGCGCCAACTGGTGCCGGAAGCATATGCTCAGTCAGTTTGCCCTTCATATCCAATTACACCTTTCTTCCGGTAAGCTGATCTGCCAAGAATTTCATAAATTTCGAATCGGAGAAGACATCAAGACATTCAACTGCAATACTTGTATGCTTGTGAACAAGCTTGTCACAGGTTTCCAAACCATAGAGCTGCACAAAAGTATTTTTAACAGCATCTGTACCAACTGATTTGCCCATTTCTTCAGCAGTTCCGATTACATCAAGCATATCATCCCTTATCTGGAAAGCAAGTCCCAAGTGGTTAGCAAAAGTTCCGGCAGCTGCAAGCTGTGCTTCATTACCACCACCGGACAAAACACCCAACATACAGGCGGCGCGGATCAACGCGCCGGTTTTGCGACTTTGAATATCCAAAACCTCCTGCTCCGTGCATTGCCGCTGCTCACTGGACATATCCAGAACCTGTCCGCCTACCATACCCAGTTCTCCGGCACATTCCGAGAGAATCTCTACTGCACGAATCCGAATATCTGCAGAATACGGTGCTTTGGCAAGATAGGAAAACGCTGCGGTTAGCAAACCGTCACCGGCGAGAACAGCGGTTGCTTCACCGTAAACCTTGTGATTGGTCGGTCTGCCGCGGCGGAAGTCATCATTGTCCATACAAGGCAGGTCGTCGTGGATCAAACTGTATGTATGGATCATTTCCACAGCCGCTGCAAAGGGAGTAGCCTGTTTCCAATCTCCACCACACATCCGGCAAAAATCAAACACAAAAATTGGCCGCAGGCGCTTGCCACCTGCCAAAAGACTATAGCGCATAGCATCAAAAAGCAGCTTTTGTGGCTGCGATTTGTCGCAAAAACATTGTTCGTTCAAATAATTTTCAATATAAGCCAGGTACTCGGCATTTTGTTCCTTAAAGTTCAGCATCAAAGGGTTCCTCCACAGGGTTTCCATCTTCCGCGACAGTGATTTTTTTAACCTGGAGCTGTGCTTCATCCAAAAGTTTGCCACAGGTTCGAACCAGTTCAGTTCCCTCCTGGAACAGCTTCAAGGATTCCTCAAGTGGTACCTCTCCCCTCTCCATTGCCCGAACGATCTGCTCTAGGCGCTGCATATTTTCTTCAAAAGTAGGTTTCTTCTGACTCATAATGCACTCTCCTTAATTTGAGTTACGGTGGCACTGACTGTACCATCACGGAGGGTTATTTCTATTCCGCTGCCGGTGGTGGTCTGTTTCACAGAACGAATGACTTCTCCGCCTGTATCCTGTACCATCGCATAACCACGGGTCAAGACTTTCAATGGACTCAACGCATCCAGCTTTGCTGCAAGAGTAAGATAGCGCTGATTGTGTTGGTTTAACACTGTGCTTTGCGCTGCAGTCAAGCGGTTTCTCAGCAATTCAACGGATTTGCTCCGTTGATCCAGGTAGCCCTGGGGACTTTGCAGTGCCGGGCTCTCTGAGAGCATTTTTAGCCGTTGCTGCAAAGCTTTCAGTTGCCGTTCTAAGGCCGTTGCCATGGATGACGACATAGAGTCCAATATCTGACGCAAACCGTCCTGATCCGGTACAGCCAGCTCAGCCGCATTTGATGGTGTTGCTGCTCGCAGGTCTGCCACAAAATCGGAAATCGTAACATCTGGTTCGTGGCCAACTGCAGAAATAATCGGAATTTCAGAACGGTAAATAGCATAGGCCACCCGCTCGTCATTAAATGCCCAAAGATCCTCAATAGAGCCGCCTCCC
This sequence comes from Oscillospiraceae bacterium, assembly GCA_017482385.1. Taxonomy (GTDB): domain Bacteria; phylum Bacillota; class Clostridia; order Oscillospirales; family Oscillospiraceae; genus Faecousia. The sequence goes on along the minus strand of JAFUNI010000016.1, from coordinate 387,151 downwards.
CTGCCCACGATCAACAGATCGGCAAGCTTGTGGTGATTGGCATAACCAATGGCTGCTGCAATCTCCTCCGGTGCTTCTGCGCCCTGTACACGGACAGGCAGCAGCCGAACCCTTGTTAAAGGAAAGCGTTTGTTAAGAATGCGCAGCATATCGTGGACCGCAGCACCGGCAGAGCTGGTTACAATACCAATTGTCTTGGGAAATTGCGGAATAGGTTTCTTGTGAGCAGGATCAAATAAGCCTTCAGCTGCCAATTTGGTTTTCAGCTGCTCAAAGGCTGCGTATAAGTCACCAACACCATCCAAAATTAGTCCGGAACAATACAGCTGATAGGCACCGTCTCTTGGATAAACAGAGATCTTACCCATTGCTACAACCTGCATACCGTTATCGGGACGGAAACGCAGTTTCATAGCATTGCCACGGAACATAACACACTTTAAGGCTGCACTGTCATCTTTCAAAGTAAAATAATGATGACCGGAAGGATAGACCTTGTAGTTACTGATTTCACCCCGTACAGCCACACCGCAGAGCAGACGATCTCCGTCCATCATCGTGCGGATATATTCGTTTATCTGCGTGATAGACAGAATTTGTTGGGACATATCAAATCTCCTGTAATCGATGTGTAAGTACAGCAACGCCCATTGCGTTGTCAGTTGCATACTGGGGCGGACAGAACACCGGATTCAGCGGCGCAAGGATCTCGCGCAGCATTGTATTGGATGCTACACCACCGGAAAACACCACGGGTAGGCCGGGATATTCTTTTTGCGCATTTTTGGTTGCGGTTAGCACCGCCTGGCATACGCATCGTAAGGCATAGGCAGCAGTTTCGACTTTATCGCTGCAAGAATCATAGTATTGGTTAACTTTATTCTGCACTCCGGAAAGTGAGAATGTGAATTCAGGGCATTTTACACGGAAAACATCCTTATTCTTGGCCTGCTCCCAAAGGGCGTCCAAGTGCTTACCGGCCGGAAAAGGCAGGCTCAAAAGCTGACCGGTACGGTCGATCAGCTGTCCGGCAGAAATGTCGGAAGTGCCACCAATGCAGGTGCAACGCACATTCCTTCCGTCCGGTTCCACAAGCAACAGTTCAGTTGTGCCGCCGGATAAATGCCAGGCAAGATGCGGCTGATCCATCAGTTCCAGTCGACCTGCGCTCCATAACGATGCTGCTACATGGCCTTGCTGGTGGGAACACTCCACCAAAGGCACACTGAGGGTATCAGCCAGGATTTTTGCGTGGGAATACCCAACCAAAAAACACGGCATATAACTGCCCTCAACAGCTCTGGGACGGGTGCTGACACCAATTGCAGTGATATCATTTGCTGATATATTGGAAAACAGCCTGCCGGAAAGCTCCGGCAGGCTCTTGGTGTGATGAAATACTGCATCGCTTTGGCGCAACCCCAGTTCTCCCTCACGGACGGGCAACAGTTGAGAGCGGTTCTCCCCTACCGTACCATCAAACCAGGCGATGGAGGTGGTGTAGTTGCTGGTATCAAAAGCGATAACACTCATACTTCTACCTCAGAGGGTAAATTACGGACAAATGTACCCAAAATTCCGTTGACAAAAGCGCCGGCTTCATCGCTGTCATACAGCTTAGCAATACGCACAGCTTCTGCAATAGCAACACCCGCAGGTACATCGTCAACATATTGAATTTCAAACATCGCCAGCTGCATAATCGTGCGAGCCAAGCGGGAAATGCGGGAAATATCCCAGTCAACAGACAGCTTACTTATAGCATCATTCAGTTCATCCACGCGGTTGGCAACACCCATAACCACACTGTCGATGTAGGCTCTCTGAGCACGGCTGGGACGATCCTCATAAACAGGACTTTCCTCAGAAAGCATATCGTAGTATTCCTTTTCAAGACGGGCAGCAATTACCATCTGGGGCTCATCACCGGTGAACTCCCGGGCATAAATCAAATGTACTGCCAATTCTCTGGCATTACCTCTTGTCATAGTGTTACCCTACCTTACAGACGGACGATACCGCAAACATTCACATTCACAGAAGCGATTTCAATAGCAGCCAAAGACTCGAGAGCATTCTTGATCGCTTCCTGCACAGCGGCGGAAACCTCTACGATACCCTGTCCGTAGTTGATGTTAATATTGCAGTCAATTGTCACAGAGTTGTTCTCCAAAATAGTGACCTTAACACCCTTTACAGAGGTTTTTTTGCCAATCAATTCAATAATGTCATTACTGGGATGGGCGTTAAGACCGGCAACACCCTCTACCTCTACTGCTGCGTGAGCAACAATTGCCGCAATGACTTCTTCAGAAATATTAACGGTGCCGTTATCCTGGGGCTGCATAATATACTGTTTATTCTCTGCCATGGAAATAACCTCCTAAACAATCGTCATACTGCGTATGACATACTTTTGTATATTGTATCACAAATCAAAAAAATTACAATAGTTTTCTTTGCAAAAACCCCCGGAGAACATCTCCGGGGGAATCCTCACTTTACTTCAACAACATAAATCTTATCCATGGTATATCCGGATTGATTTACAACAATATCGGAGATCACCGCAACATCGGGCTGTTGGAGACCGCCCTCCGGCGCTGCAACAGCAACAGAAACAGCGTCATTGGCTATATAAGTAACGCAATCGCTGTAGCCTTTTGCGATTACAAGACTCTCGATTTGCGCTTCACACAAAGCTGTATTTACAATTTGCTCCAACTCTGCAGAAGACTTGGAATCCGTTTCATCCCCGTATGCCATTGCTTCCTGCAGAAGACTTACTGCACTGTCCCTCGCCTCTTGACGGGATAACCGTACAGCCGCAAAATAATCCACCATTGTATTGCTGTTATCTACTGTTTCATCGGCCATAACCAGTTTATCCGCAGAGAGAATTTTATCTTCGTCTAATGTATCCGTCAGATCAGCTACGGCTTGATCCTGGCCATACATCCAATTCACATAAATACCACCGCATACTGTCAAAAGAACGGCGGTGACAACCAAATTTTTCTTCCAAATTTTCATAATGCATTTACCTCCCGTTTACTGCATTTTCAGCACACAAATAGAATCGGTTCCAAGTCCTGTGATTTTTGCAACTGCTTGCGTAACAGCAAGGCGAACCGCAGGACTGTCTGCGCCTTGACATACAACGATCGCGCCTTTATATGCCGCAGGATTTACCTGTCGGATCAGTCCGGACTCACTTCTTTGGGAATCCGTAATAATAACGGTTTTAACCGTTTGATCATCACTGTCACCATTGGAGGACACCTCCATATCTGTTTGATATACTGTCTCCTCCCCTGCCCCTATTGACAGCAACACCTTTACTTTGCCTGCACCCTCAACCGATTGCAGGATCTGCACAAGGGAATCTTCTGTAAGGTTTTTCTGTCCGGTAGCAGTCGGTGCGGTCATCTCGGTCTTCTGCTGCTTTGCCTGCTTACCAGGCATCAGCAGCAAAGCTAAACCGATCACTAAAACAATAATGGCATATTTATATTTATTTATCAATTCATTGAGTTTTCCGGTGATTTTTTTTATTTCCATTCTTGGTTCTCCTTGGCTATGCCCAGGGTCTGCTCAATATAGCTCTCAAGCTGTATTTGACTATAGGGTGATACATTTCCACTTATGACAACTCCGCAGGGAATATTTCTATTATGACCATCCAGCTCCACCTCCACAGCGATCTGCAAACCCATTCGATTGGCTTTGTCCAAGATATATGCTTCGGTTTGGGACTTTATGATATCTTTCTCTCGCTGTTCTGCTATATAGGCGCCTTCCTGTGCATACTTACTTGCATCCTCGGATAAATCGTCCCAGAAGTTGCTTATACCACTGAATGTAATATTGCTCAACGGGGTAATTACCGTAATAGCCATAAGAATACCGCTCACAAGCGTCACCACACGGCCAGCGGGTGTTTTATTTCCAAGAAGACCCCTTGCCACAGCGCACACAATGGCCGCAGCAACAATGCGCAACACATATTCCTTCATGCCGGTTTACCCCATCATCTTCATATAGCACACAAGGCTGATCAGCAGCAGCATACAGGCTGTTCCTGTCATTGCCAGAGCAAATCCCATGCCGGTTGAAAAGTCCTGTATCAGCTCAGCTGACGGCTTGTGACCAAATACACCAGAAACTGCGCTGGTCAATTTTAGCAAAAGATAGTGGGCGCCGATCTGTACAAATGGCACAACACATATGGCCAATACTGCAAAAATCCCATATACACCTGCGGCATTCTTCATAACACCGGCGCTTACCAATATTGTTTCCGCAGCATCGGACAGAATGCTTCCAACCACCGGAACTGCACCGGATATCCCTATCTTTGCAGCCTTCAAAGCAGATGCGTCAACTGTACCGCTGATCACACCGGTTATACTGATATATCCTGTAAAAATATAAAGCACCCACTTTAACGACCAAGTCATCAACCATTTTACAAAATCCCGAACCTGTTTCAGCATATCTTGTTCCAAAGCGCAATTTGCTACACACAGACACAGGTATATGTACAAGGCCGGGATAATAAAGCGGGTAATAAATGCCGTCAAAAGTGTTATAAAAAAGATCGTTCCGGTATACAGCGCAGCTGATGTCGTTGCACCGCCCTGCGCTGCTACTGCTGCAGTCATCACAGGTATCATCAGCTTTCCGTATTCACTCAATTCAATAACTGCATTTGTTCCCAGGCTGATTAATGAATTGGCCGGTTCTAAAAGAAGTAATCCGATGACAATTGCAGCAACTAATCTAAGGACTCCCGCTGATGATTCCGAAAAACTGTTTAATATACTCACAAGCAACACTATTGCTATCAACGAAAGGCATATACCGGATGCGTCTGCAAGTCCCGGCTGCAGCGCTGATACGGCACTTTTGATGATATACCATAACCCATCGGCAAAGGTTTCCTGCTCAGAGGGCATAAATTTTTGTGCAGATTCCGGCGCTGCCGGTGCAGTAAATTCTGTGGCTGATACCGGTTGTATCAAAAAAAAGCCCATCAGCAGGAGCACGATAAATTTTCTCATACGCCACCCAGTATTTTGTCCAGTAAAGCCAACAGTTTTTCAAACACAGGTATCGATATCCAAAGAACAACCCCAGCAGAAACAAATTGCAGCGCTTTTCCCATCGATTCATTCCCGGCATCTTTACAAATTAAGGCAGCAATTTCCGTAATGATTCCAACGCCCACAACTTTCAAAACTGTCGACACCAAACCTGTATCCAATTTTCCGATATCCTGGATCTTATCGACAAACGAAACAACTGGCTGTAAAAAAGATGCAGCGGCCATCATCGTCATTGCACACACAGCCAAAGTCATCAGCACAGAAGTATCCTTATTGCTTTGGTTAAGGTTTATCCACAAAATTATCGCTGTCAAAATACCGGCAGCGGTTTTCCAAAATACACTCATTACAAATCAAACAATCGCTTCACAAGTTCAAATAAATCAGAAATTTTTTGCGCAACCATCATCAGTACCACAATAAGACCGGTCAATGTGGTCATTGTTGCTTGCTCCTCCCGTCCGGAGCGGGATAATACCTGGTTCAAAATAGAAACAATAATACCAATGGCTGCGATTTTAAAAATCAAGTCAATTTCCATAATCAAACAAACAGTATGGCAAGTGCTGCTCCTGCGCAAAGGCCTAATGTCTGATAGCTGCGCAAACGGGTGTCTCGGTTATAAGACAAGGTTTCTACCTGTCTTCTGCACTCCTGGCGAACACTCTCAAGGCCTTTCAACTGTCCTTCCATATCAAAACGGCCGATCGTTCTGCCCAGTAACAGCAATTCCTCCCGTGTTAAAGTCGGCAGCTTTCCGACTCTCTCAAGGGCGACAGACATACAACTCTCCAGATCGGAGGAATTTTGCGCATCCATCTCCACAGACAACTCATGAAATATATTCCCAAGCAAACCCGAGAATTCTTTGGATGCTTGTCTGCACAATTCCGGCAGCGGTGTCATACGGTACTGTAGCTCACATTCCATATAGTCAAGAATCCCGATTAGTTGCCGCAGATTTTTCTCCTCAAATCGATGGTTTGCTGCAATAAGAAACCCTATACCACCGCAACCTACAACAACAAATACCGCTCCAATCAGTTTAAAGATCATATATACAATCTCTCCTTTTTCCAGGACTTGTCCCTTTGTAAAACCAAAATAGTTGTGAATAATTTGCATTCTACCAGGGGTTTATAAATCGGGCGTGTTAAATAATCCTGAAGAGAACCAGCGTGCGCTGTTGCCATTAAATTTACGCCGCACCACCCTGCTCGTAAAAGTGCCTCACAGTCGCTTTTCTCGGTTATCTCATCCACGGCTATCCACCGGGGATTCATGCTTCGCAGCATAGCGTCAATTCCCTCCGCTTTGCTGCAACCGCTGAGAATATCCGTATGTTCACCTGGAGAAAAACAGGCTTGTCCCTTGTACAAGGGAAACAACTCCTCCCGTTCGTCCACCACAGATATGTTACCTCGCTCAGCATTGGACTTTGTTCGAATGAGATCCCGTAGTAAAGTCGTCTTTCCGCTGCCGGGTGGACCAATAATCAATATTGAATCTGTCACATCTGTTGCCTTTGGCGATATTCCTTCAATATTCCTGGCAACGCGCAGACACAGGGAAACCGGCTGCGTAATTCCGCGCATAACTCCATCAGCGACAGTTGCTATGCCGCACACACCGATTCTGTGCCCTCCCTGGGCAGTCAAATATCCCTTCGCAAGCGTTTTAGCAGCCCAGGGAGAATATTCGGAGGCTGCATTGATAACAAAGGAAACATCCTCTTTGCTTATATATCTATTCAATCTTTGTACACCTGCATTCAAGCGCATCTCTGGTTGCATTCCGATTCGCATATGCAGTTCCTGCAGCGTTTCTTTGCCGAAAAGATCTACTTCCTGTCGCATCCAGTGCGGCAGAAGATTCAAAAATGCTTGCCAGGCACAATTCATTTGCATCACTCCCGGTTAAGCCTATGGCTTGTACCCGTTGAATATGCAAATTAGTCATCGCAAAATGTGCAAAACCCATTGCGGTCACAAATCAAATATGTTACACTACCAATAGTACACAAAAGAAGGAGAATATTGCTATGTCTGAGAAAAAATGTTCTATAGTCTTTACCGGTGATATCGGTTTTGACAAGTATATGGACAAAAAATGGGAAGATGAAAATCTATTTTCTCCTGCAGTGTTAGATTTCTTTCACAGCGCTGATCATGTTTGTGCCAATGTGGAAGGTGCGTTGATCAATGCAACAGACACCGGTGAGAAAGGTGTGCTGTTTCACAGTATGAATCCAGATGCAGCCCAGGCTCTCAAAAAAATGCGGGCTGACATCTGGAGTCTTGGAAACAACCACACTACAGATGCAGGCCCGGACGGTATCATAAATACCAAAAAAATCGCTGCTGAAATGAGCAGCAAAACTGTGGGCGCAGGACTTAATCTGGATGAAGCTTCCGCCCCTGTCTATTTGGACGAAGCCGGCGGTATTGGCCTCATTTGCCTTTCCCACCTGGTAGGCTGCATTCCGGCAACTGAAACCAAACCCGGTACGTTCCCCTGGAACAATACGGAACCGATCTCCAAGCGTATTGCTGAGATCAAAGCAAAATGCCGTTGGTGCGTCGTGATCTGCCATGGTGGCGAAGAATTTGCCGCAATGCCGCTTCCCTATGTACGCAATATGTACTTGCAGTATCTTGACCTGGGCGCTGATGTGGTAGTCGGCCATCATCCCCATGTTCCGGAGAATTATGAGATTCTTGATAACGGCAAGGCAATTTTCTACTCTTTGGGCAATTTTATTTTTGATACAGACTATCAGCGGGCACATTTGTATACTGACCACTGCATTCTTTTGAAACTAATCTTTACAGAAGAAAAAATGGATTTTGATGCCATCGGCATCAAAATCATTCGTGGACCGGAGCAAATTGATATTGCTCCTGCCCCCGATATTTTCACAAATATACCTGCTGACGAGTACGAGTTGCTTGCGCCCCTCTCGGCAAAAGCATTTATCGCAGAGGATATGCGTACTATGGTGTATTTGGAGCCGAAAAAATATGCCGGTTTTTCTGATAAGGACTGGGACGAATATTACGATAATTCCGTTTCCGCTTACTGCTCCAAGGGAGCGCATATGGACTATGATCTTATCTTACCCCTGGCGCAAAAAGCTGAGGATGGTGAGTGGAAAGAAAGCAAATTGGAGAAAGTAAAGGCTTATATTCTTCGTCAGTTTGCATTCCCGACCCCTATTGACTATAAATATACCGGCAAAAGAGGTAGCAAATGATGAAAAACAAAACTTCCATCGTATTTACAGGTGATATTGGCTTTGACAAATATATGACGGGCAAGTGGGATGATGAGAATCTCCTGTCACCTGCTGTGCTGGATTTTTTCCATAGTGCCGATCACGTTTGTGCGAATGTTGAAGGTGCGCTGATTGAGGTGGATGAATCTGTTCCCAGAGCTGTTTGCTTCCACGCTATGAACCCCAAAGCAACCAAAGTTCTACAGAAAATGAAGGCTGATCTCTGGAGCATTGGCAACAACCACACAATGGATGCGGGTAATGATGGAGTTGCAAGCACCCAAAAAATCGCCACTGACTTAGGTTGCCAGGTTTTTGGCGGCGGTATGAATATTGATGAGGCATCAACGCCTGTTTATTTGGACGAAGCTGGCGGCATTGGCATGATTTGTCTTGCTTATATGAATGGCTGCCATCCTGCAACAGAAACTGAGCCCGGCATTTTCCCTTGGGACAATTTTGATTTGATCAAAAAGCGTATCCAGGAAATCAAAGCCAAATGCCGTTGGTGCGTAATAGTCTGCCACGGCGGTGAAGAATTTACTGCATTGCCTACCCCTTACACCCGGAATCGATATTTAAAGTTCTTGGAATTGGGCGCTGATGTTGTGGTCGGACACCATCCTCATGTTGCAGAAAACTACGAACTCTTTGATGACGGGAAAGCAATTTTCTACTCTTTGGGCAATTTCATCTTCGATACGGATTATCAGCGGGCCCATCCCTACACGGATGTTGGTGTTTTGCTAAAGCTGATTTTTACAGAAAATGAAATGACTTTTGATGCTATCGGCACTAAAATTATACGGGGCCCTGAGCAAATTGACGTTACTCCCCTGCCCGATATTTTCACCAATATTCCGGCTGAGGAATACGATCTTTTAGCTCCGCTTGCAGCAAAGGGGTTCCTCATTGACGAAAAACGGAAGATGATATACTTAAACCCCAAAAAGTATAAAAATTGCGATCAAGCAGTATGGGATGATCATATTCTTAACGGGAAATTAGAGGAATACACCAAAGGCGCCCATATGGACGGCGATTATCTTAATACTCTTGCGACCAAGGCAGAGGAAGGTACATGGAGGCAGAGTAAATTAGAAAAAGTAAAGGAATATATATTAAACCAACTAAAAGAGGACTGATTATTATGAAGAATACCTCTATTATTTTTACTGGAGACATTGGCTTTGATAAGTATATGGAGGGAAAATGGGAAGACGAACAACTTTTCTCAAAGTCTGTTTTGGATTTCTTTCATAGTGCCGATCATATCTGTGCTAATGTGGAAGGAGCATTGTATGGAGTGGACCCGAGCGTTCCACGGGATGTGTGTTTTCACGCAATGAATCCGGCTGCAACCAAAGCACTGCAGAAGATTGGTGCTGACATTTGGAGCATAGGCAATAACCATACAATGGATGCGCAAAAGGACGGTATTGTCAGTACCTTAAAAATTGCAACACGGTTAGGTTGCCGTACCTTTGGTGCCGGTCTGAATTTGGATTATGCATCCTGTCCCCTTTACCTGGAGGAAGCCGGTGGAATCGGCATGATTGGCGTGACCTATATGAATGATTGCATTCCTGCTACCGAAACCGAGCCGGGTATTTTCCGCTGGGATGATATGGAACTCATTGCTAAACGGATTGCAGAAATCAAAGCAAAATGCCGTTGGTGTGTTGTGGTTTCCCACGGCGGCGAGGAATTCGCGGCAATGCCACTTCCCTATACCCGGGACAGATATCTAAAGTATTTGGAAATGGGCGCTGATGTTGTTGTAGGCCATCACCCACATGTTCCTGAGAATTATGAACTGTTTAATAATGGAAAAGCCATATTCTATTCTCTTGGTAACTTTATTTTTGACACCAATTACCAGCGTGTTCATCGGTACACAGATACCGGTGTGCTCTTGAAGCTAAATTTCACACAAGAAAAGTTGGATTTTGAAGCTGTTGGCATACAAATCATCCGTGGCCCGGAGCAAATTGATATTGCTCCCCTGCCGGATATTTTTACCAATATTTCTGCCGAGGAATTTGAACTGCTGGCTCCCCTTTCTGCAAAAGCTTTTGTCGAAGAAGAAAAGCGAAAAATGATTTTCTTGAAACCCCAACAATTCACAGATTTTACGCAAGAAGATTGGGATACTTACTTTGCAACGGAAACAACCAGCAGCTTCTACGCGGGTGCCCACCAAGATTTCCGCACCATTGTTCCCTACTCCCTAAAAGCCGATGAGGGACGCTGGAAGGATAGTAAGCTGAAAAATGTCAAGCAGTACATTCTCCGTCAATTTGATTAACAAAGGAGCTGTAACTATGAGATACATACCCGAAGAGAAAATCAGAAAGATCTGCGAGGAAGTAAACGGCGCTTATGGTTTGTACATTTCCCTGCCCGATCATGGTGAGAAACTGACCATAAACGAAAATGCTATTTTTAACGCAGCAAGCACCATTAAGATCCCTTTGATGGCGCTGCTTTGGAAAGACTTTGAAGATGGTCGTTTGGATCCCGATAAAATGGAACCTCTACATGAGGATTGCAAGGTTTGGGGCTCCGGTGTGCTCAAGTCACTAAGCGATAACTACCAAATGTGTTTGTATGATTACGCAGTGCTGATGATGATCGTCAGCGACAACTCCGCTACCAACCATATTATTGATGCTGTGGATCGAGATCGTGCCAATGCTTTCTTTGCTGAAAATGGTTGGACTAACACACACCTTGGCGGCAAGCTCTTTAAGCCCAAGCCCATTCTTCCCAATGGCGAAGAAGACTGGAACTACACAACAGCGGCTGATCTGGCAGACATGATGGAAAAAATGCTGGCAGGAAAGCTGGTCAGCGAAGCAGCCAGTAGGCAAATGATGCAGATTTTGGCAGGCCAGCAGGTTGGTAAGTTTGATAAATCTCTACCCGTTGAGCATTATTCCTTCACTAAAGAGCCCCTCCCCCCTGTTCCTGAAGGAAAGGTAATTGTTTGCAACAAGGGTGGTTCTTTGGTTGGTAAGGTCCTCCACGATGCAGCTATTATGCTCCTGCCTAATGGTGAGCGGGCTGTGATGACAATGATGACGGCTACTCCGGATAATAATATTACTACACAGATTCTTGGCAAGGTCTCCCGTGCTGTTTATGACGAACTGGTAAAATTGTAAAGAATAAAGGCGGCTGACAAAACTGTCAGCCGCCTTTATATTTATTTTTTAGCAAAAGAAATTAGTCTTACGATAACAGGGCTAAGTAAAAGATTCGTACCAAGTTCAATCAAGAAGTTAGTACCTGCAAGACCTAAGAACATATAGCCTGCCACATTAGCAAAGCCCGCAGCAGCGCCCCAACTTGCGATAGTTTCCAAGAAAAACACCTGGCAACCCAAAAGGAACACACCAGTATTTACAACAGGACAAACAATCGCTGAAATAAGTACGGCAAGGTATTTATTGTTTCGAGAAATATAATCATAGGCTGCTGTTTCGCAGCATTCGCCGAGACCGAATTTCGTCTTCATCATCTGTACCCGGTTTTTAGAATACTTGTTCAAAAGGCCATGCATTGCCTTGTAAACAAGGCCGGTGCATAGTCCCGCAGCAGTACCCTTAACCAATACTGTAAGGATCGTTCCGAAAACATCCACGGCAAGGAATGCTGCAGCGTCACCACTAAGCAACACAGCCACGCCAAACACAAAGCCCAACCAGCCACCGGCCTGCCAGCCGTAAACAGCAGCACCGACAACAATGGGAACCAAAACCAAGGAAATGGAGAACATTCCAAACTTGATCCCGCCGCCCAGGAATTGCAGCACCAATACAATTGCCGTAAACAAGCCAATTCCTACGATCTTTTTTGTTTTGCTATTCATTTTTAATTTCCTCCTTGCTGTCGCTCCGGCCATCCGGATGCGATGCAAATTTTATGCTGAATACTCAGCTGGTTTTATAATGAGCAAATGCTCAGAATAAACAATTAAAATTCCTCGGATTCAAACTCCTCAGTATCCGTCATTTCCTCTAAATCATCAAAGCCCATCTGCACATTAGCGCCGCCTTGCATAGATGCCCATTGCTCTTTGGTGATGAGAATATCGCGGGGTTTACTGCCCTGGAAGGGACCTACAATACCTTTCTCTTCCATTTCATCGACGATTCTGGCTGCACGCGCATATCCAAGCTTCAATCGGCGCTGCAACATAGACACAGAAGCCTGTCCCGTTTCCAAAATCACATCCACAGCAGCCGGGAGCATTTCGTCACCGGCTAATTCATCAGCATTGGGTTCCGGGTCGGATGCAGAAGCCTTATTGCCAGTCTGTACTGCTTTCCGCTCGATTTCTTCCATAATCTGCTGGTCATAGTTGGTAACATAGTTTTCTTTTACATAAGTCGCAACTGCTTCTACCTCGGGATCGCTGACAAAGCAACCCTGGACACGCTTGGGTTTACCACTGCCAATGGGCGAATAAAGCATATCGCCCTTGCCGACCAATTTCTCAGCGCCTTGCGTATCCAGAATGATGCGGGATTCCATAGCGGATGCTACCGCAAATGCAATTCTCGACGGAATATTAGCCTTCATAAGACCGGTAATAACATCTGCAGAAGGACGCTGGGTTGCAATAATCAAATGAATACCGGCAGCACGACCCATCTGTGCAATACGACAGATGGATTCTTCTACCTCTTTGGCTGCAACCAGCATAAGGTCAGCCAGCTCATCGATTATGACAACGACCTGGGGTAGCTTGGTAGCCTCGGTTTCCTGGCTTTCCACAATGCTGTTATAAGACTCCAAATCGCGGACGCCGGCATCGGACATTGCCTTATAGCGGCGCATCATTTCAGATACAGCCCATTGCAAAGAGCCGGCAGCCTTCTTGGGGTCGGTAACAACCGGGATCAGCAGGTGGGGAATACCGTTGTAGATACCCAATTCAACCATCTTGGGGTCTACCATAATCAGCTTTACATCATCGGGACTTGCTTTATACAGCAACGAAATGATGATGGAATTCATACAAACAGATTTACCGGAACCGGTAGTACCGGCAATCAGCATATGGGGCAGCTTGGCTATATTGCCAACAATACAGTTGCCGCCAATGTCCTTACCTACAGCAAAAGAGGATTTGGACTTCGCCTTATCAAACTCCTGAGAATCAATTACTTCCCGCAAGGAAACCATCGTCACAGCGCGGTTGGGCACTTCAATACCCACCACTGAAATTTTGCCGGGAATTGCTGCGATACGCACGCCAACAGCGCCCAGGCTCAAAGCAATATCGTCGGCAACAGATGTCAGCTTGTTCAAACGGACACCTTTTTCCAGTTCGACCTCATAGCGGGTAACACTGGGACCGCGGGTCACATTGATAATATGTGCCTCAATCTTGAAGCTGGCCAAAGTCTCGCTCAAACGTCGACTATTCTCCCGCATTTCTGCAGTGCCGTCGCCACCGCTCGCACCGGAAACCTTCAGCAGATCGATGGGCGGAAAGGCATATGTCGGTGACTGCGTCTTTTCTCCGTCAGAGATTTCTTTCGTGACTTCTTCAGCGGATTCGGCAGCCTCCACACGAGTAACCTTCTCCCGCTTTACACGTTTGACAGTCACCTTCTCTGTTGTTTCTTTCTTGATAAGCGGAGGCATTTTTGACACAGAATCAAGTTCGCCTTGCGTCAAAATATCCGTATCATTGGGAGCAGAAACGTATTCACCAGCAGCAGATACAGGTGTTTCGATGTCACTGTCGATCTGTCGGAACATGTCTGCAACCACATCCTCATCTCGAGGCCCGGCGGGTCTAATTGGCTCTATGTTTTCTGCTGCAGCCTCTTTTTGAATGCGTCTTTCCCGCTTCTGCTCCAAATATTCAATGCGCTTGTTTGCAATGTGATTGACCACAATGGTAGCAGGCTCCGGGCGTTCCTCTATCTCGTCCTCAATCTCAGCTTTAGGACGGTTTTTGATAGCGCGAATAATGCTTACAACGGTAATTTGCATTCCGCCAAGCAACGTAAGTACTGCCGCAATAATCAAAACTACATAGCTCAAAGGATTGTTTAAGAAGTAGTAAATCAGCATCGCGATACCGCCGCAAACCACACCACCGCTTGTATGGTCAATACCGCCCAAATACAATTCCGAAAGGGACATATATACATCGGTGGACAGACTTTTGGCAAGCAACAAATGGGAAATGCATCCGCATACAACTACAAAGCAACCGATGCAAATCGAGCGCATTTTGACAGGTCGGCCCTTACTGAATGCGTGAATAACAAACAAATACAAAAACGCAGGTATGGAGACCACAAAGCCCACTCTGCCAAAAAGGCCGTGTACCAGTTTTTCAATCATTCCGGGAAACAAGCCGTTTGAATTAAAGAAAACGACAATAAATAAAATAAACAAGCCCAAAAATACAGAACTGCTAATTAAGCGAGTAGGAATCTTTTGCTCGCCACTCCCCTGCTCTTTGGTTGTATTTGTATTCTTTTTAGAAGAATTCTTAGCAGTATTGGTGGCACGGCTCGCAATCGTCTTTTTTTTCTTTTCAGCCATAAGAACCTCCTTATCAAGTAAACAAATAAAGCATAAAGGATAGCAAAGCTAAACCAAATGAGTAATAGGAAAATTGGAACACACTGGTATTTGTAACCATTAGGCGCAAAATGGATATGCCAACAAAACCACCGCAGAATGCACTGACACCTGCCAAAACACTCCCAAGGATCATCAAAAAGGAAACAGTACCAAAACCATTACTAAATGTGTAAATAATATCACCGCAAATCGCAAATACCATTGCGGGAATCACTAACAAAATCACCCAGTTTGTTGATTTTTGAATATCTGCACCTCTTGCAGTAGTATAGGACAAGGTCATTCCAGTCCCGGATAGTCCGGGAAGTGCAGCTGTTGCAGTGGCAACGCCTACGAGAATACCGTCGAAACCGGTCATCGTCTTCGCATCGCGGTTACCCTGCCGCATATGCTCAGCAATCAGCAGAATCACACCGTTGACGATGAACAGCCACATGCTGGACGACAGACTGTACTCCGTCCTAATAAGGAGCTTAAATATAATCATTGCCATCAACATTGGTACAATGGCAGATCTCAACAGCCGCAACTCATAGTGACTTTGGGTATCCATTCGGCGGGATTTGTTACGTCTGACAGTTGTAGCCATGCTCTGTTCCCAGCGAAGCCGGGCAATATTATCGCGACAAACAACAATAGCAGAA
Source organism: Oscillospiraceae bacterium (assembly GCA_017482385.1). Classification (GTDB taxonomy): domain Bacteria; phylum Bacillota; class Clostridia; order Oscillospirales; family Oscillospiraceae; genus Faecousia. The sequence continues at coordinate 371,510 of JAFUNI010000016.1, read as the reverse complement.
AGCAAAACACCAATATGTACCAGAAGGTCCTGTAAAGACACTCTGGTATTGACACCAAACAGATGATGCAGCAGCGCTTGGTGTCCGCTTCCGGAAACAGGCAGAAACTCTGTCAATCCGGATATCAATCCATACAGAATATTTTCAATTACTGACAAGATAGATCTGCCTCCTTCCAATACTTTTCAACTTATAATAACACATTCAATCCGGAATTTCCAGTATTAAATTATTTCTTCTCTGTTTTTTGCATATCAATCATTGCATGCAACTCAGTTAAAGCATCATTTAGGTCACCCAGTGAATCAATCAAGCCGGAAGCAACCGCATCCTTGCCATAAAGTATCGTGCCAACATCCGTAGCCATCTCCCCTGTAGCCATCATGTAGCCTTCAAATTTTTCCTTGGATATGGCTGAGTTGGTCGTAACAAAATCGGTAATCTGTTCCTGGATCCGATGAAAATACCGGAATGTTTGCGGTGCGCCAACAACAAGTCCGGTCATTCTTACCGGATGCACTGTCATGCTGGCTGTGCGGGTAATAAAAGACTTCTTGGTACACACTGCAAGCGGTATTCCAATGGAGTGTCCACCACCCAACACAAGACTCACTGTAGGTTTTTTCATGCCGGCAATCATCTCAGCAATGGCAAGTCCTGCCTCAATATCACCGCCCACAGTATTCAGCAGTAATAAAAGACCATCAATTTCTTCACTTTCTTCAATTCCTGCAAGCAGTGGTAAAATATGCTCATATTTTGTCGTTTTAACGGTTTCCGGCAGCACTTGATGACCTTCAATTTGGCCTATAATAGTCAGTGTATAGATATTGCCTTGACTGCCCTTACTCAAATCAGAGCCTAACTCCAAAAGGTCGTCCTGGTTTCCTTGCGTATCCTTGTTTTTCTGTTCCATCTTACATCCCTCCGAATTGTAGGATAACCGAAAACAAAGAAAACAATTCACCCTTGCAAGTTTAGAAGTTTTATCGTATAATAACCCCCGGTGATAAGTATGGCAACTAAGACAAATGCAGTACGATTGGTGCAGCAGGCAAAAATCAACTGTAGAGAAGAATACTACGATTTCGACCCCGACGATCTGAATGGTATGCATGTGGCGGAAGCTATCAGTTTTCCGCCTGAGCAAGTGTATAAAACCCTTGTCGCAAAAGGTAGCCGAACAGGCATCAATATATTTTGTATTCCGGTCTGTGCTGAACTTGACTTAAAGAAAGCCGCAAAAGCCGCCGGCGATAAAGATATGGCATTGATCCCGGTAAAGGATCTGCTTGGGCTGACCGGTTATATCCGGGGAGGCTGTTCCCCCGTGGGTATGAAAAAGAAGTACCCTACTTACTTTGAAGAAACCTGCCAACTTTATGATGAAATTGCGGTGTCTGCCGGAGAGCGCGGGCATCAAATGATTCTCAATCCTATAGAACTGGCAGAGCTTGTAAATGCACAATTAGTAGATATTATCGCGTAAGGAGGATCAAGTATGCAGTTTGAATGTAAGACAAAAGGCACCTGTTCTCAAAGAATTTATTTCCGTATTGAGGACGGTAAAGTATATGATGTAGAATTTCTTGGCGGTTGCAACGGCAACCTGCAGGGAATCGGCAAATTGGTGGAAGGTATGGATGTTGATGAAGTGATTTCCCGTCTGGAAGGCATCCGTTGTGGCATGAAGCCTACTTCCTGCCCCGATCAATTGGCAACCGCGCTAAAAAAAGCGAAAGAAGACATCTAAATGATGATAAAAGGCAGACACAAAAGTGTCTGCCTTTTTATTAATTCTCTGCTGCATGAAGAATGATCTTAAGCAGTTCTTCCCTACCGGTTCCCTTCTCCGCAGAAAAAGGAATTATGGGGCATTCTTCCGGTAAATCCAAATCATTTCGAATTGTTTGCAGATTGGGTTCTATCTCGCTCTTTTTAAGTTTATCCAGCTTATTTGCCACAACCACAAACGGGCAACCGCTATCCAAAAACCAGTTTGCCATCGTGATATCGTTATTCGTAGGCGGATGACGGGAATCTACAATTAGAATACCAAGATCGATTCGCTGTGCAGCAAAATAGTCTTCCATCAGCTTACCCCAACGATCTTTCTCTTTCTGAGAAACCTTTGCATAACCATAACCCGGAAGATCCACAAAGTAGCAGGTCTTGTCGATGGTAAAATAATTCACATGAACGGTTTTACCGGGCTTTTCACCTACACGGGCAAAATTCTTTCGTTGCAGGATTCGGTTGATTACCGAGGATTTACCCACATTGGATTTACCGGCAAAGGCAATTTCAGGCAAGTGATTACTTGGAAAATCCTTAGGATTTGCCGCAGAAATCAAAAACTCAACATTATGAAGGTTCATAATAGCACCTCACTGGCGAATGACAGGCTTTCTGATCTGGGATTTTACCTCCCCAGGCAAATCCGCCAAAATGGGAGGGACCATCTCAGTAACCCGGTTCAAGGCGGTATCCAAAACCGTTTCGATGGTCTGGGCGGTCACAAAATTCAAGGCGCTGCGGACTGTCTGGTCGATTTCAGCCAAATCCCGCTCATTATCCTTGGGAATGATGACCGTACGAATGCCATGGCGCAAAGCAGCCATAGTCTTCTCTTTCAAGCCACCGATAGGAAGCACACGACCACGCAGAGAAATCTCGCCAGTCATAGCAACATCACGACGGACACTTACGCCTGTCAGCGCAGAAATGATAGCTGTGCAAACCGTGATACCGGCAGAGGGACCATCCTTTGGTACAGCACCCTCCGGGAAATGCACGTGGATGTCTTTAGTCTTATAGAAATCCTTTTCAATGCCCAGTTTCTCATAATTGGCACGAATATAACTAAGGGCAGCGTGGGCAGATTCCTTCATCACATCGCCCAAATTACCGGTCAGCTCCAGCTTGCCGGAGCCCTCCATCACATTGACTTCCACTTCGAGGGTTTCACCACCCACTGATGTCCATGCAAGTCCTGTTACCAAGCCAACCTGGTCATTGCTGGGCAATCGGTCAGGCAGATACTTTCTAACTCCCAAGTAATGCTCAATATTGCTGCCGTTAATTGTAATCCGCTTGGTATTATCGTCGCCAACAAGCTGCATATCTGCTTTGCGGCAAATTTCTGCAATGGCTCGCTCCAAGCTCCGGACACCGGATTCTCTGGTGTAACAACGGATGATTTCGCGGATCGCATCATCAGAAACCTTTAGTTGTGACTTCTTCAAACCATGCTTTTGCAGCTGCTTGGGAATCAAGTGATTCTTGGCGATCATCAGCTTTTCTTCGTCGGTATAAGAACCCAACTCGATGATCTCCATACGGTCAAGCAAAGGTCTGGGAATTGTATCCAAAGTGTTGGCAGTGGTAATGAACATCACATTGCTCAAATCAAAGGGAATTTCAAGATAGTGGTCCCGGTAGGTCTTATTTTGTTCGCCATCCAGCACTTCCAACAGAGCCGCACTGGGATCTCCGCGGTAATCGGAGCCCATTTTATCTACTTCATCCAACAGTATCAGCGGATTGGAGCTGCCAGCCTGGGCCAGCGCCGTAAGAATTCTGCCGGGCATAGCACCCACATAGGTCTTGCGGTGGCCACGAATGTCAGCTTCATCGTGAACACCACCAAGAGCAATTCGTGCCATTTTTCGGTTTAAGCTTCTGGCAATGGAGTATGCCACAGAGGTTTTACCCACACCGGGAGGGCCAACAAGACAGAGAATCTGCGGAGGCATTTCCGGCGCAAGCTGGCGTACGGCAATGGTCTCTAAAATTCGTGCCTTCACCTTTTCAAGGCCAAAATGGTCCTTATCCAGGATTCTTTTAGCTGCGGCTACGTCAATTCGTTCCTTTGTTGCATTGTTCCAGGGTAGTTCCAAGACTGTATCCAGGTAATTTCGCAGAACGGATGCTTCTACGGAGCCAAAAGGCTGCTTCTTAAGCCGTTGGAGGTCCTTTAAGAGCTTTTCTTCATTTTCCTGAGGTAAATTCAGCAGCAAAATATTCTTCTCGTATTCGGCAAACTCAGATGCATCATCGCCCTCGCCCAATTCTTCCCGAATCGCCTTCATCTGCTCCCGCAGATAATAGTCCCGCTGTTCCCGATCCATATTGACCCGGGTCTTTTCCTGGATATCTGCCTCAATGTGCAGCATTTGGATCTCCTGCTGCAGAAGCTTCAAGGTATTCTCCATACGGCGGATGGGGTTGAGCTGGCAAAGAAGCTTTGCCTTGTCGCGATAGTCAATGCCGGAATTTTGTGCAATAGCATCGGCAACAAAGCTACAATCCTCAGATGCCAGGATCTGCAAATGAACAGTTTGAGCAGGCCGCTCGACCATATCACTGTATGCCCCATAGAGCATCGTAGCCTCACGGCAAAGAGCGCGGCCGCGGAGCACATCCTTTACCGGAGTAGATTGCACAGATTCCACCACACCGGCAAGATAAGGCTCATTTTGGGTTAATTCCAAAATTCTTGCCCGATACAAACCTTCCACCAAAACACGAACATTTTCGTTCTGTGCTTTCAGTACCTGCTTGACCTTGACGACAGTGCCCATAGGGTACAAACCGGTCAAGCCGGGGTCATCATCCAAAATATTCTTTTGGGGAACCAACAGAAGTGTCTGATCATGCTTCATAGCATATTCCAAAGCTAAGGCAGACTTCTTGCGGCCCACATCGAAATGGACCGTCTGCTTGGGGAATACCGCAAGCCCACGCAGGGCTAAAACCGGCAATCTGCCGGATATTAAAATCTCACTCATATATCCATTTCCTTTCCGGATATAAACAAAAGGGGTAGCAAATCTACCCCTCTTGAAACTATTTTCCCATACCGAGTTTCTGGCGGGGCTTATCCTTATCCCGCACAATCTTCGGTTCTTTACCGTCTATCGCATCCGGTGTAATAACTACCTTTTGGATGGAGAGGTCAGAGGGAATTACATACATAATTTTTGTCATGGTTTCTTCCATAACAGCCCGCAGACCGCGAGCACCTATCTGCCGCTCAACCGCCTTCTTCGCAACAGCCTCCAGCGCTTTGGGCTGGAACTGCAATTCAACATTATCCATTGCAAGAAGTGCCTGGTACTGCTTGGTGAGCGCATTCTTGGGCTCAGTCAGAATCCGAACCAAATCCTCCTGCTTGAGATCATTCAAGCTGGTGACAACAGGCATACGACCTACAAGCTCGGGAATAATACCAAACTTGATAAGATCGTGGGGCTGCACTTGAGCAAAAAGCTTACCGATATCGCGGTTTTTCTTGCTCTCAACAGGTGCATCAAATCCAATTGCGGATTTATCAGTTCTAGATTCAATGATCTTTTCCAGTCCGTCAAATGCGCCGCCGCAGATAAAGAGGATCTTGGATGTATCCACAGGAATGGTCTCCTGTTGGGGGTGTTTACGGCCACCCTGTGGCGGCACGTTGGCAACTGTACCTTCCAGAATCTTCAGCAATGCTTGCTGCACACCTTCGCCGGAAACATCCCGGGTAATGGAAGTGTTCTCACTCTTACGGGCGATTTTATCCATCTCATCAATATAGATAATGCCCCGCTCTGCCCGCTCCAGGTCAAAATCAGCAGCCTGCAGCAAGCGCACGAGAATATTTTCAACATCGTCACCCACATAACCGGCCTCGGTCAATGTGGTAGCATCAGCAATCGCGAAAGGTACATCCAGGATCTTAGCCAGGGTCTGGGCAAAGAGGGTCTTGCCGGAACCCGTAGGACCAATCAGCAGGATATTGCTCTTCTGAAGCTCTACATCGGTGTCAGCAGCTAAAAAGATGCGCTTATAGTGATTGTATACTGCAACGGAAAGAGCGACTTTCGCTTCATCCTGGCCAATGATATAGCCATCCATATAAGCTTTGATCTCCGCAGGTGTGGGAAGATTCTCAGGAGTCTCCCCTGCCATTTCATCCTCGCGCAACAGGTCACAGCAAGCCTGCACACAATCGCTGCAGATATAAACGCCAGGTCCGGCAATCAGCCGGGCCTGGGATTCACTTTTTCCGCAAAAGGAACAGCTTAAAATCTGTTCTTCTGTTTTAGACATAAAACAGATCCGCCTTTCTCGTTAGTGGCGATCAAGAACCTTGTCAACAAGACCAAAGTCCTTGGCTTCCGCAGAGGTCATAAAATTATCACGCTCACAGGCTTCTGTTATTTCCTCAACGGACTTGCCGGTGTTCTCAGCCATAATCCGATTCATTCTTGCCTTGATGGTCTCCAGTCGCTTCATATGGATCGCCATATCAGTGATTTGACCCTGGGTACCGGCAGAAGGTTGATGGATCATAATTTCGGAGTTGGGCAGCGCCATGCGCTTACCCTTTGTACCGGCAGACAGCAAAAATGCGCCCATAGATGCAGCCATACCCACGCAAATGGTAGCTACATCGCATTTAATGTACTGCATTGTGTCATAAATCGCCATACCGGCAGTGACACTGCCGCCGGGGCTGTTGATATAAAACTGGATATCCTTATCCGGGTCCTGGGCCTCCAAATACAGAAGCTGGGCCACGATCAGGCTGGCCGTGGTGTCATTGACCTCCTCGGACAGAAAGATAATCCGGTCGTTGAGCAGCCGGGAGAAGATGTCATAACTCCGTTCTCCGCGGCTGGTCTGTTCAACTACATAGGGTATAAAGCTCATATGGTCAGTCTCCTTTCAGGGTTTGAAACATTCTAACCATTTTATGGAAAACTTATTCCTTGGTTTCTTCCTTTGCCTTGGGAGCAACAGCAACAGCAGCGTCAACAATAACCTTCACTGCCTTGCGGGTCTCCAGGCTTGCCTTCAGCTCCTCAGCGGGTACCATATCCTTGATCTTCTCAACTTCCATCTCGTACTGCTTAGCCATAGACTCCAGCTCGGCAGCGATCTCCTCGTCGGAAACAGTGATCTTCTCTTCCTCAACGATCTTAGCCAGGGTCACATTGATCTTGGCCTGCTTCTCAGCACCGGGACGGAAAGCGTTACGCATGGTGGACAGGTCTCCGCCCATCATCTTAGCATACTGCTCAACAGAGTAGCCGCTCATCTGCAGCTGGTAAGCAAAACGCTCCATCTGGGTATCCAACTCCTGCTCAACCAGAGCCTTCGGCATATCAACAGTGGTGTTCTCGGCAGCCTTATCAACGCAAGCCTGCTCAAAAGCGCTGTCGATCTGCTTCTGTGCATTCTCCAGAGCCTTTGCGCGAATGTCAGCCTTCAGCTCGTCGATGGTGGAGAACTCGGAAACATCCTTAGCAAACTCGTCGTCCTGTGCGGGCAGATTGGTCACAGTAACCTTATTCAGCTTTACGTGGAAAACAACAGCCTTGCCGGCCAGCTCAGCATGATAATCCTCGGGGAAGGTAATGTCAATGTCCTTCTCCTCACCTGCGGTCATAACAACGATCTGCTCTTCAAAACCGGGAACGAAGGAACCGGAGCCCAGCTTCAGGTCAAAGTTCTCGCCCTTGCCGCCATCAAATGCAACGCCATTGTCGAAGCCTTCAAAGTCGATGTTGGCGGTATCGCCCATCTCAGCAGCGCGTTCAACGGTCTCAGTAGAAGCAACATTCTGAGCCATACGGTCCAGTTCAGCCTGTACCTGCTCGTCAGTAACGGTAGCTTCAGCCTTCTCAACTTCCAGACCCTTGTAATCGCCCAGGGTAACCTCGGGGTAAACCTCAGTGGTCAGAGTGATGGTAACAGTACCGTCTTCGGCAATGTCCATATCGGTCAGGCTGGGACGGCCAACGGCCTTCACTTCCTGCTTTACAACAGCATACTCATACACCTCGGGGAAAATCTCTTCCAAACCATCTTCGTAGAAGACGTGGGCGCCGTACAGAGACTCGATCATCTTTCTGGGGGCCTTGCCCTTACGGAAGCCGGGGATCATAATGTTCTTGCGGGCCTTCAGATATGCCTTCTGAACACCGGACTCCATCAGCTCCTTATCGATTTCGACCACGATGGTAGTCTGATTGCCGTTTCTTTCGTTGCTCTTGATATTCATATTTTTTTCCTCCAAATTTTCGGGCTGTTACACAGCCGTCAATATGTATTTTTTATCCGAGTTATTTTAGCAGATATTGCACCAAATGTCCACACTTTTCTGAAAAATATTTTAGAAAAGAACTTGATATGGCTGAAAATTCAGTTTGTCAGCCGCAACAAGGCGATATTCCACCCCGTCCCACTGACCTTCCAGGGCCAAACCGTGACTTGCGCCATGGAGATGTCCGTAAAAGCACTGCCTTACTTCATAGCGATTCAGTAATTCAATGATTTCTTCACAGCGATAGCCTTTGTATAAGGGTGGATAATGTAAAAAGACGATTTTGGGCAGGTCACCTGCTGATTTCAGAGATGTTTCCAAACGAATCAATTCCCGTTTAAAAACCTTTTCATCGTGGTCACTGCCCCGTTCTTCTTCAAAGAACCAACCGCGTGTCCCGCATATCGCCCAACCATTGTACTCGTAGTGGTTGTTATTAAGGATCCACTGATCAGAAAAATTGTTTTCTTCGCAAAACTTATAGAATTTAGAAGCGGTACTCCACCAATAATCGTGATTGCCTTTTAGAATAATTTTTCTGCCGGGGATTTGGTTGATCCAGGCAAAATCTTCACGGGCAGATGCCAAATCCAGCGCCCAAGACAAATCACCCAGTAAAACTGTAGTATCCTCCGGGCCGATCACCGACAAGCCTTCTTTCAGCTTATCCATATAACCAACCCAGTTGCCGCCGAATACATCCATAGGTTTCGGCGCACCAAGACAAAGGTGCAAATCTCCGATCGCGTACAGCGCCATCGTGTCACTCCTTCTCCAATGCCGGGCGGTGTTTCGCAAGGAGCAAAGTATCCCGGTGTAAACCGCCGTTTGCACGATAATCCTGCAAACCGCCATATGCTACCGCAGTAGACGGGTCAATTACATAACCGTTAGCGCGATACATTCCGGAAATAATGGATTCTACGCGATTTTCGCTAACGACAGAGCAAAATACATTATCGCACAAAGTTTCCAGTTCCTGCTCACCAACGCGGAAAATTCGTTTCTTTTCACTGGTTTCCAAATACCGCAGTACTGCATCCCTACCCAAACGAGCAAACAGGAAACACTCTAAGTATTTCGGCTGTTCGACGGGAGTTGCCGTGTTGTAATCACCCTTTGTGAACAGATCCCATACGGAACTATTTTCGTTGGTAGCGCAAATCATCATATTGATCGGTAAGCCCATTTGATTTGCGTACTCGATAGCTGTAACATCAGCAAAATCACCGGTTTCTACAGCAACATCCAAACCCTGGGGCGGTATACTCTCTGCCGCAGCATACAAACCAAACAGCAGAGCAATCTCAATTGCGATGTATGCCCAACCGGTAGGCTTAGACACAGAAAAATCCTTTGCAGTAATTCTGCGATAGAGATTGTAAATGAGATATTTCAACGAACCGTCCGGATTACGCCAAAATTCAGCAAACAGTAAGCGCTGATTAACTGTTTCCGGCTTGACGGGACTGCGCCCCACAACGCACTCCACATCCCAGCCTGTAAGCTGTACGCCAAAGAACAGGTTGAGGATCTGTGCAATCGCATCACAGGGTGTTTTCGCACGCAATGCAAGCAATTCACTGTCGGTGAATTTATGCAGGCGAAACGGCACATAAAATCCGCCATCAGGAGCCTGCATTTCATTGAGCGCCCGGTAGGCTGTATAACAGTCGGTTGTATTTCTTGTGCTTAAATAGAGCATTTCTTTATCACTCCCACAGCATTATTCCAGAATATATTCTCAACAGATTCTTCAGGCAAACCTCTTTGCAGCAATCTGTCAGCAATTTTCGGATAGTCCTGCACACCGGCAAAGCCGGAAGGCAAATTGGTGATGCCATCCATATCGCTGCCAAGAGAAACATGCCTATCCGAACCTGCAATGTCCATAAAGTGGAAGATATGATCACAGACCGTATCCAAATCTGCATTCTCGCCCAAAAATTCAGCGCACAGATTGATACCTGTTGTACCACCGGTTTTACACAACGCAGCATACATCTCATCAGACAAATTTCTGGGAATATCCCACAGGGCGCGAGAATTGGAGTGGGATGCAATAATAGGCTTTTCTGTGATATCCATAATATCCCAAAAACCTTCATCGCTGATATGGCTCACATCGATCACCATACCCACTTTCTGAGCCAGGCGGACATATTCCCTACCCTGCTCGGTTAACCCACCACCGGTCTTGCAGGAACCTGTGAGAGGATTCTGTTCATTCCAACTAAGTGTGGTAATGCGAAAGCCAATATTGTACAGATCCTCGAGCATTTCCGAGTTGTAATCAAAACCTGCAGTGCCTTCAATTGTAAGTACAGCGGACATAATACCCTGCTTGCGGTTTTCTTCAATTTCCTCAGCGGAATAGGCAACGCGGATCTTATCTTGGTTTTCTTCTACCTGGCTCATGATAGCAGCCAGCTCCCGCTCAAACATTCCAATTACAGAAACGCCCTCCGGTCGACGCATATTAGGCGTTGTAAAGATCGCGAAGCACTGGGCATAACCGGGAAGTGTTGCGCCACGTTCCAAATCAATGTGTAAATCATTTGTATCCAATCTGCCAAGGGTATCACGGTTTTTTCCAAGCAGTTGCAATGCCGTATCGCAGTGCAGGTCAAGTACAGGAAACTTCATATAAAGGCATCCTCCAAATGATATATTTCCGGTTTTTTTGTTTCTACCCCCTGAGGGGCGTATATCTCGATCACATCAAAACGCGTCAACAGCTCAGTAGGATTCTGCGATAAATATAATTCCGCTGTTGTGCGCAGCCGGTTTTGTTTGTGATGATCCACAAAGTCCTTCGCATCAGCAAAACTGTTGGTTTTTCGCAGTTTTACCTCTACAAATACAAGATTTTTCTTATCAGCAACGATCAAGTCGATCTCGCCGAAGCGACACCGATAACCGGATGCCAAAATCTTATATTTCTTCTTCTGTAAATAAGCCGCTGCCAGGGATTCGCCCCAGGCTCCGACAATATTATTTCGTCCCATACAGTTTCTTCAAAAAGGTCATTCTGTGGATTGGACATGGGCCTTTTTCAGCCAAAGCAGCATAGTGGGCTTTTGTGCCATAACCCTTATGTACTGCAAAGCCATAGCCGGGATATTCGTTCTCGGCCTGGAGCATATAGTCATCACGGGTAACCTTTGCCAGGATAGATGCCGCTGCGATGCTGGCACTGCGGCCGTCACCGCCAACAATCGTTTCTAAAGGAATACCAAAATCTTTAGCTCGGTTGCCGTCGATCAAGGCAAAATCCGGCTTAACGGTCAAGTTTGCGATAGCACGCTCCATAGCAAGATATGTTGCCTGGAGAATGTTTATCTCATCGATCTCCTTGTGATCCGCAAAACCAATTCCGTATGCAAGCGCCTTTTCGCAAATCACAGGAAACAGCTCCCGGCGTTTCTTGTCTGAGAGCTTTTTGCTGTCATTGAGGCCGGGAATATCCACATCCTCCGGCAGAATCACTGCAGCGGCGCAAACCGGGCCAGCCAAAGGACCACGGCCAGCCTCATCCACACCGCAAATCAGCTTATAACCCTCAGTTGTATACTTTTTTTCAAATTCAAACATATCTGTCATTGCATATCCTCCGGAGTCTCCAAGGTGAAGTGTCCTAATTTTCCGGAGCGGTATTCGTCCAACAACACCTTTGCCATACGTTCGGTATGGATCTCACCTCTTGCAAGCAGATAACCACGCTTGCGGCCGGCTTCTTCCAGTAAAACATAGCCGGGAGTCCCCTGCTCTACTTCTACCTTATAGCGTTCCTTGAGGGTATGGGGGTAGAATCGCAACAGCAGCTCCATCAGGCGGGCTGCCAGCTCTTCCACATCGATAACGCCCTCTTTCACTGCGCCGGTATACGCCAGCATCATACCCACGTTGGGGTCTTCAAACTTTGGCCACAGAATGCCGGGTGTATCCAAAAGCAGCAAGCTGGGGTTCACAGTTACCCACTGTTTGCCACGGGTGACGCCGGGACGGTTCTCAGCTTTTGCACCTTTCCGTCCGGATATTTGATTGATCAAGGTGGACTTACCCACATTGGGAATACCAACAATCATCACTTTTAGGGGCTTATTCATTCCCTTTGCTGCGTTCCGTGCAATCTTTTCCTGCAAAACAGAGCGCACTGCAGGCTCGAAGGCAGTAATGCCTTTCTTAGACTTGCAATCGGTGGAAACAGCTGCCATTCCTTTGCTCCGGAAGTACTGTAGCCATTTCTTAGTTGCTTCGTTATCCGCCAAATCCATCCTGTTCAGAACGATAATCCTGGGTTTATTGCCACAAATCGAATCAATATCCGGATTACGACTGGAAATGGGGATTCGGGCATCCACGATCTCACAGACCGCATCCACGAGCTTCAGATCCGCTTCGATCTGCCGCCGGGTTTTGGTCATATGGCCGGGATACCATTGAATATTCATTTTATCCTGTTCCATTACCACAGTACTCCAATTCGCTTAAAATCACGCTTTCCGGTAACTTCATTGGGGCCTGGTAATGCGATCACCAAGGCCTTACCCAAAATCTCGCGCTTATCGATCATTCCAATTTCAGGGCTACGGCTGTCCTTGGATAGATTTCTATTATCACCCAACACAAAAACACAACCAGTGGGGACGATTTGAGGGAATTCAATACCCTCAAATTCATTAGTCGGAGTATTTACATAGGGTTCATACAACTCAACACCGTCCACAGAAACAATGCCCTTATAGAAGTCAATATTGACCTCCTGCCCTTCAGTTGCAATCACGCGTTTGATAATGGGTTCTCCATCTTTATACGCTTTTTTGCTGACAACGACAATATCACCGTATTTTGGCTCATTATAAAACACACTGCTTAGTAAAACGATGCAGTCACCATTTTGAAGGGTTTCTTTCATAGACGGGCCGGACACAACAATCACACGGAAAACCAGCATAAACAGCAAAAGTACTGCCACAAGACCAAATACCAAGTCATGCAGATAAGATAAAACCGTTTTTTGCGCTTTACTTTTTTTACTTTCCTCTTTTTGGGGGGTCTGTTCTATATCTTCCACAGCGGATACCTCCACCTCGTAAATTACATTGTTTACATTATACACGATTTTGGCAAATAAAAAAAGAGGGTTTCCCCTCTTTTTTTATTTAATTTAGACCTTTTCCTTGATCTTAGCAGCCTTGCCGAAGCGGTCACGCAGGTAGTACAGCTTAGCGCGACGTACTTTACCCTTACGGACAGTCTCAACAGCAGCAATACGGGGGGAGTGAACAGGGAAAACCTTCTCACAGCCAACACCGTAGCTGATGCGGCGAACAGTGATGGTCTCACCGATGCCACCATGCTTCCGGGCGATGATGGTGCCTTCAAACACCTGAATACGCTCACGGGAGCCTTCCTTGATCCGCACATGCACACGAACAGTGTCGCCAACCCGCATTTCGGGCAGCTCTTCCTTCATGTACTGGCTGGACAGAGCCTTAACCAAATCCATATCTTCGTCCTCCTTAATATTAGGCGTTCGTACAGTGATTTGCCCGGCGATATGGTTCCCGGCACCGCAGAGGACGCACCTTGCTTTTTCAGACCGAGGTATTTTATCACAGGTTAATGGAAAAATCAAGTACTTTTTTAGAAAAAATATTAGTTTTTTCCTGTATTTCATAAAATTATCCGCTAAACACAGATTTTAGAAAAGAAAAACACCGCAGTTCAAAGGAACTGCGGTGTTTTGGTCCGAGTTACTGGATTCGAACCAGCGGCCTCTTGAACCCCATTCAAGCGCGATACCAAACTTCGCCAAACCCGGATTTTGCTTGCATCTTTCGATAGCCACAGTATAATAACACACCTGTTTCGAAAATGCAAGCCTTTTTTTCAAATTTATCAAAAAATTATTCGCCGATCTCAGTGCGGACAACCTTGCCCAGATTCCACAGTCTTACAACCTGTTCCTCTGCCTCAGCCTTCTGCGCATCGTTCTCATATTCCACATAGACGGTGTGGGCACTGCAATCAGTGCATTCCACCTGCACATTCCAACCGCCCTCGTGCATTACGATACCGGCGCCATGGCAAATGGGACATTCTTCCAAATTATACTTAGGATTGACTTCCATAAAAATTCTCCTTATCGAAACACTTCTTGATTCAAATCATAAATTTTCAACCGCTTGCACTTTGCAAAGTCCGGTTTCATCTCAGGCAAATGCAGACCAATTGCGGCAACCAACTGCATTGGGTTTAAGCTGGGATTCTGACAGCAAATTCTAATGTTCAAAGTCAGTTCCCTCTCCCCTGCCTTGGCAATTTCCAGTTTTTTAATTAATGGAATAATATCCTGGTCTTGAATCCCGTTCTTGCCCTTTTTGGGTACAATTAAGCTTTCTACAGAAAAAAGCTTTAAGAGTTTTTCCTGCGCATCTACAGGGATTCCGTTATCATATTCAAGTGTTACGGCACAATCCAGGAACGCAAGCTCCTTTAATTTTCTGCCCGTTTCATACACCTCACGAACCCTTACACCGGGCACAAGAGCAGCATTCAACCGCTGGCAGATTTCCTCACAAGGAACTGTTGTGCCGTCCAGTGTGAAGTCCAGCAATTCACAGACACTTTCCACGCCAACTGACAGCGGAAGCGCTATGGAAACAGAAGGGCGTGGGTTAAAACCTTGGGTATGGGTCAAAGGTAATCCGGCTCTCTTGAATGCGCGCTGAAACAGGCGCATTAAATCCAAGTGAGAGATCCAAACCGCATTACCGGTCTTTTCAAACAACAGTCTAAGCATCGCACTTCACCTCCTGCAAAAGCGCTGCTGCGCCACAGCCGGCACAGCCGTGGCGGCAATCAGGGGTTACAGTTTCAGCATAGGCCTGTTTCCGCTCCTTAATCAGGAATTTCTTGGTTACGCCCACATCAATAGTATCCCAGGGCAAGATCTCATCTTCCCCAAACCCACGGACTGTATAGTAATCAGGGTCAACGCCGCAAACTTCAAAGGCATCAAGCCAGGCTTGATAATTGAAATATTCATCCCAGCCATCCAGCTTAGCGCCATTTTTCATAGCTTCCACCAGAACGGGTGCCAAACGTCTATCACCACGAGCGGTTACAGCTTCCAATCTGCTAATATCCGGAGTGTGGTAATTATACTCAATGGACTTAGAATAGAAATGATCCTTTAGTAGGCGACAGCGACGCAGGTACTCCTGGGGATCTATCTGCTTTTCCCACTGGAAAGGTGTATGGGGCTTTGGCACAAAATAAGCCGTGGCAACATGAACACGCAGGCCGCGCTTTTTGTTGGATGCATGCTCTTTCCAGGTTTGAATAACCTTGTATACCAAATCCGCTATACCCAGCACATCTTCGTCAGTTTCGGTGGGTAAACCTAACATAAAATAGAGTTTCACATTGTTCCAGCCACCGGAAAAGGCATTGGCACAGGTAGTGAGAATCTCTTCCTCGGTGAGGTTCTTGTTGATCACATCCCGCAGGCGTTGTGTGCCCGCTTCAGGAGCGAATGTCAGACCGCTCTTGCGGAGAGTTTGCAATTTCTGCATCAGTTCCCGTGAGAAATTGTCTGCCCGCAGTGAGGGCACGGAAAGGTTAATACGGTGACTTTCACAATAAGGAATCATCTCATCGGTAAGCTGCTTTAACTCCCTGTAATCCGAGGTAGATAGACTGGAAAGGGTAATCTCATTATGCCCAGAATCCACCAAGGTTTCCACTGCCTGGCGATAAAGCACCTCTGAGCTTTTCTTTCTCACAGGACGACAGGAAAAGCCCGCCTGGCAGAACCGGCAGCCACGGATACACCCACGGAACACCTCAAGATTTGCACGATCATGGACAATCTCCGTAGACGGCACAATCATCTTTGTGGGGAAATATGCATCATCCAAATTCTCCACAATCCGTTTGGTAACAGTTTTGGGCGCGCCCGCAACGGGTGTAATTGCTTTCAGTGTACCGTCGGCATTATAGCTATGCTCATAGAAGGAAGGCACATACACACCAGGAATCTTTGCAACTTCCGCAAGAAACTGTTTTTTGCTCCAATTCTCAGCCTTTGCCCGGTCATAGAGCGTAACGATCTCAACGGTACTTTCCTCGCCCTCGCCAAGAGAGAAAAAGTCCACAAAGTCAGCCAAGGGCTCCGGATTGAAAGTACAAACACCACCGGCAAAGACAATATTCTTTAACCCCTGACGTTCCTTTGCATATAAAGGCACACCGGCCAAATCCAACATGTTCAGAATATTGGTGTAGCACATTTCATAGCCGATGGTAATAGCGATCATATCAAAATCCTTAACAGAATCCTGGCTCTCCAAAGCCCAAAGGGGCAGTTTATTGGCGCGCATTGCCTCTTCCATATCCCCCCAAGGGGCAAAGACCCGTTCGCACCAAACGCCGTCCATTTCATTCATTACACCGTAAAGAATCCGCATACCCACATTGGACATACCGATCTCATAGGTATCCGGAAAGCAAAATGCCACTCGCACACGAACATCTTCTAAGTCCTTTTTTATTTCATTGTATTCTCCGCCTGTGTAGCGGGCAGGTTTCTGTACTGTGGGGAGAATGCGCTGTAATTTCTCAGTCATGGTGTTACCTCTTTTGTATATGTACCCTTATTGTACCTTGCAAGTGCCCTGTTTGCAAGGGGTATTTCTGTTTTTTAGCCAAAGAATACCGACGATTCCAAGCGGTAAAATGCCAAAACGCAACACAAGCGATACGTATACTGCACCAATACTCAGCAGAATTAGAAATATCCTTTGCAGAAAAAATGCTTTTTCGCCCACCAAAATTTTAAGTGCATTACCGCCATCCAGATGCGAAAACGGCAACAGGTTATACACAGACAGAAGCCAGCTGCATAAAGCAGTTCTTGGAATCCATCGGGCAAAAAGTACAAGAAACAATCCGCCAATCGGTCCGCTCAGTACAGCAAATAGCCTTTTCTTGTTGGACATAGGGCTGCATTTCATTTTTGCGCCACCCAGACCGAACGTGATACTATAGACATCCCCGTCGCACAACCTTACTGCAAGCCAGTGGCATACCTCGTGAAACCCGGCAGCAAGCAGCCAAGCAAATAACCATTTCAGTGGTACAAAAAATAACAACAACACAATATGGATATATGTGTTGGGCCTTATATCAATTTTAGTTCGCATTGACGATAATTTCCTTACAAAATTCAAGAAAGGCCTGCCTTACTGTCTCTCCAGCCTCGATATTATCTAACATTCCGGAGAATGCTGCCGTAGTTACAACCGGATCGCCGGGAATTAAATAATGTAACAGATTGCTACGGTATATACCATAACATATTGTTATTACCGCAACAACAATCAACAAAGAGCGCACTGGGACTTTTCTTTTAATTCTAACAAAAGCTGGGTAGCGATTTTTCATTTCCGGGTTATAATCTACGCGGTAGCTCATAGTATTCCTCCAAACGCAGCATACAAGTACAGTAGATTATATGAAATGATATTCCGGCACTTGACAATCGGTGAGAATTTCACTATAATATTTCCCGTCATCGGGGTGTGGCGAAGTTTGGTATCGCGCTTGGTTCGGGTCCAAGAGGCCTCGGGTTCAAATCCCGACACTCCGACCAAATAAGGAAGACTGCTTTTTGGCAGTCTTCCTCTTTTTATTAGACTTTATAGAACCCGAGGCCTCTTGGGTGCCATCCCCGAGCGGTTTCCGTGCAACGGAGAACGAGTGGGGGCATAAGCCTCAAGCAGGGCTTGCCCTGCTTCGGGTTCAAATCCCGACACTCCGACCAATTAGGAAGACCACCGTCGGGTGGTCTTCTTTTTTTGCGGATAGTTATCAAATAATGTGATAATTTGTTAACAAAATATTGACTAATTCACTTTTATAAAGTAAACTAAACACATCTTTTTATTTTTGGAGGAAAGATATGGGTAGTACAACACAAGTACTGATCGCTATGATCGTCTATATGAGCGCCGTTATTCTTATTGGCGTTCTGTGCGCAAAGCGCGCAAACAAAAATTCTGAGGAATACTTCCTGGGTGGCAGGAGCCTTGGTCCCTGGGTCACCGCAATGAGCGCTGAAGCCTCAGATATGTCCGGTTGGCTGTTGATGGGCCTGCCCGGCGTTGCTTACTGGTGCGGCGTTTCCGACGCTGCCTGGACCGCTATCGGCTTGGCTGTGGGTACGTATCTTAACTGGCTGATCGTCTCCAAGCGCCTGCGCCGATACAGCGAAAAGGCCGGTGAATCCATCACCCTGCCGGAATTCTTCTCCAACCGTTTCCACGAGAAAAGCAAGGTCATCATGAGCATTGCTGCTATTTTCATTTTGATCTTCTTTACAGTTTATGCCTCCAGCTGCTTCGTCACCTGCGGCAAGCTGTTCTCCACACTGTTCGATATGCCCTACATACCGATGATGATCCTGGGCGCTGTATTTGTGCTGCTTTACACTATTCTGGGCGGTTTCCTTGCAGAGAGTGTTTCTGACTTTATGCAGGCCATCGTAATGATCATTGCCCTTACTTTGGTGGTTGTTTTGGGCACTTCAGCTGCAGGTGGCTTAAATGCTGTTATTGATAACGCAAAGTCCATTCCCGGTTTCTTTGATTTCTTTGGCATTGCTACACCTCTTGCTGCCGATGGCAATCCTGTTCCCGATGGCGGTGTTCAGCAGGTCGTGAATGGTGTTCCTCAGTTTGGCGCAGCTGGAACTTACAGTTTTCTGTCTATTGCTTCCTGCATGGCATGGGGTCTTGGTTACTTTGGTATGCCCCAGGTTCTGCTGCGGTTTATGGCCATCCGCTCTGAAAGTGAACTGACCCGTTCCCGCAGAATTGCAACTGTTTGGGTCGTTATCTCCCTGGCTGTAGCAGTGTTTATCGGTATTGTTGGCCGTGCGCTGTTCCCCACTGAATTACTCACCAAATCCGGTGCAGAAAACATTTTCATTACCCTGTCCACAAACCTACTGCCTCCCCTGCTGGCCGGCTTTGTGATGGCCGGTATTTTGGCAGCTACAATCAGCTCTTCTGACTCCTACCTGCTGATTGCCGCCTCCGCCCTTGCCAAGAATGTTTATCAAGGTATCTGCCGCAAGAATGCTACCGACAAGCAGGTTATGAATGCTTCCCGTATTACATTGTTGGTAATCTCCCTTGTTGCTATCATCATTGCTTTGGATGAGGCCAGCGTCATCTTTACCATCGTCAGCTTTGCGTGGGCAGGCTTCGGCGCTGTATTTGGCCCGCTGATGCTGTTTAGCCTGTTCTGGAAGAGAATTAATCGCGCCGGTGCCATTGCCGGCATGCTTTCCGGTGGTGTTATGGTATTTGTATGGAAACTTGTGATCCGTCCTTTGGGCGGTGCTTGGAATATTTACGAACTACTGCCCGCTTTTATTGTTTCCTGTATTTTTATCGTTGTTGTTTCCTTGCTCACTGCACCTCCTTCTAATGAGATCCAGGAGGAGTTCGACACTGTCGCAAAGAAGATTTCCTAATTCCAAACCGGAAGGTGAAAACCTTCCGGTTTTTCCTTGCAATTACGTTAAGCATTTGGTATACTGTAATAACAAATATTACTAAGGAGTGTATGCTATATGGATCTGTTCTTAAAATCTGATCTTTACGACATTCTCAGTTCTCTTTACTCCCACGAACGGGTAATGGAAACAATGGAAATTCTCCGTAATCTGGAGCGTCCCCGCCAATATACCGCATTCAACAATTCCACCGCCTGGTGTACCAAAGTTCTGGAGGATGCCGGCTTCTCTGATGTGCGCAGAATTGCCCACAAAGCCGACGGCAAAACCGCATCTTATGATTTTGTTATGCCTCAAGCCTGGGATCTGCTTGGACGATCCACGCTCGAGATCGTTGAACCCGAACGTAAGATTATTGCTGATACTGATATCTCCACTATCTACGTATCTGAATACTCCGCACCTACCCCAGAGGGCGGTGTAACTGCAGAACTGGTCGCCTATACAGCATTAGACCCTAACGCACCTGATTGTAAGGGCAAGTATGTTTACTATCCTTACTATCTGCCTGCGCAACACCCTCTGTATAACACGCTGGCGAAAGCCGGATGTGCCGGTATTGTTTTTGCGCCCTATGGCACCACAGCTCACGAACCCGATGTGCCTTCCTGGACAAACGGCCATGGTCACATTGGCTGGTATCATTTGAAAGAAGACCCCGTGGTACCTGTATTTTGTGTCTCTCCCAAGACCGGTATTGAGTTATCTATGCTTCTTTCCAAGGGAAAAGTGGTTCTCCACGGAGAAATTAAAGCTAAAATCTATGACGGTGAAATCTACACTGTCACCGGCACGATCCCCGGAAAGTCTGAGGAAGAATTCGCGATACTTGCCCACTTATATGAGCCGTTCTATGCCGATGACTGCCAAGGCTTTGCCGCCGGTGTAGAAGTTGCCCTAATGCTAAAAAAACTTATTGACGAGGGTGTGTTGCCCCAGCCGGAAAAGACTCTGCGTTTGATCTTCTCTATGGAGCGTTATGGCTTTGCTGCATTCTTTGCCAAACACGACAAGAAGATCCTTGCCGCCCTTAGCATCGACACGATTACTTGCTACGGCAACGGCCTTATTGAGCGCGGTTTTGTGATCAAGGAATCTCCCCTTTCCCTGCCCTTCTTTGGTGATATGCTCCTTTATGAGGCTATGCGTACATACTGCTCTGACTTAAGATGGAACGCTGTTCCCGGCAATCTGTCCGATGACTGCTGGTCCAGTGAACCTACTGTTAACATCCCCACCAACTGGCTTGTGGCAAGCTCCAACAATGGCAAATACGATTATCACCACTGCGATGCACCTGTCTTTGACGCTATCCAACCCAAGGAACTGGCAAAACTCACTCCCATCGTTGCACTCTATACTGCCGCCCTTATCTGTGGCGATCGCAACCATTTTGCGAATATGGCAACTGAATTGGAAAAGATTGCATTTAACTGGATGGAAGTCCAAAGAAACTATATTGCAGGTCAAACCGCTTCCGGCAGAATGACCAAGGAAGCAGCACTTGCTTACAAAAAGGCAGCGGAGCTGCTCTATCTCGGCCGAATGGAGTCCTTTAACCGTTTCTATCCCGGCCTTGTTACCCCCAATGTTCCCGCGCACTGGGCTGATGAATACTACACAACACTCCCCGACCGTGAATTATCAGCTACCGAGCAGGAGGCTGCAGCAATTCGCTACCGCATTACATCTGTTGGTATGCCTTTCTCCTTTGATAAGATCCCTTATGAGGAGCGTGTATCCTGGCCCGGCATCCCGGAACTGATTTGGGCTCTGCTAAACCCCGAAAGAACCGTACTGGAGGCAATTCGCCTACACGACGGTGCCTTCGCTATCACGACCACTGATAGCAAGATCGAATACTATCTCTCCTATTTCCGCTACCTCGCAAAATACGGTTATTTGGAAGAAGTCCGATAACAAAGACAAAACAAATCACCCCTTGCCGATTGGCAAGGGGTGATTTTATGTAATTTCTTAGAACAGACCCTGCTCCATCATAGCAGTGGCGACCTTCTTAAAGCCAGCCAGGTTAGCACCGGAAACCAGGTCATAGCCCAGGCCGTACTCCTCAGCGGCATCCACGGACATCTGGTGAATGACCTTCATGATACCTTTCAGCTTCTCGTCAACTTCCTCAGCAGTCCAAACCAAACGCTCGGAGTTCTGGCTCATTTCCAGACCGGAAACAGCAACACCACCGGCGTTAACAGCCTTGGAGGGAGCAACGATCATATGCTTCTGAGCACGCAGGTACTCAAGTGCATCGTTGGTGGTGGGCATATTGGCCACCTCGATGTAGTACTTAACACCGGAAGCTGCAATCTTCTCAGCAGACTCCATACGGACATCGTTCTGAGTAGCAGCAGGCATATAGATGTCAACATCCTTCACGCCCCAGCACTTCTCACCGGGAACAAACTCAACACCGTACTTCTCAGCATAGGGCTTGCAGTGCATAGGATCCTTTGCACGCATCTCCAGGATGTAGTCCAGCTTCTCGCCAACAACACCATCGGGATCGTGGATGTAGCCGTCGGGACCTGCAAAGTAGGTAACCTTTGCGCCCAGCTCAGCAGCCTTCTTCATAATGCCCCAGCCCACATTGCCGTAGCCGGAGATGGCGATCCGCTTGCCCTCGATGGAGTCACCCTCGTGCTTCAGCACTTCCTGCAGATAGTAGATAGCGCCGTAGCCGGTAGCCTCGGGACGGATCAAAGAACCGCCGTAGCTAAATCCCTTACCGGTGAGAACGCCATTCTCCCAAACGCCCTTCAGGCGGCGGTACTGGCCGTACAGGTAGCCGATCTCACGGCCGCCAACACCCATATCACCGGCGGGAACGTCGATGTCGGGCCCAATGTAACGGTACAGAGCAGTCATAAAGCTCTGGCAGAAACGCATAATTTCAGCATCAGACTTGCCGGCTGGATCAAAGTCAGAGCCGCCCTTAGCGCCGCCCATAGGCAGGCCGGTCAGGCTGTTCTTAAAGGTCTGCTCAAATCCCAGGAACTTCATAATGCTGGGAGTCACATTGGGCTGGAAACGCAGGCCGCCCTTGTAGGGGCCAATGGCGCCATTAAACTGGCAGCGGTAACCGGTATTGGTATGGGTCTGACCATTGTCATCGGTCCAGACAACACGGAAGGTGAACATACGCTCGGGCTCGACCATACGGTTCAGCAGGTCAGCCTTCTCGTACTCAGGGTGCTTGTCGACCATGGGAGCAATAGAGGTCAAAACCTCTTCCACTGTCTGCACGAACTCGGGTTCGTGGCTATACTTTTTCTTGACATTTTCAATTACGCTTGTTACATAGGCATTCATCTAAATTACCTCCAAAAAAGAATACATAATTTCCAATACCAACCTGTAGAAGGCCTTAGCCCTCAGCACCTCAGTACGTAAATTATTTTTTATTTTATGACAATTTTTTTCAGATGTCAATAATTTTTCCAGTATAAATATCCAGCAAAATTTCCCGGTATTTTTGTTGTTTTGCACATAGATTATCATTGATTATTCAATGCACCCGTGATATTATATTTATCAGATTAAATATTTTTGTAAACGGAGGATACATATATGGATTATTCTAAACTGCAAAACGGCAGTGATATTCGCGGTGTTGCCCTGGAGGGCATCGAAGGTCAGCACATTAACCTAACTGAGACCGCCTGCAAGGACATTGGCAGAGGCTTTGCTCTGTGGCTCATGAAAAAGACCGGTAAAAAGAGCGGTCTCAAGGTTGCAGTAGGTCGTGATTCCCGTCTTTCCGGTCCTGCTCTGTGCGGTTGGATTTGCGAGGCAATGGTCGCGCAGGGCTTGGAGGTCACCGACTTCGGTATGGCCAGTACCCCGGCTATGTTTATGGCTACCGTCACCGAAGGGTATGCTTACGACGGCACTGTTATGATTACCGCAAGCCACCTCCCCTTTAACCGCAACGGCTTTAAGTTCTTTACCGCTGAGGGTGGCCTGGAAAAGGGCGATATTAAGGAAATTCTTACCTTTGCTGCCGGCAACGAAACCACCGGCCTTGCTGCCGGCAAACTGATCTCCGGTGAGTTTATGGATGCCTATGCCGGTATTCTCTGCGACAAGATCCGTGCAGCCACCGGTGAGGACAAGCCCTTGGATGGATTCCGCATCGTAGTGGACGCCGGCAACGGCGCAGGCGGTTTCTATGTAGACAAGGTTCTGAAGCCCCTGGGTGCCAATACAGAGGGCAGCCGCTACTTAGATCCCGACGGCAGCTTCCCCAATCACATTCCCAACCCCGAAGATAAGACCGCCATGGAAGCCATTACTGAGTCTGTAAAGTTGGCTAATGCTGACCTTGGCATCATTTTCGATACCGATGTAGACCGGGCCGGTGCAGTTTTGTCCGATGGCAGTGAACTTAACCGCAACCGCATCATCGCTATGCTGTCCGCCATCCTGCTGCGGGAATACCCCGGCACCACCATTGTCACAGACTCCATCACCTCCACAGGACTTGCCAAGTTTATTGAAGCAAAAGGCGGCATCCACCACCGTTTCAAGAGAGGTTACCGGAACGTTATCAACGAATCCATTCGCTTGAATGCCCAGGGTCAGGACAGTCAGCTGGCAATCGAGACCTCCGGCCACGGCGCGCTGAAAGAGAACTATTTCCTGGATGACGGCGCTTATCTCGTAACCAAGCTGCTTATCGAGTTAGCCCGTGGCCGCAAGGAAGGCTACACACTGGAATCCCTCATTGCAGAGCTGGAAGAGCCCGCGGAGAGTGTTGAATTCCGTATGAACATTCTGCTGGAAGACTTCAAGCCCTATGGCCAGCAGGTCATTGACGAGTTGACCGCCTATGCCGCAAAGCAGCCAGGTTGGAGTCTGGCTCCCAGCAATTTCGAGGGTGTTCGTGTGAACTTAGACGAAGCCCACGGTAATGGATGGTTTTTACTGCGTCTGTCTCTCCATGATCCCCTGCTGCCGCTGAACATTGAAAGCAATTCTATTGGCGGTGCTAAGAAGATTGCCGGTGAACTGTCCAGTTTTATTGCAAATTACGATAAGCTTGACGCACAGAAACTCCTTGACTTCTCAAAATAAAACAATATAGAGCCCGGAAGGCAATCCTTCCGGGCTTTTGTTATGCTCTTCTTCCCCTATACTCCTGTTTCAAAATCTCTGCCATTTCCTCCGGGGATTCCTTGCATCCATCTGAGAGCCACATTTTAATAATCGCATTCAAACCATTTCTGAAAAACTCAATATGATACTTAAGATTTTCCGTTATCTGCTCTTTTTCTGCCTGCTTAACATCATATACGGAAACAAGGAACTTATCGTCGTAACATAGCTTAAAATAGGTTTTATAAAAGAGTTGATTTTCCTTTATGTGGGTAAACATTCGCAACGCACCGCTATTATCTTTACTGGTGTCATAATCAACAAAATGTCTGCTGAAATCATTTTCCAGTTCTACCCTCACCTTATCGGCAAGATCGTAAATATCCAAGTAATTTGCATAGAATGTACTTCGATTTAAGTCTGTCATTTTAATGATATCCGATACGGAGATTTCTTTGATCTCTCTGCTCTGCAATAGTTCTACGAAGGCCTTTTCAATCTTGTTTTGGGATTCTTTGCGGCGCTTGTTGTTTTTAACATTCATAATAATTTCTCCATTATTCCAACACTTGTTGCAAAGTTGATGGTTGTTATCAAAGATTAGCTGAATTATACTACAGTTACAACAAAAACACAAGTGTTGGAATAATGAAAGGAGTTTGTATATGAAAAAGAGTAGTTTTATTGCACTGATCATGGGAACTGTAAGCGGAGTGCTGTTTTCCCTGGGAATGTGTATGGCGCTTCTGCCGGAGTGGAATGCCTTTACTGAGGGTATTATTTTCGGTGGAATCGGTTTAATTCTCTGTATTGTAACATTTCTTGTATGGTGCAAGATGGAATGTAAAAAGCTGCCGAAAATGAACGGTAAAAACATTATACGAATCATTTACGGCATTATCTCCGCATTGGTTCTCGGTGTAGGCATGTGCTTGTGCCTTGTGTGGGAGCAGATCGTGTTGGGTACACTTGTTGGTTTGCTGGGCATTATTATGCTGATCTCCCTGATACCGATGATCAAAGGCATCAAATGAATATCCTAAAAATTATTAAAAATCCCTATACCGGCCTAAGTGTCAACTTTATTTATGCTGTTGGTAATTGCATTATTGGGTTTATTGCCCATTCGTGGTGGTTCATCACTGTGGGCGCATATTATTCTGTACTGACTGCTACCCGGTTTTCTGTACTAAAAATCGAACGAAACGCCAAGAAAGTTTCTGATACTGCACATTTTGTCAGGAGAACAACCGGTATTTTGTTGATAGCGCTGTCGTTCTGCTTAGTTGGCATCAATGTTCTGTCCGCTGTAGAAGAACGGGGCACAGTTTTTCACAAGATCATAATGATTGCCATCGCAACCTATACATTCAGTAAAATAACGTTTGCAATCATAGGGATATCAAAAGCAAGGCATGCCACCTCACCCATCACAATGACCCTTAGAAATATCTCACTGGCGGATGCATTTGTTTCTATCTATTCGATGCAGCGGTCAATGCTGGTATCATTTCCCGGTATGGAACCTAAAGAAATACAAATATTCAATATTTTAACTGGAACAGCAGTTTGGATCATCGTACTGCTGCTTGGGATGAATCTGATCGGAGGAAGAAGAGTAAATATGGCTAAATCTAAAATTGTAAAGGCAAACCAGAAAATTGCAGAGACTGTGGTTGACGGCTACAAAAAAGTCGAAAAGGGTGTTGTTGACGGCTACAAGAAGATTGAACAGGGTGTGGTCAGCGGTTATACCAAGCTTGAAGATAAGTTTGTAGACACATATCTCACCAAAGATGGTGAAACTATTGCAGAAACCAAAGAAAGGTTAAAAAACAAATAAGCAAACGGCGGCAAGGTGTATTCCCTGCCGCCGTTTATCATTTTAAGAACCAATCTTCTACAATATCGCTATGGGTCACTACGATCTCAATGTCCTTTAATTTCTCTTTGGAGAAAAAGCGCAGATCCCGGGATTCTGCACTAATGGTCATTGCCGGCTCTTCCTCCAGTTCCAAACGAAATACCACAATTACCATTCGCCAAATGCTACCGTCCTGATAAGCAGCGATTCGCCCCGGTTCACCGTAGACCGCTAACTTTTGGAATTTATCTTTGGAAATACGAAGACCTAATTCTTCGTATATTTCCCGGGTAATAGCCTGCAGGGAGGTTTCCTGTTTCTTTACACCACCGCCAACCAAGCCCCAAATATCACAGTCCCGCCGTTTTTCCAACAGGATTTTTCCATTGCAGGTAATGATTGCATTTGCACCCAAATGGGCAGGCATTGTTGTTTTGGGTGGATTGGGATGACCCCGGTAGAATGTAACGATCGCCATAGCTAACCTCCGATGTTTTCTATCAACAGTATAGCACACCTGTCAATGCTAAAACTCTTTGGGGATCGGTTTGGTGACACCGGTACGGCGGGCTTTGCTGAGACCGCCTGCCATATGCCCATTTGGGTCTCTCGTAAATTTTGCCCGGCGTATGATATCCTCCCCGAACTTATCCCGGATAGAATCCACCGTTTCATCCAAACGGAGTTTTCTCTCATATTGGGCAGGCGTGATACCGGAAAACAAATCGTACTGCTGATAGGGTTCTCTTGCCAGCTTTGTCACCTGCACACCCAATTGGCGCAAAGGCGTCTGTCCGTCCCAGACCTCATCAAAAGCGCGGCAGACCGCCTTGAACAGTTCTGCGGTAATATTGGTAGCGCCGCAAAGCTGCAGTTGGTGGGAAAAATGGCGAAAATCAGATGTTCGCAGGTGGATGGTTACACATCTGCCGCTTTTTCCGTCCTTACGCATTCGCATAGCCACTGTTTCACACAGGCTCAGCAGCACCCGTTGTCCCACATCCCTACTCACCACATCCTGGGCCGTCGTGGTTGCGTTACTGTAGCCCTTATTTTCCGCCGGCACAGGCACCACCATATCCGCATTCCGCCCGTTGGCGAAGTGCCAGATGGTCTCTCCCGGCTTCCCAAGGCGCTTGCGCAGCATACTCACATCTGCATTTGCCAAATCACCGATGGTATAGATGCCCAAACGATTGAGCTTTCGCTCTGTAGCCGCTCCCACCAAAAACAAATCCCGCACCGGGAGCGGCCAAAACTTAGCTTCTATTTCCTCCGGGTACAAGGTGTGGACCTTATTGGGCTTTTCAAAATCCCCGGCCATTTTCGCTAAGATTTTGTTGGTGGATATGCCCACATTTACCGTAAAGCCCAATTCATTCCAAATCCGCTCCCGCATTTTCTCCGCAGCAAGACGGGGATCACCGTAGATCCGCTGCGTTCCGGTCATATCCACCCAGGCCTCATCGATGGAATACTGCTCCACCAGAGGGCTGAACTGCCGCAAAATTTCCACAAAATGCCGGGAAGCCTCTACATACAGCTCATAATCCGGAGCTACCACCGTAAGCTGTGGACATTTCTCCAAGGCCTGAAACAACGGTTCTCCTGTTTGGATGCCGAATTTTTTTGCAGGAGTACTCTTTGCCAAAACAACACCCTGTCGGGATGCTTTATCTCCGGCCACCACCGAGGGGATCTCCCGCAAGTCCACCGTTTCTCCCAATACCTTCACCCGATAGGCTGCAGACCAAGAGAGGAAAGCGCTGTTGGCATCCACATGAAAAATTACCCGCTCCCTCATCAGTACACCTTCCTGACCAAGCACCAGCTATGGGTGCGAATGGTATATTTCAGTTCAAACAGCCACTGCTTTGCCTCCACCGTTGCCCGGCACAGGAACACAATGGCTTCAATGCCTACATATTGGATAGGTTTGCTGCTGACGATCTCGTCAATATCCACCCGCAAAAGCTGATGGTCCTCTGACTCCATCCGCAGGCGCAGGGGGCGAATATCCCCGTTGGCACTGCACATAGAGATCACATCCACCGGTGTATTGATATGCTCCACCCTGCTCACCTCTTTCCGTTTTCTTTATTATAGTACATTTGTTCGCATTTAGCAAGTGGAATTTTTTGACGATATTCGCCCTTACACATTGAAGAAAAACGGTTCTTATGATATAATTATAAAAAATACGAAAGGAGATTTACAAATGAAGAACATCAAAAATTATCTTAAAGGATTTGGCAATTATTTTGTAGATTTCTTTCTGTCTGTTATCGTTGGTCTGGGTATTGTTATTATTGCAAATATACCGATGAAATTTATGCGGGTCATCAATATGGACCTGGGCGGATTTATCATACATTTTCTTACTATGTGTATCGTCCTGTATATCCGCAGTTATCGCAGAGGCTACCATACCAATACCAGAACCTATACTTTTGCGCCGAAAAAAGCCGTGCTGTTTATAGGTATTGTTTTTGCAATACAAATTGCCTTGACTATCCTTATCGGTGGACACGGAGTTTATATTTCCGGACCCACATTTTGGCTTACCACCTATATCCTGCCCGCAGCAGACCGCGCCGCGGCAGAAAACAGCGCAATGATTGCAGGCTACGATTGGCTATTTATGATCTTGGCAGATATTTTCGTATATTCACCCATTATGATATTGGGTGAATACTTTGGCGCAAAGAAAAATGTCACTGAAGTTACTATGGCACAAAACGACGAAAGCTGAGGGAAATTCATGCTAAAATATCCCTGTTTGGTTTTGGATCACGATGATACAGTTGTACAAAGCGAAGCAACAGTAAATTACCCCTTCTTTGTGGAATTCTTAAAAAAATACCGCCCGGGTATGACCATCACCCTGCATGAGTACATAAGTCTCTGCTATGAGCCGGGGTATGTGCCCATGTGTAAGGAAAGGTTTGCGTTTACTGACGAAGAATTGCTGTTTGAATATAACAGCTGGAAAGAGCATATCCGCAGTCATATCCCCGCCCCCTACCCCGGCATCAAGCGGATCATCCAGCGGCAGAAAGAGGAAGGCGGTATCATTTGCGTGGTATCCCAATCTTCCCAAGAAAACATTTCCCGGGATTATGCCGCCCATTTCGGTGTACAACCGGATATGATCTTCGGTTGGGACTTAGAACCGGAGCGTCGCAAACCCAGCCCCTGGGCATTGGAGCAGATTATGAAAACTTATAACCTCTCCCCTGCGCAGCTTCTTGTAATCGACGATATGAAAGCGGCAGTGGGTATGGCCCGGGCCGGTGGCTGCCCGGTTGCCTTTGCCGGTTGGGGGCGTACCGAGTTCCCCCAAATTTTTGAAGAAATGTCAAGCTATTGCGATTTTACCTTTGATTCAACAGGAAAGCTTTACAAATTCCTGTTTGAATAGCTTGACAGTGGTGGTATAATACATAATGAAATTCACAGCAAGGAGGTGTGTAGTCTGGAAAAAGGAAGCGTAAAGATCATGGCCCGGAACCGGGAGGCCTATCACGAATATTTCGTGGAGGAAGAAATGGAAGCCGGCATTGAATTATGCGGAACTGAGGTCAAATCCATCCGCCAGGGCACTTTGAACCTGAAGGATTCCTGGTGCGGAATTAAAAACGGAGAGCTAATCATCAACCAGATGCACATCTCTCCCTATGAACAGGGCAACCGCTTCAACCCGGATTCAAAGCGACCCAGAAGACTGCTGATGCACAAGCGGGAAATTATGCGCCTGTTTGGCAAGGTCAAGCAGGATGGTTACGCACTGATCCCCCTTTCTGTATACTTAAAGGGCAGCTTGGTAAAGGTAAAAGTTGGCCTGTGCAAAGGTAAAAAGCTGTATGACAAAAGACAATCCGCGGCCGAGAAAGACGCTAAACGTCAAATCGAACGCGCAATAAAGGAGAGATATTAATATGAACCCTACATTTAAGATCACAATGGAAAACGGCGGTGTCATCGAGGGTGAGCTGTATCCCGAAATCGCACCCCAGAGCGTGTACAATTTTATCGACCTGGCAAATCATAACTACTATGACGGACTGATCTTCCACCGGGTCATCCCCGGCTTTATGATCCAAGGTGGTTGCCCCGAGGGCACCGGTATGGGTGGCCCCGGCTACTGCATCAAGGGTGAGTTTTTCTTCAACGGTGTGAAGAATGAGCTGAAGCACAAAAGAGGCGTGCTGTCCATGGCCCGTTCCTCCAGCCCCAACTCCGCCGGCTCTCAGTTCTTCATTATGCACCAGGATGCCAAGCACTTAGACGGCCAGTATGCCGCCTTTGGCAAGGTCACTGCAGGCCTGGAAGTTGTGGATGCCATCGCTGCTACCAAGACCGGTATGCAGGACCGTCCCGTTGAGGAGCAGAAGATTTCTTCTATTACTGTGGATACTCACGGTGAGACCTATCCCGAACCCAAAAAGTTGGCTGACCCCTACGGCAGATTCTAATTTACATCGGTGGGATGGGTATCCCATCCCACCGGCTACCCAATTCTCATATATGGGGATGTACTGGTTTCGACGGGGGTAGTGAGGCTGGATAAGCGGGCCGTGGCGCCTGACCACGATAAAACGGGTACCTTTTTAAAATTAACTGACAACAATACTGTTGCTCTCGCTGCCTAATTAGGCGCGCATCCTCCCCGGAAGGTCCACGAGCCGGGCTTGGGTGTCATCTGAGTGGAGAACGTGCGTACGGTAAGCTTTGCCCGTGCCACGCATTATGAAGCTACCAAGCTCTGCAGGGTGTTTGTTCCCGGCAGGGTAAGGGAATGTAAATAACAAACTGCGCCCGGAGAAAGTCTTGTCAAGTTGCTTTCGGACAGGGGTTCGATTCCCCTCATCTCCACCAAATGGACATTGGACGAACATCTATTTTTTCAAAGGCGGTTTCGCCGTAGAGGTTCGGTTCTGATGTCAAAACAGAAAATGAGGGTCAAGGTTGTAAAAACCTTGGCCCTCACTTTTTGTCTTAGGCGTCTTCGGTGTCTTCGCGCTGCTTCAGCCACTCTTCGAATGCCGCCTGGCCTTCCTCACTGTCGTAATAGGCTCGGATTTCCGAAACCAAATGTCTTGCAAAGGAATCGATGATCGACTGCGGCAGCTCAATGTCAAACTTGTTCCGTTTGGACATCGGGCCCCTCCTTCGAAATTTGGTTTGCCGAGGGTGTCCGGCGTGAGTTAAGAAATCTTGCGATCTCTTAGGCACTTTTATTATATGGGGTATGTCAAGTCTTTTCAAGAGTCGCCCCGCTACACTGTATTTTAGGAGGAAATGATCATGGAAAAACTCATCAGCTGTGCGTTCAATATGGATACCGCCTGTGTGGAACTTCGCTTCTCAGATGGGAGCATTTGCTCCATCGATACTATCGCCGTGGAGAACGAAATCGCCCGTAACATGTACGAGCGGTCGGAACTGGATTACCTGATCTACAATGACCCGTTGGTCTATGCAGATCTGATCCTCAACGGCGATCCGGAAGTATATCTGAAAACCGTAACGGAATATAAGTCGCTGGACTGAATATCTGCAATGCGCTCCGAGCGATGCTCGGGGCGCATTTTCATTTTTATTAGAACACTTGAAAACAGAAAGAGTAATAAAATCGTTACCCTTAAATTTGAAGCGTGATTTTATCTTGATTGTTGGTAGCTAAGCTTTTATAATGAAATTACAAACAAAGCCGTGGTATATAGGAGGAATTGATATGAAGTTTAAGATTGGTTTTTCCGCAGAAGCCCCTAATGAAACACTCCCCCTTGTAGTAACTGATCATCACTCGGTTGTTGCACCTAAACAGTCGGTTGTTCAGGTTCGCTTCCCGGGTCGCGGAAGCTCATTAGCTTATTACAATGACCGGTTTGATCTGCATGTAGGCGACATGGTGTATGTGGATGGTAAATTGGAAGGCCAGCGCGGTGTCGTTACCGAAGTGAGCTATAATTTCAAGATTAAGGTTTCCGACTACAAGCGAGTGATTTCGGTGGTGAATACCGAAGTTCACGGAGAGTTTTTCATGGCTGGCTCTCATTTCGTTTCCTTTGATCGCAATGCGTTGCCTGCAGAACAAGCTATCACTTGGTTCAAAGCCCCTGAAAAGGAAGGCGATGAATATCTTGTCGGCAGCGGTGATGATAACTCGTTCCGACTGGATGATTTGAAGGGAATGAAAATCAGTTCTGCCATAGCCGAGCGCGGACATGAATACTACATGGAAAACAAGGTGCGTTATATTTGCCTCGATGGTTTTCGTGGTTATGCCATCGTTGAGGGCAGCGAGGCTTATGAGGTGGAGTTTGAATTCCACAACGGAGAAATCAGAAATCTTATCTGCTCTTACTTTTGCAGCTACACCTGCAAGCACGAATTTGCCGTAATGTTGCAGCTGCGAGAAACACTTGAAGTGATTGAAAAGCACTATGCAAAGCAGTATGAGGAAACCGGTTATTTTGCAGCGGTACATAAGGGAACATTGTTTACCTTTGCTGTCGATGGTAAGGATAACGGGGCTTTTAAGCTCTAATATCTGAATTCGGAGGTGCATTGATTTGTACGGAGCAATTTTAGGAGATATCATTGGGAGCCCCTACGAATTTGATATGGGAAACAAAACAAAGACCTTCCCTCTTTTCTCAAAGAACTCAATATTCACAGATGATACGGTGATGACACTCGCCGTTGCTGAAGGGTTTATGAATGCCGGTCTGGGTGCAGATGAGCAAGAAATAAAAAATTCTATTATTTCTTCAATGCGAAAACTGGGTGCTTTGTATCCACACGCAGGATATGGCATCAGGTTTTCAAGTTGGTTAACTGACGATGACCCTCGCCCATATAACAGTTATGGCAACGGATCAGCCATGCGTGTATCATCCGCGGCTTGGTTGTTTAACGACATTTCTTCCGTCCGACGAGCTGCCCGCCTATCTGCCGAAGTCACGCATAATCATCCGGAGGGCATCAAGGGTGCAGAAGCAACGGCAAGTGCTATATTCCTTGCGCGTGCGGGCTACAGCAAAGAAGAGATCAAAGCGTACATGGAAGATGAGTTTGATTATGCACTAAACAGAACTTGCGATGAAATTCGCCCCACCTATCATCATGTAGAGTCCTGCATGGAAACTGTTCCGGAAGCAATAACTGCATTTCTGGAAGGGACAGATTTCGAGGATGTAATTCGCACCGCAGTTTCTCTTGGTGGTGACTGCGATACCCTGACCGCCATCGCCGGAAGTATTGCAGAAGGCTTTTATAAAATTCCGTTGGAGCTTAAAAAAGAATGCCCCAATAGACTGCCGGAGGATCTGCTCGCTATTCTCCGCAGATACGATGCTTTTGTGAGCCAATTCTAAGATGGGAGAAAACAACATGAACAAAGACTTTGAAAACATTTTGAGAGAAGCTGGTTTTGCCTTCGTCGATGGTGAGATTGACCACAGTATTACATATACAACCGAAAATCTGAGGCCTGTTCTTGAAAAAATATCCGAGATGTTTAACGAGTGTATGACAGAGACGCAAAAAATCACCGCGCAGCTTGAAAATATGGCAGACCATGAATCAGACGAGTATAAGCAGCTTTCCGATTACCTGGTTCGCATTAACGAAAGTAGTGCCAGCATCCGCCTGCTGATGGATAAAATCACCGCCCAATTATAAGGGGAATTTTTGTGCAAAGACCGAAACAGAGTTGTCTGCCCGGTCTTTTGCTTTCTTCTTTCTTAAAGAGTAATAAAATCATCCGTGTTGAGATTTACTTTTAGCAGATAAAGATTTATAATATAAGCATAATTTCTGCCCCGCGAGTTCATCACCGGAGGTTTTGTTATGGCAAAGGAAAATAGTCAGAAAATTAAGCTTTTGAAGCTGATCGAGATGTTTCGACAGGAAACGGATGAACAACACCCCATGCTTGCCACCACAGTATGCAGGCGGCTTGCCGAAATGGAGATTAGCTGTGACCGCCGGGCGTTGACGAAGGATATTGCCACATTGAACGAGTTTGGTTATGAGGTCATGTCTGCCATGGTTGGCCATGAAAAAGCCTACTATGTAGAGGATCGCAGCTTTAGTGTTCCTGAGCTTAAGATACTGATTGATGCAGTGCAGGCTGCAAGCTTTATCACAGAGAAAAAGACAGCACAGCAGATCGACAAACTTGCTGACCTTGGCGGCGGACACCGTGCTGCCCTGTTGAAAAGCAATATGATTTATTTCAACACCCTGAAACACCGTAACGAATCCATCTTCTACAATGTTGATTATCTTGAGGCTGCCATTGAGAAGAAGGTTAAAGTAATATTCCGTTATTTCGACCTGAATGAAAACGGTGAAAAGGTATACCGGAGAGACAAGCACCACTATGTAGTAGAGCCTGTTGCACTTGTATTTAACGATGAGAACTACTACCTCGTCGCATACAGCGGCAAGCACGATAGTGTGTCCCACTACCGCATCGACAAGATGGACGGTGTGGAAGTGATTGAGGATGCGGTCTGTGATAAAGCTTTGGAGCTGAGAGACTCTCTCAGAGGATATACCGAGCAGCTGTTTGGTATGTACGGCGGGCCGCAGGAGAGCGTTACGCTGCAGTTTAATAACGACTTGATCGGCGTGGTATTTGATAAGTTTGGCGAGGATACAAAAATGATCCGGGTGGGCGAAAATGCGTGTGTTGCCACCGTAAAAGTGCAAATCAGTCCCGCGTTCTGGGGCTGGGTATTAGGGTTTGCAGGGCAAATGAAGATTCTCTCTCCGGAGAACGCGGTGTCAGAGTACAAAACGCAGATTGCTACACTCGCCAATACAATTCAAAGCTAAGAATTGAGAGGGCTATTATGCAATTAGGTTGGATCGACTTTTCAAAAGAAGATAGAGAAAAAGTACTGGATGTTATGAATCTGCTGCAGGAACAAGGTGCAGTGGATGAAATTGGCATTGGCTTGGTTCGTGATGCCTTTTCCAACCTGTTTTTCCCCGGCACATCGACCATTCAGACGGTAGCAAAGTATTTCCTTATCGTTCCGTATGTTTTGAAAGAGGCTTGCGAAGGAAAGTACGGAACCAATCTGAACAAAGTGCTGCAGCGCATTGACCAGGAAGAAAAAGATTGTGGCATCATCCTTCTCCAGAATTGCCCCGGAGAGGACGGCATTATTGGGCGGCGTGTGCTTCCTAAACGGTGGGTAGCAAGAAAGCCGTCCAACATCTACTGGAACGGCATTCGTACATATGGAATCTGCACGCAGGATCTCACGATTCCTGAACTGCTTAAAGCGGCAATGGTGCTGCAATCATACAAGAAAACCGCCTCTTTGGGCAATCGTGGTGACGATGCAGAAGGCAGTGATAAAGACGATCTGGACGCCGGAAATGACTATTCCATGCAACTGTTTTCCGTTCCTGATGATTATTACGGAGATTGGCGCACCGGCTTAACGGTAGGCTTGACCCACAGCGAGGCAGCATTTTTGCGCGGTATGATTGAAACCAATACTGCCGGATCGCTGCTTTCCCATCTGCTGAAAAATAATATTGATATTGATCGTTACGAATCTT
The DNA here is from genome assembly GCA_017482385.1 of Oscillospiraceae bacterium. Lineage (GTDB taxonomy): Bacteria > Bacillota > Clostridia > Oscillospirales > Oscillospiraceae > Faecousia. The sequence goes on along the minus strand of JAFUNI010000016.1, from coordinate 335,264 downwards.
TTGAGGCGATTTACGAGGATTTGCATGCTAAAGTTCCTAAAGAGATGGAACATCAGATGCGACTTGCCTGTGAGTTTAATCGTCTGGTTTACACAGCCAGAGTACGGTACAACTATATCCTTTCGGCAGGACAAAATGCTGATGCGGTCGAGGAATGGAACGATGTAGTCAGTAATGCGGACTACATGGTGGCAGTTGATATTGACGAAGTCCTTGAAATGCTGAATATCACCAATTTCAAGCTGCGCCGCTTCCTTACTACATTTAAGGCGTCGGTTCTCGCAGGTGATTGGGATGCAGCTGATAAAGCACTCATTGACCGTGAAGTTGAAATTAAAACCAAATCCAGAGCCAAGCTGTTGAAGCGTGATGATTATTCCAACGATATATGGGTTGGCGGACGCTATCTGGACTATCGTTTTTTCAGTGCCAAACGTATCATCGACGACATCTACAAAGGAGAGGAGGCAAATCATGTTTAAGGCTAACGACAACCATGACCGCGTAGGCTATGGTTCTCTCCTTCTCCCTCCACCTGGATTTCATTTAAGTCTTGCGGTTGGTACAACATATTCCCTCGATCTGGAGGCACTGACAGCCGTGTGCTTGTCCCTTGGGCTTGCGGAAGATACCGACAGCAGTTTGCTCCAAAATCCAATTACCCTGCTCAATGCCTTGCAGAAAATCTCTGAAAAGATGATTGTTTTCTGCGAGGGCGGACAAATCAAAATGCCCACAAGTCCCAGTGCATTAAGCTTGCTGCTGGAAAAAATCATTGTTCCAGTGACATTGCCTAAAGCGCGAGGAATCAACCACTTTCCGGCGTTCCATCCCAAAACATGGCTCATTCAATACGAAAATAACTTTGGTGAATACTGCTATCGTTTTGCGGTGATGAGCCGCAATCTAACCTTTGACAGAAGCTGGGATGTTTGCTTTTCTATGGACAGTTCCAAGGGTGTAAAAGCAGCCCGTAAATCGAAACCGTTGGTGCACTATCTTGAGTTCCTTCGTGACCAAGTAAAAAGCACAAGCCAGAATGCTCGCGGCAAACGGAGTAGTCTGCGCCGTTTGGCCGAGGAACTGTCTTCGTTCTCCTTTACCACCGACTCCAAGGAATTCGGTGAGGATTTCGAGATCATGCCTTTGGGCATTGGCCCCAATGCTTATGATATGGGCAACGATCCCCTGTTTTGCAGCAATACCTATGCCGCAGATTATACCTTCCATGAGCTTGTCGTGTTCTCACCGTTTCTTTCTGGTAGTCTGATTGATTACTGGAACAAGCCGGAGCATTCTTTGACCGGAACGACCCGTGTGCTGGTAACACGCAAATCGGAACTTTCCAAATTTACGAAAGAGCAATCTGATCAGTTTCGTATATATGCTTTGAAAGACGATATTGTGGATGGCGAAGAAGCAATTTCCGATCAGGACGAAAATAAGCAGAAACAGGATATCCACGCAAAGATTTATCTTCGCAAGAAATACTCGGATGTAGACCTGTATCTCGGTTCCATGAATGCCACCTATTCCGCAGTCAACAAAAATGTGGAAATGATGATTCGCCTACGCACCAAAAATCGTTATTACAACACAGAGTTCTTTTTGAAGGACATTTTCTGCGGAAAAGAAGATGACCCGCAGAACCCCTTTGAGCTGTGTGAAGCAACTGAAGGCAAGGAAGACGCTGCTGCAGAAACGACGAATCAATTGGAACAGATCATCAAAACCGTCTGCCGTCTGCCGATGCACGCTACTGTAGCGGAACGCGGAGAGAAGTACAATGTGACGCTTGAAATCGGGGGAACCTTACCGGATGCTCAGATGTATTTGACTCCGTTCCGCAGGGATGTACCTATGACGTTAACCAACTCCATGCATTTTTCACAGCTGGATTTGCTGCAGCTTTCGGAGTTCTATATGCTCAAGGTGGTCTCAGACGATGTTGCGATTGAGCGCATTATTATGATTCCAACCTCCGGTATTCCTGACGCCAGAGAAAATGCCGTTGTAAATAGCGTAGTAAAGGACAAGCGCTCTTTTGTAGAGTATGTTGCGTTCGTCCTGGGGGATGATTATCTGCTCTCGTTAATGGAGGACAGAAAGCTCAAATCTTCCGGTGTGTGGAATGATGAGCATGAGCATTTCCCAGCGCTATATGAAAAAATGCTGAAAACAGCATTGGAAGATCCCAAGCGATTGAATGAAATCGGATATCTTCTGAACATGATTACGGATGAGGGTATTGTCCCCGATGAATTCCGTGAACTGTACGAGACTTTCAGAAAAACATTGAAGCTGAAATAACTTTGATTCAGGGGTGATTGACATGGCAAAATTTAATATCGACGCAACTGAAGCAAAGACAATGGGAAGTCTGAAGGACTTTCAGCGAGCGACAGTCGAACGAATCGATTATCTTTTTCGGAACGGACAAAACCGTGTTTTGATCGCAGACGAAGTTGGCATGGGGAAAACGTTGATTGCCCGTGGCGCTATCGTCAAGACAGCCCGACTCCGCATAGAGGAAGGCGACGATCTGCTGAAGGTGGTATACATCTGCTCCAACACCAGTATCGCCAATCAAAACATTCAAAAGTTGAAGGTATCGAATACTGCTAAGATCGAAGGGGTATCAGATACCAGACTCTCCATGCTGCACCTGAAAATTACAGAACAGGAAGCCGACGAAAGTCTGAGAGAGGGCTTCATACAGTTGATTCCATTGACTCCCGACACCTCCTTCCGTCTCACCAACGGCGGAGGTACGGTCAGTGAGCGAGCACTGATGTTTGCTGTGTTGAGCAGACTTCCTGAACTGGCTCCGCATCTGCACGAACTGGAAAAGATGTTTGTGTACTTCGCAGAAGGCGCATGGAACTCCTGGGCAAAGGATTGGTATAAGCAAAAGGTTGCCGACTGCGAAACACAAACAAATGGCGACTATCCTGCCAACATTATCAACCGGCTGTATGCATATGACAAGGAACGGCCCTTCCTTGATATGCTGGTTGAGCATTGCACCAAGCGCAGGAACAACAGCTCCCCATACAAGGATGTCGTTATTCTGAATACGCTCCGTGTCATGTTTGCAAGAATTAGCACGGAAATGCTGAATCCGGATCTGGTCATTATGGACGAGTTTCAGAGATTCAAGTTTTTGCTGAACTCGAATCAGGATTCCGAAACTGGTATTCTGGCACAGAAGTTTCTCAGTGGTGACAGCACCCGTATCCTGCTTTTGTCCGCCACCCCGTACAAGCTCTATTCCACTTTGGATGAAATTGATGAGGCGCAGTTGGACGAGCATTATTCGGAATTCCTGCAGGTCATGGACTTCCTGTTCGAGGATAAGAAATCCGAATTCCACAGGGTATGGTCTGATTATTCTGTTGCTCTCCACGAGATGAGTGATGGAAATACGACAATGCTTCAAGTGAAGAACGCCGCAGAAGATGCTATGTATGCAGGAGTATGCCGCACCGAGCGTGTGTCTGTTATGGATTCCGGTGACTATACGGATGACAGCAGCGTAAAAACTCCGCTTACTATCAGTGACAAGGATATTCTATCCTACATTGAGGCTGGTAATCTTTTGAAAGCAATCGGTGTAAACTTCACTTTGCCGTTGGACTATGTAAAGAGCTGTCCATATCTCATGTCCTTTATGCGGAACTATAAAGTTAAGCAAAACATTGAGAAACATTTTGCTTCCAAACCGGACGAAGTGGATAAGGCCCGAAGTGATTTGTTGTGGATCAGTCCGTCCCATATCAATGACTATAGAAAGTTACCGGCGACCAATGCTCGTTTGGAAAAGTTGAAAGAGGTTGCCTTTACCGGTAATGCAGAACTCTATTTGTGGGTTCCTCCGAGTAAACCCTACTATGCCCTGCAGGGAGCTTATCGCGACAGCGCGGATTTCTCCAAAGTGCTTGTCTTCTCTGCGTGGGAAATGGTTCCTCGTATGATTGGCGCTTTGATTTCCTACGAAGCTGAACGCCGAACCGTTGGCAAACTCTCAGGCATGGCGAAGAATGTTGATAGGAAAAATACCCGATACAACGCCAAGTACCGTTACCCCTATCACCGGTTACAGTTTTCTCTCTCCGGCGGCGAACCGCAGAAGATGAGTTTGTTCTGTTTGCTGTATCCATCCAAAACCTTGGCCGCACTTTACACCCCCATCCAGTCATTGAACCAAGGTCATACCCTTGCAGATATTGAAAGGCAAATCAAAGCCGAGCTGCGCACAAAACTTTCGGGACTCAGACGCTATCAGCAAACTGAAAGCGGACCAGAAGATGCGAAGTGGTACTATTTGGCTCCGATGCTTATGGATGGACATGAATGGGTGAACAACTGGATCACATCGCTGGAAGAAGCGATGCGTCAGGATGATGGAGAAGTTGAAGAAGCAATCAGCAGCGACCGTGGAAACAAAGCATTTCATCTGCATCTTGATCGTCTGCGTCAGTATGTTTCGGATGAAGCACAGCTTGAGCTTGGACGTATGCCGGAAGATCTGTTGAACACCCTGACCGACATGGTGTTGGGTTCTCCTGCCATTTGCGTTTACCGTACCAACGGCGGCAATGTTGCCTATGCTACTTCCTTGGCAAAGGTATTTGTTAACTATTTCAATTCCACCGAATCTACCGCGATTGTGGAATTGGCTGCCGAGCAGTTCCATACCAAAAAGGCAGATGACAATACCCATTGGCAGGATGTATTGCTCTACTGCAAGGACGGATGCTTTCAGGCCATGTTTGACGAATACTACCATTTGATCCGAGAGAGTGTCAGCTTCTCAGAGGATGACAAGCGTGATGGTAGAATTCAAAATATCATGCTGAATGATCTGCGGATACATACAGCATCTTATGAGGTTGACACCTTTAACACTTTCCGAAATCGTGTGCAGGGTGAGCGCAAGCGAAATCTCATGAGAGCGCATTATGCCGTCGGTTTTGTTACTGACGGTGATGATGCGAAGAAATCCAGCCGTAAGGACAGTATCCGTGGTGCGTTTAACAGCCCGTTGAAGCCGTTTGTTCTGGCTTCTACATCCATCGGACAGGAAGGCTTGGACTTCCACAACTACTGCCGAAAAATCATGCACTGGAATTTGCCCAATAACCCGATTGATTTGGAGCAGCGCGAGGGGCGTATCAATCGATTCAAGTGTCTTGCGATCCGGCAGAATGTTGCGGCTCACTATGGTGATATTTCTTTTACAGCAGATGTCTGGAGTGAAATGTTCCATGCGGCGCAGGCCGAAAAGAAAGAACATCAATCCGATCTTGTTCCGTTCTGGTGCTTCGGTGAAAATCAGAAAATCAAAATCGAACGCATCGTTCCCATGTATCCCATGAGCAAGGATGAGATTACCTACGAGCGTCTAATAAAGATCCTTTCTCTGTACCGGTTGACCTTGGGACAGGCGCGGCAGGAAGAACTACTGGAGTACATATTCAAGGAATGCAGCGATACAGAAGAATTGAAAAAGCTGTTCATTGACTTGAGTCCGTTCTCCAAAAAATCTTGATAAAGCGCCACAGGTGCGCAGCCAATTTCTTTGAAATTGTTAAAGGGTCTGGGATGTTGCCCAGCAAGATTTTGTGAAATGTCAGCGGAGCCGGAATTTCACAAAATGCACGAGTGGGTACCGTCGTGCACTGCTTGCCAAGTATGTTTTCGCCAATATTTACGACAAAGGGCTATGCGTTACCGTAGAACGCATAGCCCTTTAAAATCAGTATTTATCAAGTTCTTCAGCTTTTTCAAACTCATCCATATGAGTGCTTTCGGCTTTGACATTCTCTAATTCTTCTTCAGACAAAAAATATCGTGTTGACGAAAACATTTCGCCATCTTCGGGAGGAAGAAGTTTGATAAAGAAATTTCCCGAAGCACGATCCTCTGGAAGTTCGATCTCGGATACAATTCCGCCAAACATAACCGAAAGAACAAAACAGTTTATTGTTACTCCCAGTAGCTGAGCTATGGCGGTTTCAACATACTCGAACAATATCGGCTTGCCGATAGGTGAATCAATATTGTCCAGAAGTATTTGATGAAACTCGCCGTTTCCTCTCAGTGTTCCGTCTTTCAGATATGTTTTGAACGGCTTCCTTTCCACAAAACATCTGTGCATGATGTCGACGGTTTTTATATCGTCGAAAGTTATCTCTTGGCTGATATCGAATTTTACGCCTAATGCATTTTCGACATCAACAATGCGATGCCAAAATCTCAACGTATCATCAGAGACTTTTTTATCTGCGTTTTTTTCGTTAGGGGCAATTGGGATCTCACCCAAGCAGCCTTTGCCGTCAATAAACGCATTAAAGATTTCTTTCGATGCCAACACATCTGCAGCTGACGAGGATTCTCTTGTCTGAATATTGAACTGCATTGTTCCGCGTTCATTAGATGAGTCAAACAAGTACGATACAGACAATGCCGCAGAATCGTCAACAGATGCAAACTTGACTTCGTAGATGCTATTCACCGTTTGTCGCTGAACCATGAGGGTTAGGGAATATCCGTTTCCAGACACTTGGATTGGATGAGGAGGCGGAAAAGGTGGCGCAATTATAAACATGCGTCCCTCTTTCAACTGAGCACCCTTTAGCGGAGATACAACAAAGTCACTGCATTTTATTTTCTGTCCGTTGACCAAATAGCAACCTTCAGCATCCGGGACAAGCTCAATATTTTGCTGAGTATTATAAGCATAAGCCATAACCTCTCGCATTGTAAACTTTCCGAGTTGAGAAAAAATGGGAATAGCTTCCTTGGGCAGTTTCACGTTTGAAGGAACAATGTCCATAGTGCCATCACAATCAAGTTTGCAGAAACCGTCGTGATCGTCCACATAGCGAAACCCTTCGGGCAGCTCTTTCCCGATGGTTTTTAAAACCGCTTCGGGCGTTTGCACAGTAAACTGAGGTTTCCTTATGAAAGTGTCTTTAAAAATTGAATACATTCAGAAATCCTCCCTTGCTTCGCTCCACAGTATGACTTTCGAAATGAGTTTCCGCTTTACGTTCTCGTCATCGATAACCTCATCTATGACATTACACAAGGAAACAAAATCTTCCTCATTTTGGAGGATGATATACTTGACATCTGTGTAATCATACTGAAGCCAACAACATTCGTTGTCGGTCAATGTTGCATTCAAAACTCCAACGCCTGCAATCTCACTATCGGTGACAGCCGGAGGTAACCCAAGTGTCGATACATGCGGAACATATCGCCATTCGCACTCATCAGTAAAGTTCTTTTTTATCTCGCCCTTGTCCCTCGGCATGGTGCCTTCAATTGGCTTCATATAAAGCATCTGAGTAAGAAGAAAATCGACTGCCGGACTTTCTTCTTCAGTCTGCATCGCCGCAGTGAACGCCGCTGAAAAGTCCTTACAAAGAACCGAATTCTTGTTGACATACTCAAGGGGCTGAATGCCTTTCTCAATTCCCCACTCTTTCGAAAATGCTATACCATAGCCACCGTATAGGCTCATGTGATCACCCAGGCGGTGCACAGTAATGTCACAAAAGCAAACCATCGGATAAGCAATTTGGTGAAACCCGATGTTCAGGTAATCGACGTTTTCACCATAATAGCGCGGAATCATGGCACGTCTTCTTAATGCTTCAAAAAGATACTCAGGTCTTTTGAAAAACCTAAAGAGCGTATTGGCACTTTGTTTGGGAGCAGAGTAACTTTCCGTCTCTCGCTCATCCAGATTTACCGAAACAATACTGTGGGGCTGGTCAGACATTAGTCTCTCCTCCTGTCTCGTTGAATGATTAAATTATAACCGACTGTCCCTCCGAAATCAAGATAAATTATGTTAATTTGAGATTGAATTACCCGCATTTGAATGTATAATGTAGTCAAGAAAGGTGGTGCGTTATGAAAGTATTTGGAGAACGAATTCGTTCTCTGCGCGAGAGCATGAATTATTCGCAAGTGAAGTTTGCCGAGACTTTTGGTATCGGACAATCCAGTGTCGTTCGTTATGAGAAGGGCGAAGCATCGCCGTCATTGGAATTGCTTGTTAAGATTGCAGACTATTGCGATGTATCGCTTGACTATGTTTTGGGCCGCACCGACAATCCGCAGGGCAAGCTGTATGATTGTAAACCCCCAAACGGGTATTCTACAAATATGGAGAATTTTGTGGAGATGTGTTTTGCCCCCGGCTCACCCATGAACGCACGGTTAAAGCAAGCAATTCTTCAAATGCTGGAGGAGCGTGATAACGAATGAGAGACATGATATACTTCCCGGGTTTTGAGGTAAAAAATGAAAATTGGTTGAAGTTCGCGTTACTATATTTTGATACACTTCGTCCCATTATCCCGTACACATTTTATTCTAAGGAAAGATATCTCAGCGATACATTCCAATGTGTGATGGGAGAGACGGACCTTATTAGACCATATCAACCCGACCCTGACGAAGGTGCTTGTGCATCTGTGCTGGCGTGTGAAGAATTTGAAAAGTTTCTTTCACGCCCCAATATCTATGGCGCATATTTTTGTGGGAGTAAATCTGGCTCACATATTGAAAAATGGAAGAATCCCCACTATCAAGACTGCACACTCTTTAACGGAAAGTATTCGCAGACATTTTTTGATTTTTGTACCGACAATAAAATTGCAACGCCTTGTCAAGAGGGTATTCGTATTTCAAATGATTTAGCGTTTGTATATATGAGTCTTCTTGCAGATGTTATTTCTAAGCAACACGAATATGAAATGATTACTGATGTCCAGAAATACTCTCGATATCTGATCAATAAGGATTTGACGGTTTCAAGAGATAATCAAAAAAGAATTAGTGCAGCCCAAAACAATATAGAGCTTTCCTTGCCAGCTGACTTAAGCCACATTCCTCTTGAACAGTTTGTGCAGTTAAGAAAAGATCCCAGTTTCAATGCCACGCGAAAAGCATATATGGCACAGGTTGAACAGTTAATCGCGCATCAAGAAAATGGTGACTATTTCTCATTAGAAGATCTGTTGTCATGCAAAAAAGATTTCGTTAAAATAGGTCAGCAAGCTTTTTCTTTTACAGCTTCCGCAATAGTGAGTTACTTTAGTTTTTATTCTCTTTTCAATGACCAACAGAATGCGATTGTTCCTGCATTGGCCTCTGCCGTCATTGATGGTATTGCGGTTAAAGATGCATATTCCAATCTTCCTCAGTATGTAGATAGTATCAAAGAAAAACGCTTGGCAAGGAAGTATGTAGCAAAAATTGAAACGCTCAATAGGCCTGTTCAAAAAAGGCGGTGGGGATAAATGAACGCAGTTATCTACGCCCGTTTTTCAAGCCACAATCAGCGTGAGCAGTCTATTGAAGGTCAGCTCAAGACCTGCTACAAATTCGCGGCAGACAATGGCTACACCGTCATAGGCGAGTACATCGACCGAGCACAGAGCGGCACCAACGACAACCGCGCCGAGTTTCAACGGATGATTGCAGACAGCGACAAGCGCACTTTTAATGCCGTCATTGTCTATCAGCTTGACCGCTTCGCCCGAAACCGCTATGACAGCGCCATCAACAAGGCCAAGCTCAAGAAGAACGGAGTCCGTGTTGTCTCCGCACGTGAGAACATAGCTGACGATGCCTCCGGTATTCTTGTGGAAGGTATTCTGGAGAGTATGGCAGAATACTACTCCGCCGAACTATCGCAGAAGATTCACCGTGGTATGTCCCTCAATGCGCAGAAGTGTCTGTCTAACGGCAGCAACCCCGGCCTCGGCTTCAAGGTTGCTCCGGATCACACCTTTTATATCGATGAAGATGAAGCGGTCATCGTTCGTGAGATCTTTGAGCGTTATGGCAAGGGCGAAACCGTTGCTGACATCATCAAAGATTTGAACGCGAGACAAATCAAAACCTCCCTCGGACGCGACTTCAATAAGAACAGTTTGCATCGCCTGCTGCGCAACAAACGCTACATCGGTACTTACCTCTACAAGGGTGAAGAAACGCCGGATGGTATGCCCCGTATTGTCAGCGATGAAGTCTTTGAGCGAGTACAGAGCATTCTGGACAAAAACAAAGCTGCCCCGGCCAGAAGCCGAGGCAAGGAAGAATATTTGCTGACCACCAAGCTGTTCTGTGGTTACTGCCACGAGATGATGACCGGCTATGGTGGTACAGGTAAATCGGGCAAGACGTATCACTACTACGCCTGCAAGAACGCCAAGAAGCACCTATGCCAGAAAAAGGTCGTTGATAAGAAGCGAATTGAAGATATGGTCGTTGCGGCCTGTCGGCAGATGCTGACGGACAGCAATATCCAGCGAATCGCAGAAGCTATTGACGCGGTCTTCAAAAGCGAGTTTGACAGCTCTGCCATGAAGCGCATCAAGAGCGCTATCCAAGAAGCGGACACCGCCATTGAAAACCTCTGGCAGGCACTTGAGAAGGGACAGGGAGTTGATACCATCATGGAGCGTATCAACAAGCGGCAGGAAGAAAAAGCCGAACTGGAGGCTCAGCTGGCCATTGAAGCTAAGAAAGAGCGTGTCATTTCTTCGCAGGAGGTCACACACTTCCTGTCCGTGCTCCAAAAGAGCAACTTCGATGATCCCCTTAACCGTCGAGCCGTTATCAATATTTTCCTGAACAAAATTTACCTCTACGATGACAAGTTCAGGCTGGTGCTCAACGGCAGCGGACAACCTGTAGAAATCGACAACATCATGCTTGATGAGATCGATGACTACTTTGACTCTCAAATTTCTGATTCGGCGGAGTGTTCGTCTATGGTATTGGCATTTAGATGATGGGGAATCGAACCCATTTAAATGCAGATGTCCAGTGGACATCTGCTGTCACTAGTGCAAACACTGGTGACTACATTTTTTCTGTCGATTCCCATCGTCTCCGCATATATAAAAAGCACCACCAGAACGGTGGTGCTTTTCGCTTAGATATTACAGCTTCTTCATTGCTGCTTCGCTTTCTTTCAGCTGGGCAATTAGATCCTTAGCCTTTGCAGCCTTCTCACGAATATCGTTAACAACGGCCTCCGGCGCACGGGAAGTGAAGTTCTCGTTGCTCAACTTGCCTTCCAGGCTGGCAAGATTCTTTTCAGCCTTCTCCAGTTCTTTGGCGATACGCTCCAGCTCCTGGGCAACATCCACAAGCTGACCCATGGGGATATAGAGCTTTGCAACACTGGTTGTACAGCAGACCATTCCGTCCAGATTTTCAGGTTCTTTCTCCAAAATAGTCATCTCATCAGCATAGGCCAAGCGCTGCATAAAGCCCTCGCCTTCCACAAAAATCTGGGGCTTAGAGGTCAGCACATACAGAGCAGCCTTCTTGGAAGGGGGTACATTCATTTCAGCCCGGCGATTACGGATTGCACGAATAGCATCCATAACAGACTCCATCTGATCTTCTTCAGTGGGGAAACTCAGTTCCTTGCTGTATGTGGGCCATTGCGCCACAATCAGCGCCTCGCCGTCGTGAGGCAGGCTCTGCCAAATCTCCTCAGTAATGAAAGGCATAAAGGGATGCAGGAGGCGCAGGGTCTGATCCAACACATAAACCAGGACCTGTAGCGCAGTACCCTTCTGCTTGGCATCTTCGCTGTACAGTCTTGCCTTGGTCAGTTCAATATACCAGTCACAGTAGGTGTCCCACAGGAAATCATAGACCTTCTGCACAGCAACACCCAGTTCGTACTTTTCAAGGTTTTCGGTAACCTCAGCAATCAAAGTATTCAGCTTGGACAGTACCCACTTATCAGCAATGGTCAAATCCTCCGTTGCAGGCAGCTTACTCTCCGCACTCTCATCCAGGTTCATCAGCACATAGCGGCTGGCGTTCCACAGCTTGTTTGCAAAGTTACGCATCGCCTCGCAACGCTCCACATAGAAGCGCATATCGTTACCGGGCGCATTACCGGTGACCATATTCATACGCAGAGCATCGCAGCCATACTTCTCGATCATTTCCAGAGGATCGATGCCGTTGCCTAAAGACTTGGACATCTTACGGCCCTTATCGTCACGGACCAGGCCGTGGATCAGCACGGTGTGGAACGGGGTCTTGCCAGTGTGCTCACAGCCGGAGAAGATCATTCTGGCAACCCAGAAGAAGATAATATCATAACCGGTAACCAGCACATCGGTGGGATAGAAATAATCCAGATCCTCAGTCTTTTCGGGCCAGCCCAGGGTCTCAAAGGGCCACAGTGCGGAACTGAACCAGGTATCCAGCACATCGGGATCCCGTTCGATATTAGTGCTGCCACACTTTTCACACTTACAGGCATCCTCACGGGAAACGGTAATGTGGCCACACTCAGCACAGGTCCACGCAGGAATCTGATGACCCCACCACAGCTGACGGGAGATACACCAGTCACGAACATTCTCCATCCAATTCAGATAAGTCTTACTGAACCGGTCGGGAACAAACTTAGTTTCGCCCTCTTTGACCACGCGGATAGCTTCCTCCGCCAGAGGCTTCATCTTAACAAACCACTGGGCAGAGATAATGGGCTCCACATCGTTGTGACAGCGGTAGCAGGTGCCAACATTGTGAGAATAGTCTTCCACCTTTACCAGGTAACCGCCCGCCTCAAGATCGGCCACAATGGCTTTACGGGCCTCGTAGCGGTCCATATCCTCGTACTTACCGCCGTAGCTGTTCACAACACCGTTGTCATCCAGGACACGGATAACCTCTAAGTTATGACGCAGACCCACCTCAAAGTCGTTGGGGTCGTGGGCAGGAGTCATCTTAACGCAGCCGGTACCAAACTCCATCTCTGCGTAATCATCGGCAACAACAGGGATTTCCTTATTCACCAGGGGCAGAATCACCTTCTTGCCAACAATGGCGGTATAGCGCTCATCGTTGGGGTTAACGCAGACACCGCTGTCGCCCAGCATTGTCTCGGGACGGGTCGTAGCCACAATGACTTCACCGTTACCATCAGCCAAAGGATACCGGATATGCCACAGATGGCCGGGCTTGTCCACATACTCAACCTCGGCATCGGAAAGAGCGGTAACACAGTGCGGACACCAGTTGATAATACGGCTGCCCTTATAGATCAAGCCCTTTTCATACAAGGAAACAAACACCTCACGGACAGCGCTGGAACAACCCTCATCCATAGTAAAGCGGGCTCTGTCCCAATCGCAGGAAGCGCCCAGCTTCTTCTGCTGCTGTACGATCCGGTTGCCATACTTGTGTTTCCAATCCCAAACGCGCTCCAGGAACTTCTCACGGCCCAGATCGTAGCGAGTCAGGCCTTCCTTGCGCAGCTCCTCTTCCACTTTGATCTGTGTGGCAATACCGGCATGGTCCACACCGGGCAACCACAGTGCATTATATCCCTGCATTCTCTTGAAACGAATCAAGGTATCCTGCAGTGTTGCATCCATTGCATGGCCCATATGCAGCTGACCGGTAACATTGGGAGGGGGCATAACAATGGTGAAAGGCTTGGCATCGCGGCCCTTATTGGGCTTAAAATGACCACCTTTCTCCCACATCTCGTAGATTTCGTTCTCTACCTGCTGGGGTTCATAAACCTTGGGCAGTTCTCTTCTCATAGCTTAACACTCCTTAACAAAAAACGCCCTGAGCATAATGCTCAGGGCGAAAAGATTTCCGTGGTACCACCTGAATTTCCGCTAAAAAGCGGACACTCTTTTGCTATAACGGGCATACCCGCACTTCCCTACTCTATTTCAGAAAATGAGCTCAGGGACGACAATCAGTACTTGCTGCGTATGTTCACACCATCCACATACTCTCTGAAGCAGTTTCCAATACCGAAACTTCCCGTCAATGCATTTGCATATTGGCATTAAAATACCATAATTACAGCAAAATGTCAACGAAAATTTAATCTTTAGTCCACATTCGCCTTTACATATTGAATTTTATCCCTGATACCCAGCAGATCTTCAAAGGTTTCCGGTCTTTTGGATAGGTCCCGCAGCAATGCCGAAGGATGATAAATAGCAGTCATCCAGATGCCGTTCCGGCATACCCAGCTTCCGTGTTCCTTGGTGATCCGATACTCTGGATACAAAATCTTCTTGGCCGCGATTCTACCCAGGCAAACAATGATCTTCGGCTGAATCAACGCGACCTGTTTGCGAAGGTATCCGATGCATGCCTCCTGCTCTTCCTCTTCGGGATCTCTGTTGTGGGGCGGGCGGCATTTTACAATATTTGCAATATATACTTTGCTTCTGTCCAGGTCGATGATAGACAGCATATCATCTAACAGTTTCCCCGCAGGGCCAACAAAGGGTTCTCCCTGCAGGTCCTCTTGCTCGCCGGGGCCTTCACCGATAAACAGAACGTCCGCATCTTTTTTGCCCACGCCGAAAACCACATTGGTTCTTCCTTGGCAAAGGCCACAGGCTGTACACTCCTTGCAAGCCTGCTCCAATTCTGCCCAACTGCTCATTTTATCTGCTCCTTCTGCGGTTTCTGCTGTTGCGGCGGTGTTGCCGCTTTTGTTTCGCAATCTCGTTTAGTCTCCGCAAATAGAGTATTGCAACAGCCAGTAATCCGATTACAAGAATCACACCAAGAATCTTCAAAACGACGCCAAAGAAGACCGAAAGATTTCCGGATGAATTATCCTCCACAGAGAAAATCTGATCCGCAGCAATCACACTGTTCATCGCAAAAATTTCCGTCTGCGCAATACAGATATTGTTACACCAAATTTGCAATGTGGAAACCCGCTGCCCCTCTTTAACCGGTAAGCTAAGCGGTACTTCGTTCACATAGCGGAACTCAAGTTGTTCTCTTCCGACACCCGCCGGAATTACAGATGACCGGGCTTCTTTCGTGGCAATAGTCACGTCAGAGCTGCCTCCGGATATGGGAATCTGCTTCAGTATTTGATTCTCGTAAATCAGCTGTCCAGCCTTATGGTCTGTAAAGCCCAAATCAAGTAATTGTTGCGTTTCACCATATCCGCCAAATACCTTAACGCGGCCAGTCTTTTCATCATAAGCAGAGGCAGAGCCCAACACAACAGAAATGAGCTGCATATCTTCCACTTCTGCGTAGGTCGCAATATTTGTAGTGCCGTCTGTGGTCGTACCGGTACGGCTTCCTTTGACCCGTTCATCGTAGTGGATCACCACGATATCCTTGTTCATCAAATAGTTCTGCGTAACCAGTAGGCGCGATTCATTTTTATTGGATGCAGGTACAACATATTTTTTTGCAAAGAAAATATCGCAAAACCGCTCGTTTTTAATAGCCTTAGCAAGTATTCTTGCCGCATCTCTTGCTGAAGTATATTGCTCTTTATCGTGCAGACCGTGGACGTTGGTAAAATTCGTATTTTTGCAGCCCAATTCTTCTGCGTAGCGGTTCATCTCTGCAACAAATGCTTTTTGATCGCCCATGATGTGGTCAGCAAGCACCACCGCAGCATCGTTTGCCGCTGCAACCATCATGCAGTGAAGTAGGTCCTCAACTGTCAGGACCTCATCCGCGGCAAGTTTCGGCTGCGCGCGCACAGCATCCGGATCCAAAGTTGCCAGTACCTTTTCCTTTACTGTTACCGCATCGTCTAACTTGCCTTTTTCCACAGCAATCAACGCGGTCATAATCTTAACAAGACTGGCCGGTGGAAGCTGTTCGTCAGCATTATCAGCATACATCAATGTGTCTGTATTCGCCTCGTAAAGGATAAAGGCATTTCCATTTTCGAAAAGCTTCTGTGAGCCCAGGAAAGGGACTTGTCCTTCAATGGTATTACAACCGTTGGTAACAGAAAAATCCTGCTCCTGCACATCTGCCTTAACAGGCACAATGCAGATCAATAAACACAGTGTTAAAAGAATGACTGCTATTTTTCTCATTATTTTCCCTCAATATCATATCTTTGGACTTGTTCAATGGATAAATCTTGTGTATAATACTTGCATTATAGCAATCTTTTCGCTGATAGTCAATGCAGGAGGTGGGTCAAATGAAAAAACAGGGCTGGATTTTAATTGCCGTTACCGGCGCATTTCTTTGCCTTCTTCTTGGTGTTTTTCTGGGTAGAAACGCAAATAAAGTCTATATCCAAATCCAGGACATTCAAACCATACAAACATCACCTGCAACAACACGCCCGCCGGAATCTTTAGGGAAAATCAATATTAACACTGCTGATTTAGAGCAACTACAGTTATTGCCTGGAATCGGTGAATCTTTAGCGCAGAGGATTCTCGATTACCGTGCTGAGCACGGTGATTTCAAGTCAACTGAAGAACTCATGAATGTATCCGGTATTGGAGAAAAGAAGTTTGATAACATTAAAAATTTTGTAATAATCGGTTAATTGGAGGAAGGATTATGCGTTTTATTTCCTGGAATGTCAATGGTTTAAGGGCCTGTATACAGAAGGGCTTTATGGATTTTTTCACAGATGTTGATGCCGATTTCTTTTGTCTGCAGGAAACAAAGCTTCAAGCGGGACAGATTGAAATGGATTTGCCCGACTATAAGCAGTTTTGGAATTACGCAGAAAAAAAGGGATATTCCGGCACGGCCATTTTTGCCAAAACTGAACCCATCTCCACCGCGTTAGGTGTTGGTGTTCCGGAACTGGACACAGAAGGCCGTTTGATCACCCTGGAATATCCCGAATTTTATCTCGTTACCTGCTATACGCCCAATGCGCAGCGAGAGCTTGCGCGCATTGATCACAGACTAAAATGGGAAGCTGCATTTTCTGACTACCTAAAAAAACTTGATGCTATAAAGCCTGTGATTGTCTGCGGAGATTTGAATGTTGCCCACAAAGAAATAGATTTAAAGAACCCATCTTCCAACCGAGGAAACGCAGGTTTTTCCGATGAGGAACGAGGCGCGTTTTCCGATCTTCTTTCCGTGGGATTCACCGATTCTTTCCGTCATCTGAACCCCGATGCTACAGGCGCATACACCTGGTGGAGCTACATGTTCAATGCCCGGAAGAATAATTCCGGCTGGCGCATTGATTATTTCCTTGTATCCAACCGTATTGCCGACAAGATCAAGGCTGCTCCCATATATGCGGAGATTCTTGGCTCGGATCACTGCCCTGTGGGCTTAGAGTTGGATCTATAATTATTTCTGCTTTCCCATCTTTCTCCTGCAAATACGCAGATTCCAGCTTATCTAAATCTGCAAAGGGCTCATTTGTTACTACGGGAATAGCCGTCACCTGACTATCCTTTGGAACCAATGCAAATTCCAATTTATCTCCTGGTAAATACTTGATAGGCACTCGCGTGACCAGGCCGAACCACTCCCCTGTTGGCACGCAAATCCCCAAATCTTTTGTGTTGTTACCATCGCTGACCGTAATTCTATGAACACCTTCGTTCGGCAGCGTACATTTGCAGGAAAAGCGATAGTATAAACCCTCTTTGATTACCTCGGCGCGACCGACAACCTGTGTGCCCGCATAAATATCATACAAAATACATACCCCCTTGCAGCAGTGTATGCCGCAAGGGGGTACTTCATTACCGAGGATCATTTAGCCCAAAGCTGACAGCGATCGCGTCATCAACCATCGCCATTTGCTGCTCTCCCAGGTGTCCCATATGCTCCCGCAAACGCCGTTTGTCAATGGTGCGTATCTGCTCCAAAAGGATCACAGAATCCTTGCTGAGCCCGACACTGCCGCCGGCAATATTGATATGGGTTGGAAGTCTTGCTTTGCCTGTTTGGCTTGTGATGGCCGCAGCAATGACTGTGGGTGAGTGGCGATTTCCCGTATCGTTTTGTACGATCAAAACCGGCCTTGTGCCACCCTGCTCGCTGCCAACAACCGGCGACAGGTCCGCATAGAATATGTCGCCGCGCCTGACTGTGCTATCCATTGTGCTTCACACTCCGAAGAATCATTGCCAGCGCTACCGGACATCCCATTATGTAACGCGGCTAAAACTATTCTCCCACGCACATACAGAAAATATACGGCCGAGCTGGCAATTTATCCTATGCACTTGTCAGTGTAAAAGCTACAAAAAAGAAAAGTTCTCAACAGTAATCGTCAAGATGCGACGACTCTGCCAAAAAATCTCGGCAGATGCAGGCAAATCCTCTACAGTACGAATACGCAGTTGCAGGGCCTCCTCTGCGTAACTGTCATCGATAGAAATTTCAATACCCTGTTCCGTTTCAGCGGCGTCTTTCAAGTAGCCACTTCTCAGGGTCTTCATAAATAGCCAAGGGGCAGTTACTGGCGTTACCAGTCCATCAGCAATCGTTTGGAACGCCAAAACCTTATCGTCAAAGGTAATTGCACCACCGGTTCCGGAGATTTTTCCGGTAATGCCGGCAATGGTGGCAGGCTCTGCCACTGTGAAAGTTAAGTCCCCTTCCCTATCGGTTTTACAAGCCATCTTGAATACATATATCTGTTCACCGTAGTCAGCAGTAACTGTTGCAGTAAAACTGCATCCGTCTTCACGCAAAACCCTGTTTCGCAGAGCCATAGCCCTGTCCAAGGAATCTTCACTTCCCTTACAACCCGTAAGCAGAAGCAACACACATATGATTGCGGCTACCCGATAGCGCATAGGTTTCCCACCTTATTTGAGTAGTCGTGGAAGAACCTGCAGCATATCAGTAGGGAGCATACCGTACTGACCAATTTCCTTTTCACAGATATCGCCGGCAGCGCCATGCAGCCAAGCACCGCAAGCTGCGGCCTGTAACGGTGCAACACCCTGTCCAAGCAAAGCTGTAATCATACCTGCCAACACATCACCGCTGCCGCCAACTGCCATACCGGGGTTTCCGGTTTGATTAATGTAGCAAGTTGCGCCATCTGTTATGACAGTTCTATGACCCTTCAAAAGCAGAATCACTTGATTATCAGCCGCAAACGCCCTTGCTTCTGCGACCCGGTCCTTGCAAGCCTGTCCGGCAATACGGCTAAATTCACCTTCATGGGGTGTCAAAATCGTCGATGCTGCTCTGCCACGCAATAAATCTATATGCCCGGCTAACAGATTTATGCCGTCAGCATCGATCACAACAGGTCCGGTAAACTTCGCAAGCACTGTCTTCAGTACGGTAAGTGTTCCGTCGCTCTGTCCAAGCCCCGGTCCGATCAGCACAGCATCCATTTGGGGAAGCATTTGCAAAATCTTATCTACCGCCAGGTCTGACAGTGAACCGTCATCATCCGGCAACGGAAACACAATGGCCTCCGTCAGTTTTACTGCCTCAATTGTATAAATACCCTCCGGCACGCCCAAATAAACAAGACCTGCACCACATCGCAAAGCGCCCATCGCTGCCAAGGCAGCAGCACCGGTATAACCCCGGCTGCCGCAAAGCAGTAGAATTTTGCCAAAATTTCCTTTATGGGCATCGGCATCTCTGTCCGGAAGAATTTTTAAAACATCAGAATGGCTTAATACTTTCAATTCCATAGTCATTTCAAACAGTTGTAAATAGACCGATAAAAATCAAAACAATGCCTGCAATGCGAACAACCCGCTTAAGCTCCTTGTTGGATGCCTCACTTTCCTGCACAACGGGATGTATAGCATACAACAATCCACAAAGGCACAATCCTATGGTTCTGAAAAGCAAATTACGAAAAACCACTGCCAGCACATAGAATACAACCACAAGGCCGATCGCAAGGATCATTTGATTCTTATAATTGAGTTTCATAGCAATACCGCCTTTTTCTTAGTTGAAACGATTATATCTTGAAAGCACGCAAAAATCAAGGTCAATGGAATTGGGAATGGTACAGCGAATAGTAGAATCCACCTTGTTTGAGGAGTTCCTCATGGTTGCCCTGTTCGATGATCGCGCCGTCTTTTACAACAAGTATCGTATCAGCGTTTTGAATGGTAGATAACCTGTGAGCAATGATAAAGCAGGTCTTGTCTTTCATCAGATCTGTCATTGCATTCTGAATCTGTATCTCAGTACGGGAGTCAACATTGGAGGTCGCCTCGTCCAGGATCAAGATTGGCGCTTTCGCCAGAAATGCGCGGGCAATGGTAATAAGTTGCTTCTGTCCCTTGGAAATATTGACGCCGTCGTCAGACAAAATCGTATTATAACCATCGGGCAGGCTCTCAATATAGTTGTGTATTTTTGCGGACTTTGCCGCAGCGTAGACTTCTTCCGGCGTTGCATCTTCCCGGCCATACACGATATTGTCATATATACTGCCACAGAAAAGCCATGTATCCTGCAGTACCATTGTAAAGGCGCGTCGCAGATCTTCTCTTTTCAAATCAACAGACGGTATGCCGTCAATGAGAATTTTGCCGCTCTGCGGGTCATAAAAACGCATAAGCAAATTGATTATAGTAGTTTTGCCCGCACCTGTCGGCCCAACGATTGCCACAGTTTGTCCACGCTTTGCTTTAACAAACACATTCTTCAGTACGGTTTTATCCTCTGTGTAGCCAAAGGTTATATCGTTCAGCGACACATCGCCCTTGGTATCGTTCAATTCCTTCGCATCGGCCGCATCCACCGTCTCCGGCTCCTCGTCCAGTATCGCAAAGACACGTTCAGCGGCAGAAAACGCAGATTGGAACTCATGAAGAATGTTGGAAAACTCATTGATAGGGCCGGCAAACTTTCTGGAATACTGCACGAACTGCGCCACACCACCCAAGGTAATATAGAACGCAGAAGTCGCTAAAACTGCGCCGTTTTGGGAATACATATATAGAATTCCACCCATAACGGCTACAAGTGTTAAAGAAATATTATTGATAAGGTTGATCGTAGGAAAAAGTAATGCGCCTTGATACTCGGCTTTATAGAACGCATCCATTGCCTCATCGTTGATTTTGTTGAATCGGGAGGATATCTCGTCCTCTCTACCGTAGGCAGAAATCGTCCGGGAGCCGGTGAGCATTTCTTCCGCAAAGCCGTTCAATTCGCCGTATTTTTTTGCTCTTGCACGGAAACGAGGGCGAACAATTTTGGAACGATACCGGGTAAAAAGTATGGACACCGGAACGGTCAGCACAAAGATCAGTATCATAGGTCTGGAAATCTGCCACATAAACACCAAGGAACCCACAACAGTATAAAGACTTGTCATTACCTGGATAAGGTCATGGGAAAGCGTACTGTTGATAGTGTCAATATCATAGGACAGATGGCTGATAATATCTCCGGTTGCGTGGGTATCAAAATAGCTAACCGGAAGTGTTGTCAGCTTCTCAAACACCTGCTTGCGCATCTTATATATGATTCTTTGGCTCAAATTGAGCATAACCACGGAAAGCATATAGGAAAGCAATGCTGAAATCACATAACATCCCAGCATAAACCCGATATTCTTCCAAACAATTGGGAAATCCACTCCATTTTCCAGTTCAATCGCATCAATGGCAGCGCCGGAATATTTAGGTCCAAGCAGAGAAAGCTGGTTCGCACCCAGCGTCAGTATCAACGCAAGTATAAACAGCGGCCATTGCTGCAAGACATATTTACTGAGCCGCAGGAAGATACCCTTCTTGCCTATTTTGATATTATTCTTTTCAGTCAAGGAATGCACCTCCCATCTGGGAATCGCTGATTTCTTTATACGCAGCGCAGTTTCCCATAAGCTCCTCGTGCTTGCCACTGCCGATAATCACACCGTTTTCGATAACCAAAATAAGGTCACAGTTCTTCACAGAGCTGACTCGTTGGGCAACAGTTATAATTGTCGAATGGGGTAAGGCCACAGAGAGGGCCCGCCGCAAATTCGCATCTGTTTTATAATCAAGCGCAGAAGAAGAATCATCAAGAACAAGGATCTCTGGAGATCCCGCAATTGCCCGGGAGATCAGCACACGCTGCCGCTGACCACCGGAAAGATTTGTACCGCCGGCAGATACCCGATAATCAAGGGCATCAGAAAAAGAGGATATAAAATCGTAAGCCTGTGCGATTTTTGTTGCCTCAACAATATTCTCTCTGGAGATTTCACGACCAAAGCGAATATTCTCTTCAATGGAGTCCGCATACAGAAAATCATTTTGAAAAACGACACCAAACATCGCGGTAAGCTCTTCCGGCGTATAGGAACGAACATCCTTACCGTTAATGCGTATTACACCGGAATCAACATCGTAAAAGCGCATAAGAAGACGCAGAATGGTTGATTTACCGCTACCGGTTGCACCGATGATACCCAGGGTTTGTCCCCTTTTTAGTGAGAACGTAATATCTGACAAATTGTTCTTTTTCCCCAAATATGAAAAACTAACATTCTCAAAGGAAATATGCAGCGATGTGTCGCCTTTTCCGTCATCAGGGCAAAGCTTTAATTCATTTTCCTGCTCCATTACCTGATAAATACGCTTGGCTGACGCAGCGCACTTGGTATACATTACAAACATTCTGGACAAAGCCATCATAGCCATAGAAATCAGCGTAAAATACTGCATAAACGCAAGAACGCTTGTTGTGGAAGACTGATCTCTTGCGACAAAATGTGCACTGACCGCGACAACCGCTACAATACCGGTATTCATCAGCAATGTCATTACAGGGTTTGCGATACCCATAATGATGCCGGCCTTAGTCTCATTCTTTTTAAGCTCAAGGTTTGCGCGGTCATACCGGGCATTCTCGTAGTTTATCTTGGATAGTGCCTTGATAACGCGGATGCCCTGCGCATCCTCACGGACAACACGGACCATTCCGTCAACAGACTGCTGGACCTTGGTATAAAGGGGAACTCCCTTCCGGGAAACGCTGTACACCACTACGAAAATCAAGGGCATCGTAGCGATCATAACCAATGCCAATTTCCAATCCAGCACCAAGGTTATGGCGGTACCTCCCAGCAAAAGGATCGGCGCGCGAATGCCCATTCTCTGAATCATTCCGATAAAATTCTGCACATTATAGGTATCAGAGGTTATTCTCGATTCAAGAGACGGAATGGTAAAACTATCCGTACTTCTTGCCGACAGATGCAAGGTTTTTGAGAAAAGCTCCCTGCGCATACGGGTGGCAAACAGCATCGTTGTCTTTGCTGCCATTCTGTTTGCGATGATATTGCCAAGGCAAGCGATCACAGCGCATACTGCCATAAGTCCGCCGCAAAATGCAATTCTATTGATATCATTTGTAACAATAACATTTTCCAGAATATGACTAAGCAAGTAGGGAATCATCAATTCAGCCAATGTGCCTACAGTCTTTATAGAAATTCCAACTGTAATTCTTGACCACAGCGGTTTCAAATATGTAAAAACCCACTTCATTTGTTTTCCTCTTGATTCTCAATGATTTGTCCTGCCCGCGCCTGCATACGTGCAAGCACGGAATCGAAAATAGCAAGTTCCTCCGGTGGTATTCCCTCAGATAAAAGCGCCATCCACTCCGCAGACACCTGTCTGATCTTCGGCAGAACCGCAAGCATTTTTTCTGTTGGATAAACAGAGAATTGCCGCTTGTCATTAGGTAATGGGATTCGGGTAATGTATTCCCTTTCCTCTAAGTAATTTAAATTCCTCGTCACAGTGCTCTTATTGATGCACAGTTCCCTTGCAAGCTCTTCCTGGGAGCGTCCCGACTCCCGGCAAATGGCCAAAACAAAGGCATAATGGCCTGTTTGCAGATCCTCAGCCGATATTTTACTATGTCTGTAAATGGCTTGAGAGCGGCTGATATTATTCAGCATTTTCATAAATCTTGGCATAATCCACCTCAAATTTAATAGTTGCACTTGCAACAGTTTCGTATGCAACTATATTAACAGCCAATACCCCATAAGTCAACAAAATTAACACTTGCTTTTTATAATTTTATATGTTAAAATCCCTTAGAATAAACAAAAGCGATGATTGGGTCGTCTTTTGCCGACAACACGCACACAGAGAGAGCGGGATGGTGGGAACCGCTCGCGCGCGGCACAGGGCTTTCCCCCAGGAGCTGCTACTTGAAATTTTAGTAGGGTTTGCCGGGTGATTCCGTTAAGTATCTAAGGTGTGTTTGCACCGAAAGTGCGCTTTCAAGCGAATTGCGGGTGGTACCGCGGAGGTAAGGTCCTTCGTCCCGATACGGACGACGGGCTTATTTTTTTGTATCAATTACCTGTTATCAGGAAGGAGAAATCAATATGAAAGAACAGTTAGAGCAACTGAAAGTACAGGCGCTGACTGCCCTGCAGGAGGCAGACTCCCCTGCTGCTCTGGATGAGCTGCGTGTGCGTTACCTGGGCAAGAAGGGCGAGGTTACCGCAGTGCTGAAACAGATGGGTAAGCTGTCCGCTGAGGAGCGCCCCATTATGGGTCAGCTGGCTAACAGTGTCCGTGCTGAAATTGAGGAAAAATTGGAAGAGCGCAAATCTCAGATCGATGCCATCGTGCTGGAGCAGAAGCTTGCTGCTGAGGCATTGGATGTAACCATTCCCGGCGAAGCAGTACAGATGGGCCATGAGCATCCCATGAACCAAGTTCTGCAGGAGATCAAGGATATCTTTGTTGGTCTGGGCTATCAGATCGTAGACGGCCCGGAAGTGGAACTGGCTGATTATAACTTCACCCGACTGAATATTGAAGAAGGTCACCCCTCCCGTGACCGCTCCGACACTTTCTATTTTAACGATGATGATTCTGTTCTGCTGCGCACACAGACCAGCCCCATGCAGATCCGTGTTATGGAGAATGCCAAGCCTCCTATCTGCATTTTGGCGCCCGGCCGTGTGTACCGTAAGGATGAAGCGGATGCTACCCACTCCCCTATGTTCCATCAGATTGAAGGTCTTGTAGTGGATGAGAATATCACTATGGGTGACTTGAAGGGTGCTTTGGTTACTTTGATGAAGCGTATCTACGGACAGGACGCACAGATGCGTTTCCGTCCTCACCACTTCCCCTTCACCGAGCCCAGCTGCGAAATGGATATGCAGTGCCATAAGTGCCATGGCACCGGTGAAGTGAACGGGCAGGTCTGCTCTACCTGCCACGGCGAAGGTTGGATTGAACTGTTGGGCGCCGGTATGGTACACCCCGATGTGCTACGCAACTGCGGTATCGATCCCGAGAAGTATTCCGGCTTCGCCTTCGGTATGGGCCTGGAGCGTATGGCAATGGGCCGTCTGAAAATTACGGATCTGCGTCTGATTTTCGATAACGATGTCAGATTCTTGAATCAATTCTAAGGAGGTACAGAGAATGAAACTGAATAGAAAATGGCTGCACGAAGAATTTGTGGATCTGTCCTCCGTTTCTGACAAAGAATTTGTAGAGAAGCTGACTGTCTTCGGTCAGAAGGTGGAAACCTATGAACGTATGGACGCTGAGATCAAGAACGTTGTTGTTGGCAAGGTTCTGTCTATTGTCCGGCACGAGAACTCCGACCATATGTGGGTCTGTCAAGTGGATGTGGGACAGGAAGAGCCTGTTCAAATCGTCACCGGCGCGCAAAATGTGAACCAAGGTGACCTGGTTCCTGCTGCGTTGCACAACTCCTGGCTGCCCGGTGGCATTCATATCACTAAGGGTAAACTCCGTGGTGTTCCCTCCAATGGTATGCTCTGCTCCTTCACCGAACTGGGGCTGACTCAGAACGATCTGCCCGGTGCTTATGAAGACGGCATTTGGATCCTCAACGATGAAGATTGCAAGCCCGGCGATGACATCAACCTTGTGATCGGCAACGACGATACCATCGTGGACTTCGAGATTACAAATAACCGCCCCGACTGCTACTCCATTATCGGTCTGGCTCGCGAATCCGCCGCTGCGTTTGGTCTGCCTATGAAACATCACGAGCCCGTGGTCAAGGGCAGCTCAGCCGGCTCCATGTACGAGAAGCTGGATGTGGAGGTTGAAGCTACCGACCTGTGCAACCGCTACTCCTCCCGTATGGTTGCCAATGTAAAGATCGGTCCTTCTCCCAAGTGGCTGCGCCAGCGTCTGCGTGCCAACGGCGTGCGTCCCATCAACAACATCGTTGATATTACCAACTATGTAATGCTGGAGTACGGCCAGCCCATGCATGCCTTTGACTACCGCTATGTTGGTTCCGGCAAGATTGTTGTCCGTGAGGCAACTGAGGGTGAAACTCTCACCACCCTGGACGGCAATGTACGGAATTTGAAGCCCGGTATGCTGGTGATCGCCGACGAGAACAAGCCCATCGGCCTGGCCGGTATTATGGGCGGAGAGAACTCCGAAATTTTGGACGATACCACCACTGTTGTCTTTGAATCTGCCAACTTTAACGGAACTTCCATTCGTCAGACCGCTTTGGCTTTGGGTATGCGTACCGAGTCCTCCGGTAAGTTCGAGAAAAACCTGGATCCTCTGATGACCGTTCCTGCTGTGCAGCGCGCCTGTGAGCTCGTTGAGCTGTTGGAGTGCGGTGATGTGATGGATGGTATCATCGATATCGTTAATTTCGTTCCCACGCCTAAAACCGTGCCACTGGAGGTCGAGAAGATCAATAACCTGTTAGGCACTACCATCTCCCGCGGGGAAATGATCAAGTATCTGAACCTGTTGGAGATCCCCGTTGATGGTGATATGCTCCAAATCCCCTCCTGGCGTCCGGACTTGAACCTGATGGCTGATATTGCAGAAGAAGTTGGCCGCTCCTACGGTTATAACGAGATTCCCACCACCGAGTTCAAGAATGCAACCCAAGGCGGCTACACACCTGCAATGGAGCTGGAGACCGCCGGTGGTCGTCTGTGCCGCGCTTTGGGTTACAGCGAGATCATCACCTATTCTTTCGTATCTCCCGCTATCTTTGACCAGATCCGTCTTCCCAAGGACGACACCCGCCGCAACACCTTAAAGATTCAGAATCCTTTGGGTGAGGACACCTCCATTATGCGTACCACTGCCCTGCCCTCCATGCTGGATATTCTGTCCCGGAACAGCGCTTACCACAACAAGGCCGCAAAGCTCTATGAGCTGGCAAAGATCTATCTGCCCACCGAGGGCGAGGTTCTTCCCCAGGAGCCTAAGATTCTTGTTTTAGGCACCTACGGCGCAGGCGAGACCTTCTTTACTCTGAAGGGCGAGATGGAAGCTATCTTTACCGGTCTGCGGATGCCCAAGGCAAGCTATGTTGCCGTGAAGGATAATCCCTCCTATCATCCCGGCCGCTGTGCAAAGGTCAGCATCGACGGCGTGGAGCTGGGTTATATGGGTCAGATCCATCCTCTGGTTGCCAAAAACTACGGCATGGACAGCGAAGTTTACTGCGCTGAGATCAACTTTACTGCACTGATGTCTCTGCGTAAGCCCGAGCCCACCTACACTCCCCTGCCCAAATATCCCACTGTTTCCCGTGACTTGGCTGTGGTCTGCGATGAGGAGATTACTGTTGGTCAGGTTGAGGAAGTTATCGAAAAGGCTGCCGGCAAGCTGCTGCGGAATATCCGGCTGTTCGACATTTATCGTGGAACCGGTGTTCCCGAAGGCAAAAAGAGTATGGCCTTTGCTTTAGAACTGCGTGCCGATGACCGTACCCTCACCGATACAGACTCTGAGCAGGTAGTATCCAAGGTTTTGGAGGCTCTGAAGACCTCTGTAGGAGCAATTCTTCGCTAATTTTTCAATATTTTTACTGGAAACCCTTTACACCGGCGTTTTTTTGGGTTATAATATCTGCACCATTCGGAAGGAGGCTATGACGCAATGGATAATAAGCAATGTACCATTAAGTTTAGAGTTCCCGGCGACGAAAAGGAAGATATGCATACTATCCTCCGTGGCGTCTTTGATGCTCTGAACGAAAAGGGCTACAATCCCATCAATCAGATCGTTGGCTATCTGCTTACTGAAGATCCCACCTATATCACCAATTACAATAATGCTCGCAGCAATATTTGTAAGATTGACCGTGACGAACTTCTTCAGGAACTGGTTCGCTGCTATCTGTTTGAGAACACCTAATTCAGACGGGAGGCTTTTGCCGCCGCAAAGGCCTCCCGATTTCCATTTTTTAAGGAGGTCATTATGTCCGAAGGATTGATGTATAAAGGGCATCCTTTGATGCGTAAAGAAAATTTTGTTTACTACGGTTCTATGGCTGACAGCCACATTGTTATGTTGCAGATTTTGGAAACCAAGAAAGTCAACGATGTGGATATCGCCACCCGCGTTTCCGTTCAGCTTCAACTCACCGATCCTACTGCAAAGAGCCGTGACCGGGTTGTGAAAAAGAGCGAAAAGCCCGGTTTCTACACCGCCCTGGATGTGGGTGCTGTTTGGCTGGAGCGAGCCTTGGCCGGTAAATAAATTTATAAAAAACTGTCAACACAGGCTGTGTTGACAGTTTTTTATTATATTCTTAGCATTTTGCAGCATAATAGCAAAAAGGACGGTGCTATTATGGGAAATCAAAAATGCGGGAAACACAGCTTTATTTTGGATAAGCCACCGGTCATCACCACTTGGGCCAGTGTCGCCGGAAAAAAAGAATCGGAAGGACCTTTATCAAGCACCTTTGATATCACAAAAAAGGATTCCTATTTCGGTGAAAAAACCTGGGAACAGGCAGAAAAACGGATGCAGCAAATTGCATTGGAGCAGCTAAGCAAAAAAGCAGGCATACCCAAAAGGGATTTTGGATTGGTCTTTTCCGGAGATCTGCTGAATCAGTGCATCGGTTCTTCCTTCACTTTACGAAATACAGGCATACCGCATATTGGTTTATACGGTGCATGTTCTACTATGTCAGAGAGTCTTCTGCTGGCCTCTATGGCTGTTGGAGGCGGTTTTTTCGACAAGGTAGTCGCGATGACCTCCTCCCATTTTGCCAGCTCTGAGCGGCAGTACCGCTTTCCTCTCGGATATGGCGGACAAAGACCCCCAACAGCCCAATGGACTGTCACCGGTTCCGGAGCAGCTCTTGTTTGTGCCGGTGGAAAGGGCCCTCAAATTACCGGTTGCACCGTTGGTACCGTAACAGACTTAGGAATCAAAGATGCCAACAATATGGGTCCTGCCATGGCACCTGCAGCCCTGGCAACAATTCGTACCCATTTTGAAGATATGAAAACATCTGCAGAAGATTTTGATTTGATTGTCACCGGTGACTTAGGACAACTGGGCAAGGAAGCTCTTCTTACTATTGCACAAAAAGAAGGTATTTCTCTTGGTGGCAAACTAATGGACTGCGGAACGCAGGTATTTGATTTACTAAAACAAGATGTACACTCCGGCGGTTCCGGATGCGGATGCAGCGCCATTGTCCTTTGCGGACATTTGCTGGACCAACTAAACAGCGGAAAACTGAAAAAGATACTTTTCTGCGGCACAGGCGCTCTGCTTTCCCCGGTCTCCACACAACAAGGGCTGCCTATTCCGGGGGTATGTCATGCAGTTTCTATTTGCGGAGGTTAGGCATGGATTATTTAAAGGCATTTATAGTTGGTGGCATTCTCTGTGTCATTGGTCAAATTCTTATTGACAAGACAAAACTGACACCGGCCAGAATCTTAGTAAGTTATGTAGTAGCCGGCGTAATTTTAGGCGGTATTGGATTATACAAACCCTTAGCTGATTTTGCCGGCGCTGGTGCGACTGTTCCTCTAACCGGATTTGGTTATACACTTGCCAAAGGTGTAAAGGAAGCTGTTTCCAGCAATGGTGTTATCGGTATTTTCACCGGTGGACTAAAAGCAACTGCCGGTGGTATTACCGCCGCAGTCGTTGCGGGATTATTGGTAAGCTTAATTTTTAAGGCCAAGGATAAATCCTGAACGAATGGGTATACTATCCTGGGGTAACCCAATGATACAAACGGAGGAAATTAGGATGAATAACCAGAACAAGAATCAGAATAACCAGAACAAGAATCAGAACAACCAGAACAACAATCAGAATCAGAACAACAACCAGAATCAGAACAACCAGAACAGAAACAGCCGCTAAAGGCAAACCGCCGAAGGGAATCCCCTTCGGCGGTAATAATTAGATTACATCCACGAATCTATCCAAAGCAAAGAAATACAGCATCGCAGATTTCACGGGTATCTTGTAAATTC
This sequence comes from Oscillospiraceae bacterium, assembly GCA_017482385.1. Classification (GTDB taxonomy): domain Bacteria; phylum Bacillota; class Clostridia; order Oscillospirales; family Oscillospiraceae; genus Faecousia. The sequence goes on along the minus strand of JAFUNI010000016.1, from coordinate 305,254 downwards.
GAGACAATGCATCAGCATAGGAAACCACCTGGGATCGATACTTTTGCATAACCATCTCCAATGTTTCCTCAGTTACATAGTCGGTCTTAAAATCCAAAACTGTAATGCCATCATCGTCCATAATTGCGCAGTCAACAACGCCCTGGAACAGAATTTGCTCCCCTTTAGCATCCGGATAAAACTTTGCAGCATCTTCCAAAACAGAAAACTTATATTCCCTTAGAACATTTTGCGATTGCTGTAGTTTTCTTCCAATAGGAGATGCAAACAAGGCCGCGATCTTGCTGCAATCCAGCATATCTGCCTGCTCCCGGGTAATCCTCTGTTCACGAACCAACCTATCCAGCTCTTCTTGGATTTCCTCTATATCATTGCACCTATCAAAGGAAAGATATTGTAAAACTGCATGGGTCGCAGTGCCGTGGGCTTTCCCGTCTTTTGCGCCAGCAGAACCAGGCTTACGGAATAGCGTCAGCGCAATTTCACTTGATCCATCCGCAATCTCTTTATCCAAAGCACGACCTTTCAACTGTGTTGCCGTCAGCTTGGAAGGTATCTTTGTTGCGCCAATATGGTCGTATTTGAATTTAAGATTCGAAGACAACCTTTCAACGACATCCGACTGAATCTGCTGTTCAGGCTCTTTCAATACAGATCGACTTTGTGTTGCTTCAGCACGAACCACCGCAATTTCCCAGGTTTTTTCCCGCACTCCGGCGCAATCCGGGTGACCGCCAAGAGCAAAAAAGCCACCGGCTTCCACCCTGGTAAGAGCTGTTTGCAGTACCCAATCACCGGGACAGTCTGCCTCAACTGATAAAAGTTCTCTGTCCGTCATATCCAAGCGCATAGATAAGTTCTGAAGCTTATCTTCTAATTTCTTGTCCGCATAGGTCATGATCAGCCGGTCTCTCGCACGGGTCATCGCCACATATAGCACGCGAAGCTCCTCAGAAACACCTTCCCGCTGGATTTTCACGCTGATTGCTTGTTTCGCAAGTGTGGGATACCGAACACGGAGCTTTGTATCCACGCACCCAAGGCCCAACCCCAGATCCTTATCGCAAAGAACCTGCCCGCGAGAGCTTTCCTGATTAAATCCCCTGGAAAGGCCGCACAGGAACACAACAGGAAACTCCAATCCCTTGGATTTATGAATACTCATAATCGTCACGCCGCCGGATGTCTGCTGTGCATTTCCCGCAAGACCTCGTTCTTCCAAAGCGGTTAAATACGTTAAGAAGCGGCTGAGTTCCTTTGGACCTGTATTTTCATAGTCGGATGCAATTTGGAAGAAGGCCTGCAAGTTGTCCAATTTCTCTGCACCATCCGGCATTGCAGAATAAATACTCAGCAGGTTGGTTTGCGAATAAACTGCAGAAATTAGCTCTGTCACACTGGATATTTTGGCTATTTGTCGCAGATATGCAAGGGTATTAATAAACTTTCTGCTCTTTTCGTCATCTGTAGATACTAACAGTGTGTAGATGTCAGTATTTCGGTTTGTACTACGCAAAATTGCCAAATCCTCAGCTGTATAGCCAAATACAGGACTTGTTAATACAGCTGTCAGCGGAATATCCTGTAGGGGATTGTCAATAATCTCCAAAATTGAACGAATGGCGGTAATTTCCTCTGTCTGCAAAATATCTCCCTGATCGCCGGTAACACAGCGAACACCGCGTGATTGCAGTGCTAACCGAAATTCACCGCCAACAGAACCGGGACTACGAAGCAGAATAACAATATCGTCTGCTGTAATAGGTTTTAGCGTTTCACCGCCACGAATATAATGAGAGCCATCCAGTAGCTGACAGATTTTGTCTGCAACGAATGAAGCTTCCTCTGCGTAGGTATCATTTTCAACTTCAATACCATATAGAGAAACCTCCGGCTCATTCAACGGTACGTGCGGAATACCTTCCCGAAGGATTTCTGTCTCTGTGTAATCAAGACCACCAACATTTTGACACATACAGTGGCTAAATACATCGTTGACCGCTTCAATCACACCAGCGGAAGATCTGAAATTGTGATTGAGCAAAACCCGTCTTCCCTCGCCCTGTATTGCGGCATCCGCGGCTTTAAAGGTATTGTACTTCTCAATAAAAATGCCGGGATCAGCAAGACGAAACTGATAGATGGACTGCTTCACATCACCTACCATAAAACAATTCTGTTTTTCGGCAGTCAGAGCTGCAAAAATAGCATCCTGGATCTCATTGGAATCCTGATATTCATCCACCATAATTTCCCGGAATTGCGCTCCTAATTCGGTTGCAATCGCGGTAGCAGCACAACGTTGCTTTCCCAGGAGCAGATCCAGCATATAATGTTCCAAATCACTAAAATCCACAATGCCGCGGTTCTTCTTTAGACGCGAATAGCACCGTTCAAAAGCCTGAACGAGTCCCACAAGTCCCCTGGCAGCATCAAGGGAACGAGAAATATCGGATAGCACCTGCTCACTGTTGTCAACAAAGTTTCGCAGGCGCTTATTGAGCCCCTCCTTGCATGCACTGCGAACAGCTTTAATCTGATCGATCAGCTGCTTGTCTGTGCACTTCTTGGAAAATGTCAATGTGCCGTATTGGATTTCTTTATGCGCAAGGATATCATCCCAAGTTTTGCAATTATACAGCTGCCGCAGTTGATCTGCTGTTGCAGATAGGAGTGCAGCGGGTTTTTCCATTCCGTCGGCAGATCCGGCTGCAGTGGCACAACGTTCCATTGCGCGGATTTGCAAAGTCAAATAGGACTTCAAATCCGCAATCAAGTAAGCACCCCAGGGTGTTTGCTCTGCGCCAGTAATATCAAAGATTCCATTATCAACACACCAGCCTAGCCATTCCTGTGGATTAGGATGGCATTTTGCGCTGGAATAAACCTTCAGAATTATCTGTGGAATCAACTTATCGTCCCTGCCAAGCCCTTGAGAATCGATCAATGCGCAAAAATCTGCATCATTTTCAGCATTCTCATAGGCGTTCTCCAGTGTCTGCTCCAAAGCTTTCAACTGAAGTTCTATGCATTCAGTCTCATCTGCTACGCGGAAGTCGCTTGCAATGTCCAGCCTGTAGGTGTACTGCCGTAACACATCAGTGCAGAAACCGTGCACAGTGGATATTTTGGCCAGATACAATCGCTGCATCTGCTGTTGCAGATGACGGTTTGTAGGATCGGCAGCAATCAATTCCGACAGCTTTGCCGCAATTTTGCCACGCAGCTCCGCAGCAGCCGCTTTCGTGTATGTAATAATCAAAAAGTCATCGATATTTGCAGGATCGTTAATATTTTGTATATAACGCATCAAACGTTCTACCAACACCTTAGTCTTACCAGAACCCGCAGCTGCGGAAACGAGCAGCTTTCCTCCCTGGTTTTCAACCGCTTGGCGCTGTTGCGGTGTTAACTTTTCAGCCACGACTGCTCATCTCCTTTTCGATATCTTCCCAGAATTTTTGGGAGGTGATTGCTGCGTAATCCCGTCTTCCCTCCACAGTTGCTTCGTGGCATACGGCACCATAAGGGCAGAATGCACAGGCATTATGCCGCCCCCCGCGGGTATAAGGATTGGGCTCGACACAGCCGGAAGCGATATCGTCAACCATTTTCCCCAGGAGCGCAAAAACATAGGCTTTCAGCAACTTAAATTGTTCAGAATTTGCTATATCACCGGACATTGTGCCGTCCTTTTTTCGGGTATAGGATAGGCGCAACGGCTTTTCACTGTGCTCCATTGCATCAAGAACGGATTCGTCACTGAGCAGCAAGCCCTTTCTCTGCCAAAGTTTCTGCCGTTCTTTTTCAGCCTCCGCAATGTCCGCCCTGCCGTCCAAAGCGACGATGGGCGCTCTTGCCGGGAAATACTGCACGCCTGCAGCCACCGGTCTCTCCCCCAGCAAAACAGCTCCATTATCTTCTAACGCAAACAGATACAGCAGCATCTGCAAGCCCAACCCGTTATAAATGTCACAGTAATCAAAATCTTTTTTACCGGTCTTGTAGTCTACAACACGGTAATAGGTACGGCCATGCCGCTCCCAGGCATCCACTCTGTCCACAAATCCACGCAACCGGGCAGACATTGCACTGCCTGTAACATAGATCGCATCCATTTCCTTTTCCGGTCCAAATCCCAACTCAAAAGCTATGGGCACAAAATCAGATTCGTGCAGTTCTTGCCACAATTCAGTAACTATCATTTCCAGTTCCTGAGCATTTCTGCGGAACAGATAGCTCAGCCGTTGAGAGTCAATTTGACCGAAATGCTCTGAAATATACTGCAAAGAAAATTCGTTAGCAATCTCGAGAGTCTGTTCCAAAGAAACCTTGTGGAACCCTCCCTGCTCCATAATTTTTCGTCCTGTATCTTCCAGAACAGCATGAACATAAGTACCAAATTCCGCAGGGTCAACTGTTGCCGGCTTGCGTTCTTTCAGCTTTAGTCCGTATTTTAAGAAATACGCCAAACGGCAATCTGCAAGCTTGTCCACCTGTGATGCAGACAGATTCAGTGTGTTGCCGTAAAGCATAGTAACCGCCTTAGACGAGAGCTGGCCTAAATCATGGTTATTTTGTTTCTTGAGAGTCCGATATTCCTCTAATAAGTCCAGTGTTTGCGCTGATGATTTATCATTCAACCGAGCCAAAAATGCGCCAACTTCCATAGCTTCAGTAGTTGAAATACCGATTGGAGATACCTCAGTTTCACCGCCGGCCATTTCACAAAGTCGACGGAATAAATAAGAAGGCTGCGCAGAACAGGAAACATAAACCGTGTCTGTTGCGCTAGAAAGCACACCGTAAATCTCCGCAAACTCCGCTTGCAAACCCTCCATTGCGCCGCCGGTCAAAGGCACACCCATCGTGCGCAACTGTGTCCTCTCCCGGTCGGACAGAACACCTACCGTACCGCCATAAGTTGGAAAAAATCCCTCATTTGCACCCAAAACCAACAAATACTTGGTTTGGTGACAACGCATTGCGCTGACAGGACCAACAGTTACAGCATCCAGCACTGCAGGGATCGTACCCACATCGTACTGGCTCAGCAGCAACCTCAGTAACCGTGTAAAGGTTTGGGCATCCCAGTAGGTATGTCCAAGCATAGCAGAAAGTTGCTCCAAGGCTGTCAGCAAAATCTCCCATAGCTGTGAGAGTATTTGGCTGTTTCGCAAGTCGCCGGAGGCCTCCAATTGCGTTGCCATCCCCTTAAGTCTGGCGTCCAGATTAATATCACACAAGAATGTGTATAGCCCATCCACAAGCTGTTGCAGGCTATCCGCGTTCTTCAGAGCTTTACCCAGTGTCATCAGCGGTGTAAGTGCGGTCTGCCGTAATTGATTCAGCTCTGAAAGCCTTGCTTTATCTTCCAAACTCCAGTAGCTGCACAGGCCTTCTGGATGGTTTGTCCATTCTTTCCCCCACTGATTACCGGTTATTTTCCAGAGCAAAGCATAATTTTCTACTTTATCGCATTGCACTACAGAAAGCGGCGAAAGCGGTGACTTCAAGTAACGCAGTACATCTGCCTGTTCAAAACCTTGCACCGCGGCATCAATGGCAGAAAGCACTGTAGTCATTACGGGTTTGCTCAAAATATCCTCTGTGCCAGACAAATAGACCGGAATATGATATCGCTCAAGAATCATTTTCAAGATATTAGCATAAGCCGCCATATCTGGGCAAACAATGCTGACATCCCGATATCTGCAGCCACTGCGTACCACCTCCACAATTTTTTCAGCAGCAACGTGGCATTCTCGATACACAGAATCCGTAGAGTAGACCTGCAACGCGTCAGAATGATTCAGGATTTTTCCTTGATACAGCGCAGAAAGAATACCTTGAATTCCTTTATTTCCCGGCTCTACTTTCAATACCTGTGTTTGAACACCAGCTGCCTTTGCGACCCGCAGAAGTTCACCCGCTGTCGCGCCTGCCTTCTCAAACGCCGGGTTTTGTGAATCTACACAATCGCAATTCAGGCTCACAACAACAGATGCACTATTCAAAATCAAATGCGCCAAAATAGCTGTATGCTGGCGAGTAAAATCAGGAAAACCCTCTATGTAAAAGCTATGCTCCTGCGCAAAATTGCTGTCCTCTAACTGCTCCAGCAGCCAAGTCATTTGATCCCGGGGATCCCGCTTTCCCTGTGCGCAAATCGTATCATATGCTTCCAAAATCAAGGACAATTCTTCTAATTTCTGCGCAAAACTACCCTCGGCTGATTTGCTGGCAGCCAACAAATCAGCCGGAGAAATGCAACAACGCTTAAACTCATCTACAGCATCTAAAAGGCCGGTCAAAAAATCAGGTCTGGTTTCCACTGCAGCATAGGCTTTCAGCTTGCTGTGCAGCTGACGGGTGGCAGACGCCATAGCCACTAATCGACCACCGTTATCCAGACATTCCGGTGCGCCGTGACCGGCAGCATCAGAAACACGTTTTGCCAACCTTGTAAAGGTAATGACCTCAGCAAATCGACTGGTCGCATCACCGGCCACCCCACTAAGACGGCGCTCTGTGTCGTGGCTGACCAATTCTGGAACCATATAAACCACGCCGGCCTTTTCATTAGACACATCCTGCGCGATCATATCAAGAACCTTATCACGGTTGGCGATCCAATCCGTTCCTAACAACAAAGTCAGCATAAAAGGTTCCTCCTCTCTTTTTTGTTATGATAACACAAAATTAGTCCAATTTATAGGGTCTAATGAAATAATTTTTCTATCTTCCCGAAACAATCCAAGAGGTAAAACCGAAAATTCTTGCCATTTGCAAGTGAGTTTCCAAGCGCCTTTGAAAACCCAGAAGACACAGCAGTATCCTCAAATCCTTCGGAGGTTGCAGGCAAGCACAATGATGGGAACACCACGCACCACCAATTCTTCCCCTTCCCTTCTCCAATTTGGATTTTCAACGAGTCATAAACCCCGGCTGGTAACGAAAACGTTTCATATCTGCGTGTATCAAAAGTTTCCTGACCCAGATAGGCAACCGCTCTGTCATGCTCACCAAGTTCTTCAAGCGTATCGTTAGCTACTTGCTGGATTGAAGTAAGATTATCAGCAATATACACCATTGCCTGCTCTTTATCCGAGAATTGTTCTACCAGGGGCTCTAAGTAAGCTACAATGGCATCTCTTACCTGCAATTTTATTTCTTGATCCTCTTTTGTGTTTGAATTTGCAACCACATGTAGTCGAATCAAATTTTCTTGCAATGCCTTTTTATCTTGCCAAACATCTGCCATCCAAATAGTAGATGCAAGCAAAACCAAACAAGACAAAATTTTGATAAATTTTTTCATAAAAACACCGTCCATTCTGAAATAACTCCAGTATGGACGGAATTTTCAAAAATTATACAGGTTTGGCAATAAATACCTGCGGATAGTTTTCTTTCAGCATATTACAGATCACTGCCGCAAACTCAAAATCCGGTACTATGGCGAATACAGCAGAACCGGAACCGGTCATTTGCTGGTTAATAGAGCCGTAGCTATTAAAGATAGATTTAATGTAATTCAGTTCCAGGTGATCGGCAGTTACAACAGGATCAAATACATTATAGACATTTTCTGCAATTTTGCCTAAATCACCGGCCAACAACGCACTCTCCATTGCCTGGTGATCCGGTCTTTTGGCAATCGCGACCTCATCAATTCTTTTATAAAGTTCCGGGGTTGACACAGAAAAATCAGGTTTACATACCACAAAGCAACAGTCAGGCAAATCCGGCAATTTTCTTAAGCGCTCTCCCCTGCCTTCCACCATAGCCGTACCGCAAAGAACACAGAAAGGCACATCACTGCCCACAAGAGCACCGATCTCAGCCAAAGCCATAATGGAAAGCGGGTTTCCGTAATGCCGGTTCAAAGCCCTTAGGACAGCTGCAGCATCCGCACTGCCACCACCCAAGCCGGCCTCCATGGGAATTCGCTTAGTAATACGGATTTCCAAGCCGGTTGTTGTCCTTTTCGTCTGTTCGAAGAATACTTCGGCTGCCTTCCACGCAAGATTGCGACTGTCCGTAGGAATACCATCTGCATCAATTTTGAGCACCCAGGGTTTACCGGTGTCTACATCAATTTCCACATCATCACGAATGGAGATCGTCTGCATCACGCTCTTCAAATCGTGATACCCGTCTTCGCGCTTGCCCAGGACATCCAATGTTAAATTAATTTTTGCAAATGCACCCTCATATAAAGTCATCATACCAATTATCCTTCCCAGTAATTTTAAAGTATTATAACGAATTTTTCGCAATTTTGCAACGGTTTGCATATTTTATTTTCAGCGGGACAAAATACCACTACCCAATCTTGTAAATGGAGGTAAACCATATGGACACTTTAGCACTGATCCTTTCCATTATCGGCTCTGTAAACTGGGGACTTGTGGGCCTGTTCAAATTTGACCTGGTCGCCTGGATTTTCGGTGGGCAGACCGCTGCCATCAGCCGTATCATCTATGCTGTTGTCGGCCTGGCCGGACTGTGGTGCTTGACCCTTCTGTTCCGCAGAAACCGAATTGGCCTTAACGGTGAATAAGAAAGAAGCCGAAATGCAAATGCATTTCGGCTTCTAAAATACTTAGTTTCAGTTGAGTTGAACATAGTCCATACGAACCCAGCCTGTGGCGGTCTTGCCCCACTGCATGCCGGTGCTGTCATTTTTTGTTTCAGTAATTGTAACTTGCTGACCTAAAGCCAAAACGCCCGTCTTTGCAAATTCTGTTCCTGCATCAGAGCGGACATTCACACTGACCTGGACATTGACAATCTTACCGGTCAGATTAACAGGTGTACCCACATTTCCACCGTCCTCGGTGGTACCGCCGCTGACAATGCCACCACCGTCCTCGGACACACCGCCGTTACCGACAGTGCCGCTGCTTTCCCGGAACATACAGCGAATCAGGCATGTGACCTTCTGACCCGCATATTCTGCATGAACCTTAACAGGTTCAGTACTTCCACCTACGGCAGTAACCCAACCGTCTACAAAGGTAACGACGGATTCGTTCTCACTGGTAAAGGTCACCTTATCCTTGGGAACAGAGCCGCTGTACAATTCCCATTTTTCGCCCTGGAACTGCATGGTGATATCATTACGGTTCAGCCGAATATCCGTGCCGGCCACAGTAGGAGCCGTAGTTGCAGTAGAATCAGTAGAATCAGTAGCATCAGTGGGCGCAGTCGTATCAGTAGAGCCGGTTGCATCAGTTTCCGTTGTGGTGGTAGGCGCTGTAGTTGCCGTAGGATCCTCCTCAAACTGGCAATAAACAGTGCAAACCTTTTCCGCCTCGCCGCACTTAATGATGATTTTTGTTTCGCCGTCAGCAACCGCGGTAACACTGCCCTTTTCGTTTACTGTAGCAATCTCAGGATTCTCAGAAGTAAAGGTTACTGCATCTTTGGTGTTTGCAGGCTGAAGCTTGTAGCTGAGCAGATGTGCATCGCCAGCCTTGCTCAAAATCACCATATCAGTATCCAAAACAATGCCCTTGCAGGAAAGATCCAGTTGACTACCCGTAGGTGTTGTAGTGGGGTTGTTTCCTGTACCGGCAATAGGGCCAAAGAAGCCTACAGCAATATAAATCACAACACCAATAATCGCAAGCAATAGGACAATTGCCGCAATCACCAGTCCGCGGCTGTTGTGGGGTCCCTTTTCACCATTATCCGTAACAGGAGCAGACTTCGCAGCAGTGCTGCTGCCGTTGGTCTTGTTGCGCTTCTTAACATTGGATTTGGAAAAACGTCCGCCTTTGACATAAGTATAACCGGATGCGCCATTTCCGTCTGCATTGATCTCATTTGTTACGCGCTGAACATCCCCGGGGCGTACACATCCGCAAACAGGACATTGCTTCGCAGTTTCCGAATAGGAAGTTCCACAAATATCGCAAATAATTTTACTCATTCTATATACCTCCTGGATGGCAGGTTGCCCTGCAAAAATCAATTTCAGCTACATTATAGCATTTCTTGTTGAATAAAACAACTATAATTCTGTTGCTTTTTTTAGAAATTTACTTTATAATTATTATGTATGAGTGTATGTTCATATTTTCTGTAAAATTTGGAAAACTAAATTTATCCAAATTTATCCATAATTGCTATACCATACTAATTCTGAATTTCACAAGGAGGCGATGACTTTGTCTGAACCCAAACGCATATCTCCTTTGCTCGATGGTCTGATTATGGGCGAACCTATCAACGAGCACCACGGCATTTTTTGCTGCCCTGCCATCAAGGAAGATACTGACGAAAAGTACATCGTAAAAATCATCTCTGTTCCGGCAACTTCTGCGCAAATGGATGCACTGTTGCTTTCCGGAGCCTACCCAGACGAAGAATCTGCCCTTGCCTACTACAAAGATGTTGCTGACGAGATCATTGCAGAAATCGACATTCAAAAGCGTTTGTCCGAGCAAGAGGGCTATATGCCTTATGATGCATGGCAGATAGAGCCCAAAGAAGACGGAAAAGGCTATGATATTTACCTCCTGCGTACATACAACCGTACCCTTGAGACACATTTCAAGCGCCACACTTTTACCCACTTAGATGCCTTAAATTTAGGTCTGGATCTGTGTGCTGCTATGTCTGTCAGCAGAAGAAGCGGTTATTTGTATGTAGGATTGAAACCAGGCAACATTTTTGTCACAGATCAGCTCCAGTACAAGGTTGGTGGTCTGGGATTTATGAAATTAGACTCCCTCAAGTATATGTCCCTACCGGAAAAATCCCGCAGCATTTATACGCCTGCTGAGATCAACGATGCATACGCCGCACTGAACACAACCATTGACATTTACGCTATTGGCTTGATCCTTTATCAAGCATATAACAATGGCGAACTGCCCTTTAACGATGATGTTGCTCCCGGTGATAAGCTGCCTGCACCTTTATATGCTGATTACGAAATGAGTGAGATCATCTTAAAGGCTTGCGACCCCGATCCGGCTGAACGCTGGCAGGAACCCACTCAAATGGGTCAGGCCATCGTAGAATACATGCAGCGCAATGGTGCGTTGGATACTCCAATTGTACCGCTCCCTGTTCCCGAAGAAAATGATGGTGAGGACGAAACTTTCACTCAGACCACGGATGTTTTAGCTGGAACTGAAGGAACCGAGATTTCGGAAGCCGATTGCGCCGAAACTACTGATGCAGAAGCGGAGAAGACTTCTCCCATCTCAGATGAATTGACTGATTTGTCTTCACTGTCCGACATTACCGCCGATGATTTGGATTTAACCGGCGATGAAACCGATTATGAAGAACTGACTGGCGAAGTAACGGAGATACTGACACAGGCAGACGAGTTAGCTACACTTTCTGTGCCCGAGCCTGTAAGTGTTCCGGATTATATTGAACTTCCTGAGCTGGAACCCATTGAAATTGTGCCTGAGTCACCCGATCCCGAAGAAGAAATCGAGTCCAAAACAGAGGATGCAGATGAAAACTCCGAAGAATCTGCAGATGAAGACGGCGAATCAGACGATACGGACGAGGCCGATCCCACAGATGAAAAAGCAAAAAAACATCACTGGGTCCGCAATTCCATCATTGTGCTGCTCATCGCAGCCCTCCTTGCTGCGGGTTATTTTATCTACAAGCACTTCTTTGTGATCGTTGTTGACTCCGTTTCTCTCAATGGTGCCAAGGACTCCTTAGTCGTTAACATCAAAACAGAAGATGACGAGAAACAGTTACAGGTTCTCTGTGTCGACACCTATGGTAATCAGATCCTTGCTTCTGTTGTTGACGGAAAAGCAGAATTTAAAGAGCTTGCCCCCAACACCGCATACAACATAAAGGTCGTTGCCAGCAGATATCGCCAAGTTTCCGGTGTTGGTGCCCTCACCTACTCAACGCCGGTTCAGTCCAATATCGTACATTTCGATGCAATCACCGGCGCCACCGATGGAAGTGTTATTCTTGATTTTACTATCGACGGTCCTGACAGTGAAAAATGGACTGTACACTATTCCGCTGAAGATGAAGCTGAGCGCACTGCGGAAGTAGCTGTCCATAGAGCCACAATCAGCGGTCTGACCATTGGCAAGGAATATAAATTCCGTTTAGTACCCAAGGACGAACTGTATCTTACCGGTGAGAGCGAGATTCTTTACACTGCGCGCAAGGTTATTAAGGCGGAGAAAGTAAATATCGTAAGTTGTATAAACAACGAATTGGTCGTTAAGTGGGCAGCACCTGCCGGTGAAAAAGTTTCTAATTGGCAGGTCTCCTGTACCGGCGGCACATATAACCAAACCGCCACGATCACAGAAACCACCATGACCTTTAAGAACCTTGACCACACATCCAATTTTGTTGTCGAGGTGAAGGCAGAAGGTATGAGCGAGGGGGTAAAAAAGGATATCCCAGCTAATTCTATAACCGTGACCGATATGAAGGCAGACAACAGCAAGTCCGGTACATTAAAGTTCACCTGGAATACCAGCCAGCCGATTCCCAAAGATGGTTGGAAACTCCACTACGCAATCGTAGGTATAGAACAAAAGGAAAGCATTGCTTGCACTAAAAACGAAGCAACGATCTCTTCCCTTCTTCCCAATGTAACATACCGCGTTTGGCTGACCGATGCAAAAGATATTCCTTTATTAGGCTCCGATTTGGAGGCCAAAACTGCCGCAGGATCTGATTACAGTCAAAAAGTAGGCCGGTACGAACTGAAGCGCAGCGATTTGGTATTCCATATGTGCAAAACTTCCAGCCTGCAGAATTGGAACGGCAAGAAGATAAGTGATGTAAAGTTTGAGAGCACTTTTGCTACCGGAGAAAGCGGCTCTTTCCTGATCGAACTCAAAAAGGATTACATCACACTCAACAGTAATTCTGTTGAAATCACATTCCTCGTTCGCAACGCAGAGTCTACTCCTGTACTCCTCAGCACAACCACAAGCACCCTTGCAAAGATGTGGAAAAACGACTATTGCAAACTACAAATGCCGCCTATGCCCGCAACTGCCGGAACATACACAATTGATGTATTTTTCAATGGTGGCTTGGCCGCCACGCAACAATTCAAAATTGCATAAGAAATAGCAATCGTCTTAATTGCGCAAAGAATCCCGAAATGGTAACACATTTCGGGATTTTTGTTGTTTATTAAGCAAAATAGTTGTCAATCAAGTGAAAGCATGGCTGTCAGCTTGACCTTATCCGGGGTACCGGACTTCACAAACACACGGGCCTTTCCGTAATGCAAACGCACCTTGTAGGGCTTCTCAACCAGCTTACCCACTTTAACATAGCCGGAGAAAGGCAAGCCGGAGGATTCCTGCTGCTCCGTCACCACAGTCAACTCGTTTTCTCCCTCCAAAATGTCACAGTAGAACCTGTACGGGCGGATATTGCAACAAGACACCCGTCCACGCCCGCGAAGATTGTCACCGATCAGTTTTCCGTTTAAGTATACCTTCGCCACACCACCCAGCCGCTCAAACTCCACATATTCATATCCCTTATCGTTCAAAAAACGGGTCGTGAGCGTTAGTGTTTCCTTAGGCAGGCGGTTGTCACTGTTTTGTGCAACTGTTCGGAAATCGTCTTCATAGCCATTAACTTTTGGTTCGTTTTCTATGTAATCATAGCGCCTGCGGTGCATATTGGGCGTCTTCATCGGCACGCTGTACATCCCGTGGTCATAATGGAAAGTGCGCAGGAAGATTGCCTCTTCCTCCAAAGGATTCTGTTCATCGTCCAAGCATGCAGGGTCGCCATTGCCCACACCAATAATCTTGCCGTTTTCTACGGAAAGATTCAGCAAATCGGAAGCGACGTGGTTGATGTTTCCGTCCGCGTCATAGGCCTCAAGTTGATAGATGCCCACATCCTCATTGGCGTGAGCTAACAGCTCAGTTGCACAGCGTACTTCTGTCGTTTTTCCGGCCGTACAGATTGTATCCCGGTATATCTTGCCGTTACGCCTACCTTCAACCGCAATCTCTCCCGGCTGGAATTCCACCGTAAATGCAGGCGCATCGAACTGAGCAACCCGCTTTGTCTCCACTGCACAGCCATTAATATACAATGTGATCTCCTCGCAGTTGGTGAACACGTACATAGTCACTGTTTCGCCGACTTCATGATTCCAGTGGGGTGTCAGCTTCAACACAGGCTCATCCGTCCACCATGCCTTATAGTACCAGAAAGGTGGCTTTTCCATACCGGTTAAGTCCAGCGTGCCAAAGCTTGAGGAAACATTTGTTGTGATAAAGGGGTTTGGCTCTCCGCGGTAATCAAAGCCGGTCCACATAAAGCTGCCGGCAAGCCAGGGTGTTTCCTCAAAGCGCTTAACAAACCCCTTGGGCGTTGTACCCCACGGCATTGTCACATCACCGGCAGAGCTGAGAAGTCCATTTCCAAGATCCGTCTTAACACCGCCACGGCTGATTACATAACTGGTTTCCTCAGTACCAATGACGGGCTGCTCCGGATGTTCCCTGTGATAGGTTTCCAGCCATGTACCGTCACCGGTGCCATTGCGGATATAGTTGATACCCCGCACCTCTGACGCACCACCTGCGCCGACGAACCACTCACCGATATTGCTGCCATAGGTAACCGGGCGTGTATCGTCCAGCGCCTTTGCAAGGCGTGTCATTTTCTTTATCAACCTTCCGCTAATTGGCAAATGCTGAACCCGAAACTCCTCATTTCCCAATGCCCAGATAAAGACACTGGGGTGATTCCTATCCCTTTCGATCAAATCCGTTAACTGACGCACTGCCTCAGGGGATGTACCAAACATACGGGTCTCATCCATCACCAGCATACCCAACTCATCACAGGCATCCAAAAGAGCTGGCGTAGGTGCATGGTGGGCGCAGCGGTAGGCGTTTACACCCATTTCCTTGAGTTTTTTGATCTTGTAGCGATTTAGATTATCAGACAAAGCTATACCCACACCGCCAAAGTCCTGGTGGACGCAAGCACCCCGGATCTTATATTCTTTGCCGTTGAGCAAGAATCCCCGTTCCGCATCAAAGGACACAGTGCGGATTCCAAACCGCTGTGAGGTTTCCTCCGCGCCGGCATGAATAGACAAAGTATACAAATTGGGGCTCTCCACAGTCCAATATTGGGGATCTTCTACCTGCATCTGAGCCCACACTTGATGCCGATTATAGGCCGGAACCGTCACATTTTCAGAGGCCGTGGCTACCACAGTTTTATCATCCCTGATTTCCCACTGCAGCGACAGTGTCGCCGGTGCATCGGTATCGTTGACCAAAACCGCTGAGGCATATACACTTCCATCCAAGGCAGTTTTGACCACAGTTTGATTATATTGGAAATAGACAGGCTCGCCTACCAGCAGATTTACATGGCGGTAAATGCCCGCACCCTCATACCACCAACCCTCCGGCTGGTCGCTGTCCACTCGGACAGCAACAGAGTTGTCCTCTCCCGGGAGTAAATGGTCGGTAATATCCAGAATAAAGCCAGTATATCCGCTACAGTGCCGATCCATATAGCTACCGTTGATCCACACGATGGCATCTCGAAAAACGCCCTCAAATTCCAAAAAAACGCGCTTACCCTCCCACGCAGGGTCAAAGGCAAACTGTTTGCGGTACCAACCCACATTGTATATTTTCTCCACCGGGCTCCAGCGCTCAGTCATGTAGCGGTGAAAATGGGTATTGGCCCGAGCGCCGGCAAAGGTATTTGCAGCCAAATTTTTTGGCAGGGAAACCGCCCAGTCATGGGGCAGATCTATACGCTCCCAGTTACTGTAATCATAAAAACGAGCCGGTGCGCCACTGGCATCAGCATATTTATCAAAGCCAAAAATATTAAAAGCATCCAGTGAGTTGTCAAAGGTAAATTCCCAGTTATGGTCAAAATTGAACTTTTTCACGGGTCGTTTTCCCCCTTTTTCAGTCTATAATTTCATTATAAGGGGTTAGTTTTACTTTGTAAATAGTCTTCACAGTTGACTTACGCACTTTTTGAACCTGTAACATACGATTGCGGGTACCAACCACGGCTACTTTTTTATCAAATTTTGAAAAAAACCTTGCAAAATCATATGTAGCGTGGTATAGTAACTGCATACTTATTATTTGGAGGCCAACTATGGTCACTACCGTAAATGCTGCATACAGCTACTTTTATTACTATTACTTTTTTAACGGAGAAAAGTAATAGCGATTTGTGCTGCATTTATTTTTGTAAGTCGTATTTTCAGACGCTGCACAGGATCGTATCTGTGCAGCGTTTTTATATTTAGGAGATGTTGTTATGATTGCTGTATTGAAACAGGGTACTACCCCCGAACAAACCGAACATCTAATCAAGTGGCTCAAGAATATGAGCCTTGATGTCCACATTTCCCAAGGTCAGGAAGTCACCATTCTTGGTTTGGTCGGCGATACCAGCCGTGTGGACATTGAACTGCTGAAGAGTTTGGAGATCGTTGCCACAGTAAAGCGGGTTTCTGAGCCCTTTAAGCAGGCCAACCGAAAATTCCATCCCAACGACAGTGTTATTGAATGCAACAATGTAAAAATCGGCGGCGGTAATTTTGCAATGATTGCTGGTCCTTGCTCTGTAGAAAGCGAGGAGCAGATTATTGAGGTTGCACAAGCCGTAAAGGCAGCCGGTGCTGATATCCTCCGTGGAGGCGCATTTAAGCCCCGTACTTCACCCTACGCCTTCCAGGGACTGAAGGATCAAGGCATTAAACTTCTCTTAGAGGCCAAGAAGGCAACCGGTATGCCTATCATCACCGAAATTATGAATATTCGTACTCTGGATCTTTTTGAGGATGTGGACGTTATTCAAGTTGGCGCCCGTAATATGCAAAACTTCGACCTGCTGCAAGAATTGGGCAAAACCCAGAAGCCTATTCTTTTGAAGCGCGGTCTTGCCAACACTTTGCAGGAACTGCTGATGAGCGCAGAGTATATTATGAGCGAAGGTAACGAAAATATCATCCTCTGCGAGCGCGGTATCCGCACCTATGAAACCTATACACGAAACACCTTGGATCTATCCGCAATTCCTGTTTTGCACGAACTGTCACACCTGCCTGTAGTTATCGACCCCAGCCACGCAACCGGTCGCGCCGCGCTGGTGCCTCCTATGGCTGTCGCAGCAGCTGCAGCCGGCGCAGACGGCATTATGGTCGAGGTTCACAACAACCCCGCCTGCGCTATGTGCGATGGTGCGCAGTCCTTAACCCCTGTACAGTTTGATGAATTAAACCAAAAAGTGAAAAGAATCAGAGAGGTATTAAAATGAATGTAGGTATCCTGGGTCTCGGTTTGATCGGCGGTTCTCTTGCGAGAGCTTATTCCAAAGCCGGACACAGTGTGTATGCCTGTGAACTGGATGAGAGTATGCTGACCTTTGCGCAGCTTTCCGGTGCTGTCAAGGATGTTTTGAACCCAAACACGATCCCCTGCTGTGACTTAATATTGCTGGCGATCTTTGCCGATGGCTCCGCCCAATGGTTGGAAAACAATGCTCATCTGATAGCAAAAGAAGCCCTTGTTATAGACTGCTGCGGTATCAAAAAAGCCATCTGTGAACGATGTTTTCCCTTGGCAGAAAAATACGGTTTCACCTTTATGGGCGGTCACCCTATGGCTGGTTCTCACAACTCCGGATTTAAGTACAGCCGGTCCAATCTGTTCCAGGGCGCTCCTATGGTGCTTGTACCCTACCGGTTTGACGATCCGGAGCTTTTGCAACGGGCAGTTGATGCACTTGAACCCTGCAAATTTGGCTCTTTCTCCGTTACAACCGCCGAAGAACACGACAAAATGATCGCTTTTACATCCCAAATGCCCCACATCGTCAGCAATGCGTTTATCAAATCTCCCACTGCACAAAGCCACAAAGGTTTTTCTGCCGGCAGCTACAAGGACCTGACCCGTGTTGCCTGGCTGAATCCCCGAATGTGGGCAGAGCTGTTTATGTCCAACAAGGAAAACATACTTTTTGAGCTGGACGCCTTTATTAAAAGCCTGGAAGCCTATAAGGATGCCATCACCCGAGATGATGCGGCTACATTGATTACCCTACTGGATGAAGGCCGCAAACGAAAAGAAGAGGTGGACGGATGAAAACTATCCATGTTACCGCATCCAAAAGCTATGATGTTCTCATTGGTGCCGGTTTGCTGAACAACTTGGGTCAGCAGCTTCTTTCCGTGCTGAACAAACCGTGTAAGGTCGCCATTATCAGCGACAGCAATGTTTGGCCGCATTACGGAAAAGCAGCAGAAACCGCTTTGATGAACGCAGGTTTTTCCGTGGTTAATTTTGTGTTCCCTGCAGGCGAAAGCAGCAAAAATGCCGATACATATTTAAACATTCTCAACTTCCTTGCAGAAAATCATCTGACCCGCTCTGACGCAGTACTTGCTTTAGGTGGCGGTGTAACAGGTGATATGACCGGCTTTGCTGCTGCAACATTCCTACGGGGCATTCGTTATATTCAAGTTCCCACTACCCTGCTGGCAATGGTTGATTCCTCTGTTGGCGGCAAAACTGCCATTGACCTGCCTGCCGGCAAAAACTTGGTTGGCGCATTCTACCAGCCCAACCTGGTTTTGTGCGACCTGGATACATTGAATACACTCCCCGATTCTGTCTTCTGCGACGGCTGTGCAGAAGTGATCAAATACGGTGTTTTATATGACCGTCAGTTATTTGATCATTTATCTGAAAAGGGCTTAAAATTTGACCGTGAAGCCGCCATTGCCCGCTGCGTAGAACTAAAGCGAAATGTCGTTGCCGAAGATGAATTTGATACCGGTGCAAGACAGAAGCTGAATTTGGGCCACACCATCGGTCACAGCGTGGAAGCACAAAGCAATTTTTCCGTCACGCATGGACAGGCGGTTGCCATTGGTATGGCAATTGTTTCCAAAGCAGGCAGTCCGGCAATTTATGCTGAACTGTGTGCCGTTTTGGCGAAATTTAATCTGCCTACAACTACCGATTTTTCCGCAGAAGATCTGTACACCAGCGCCCTTTCTGACAAAAAACGCTCCGGTGGTACAGTGAATCTAATTATTCCCCGGGAAATAGGACATTGTGAAATCGTTCCCACCCCGGTGGAAAAGCTGGAATTCTTTATTGAAGAAGGTCTGTAATATGGACATCACCATACTGCCCGGTACCTTAAGTGGTACTGTCCAGGCAATTCCATCAAAATCCCAAGCCCACAGACTGATGATCTGCGCTGCCTTTTCCGACAACCAGACCATCCTTGAATGCCCGCAAACCAACGCTGACATTGAAGCAACCGCCCGATGCTTAAACGCTCTTGGTGCGGATATTAAACGAACCGACAACGGATATATTGTCAATCCGGTCAAGTATATCCCACAAAAGGCTGTGTTGGATTGTGGTGAAAGCGGTTCTACGCTGCGTTTTTTGTTACCCGTAGCCTGTGCTTTGGGCGTGGAAGCCACTTTCCACATGCAAGGCCGTCTTCCCTATCGGCCACTGTCGCCAATGTGGGAAGAATTAGAGCGAATGGGTTGCAGTTTGACCCGTCCTACTGAAGCAACAATCCGCATTAGCGGTAAATTGCGATCCGGCGAATTTTCCCTCAGCGGCAAAGTATCCAGCCAGTTTATTACCGGACTCCTGTTCGCCACTGCATTGCTGGACGGAATAAGTCAAATTACCATCACCGATACGCTGGAATCCAAATCCTATGTGGATATGACACAGTTGGCACTAAGAATTTTCGGTGTTGATACAGATAACTACTGCATCAAAGGAAATTATCCTTTCCGTTCCCCCGGAAAACTTATTGTAGAGGGTGATTGGAGCAATGGCGCTTTTTGGTTGGCTGCACAGGCTCTTGGCAATCCCCTGTCCATCACCAATCTTGACTTAGGCTCTCCCCAAGGTGACAGAGCTTCAGCGAAAATACTTTCTGAGTTAGAAGAAAGAATCTCTGTTTCCGCAGCTGATATTCCTGATTTGGTGCCGGTTTTGGCTGTTGTTGCCGGTGCAAAAAAAGGAGCGGTTTTTACGAATATCGCCCGTCTGCGATTGAAAGAATCCGACCGCGTAGCATCAGTTTGTAATATGCTAAACACTTTGGGTGCGAATGCTTTTGCGGATGAAAACACATTGACCGTGCAACCGGGCAAATACCACTGCTGTACCATCGACGCAGTAAATGACCACCGCATCGCAATGTCCGCCGCCATAGCGGCTACCGTTGCAGATGGACCTATAACTATCTTAGGCGCAGAATGCGTATCTAAATCCTATCCTGCATTTTGGCAGGTATACAAAGAATTAGGAGGCAAATATGAGCAGCACATACGGTGAAAAGCTGAAGCTTTCCATATTTGGACAGTCCCACGGGCCCGCCATCGGTATGACGTTGGACGGAATTCCTGCTGGTCTCCCTGTTGATTTTGAGGCATTGAATGCCTTTTTGGCTCGACGGGCTCCCGGCCAGGGAAGTTTTGCAACATCACGAAAAGAGGCCGATCAGCCGGAATTTCTCTCCGGCCTTGTAGACGGCTTCACTTGCGGCGCACCGCTGTCTGCCATTATCCGCAACACAAACACCCGCTCCGGGGATTACAGCAACCTCAAGGACTGTCCCAGACCCGGTCATGCAGACTTCCCTGCGCAAATCAAATATAAGGGCTACCAGGATGTTGCCGGCGGCGGACATTTCTCCGGTCGTCTTACCGCACCTTTGTGCATTGCCGGCGGTCTGTGCAAGCAGTGGCTGGAATTAAAGAGCATTCAAATTGGCGCTCACATCAGTTCAATTGCCGGAATCTCAGATAAATCATTTGATTGGGTTTCTCCGGATCTGACCGCTGTACAAAATACATTCCCTGTGCTTGATACCAACGCAGGCAAGCAAATGCTTGCAGAGATTATAAAAGCGAAAGCTGATGGCGACAGTGTCGGCGGTACAATTGAATGCGCCATTACCGGCCTACCCGCCGGATTGGGTGAGCCTATGTTTGGCGGTATGGAAAGCAAGCTTGCGCAAATCATTTACGGTGTTCCCGCTGTGAAAGGGTTGGAGTTTGGCTCCGGCTTCGCCGGCAGCGAGCTTCGTGGCAGCCAAAACAACGACCCTTACTCCGTAACAGATAACAGGATCACAACCACAACCAACAATGCCGGCGGTATTCTGGGCGGCATCACTACCGGTATGCCTTTAATTTTCAAAGTCGCCATCAAGCCCACACCGTCCATCTCCCGGCAGCAGCTATCTGTAAGCCTGGGACGCATGGAGCAGCAGGAATTGTCTGTACAGGGCCGTCACGACCCTTGTATTGTACCCCGGGCAGTTCCGGTCATCGAAGCCGCAGCTGCTATTGCCATCTTTGATATGTACTTGCTTGACTGCAAGCTTTGGGAGGAATACCAATGGATTTGAAAGATATCAGAACGCAAATCGACGCTGTTGACGACGAACTTGTTCAGCTTTTCGTCAAGCGCATGAATTTATCTGCTCAGGTCGCAGATTACAAAAAAGCAAACAACATGCCTATTTATATACCTGCCCGGGAGCGGGAGATCCTACAGGATGTGGCTGCGAAAGCCGGTCCGGAAATGGCAAATTATACCCGGGTGCTTTACTCTATGCTTTTTGAGCTGAGCAGAAGCTATCAGAGCAAGCGCAACTCCGAAACTACTCCCTTGTACCAAAATATCACTGCGTCTATTGATAAAACCGAGAAACTCTTCCCCCAAGCACCAATGGTTGCCTGCCAGGGTGTAGAAGGTGCTTATTCTCAAATCGCCTGTGAGAAGATCTTCAAATCGCCGATGATTATGTATTTCAAGAACTTTGACGGTGTTTTCAATGCCATTGAACAGGGACTTTGCCAGTACGGCATTCTGCCCATTGAAAACTCTACCGCTGGTTCTGTGAAAAAGGTATATGACCTGATGATCCATCATAACTTCTCCATTGTGCGAACCTTCCGTATGAAGGTGGATCATAATTTGATTGCTTTGCCCGGTGCTAAGCTTGCAGATATTAAAGAAATCTACTCTCATGAACAGGCCATCAATCAGTGTGGTGACTTCTTGAAGAACCACCCCAACATCAAGGTGATTCCCGTCGAGAACACAGCCGTTGCCGCAGAGACGGTTGCCAAGTCCGGTCGAACCGATATAGCCGCCATTGCCAGCCACACCTGTGAAGAGCTGTATGGTCTTAAGAGCCTGGCCGATTCTGTACAGGATGAGGGCAATAATCGCACACGGTTTATCTGCATCAGCAAGAATTTGGAGATTTATCCCGGCGCTGACAAGACAAGCATTATGATGATTCTACCCCACAAGCCCGGCGCGCTTTACAAGGTGCTGGCCCGTATGTACGTGCTGGGTATCAATGTCATCAAACTGGAATCCCGTCCTCTGCCTGACAAGGATTTCGAGTTTATGTTCTATTTTGACTTAGAAACCTCCATTTATTCTGAAGAGTTTGTCCAGCTGATGTGTGAATTGGACGACCTTTGCGAAGAATTTAAATATCTTGGAAGCTATACCGAGGTGGTATAAATGAAATGCGGATTACTGGGCAGAACTCTGGGCCACAGCTATTCCCCGCAAATTCACAGTTATTTGGGTGATTATCCCTATACCCTCTTTGAGAAAGAACCTAAGGATGTGGGAAGTTTCCTGCAAAATGGCGATTTCACAGCCATCAATGTAACAATCCCTTACAAAAAGGATGTTATGCCCTACTGCGCCGAGCTGACAGATTGCGCGAAAAAGATGGGCGCTGTCAATACCATTGTTCGCCGCACTGACGGTACATTGATCGGCCATAATACCGATTACTTTGGGCTGCATTACACCTTTAACCGTATGGGGCTTTCACTAACCGGAAAGAAAGTTTTGGTGCTTGGCAGCGGTGGCGCATCTGTAACAGCCGTAATCGTCTTAAAGGAACTGGGCGCAAATGTGGTGATCATCTCCCGCACCGGAGAAAACAACTATACCAATTTACATCTGCACAGGGATGCAGCAGCCATTGTAAACACCACCCCGGTGGGTATGTACCCCAATGCCGGTATTTCTCCGGTGGACCTGGATATGTTCCCAAACTTGGAAGGTGTGCTGGATATTATTTATAATCCTGCAAGAACAAAGCTTTTGCTCGACGCTGCTGAAAGAAATATCCCCTGTGAAAACGGACTTTGGATGCTGGTTGCCCAAGCAAAAGAAGCGGCAGAATGGTTTACAGGCATAAAAATCAGTGATGATGTCATTCCCGAAATCTATGACAAAATGTGTAAGCGAATGGAGAATATCGTTCTGATTGGAATGCCCGGTTGTGGTAAATCTACCGTGGGCAAGTTGCTTGCCCAAGAACTGAACCGCGAATTTGTAGATGCTGATGCAGAAATTGTAAACGAAGCGGGTATGTCGATTCCGGAAATCTTTGAAACGCAGGGAGAAGACGGCTTCCGCAAAATTGAAACCCAGGTACTGACCAAATTAGGTCAAAAATCCTGTCTTGTGATCGCTACCGGCGGTGGCTGTGTCACCAGAGCGGAAAACTATCCTCTTTTGCACCAAAACGGAGCGATTTATTGGATCAAGCGGGATATCACTTCCCTGCCCACCGACGGAAGACCCCTTTCTCAGTCGGGTAAGCTGGAAGAAATGTTCAGTGTCCGCAAGCCTATGTATGAACAGTTTGCAGACTATACTGTATCTAACGATTCCAGTCTGGACGATGCGGTTACACAAATTTTGAAAGGATGAAACGACAAATGAAAATTTTAGTCTTGAACGGACCCAACATCAATATGCTTGGTATTCGTGAGCCTGGCATTTACGGAAAGCAGACCTTTTCTGATCTTTTGGATTTGATAAACCAAACCGCTAAGGAAACCGGTATTGCGATTGATCAATACCAATCCAATCACGAAGGGGCTCTTGTGGACAAGATCCAGGCTGCCTACGGGGATTACGATGGTATCGTTATCAATCCGGCAGCCTACACCCACACCTCGGTTGCCATTTTGGATGCACTAAAATCCGTTTCGATTCCCGCTGTGGAGGTGCACATCTCTGATGTGGATTCCCGAGAGGCCTTCCGGCAGATTTCTTATGCTGGTATGTACTGCGAGAAAACAATCAAAGGACAGGGTATTGACGGCTATAGGCAGGCAATTATCTACCTTACTGAAAAATATGGCAGTTAAAAAATGCCCATCGGTTGATACCGATGGGTATTTTTATAGGCTGATTCGTAAGGTATTGCTGCGTTGGGTCACCGTACCGTCGAGATAGGTAGCTGAATCTGAAATGATCTCAAATCCGCATTTTTTATGAAGCGCAAGAGAAGCTTTATTGTGTTTTTCAACATGAGAATAAACGCACTTGCAATCCGTAGTTCGTAAATAATCCAAAAAATGCATCAAAAGGCTGTATGCATATCCCTTTCTTCGTTCATTGGGCGCTGTTTCCAGGGAATGTAATAACACCCCATCTTGGCAGCGCTCCAATCGCACCGCTGCTTTGTACTCGGAAGCCTCTACCCATATAGCATAAACCGCGTCTTTCTGACGAAAGAAATCCTCACGGAGGTAGGATAAAAAATCCAATTCATCCCAATTATGTTCCTTATATATAGCAAGCAACTGCTCAGAATCCAGCTCTGCCATTGTGTAGATTAGTTTCAACATATCAGAGAGTTTCTCCAATAATGGATTTGGTTGCAAAGGCATTTAAGGACATATCAGCCACATTACCTGCCAAATATTCATAATAACCTTGTGCGCCGATCATCGCAGCATTGTCACCACACAGAGAAAGAGGCGGCAAATACACCTCTAAACCCAGTTTTTCAGCAGCGGCAAGAATGTCCCGGCGAATCCTGGAATTAGCGGCCACTCCGCCGGCAACTGCTAATTTCTTATAGCCAGTCTGCTCCAATGCCATTACCACACGGGGCACCAAAGTGTCTGAAACTGCACCGCAGAATGAAGCACACAAGCTGTTAACATCCAGCGTCTCCCCTACCTGCTCATTGTGGTGAATGAGATTCAGCGCAGCAGTTTTAAGACCCGAAAAACTCATATCGAAAGGATTTGCACCACGTCTGGAACGAGGCAACGGATATTTTGTATCGTCACCGGTGGATGCAGCTTTATCCAACGCCGCACCGCCGGGGTACGGCATACCCAATACGCGGCCCACCTTGTCGAAGCATTCACCGGCCGCATCGTCCAGCGTCGTTCCCAAAATTCCCATTTTGGTATAATCCTGCACATCCACGATCATGGTATGACCGCCGGATACGACCAAACACAGAAACGGGGGTTCTAACTCCGGATAGGCAATATAGTTAGCCGCAATATGACCACGGATATGGTGAACGGGAATAAGGGGCTTATTCAGTGCCATAGCAGCAGCCTTAGCAAAATTCACCCCTACCAAAACCGCACCGATCAAACCGGGCGCATAGGTTACAGCGATAGCATCGATATCCTGCCGGGAAAGGCCTGTTTTTATAAGAGCTTGATCCGCAAGGCCATAGATTGCCTCAATATGCATCCGGGATGCGATCTCCGGCACAACACCGCCATAAATACGGTGCAGATCTACCTGAGATGCGATACAATCCGTCAAAACCTTACGGCCGTCTTGAACGATGGCAACAGCGGTTTCATCGCAGGAAGATTCAACTGCCAGGATATTCACTTAAATCAGCTCCTTTCTCAAAATCAGTGCGTCCTCACGAGGATTGTGATAGTACTTTGGCCGGCGGCCTACCTGTTCAAAACCCATTCTTTCATACAAAGTAATGGCAGGCGCATTGGAAACACGAACTTCAAGCAGCAAAGCAATTACCTTATTCTGCCGCAAATGCTCCACAAGGGCATTTACCAGTGCCTGTCCAATGCCTTGCCGTCGATAATCCGGCGATACTGCAAGATTCATCATATCCGCTGCATCCAGAACAGTTTGTGAACCAACATAGCCGGCAACCACACCGTCCACCTCAGCCACCAACCAATAGGATAAGGGATTCTCTACCTCGGACGCAATGCTGTTTTCACTCCAGGGATCGGAAAAACAGACTTTTTCCAACTCTGCAATGGCAGAAACATCCTCTAAATTCATCTTTCTGATAATCATTTACTTTGCCTCATACCAGCTCTTTCCCCACTTTGCCTCCGCAAACAAGGGCACCTGCAGCTGGGCTACTTGCTCCATCTCACGGCTTATGAGCTCAGCCACCTGCTGCGCAATTTCTTCGGGGCACTCCACGATCAGTTCATCGTGAACCTGCAGAAGAAGTTTAGCATCGGGGAATTTTTCAGAAAGGGCTTTATCTACACGGATCATTGCCAGCTTAATCAGATCGGCAGCTGTGCCCTGGATCGGTGTGTTCAAAGCGATTCGCTCACCGCTTTGACGGATATTGAAATTACTGCTCTTCAGCTCGGTGATCTCTCTGCAACGACCATACATAGTCTGAGTAAAACCCGTTCGAGCGGCATCAGCCACCACCTGCTTCATATAGGCTTTCACGCCGGGATAGTTGGCAAGGTAGCTTTCAATATACGCTTTTGCCTCATAACGGCTGACACCGATATCTTCCGCCAAAGAAAACTCGGAAATGCCATAAACAATGCCGAAATTGACAGCCTTTGCATGTCGGCGCTGCAAAGGGGTCACCTGCTCAGCGGGCACAGAAAACACTTGAGATGCCGTAACCGTGTGGATATCCATACCACTGCGGAAGGCCTCCTGCATGGTTATATCGCCTGCAATATGGGCAAGCACACGCAGCTCGATCTGGCTGTAATCTGCATCTACCAAGACACAGCCGGGCTTGGGGATGAACATTTTTCGAATCTCCGCGCCCAAATCAGTCCGCACAGGGATATTCTGCAGATTAGGCTCTGTAGAAGAAAGTCGGCCGGTAGCGGTTACTAAATTCTGGAATGTTGTGTGGATTCGACCATCCTCACCAACGGCTTTCATCAAGCCCTCTGCATAGGTGGAGTTCAGCTTGGTAAGCATTCGGTAATCCATAATTGCCGGAATGATGGGGTGTTTGTCTTTCAGCTTTTCCAGCACTTCCGCATTGGTGGAATATCCGGTTTTTGTCTTCTTAACAGGAGGTAAACCAAGCTTATCAAAGAGCAATTCTCCCAGCTGCTTGGTGGAATTTATATTAAACGGCCCATCAGCGTATCCGAAGATCAAAGTTTCACAATCCGCAATCCGCTGGGAAAGCATTTGCCCAAACTGCTGAAGCTGCTCTTTATCAATCGCCACACCGGCTTTTTCCATCTTATAAAGCACGGGACACAGGGGCAGTTCGATCTCGTAATACAAGCTCTCCATTCCCAGTTTTTTCAGTTCCCCATTCAGCACCGGATATAAATTCCACAATGCTTTTGCGCAAGCGTTGGCATCGTTATCATCCACATTGATACCCAAATGATTGACAGCCAGCTTAGAAACCGGATACTCCGATGCAGACGGGTTCAAATCATAGGCAGCCAATGCTGTATCAAACGCAAAAACCCCATAGCCAACACCTATATTATCCAATGCGTGCATTGCGGATTTCATATCGTGGCAAATATGGTCACCCTTGGGCAATTTTACGCCCATCTGCACTTCCAGCGGTGTTAATACACAAACGCCTTCACTACATGCAACACCAAGGGTGCCATCGGGGGCTAAATAGACTGCGCACTGTGTTTCCTTATCCGGAAGGCCGTCCATCTGGGGTAATTCTTTTACCTCAGCGGTTACGGGTGTAGCCGAAAGGCCGGCATCCCGCAAGCCATATTTATCGATCAGACGCACAAATTCCAATCTCTGGAAAATTGCATATAATTCCTGCTTGTTATAAGGCTGCACAATGGCATCCTTCGGTTCAAAATCAATGGGTGCATTGCAACGAATCGTTGCTAAATCATAGGATAGAACCGCATTTTCCTTGCTGTTTTCCAACTTTTCGCGCAGCTTTGGACGAATGGATGCATCAGTCAAATTCTCATAAACACCATTTAATGAACCAAACTTCAAAATGAGTTCTGTTGCTGTCTTTTGACCAACACCGGCAACCCCGGGAATATTGTCAGAAGAATCGCCCATCAGCGCCTTAAGGTCGATCAGCTTTTTGGGTTCAAATCCGTACTCCTCCTGGAATTTATCCACATTGTAGAGGGTTGCATTAGTTTGTCCCATCTTACTGATGACCAGCTTCACATGCACGTTCTTGTCAATGAGCTGTAAGCTGTCACGGTCACCGGTTACGATCACGCATTCCCATTCATTGTTGCTGCAAATACGGCTGACAGTGCCGATCACATCATCAGCCTCCCAGCCCTGGCAAGCATAGATGGGAATATTCATTGCGGTCAGAACCTGTTTTATCACAGGCATCTGCTGCGCCAATTCCTCGGGCATGGGATGCCGGGTGGCCTTATAGCCGTCATACATTTTATGGCGGAAGGTGGGGCCATGCAGGTCAAAGGCAACACAGACAGCATCCGGTTGCTCCTCCTTCTCCATCTTCTCCAAAATGTTTAGAAAACCGTAGACAGCATGGGTGAAAAGCCCCTCACGATTGGTAAGGGGCTTGACACCGTAATATGCACGATTTATAACACTGTTTCCGTCAAGGATCAGCAGCTTCATACTTTTCTCCATTTTGCGCCCTGGGGCGTATCAATAATTTCAATACCGCGAGCCTTCAGCTCGTCGCGGATCCGGTCTGCCTCAGCATAGTTCTTTTCCTTCTTTGCCTGGGTACGCGCAGCAACCAATGCATCAATCTCTGGGTCAGCAGAGGCAGCAGCCTCCTCAGCTTGCTGTTTCTTCAGCTTTTCAGCAGCAGAGATGAGATTGAGGCTCAGTACCTTGTCAAAATCAGCAATAGCAGCCAACTTGGTAGCATCATTACATTTTGCCTTCAGTACATCATAAACAGCAGTGACGGCAACGGAGGTATTCAAATCGCCCTCCAGCGCCTTCACAAAGCGCTGCTTGAGCTCAGTAAATGCATTTGCATCCACTTCACCCTCGTCTTTGAAGGCAGCGATCTTGGCAACCATCTTATTGTAGGCAACCACAGCGTTATCAAGATTTTCCCAGGTAAACACCAGGTTCTTGCGGTAATGGCTCTGCAGGCAGAACAGGCGGTAAGCCATCGGATCATATCCTTTTTTCTCCAGCAGGGACACCGTGAGGAAATCACCCTTGGACTTACTCATCTTACCGGATTCGTCATTCAGATGCATCACATGGAACCAATAATTGCACCACTTATGACCCAAGTAGCTTTCAGACTGGGCGATCTCATTGGTATGATGCGGGAAAGCATTGTCAATACCGCCACAATGGATGTCCAGATCCTCGCCCAGATGCTTCATTGAGATGCAGGAACATTCAATATGCCAGCCAGGGTAACCAACACCCCAGGGAGAATCCCATTTCAGCGCCTGGTCTTCAAACTTGGACTTTGTAAACCATAAAACAAAGTCATTCTTGTTCTTCTTATTGGTGTCTTCTTCCACACCCTCACGGACGCCGGTAGCCAGATCTTCCTCATCATGATCGTTAAAGACATAGTACTTATCCAGCGTAGAGGTATCAAAATAGACATTTCCTCCGACAAAATAAGCCTTACCGTTATCCAACAATGTTTGAACCATATGGATATATTCATCAATGCAGTTGGTAGCAGGCTCAACCACATCGGGCCACTTGATGTTCAGCTTGTCACAGTCTGCACGGAAGGCTTCGGTGTAATACCGGGCAATATCCATAACGGACTTATTCTCCCGCTTGGCGCCCTTGAGCATTTTATCCTCGCCGGTATCTGCATCGGAAGCCAAGTGACCCACATCGGTGATGTTCATTACGCGCCGAACGTTATAACCAACATAGCGCAAGCTTTTCTCCAGAACATCTTCCATAATATAGGTACGCAAATTACCAATATGGGCATAGTGGTACACCGTAGGACCACAGGTATACATCTTCACCACATCGGGAGAATTGGGCTGAAACAGCTCTTTCTTATGGGACAGAGAATTATAAAGATACATAGTTTTTCCTCCAATTTTAATAAAAAACGCCTCTTATGCCGCTGGCACAAGAGGCGGGTCAAACAACTCGCGGTTCCACTCTTATTTATCACTCAAAACAAATTCGCTCCCGGACGCACTTTCCTGCTACCGACACCACCCAGGCTTACAGCCGACGACCCAGGTTCTCTGAAGGATTGGATGCAGTACTCTTTCCGTTCACAGCGATATTCAATTGCAAATATTTTACCATTAAATTACCGGTTTTGTCAAGAATATCATTGCCCAATAGCGGGAAATATGGTATAGTATAGTAAAATTATATCCAGCGGAGGGAATAATATGAAAAAACAGATCGCAATTATTCTTGCACTTTCCATTGCAATTGCTTTAGTCGGCTGTACAAAAACCCCTGCCAACAACCCAGAACCTACCGAAACTATCGTACCAACGCAAACCACCACAGCTACAAAGCCCACCGCACCCACCGGTCCTGCTGAAACTATGATTGCCGTAGATGTCGGTGTTACTACCCAAGATACAACAGCTGAGGACGGAACCGTTCTGTTCCAGCGTACCAACCAAAAAATGTATTTGATTCTAAACAATGCGGAGGTTGCGGATAAGATCACAAAGGACTTCCTCAACAGGTTGGACATTGACCAGGACGCAGCCACCGTTGAATCCGCGGCTAAATCTGCCTATACCGGCAACAAAAACTGGACACCCTATTTCTACGGATTCACCTATAACCCTCAGAGAATCGACCAAAAGATTTTGAGTTTTTATGGCGACAAAGTCAAATTCACCGGTGCCGCTCACCCCGAGCGTTCCCGCAAGGGCGTCAGCTATGACCTTGCTACCGGTGATGTACTGACCCTTGCCAGCATTATGACCACAGAAGCTACTACTGAGGATTTCTGCAAGCTGGTTTTGGATGCACTTGCTGAGCGGGCTGAGGGTGATTTCCTTCGGGAAGGCTACGCTGAGGATGTAAAGCGCCGCTTTAACACAGATGCCAGTCAGGATGAGAACTGGTATTTTACCACCGCCGGTCTGTGTTTCTATTTTGACCCTTATGAAATTGCACCCTACGCCTCCGGTGTGATCACCGCTGAAATTCCTTATGCAAAGTTAGGCGGACTCTTACAGCCCGACTATCTCCCCGCTGTTCGTGCTGCTGCAACCGGCAAGGTTACTATTTCCGCCTTTACCTCTGATTTGGCTGAAAACTTCACCCACACTGCTGAGCTGGTTATGGATCCCGAAGGCAAGATGTACCTGGTACACACCGAAGGCGTTGTACAGGATATCCGTATAACCTTCACAGATGGCGACGAAAGATATACGGTATTTGCCGCCAACAGCCTGTCTGACGGCGAATCCATTATGGTACAAGTCAAGGAAGATGCTGCCAAGAATTTGGAACTAAGTTATTCTTCCAACGGCAAAATCGCCAAAACCCAGATTGCAAAATAATATATCCCGGAAGGTGTGACATACCTTCCGGGATTTTTAGAAATTGCTATTTTTTTCATTGTGTGTTACAATCGAAAAAAACACTATGGGAGCTGCTATGAAAGAAGTACTTACCTATGTAACAGAGAATCAAACACTCCGCAAGCTGACTTTAAGCAAATGCGCAGACAGCAATATTTTGCGTGCCACCGGTCGGCTGATTGAAATTAAGGGTGTTCCCTTTCTTGCTTTGGAAACTTTTTATGCCGATGGCAAGGTTCAGCAAAAGAATATACCTTTGGGTGAAGCCTCAGAAACGATTTCTGCGCTTATCCCTGAGCAGTATAAGCAACTGAATATTTCCACAGCAAACGGCGACTGTGAAGTCAAGGTTTCTAAAAAAGGCAAGATTACAGTCATAGATAGAATAAAACGCAGCAATGCTGTTGCTGTGAACCTGGAGCACAATCGTCAAAAACAGTATATCATTCCTGACGATAAACCTGTTGATTTTTTGATTGCCTTGGGCGTGCAAGATCCAGCTGGTTTTATTTATGATAAAAAGCGAGCAAAATTTCGGCAGATCAACCGTTTTTTGGAAATTGTTGCTGATGTAGAAAGCAAAATTCTAACCGGCCATGAATTATATATTCTTGATCTTTGCTGCGGCAAAAGCTACTTGAGTTTTGCTGTCTATTACTATTTTACCGTTATTCGCGGTTGCAAAGTTACAATGGACTGTGTAGATCTCAAAAAAGATGTCATCGAATACTGCGCATCTGTCGCTGAAAAGCTTCATTACGACGGACTTCACTTTATTGCAGGCGATATTCGTGACTTCCCTGTTCGCCGTACACCGGATCTGACCGTGTCGCTCCACGCCTGCGACATTGCAACAGACATTGTCCTGGCAAAAGGTATGGATTCCGGCTCCCGGGTTATTCTGTCCACGCCATGCTGTCATCACGAAATGATGCACCAGCTAAAGCCCACCGGCGCTTTTACAGACTTCCTGCTGGAACACTCCATTCTCAAGCAAAAGTTAGCAGATGCTGCTACAGATGCACTACGCTGCAAGGTTTTGGAGATCAACGGTTACGATGTAACCGCATTGGAGTTAATTGACCCCGAAGAAACGCCCAAAAATGTGCTGATTCGCGGTATAAAGCGCAACAGTACAAGTAATGCTAAGATTGAAAAACTAAAAGCTGAGTACAAAGAAATCTGCGATACCTTAGGTATTCACCCCTATCTTTGGGACGGATATGTGAAATAAGAAAAAGCCACGTTACAACGTGGCTTTTCTTTATGTTTTAGCACCAAAGCTTGTTCCTTAAATACTGCTCATCTCAGGCATTGATGCCAATCTTTTGCGAAAACACCGTTAATGGCTTGCCCTCAAAAATTTCCTTCGCATTCCGGGCAAAATCAGCGCAGGTCAGGTCACGGTCCCGGAATATGGTCTTGGGACATTTGGGGCCGATCTCATACATCCAGGCACCGGTATAGCCCACTTCCAACAAGGTCTTATACAAATCATACCAGGGGATATCCCCCTCGCCGGGCAACCAATGACGCTCGTCAATATAGTCATAGTCGGAAACATGGATTGTTACGATCTTATCGCC
The DNA here is from genome assembly GCA_017482385.1 of Oscillospiraceae bacterium. Taxonomy (GTDB): domain Bacteria; phylum Bacillota; class Clostridia; order Oscillospirales; family Oscillospiraceae; genus Faecousia. The sequence continues at coordinate 272,083 of JAFUNI010000016.1, read as the reverse complement.
CATGCGCTTAACAAAAGACAGAATATCTTCGCCCAACAGATGATTGGTATCAAAACAAACTCTCAGCTTATCATTGACGGACAGAATGTCTAAAAGCTCCTCAGAGCAATTTCCCAAACACCGTCTGGGAAGATCCTCCACGCAGATCACGCTTCCGTAATTTCCGGCAAAATCAGCAAGCTGCGAAAGGCTTTCTTTCGCAATTGCTAAGGTATCTGCCCGCTTAACAGGATCATCCGGCAGTTCTGTGCTGGCGTGGGTGACGAATTTATGAATTCCAATTTCACTGGCCTGTTTGATCAGCTCGCAAATATACTCCAGCGAGCACAAGCGCCAAGCTCTGTCAGCATTAGCAATATCCGTTGTCTGAAACGGAATGTGGTAGGACCAAAGCTCCACACCATATTTTTTGCTGTACTGTTTCAGAGCTTTATAATCCAAATGCTTATAATCCGGCCAGCCCGGAGAAATTTCAATGGCTTCTATTCCGTGCTTAGCATAGTCTGCAAAAAGTTCCTCATTTATCTTTTTGCCTGCGCTGGACATACCGATCTTCAACATAAGAATCCCTCGCTTTCAGCGTAACTAATGTACCAATTATACAAAATAGAAATCAGAAGTGCAATACAATATTTCTCTGTAGCTGCAAATACTATCATATCAGCTAAAAGGAGGAAATAATATGTGCACAGCTATTACATTTCATACCAAGGATCACTATTTTGGCAGAAATTTGGATTTCGAATATGGGTTCGGTCAGGCCGTCGTCATCACACCCAGGAATTATCCATTTACTTTTCGGAAATCTGTATCGATGGAAAAGCATTATGCTATCATTGGTATGGCCGTTGCAGACAATGGTTATCCCCTCTATTTTGACGGCACAAATGAAAAGGGTCTTAGTATGGCAGGGCTCTATTTCCCGGGAAATGCCGTATATCAGCCTGTGAAACCCAGAATGAATAATATCACACCCTTTGAATTTATTCCCTGGATTTTGGGTGATTGCGAAAACATCTCACAAGCAAAAGAAAAATTACGCAATTTGAACTTGTTAGACATTGCTTACAGCGATCACTATCCGTTGTCACCTTTGCATTGGATCATTGCTGACCGGGATGCTTCCCTTGTGGTAGAACCCATGGTAGACGGCATTCAAGTTTTTGAAAACCCTGTGGGTGTGTTAACCAACAACCCTCCCTTTGATTTTCATCTGCACAATCTGACCGGATATCTGAATCTTACCCGTGAAGAACCAACAAACCGCTTTGCTCCAAACTGTAGATTGTCACCGTACAGTCGCGGTATGGGCGCCATTGGACTGCCCGGTGATCTATCCTCCCCTTCCCGTTTTGTAAGAGCAGCATTTGTAAAACTGAACTCTGTATGCGAGGGAAATGATGCTGCTTCTATCAATCAGTTTTTCCACATTCTTGGATCTGTTTCCCAGCAGGAAGGCTGCGCTAGGGTAGGCAACGCCTTCGAAAAAACCATCTATACAAGCTGCTGCAATACCGATACCGGAATCTATTATTACACCACCTATGAAAACTCGCAAATCACCGGTATATCGATGTACAACACTAACTTGGATGCTTACGAAGTATCCGTTTTCCCTCTCCACACCCAGCCGCAAATCCGGATGGAAAACTAAAAAGCTCTGCCCATCGGGCAGAGCCTTCTCATTCTTTTATTGCGTTTATAATATAATTACCTACCTCATTGGGCTCAATTCCCAGTACCAGGGAAAACTCTTCGCCTAGCAAGTTTTCTGCATCCCGCAGAAAATTCACATCGCACAGGTGTAGCCGCCGCTCCTGCGCCAACAGGATTTCCTTGTGAATGTGCAGCGCTCTTACCATTGACAGCAGTGCCACTCTGTCACCGCCGGTAATCAATTCCCGGTATTTCTGCTTTCTCTGGTTTTCGTCTTCAATCCACACATTCATTGTTGTTTCCGGTGAAGAAAGAAGTTCGTCCAACTGTTGCTTATTCAGAATCGGTTTCATTTTTGATACAGCTGCTGCATTCTGCGTAGGCACATAGTAACGATCATCGGTATGCTTTACCGGCTCCAGAACATAGTACTCAACGCTGTTGCGGTCAATTCGACGAACTTCCCGCCCCAGAATTCTGCACACACCGTGCATTCCATAAACAACAAAATCTCCCTGTTGAAACATCTCTTCACCTCTCACCCTTGGTGCTTTCATTATAACATAATAAAAACAGGATTTCACATAGGAAAAACGCCCAAATTCACAGTTCCACCTATTGTATATAATTCATAAAAATGACGTATCGGTTAAGCATTTTCCATTTTCAGCGAAATTCAAAAATTTTCTCTTTATTTACGGAAAATTTTGTTATATAATGTGTGTAAGTATTATTTGGAGGTTTTCCCATGAGAATCGTCATCAAAATCGGTACAAGCACACTGGCCTACCCCACCGGCCACTTAAACATCCGCCGGGTAGAAGAGTTGTGCAAGATCGTAAGTGATATTAAGAATGCCGGCAACCAGGTAATTGTGGTTTCCTCCGGCGCTATTGCAATGGGCATCGGCAAATTGGGCCTGCGGGAGCGGCCCAAGGATATCCCCACCAAGCAGGCAGCTGCCGCTGTTGGTCAGTGTGAATTGATGTATGTATATGATAAGCTGTTCAGCGAGTTTAACCATACCGTCGCTCAGTTGCTGATCACCAGTGAAGATGTGGAAAATGAAACTCGGCACAACAATTTCAGCAACACCCTCACCCGTTTGATGGAACTGGATGCCATTCCCATTATTAACGAGAACGATACTGTTGCCACCAAGGAAATCGTCATTGGAGATAACGACACCCTGGCTGCCATTGTTGCGCAAAGTGTGAAAGCAGACAAGCTGGTGCTTTTGTCCGATATTGACGGTCTGTACACCGCCGATCCCCACAAGGATCCCAATGCCAAGCTGATTCCTGTTATCAACACCATCGATGAGCAGATTTTGGCCCTGGGCGGCGGCAGCAGCACGAACCTCGGTACCGGCGGTATGGCTACCAAGCTGGAAGCAGCCAAGATCTGTATGTCCTGCAGCTGCGATATGATCATCTGCAACGGCGAAAAGCCGGAGAATCTTTATGCCATTATGGACGGTAAGGCCATTGGCACCACCTTTACGGAGAAGAAGCTATGACAAATATGCTGCAAGCTGCAAAAGCAGCAAAATCTGAAATTGCCCGTCTGTCCACGGTGCAAAAAAATAATGCCCTACTTGCAATGGCAGATGCCTTAATCGCTCGGCAAGCAGAAATCCTTGCCGCCAATGCCGCCGATCTGGAGCAGGCTAAGAACAGCATCTCCCCCGTTATGCTGGACCGCTTGCGTCTGACGGAAGATCGGATTGCCGGTATGGCCAAAGGTATTCGTGAAGTAGCTGAGCTTCCCGATCCGGTGGGCCGTCAGCTGAGCGAATATGTCCGCGCAGACGGATTGAAAATCAAGAAGGTTTCTTCCCCCATTGGTGTGGTTGCCATCATCTATGAGAGCCGCCCTAACGTAACCAGTGACGCCGCTGCGCTCACTCTAAAGAGCGGTAACGTCTGCATCCTCCGTGGTGGCAAAGAGGCTTACCGCTCCGCCAGTGCCATTGTAGAGGCTCTGCGTATGGGGTTAAAGACAGCCGGCATCAACGAGAATGCCGTGAACTTAGTTGGTGACACATCCCGGGAGAGCGCCACAGCGCTGATGAAGGCTCAGGGATTTGTGGATCTGCTGATTCCCCGGGGCGGTGCCGGTCTTATCAATGCCTGTGTGCAAAACGCCACTGTTCCCTGTATTGCCACCGGTACCGGTATCTGCCACATCTATGTGGAGAAGTCCGCTGATCTGGATATGGCATTGAACATCATTGAGAACGCCAAGACAAGCCGCCCCAGCGTTTGTAACGCCGAGGAAGTCCTGCTTGTGGATAATGAAATCGCTACAGAATTCTTACCTAAGCTCTACGATCGCCTTGTTACAAAGCGCTCTGTGCCTGTAGAGTTGCGCTTGGATGAAAACGCTGCCAAAATCATTCCCGGAAGGCCTGCCGGTCCTCAAGATTTCGATACAGAGTTTCTGGACTATATTTTGGCTGTAAAATGTGTCAACGGTGTTGAAGAAGCTGTTGCACATATTGCAGCACACTCCACCGGTCACAGTGAAGCCATCATTACCAATTCCGACGAGGCTAAAGCTATCTTCACCAGTTGTGTGGACAGCGCTGCGGTTTATGTAAATGCATCCACCCGGTTTACCGACGGCGGTGAGTTTGGTCTGGGCTGCGAGATGGGTATTTCCACACAAAAGCTCCACGCAAGAGGCCCTATGGGACTGCAGGAGCTGACAAGTTACAAGTACATTATCACCGGCGAAGGCCATATCAGATAGGAGTAAGATTATGAAATATGGATTTATTGGTTGCGGTAATATGGGTGGCGCTATTGCAAGAGCACTGTCCTGCAGTACAAATGATATTATGCTGTCGGATTTCTTCCCTGAGAAGGCTGCTGCTTTGGCAGAGGAACTGGGATGTAAGAGTGGTGACAATCAGACAGTGGTTTCCACCTGTGACCGGGTCTTTTTGGCTGTCAAGCCTCAGGTGATGGCCGATGTACTGGCACCCTTGCAAAGTGCATTTGCCGAGAAAAAGCCCCTGGTAATTACTATGGCCGCGGGCATAACTAGAGCAAAAATTGAAGAACTGATTGGCACACACCTGCCCATCATTCGCATTATGCCCAACACGCCTGTAATGGTAAATTCCGGTATGATTCTGTACTGCCATAATGATTTGGTGGACGATTCTTTGTTAGCAGACTTCCTGGCAGATACTGTTCCTTGCGGTCAGTGGGATAAGCTGGATGAGGAGCTGATCGATGCTGCCGGTGTGGTTTCCGGCTGCGGTCCAGCATATATGTATATGTTCATGAACGCATTGGCCATGGGCGCGGCAGCCTGCGGCGTTCCCCAGGATAAAGCTTTGTCCTATGCAGCCGCAACAATGATCGGCGCTGCCAAAATGGTACAACAGACCGGCGAAGACCCCGAGGTTCTCAAAAACAACGTCTGTTCCCCCGGAGGCAGCACAATCGCCGGTGTACGAGCCTTGGAGGCCGCAGACTTTGACCAAGCAGTTCTCGACTGTGTTTGCGCAGCCTATAAGCGAAACCAAGAACTTGGTAAATAAAAATCAGCCACCTAACGGTGGCTGATTTTTATTTATTTATCGATCTCTCTTACCCGGATAACGCCTTCGATCTTGGTCAGCTTTTCGATGGCCGCCTTTGAAGGAACGCTATCAAGATCCAGCATTGTGTAGGCATAATCACCCTTACTGCGGTTCACCAAATCAGAAATATTGATGTGTTCTTCCGACAGTACAGTGGTGAACTGACTCAGCATATTGGGGATATTCTTGTGCAGGATCGTCACACGAGCTGCCTTAGAGCAGATGCCCATATCGCAGTTGGGGAAGTTTACAGAGTTCACAATGTTACCGTTCTTCAGGTAGTTCATCACCTGCTTAACAGCCATCTTGGCACAGTTATCCTCAGACTCCTCAGTGGAAGCGCCCAGGTGGGGAATGGCCACAACGCCTTCCATACCGGCAGTTCTGTCATTGGGGAAGTCGGTAATGTAGCGGCGAACCTTGCCGGACTTCAGTGCTTCTTCCATTGCATCGTCGTCAACCAACAAATCACGGGCAAAGTTCAGAATCACAACGCCGTCCTTCATCTTGGAAATAGCTTCTGCGTCAATCATACCCTTTGTATCGGGCAGCAAAGGCACATGCAGGGTAATAATATCACTGTTGGCATAAATCTCATCACGGGTCTTAACCGGGATGATGTTGCTGTCCAAATGCCAAGCAGCATCAATGGAAATAAAGGGGTCACAGCCATAAACATTCATACCCAGCTTGATGGCAGCATTGGCCAAAGGACCACCGATAGCGCCCAAACCGATAACGCCAAGGCTCTTGCCTGCAATTTCATGACCGGCAAACTGGGACTTGCCCTTTTCCACCTGCTTGCCTACATCGGGGGTATCCTTGATGGTCTGCACCCAGTTGATGCCACCAACAACATCACGGCTGCCCAGCAGCATGCCGCAAAGAGCCAGTTCCACAACGCCGTTTGCATTGGCGCCGGGGGTGTTGAAAACCACGATACCTTCCTGTGCACAGCGGTCCAAAGGAATATTATTGACACCTGCACCTGCTCTGGCGATAGCCAAAAGCTCGGGAGCGAAGGTTATATCGTGCATAGCAGCGCTACGCACAACAACCGCCTGGGCCTTATCAATTTCTTCGGTCTTTGCAAATTCGTCTGTCCACAAGGCAGTACCCTTGTCGGAAATTTTATTCAAATAATGATACTGAAACATATCTATCCTCTTTTCTTAGGTATGGCTTGCCTCAAAAGCCTTCATAAACTCCACCAACTTCTCAACACCCTCGATAGGCATTGCGTTGTAAATACTTGCGCGCATTCCGCCCACGGTACGGTGGCCCTTCAGGTTCTCAAAGCCGGCAGCCTTTGCGGCCTTAACAAACTCAGCATCCAGTTCTTCACTGCCGGTAACAAAAGGAACATTCATAAGGGAGCGATCCTCCTTACGAACAGTACCCTTAAACAGCTTGCTTTCGTCCAGGTAATCGTAGAGGATCTTAGCCTTCTTCTCGTTGTGGGCCTTCATAGCCTCCAGGCCGCCCATTTTCTTCAACCACTTAAACACCTTACCGCAGATGTAAATGCCGTAGCATGGAGGTGTGTTGTACATAGAGCCGTTGTCAGCATGGATCTTGTACTGCAGCATAGTGGGAGTGCCGGGCAGCACATCCTCGGTGATAAGGTCTTCGCGGATAATAGCGATCACCACACCGGCAGGACCGATATTCTTCTGCACGCCGCCGTAGATCATACCGTACTTGGTCACATCCACAGGCTCAGACAGGAAGCAGGAGGAAACATCGGAAACCAGGATCTTACCCTTGGTGTTAGGCAGGGTATGGTACTTGGTGCCGTAAATGGTGTTATTCTCACAGATGTACACATAGTCTGCATCCTCGCTGATGGGCAGGTCAGAGCAGTCGGGAATGTAAGAGAAAGTCTTGTCGGCAGATGATGCCACAGCATTGGCCTTGCCGTATTTCTGTGCTTCCTGGTATGCTTTCTTTGCCCACTGACCGGTGACAATGTAGTCAGCAACGCCGTTCTTCATCAGGTTCATGGGAATCATAGCAAACTGCTGAGATGCGCCACCCTGCAGGAACAAAACCTTGTAATTATCGGGAATATTCATCAAATCCCGTAAATCAGCCTCAGCCTCATCAATGATCTCCTGGTAAGCCTTGCTGCGGTGGCTCATCTCCATGACGGACATACCGGTTCCCTTATAATCCAGCATTTCTGCCGCTGCTTCTTTCAAAACTTCCTCGGGCAGGACAGCAGGACCTGCAGAAAAATTATAAACTCTTGCCATTTCTATTTCCTCCTAAACGATAAATTCTTCTAATAAGCGATAACCTTCGCTCTGGTAGGTGCCGCTGGCTTCAGCGGACTTTTCTGAGAAAACATCCACTTTCTTCTGCACCTTGGTGCTGTCGTACAGCACATAAGGAACAGGATCAGATGTATGCGTGCGTTTACAAATAGGTGTGGGATGGTCGGGCAGAACAAGCATTCTGTAAGGTTCCCCTGCATCATCCAGCGCCTTTTTCACAACGGAAACGATTTTCTCATCAATTTCCGCAATGGATTGCACCTTGTGCATCAGATTGCCCTGGTGGCCCATCTCATCCGGGGCTTCCACATGGATATAGACGAAATCCTGTCCATCCTCCAGCAGCGCCTTTACGGCAGCCTGAGCCTTGCCTAAGTAGTTGGTGTCCAAAGAGCCGGTAGCACCCTCGACCTCAACTACCTGCATGCCGGCACCCACCGCAATACCCTTCAGTAGGTCAACAGCGGAGATCATTGTGCCGGAAAGGCCGGTCTTTTCCTTAAAGTTTTGCAATGCGGGCTTTGTACCTGCACCCCAGAACCAAAGTGAGTTTGCCTTATTTTTGCCAGCCTGTGCGCGGGCAATATTCAGCGGATGGTTGTTGAGAACCTCAAAGCTCTTTTCCATCATCGCGCGGAACACAGGATTTTCCGGCAGGAACGGTCCAATCACCTGACCTAAATGATCGTGGGGCGGCTCCAGCTCCAGAATTTCACCCTGATCCCAAACGGTAATATGCCGATAGCTGGTACCGGTATAGAACTTAAATTCTTCATTCTGGAAAGCCTCCCGGACAGCATCCATCAGAATGTCTGCATCCTGGGTGGAAATCTCACCGGAGCTGTGGTCCAAAATGGTCTTTTCCTCATAGGGTTCATCCTCTGACACCGTTACAATATTGCAGCGGAATATTACATCAGTATCTTTCATTGAGACACCTACACTCAGCGCCTCCAGGGGTGATCGTCCTGAGTAGCAGTTTAATGGGTTATAACCCATCACCGCCAGGTTTGCCACATCGCTGCCCGGCTTCATTGAGTCGGGAACAGTTTTTGCCAAACCCACAGTGCCACCAGAGGCGAGAATGTCCATACAGGGTGTTGAAGCAAACTCCATCGGTGTTTTGCCGCCAAGCTCTGCAATGGGCAAATCTGCCATACCGTCTGCAAGTACGATTACATATTTCAACGCAATTCCCCCTTACTGTGTGTCTTTTTGCAGTGTACAAATGTACCTTAAATAATAACACCTTTTTCGCAAAAAAACAAGAAGAAATCCAAAAATTATCACTTTTTACAAAACTTCACTTAGCTAAAGCAACTTTTTGGAGAAAACCATCAAAAGCTCCCGGCAAAGACAGCTTTACCGGGAGTTTTCAATCAAATTATAGATACATGGTAGTGTTCCAACCAGAAATTGATTTGCAGCATATAAGCAATCGTTTGAGGTAGTTTCATGAGCTGTCCGTACCATGGCCATGCCAATTCTGCGCTGCACAGATTTTTCAGAGCATCCCGGTTTATAATCCCGTAAATCGGCGCATCCTTTCGCTGTAAAAGTTCCTGCATCAAGCCGCTGACCGCTTTCAAATAACCGGGGTCGTAGGTCTTGGGATAGGGACTCTTTTTCCGCCAAAGCACCTCTTGGGGCAATATGCCTTCCATTGCATAACGAAGAAGACCTTTTTCTTTTCCGTTATAATCTTTATACTCCCAAGGCACACCGTATAGATACTCAGCGATCCGATAATCACAGAACGGCACGCGAACCTCCAGACCGCAAGCCATACTCATCCGATCTTTTCTGTCAAGCAACGTCTGCATAAACCATTGCTGATTTAAGTTTACCATTTCCTTCATCCGCCGCTCTGTGGCATCTGTACCGGGTAAAATATCGCACTCGGAAATGGTCTTGAGATACTGTTCGTTCACAAAGCTCTCCGGATCAATTGCGGATAATATATCCTTATGCAACAGTTTGGCTCTGTCTTGCGTGTTTTGTGCCCAGGGAAAACCGGCAAAGGACCTTACCTCAGGATCCCGGTACCAGGGATACCCACCAAAAATCTCATCGGCGCACTCCCCGGAAAGGGCCATTTTTACTTCTTTTCGAATTTCTCTGCAGAACAACAGCAGTGACGAATCCACATCAGCCATACCGGGAAGATCTCTTGCGATAGTAGCTTCCTTCAACGCATCCACTAAATTGACAGGTTTTAGTACGGTCCAGTGATGCCTGCACTGCAGTTTTTCCTGCATAAGTGCAATATAGCTGTTATCGGAATTGGGTTGGAATTTACCAGGTACAAAGAATTTATCATTGTTTTCATAGTCAAGAGAAAACGTATCCAACTGTCCTTGCATTTCTTCCGCACAAATAGCTGTAATCAGGCTGGAATCCAGACCTCCTGACAAAAAAGTTCCAAGAGGGACGTCGGATACCATCTGTCTGCGAATGGCATCCGTTACAAGCCAGCGGACACATTCAGCTGTTTCATCAAAGGATTCTTTATGCTCTCTGTCCCGTAGCTTCCAATACTGCCACCATCTTAACTTACCCTGTGTATAGAATCCGCAGCAGCCGGGTTTCAGCTCCAATATGTTCTTAAATACGCCACTACCGGGAATTCGTCCCGGACCAAGCAAAATAATCTGCGCTGCCCCTTCCCTGTCCAACTGTGCCGGAACACCGGGATAGGAAAGTAATGTTTTCATTTCTGATGCAAATAGCAGTCCTCCGGAGAATTGTGTATAAAACAAAGGTTTGACACCCATCCTGTCCCGGGCAAGAAACAGTCGTTTTTTATTCTTTTCCCAAACACCAAAGGCAAAAATTCCGTTAAATCTTTCAACGCATCCCTCCTGCCACTGAGCATAGGCATGCAGGACAACTTCTGTATCACTCCGGGTTATAAATTCATGACCCAAGGCCTGCAAAGTATCTTGCAATTCCTGAGTATTGTAGAGCTCTCCGTTGTATGTAATTACATATTCCTCCCCGGACCAGCACAGTTGCATTGGCTGCGCGCCGCCCTCCGGGTCCACGATGGCAAGTCTACTGTGAAGCAGACAGCATTGCCGCTGCATATAGCTACCGGTGCCATCCGGACCTCGATGCTGCATCGTGCGAAGCAAAGTATCCAAAATCTGCGAATCAAAAGGTAGATTCAGGATTCCGGCTATTGCACACATATATCACAACTCCTTCCTGCTATGAGTTTATGTTGCAGGCACAAAATTGTGCATAAATATTGCCCCCGTCGGACATATTATTTATGGTGATGAAAATGAAAGGCAGCAAGGACATCCTCTCCTCCATTCTGAAAACAACACAAATGGGGCAAATCGGCATTCGCAGTATCTTAAATGAGCCGCTGCAGCCCAGCCTGCGTACTGAACTGAGAAATGAATTGCGTGAATATGACGCAATTGAGCAAGAAGCCCACGGCATAGCCAAAGAACGCGGCTGGGAACTGAAAGAGCTCAATCCAGCAATCAAAAGTATGGCCTACATGATGACTCGCACACAGTTAAGCTATGGTGAGCTGGATTCAAAGGCTGCAGCAATGATGATCCGTGGCAACACCAGAGGTATCATCAAAGGCTTCAAAAATTTAAACCAGTTCCCACCCTCAGATCGGCAGGTCAATGCGTTGGCACAGCGACTCATTGATATTGAAGAAGCAAACAATCATCAGCTCCAGGGGTTTCTGTAAACCCCTGGAACTTTTTTACGCTGTCAGCATAGCATAAGAAAGAAAAATGAAAGGAGGAGATATTCTGGCTGATTCAGGATACATACAGGTTCACGCTTACACAAGCTATGCGCAAATTCCACTGCGGGATGTTGCCGTTTCCGTCACCGATGCCAGCGGTGGAGCGATTGCCCTGCGTCTGACGAACCGGAACGGCTTGTTGGATGCGCCAATCGAGATTGCGGCACCGAATGTTACTTCCGGTCAAAGCCCCAACACTGGCATCATCCCCTTTGCAGTGGTAAATTTATACGCCCGTCTAAACGGCTACGAAGCAATTGAAATTGAAAATCTGCAAATATTTCCCGGCACTACTACGGTGCAAAATTTAGAGATGATTCCTCTTTCGGAGCTCCCCCAATCCTTTAATAAATTGGAGGTGTTTCCAACACCGTCCCAAAATCTTTAGGGAGGGTAACTTATGCCAACAGTAACACCTTTTGTACCCCAGCGGATCACCGTGCATTTAGGCGCACCGTCGTCCAATGCAGAAAATGTCACTGTTTCCTTTGCGGACTATGTTAAAAATGTAGCCTCCAGCGAGATATATCCTACCTGGGACGAAAGCGCACTGCGTGCCAATATTTTAGCCATTACTTCATTTGCGCTAAACCGGGTATATACGGAATTTTACCGTAGCCGCGGTTATGATTTTGATATCACAAATTCTACTGCTTATGATCAGTACTTTGTGAAGGGGCGGGCTTTCTTTGAAAACATCTCCCGATTGGTCGACGAACTCTTTAACGACTATCTGCGCAGACCGGGATTTGTAGAGCCACTGGCCGCAAAATTCTGCAACGGTACCACAGTCACCTGTGAAGGACTTAGCCAATGGGGCAGCCAAAACCTTGCCCAACAGGGCTATAACTCTACCCAGATCCTCCGCAGTTATTACGGTGATGTGGAAACAGTTCTCAACGCACCAATCCGAGGCATTACCTCATCTTATCCCGGAACACCGCTGCGTGTAGGCAGCACCGGGCCCAATGTTGTTGTAATACAGGTGTCCTTAAACCGGATAGCACAGAATTACCCGGCAATCCCTAAAATTCCAGCTGCAGATGGGATCTTTGGCCCACGCACCGAAGCTACAGTCAGGGCATTTCAGCAGATTTTCGGTCTTTCTCCGGACGGAATTGTGGGCCCCGCTACTTGGTATGAGATCGTACGGCTATATACTGCTGTTACTTCCCTTTCTGAACTTCGCAGTCAGGGGCAGCAATTCTATGCCATCAACTGGTCTGCACCTAACGCCTTGCAAACAGGAGATACAGGTGATAAGGTACGGCAGCTACAGTATATGCTATCTGTTCTCTCCGCTTATATTCCCGAGATGCCGCCTGTTTCTGTAGATGGCATTTTTGGGCAGGCTACCCGCGCAGCGGTGTTGGCTGCGCAACGGCGGTTTCGGCTTCCGGAAACAGGGGTCGTTGGTGAAGCCACCTGGGACGAGATCTATGACCAGTTCTCCGGAATTGAGAACACGACACTTCGCAGCGGCGAAACCTTCCCCCGCTCCCCGGAAGCTACTGCACCTGCAGGCGCTGTCCGGCCTGTGGGTAATTTCAGAAGAAACGGAAATCCCGCAAATTCTCAAAGGTCCAATTACGCAAGATCAACAACAATGACCCAATTCCCCGGCCGTAATTTGAGTATCGGCGGACAGGATTCCGTCCGACAGGAGGTGGTACGATGAGACCGGGTGAATCTTTTGTTGAGCAGCCCATTCGCAGTTTGCAGACAATGCTCCGGGTAATTGCCGAGGAAGACACACGGCTGCCGACAGTTGTACCGGACGGTGTATACGGTCCGACAACTATGCAGGCTGTTTCTGCATTTCAGCGACAATACGGTTTGCCGGTCACCGGCATCACCGACCAGGCTACTTGGGATCAGATAGTTAGCATTTACGAGCCTGCTCTCATTCGTATTAGTCCTGCAGAATCTATTGAGATCATTATGGAGCCGGGCGAGGTCTTTCGCTTGGGTGACAGCAACGCGTATATTTATCTGCTGCAAAGCATACTTACACAGCTATCCAATGACAATCCAACCATCTCTCCGCCGGATCACAATGGCGTTCTGGACGATCCCACCAGCCAGGCCCTTGCTGCCTTCCAACTTTTAGCCGGTCTGCCTCCTACCGGTGAACTGGATAAAATCACCTGGAGGTTTCTTTCAAAGCAATTTACTTTGAGCGCCCACAAGCAAGCTAACAAACGTAATAATTTTGAATAATTGTTAAATTTTTTCGATTTCCCATAAAATGCTCTTGATTTAGATTAAAAATGGGATATAATTACTTTATTAAGCTGGCAACTATACTCGGAGGAAGTTTCAATGTTTATCAAGGATTGGAAAAAAGACATATGCTCAATTCCGAACCTGCTGAGTTTGCTGCGCTTGGTTTTAATACCTGTTTATGTGACCATCTATCTAAACGCACGGTCGGCAACAGATTATTATTTGGCTGCCGGTATTTTGGCCGTTTCCTGTCTGACGGACATGATCGACGGTAAAATTGCCCGACATTTCAATATGATCACCTCTTTGGGAAAGGTGCTTGACCCACTGGCTGACAAGTTGACGCAATTTACCTTGATCCTTTGCTTGGCTTTGAAGGTTAAGAACACCCTGCTTTGGTACCTGATCGGTCTGTTTGTGATGAAGGAGGGTTTTCAGTTGATTGCCGGCAGTCTTCGGTTGCGCAAGGGTATTATGCTCAAAGGCGCACTGCTTAGCGGAAAAATTTGCACGACGATTCTGTTTGTGAGTCTGATCTTAATGGTTATGATGCCGGATATGCCGCTAAAAACCATTAACATCATCACGATTATTGACGCCGTCTTTTTACTGATCGCCTTTGTGCATTATGTGGTAGCATATTACTGCATGGACAGCAAGTTTCAGGCTGTTGAAGATTAGTTCTACACAATAACAAAAAGCCTGGTTTGGAAAATCCAAACCGGGCTTTATCTTATATCATTACAGACCCATTTGTTCCTTGCGGTACTGGGCAATACCCTTGCCCAGCAGTTCCATTGCCCGCTGCAATTCCTTCTGTTCAAGGACATAGGCAATACGGACTTCATTGATACCGCTGCCGGGGGTTTCATAGAACGGCGCGCCGGGAGCAAACATCACAGTTTCTCCATTATCGGAAAAAGCTGTTAAGAGCCAGCGCTGAAACTTATCCGCATCATCTACCGGAAGCTGTGCCATTACATAGAACGCACCCATAGGCTCCTCAACAAGGACACCGGGAATATCACGAAGTCCCTGCACCACAGTATCTCTGCGCTTTTTATACTCAGCCTTGGATTGTACGAAAAATTCCTTATCCACAGAATACAGCGCAGTGGCGCCTACCTGATCCAAAGTAGCAACGGACAAACGGGACTGACAGAACTTCAAAATTGCCTGCTGCAGTTCTTTGTTCTTGGTGATCACGCAGCCGACTCTTGCGCCACAGGAAGAGAACCGCTTGGACACCGAGTCAACAATAACCAAATTATCGTCAATATCGGTGAAACGGCCCATGCTGGGAATGCCGTATTTATCGTCGTAGCAGAACTCACGGTAGACCTCATCGCTGATCAGGAACAAATCGTGTTCCTTTGCAACATCGGCAATCATACGCATCTCTTCCCGGCTCAGTACGACACCGGTGGGGTTACCGGGGTTGGTAATCATAATTGCCCGGGTATTCTTGGTGATCAGCTTTTCGATCCGATCCCGGAAAGCATAGCGATAACCTTCCTCCGGAGTAGTGTGCAGGGCGCGGATAACGCCACCGGCAGCATGAACAAAGGTGGTATAGTTAGGATAGTATGGCTCGGGGATAATCACTTCCGTATAGGGGTCAAGAATACTTAAGCAAGTGAAGAGCAGAGCCTCGCTGCCGCCGGTTGTAATGAAAATATCATCGGCATCCAGGGAAATTCCCAGCTTGGCATAGTACTTACGAATAGCATCGATCAAAGCAGGATTGCCAGGAGAGGCCTCGTATGCAAGGGTCTTATTATCAAAAGCACGGGTCGCCTCATAAAATGCTGCCGGGGTGGGAATGTCGGGCTGGCCGATATTCAGATGGTAAATCTTTTTGCCATCCTCCTTTACTTTTACCGCCAGCGGGTGGAACTTTCGCATTGGAGAGGGTTCGCAGCGGTTTGCATTGATAGAAATCTTCATAAGTACCTCCTGTGGCAACTATCGTGCCATTATTTTTATAATCTACAGTGAGCTTTACAAGCTCAGGGGAAAAATATAGCAAAACTACCAGATTGGGAATCGCCATTAGCCCGTTTGCAATCTCGGAAAGCGACCAAACTGTGCCCGTACTCAACACAGCGCCTAAAATAACAGAGCCAGCTTGCAGAAAGACAAACTTTCTCCAAGCAGCTTCTCCAAACAGGAATTGGGCGCATCGCGTTCCATATAATCCCCAGCCGATTATTGTGGCAAAGGCCAGGCAACACAAAGTAAATGCCAAGGGTATATGCACCCAGCTACCGTAAATCTCCGAAAATGCATTGGCTGTGATCTGTATTCCAAGATCCTGTCCATAGGGAATCGAAATACCACTGCACAAAATTACAAGTGCAGTCATTGTGCAGATCACAATGGTGTCGATAAACACTTCCATAATTCCCATAAGCCCCTGTTGCGTTGGATGGGACACCTCCGCTGATGCATGGGCTATGCCGGCAGTTCCCATACCTGCCTCATTGGTAAACACACCGCGGCATGCACCAACACGCAGGGCAATGAATATAGAGCCTATTACACCACCTGTTACAGCCTTGGGATCAAATGCTCCGGTCATAATAGCAGCAAATGCGTTGGGTATTGCTTGCGCCCGAAGTACCAACACACCAATGCATAGTAAAATGTAAAATAAAGATGCAAAAGGAACTAAGAACGCCGCTGCCGAACCAATACGCTTCGCGCCGCCAAGAAGCACCAGAACCAAGAGAATCGCAAGTGCAATTCCAATTAGCAGATTCATAAAGTCTGATTCATGGCCGCCCAGGGATCTGACAGCGCCGTTAATGCCGCCCAAAACCGTATTGATCTGGGTAGCAGAACCAACGCCGAAGGCCGCAACGACACCGAAAAAGCAATAGATACCTGCAAGAGGCTGCCATTTTTTGCCCATACCCTGCCGGACGATATACATCGGTCCGCCCATATAGGTTCCGTCGTTTCCTTTTACCCGGTAGCGAACAGAAAGAACTGCTTCCGCAAATTTCGTTGCCATTCCAAGAAACGCGCATATCCACATCCAAAACACAGCGCCGGGACCACCCAATGCAATCGCACCTGCCACACCGGCAAGATTCCCTGTGCCAACAGTGGCAGCCAAAGCTGTGCACAAGGCTTTGTAGGAAGATACGCCCTTATTGTCCGATTTCCGCAAGGATAACAGGAAAGCCTTGAGCGCCGCCGGAAACATTCGCAACTGAACCCAATCTGTCCGTATACTCAGCAAGATACCCACAGACAGAATTAAGAGAAGCCCCGGTACGCCCCACACAAAACCGTTGACAGCATCCAATACCTTTATCATTGTTTCCTCCTATCATAGCACCACTTTTCAAAATATGCAAGAAAAAAGCAGTTTCTCTTTTGAGAAACTGCTTTTGTGTTATTCCCATTGAGCCCATACTTCCGGGCAATAGCCCACTGTTACCTGCTTGCCGTTACGCACGATGGGCGTTCGCATCAATGCCGGGTCGTCAAAGACCTTATCTTCCTTGGCCCGGACATCATCCATATATTTCATCAAAGTGATCTCCTGGCTTTTCCCGTCCCAGTCGATCAAGTTATCAATGCCGCCCACACCACGAAGCACCGCATCAAATTCTTTGCCGGATAAACCAAACCGAATCAGATCCACCATTTGGTATTTAATGCGCCGCTCCTTAAAATACCGCTCTGCTTTCTTCGTATCAAAGCATTTGCTTTTTCCAAAAATCTGTATGTTCAATATGTTACCTCCATAAGGCACAGGCCACAGGCCGGGATCAGTTCGCCGGAGTCAGCACGGCTTGCGCCAAACAAAGCAGGAATACAATCCGCAGTGCGCTCTCCCCTACCGATCTCCAGCAGCGTTCCCACCATAATTCGAACCATGTGGTGCAAAAATCCGTTACCGGTGACAGTAAAACGAATCTCGTTTTCCAGTCTTTCAATACTAAAACTTTCGATATAACGGACAGTTGACTTTTTCATATGCTTATTAGCACAAAATGCAGAAAAATCATGCTGTCCCAAAAAGTCCCTTGATGCCCGGAGCATCGCATCCATATCCACTGGTCGGGGATCAATATGGACGAATTTTCGCTCAAATACACAGGGCTCTTCACTGTTCCACAACCGGTAGGTGTAGGTTTTTGTTTTTGCGTTCAAACGGGCATGAAACCGAGGGGACACGTTCTTACAGGAATATATGCCGATATCCTCCGGCAAATAACTGCGAAGCTTGAAAAGAATTTCCTCACAGGGCATTGTGCTTTGGCAGTGAAAGCTTACAACCTGTCCCTTCGCGTGAGTTCCCGCATCGGTGCGACCGCTGGCGGATATTTCAATGGGTTCGCCTAAAATTCTGCTGAGGGTTTGTTCCAATTTTGCCTGAATGGTATTGTCAGTACCAGAAAGGCGCTGCCAACCCCGGTATCGGGTTCCCTCATAGCAAATATCAAGCCGCAGATTCCGCATACTCCTTCAGTTCCTCTCTGGCTTCCCGCTCTGTGTCGGCAGAAAACAGGAATTGCCCTTTCTGATCATACACCTGAACATGACCGCTAACATAACGAATGGAATACATAAGCCATACCTCCTTGGTTTGTATGGCTTAAGTATAAAACTACATAAGAGTAATAAAACGGACTTATTCAACCACCTTGTAATCCGCTTCTGTAATAGCTTTTTTCAGTGCCTCCACATCTGCATTTCCGGTTACGGTCACAGTCTTTGCCTGCAGATCCACAACTGCATCCTGTGTGCCGGCAACAGCCTTACAAACGGATTCCACGCGGGCCTTGCAATGCGGACACATCATTCCTTCAACTTTGATAACTACTTCCATTTTAATTTCCTCCTTCGTTTCTTCCAAAACTTCCTTGTTTTTCGCCTTAAAAAAGCGCAGACGCAACGCATTAGACACAACGAAAACAGAGCTCATACTCATAGCTGCCGCACCAAGCATAGGACTCAACTGCACGCCAAACGCCGGATACAGCAAGCCGGCTGCTACAGGGATTCCAAGACAGTTATAGAAAAATGCCCAAAACAGATTCTCCTTTATGTTGCGAATGGTTGCTTTACTAAGCGCGATGGCATCGGCAATCCCTGTAAGAGAATTATGCATCAGCACCACATCGGCAGATTCCACCGCAATATCCGTACCGGAACCAACGGTCATTCCCACATCGGCTGTAACCAAAGCCGGAGCATCATTGATACCGTCACCAACCATCAAAACACGATGGCCCTTTTGCTGCAGAGCAGAAACTGCACCGGCCTTGTCTGCCGGCAAAACATCGGATATTACCTCTTTGATTCCGGCCGCACCCGCAATCGCCTTAGCGGTATTTTCATTGTCACCGGTGAGCATTACCACCTGCAAATGCTGTTTTTGCAATCGTTTCACAGCATCTATCGAATCATTTTTCAGCTGATCCGCCGCAGCAATTGCACCATAATAGCGCTTTGCGGATGCAAAATATAAAGGCGTCTTCCCTTCTGCTGTCAAATCTGCATAATCGGGTACAGAGATCCCCAGTTCTTCCATCAGTTTGGCATTTCCGCCATAAATCTGTTCACCGTTAATGATGCCGGTAACACCTTGTCCGGGTAGCACCCGGAAATCTTCCACCGTCAGCATATTTAACGATCCGGCTTTATCCAAAATTGCCTTTGCAAACGGATGCTCAGACCGGGCTTCAAGAGAAGCCGCAATCGTCAGAAGTTCCGTTTCTTCCACACAGTCGGGCAAAACATCGGTAACGCCGGGAATACCTTGCGTCAGTGTTCCGGTCTTGTCCAATACAACAGTATCGACCTTGTGGAGATTTTCCAAAACCTCCGCATTTTTAAACAGTACACCCATCCCGGCACCTCTGCCGGTACCTACCATAATTGCCACAGGGGTCGCTAATCCCAGCGCACAGGGACAGGAGATCACAAGCACGGAAATTGCGGTGTTTAACGCAAATTCCAAAGATGCGCCCGCTATCAGCCATACAACCAGCGCAAGCAGTGCGATCGTCATAACGACAGGCACAAATATACCTGCAATTTTATCCGCAAGGCGGGCTATGGGGGCCTTGGAGCCGCCAGCCTCTTCTACCATCCGCACGATTTGGGAGAGTGTGGTATCCTCACCTATCTTGTCAGCGCGAATCTCCAAATAACCCTCTTTGTTAATGGTAGCAGCAGCCACAGTGTCGCCTAAATTCTTCTCAACGGGAACACTCTCACCTGTCAGTGCGCTCTGGTCCACCGCAGCACGACCGGACAAAACTGTGCCGTCAACCGGTATTGTGCTGCCGGAACGAACGATCACAATATCACCCACACGAACTTGCTCTAATGCTACAGTCAATTCAACACCGTCGCGGCGTACAACTGCAGTTTTAGGCCGCAGATCCAGCAGCGCAGCGATGGCATCACCCGTTTTTCCCTTTGCTCTTGTTTCCAGGAATTTACCCAGAGTTATCAGCGTTAGGATCATCGCAGCCGATTCAAAATACAGGTTTTCCCGGTATTTACTGACAATTTCCCACTGACCGTGACCGGATGCATAAGCCATCACAAAGAGTGCCACAATACCGTAGACCAACGCTGCAGCAGAACCCACTGCAATTAAGGAATCCATATTGGGTGCGCGATGATAAAGAGCCTTAAAACCCTTTATATAATAGACCCTGTTCAAGTACACTACCGGCAGTGTGAGGAAAAGCTGCAGCAGCGCTGCAACAACCGCATTTTCAGGGCCATGATACCAACCAGGTGCAGGCAGACCCACCATATGCCCCATCGTAAAATACATTAAAATACAAAGGCAAATGGCAGAGCCAATAATGCGCAGCTTCATCTGTTTCAAATCGTTGTTTGTTTTTGGTTTTTTTGCTGTCTGCTTGCCGGACTGGCTGGCGCCGTATCCGGCATCCTGCACTGCTGTAATAATCACCTCTGCAATGTCAGCGTTCTCTGCTTCAACCACCATTTTTCCTGCAAGCAAATTCACTTCAGCCTTGGTAACCCCGGGAACCTTGGCGGTAACTTTTTCCACACGGGCAGAACAAGCCGCACAGGTCATACCCGTAACATCAAATTTCAGTTCCATCCCAATCACTCCATATATACTTTCCGAATTGACAATCATTCAATTTTATGTTACTATTTTAACAAAATTATAATCCGATTGCAAGTACACACAAAGGAGAAAGATTATAAAATGAAGATTAAAATTTTGTCTGACAGCACCTGCGATCTTTCAAAAGATCTGCTTGAAAAATATGACATCACTGTTGTACCCCTCACTGTTATTAAAGACGAACAGGAATATTCCGACGGTGTTACAATCACTACCGATGAGATTTTTGCCCATGTAGCCGCAGGAGGCAATCTTTGCACTACTGCTGCGATCAGCGTCGTTGATTACCAGGAGCGCTTTGCAGAATTTGCCAATAAATACGATGCTGTGGTTCACATCAATATCAGCTCCGAGCTTTCCTCCAGCTATCAAAATGCAAGTCTGGCCGCCGAAGAATTTGATAATGTGGCTGTGATCGACTCACGCAATCTGTCCACCGGCCAGGGTCTGGTGGTGCTGAAAGCCTGTGAATTAGCTGATTCTGTGTCCTCTTTGGAGGAAATCAAAGAAAAATTAAACGCTTTTACCCCCAAAGTGGAAGCAAGCTTCCTGCTTGACAGGCTGGATTATATGGTCAAAGGCGGTCGTTGCACAGCTGTCGTCGCCTTGGGCGCAAACCTGCTTGGTCTGAAACCCTGCATTGAGGTTAAGGACGGCAAAATGGGTGTAGTGAAGAAGTACCGCGGCAATTATGCCAAAAGTCTTGCCAGCTATGTAAAGGATCGCCTGGCAAACAGAGACGATCTTGACAAAAAACACCTGTTCATTACCCGCACACCGGTTTCTGACGAATGCTTGAAAGCCGTGGAAGCCGCGGTAACCGAATACGCAGATTTTGAAAATATCTACTGGACAATGGCAGGCTGCACCGTTTCCTGTCACTGTGGACCCGGCACATTGGGTGTACTGTTCGTTAAAAAATAATCTTCTATACCGCCGGAATTGATTTCCGGCGGTTTTGACTTGTATTTTCGGGGCGGTATGCTATACTTGAATATATCAAATATAAAAGAGGCTTCCTTATGGATTACGATATTTTATTGGATCTTGTAACGGACTTGGGATATAATCTGGCAATGAGCGGTGCTGAGACTTTTCGCGTTGAAGAAAGTATCAATCGCATCTTAGCTTCTTATGGAATTGATTCTGAGGTATTTGCCATCACTAACTGTATGACTGTCAGTATCAAAACACCTGACGGCAAGGCCATCACCCGTATGAAACGAATAGGCTTCCACGGAAACGATTTGGATGCAGTAGAACGCTACAGCAATTTGAGCAGGCGTATCTGCTCCCAAAGGCCCGATCCGGAAACCGCGCTGCAATGGCTGCAGGAAACACACCAATCCAGAATCAAATACAAGCTGCCCCTTTATCTTTTGGGCAATATTTTGGGTGCTGCCGGCTTTGCGGTATTTTTCGGTGGAACCTTATTGGACGCGTTCTGTGCTGCTCTG
Organism: Oscillospiraceae bacterium; assembly: GCA_017482385.1. GTDB lineage: Bacteria > Bacillota > Clostridia > Oscillospirales > Oscillospiraceae > Faecousia. The sequence continues at coordinate 249,960 of JAFUNI010000016.1, read as the reverse complement.
TGCGGACTGCTCGTGGGTTTAAGCGATCATTTCTTTGGCAAATTTGGCACAAACCAATTCTTTAAGACAATCGTCTGCGCCTTTATTATGACAGTCGGCGGTAATATCACCAGCGTATTGGGTTTGGCTAACAATACGGACGCTGTTATTATCGGCACGTTGATGATCTTAGTGCCGGGACTGCTTTTCACCAACGCAATGCGGGATATTATTTTCGGCGATACAAACTCTGGCATCAACCGCATCGTACAGGTACTGCTGATCGCAGCCGCAATCGCACTGGGTACGGGCGCTGCCTGGAATCTTTCCAATGTGCTGGGCGAAATGATGGTCAACTCCCCTACTCAGTCCTACAGCTGGATCATACAGTGCATAGCCGCCTTTATAGGCTGCATCGGTTTTTCCTTCATATTCAATATTCACGGACCGGGAATCCTTCTGTGCGCCCTTGGCGGTGCTGTTTCCTGGGGTATTTTCTGTGTAGCGGCTCATTATGGCTGTAGTGAAACCATGTGCTATTTCTTATCTGCTTTGAGCGCTGCAACCTATGCAGAGGCAATGGCCCGGATACGCAAATATCCCGCCATCTCCTACCTTGTTGTTTCCATTTTCCCACTGATACCCGGCTCTGGTATTTATTATACTACCAACTGCCTGGTAATGGGTGATATGTCCGGCTTTACCGATACAGGAAAGCAAACTATTGCCATTGCCGGTGTAATTGCTGTTGGCATTTTGATGATATCCACGCTTGTACGACTTTGGAACGAATGGAAAAGAAAAAGAGCTTCGGTTTAACCGAAGCTCTTTTCGTTATTAGTTGTTCTCCTTAGCAGCCTTCTTGGCAGCCTTGGCCTTAGCCTTAGCTTCCTGCTTCTTCTTCGCTTCTTCCTTAGCCGCTGCGTCAGCAGTTTCATTGGTGGACAGAGCCCACTTCATCAGCTCCATACGAACCTGGTCTGCGCTGGTTTCAATTACAAAGCTATCGCTCTTCACATCCACAACAGTACCAACGATACCACCGATGGTTGTGATCTTATCGCCGTTCTTCACAGCAGAACGCAGCTGCTCAGCTTCCTTCTTACGCTTATTCTCAGGACGAATCAGCATGAAGTAGAATAGAGCCACCATAATCAGCAACATAGGCAGCATGCTAATCAAACCGCCTGCAGGATTCGCCTGGGGCGCAGTTTCTTCTAAGAACAGTAACATTGGATTAACTCCTTTTCCTATTAATATCGTGACTATTATAGCATTATTCCCATAAATTGCAAGCACATTTTAGATTCTGCGGCTTAATTTCTCAGAATGTTCACATCTGAACTGCTCAAATGTACCATTATCTAGGGCATTGCGGATCTTTTCCATCAATTTATTGTAGAAATACAGATTGTGCATAACGCAAAGACGCATTGCCAGCATTTCCTCAGCCACAAACAGATGGCGGATATATGCCTTGGAGTAACGCCGACACACAGGGCAATCACATTCCGGATCGATGGGAGAAAGATCCTTGGCATACTTGGCATTTTTCAAATTGATTGCGCCCTGCCAGGTGAAAAGTCTTGCGTGGCGGGCATTGCGGGCAGGCATAACGCAGTCAAAGAAGTCCACACCACGGGCAACCGCTTCAATGATATTGGTAGGTGTACCCACGCCCATCAGATACCGGGTCTTGTCCGCAGGCATATGGGGTTCTACCGCCTCAATGATGTCATACATCTCCTCCGCGGTTTCACCTACTGCAAGGCCGCCAATGGCGTAACCGGGCAAATCCAGTTCAGCAATACGCTTCATGTGATCCACGCGGATATCCGCATAGGTGCCACCCTGGTTGATACCCCAAAGCATCTGCTCTTTATTGACAGTATCCGGCAATGCATTCAGACGGGCATTCTCTGCCTTGCAGCGTTCCAGCCAGCGGAATGTGCGGTCAGCGCTCTGCTTCACATACTCCCGGGGCGCAGGATTCTCTACACACTCATCAAATGCCATACAGATATCCGAACCCAGGTTAGACTGGATCTGCATACTCTCCTCCGGACCCATAAAGATCTTGTGGCCGTCAATATGGGATGCAAAGGTAACGCCCTCCTCCTTGATCTTTCGCAGCGATGCCAGGCTGAACACCTGGAATCCACCGGAGTCGGTCAGGATTGGGCCGTCCCAGGTCATAAACTTATGCAGACCGCCACATTCCTTAACCAGTTCATCACCGGGCCGCAGATGCAGATGGTAGGTATTGCTCAATTCCACCTGACAACCAATATCTTTCAAATCCTTTGCGCTCAAACCACCCTTAATCGCGCCCTGGGTGCCAACATTCATAAACACCGGGGTTTGCACCGTGCCGTGGGCACAGCTAAACACACCCCGCCGTGCTTTGCCCTCTGTTTTTAACAATTCAAACATCTTTTATCTCCTATAATATGCACATTGCATCGCCGAAAGAGAAGAAGCGATACCGCTCCTGCACCGCCTGTTCATAGGCTGACAGCACATTTTCCCGTCCTGCAAAGGCAGACACCAGCATTACAAGTGTACTCTCCGGCAGATGGAAATTGGTAATCAGTCCGTCCATCGCCTTGAACTGATAGCCAGGATATATGAATATCTCCGTCCATTTGGATTTTTCCGCAAATGTGCCGTTCTCATTAACCAAGGATTCCAACGTGCGACAAGAAGTGGTTCCCACGCAAATCACCCGTCCGCCGGCGGCTTTGGTTTCATTCAGCAAATCAGCAGTTTCTTTACTCATCATACAAAGCTCGGAGTGCATATGATGCTCGGAAATTTCCTCTGCTTTTACCGGACGAAACGTACCGAGGCCCACATGTAGGGTCACAAAGGCGGTTTTCACACCCTTATTCCGGATTTTATCCAGTAATTCCTGTGTAAAATGCAAGCCTGCTGTTGGAGCTGCTGCAGAACCCACTTCCCGGCTGTATACGGTTTGATACCGCTCCTGGTCGGCAAGCTCCGCCTTAATATAAGGTGGCAAAGGCATCTTGCCCAGCCGCTCCAAGACTTCCAGAAAAATACCCTCAAAGTGGAATTCCACTACCCGGTTGCCATCATCTTTCACTTCCAGGATGGCTGCCGTCAATTCTCCATTGCCGAAAACCACTTCCTGGCCCTCACGGAGCTTTCTGCCGGGCTTTGCCAGGCACTCCCACTTCTTACTCCCCAGATCTTTTAACAGCAGCAGTTCCACTGCGCCGCCTGTGGGACGGTGGCCCAAAAGTCTTGCCGGCAAAACCCTGGAATCGTTCATCACCAGGCAATCACCGGGCTTCAAGAAATCTAAAATATCATAAAAATGCTTATGGCTGACAGCACCGGTTTCTCTGTCTAACACCAAAAGCCGGGATGTATCTCTTTGCTCCAGAGGGGTCTGTGCAATCAGTTCCTCCGGCAGGTCATACCAAAAATCACGGGTTTTCAAACAAACACCCTCCGAATCCAAAATTAACTATGTAATTATAGAGCATTTTTCCGCAATTTGCAACAAGCAAAACATCTTCATTCTGCATAGATTGGTTTGGAGGTGTGTTTTTATGACAAAACCAGTTTTCACGGGCGCTTGTACAGCCCTGGTAACACCCTTTTTAGGTGGTAAGGTCAACTATCCGATGATGGAGCAACTGCTTCGCAGGCAGATAGATGCAGGTATTTCAGCGGTAGTTATCAGCGGAACAACCGGCGAGTCCCCTACCCTTTCTGATACTGAAAAAATCACTTTGTTTCACCGTTGCAAAGACTATGTTGGCGACAGCGGCACCATCATCGCTGGCACAGGAACTAATTCCACAGAACACGCAATTGAGCTGAGTGTTGCCGCCGAGGAAGCCGGTGTAGATGCTTTGCTGGTGGTAACACCCTATTACAACAAGGCTACGCCGGACGGGCTCATCGCCCACTACCTTTCCATAGCCCACCGGGTCAGCCTTCCCATCATTCTCTACAATGTACCAACACGCACCGGCGTGGATATTCCCGTATCTGTCTATCAGCGGTTATCCCGTGTTCCTAACATTGTTGGTGTCAAAGAAGCCAGCAACGATATTACAAAGATTTTACGGATTCGGCAGACCTGTGGACAAAGCTTTACTATTTGGTCCGGCAATGACGACCAAATCGTTCCGGCAATCGCATGTGGGGCTTCCGGGGTGATTTCTGTTCTTTCCAATGTGTATCCAGAGGAAACCCAGGAAATGTGCGCAGCAGCTTTAAAAGGAGATTATAAAATAGCTGGTGAATTGCAGCGGGAACTTCTTCCTTTGATTGATCTGCTTTTCTGTGAGGTCAACCCCATTCCTGCAAAAGCTGCCATGAAATGCATCGGCTACGATTGTGGCGACTGCCGTCTGCCTCTATGCCAGTTAACCAAGGAACATAAGAAGCAAATTGAAGAATATTTCGCATAAAAAAGCCCCCTTATGGGGACTTTTTTATGGTTCAAAGTTTTCAAAAATTGGAATCCAGCCTTCTGCTACAGCTGTATCAAAATCTTCTTTTGTGCGGATCGTCCAGGTGACGCCTTGCAGACCCCACAGCTTTCTGCACAGAAAATTGCTGATATTCTTCCGGTCTGCAAACCGGTATGCAATGAAGTCCGGGCGGGTAGCCACATTGAAGAAATTATACTTCATCAAGAACTTCACAACACCTGGCAATTTACTGTTGGAACGAAAGAAGTTTTCCGTCAACTGACCACGGATAACCTCCTTGCGATTCTTTCTTAACCAAGCTACACAGCGGGGATCAAAAGACTCCACGCAATAAGCGCCATTGTACTTAGCAAGCATATCGCAGGTAGTCTTGCACAGGGCTGCATGGTTTTTAGCAGTTGCTTTCAGTTCCACGATAAGGGGCGCTTCACCCGCGTATAGCTCCAGCACCTCTGAAAACAACGGGATTCTCTCCCGGGTTTCCTCAAGGTAATAGGCGTCCAAGTCTGCCCGCGTTAAATCTTCAATTTTTACATCCAAGCCGGCAGTACGCAACAAAGAATGATCGTGGATCACAGCAAGTGTGCCATCTTTCATAAGATGCACATCCAATTCAATGCCGTAGCCGGCATTTTTCGCAGCACGGAATGCAGCCATACTGTTCTCCGGAACACCTTCGCTGTGCAAACCCCGGTGGGCATAGTACCAGCCTTGTAGTGCAGGCAAATCTTTATGGCCTGTCCGCCCTCTCAGCATAAAAACATATAACAACGCAAGCAGAATAATTACTATGATTACGGGTAACACTTAATCCTCCACATCAAAGGCATCCAAGCCCTTCTTACTCTCAACCTTGCTGTCACCGTGCTTTACCATCAGCATAGTAAAGAATGCCAAACCCACGAAGATGGTTGCATACGGGAACAGTGTGGTCATGGCAATCTTATCCATAAAAATACCGGAAACAGTAGGTGTCAAAGATTGTGCGGCCATAGAAGCTGTATAGTAAAAGCCGGTATATTTACCAACATCAGCGCCGGTACACATCTCCACAACCATTGGGAACGAATTCACATTGATGGTAGCCCACGCAACACCTGCCAAAATAAACATAGCAGTCATCAACCAATTTGGACTGGATGCAGTCATAAAGCTGCCTACTAAGAATGCAGTAAACAGCATCGCTACACCGGCAAGAATCGTCTTCTTTCTGCCAATACGGGATGCCACCATACCAACAGGCAGATATGCAATAATCGCAGCCACATTTGCCATCAACAATGTGGTTGTGGCATCTTTATCCAAAACATTCTGCGCATAAACGGTATACTTGGAGGTTACCGCATTATAACCAAAGAACCACAAAACAATGGATGCGAGCAGGAAGATGAGGCTGCGGAATTCTGCTTTGGAAAGTTTTTTCTTCTCGCCGACCTCAACTGTATCGTCCTCCTCAGTAAGGCCAAGAGAAACACTCTCCTGCTGCATATCCGCTGCCCAGGCAGGCTCTTTAACCTTCCACAAGAAAATAATCAATGCCAGCAGCATGATACCGCAAACGATGCCATAAACGCCGGTATAGCTCATATAGGCATTTTTAACCTTAGAAATTGCCAAAACAGATCCAAGAGCCAGCACGATAATGCCACCGGCATTGCCCATCAGGTTGATAACTGCATTCGCCTTAGACCGCAGGGGTTTAATCGTTACATCCGGCATCAGTGCAACAGCGGGTGTGCGGAAAGTAGCCATCGAGATCAAAAGCAGCAACAGAATTCCGAGAAATATTATCAAAGTCCGGGGATTCTCAGCAGTTACAGCAGCTGCGCAAGCCTGCCGGGCAGGCACAACATGACGGGTGTACAGGTTCACCTCTACCTCACGGCCAAAACTATTTAACTCAGTAGTTTTGGATTCAGTAGTGAGCTTCGCAAACTCTTCCCGCGTATACAGGTCAGCTAACTTATAATCCACACCCTCAGGTGTTTGCAAAGTAGCATCCTTCTGCTCATCATAAATCAATTCCATGGTTGCAGCATCATTGACCTTGGTATAACGCTGAATATTGCTCAATTGGGTATTATCTGCCAAGGAAAGCAGCATCAGGAAAACAACCGCAAGAATGGTTCCTGTACGCACAAAAGGTGTCCGACGACCACTCTTACTCTTGCAACGGTCAGAAATACCACCAAACAGCGGCAGCATAAACAGCGCCAAAATATTATCCAGCGCCATAACAACGCCGGATGCAGTTTGACTCAGTCCAAATTTGCTGGTCAGCGTCATAGCGATTGTTACATCATAAATCTGCCAAAAAGCACAAATCAGAAAGAACGCAAATCCGACCAAAATAGTACGCTTTGTGTTTAGTTTCATAGTATCCCCCTGTCAATTATTATGTGTTATATATTAACACAGAAAACAATATTTTTCAAGAAAAGCCGCAAGATTACTCTTGCGGCTTTTCGTAATTCACTTGTACAGAGGGAACTTCTCGCAAATAGATGCCACAGTTTCGTGAACTTCCTTGGCTGTTCCTTCAAAGTCACGGGCGGTCAAAGCTACACAATGGGCAATCTTCTTCATTTCCTCTGCACCCAGGCCGCGGGTCGTCACAGCAGCCGTACCAATGCGGACACCGCTGGTAACAGTGGGCTTTTCAGGATCGCCGGGGATAGCATTCTTATTCAGAGTGATGTGGTTGGCATCGCAGCGGGTCTGCAGTTCAGCGCCGGTGATGTGCATAGGACGCAGGTCAGCCAGCATCAAATGGTTATCTGTGCCGCCAGTAACCAGGTCAAAGCCCTCAGCCAGCAGCGCTTCTGCTAAAACCTTAGCATTGTTAACCACATTCTTGGCATAAGTCTTGAAATCATCACTCATCGCTTCCTTCAGACATACAGCCTTGGCTGCAATAATGTGCTCCAAAGGACCGCCCTGGGTGCCGGGGAACACGCCGGAATTCAGCTTCTTGGCAAACTCCTCCTTGGCCAAAATCAAGCCGCCACGAGGACCGCGCAAGGTCTTGTGGGTAGTGGTAGTAACGATATCTGCGTAGGGCACGGGGTTTTGGTGCTGACCGCCGGCAACCAGACCGGCAATATGGGCCATATCCACCATCAGCACAGCGCCGACTTCGTGGGCAATATCCGCAAAGACCTTAAAGTCAATGGCGCGGGGGTATGCAGATGCACCGGCGATCATCAGCTTGGGCTGACATTTCTTAGCCATATCCCGGATCTGATCGTAGTCAATGCGACCGGTCTCGTGATCAACATCATAGGAAACCACATTATAGTACTTACCGGAAATATTAGCGGGACTGCCGTGGGACAAGTGACCGCCGTTGGCAAGGCTCATACCCATCAGTGTATCGCCGGGGTTCAGAAGCGCCAGCTGCACAGCCATATTTGCCTGGGCACCGGAGTGGGGCTGAACATTGGCAAATTCTGCACCAAACAGATCCTTTGCCCGCTGAATGCACAAGCTCTCCAATTCATCCACATGCTGACAGCCGCCATAGTAACGCTTACCGGGCAAACCCTCGGCATATTTATTCGTGAGAACAGAACCCATAGCGGCGATCACCGCAGGAGAAGCAAAGTTCTCAGAAGCGATCAGCTCCAAACCGTCCTGCTGCCGTGCAAGCTCCCGGTCCATCATTGCGGCAACTTCCGGGTCAAACTGTGAAACAAATCCGATAGAATCAAGGGTCTTGGCAAGCATAATATATCCTTCTTTCTTAAAAATACAAAATAAAAACAGGCAATCTATAACAAGACTGTCTGTAAAACGCATAGCATACTTGCATGCATCTCCGTCCGTTTGCCTGAGAGATTCGGCTTTCGCCTTGCACCTTCGGCACACAACTGAATGTGTTCTCCAGAGAGTCCTCCGCTTTCGGTTCTTTTCGTTCCGAAAGCATCCATGGTTATAGAAATATTTGATTGTTGCTTATAGTATACACATATTTAGAAATTTGTCAATAGCTTGGAGAAAAAGGTTGCGATGTCTCAAAAATATGGTATGATATTATCACAAATTTATACAGGAGGACAATTCCATGCTTCTGATCAAAAACGGATATATCAAGCCTATGGTGGGCAAAGACATCAAAAAAGGTTGCATCCTTATTGATGACAACGGTAAAATCGCTAAGGTCGGTGCTAAAATCACTGCGCCTGAAGATGTAGAAGTCATCGATGCCGGTGGCCGCCTGGTAACCCCCGGTTGTGTGGACGCACACAGCCATATCGGCATGTGGGAATATGGCATTGGCTGGGCTGGTTCTGACGGCAACGAATCCAGTGACCCCATCACCCCCCAGTTGCGCGCAATCGATGCCATCAATCCTATGGACAAATCTTTGGCACTGGCCATCCAGGGTGGTGTCACTACTGCTTGTACCGGTCCCGGTAGCGCCAATATTGTTGGTGGTACATTTGCAGCAATCAAGCTCCACGGCAAACGGATCGACGACATGATCATCAAGAACCCCATCGCTATGAAGTGCGCTCTTGGTGAGAATCCCAAGAGCTCCTACGGCAAAAACGGTAAAGCTCCCAAAACCCGTATGGCTATTGCTGCTATGATGCGAGAATTGCTGTTCAAAGCTAAGCGGTACTGCGAGGATAAGGAAGCTGGCAAGAACCCCACCTTTGATATCAAGCTGGAAGCTATGATTCCTGTTATGAAGGGCGAGATTCCGCTGAAAGCCCACTGCCACAGAGCTGATGACATTTTCACCATTATCCGCATTGCCAAAGAATTTAACTTAAAGCTTACCCTCGACCATTGCACCGAAGGTGCGCTGATCGCCGAGGAACTTGCTAAGGAAGGATATTCCGCTTTTGTGGGTCCCTCCCTCGGTATGCCCGGAAAAAATGAAACAATCAATAAGTGTTTCGAAACCCCCGGCATTCTTCGCAAGGCCGGTGTGCCCATTAGCATCATCACTGACCACAATGTTATCCCCCAAGAGAACCTGCCCATTTGCGCTGCCTGGGCGGTAAGTGCCGGATTGGATATAGAAGAAGCCTGGCGGGCTATCACCATTAACCCTGCCATGCAGACCGGCATTGGTGACCGGGTTGGCAGCCTGGAAAAAGGCAAAGATGCAGATATTGTCATCTGGACCGCAGACCCCATGACCGACATTGGCGCGCATGCCTATATCACCCTGATCGATGGCAAGATCGCCTATAGTGAGGAATAATCCACATAGCAAATGCCCACCGGTTTTTTCCGGTGGGCATATTTTAATAGTAAATACTGTTTTGGTGTTTGGTGGGTAGCCCTTCACGATAAAGATGTGAATCGTTGGAATAGGTCAGCACTTTGGGAATTACTGAACCAAATTTCTCCGCAAAATGTATCACGGTTACACCGGTATGGGTCATATCGAAACGGGTAGACATCATGGGATACGGTATATCCAGCAGGCAGCTCATAATCGCTACACCAACACCCTCATGGGCAAAGAACGCAACTCGCTCATTGTTTTCCCGCAGCTGTCGATAACAGTTAGTTTCCAAATCGTGCTTATACCCAAGGGATTCCAAAAAGCTGTCTAATTCCCGTTGGATACGCGCAATAGCAGGGCCAACACCGGTATCTGTGAACTTGGGATGGGTATACCAATTCCGTCCTAAATCCCGTACTTCCCGGCTGTTCAGCAAATCCCGGTAAATACTGTGCCGAAAAGGCCATTGCCTTGTGCCATCAGCGTCCACCTGCGCCATCTCATTATACAGCAGCCCTTCATCAGCCCAATCTAACAACGCAGGCTCCATCTTTGTAATTTGACACAAGGGCTCTGCAGTCTGTCTCGCACGGTTGGAGGGTGAGGAGTAAATACGGTCAATGCCGTGGACCGCAACCCGTTTGGCAACCGCCTCCGCCTGACGCTCCCCCAGGGGGGTCAGTTGATTCGGATCATAAATTGGATCACCATGACGGATATAGTAGAGAATCATTTGTCTTTCCTCTTATTTTTTATCTTTGATTTGTACCTGCAGGTGCATGGACAGCACCGCCAAAGAAGTGGCCATATTTTCGTGCTGCACCAAAATATTATCCGGCACATCCAAATGGATAGGGGCAAAATTCCAAATAGCCTTGATACCACAGGCAATCAACCGATCGCAGACCTGCTGCGCATATTGTGCCGGAACAGTAATAATCCCCATCAAAATCTGATTCGTACGGCAAAAAGCCTCCAGCTCTTCCATTGGGAGGATCGGTTTTTCATCCTGGGTTTCCGTTGGGGCCGGATTCACATCAAAGGCCGCAAGAATATTCAGGCCATAAGCCTCAAAACCACCGTAACCCAACAGCGCCTGGCCCAACTTACCGGCGCCGACCAAAATGGCGTCGGTGGTATTGTCATAACCCAAAAACTGACTGATGTCTTCAATCAAACTCTCCCGGAAATAGCCGATCTTTGGCCGTCCTCCGTCGGAGACCAAAGCTAAGTCCTTTCGTACCTGCACCTCGCCCATACCTAGAGCATTGGCCAATGCTGTGGCAGAAATGTAGGGCGTGCCATTTTCCGGCAAGCTCCGCAAATAAGACAGGTATACAGGCAAACGCTTTAAAACGGATTTGGAAACATCCTTACGCTCCATAGCAAACCATCCTTTGCTATATCGATATAAATCTATATCGATATTATTTTATATCGATTATACCACAAAACCGCAGGAATTCAAGAAAATTTTATGCACAGCTGGTCTGGCGAATTAACTCTTTTCGCAGTTTCAGCATAATCCGCTTCTCCAGCCGGGAGATATAGGATTGAGATATTCCCATCTCCTGTGCCACCTCTTTTTGCGTCAACTCCTTATGTCCGTAAAGACCAAATCTTTTTATAACGATTTCCCGTTCCCGTTCTGGGAGCTCTTGTACTGCCTGCCGTAAAACACACAGGTCCACATCGTCTTCCAAGGGGCGCAAGATCATATCCTCGTCTGTACCTAATATATCAGAAAGCAGCAATTCGTTGCCGTCATAATCCATATTGATTGGCTCATCCAAAGAAATTTCTGTCCTTTGTGAGGATATTTTTCGAATATGCATCAGAATTTCATTTTCAATACAACGGGATGCATAGGTTGCCAGCTTAATATTCTTTTCCAATCGGTAGGTGCTGATTGCCTTGATCAATCCAATCGTACCAATAGAAATCAAATCCTCAAGGTTAACACCTGTGTTCTCAAAACGCCTGGCGATAAACACAACCAGGCGAAGATTCCGTTCAATCAGCAATTGCTTGGCCGCCTCATCTCCCTGCTCAAGAGCCATCAGAGCTTCCTGCTCCTGCGCCCCTTTTAGTGGCGGGGGCAATACATCCGCCCCACCGATATAATAGATATTTTCTCTGCCTACCAGTCCAATTTTCACTAAAAAGCCTAACAATTTACCTTTCATGATGCCCCTCCTGTTAACGCTTGATATGCTCCTTCCTTGCTAAGCCCCTCCGGTGCAAAGGCCACCAATGCACTTCCCTGCCAACCACCAATCTTCACATCCTGCAAACGCAAAGCCAGCAAAAAGCCACAACCGCCTACACTGTGGTACGGAATCAGCCGCAGGCCGGGGATTATGCCAACTGTCTCTACCGGAGTTTTCAGCTGTTGCGGTGTAAGTCCGGTAAGTTTTTGGGCTACATCTGCCCCAATCACAAGTACTTGCTGTCCTGTTACAGGATCACACAAGGTATTCCCTGTATCCCGTAACGCTGTCAGTTTCAGTCTCTTTTCACCATAACTAAGTTCCACCGGAAGATAGGTATTCGCACCCAACCTCCCCTGAAAGCCAACGCAGCACAAAATGCAAAGAATACCCGCTGCACATACAATGCCAAGAATACCACCATTCCCTATCCCCATCACAGCACCACCCAAGGCAAGGCACAAAAACACAAAAACCAATCCTCTGCGCAGAGCGCTCAAGGAGAACCCATAGGCAATCACTGCCATAGCCCACAGGCTGACTGTTCGCCAAAGAATATTTCCAAGGAACGCAAACCCGGGAAGCAGGCAAAAAGCCGCATAAACACCGCCCAGTGCCCCACCAGCCACCGCTTTGCCAAATTTTACAGGAAAGCCGCAAAGTCGTCCGGCAGCCAACAGCAGCAAAAAGTCCACCAAGAAGTTAAGAAATATCACACCGTCCAAATACACTGTCATCCGTACACCCCCTATCGGTAAACTCAGTATAGAGGTTTCTCCCGGCAAATGCCGTCGGTTGGAGATAGTAGCTTGTCAGCAGATTCCCCTAAGCTACTGTCCCTTTCTCCAAGCAGAAACCCCAAAACAAAAAAAGCGGCAGCCGATGTAATCGGCTGCCGTTTCATTCTGTCGAGATGTTTTTCAGCACCTGGCGAATATTCTTTTCTGCCTTAAATCTGGGGACCATAATCTCATGACCACAGCCAAGGCATTTTAATCGAAAATCCGCACCGGTTCGCAGAACCTTCCATTGCTTTTCACCACAAGGATGGCCCTTTTTCATAACCAAAATATCCCCTAACTGAATATCCATACTACTCCCCCTTTATGGCCTTCCAATACTGCTTGGCGGCTTGCTCCAACTTATTATCGCCATAGGTATAGTATTGTGTCCCCTCTAATTCGTTGGGCAGGTATTGCTGGCGAACCCAGCTGTGGGGGAAATCGTGGGGATAGAGATAGCCCTGCTCCCGTTCCATTGTATAGGAATCGGCATGCATGTTCTGCAGATGCCGGGGAAAATCTCCGGTTCTGCCCTTTCGAACATCTGCAAGGGCCGCATCCAGGGCAATATGTCCGGTATTGGACTTGGGACTGGTGGCCATCAGCACCGCAGCATCCCCAAGGGGGATACGAGCCTCGGGCATACCTAACATCAGCGCCATATCTACACAGGATTTCACAATGGGAATAATCATAGGATAGGCAAGTCCCACATCTTCTGCTGCAATCACCATCAAGCGGCGGCAGGCAGACTGCATCTGTCCCACCTCCAAGAGCCGCGCCAAATAGTGGCAGGCCGCATCCGGGTCAGAGCCGCGAATGGACTTTTGCAAAGCCGACAGCAAATCATAGTGATTGTCTCCGTCACGGTCAGCGCGCATTGCGCTTTTCTGCGTAACGGTTTTGGCATCTTCCAATGAAATTTTCAGTGAATCGCCATTAGGAACACCGGCTGAGAAAAGCACCTCAACAGCGTTCAGCGCTTTTCTTAAATCACCGCCACAGGCCGAAGAAATGTATTCCAGCGCCCCTACTTCACAATCGGCACGGAGACCTGTCCGCTCCTGTAAGAAGCCCACAGCTCTGTTCACGGCCTGCAAAACTGCATCTTTGGAGAGTTGCTTGAACTCAAACACCGTGGAACGGCTCAAAATAGCGTTAAACACATAGAAATAGGGATTCTCGGTGGTGGAAGCAATGAGCGTAATTTTACCGTTTTCAATATGCTCCAAAAGGGACTGCTGCTGTTTTTTGTTAAAGGACTGGATCTCATCCAGGTACAGCAGCACACCGTTTGGCGCCATAAAAGTATCCAGCTGCGCTACGATCTCCTTGATATCTGCCGTCGATGCCGTGGTGGCATTCAGCTGATACAATGTGCGATTGGTCTTTTTTGCAATGATATTGGCCACGGTGGTCTTTCCTGTTCCACTGGGACCATAGAAAATCATATTGGGGATGTTTCCCGAATCGATCAAGCGGCGCAGTACCGCGCCTTCGCCTAAAATATGCTCCTGGCCAAACACTTCATCCAAAGTTGTAGGCCGCAATTGTTCTGCTAACGGTTGGTACATAAGCCGCTCCTTTCCTTAAAATGTGGCAACATCCGGCACAGCCGGTTCTGCCGGTTCTACCCGCAAGGCTGTCAGCACCGGGCCAAGCTCACCTTGGTACAGAAAGTGCTTTTCTGCAGTAATTTTGGCGGTAACAGCCACCCAGGACCGGGATTCCAGGGTCTTCGCCTGCTCGTAACGGCAAGGTATACCGCAGAACTGGATATCGTCCTCACAGCAGGTCATCACAAAGCGACCGGGTGCAAACATTCCGTTTTTCTCCCGGCGAAGCATCGCTACCTGACCCTTAAAGCTGACAGTCTTGCCGTCGTATTTCGCAGGCTCTTCTGTCACATCCCGGTACCACAGGGCATAATCCTCATCATTAACTGTAATAATGGGCGCATTGATATCAAAGGGAAGCGGGTCTTCGATCTCGTCAAACTCGGTAGTACCGTCAGTGTAGTCATAGAGAATATCCATTCTCCGGTTGGCCGCACGAACCAACTTGTGGAATGGCATCGTGTCCTGGCCAGGTGTCAAACGGTTAAAAACGACCATCTGACCGCCTACCAATTTGTCCATTACCAAATTACGCATATTGGCATTGTAAGCCATAAAGGTGGTGGAATCCGCAAACATAACCTCTTGGGCAACCACCCAATCGGCAGGAAACCGGCTGTACATATCGCCAACCAGGAGCATACCGTTTAGCTCCGCAACCACACGCTGGGCTTTGTGCTTCTTTGCCAATTGCTGAAGTTCTTTGGTGGTAACGGACTGCTGGTCAATGACTTCCAAAAATACATTCTTGTGGGGGTAGGTGGAAAGGTCGTACTCCTCCTCCCCTTCCTCGCAAATCAGCAGGAGTGTCCGCTCGCCTGCATTAAAGCGGGGATCCTCCAATGTCTGCTGAATAAACTTAGTTTTGCCGGAATCCAAAAAACCGGTGAATACATAAACGGGAATCTGTGCCATATTATACTCCAAACAATTCTGCAACCTTATCTTCCTGCAGTTGCGAGCCAATAACACAGAGCTTACCGGTAACAGCAGCACCGCCGTTACGCAGGTTCATTTCACCGGGAACGAAATCAAAGTGAATCCAGTTTCCGTCTTCCCCTTCCACAATACCTTTGGCCCGCAGGACAATGCCATAAGCACCGGAGTTCAGTTCAAATAAGGCCTCACGGATGGCATCTAAAGTAAACTTCTTATGGGTTTCCACACCCCAAGAGGTAAAGACCTCATCGGCATGGTGGTGATGATGCTCATGGTGATCATGACCACAACAGCAATGGTGATCCTCATCATGATGGTGGTGGTGCTCATCATGGTTATGGCCGCAGCAGTGATGCTCCTCGTCGTGATGATGATGTTCATCATGGTCGTGACCACAGCAGCAATGATGTTCCTCATCGTGATGATGGTGCTCGTCATGGTTATGACCGCAACAATGATGCTCCTCACCATGGTGGTGTTCGTCGTGGCTATGGCCGCAGCAGCAATGCTCATCTTCGTGGTGATGGTGATGATGCGCTTCTTCCATTTGAGCCAGATCTACAGCTACCTTAGCCTTACCTTCCATGGCTTCCATCAGCTGCGCACCGGTCAGTTGATTCCAGGGTGTTGTAACAATAGTCGCCTCTGCGTTATGCTCCCGGAGCATAGCAACAGCAGCATCTAACTTCTGCTGAGGAACCGTATCTGTGCGGGACAAAATGATGGTGGAAGCGGTTTCAATTTGATTATTATAGAACTCGCCAAAGTTCTTCATATAGACCTTCACCTTGCCTACATCCACAACGGCAACAGTACAATCCAAAACAACCTCATCGTTTGTAACCTTCTCCACGGCGGCGATCACATCGGAGAGTTTGCCTACACCGGAAGGTTCAATTACGATCCGGTCGGGGTTATACTCGCTGATCACTTGCGTCAGTGCCTTGCCAAAATCACCAACCAGGCTGCAGCAAATGCAACCGGAGTTCATTTCGGTAATATTGATGCCTGCATCCTGCAAAAAGCCGCCGTCGATACCGATTTCACCAAATTCATTCTCGATCAGTACCAGTTTCTGACCGGCATAGCTTTCTTCGATCATTTTCTTGATCAGAGTTGTCTTACCTGCACCTAAAAAGCCGGAATAAATATCAATTTTTGTCATAGTCTTCACACTTTCCTAAAAGATTTGCCTATTCCTATAAGGCATTCCATTACACAGTAACTATATCACATTCTTTCCAAAAATCCAATACTATTCTTTTCTTTTTTACAAAAAGAAAACGAGAGATCGTCAAAAGACGATCTCTCGTTAAATAAATCAGAACAATTCGATTTCGTACAGTTCCAGTCTGCGCAGGCCAAAGTTAAGGCGCAAAGCTTCCGGACAGACAGGCTCAGACAGAACAAAGGTTTTGGAGAATTCTTCGACCTTTTCCTCAGTGATTGCAGGTGTAGTCAGCTCCTCGCCGTTTTTGATCTGGATGGTCATATCGTCGATCTGGTAGCCGTGAACAACGACCTTTGTGAAGGTGGGCTTTACCTTGGACAAGTTTATTTCAAAGAAATTACCTTCTCTTCCAGCACAATTCCAGCCCAAATTATCCCGCACGCCATCAAAAAGCTTGTGTCCGGATGTAGGCGTAGAAGCCTTAATTTCCAAATCCCCTTGACGACCAAACAACAGGCTTCCTCCGTGGGTACGGTCATATTCCAGCTGATCAATCAGCGCAGATGTTTCTTGATAGGTGGGTAGACCTTCATCCTTGATATGACTGGTGCCGATAACAACCTCCAAAGGCTTTAACGCAAAGGTATTTCCTGTTATTGTGCCACCGTGACGGAAATTATGCCACTGCCCTGAAAGTCCTTCCACAGTGACGCTCTGAGGCTCTTGCTCAAAGTTCACCAAAACAAACATACGCTCATCCCCCAATTCATAAAGCATTGCATGGGCCTTTTGCGTTTTCAGCAGCTCTGTACGCTTTGCAAGCAGGACCATTTCCTCCAGTGCCGCAAAGCTGGTGTTAACATAGCGCGTACCTTCGTACAGTGATGCTCGGTCATTCAAATCGTGGTATGCATAAGACCACAGGCTCTTGCCACCGGGGAGCATTGCAGCCCAACAATGACAAATCATTTCATCAAATGTGGGATAATCAGAATACGAAGATGAGCTGGCATAGCAAGTGGGCATAAATCCAACACATTTGTCCGGACGATTTTGGTTCAGAACGGTCCTTAAATAGCCGCCCAGGGTATTCATAGGCCGGTCGTAGACTCGCTTTCCATCTCTGATAGTGGCGTTAATGTAGGCATGGGTCTCCACCCAGTCACAGCAAAGAATATAGTCTCCCGCACCACGACTTGCCATCAGCACCACATGATAAGGATCTTTTTCAGTAATAAAATCATACAAATGCTTCAGGTATACCGTGGATACATTTCGGCACTCCGGTTCATCATCCAAATAGTAATAGGCAAAATCCCGCTCCCGGTTGGCTTCAATGATTGCCTCGATCTTTTGGAACATTTCCTCACAGGGCACCACATCCTTTGTTGCCTCGCCTGCAGGCGATTCACAACCCTTGATCAGTCTGCCCGGTGCCATCATCGGGGTTTGGCCAACCAAATCTAAGGTCTGGCAAAGATCATCTGCATCATATTTTCGTTTGAATGCTTCGCCACCCATATAGTACTCAGCGTACATATTGCGACGCAGGACAGGCTTGCCGTTGACGATTAGGTTGCCACCGGAGATCCAGGTCATCATACGACCTGTTGGTGCCAGTCGGCGAATTTTCTTTGTAACTGTATGCTCGGAATCTGTAACAGTCAACATAGCTTCACCGATTTCAAAATCCGGTGTGTCAATGGAAAAATTACCATTTTCGTCAGGTCTTACGGACTTGCAGCCAATACCAGGCCCCTCCAGCGTGACAGTGGTGGGTTTTCCGGCTATCACACGACCTGCAATCTTTGAATAATCCTGACCGGGATAGAAATTTCCACGAAACTCCGGCAAAGACAGTTCCAGTTGTAAAGGCTCATAGACAATCCGCACGGGGTATTTCCGCTGGAACACCACGCCATCGGATTTCCGCTTTAATCGCAGATCAACTTTTTGCCGGCCATCTGCAGCAAAGCAACAAGGCAAGCTAAACTCATTCGCGCCATTTTTCAGCGAAATCGGAATACTCTCTGTGCAGTTAGAATAAAATTCAAATTCCCCATCTTCCGGATTCTCTGTCTTCACAGTCAAAGTACCAACGTAGCCCGCATCTGTCTTATCCGATATGGATACTGTCGCAGAAACGATCTTAATATCGTTCTGTACCGGGCGGATAGGAAAACCACCCATCTTCCGGAAGTTGTCAGGTTCCAGATACCATTTGAACAAATCAGCCCAGGTATAGTATCTGGTGGCACCGCGAGCCTCATAATCAGCACGGCCACGGCAAACATTGATCAACCACTCGCTCCGCCAATTAGCAGTAGGGGTCATATAAAACGCAGTCAAGGGCAGTTCTATCTCCGCGCTCCAATAATCCTCACCCACATAGGTTGCACAATTCCACTGAGGCTCAAAGGGATCGGGTTTGATATTGCCGCCCTCAGAATAGAAACCACAGGCAGTTTCACCGCCTAAGGTAACCACAAACTGGTAAAAATCAAATCCGTCACCGGAGGGTGCAAGGAACACTTCGACACTGTCCGTACACCAAATAGGGCGCTCGTGATGTCTGGCAGCTACCCGCTTAATATCGGGCTCATCAAATTTGACACCAATGTAGATTCGATCTTCACAGGGTAAAATGCGGAAATAGCCCTCCACAGGAGCCGGCTTTCCGCCGCCTCCCTGGAAACCCTTAAAACCGCTGTATTCCGGGACCTCTGCCCATTGGGGCTCGTCTAAACGGCCGTCAAGAACAATTGCATTGGGGTCAAAAAGTTTTGTTTTCATAGCATTCCGCTCCCTTTCTCAAGGTTACTCTACTGTCATTTTAACAAATTGGAAATCTTAAAGCAATAGGCGTTTTATCATAACTTCTACTCCTTTTATCAAAAAACAGCAAGGCGGTCACCCTATAGGTGACCGCCTTTGTAATTTATATCACATTAAAAAAGCTCAATTTCGTACAGTTCCAGTCTGCGCAGGCCAAAGTTCAAACGCAAGGCCTCCGGACAGATCTGCTCTGCCAGAATAAAGGTCTTGGAGAATTCTTCGATCTTTTCCTCAGCAATTGCAGGTGAAGTCAGCTCCTCGCCGCTTCTGACCTGGATGGTCATATCGTCGATCTGGTAGCCGTGAACAACGACCTTGGAGAAAGTGGGCTTCACCTTAGTCAAGTTCATTTCCATAAACTTAGGTGCCTCGGTCTTCTTCACGCCAACACCATAGTTATCCTTTACGCCGTCAACCAGCTTTCTAAGGGAAACAGCGAAGTTGCCGGTAACACCGATATCGAACTGACGCTCGAAGATCAGGTTTCCGGTATGGGTACGCTCGTACTCCAGCTTCTCAATCAAAGCTTCAACCTCCTGATAAGTAGGCAAGCCCGTATCCTTAATTGCGCTGGTGCCGATAACGACCTCATGAGGCTTCAGTTCGAAGGTGTTGCCGGTAATTGTACCGCCGTGACGGAAATTATGCCAAGTGCCGGACAAGCCTTCCAGGGTAACGTTCTGGGGATCCTGCTCCATATTCACCAGGACAAACATCTTTTCCTTCTCAGTTTCGTAAAGAACGGATTCAACCTGAGGTGTCTTAATCAAGTGAGTACGCTTACCAAACAGTACCAGATCCTCCAGTGCAGCAAAGCTGGAGAAGATGTAACGGGTGCCCTCATACAGACCTGCACGGTCATCCATATCGTGGTAAGCATAAGGCCACAGGGTCTTACCACCGCGGATCATAGGTGCCCAAGTCTGGCAGAGGTACTCCTTAAAGGTGGGATAATACTCAGGCTTGTCTCTCTTTGCACCGTAGCAGGTGGGCAGGAAACCAACACACTTATCACTGCGATTCAGATTAACAACAGCATCGACCTCTTTACCCAAAGAGCTGATCTTACGGCCATAAACACGGCGACCCTGCTCATTGGTATGGGGGTTAATGTAGGGGTGAGCCTCAAACCAGTCAGCGCAATCCACATACACATCCGGATCACGACTGGCGGTCAAGATAACGTGGTAAGGATCCTTCTCCGCAATGAAGTCATACAGATACTTCAAATAGATGGGAGAAACGCCACGGCACTCGGGCTCATCATCAATGTAATAATATACAAAATCTTTATCGCGGTTGGCCTCCATAACAGCGGCCACCTTTTCAAACATCTCATCACTGGGTCTGGCGTCCTTAGTAGCTTCGCCACCGGATGCGTCACTGCCTTTCTTCAATCTGCCGGGTGTGATATGACCGGTCTGACCACAAACTTCCTTGGTGATATACAGTTCATCCGCATCATATTTGCGCTTGAATGCCTCACCACCGGCATAGTACTCAGCATACATATTCCGACGCAGGACAGGCTTGCCGTTGACAATCAGATTGCCACCGGAGATCCAGGCCATTGTATGCTCAGAAGGAGCCAGACGACGAATCTTCTTTGTCAGCGTGCGATCCTCGGTTGTAGCGGTCAGGAAAGCTTCACCAATTTCAAAATTGGGTGTATCGAAGCTGAAGCTGCCATCTGCTGCGGGAGTGATGGTAGTAGTTTCAATACCGGGTCCCTCCAGTTTCAGGGTAACAGGCTTGTTGGTGATCACTTTACCCGCAATCTTGCTGTAATCCTGTCCGGGGTAGAAATTCGCACGGTACTCAGGGAGAGTAAATGCAAACTTAATAGCCTCGTAAGTCACACGCACAGGATAACGGCGGAAGAACACCTTACCGTCAGACAGGCGCTTCAGCTGCATCCCGGGTCTATGACGGCCACGGGAAGGAAATACGCAAGGCAGAGTAAACTCATTACTACCGGTCTTCAAGGACACCTTGATAGTCTCCGTGCAATCAGAAGAGAACTCGAACTCACCGTCCTCGGGGTTCACAGTTTTCACAGTCAATGTGCCGGTAAAGCCCTTTTCATTTTCATCATTAATGTCCGCCAGGGCGGTAGCAATCCGCAACTCATCGCACTTAGGCCGCATGGGGAATCCGGGCAGGCTACGGTAATTCTTCGAATCCTTATAGCCGGATAGTTGACCCCAGCAACTATCGGTACGCACATCCGAATCAACATTCAAATGATGACGGGCGCGGCAGACATTCACCAGCCAGTTATCACACCACAGCTCATTGGGAGTCATATAGAAAGAGCTAAGGGGAATCTCGATCTCAACAGACCAGAAATCTTCGCCCTTGTAAACAGCACTCTTCCATTCGGGAGCATAAGGATCAGGACGAATAACACCGCCCTCAGAGTGGAACAAGCTGGAAGTGGCACCAACAGAGCTGACTACGAACTGATAAAAGTCGAAATAGTTGTTGGTGGGAGCCAGATACACTTCCACTGTGTCACCTGTCCAAATAGTAGTGAACTGGTTGATCTTATTCACATACGCCATATCAGGCTCTTCACAACGGATGCCGATAAAAATTCGATCCTCGCAGGGAATGATCTTGAAGAATGTCTGTGCAGGATCCAGCGTAGGGGTTTGTCTTTTGAGAAGATAAAATCCGGTCTGTTCTGCAACTTCAGCCCACTGAGGCTCGTCCATACGGCCATCAACGGTAATAGTTGCGGGGTCAAACAATTTCTTTTCCATGTTTTTTCTCCTTTCCGTCTTGCGGAATATGTTCTTTGCTATTATAGCAGACTAAACCTGTGATAGCAACATAAAGATTTCCTTTTATTCCATTTATTCTCACATTATCTCCCCTTTCCTAGAAACTGCCCCGGTGTATACCGGGGCAGCAACACGAAAAGGGTATAAATCAGAACGCTTCGATTTCGTAGACCTCAACTCTGTGCTCACCAAATTCAAAGCGCAGAGCATCCGGGCTGATAGGCTCAGAAAGCAGGAAGGTCTTGGAGAACTGCTCGTTCTTAACTTCCTTAATTGCAGGAACAGAGAGTTCACCGTTATTGCGGACCTTCAGCTCCACATCATCGATCTGGAAGCCGTGGAGAACGACCTTGGAAAAGGTAGGTCTGAACTTAGTGATATCCATCTCTAAGTACTTACCTGCACCGTTGAACTCCAAAGCGTAGTTATCGGAGATTCCGTCAAAGAGCTTGTATAAGCTATTTCCGCGCTTACCGTTAATAACCATTTCACGCTCCTGGTCAAAGAACAGGCTGCCGGTGTGGGTACGCTCGTACTCCAACTTATTTACCAGAGCCTCAACCTCCTGATAGGTGGGCAGGCCGGCATCGCGAACCTTAGAGGTGCCGATAACAACCTCATAGGGCTTCAGCTCGAAAGTATTGCCGGTAATCATATCGCCGTGACGGAAATTGTACCAAGTGCCGGAAATACCGTCCAGGGTGACAGTCCGAGCCTCATCCACCAGGTTTGCCAGCACAAACATCTCTTCGCCGTTCAGCTCATAGTGAACTGCGTGAACCTGTGTGTTGCGGACCAGTTCGGTGCGCTTCGCAAGCAACACCAGGTCCTCCAAAGCCTCAAAGGTGGAGAACAGGTAGCGGATGCCCTCGTACAGGGCCGCACGGTCATTGAGATCATGGTAAGCATAGGGCCACAGGGTCTTTGCGCCGGGAAGCATTGCCGCCCAAGTGTGGCAGATCATTTCCTCAAAATTGGGATACTCAGAGAAGTCGGACTGGTACTTGTAGGCAAAGCAGGTGGGCAGGAAACCAACGCACTTGTCGGCCCTGTTGATGGAGAGGACCTCTTCCACAAATTTGGCCAGAGTGTTGATGGGCCGTGCGCAATAACGCTGGCCGTCACGGACCTGCACATTGATATAGGGATGGCACTCAAACCAGTCTGCGCATTCGACCATGCTGCCCGCACTACGGGTGCCAATCAGTACGACATGGTAGGGGTCTTGGTCAGTAATAAACTCATACATGTGCTTCAGATAGACAGGAGAAACACCGCGGCATTCGGGTTCGTCATCCAGGTAGTAGTAGACAAAATCCTTGTCCCGCATTTTCTCAATCACCCCAGAAGCAAGGCGGAGCATCTCCTCACTGGGCATCTGATCAAAAGTAGCCTCACCACCGGGGGTATCCGCACCCTTCATCAAACGGCCGGGCGTAATAAAGGGAGCTTGCTTAATGTGCTTGGTTTCGTGGAGATCGTCAGCATCGTAGCGGAGCTTGAAAGCTTCGCCGCCGTGATAGCCAACTGCATACATATTCCGGCGGAGTGTGGGCTTTCCGTCAACTACCAGATTGCCGCCGGAGATCCAAGCCATAGTATGACCGGTTGGAGCCAAGCGGCGGATCTTCTTTGTGAAGGTGTCTTTGCCATTGGTAATGGTTAGCATAGCCACACCTTCCTCCAGCTTGGAGGTATCGATGGTAAAGTTGCCATCAGCATCGGGAGTTGCGGTCTTGGTGCCGATGCCAGGACCCTCCAGGGTCACGGTGACAGGCTTGCTGGCAATCACCTTACCCACGACCTTGGAATAATCCTGGCCGGGATAGAAGTTACCGCGGAACTCGGGGAGTGTAAGCTCCAGCTTGATGGGTTCATAGGTAACACGGATGGGATACCAGCGCTTGAACACTTCCCCGTCGGACTTTCGGGTCAGCTGCAGCTCCATACTGTAACGGTTTTCCTTTTCAAAGCTGCAAGGCGCAGTAAATACATTGTTGCCAGCCTTCAAGGTAACATCCACGGCTGTCACATTTTCGCCGGAGAAGGTATACTCACCGTCCTGGGGAACAGATACATTTACCTCCACCTGACCAGAAAAGCCATTCTCGTCCTTGCTGCTAATCTTCACGGCAGCTGTGGAAATGCGCACATCGTTCTTTTCCGGACGCATTGGGAAGCCTTCCACAAGCTGGTACTTGGTGGGCTCAATATAGCCGGATTCCAAGTCGCTCCAGGTAGAGAACCGGGTGGCGCCGCCTGCTACACTGTAGTCAACACGACTACGGCAAACATTCATCAGCCACTGGTTGTTCCAGCAGTTGTTGGGAGTCATATAGAAAGCGGTCAGCGGCAATTCGATCTCCGCGCTCCAGTAGTCTTCGCCCACATAGGTAGCATGCTGCCACTGGGGCTTATAGGGGTCCGGACTAATATTGCCGGCCTCAGAATAGAAATTGCTGACAGCAAAGTTGCCCAAAGTCACCATAAACTGGTAGAACTCAAAGCCGTCACCGGAGGGTGAAATAAAGAACTCTACGCAGTCAGTGCACCAATGGGAACGCAGGGAATGACCGGCAACGACCCTCTCTATATCCGGCTCAAAGCACTTGATACCGAAATAGACACGGTCCTCACAGGGCAGGATGCGAAACTCCGCGTCTACAGGCGCAGGACCACCGCCGCCGGACCTTAATTTCCGAAAACCAGAATAGACTTTGGCAGATTCCCATGCAGCCTCATCCAGCTTTCCGTCCACGGTGACACAATTTTTCTCATACAGTTTTGTTTCCATTTTCTACTCCTTTCTAATGCTCTGATGTCTTTGCCAGAGCATCAACTGCCGGTGGTTTTTTACAAATAAATTTTCATTCCGGTAAGGTTAGAATGAATGCATCCGGCAGTCCGCGAAGCCTCTCACAGATGCTCCGCGCGCAGAATATGTACACGAATATGTACAGGGTCATTGTAACAGAAATATCAAAATAATCAATATTCTTTTTTGCATTTTTCAATATTTTTTCCATAAGACAAGGGCGATTCCCGTTACGGGAATCGCCCTTGTTGGATTTCAGTTAGGATAAAATCTTATTTGATATAAGTATCGTTGTAAGCCTTCAAGCTTGCCTCGTACTTACCCTTGATTGCGGGGATTGCGGACTCGGGAGGCATCTGAGTGACCTCAGCATAGCTGACGGGGCTGGAAACATTACCGTAGTTACCGTAGCAGTAGTGGCCGCGGTCTTCCAGATACTCGTTGAGCTTGGTAACATACGCAGCATCGTAGACATTGCCAAGAGACTTCAGCTTCTTGGTACGGGTCTTGTTGATCTTGTCCAGAGCTTCCAGAACCTTCTTGGAGTAGTCACAAGCGCCCTGCAGGCCCTCGTACTCGCAGGCAACAGTGCCCAGAGAGTAGTCAGAAACGTACTTAAAGCCACACTTCATAACGTAAATGAACAGATCAATAACGGCCTCGCGCTCGTCACAGGTAGCTGCCATATGGAAGCAGGACTGTGTCAGCTTGGACTGACCCTGGGTCTCGCCGTTTTCACCCACCCACTCGGGAACAGGAGCGATCTCCAGGCGGTTGCCGTTGGGGATCTCCTGATACAGGTGCTGCCAGTTGTAGGGCTCGCAGTCAGAAATCTGCATAGCAAACATGGGGTTGATAACATTGGTCTGGATCTTGTTCTGACCGGCGGCAGCACACTTCTTAACAGTGAACATATCATACTTCAGCTGCATAAAGTCCTTGATGAAGGGCTCATCAATAACGGAAACCAGTTCGCCCTTGCTGTTGGTTTTCCAGACATTGATCAAGTTGCCCCAGGAGTCGCCGTTGATGCCATAGGTATCGATCTTGCCGTCACCGTTGGTATCCTTGGTCATCTGGACACAAACATCGAGGTAGGTATCCCAGTTCCACTTACCCTCCAGGAAGTACTCCTTAGGAGTCTTGACACCGTACTCCTCAAACATGGTTGCGTTGTAGTAGCACATCATAGTACCGGTCCAGGGACGGACAACGCCGTGGGACTTGGTACCGAACTTCATCATATCCAGGTTCTCTTCGCCGCAGTACTCAGCCAGCTGCTTATATTCAGCATTGGTGAAAGCAGCGGTAAGGCCGTTCTGCGCCATACCGGGGAACATATTGGACTGGAAGAAGACGTCGGGCTTTTCGCCTGCGTTGATGGCGGACATAATGGTGTTCTGATCATAGGCACCCTTAAATTCGATGGTAACACCGTTCAGCACAGCCCACTCTTCAATAGCAGCGCGCTCGATGTAGGGATAGATCTTAGTAGATTCGTTGTCGATCATCACCTGCAGATCCTGATAGGATTCGTCATTGCCCATACCGTAAATCTGAATGGTCTTGCCCTTGAACTTGGAATTGACAGCGGTAGTTGCCTTGGTAGCACCGGAGGTTGCCTTGGTAACAGCTTCCTGGGTAGCCTTGGTGGCGCCAGTTGCCTTGGTAGCCTTGGTAGCCTTAGTGGAAGTAGTCTTCTTGGGTCTGGTAGCGGCAGTAGGCTTCTTGCCGGCGGACTGCTCACCCTCGGTCTCCTCGGGACCCTCCGTAGCATCAGGGGCCTCGGTTTCGCCGGTAGCAGTGGGGTCCACAGTACCCTCAGTTGCGTCAACAGCCTCGGTAGCCTCAGTAGCTCCGGTGGCAGTGGGGTCAGTTACAGGATCATTAGTCTTCTTCTTACAACCGATAAAAAGACCGGCGACCATGCAAATAACCAACAGCAGTGCGATCAGTTTCTTCATGATATACTCTCCTTTTAATTTTTTAACTGCGGTAAAGCCGCAAAATTTCATTTACATTATAACTGAATCGTCTCAAGATTTCAATATGAATTATCTGCACGCCCAAAATTTAGGCATTCTCCACAAAATCAACCAAGCTCATTTATAAATTTGGCTGAAAAAACTTCACTTTCTTACAATCACATTTGCGCCCAGGCCGATATGGAAACAAAAAGGACGATTCCTAAATTAGGAATCGTCCTTTTGGGATTTCAGCTCAGATGAACTTATTTAATATAAGTATCGTTGTAAGCTTTCAGACTTGCCTCGTACTTACCCTTGATTGCAGGGATCGCAGACTCGGGAGGCATCTTGGTGATCTCACCGTAGCTGAGCAAAAGGTCCACGCCAGTATATTTGCCTTCCAGGAAGTGACCACGGCCATCCAGATACTCATTAAGCTTGGTAACATACGCAGCATCATAGACATCGCCCAGATCTTTCAGCTTCTTGGTACGGGTCTTGTTGATCTTCTCAAGAGCTTCCAGGACATTCTTGGAGTATTCACAGCTACCCTTCAGACCCTCATACTCGCAAGCCACAGTGCCCAAAGAGTAATCAGAAACATACTTATAGCCGCACTTCATCATATAGCAGAACATATCTACAACTGCCTCGCGCTCATCACAGGTAGCTGCCATACTCCAGCAGGCCTGGGTCAGCTTGGAAGTGCCAAGAGTCGCACCGTTGTCACCTACCCACTCGGGAACAGGAACGACCTCCAGGCGGTTGCCATTGGGGATCTCCTGATACAGGTGCTGCCAGTTGTAGGGCTCGCAGTCAGACAGCTGCATTGCAAACATGGGATTGATAACATTGGTCTGGATCTTGTTCTGACCGCCAATAGAACACTTCTTAACAGTGAATGCATCATACTTCAGCTGCATAAAGTCCTTGATGTAGGGCTTGCTAAGAATGGAAACCAGCTGGCCCTTGGTGTTCATTTCCCAAGCATTAACCAGGTTGTGCCAGGAGTCACCGGGCAGGCCGTAGGAGTCCATCTTGCTGTCGCCGTTGGTATCCTTGGTCATCTGAACCATAACATCAAGGAAGGTATCCCAGTTCCACTTGCCTTCCAGGAAGTACTCCTTAGGAGACTTGACACCGTACTCCTCAAACATGGTTGCGTTGTAGTAGCACATCATGGTACCGGTCCAAGGCTTCACAAAGCCATGAACCTTAGTGCCATACTGCAGCATATCCAAGTATTCCTCACCGCAGATCTCAGCCAGCTTCTTGTATTCAGCATTGGTGAACGCGCCGGTAAGGCCGTTGTTGGCAATGCCGGGGAAAACATTGGTATGGCTGATAACGTCAGGCTTTTCGCCGGCATTGATAGCGGACATAATGGCATTCTGATCATAGGCGCCCTTAAATACAACAGTAACGCCATTCAGCTCAGCCCATTCGACAATAGCAGCGCGCTCGATGTAGGGATAGATCTTAGTAGATTCGTTATCGATCATCACCTGCATATCCTGGTAAGATTCGTCGTTGCCCATACCATAGATCTCAATGGTCTTGCCCTTGAAGGGAGAATTCACAGCAACAGTTGCCTTAGTTGCACCGGAAGTTGCCTTGGTTACGGCAGCCTGGGTAGCCTTTGTAGACTTACCGGAGGTAGCCTTAGTAGCTGTGGTATTCTTAGTGGACTTGGGTCTGGAAACAGCGGTAGGCTTCTTATTGGCGGACTGGCCACCCTCAGTATCCTCGGGAGCCTCAGTAGCCTCAGGGGCCTCGGTTTCGCCGGTAGCAGTGGGATCCACAGTACCCTCAGTTGCGTCAACAGCCTCGGTAGCCTCTGTAGCTCCGGTGGCAGTAGGATCAGTTACAGGGTCTTTAGTCTTTTTCTTACAACCGATAAAAAGACCGGCGACCATGCAAATGACCAACAGCAGTGCGATCAGTTTCTTCATAATATACTCTCCTTAAATTTTTTGTACAATACAGCAAAGCTGTAATATATCACAAATATTATAGTTGAATAGTACAAAAATTTCAACATTTATTCTTCATGTTTTGAAAAATTCGGCATTCCGCATAACACTTGCGTATTACATTTGTTAATTTGCTCAAAAAACTTCTATTTCGTACAATTCAACACGGTGAGCATTGAAGTCAAGACGCAAGCCATCGGGAGTAATAGCATTCTTCAGCAGATAGGTGACGGAGAATTCTTCAGCCTTTACATCGTTGCATTCAGGAATGGTCCATTCCTCTCCGTTACGGACTTGAAGTTTCATATCATCCAATCCCCAACCGCTGACAACGATCTTTGTGAAGGTAGGCGCAACCTTGGTCAAGTTTAACTCAACATACTTATCATGATCGCCAACCATATTGAAGCAAAGATTATCCCGCACGCCGTCAAAGAGCTTTCTTGCAGAACGGGTATAACCGTTACATACAATGCCAATATCCTTCCAACGCTCCAAAAGCAGGCTGCCGGTATGGGTGCGCTCATATTCCAGCTTGTTGATCAGCGCATCGGTTTCCTGATATGTGGGCAGATCTGCATCCTTGACCTGACTGGTTCCGATGATGACCTCCAAGGGCTTCATTTCAAAGGTATTGGTGGTAATGGTTTCGTTGTGACGGAAATGATGCCAAGTGCCAGAAATACCGTCCAAGGTAACAGTCTTGGGATCATTGGTCATATTGACCAGAACAAACATCTGCTCCTCTCCCCTGTCATACAGCACGCCATGGACCTCCGGGTTCTTTATCAACTCCGTACGCTTACCAAGCAGCACTAGCTTATCCAGCGCAGCAAAGCTGGAGAAAATATAACGGGTGCCTTCGTACATAGAGGCGCGGTCGTTGAGATCGTGGTAGGCATAAGGATAGAGAGTTTTTCCGCCATGGATCATAGCTGCCCAGGTATGGCAGATGTACTCATCAAAGGTGGGATAGGGTTCAGGATTACCGCCCATACCGGCAAAGCAGGTAGGCAGGAAGCCAATACATTTATCTGGGCGGTTCAGATTGATAATATCATCCACATTCTTGCCCAATGTGTTGATGTTACGGCCATACGCACGCTTACCATCGGGCGTGGTGTAGGGGTTAATGTAGGGGTGGGTCTCAAACCAGTCGGCAATTCCCACCAATTCCGCAGCATTCCGGCTAGCAGTAAGAACTACGTGGTAGGGATCTCGCTCGGTGATGTAATCATACATATGCTGCAGGTAGATTCTGGACAGGCCGCGGCACTCAGGCTCATCGGAGATGTAGTAGAAAGCA
Source organism: Oscillospiraceae bacterium (assembly GCA_017482385.1). Lineage (GTDB taxonomy): Bacteria > Bacillota > Clostridia > Oscillospirales > Oscillospiraceae > Faecousia. The sequence goes on along the minus strand of JAFUNI010000016.1, from coordinate 219,867 downwards.
AAATCTCTGTCCTTATCGTCATCCATAATCTTATCAATTATGGCCAGCATTTCGGGTGTGGGTTTCTTGTCCAAAGTGGCTTCGCCACCGGGAGCTTCCACGCCCTTGATCAGACGGCCGGGCTCCATATGCTTGGACTGACCGCGGATTTCCTTGGTCATATACAGATTGTCAGCATCATACTTGCGCTTAAACGCCTCGCCACCCATATAGTATTCAGCGTACATATTCCGGCGCAAAACGGGTTCACCATTGACGATCAGATTGCCGCCGGAGATCCAGGTCATCATATGGCCCGTGGGAGGCAGATTTCGGATCTTCTTGGTGGTTTCATAGCCTTCGATGGTAGCAGTAAGAATGGCATTGCCAAACTCAAAATTGGGGGTTTCAAAAGCAAAGCTGCCATCTGCATTAGGGGTAATGGTCTGGGTATCAATGCCGGGACCCTCCAGCTTCAAGGTGACAGCCTTAGAAGATGTCGCTGTACCGACTATTTTGCTGTGGTCCTGTCCGGGATAGAAATTGGTACGGAATTCCGGCAGGGAGAACTTAATGACAATGGGCTCATAAGTAACGATAACAGGATATTTACGCTTAAAATCCACATTATCAGAAAGACGCTTCAGGCATACAGCAACCTGGAATCTGGTCAACTCATCAAAGAAACAAGGTGCAGCAACTTCATTGACACCAGCTTTCAGCTGAACAGTCACGGTTTCAGCGTGGTCGGATGTAAATTCAAACTCACCGGGGAATGCGCACTTCACCAGCACTTTCAAATCACCGTGGTAAATGCCATCCTTCTCGCTGGTAATGTCAGCGGTGACAGAAGAAATGCACAGCTCATTCTTGGGGTTTCGAATCGTGAAGCCTTCAATACTGCGGAAGTTCTTGGAATCTTGAAACCCCTTCTTCAAGGGGCTCCATGTGCTGTAAAAACGGCCCTTATAAGGCAGATGGGTACGACCGATATTTACCAGCCACTTGTTGGTCCATCTGTCCTGAGGGGTCATATACAGTGCAGTGAAGGGAATCTCGATCTCGGCAGACCAAAAATCCTCACCGTAGTAAATAGCGGTCTCCCAATAAGGAGCATAGGGGTCGGGGCGAATAACGCCCGCTTCTTCCCAATAAACACTTGACTTACTGCCCTTAGCAGAAATAAAAAACTGGTAGTAGTCATAATCGCTACCGGAGGGTGCGATAAACAACTCAATAGCATCTACGTGATTCATAGAGTTGTCGCTGGAAGCTTTCAAGCGATCCATTTCCGGTTCCATGCACTTTACGCCAACATAGACACGGTCCTCGCAGGGCAGGAATTTGAAGATAGTTTGGCTATCCTCAGGAACTTCTGCTCCGGAACCTAACTTGCTAAAACCGGTATAGGCAGGAACAGTTTCCCATACAGACTCATTCATACGACCATCCAGGGTAATGCAGTTTTTGTCATACAGTTTCGTTTCCATTTTTCTACTCCTTTCTAATGCTCTCTATGTCCAAGAGCATCAACTGCCGATGTTTTTTACAAATAAATTTTCGTTCCGGTAAGGTTAGAACGAATGCATCCGGCAGTCCGCAGAGCATTTCCCAAATGCTCTGCACGCAGAATATGTACAAGCCAAATGTACAGGGTCATTGTAACAGAAATAACAAAATAATCAATATTCTTTTTTCTTTTTTTACAAATAATTTTTGTACTTCTATCCACCCCTCCAGAGGTTTTCACTGTGCAAAAAGCAAGAGGGTGTCAATACTTGACACCCTCTGTTAAACATAGAGAATTTTGTTTTAGCCTTTGCTGCCGGAACGGTCCATACATTCAACAAAGAATTTCTGACCGATCAAGAACAAAATCATCAACGGCGTTACCGCAGTCAATATAATGGCATAATGCTCTGCCTGTTTGCGCATCGCATCCAACTGGCTTACACCAATACCCTGCCGTTCTCTCATTTCCTCCAATGCCACCATCAATGTGAGGTTGTCATCACCAGGTAATGAGAACACACCGGCAAGCAACGCATCGTTCCAGTAGTAAATTACAGAAAGCAATGCAACAGTTACCACAACAGGCTTGATGTTGGGGATCATAATCCGCAGATAGATGGAAATAGGATTACAGCCATCGATCTTAGCAGCTTCCTCCAAATCTCTGGGCATACTCATAAAGAACTGCCGGAAGAGGAAGATGTATATACCGGAATTCAAACCAACACCGAAAAGTGCAGGCACATAGAACGCCATATAGTTATTCAGGATGTTCACCGTGAAGGCCTCACCCGTGAACAAGCCAATGATCTTACCGATACCAAAGATATCAAACCAACGATATTCATAGTACAGCGGAATGATCGCAGTCTGCACCGGCAGAATAATAGTGAACAGCACGCAGGCATACACAATGGGATTGCCCTTAAAGTTGTAACGGCCTAAGCCGTAGCCCACCAAGGAGCAGGAAAACACCTGTAGCAGCGTACAAAGCAACGCAATAGTAGCTGTGTTCTTGGTATATTTAAGAAAATTAAAATAGGCTCTTTCGCCAAACATAGCGTTTTTGAAGTTTTCAAAAGTTGCTCTGCTGGGCAAAAATCCAGATTCCTCCGTGTACAGCTCCACAGCAGGTGTGAAAGCAGAGGAGATCATCTTGATAACAGGAAACAAAACCACATAGCTGATACCGATCAGCAGTGCGTAACGAAACACTTTGTACAAAAACGAGGCACAAGGTTCGACAATTTTTTTATTAAATTTCATAATCGTACCTCCTCCCTCTTAGTCCATAGAGATAACCCTGCGGGACAGGAATGCATTCACAATGACGACAATCACGAAAATTGCCACAGAATAGCCCCAGCTCATTGCACAGGCATAGTCAAAGTTGCCTAACATATACTCATCAATCATAACAACAATGCTATTGGTACTTGCATTGAAGTAATCGATGATCGTATAAATCAAGCACAACAAAATGCTGGGTGTCAGCAGCGGGAATGTGATCTTCCAAAAGGTCTCCCATTTGGTTGCGCCTTCCATCTCTGCTACTTCATACAGATAAGCAGGGATTGTTTGCAAACCGATGATAAACAGGATAATCTGGATACCGGCGCTCCACAGCAGATTAAACAGCTGTGTAGCATATCCGGTAAATTTCTCAATGACTGAAGACAGCGGGCCAAAGCTACCGATGATTTCCTCAACAAAACCGCTTGCTTCACCGCTCATCATAAAGAAAGAACTGGTTGTATCCTGCAGTTCTTCTCTGCCGCCCAGGGCATTGAAGACAGAAAGGACCTGGTCAGCTGCGAAGATAACGGGCAGGAACATAATTGCGCGGAACAGCAGACGTCCGGCAAACTTCTCATTCAGCAAAATTGCCAGGAACATACTGATGAACATAATCACAAGGATCTTGACGGCAGCCTCTTTGACCATCGCCCATAAAGCTTTTATAAATTTCGCGTCACCGGTGAGCATGGTTTTAAAGTTTTCCCAACCGATAGGCTCAAAAACCAAGCCCTCCTGGCCTACAGTAACATTATTAAACGAGTACATCAATGACTGAGCCACGGGCTTTGCAAACAGGAAAATAAAGCCAATAACGAAGGGTAATACAAACATCCAGCCTGCGGTATCATTGGGAGTTATAATTTTGATTCTTTTGTTTCTTTTCATTTCGTACCTCCCAAAACAACCTTATACTGCTTTGCCGGAATATTCATGCCTTCGTAGGTGTATGCTTCATCACGATAATTAACAATTACCGTACCGTTTTCATAAGTAGTCACAGTGACATCCTCAGCAACAGTCTCATGCGCAAGGATATCCTTACCGGCAAACTGTGCAGACACTTCCTGCAGCGTCTTGTAGTGCTCTACAATCTTTTCTTTCCAGCGCTTGTAGGAGTAAGATACCATATCATCGTATTCCGTACCAACCAACTGATCTACATCACCGTAAATCAGGTTGTACTTCAAATTACCGCCATTCTCCAATACCTTCAGCATCTCCCGTTCGTAGTCAACGGACATATTGAAGGCAGTGGGTGCCAGGACCGCGCTGCCCTGGAGTGCAATCTGATAGAAAGGCACAGTATGATCGGTCAAATCGAAGTCACTACTGCCGTTTGCAACATCGGTAACAATATCGGAGTAGGCCAAAGTATAGGCGTTACCACCGTGTATCATTACATAATCAGATTTCTCATCCGCATATTTTAATGCTTCTTTCCAGAACTCCATAGAGTGGGTTCTTGTAGTGGAAGGTACATCATCCGCATAGTCGGTATACAGCACTTTGCCTATGCGATCAAGGGAAACATTGTCGATTTCCCATTTCTCGGTAGCATCCACAAACTCGGTAACGAAGCCGGGCAGCTTTGCAGGGTGAAGAATATTCCAGCGGCTGGTATTGTCCTTCTGCTCAGAGTCCAAAATAAAGTTATGCTGGAATGCATATTTATTGAAGAAAGTCTTTGCCGTATCCGCATTGGTATCATAGCCATTACCGTTATTGTAAACATCAACGGGATTTGCTTCCAGGAAGAAAATCACACCTTCCTGATCCAAATACTCGAGCATTGCACGGAATTCCTTTTTAGAACCAAGAACAGACTCCGTCTCAACCGTGCTATACATCTTATTGTTCAAACCACCGTCCAGGGCACCGATATAGTTAATGACTAAGTTATCAACACCCTCAGCCTTCAGTTCCTTAACAATAGACACCACATCATTATAGGTGGTCAGCGCTGTAACAACGGGCTTCTTGACACCAAATACATATTTTTCAATACTAACGGCGCCAACCAGATCCAGAATCATATATTTTTCATCAGCAAGGGCGGACTTCTTCAGCAGATTAGCCTCCTGAAGATGCTCTCTGTACTTCTCAGCCATACCAACATAATTGGCCTTGTCGCCATTCAAGAAATAGTAACGCACAGCAAAGTTCTTGTTGATAAGCTGATTGTCGCTGACAGCCAAAACTCTGGCCTCCTGGCCCGCAAAAACGCTGGTACCGGTTCTGATGAATTGATGCTCTGTCATATGTACAACCGGGTGAATCATATTGTAGGAGCTGACTTTACCACTGGTGCTTGCAACAATACTGGAGCTTGCATCACCGGAAATAATCACACCAAGGAAAGCTTTATCCGGAGTGATTTCACTATCGGAATCTTCCTCGTCATCATCAGCAACAACCTCAGAACCATCCCACTTGGAACCGAAAATAGGTAAGCTGATCTGTTCCTTTACAGTTTCAGCCGTTTCTTGTCCCAAAGTAATATTGTTGCCGTAAACTGTATTGTTGTAAAAAACAATGTCATTATGGTTCTTACCATTGTTAAAGTCGATCAGCGCACCAGATCCGTCGGGAACCAGCAGTTCACCGGACTGGGACTCATTAGCTGCGCCAAAGTAAGGCAGCAGTTTAATATCGAGAATTGCGTAAGGATAGGTACCAACGCCCTCAATCTCATCGGTCACAATTTCAGCCTGAAAAGCACCATCTACAATTCTGTACTGAACAGGAATATATACATTTGCAATCGGGAAACCAAATCTGAATTTCACACCGGAACCGTCGGCAAGCTTCTCATATTCCATACAGCCCTTGCGAATACTGTCGCCATAATTATTGAACTCCTGGTCAACGGGCTCCTTCTTCTCAACATTGAAGAATTTTACATGAATCTGAGAGTTGATCATCGGCTTTCTGACCGGCAGCGCTGCATCCTGGCGGTCGACAGGGTTGGAATACCAAACATTACCGGTGTCCTTTTCAACCACTTTGATTTCACCGTTGGTGAAATTAGACCACAACTCAAGGCCATCCTTATCTGCTACCAGCTCAAAGGCTTCCCTATCTTCCTCAGGTGCCTTACCGGCACTAATGGCATCATCGATTATCTCAATCGCATTTGCCTTCTCGTAAGCAATATCAGACCAATAGATCTTATATGCGCCCCAACCCACAGCTACCACCAAAATAATGATCAGAGTCACACTGAATACACGGGCAATTAAGTCACCATTTCTGTGGATCGCACGCCTAAATTTGAATAATTTGTTTTTAATATCCATATTCTTCTCCGTTCCACAAAAAATCACTGATAACTAAGCTCGAAATACAAGGATGCTACAAAGAAGTATACCTGCTGGAACAGCATAAGCAGCATCAATGCAAGGAACAAGATAATAATCAAGCCAACAACTGTAAGCAGGATTGCAAGTAAAGTCTTAGCAAAGGAATACTCGTGAATTTCTTCCAAGCCACTGAATGCAATAAAAGCACCCCAGATTTCAGACACAACAACTGCGTAGGTCAAGAAAACCTGCTCATCACCAGCCAAGACCCAGCTACCACACACGGTGATAAAACGAACAATAATGTAAGGCACCAGCGCATTAGCACAAACCACGCATATGTCCTTCAGCTTACCCTTGCCATCCAGCAATGTACAGAAGCACCAGTTGGAAATAGCCACCATAAAGAAAATCATTACAGTGATAACCGATGTACGAAGCAAGCTGGTATCCTCAGCATTAAACGTGTTCATGTCGAAGCCGGTAGATGTACGGTGGAACATTTCCACCAACAGCCATAAGGCAATAATAATTGTAACCACCAAAGAGGAGCCCTTCTTATTCGCTTTCAGTTCCAGGAAACCATCCCGGGGATGCATACAGATATAAAAAGGATACAAATAGGGGCTCATTGTATCAAAGCCAGTTCTTTTTTTCATTACAATCAATCCCCTTTCCTACTTTGAATCTTCCATACAATCTTATTGTAGAAAGCTTTAATCTGATCATAGCCCAGAATGCCAATCATAGCCAAAATGACCACTGCGGCAACCAAGCCAAAGTTTGCACGTACAATTTCATCGCGCAGGCCCGCCTTTGCCTCGGCATAGCCATCTTTGTCCTTGCCCATCATAAAGAAGTCCATCGCCTGTTCAAACTTACCGGCCTGGAACATCTCCTGAGCCTGCTTATCCTCCATTGCCAGGCATGCCTTACCCATACCAACATACGCACGGGTAAAGTTGGGGTTCATAAGCAGAACCTCTTCCCAGTAATTTACGGATTCAATGTAACGACCCTCATTATACAGGTTGTTTGCTTCACGGATCTTTTCACCGTAGAGAGTCTGGGTCATAACCGTAATGGTCAGTTTTTTAGCATCCAAAACCAACAGATTATTCTCACTGTCGGATTCAATGCCCATCGGGCTTAGGAACAAGCCTTTCTGGTTTCCGTAACCGCCAAAGATACCCAGCAGATTGCAGTTTTCATCATACTGGAACAGACGGCCGGTCTTAGAATCAATTACAGTAAATACGCCTTCGTCATCAACAGTTAGGTCAACGAGCTGCATATTTTTCTGCTTGCTGGTTTCGGAAATACTATAGAAATCAATGTTTTGTGCAAACACGTTATTACCGAGAGCATTCAGTTTTACAACGGTTGACGCCACATTGTCCTTAATGGGTGAAACGCCGTAAACGAAACGATCCTCAGACCAAAACAGATTATTGAATGCAACAGGCTGGTAGCTATTCGCACTCTGCGCATTCTGCTCAGCAGTCAGAATCTTACGCCACATGAAATCAATCTTCATCGCAGCTGTCTGCTTCAGCTTATTTGTACCGTAGAAGCCCAAGAAGTTATTTGCGCTGTCGATCATCAGTGCACCATTGACAGAAACCTCCGGGTCACCGGTAACAATGTACATAATACCCATATTGTCAACGATGATCCTCTTGGGCTCCAGTCCCTTGGCTTTCTCCAGCATTACATCCTCAGGCAGAGTATAAATCTTGCTAACATTTCCCTCAAGGTCAGACACAAGCACACGGTCATTCTGAGTATCAGCAATGTACAGTGAACTGTTGGATTCACGGAAGAACAGGCCACTTGCTCCCTTTGCCAGAGTTAGTGTTTCTTCTTTATACTTAAATGTTCTCAGCTCTCTAAATAAGGTATAATCCTTATTCAGAATAATTACTTTAGCTAATTGTTTGTCAGTCGTAACACCGTATTCATCAACCACAAAATAATGATCAATGATAAACACACGGTCACGCTTGTCTACAAAGATCTCAGTGGGCTCCAGCAGACGCTCGGTGCCCATTACTGTCTCGTCAACAATCTTTTTAACCTTAAAAATATTCGTGGACGGAACAGCAACATCATCTTCGTATGTATAAGCCCTGTCAGGCTGGCCGGCGAAGGCTGCAATTCCGGTGCAACTAAGCGCAAGCACTAAAACCAGAAGCAGGCAAAATAACTTTTTTCTCATATTCACACCTCACTTCAAAGTTCTTAATCCTTAATACCGGAATGCGCCATTGTCTGCAGCATTTTGCTCTGGTTGAGCACGAATGCAACGATAGGCGGAATCATCAGCAACACAGCAGCAGCAGCAGAGGCACCGGAACGGGCGATACCGCCGGCAGTGATTTGACTCAGTGCTGTGGGCAGCAGCTTCAGATCTTCTCTAAAGATAACACCGGCAGAACCGTTGTTCCAAACGTTTTGGAAAGAGAGAACCACAACGGTCATAAAAGCAGGCTTCACATTGGGCAAAACAACATTGTAGAAAATTCTGAAGTCGTTGGCACCGTCCAGCTTTGCAGCATCCAACAGGGAGTCAGGGATCTGCAGCATAAACTGACGGAGCAGGAACATATGCAGGGTAGATGCCAGGGACGGCAGGATCAAGACCCAGTAGGTGTTGATCAAGCCCAACTTTGCCTTAACAATGTATGCAGGCAGGGCAGTAACACCACCAGAGAACAGCAAGGTCAGCATAATCAATCTCCACAGCATATTCTTGCCGGGGAACTTCTTCTTTGCGAAGGGATAAGCAGCCATTGCGCCGATCATAACACCAATGCCAGTGCTGACAATACTAACAAACACAGAGTTGAACAGATATCTGCTAAAAGGAACAGTCAGGTCAGATACCAGGGTGAACAACTGCGAGTAGTTGGCTCCAGTGGGGTTGACCACATAGAAACGCGGGGGGAAAATAAACCGTTCTTCAACAGGCTTGAAGGACTGAATGATATTGTAGTACAGGGGCAAGCCCATAAAACAACCTACAACAACCAACATCAACAAGACCAAAAAGTTGCCGGTATGAGAGCGATTCAATTGTTTTTTGATTCTTATTCTTTTCATAATCTCTCTCCTATTATTCGTCAACCAAAAGCTTGGTGATCACCTTGTTGACAATCAGCATAACCATTAGAAGAACCGTACTGATCGCACAGGCATAGCCCAACTCATACCGAACTCCACCATAGTCACTTACATGGTTTATGATGGTATGCGTGGCATACTCTGTAGAGGGGTTGCCGCAGAGAGCTTCAGCCACAGGGCCAACTGCAAAGGAGCTGGAGATCTGCATAACTGCACCAAACAGAAGCTGAGGCTTCATCTGGGGCAGGGTCAGATACCAAATCTCCTGGAAACGATTGTGGACGCCATCGATAGCGCCGGCTTCGTACAGGGTAGTATCCACTGTCTTAAAGCCTGCCAGGAAGGACAGGAAGCTGGTACCCAAGCTCAACCACAGCTGAACGATAATAACGCAGACCAGCATATAATCGGTATCGGCCAGCCACAGGATAGGAGAATCGATAATGCCCAAGTCCAGCAGCAAACCGTTGACCACACCATAGCGGTCACCGCTGAGGATGTAGGTCCAAATAAAGTAGATACTACCGGAGATGGAGGGTGCATAGAAAATGAGGGTCATAAATGCGCGAATCCGGCGAGGCAGTTCGTTAATGAACCAGGCGAAGATAAAGCAGGCCATGTAGCCCACAGGGCCGGTGATCAACGCCAGGATCAAGGTGTTCTTAACTGCAATGATAAACACATCATCATTCAAGAACAGAGTCTTATAGTTGTCAAAACCAACCCAGTTGGGTGTCTGCAACATATTAAAATCAGTAAAACTTAGCGCAATTGCCGCGACAACAGGTAAAACTGTAAAAATAAAGAAGGCAATCAAGAACGGAGCAATCATAAAATAGCTGGAACGCTCAGCTCGCATACTCTTAAGAGTATGCTTCATTTTATATGATGCCGTCAACCTTTCAGGTTTCTTAGAACGACTCATTACTTTCTATCCTTTCAAAGTAGTTTTAGTTATTCAGGTTAAATTCGTTTCTCTTTCTGAGAATCTCATCATTGATCTTGATTGTCCATTCTGTCATTAGCTCACGGGCGTTTTCGCCATGGTCAACTACACCACGGATACTATTGTTAACACCTCTGGTTACATAGTAGTTACCGGGAACAATGGGGATAAACCGCAGATTTTCGAACTGGGTCTTCAGAATATCCAATTCCTTTTGTGTCCAGCCGATATTCTCCAGTGTGATCAAGTTTGCCGTGGCGCGTCTGCCGGAAATACCCAAACATGCCTCAAGGTCGTTTGCATAGCGAGTTTGGACCTCATGGCCAGACCACCACTTAATGAGCTCCCAGGCAGCATCTTTATCCTTGCAGTCATTCAGCATAATAGCGCCAACACCTGTGTTATCCATTTGGGTACGGTCGATCGTGCCATCTTCCTTAAGCGTACCGGGCATAGGAACCATCTCCCACAGACCGGAAATTTCAGGAGCCGTATACTTTAAGTTAACATACACGCTATAGTCAGCAATACCGATAGGCATTTCACCGGTTCTAAAACGGTTCGCAAAATCATAAGAAATCGGGAAACCGTACTTTGTAAAGAACTCAGCATGCTGAACCATTGCTTCAATGGCAATATCCTGGTCAAACAGGACATTGGTAGGTGTTCCCTTTTCGTCATACTCGAAATAGTCGCCACCCTTTTGGTACAGCAAGTTAGCAAAACTGGGCGCTGCACCCAAGGTCATATTGTAACGCTGCAGTACCTGTGCCACATCGTACATGTCTTCCCAAGTCTGAGGAATCTTCAGACCCATATTTTCAAAGATATCTGTTCTTACGAACATAACCGAGCAGCCGTTGGTGCTGGGCACACCGTAGTACTTACCCTCCATCCGGAAAGGAATTTCTGAACCCTCCACATACTGATCCAGAATATCGAAGTATTCATCATACTGAGACAGATCCACAACAGCGCCACGCAAGCCCAAGTTCACGATCGTTTCGGAATTGACACCTAACATAACATCCGGACCGGTACCGGCAGCAAGGGCATTAACCAGAGAGCCCTGTGCCAGTTCCAAATTAATGTGGATACCCGTTTCGGCGGTGAAGTCTTTTGCAATATTCTTCAAAATTTCGAACTGGTCAATACCGGTGCTGATCCATACACGAAGGGTTTCTTCGCTTTCTTCCTTTCTAGCGTCGGTAGCGTTAAAGGATGCAATAAAGCTCTTGACCTGATAAACAATCCACTGCCAAACATTCATGGAAGACTTGGGCATTTTCTTATCCGCAGAAAGCAAAGCAAAGTAATCAATATCCATTGCCTGCTCCTGATATGTAGTCAGCTTTGCAGACAGGCCGTTGATGTCATTCTTCAGCTTGGTGAGCTTGCCCTTACCCAACTGCTCAACATCTTTCGCATAGCTCTGCAGGTTAAATGCAACGTCCTCGAAGTAAGCACTCTCAGAGCCCTTTGCACCAACAGTTGTCACCAACTCATGGGCCTCTTCTTCCATAAGCTTCGCATTGGCCAACAAATCATCGGCCAAAGTAGGCAGCTGCTTTGCAATATCATAATCGCGGTACTGGTCGGGGTCAGCGCTGGTGATCATAACCACATTCAGATACAAACGGTTCAGATCTGCAATAACTGTAGACAGCAGACTCATGGTGGAGGTCATATCACCGATGACATTTTCCATTGTAATGGTATGCGGGCCCTCAGTAAGGTAAATGCTGTAAGCACCGTTCTCATCACCCAAGATCTTGTTCTTCCAGCCGCTGGTATATTCAAAACGAACAGCACTCAATTCAGCAAAAGGAACTTCGCCGTCTATGTAGATCTTGCGAGAACTGAACAGGCCGTCCAAATAACCCTGACGATACTTGAGGCCCAGATTGTAGAAACCGGTCTCCGGAACATCAATTTCCCAAGTGATCCACTGGCCGGGAGTCTTCCACTGGCTGCCGCCGCCGTAGTTGATCAGCACATTATCATAGGAGAACGGAACAGTCAGGGAGCTGGACTTATCGGCATCGGGCCACAGCTGAGAGCTGGACTGACGGTAATAGGTCTCAGCCTGATACAGCTCCAGGCGACCTGCAGTATTCTGTGCGCCCTCGCTCTTGCAGTCTTCTAAATAATCCTTATAGGGAGCAGCAACAGGCTCCTGCTTTAAGGTGAGACCAAACAGGCGCAGAGGTGTGCCGTCGAAACACAAAGACAGCGCATGCTCACCCTGTTCCAGGTAGAAGTACAAGGTACCGTATGTACCGGTCTGATCATACAAGAACTGCGTTCTGCGCTCAGGAGTCTGGGAGGACTGAGGACGCAAATGGTCACCGGTATTCTCATCTGCAACGATGGGAGCGTTGGTATATACGCGGCTCAGTACGCAGCTGTTTGCCTCCGTAAAGGGCGTCTCGCCGTCAACACGGAAGGAGAACAGATACTGGATACCCTTGTTATCATTCACAGGAATGTAATCCAACTCAACCGCATACAGGCCAGTCGCAGGCACATCTGCCTTAAACACGATCTCTTCACCGACAGCTACGATGTCAAGGGAACCGTCCTCTATGATCTTCGTGCCGGAGGAATCACCATAAGCGGAAGCCACCACAGTATGCTCTGCGATATTCACAGGAATCTCCTGCTTGGGATGGGCAGCATCCTTATACTTCTCCTTATAGTAATAATAGGTGTTTTCGCCATTCAGGTTATCTTTGTTATAAACCCAGTCACCATCACTGTTTTGACCGCCGTTGGTTGCAGGTGTATCTGCATACACCAAACCGACAGAGGATGCGAACAGGCTGATGATAAGCAATACGACAACACATTTTCTCATCTTCTGCAACATTTGTTTTCCTCACTCCTAATCGTTTTTCTGCGCAAGTGTCTGCCCCTTCGCACATATCACAACGGGCAATGCCCCGCTAGTACAGCGGTTTATCGCACCATCTGAACGGGTGGGCATACTAACAGGCAGTATATAGCCTTATAGATTATAGTATAAAACTTTGTAAATTTCAAGTGAGCGGCTTGCACTTTTTGATCTTTTTTCCCTTAAGATGCTCTTTTTTTTATCGTCATATTGCACAAATTTCACTTATGCCCTTGTGTATTTGGAATTCCTGTGCGTTTCAGGTCTCCGCTCTCCCCTGCCGGGTATCATTTCGGACAATTGTACATCAGCACCGGAATTCTTTTCACTTGTATATCGCTTGGATTGCGTAGTGAAGAGTTCTGCGTATTTTCCGCCTTGCGCCATCAGCGCTGTGTGGCTGCCTTTTTCAATCAGGCAACCGTTTTCGATGACCAAAATTTGGTCTGCGATTGTTGCGCTGGACAGGCGGTGGGACACAAAGACAGTGGTTTTATTATTGCGCAGTCGATCAAACTGATTGAATATCTCCTGCTCAGCCATGGGATCTAAGGATGCGGTAGGCTCGTCCAATATGATAATATCGGAATCTGCATAGAACGCTCTGGCAATAGCTAGCTTCTGCCACTGGCCGATGGATAACTCCAGGCCATTTGTCTCGAAATAACGCATAAGGGGCGTATTATAGCCGTCGGGCAGCTTTTCAATGTAATCGCTGGCTGTGCTTTGTTTTGCAGCCGCCGCCACCTCTTCATCTGTACCGTCTCTGTGGATATCACCCAAACAGATATTCTCCCGTACACTCACAGCATATTTACCAAAGTCCTGGAAAATAATTCCAAACGTGCTGTACAGGCTCTTTAAGTCATAGGATCGCAAATCTTTTCCATCAAGAAGAATTTGTCCGGCGGTAGGGTCATACAACCGGGTGAGCAATTTAATAAGGGTAGTTTTGCCCGCACCGTTCAAGCCTACCAACGCAAGGGTCTCGCCCGGATGAATGGTAAAGCTGATATTCTTCAGCACATCCCGAGTAGTGCCGGGGTAACGGAAGCTTACATTCACAAACTCAATGGTATGCTCGGCATTTTGCGCAACCTGCTTGCCAGGAAGAGCCAGTGGGGCAATATGCTGCTTTTCTTCCATAAAGGCGATAAGGTTGTCAATAAACAAAGTGCCTTCGTAAATAGTGCCTGTGGCAGAAATCAAGGTGCTGATGCAAGTTGCAACGGAAGCAATCGCACCGGTGTACAGCGTGTAGTCACCGATTTGAATTTGTCCGATAAATACCTGCTTTGCAATGACAATATAGAATATCAAGTTGGTCACACCGGTTATTACAGAAAACAGGATATGCCAAAAACTTTCCCCTATAATCAGCTTTCTCATGCCCTTATAATAGGTCTTAAACGCCACAAAGAAGCGTTCAATAAAAGTATCCGCCAAATCATATAGACGGACTTCCTTCACCAGGTCCTTGTCCACCAGGACATTGGAGAAATAGTTCATTTGCCGCCGCTCCTTGGAGCTGAAGCGCATATACCTGAAGTTCTTTCTGCGGTAAATGAAGTTTACCACCGCAGACGGCACTGACACCAAAATCACCACAAAGGTGATCCAGGACAGTCCTGGTGCAGAAAGCAGTACGATTAAAAAACTCACCAACTCAATGATGGAACTAACAACACCAAAGGTTTGGGTAAGAATGTTCAATGGACGGTGTCCGGCCTCCCGGTTGGCATTTTCCATTTTCTCGTAAAAAGTAGGATTATCAAAGGATGCCAGATCTACTTCCTTGGACTTCTCCATAATTTGCGCCTTGACCTGCATAACCACTTTTTCGCCGGCTATGCGGTTAATAGCACTGCTGATATTATTGACTACCAAAATCAACAACCGGTATGCAAACAATGCAATCAACAAATACAAGATTCCAGAATCCCAGAAATCATTCTCCGGCAGATGACCTGCTTTAATCACATCCTGCAAGGCATTGAGGATGTTCTTGGAAATCAACGATCCAATTACTGGCGTAACACCCTTAAAAAGGGCTACAAAAGACAAAATAACAGGTATCCACCAACCGGTCTTCCATACCAACTTGATGATATAAAAGAATCGCTTAAAAAAGCCGCCAAACACCTCTGACAGGTAGCGGGGCAAATCCTTTAATGACTTAGGTGGTGTTGGGCGCTTATACTCCATATGCATAGGTCTTCCGGGCATCATATTAACATTCCTCCTTATTTTCCTGCATAGCGGCAGTCACTTTGTTAAGCAACTTCAACAGGGTGTCCTTTTCATCATCCGTTAACGGTTCAAATATTTTACGGGCATTTCTGATCCGCTCTTCACGAAGGTCCATCTGCCGTTGTCTGCCTGCTTGGGTAATATAGACCAAGCTGCTCCGCTTATCCAGTTCATTGATCCTTTTCTCAACCAAACCCTGTCCTTCCATACTGGCAATAGCCTCCGAGGCAGACTGGGGGCGTATATTCAGCAGTTCGGCAATTTCCCTCTGACTTAGTCCATCGTTTTTGGAAAGCACATCCAAAATATGGCCGTATCCGCAAAACCGCGGCTTATCCGTATTTATCGCAGGACGGTGTCTGCGTCGGCCGCCGGAACCGATCCGGACAACGCATTTCATAATCTCGTGCTCTAACTCCATAGTGCATCCTCCTCATAATAGTAAGGTACCTGTATACAATAACACAGGTACCTTACTATTTCAAGAAGTTTTACAAAAAAGAGATGATGCAACTGCATCATCTCTCCTAAAATCATTCATCATCTTCCTCTGTATCTGCTGCCTCTACGACAAGCTTCTTGCCTGTTGCAGCCTCGATCATCGGATCAAATACCTTTACAAACATCTTAGAACAAACAAACGCTGACAGACCCGGATATACCAGTGCCCAAACCGGCGCTGACAACAAGAACATATCGGTTGCCCACAAAAGCAGAATTGCCGGCACGATATTTACACCGAAAACAAGCACGGTCATAGGAAACTTGCGAGCAGCCAAGAATATTGCATTGATGATCGTCTGTTTCACAGTGTTATAAAACTGCGCTTGCAAAGGAAACGTATAAAAAGCCGTGCACAGCAGCCAGATGCCCATAGCAAAGAAAATACCGCAGCAAACAGTTCCGGCTGTGCCGGGCATACCCAATGCAACCATATAGTCAAACACCAAAACGATGCCTAAGATCACAAAAATAAAGCTATAGGCAACACCCTGCTTAAAATTCTCCTTAAAACCCTTAAAAAAGCAGGAAGTAATTTGGACATCCTCTTTTCTTGCTAATTTCAGCGCTACATAGTAAAGAGCAGCTGTTGCGGGCCCAATTGTAAAAACAGGCAGGCAGCACACAAACCACAAAAAGCTTAGGATAATAATATCTGCCACCTTGGACAAAAAAGAGAAAAAGGGATTGTTCAAATCAAACAGCTTGTTCATTTCCATACTCCTGTAAGCCACAAATATTAACCACAGGTTATTGTACACCACAATTTTACAGAAATCAACAACCAGTTTGTGAACAAATATGGACAAAATATCCCGAAGACTTCGACAGGATTCCCTTGCAATCCTACAAGCCCCCGGGATAATCTGTTATGCGGCGGACATTCTCCCCGAATGCGACACCGCCACCGTCGCTGCGGTTCTCCCACGCAGCGGCGGTTATTTTATTATATTTATGCGATAGGAATCAGCAGAACAGCATTGCTGTCCGGCTCGCCTTGCAGGCTGTTGGCTCGCTGGATGGCCTCTACTGTAGAACCGCACTGTTTCGCCACATCCCACAATCTGCGTTTGCCAACTCTGCACAGGATCAAGCTTGGGCGATTGGGGTTGGCCTTTTCCGCTTCGCCCAGTTCTGCCCCTGTAATGACCGAAATCCCCTGCCCTGCAGTTGTTACCGCATTCACATTCACTTCTGCCCGGAGATTTACATTCCCCGCACCGGGTATGGCCTGCGGTTTCCCTGCCTGTGTGATGCAGGTGTCTACACGGCAATCATCAGACACCGACATATTCCATTTACCTTCCCAAGGTGCTGTAATGCCTTGAAGCGCCCCATTCGGATCGTAATAGAGCATTTGCATCTGTCCCGGCAAAGCAAACGAAATGCCGGTATCCGTCCGCTCCTGCTCCCCAAAGCGCGGACAGAAGGTTACATCTACGATCTGCTGAACATCTGCCTGTACAGACTTCTCGGCCTGCACAGTATGCACTGTCTGATCCAAAACTGCCGGCAGAAACAGATCCTCCCGTGTAAGAGTCATTTCCCGGCGAGGACTATAGGCATCCTCTGCAACAGTAACAGTAGTCCGATCCCATAGCAAATACTGTCCCAAAAGACCTGCTTTCAGCTGCAAATCACCGTTTTCGTCCAAGGAAATATCCAGGCTGGTAACACATGGTCTGATTGTTACCTCCGGCTCTCCGTCGTACTCTCCTTCCAGATCCCCGTATTGGGAAAAAGGCAGTTCACAATCCCAGGTGTAAAGTCTGCAATCCTCACCTCGATACAGAATATGGACCATTCCAACGCCCCGGAACACCACTTTCCCTGCCATTACCTTTTTCTCGAGTATCTCCGGATGCAGGCTGTAATACATTATCTTCTCTATCTTGGGACAATTCGCAGGCAAGTTCAGCTGGTCCTCCAACAGGAATGTTTTCTCCCCCGCTTCTTTTGGCAACAAAACGGGATAGGTGGCTGTTAATACCGCCACATCCTCCGGAACATCTGTCGGAACAGCTACCTGTGCTTCAGCGCCTTGCCAGGCCTCACCCATTGTTTCCAAGTTTGCCCGTACCATCAGTTTTCTTGCGGATGTACTACGGGCATCCACATTTTTCAGCAGGCAGGATGTCAGTATTTTCCCGTCATAGCGGGTTTCCGGCAAATCCCATTTCACATTAAACGGCAACCATGCTTCTACGCCTTGCACGCAACCTTCATCCTCCGGCATATACAGCACCCAAGCCATTACACCGCAGGTAAGGGACATTGTACCACTCCCCCACTCTTTGCTGCGAACAATCACTTGCCCCCAAGCGCCCAATACTCTACCGATATCCGGCATACCGTCCGGCAAACGCACCTCGAGGGTCTGCTCCTGGCAACGCAATTGGTCCGTCAGCTTTTGCAAGTAAGGAACAGAAATTCTGTCAAACTGCATTTCAATCACTCCTTATGGCTCTTCTGATACCAAAGCATATTCACCCGGGGACAGGTTTATGCCAACTATTTTCTCCGGCATATAGCAAACCCCCACAAAACTGCAAGCAATCCAAGCAAACAACAGATCAGACCGCTTTCCAACCAAGTACCAAATAGCATTCCTAAACCAAAGGCCAATAGTGCGCAACCCAAAAGCTGATTGCGTCGGCACATAAAAACACCCCCTGCACAAGTGTATGCAAGGGGTGTTTGATTTTAACCGCCCAAGTAGGCTTTTTGAACCTCGGGGCTGTTGGCCAGCTCCTTGCCGGTGCCGCTTAAGGTCACACAGCCGGTTTCCAGCACATAAGCCCTGTCGGATATCTCCAAAGCCTTGCTGGCATTCTGCTCAACAAGCAAAATAGTAGTGCCCGCCTCGTTTAGTTCTTTGATGATCTCAAAGATCTGATCAACCAAAATGGGAGCTAAGCCCATAGAAGGCTCATCCAGCATCAAAAGCTTCGGACGGGTCATAAGCGCCCGGGACATTGCCAACATCTGTTGCTCACCGCCAGAGAGCGTGCCAGCGATCTGCTTGCGGCGTTCTGCCAGTCTGGGGAAACGCGCAAAAGCGGCCTCCAAATCTTCCTTAAACTGTTGCTGATCCTTAACTGAGTAAGCACCCATCAACAAATTGTCGTAAACACTCAGCTCCTGGAAAATCCGTCTGCCCTCAGGCACCTGGGTCATACCCAGCTTCACGATCTTGTGGCAGGGTGTCTTGGTAATGTCCTGGCCATCAAAGATGACCGTACCGCTGCGCTTGGGAATGATGCCTACCACGCTCTGCATCATCGTGGTCTTACCGGCGCCGTTTGCGCCGATGAGGGATACGATCTCACCCTCGTTGACCTGGAAACTGATGCCCTTCAGCGCGCGGATAACACCATAGTACACTTCCAAATCATTTACTTCCAACAATGCCATTGTGTTATCCTCCGATGTAGGCTTTAATGACCTCGGGATCCTGCAGCACAGTCTTTGTATCGCCCTGGGCCAGAACAGTACCGAACGACAGAACTGTCAACTCGTCACACAGCTCAGAAACAAAACGCATATCGTGCTCGATCAGCAGGATGGTCATATCAAAATTATCCCGGATGAAGCGGATGGTCTGTGCCAGATCCTCTGTTTCATTGGGGTTCATACCAGCTGCAGGTTCATCCAGCAGCAGAATCTTGGGATTGGTCGCAAGAGCGCGGGCAATCTCCAGCTTGCGCTGCTTGCCGTAAGGCAGGTTGCAGGCCAGGTTGTTCCGTTCCTCCTCCAAGCCAAAGATCCGGAGCAGCTCCTTTGCCTTCTCCCGCATTTCCTTTTCTACCTTGAAATGGCGGGGCAGGCGCAAGAAGGATTCCAGCACGCTGCACTTGTACTCTGGGCAATTGTGAAGGCCTACCATAACATTACGAACCACTGTCATATTGTTAAACAGGCGGATGTTCTGGAAGGTACGGGCAATGCCTTTTTGATTGATCTTATGGGGAGCCAGGCCGACCATTTCCTCGCCATCTAAGTAAAAAGTACCGGTGGTGGGCTTGTAAATACAGGTCAGCAGGTTAAAGATGGTCGTCTTGCCTGCGCCATTGGGTCCGATCAAACCATACAGCTGGTTCTTCTTGATGCGGATATTCACGTCCTGCGCAGCCTTCAGACCGCCGAAAGAGATACCAAGATTCTTGGTTTCCAACATATATTCAGCCATTACTTATCCCCTCCTTTTTTATCGGGGCCAAGATTCTGGGGCGTAAAGTCCACAGACAGGACTTCGTCCATGCTGATCTTGGTGGGGACAACATCCCACTTTGCTTTGTCATCATTGATATGGGCAGGATCGTGCTTCTTGAATTTCTTCACAAGTGCGCCAAAGTTATAGGTATCACGGAACGCTTTCAGCTTAGGTGCATTGTTATAGATAACGATCACGATCAGAACCAAAGCATACAGCAGATTCTGCAGCACAGCCAGGTCACCGGTAAGCTTAGTGGGCAGCCAGGTATTCAACCAGGTAATCAGCACAGCGGCAATGATAGAGCCGTTGATATTGCCCATACCGCCCAACACAACCATAACCAAAATCTCAATGGAATAGTTATAGCCAAACTTCAGGCTTTGGATATTGTAATTGCTATAGCTGTACAGCACGCCTGCCATACCGGCTAAAGACGCAGACAGAATGAAAGTCAGCAGCTTGTACTTGGTCACATTGATGCCGGTAGCCCGGGCTGCGATCTCATTGTCACGAATAGCCGTGACCGCTCTGCCATGCTTGGAACGAATATAATTCTGCACGATAGCAAGGGTAACCAGCACCAGCACAAAGGCAATAATAAACAGGTAATCCTTGTCATAGCGGGGTGTGTCCAAACCCAAAGTACCGCCAAAGGTCTTTTCCGAGGTATTTAGGAACAAAGATTTGACGATCTCACCAAAAGCCAGCGTAACAATAGCTAAGTAGTCGCCACGCAGACGTAGGGCAGGAATGCCGACGATTGCGCCGCAAACAGCGGCAGCTGCACAACCAACCACCAAGGCAATCAAAAGGGGCACCAGGCCATTACCCATAGACGGAACCAGCAGAGCAGAGGCCTTACCGCCAATGTAAGCACCAATACACATAAAGCCGGCATGGCCCAGAGAAAGCTCACCCAAGAAGCCGACCACCAAGGAAAGTGACACCGCAAGGATAATGCTGATAGCTATCTTTTCCAGCAAAAACAGCATGGAGCTGTCAAATCCGGCGCCGGAAGCAGACATAATACCCAGCACAAGTGTCATCACGCCGATCACAAGATAGTTGATGTAATGATTGATTTTCACTTTGCCCAATCTCATACTTTCTCCCTCCGTTTCTTGCCAAGGAAGCCGGTAGGCTTGACCAACAGGATCAGGATCAAGATAGAGAACTCGATGGCATCCGTGTAAGGCGCAATTGCCGTGATCTTATACGAAATGCTCTCCACCACGCCTAACAGAATACCGCCAAGCATAGCGCCGGGAATGGAGCCGATACCGCCAATGACCGCGGCGGTGAAGGCCTTAATGCCAGGCATTGCGCCCATGGTAAAGGATACATTGGGAGCTTTCAGCAGGTAGAACAGTCCGGCAAGGGCTGCCAGAGAAGATCCAATGGCAAAGGTGATGGTAATAATACCGTTAACATTGATACCCATCAGCTGGGCAGCATCCCGATCCTCAGAAACTGCGATCATTGCACGGCCTAAACGGGTGCATTTCACAAACAGGGTCAGCACGGTCATTACCACAACGGTAACTGCCAAGGTGACCAAGGAGGACACCTGCATGGTAGTGCCCAAAAACTCCACAGAGCCAAACTCATATACCGTAACCATCTTCGGTGCAGAACCGAAAACGATCTGCGCCAAGCTCTGCAAAAGATAGCTGACACCGATTGCAGTGATCAGCACTGCCAAGGGCGATGCGCCACGCAAAGGGCGGTATGCCACTTTTTCGATGGTCACGCCCAAAACCACGCAGACAATGATCGCTGCCAAAACAGCAAGCAGCGGATTGTTTGCAGCCATTGCTACAAAAATCGTATAGCCACCCACCATGATGATGTCACCGTGGGCGAAGTTCAGCATCTTTGCGATGCCATAGACCATGGTATAGCCCAAAGCGATCATCGCATAGATGCCGCCAAGGCTAAGACCATTGATCAAGGTAGATACAATAACTTCCATTCTAATTTTCCAATTCTATGTTTTAGTCACTTCTATATTTCAGCACGAAACTGCACATACCGACATTCGCCGGTATGTGCAGTATCTTTGTGTTTATGGATTAGTTAGCTTCTTGATTCGCTTCCTTGATAACATATTGGATAGCGCTCTTGTCAACATAGCCCTTCTCATCCCAGGTGATCTTCTCGCCGGTAACACCGTTCTCGTAAGTATAGCCACCCTTGAACTGCTCTTTCAGGATCTCGCAAAGCTCGTCAGCGCTGATGGTAACAGGAATTTCCTTGCCAGCATCCAGAGCCTTCTTCATCGCACCATACAGAGCATAGATGCAGTCGTAAGCAGAAGCGCCAAACTGGTTCAAGGTATCCTTGCCATACTTGGCAACATACTTGTCAATAAAGGTCTTTGCGGCGCCATCGGTTGCCTTGGAGTTAAAGTGAGAGAGCATGGTAACCTTCTGAGGAATGGAATTGATATCAAAGCCCTCCTGGCTGTCGATGCCATCAAAGCCATCGCAGCCGTAATAAACAGCATCAGCCTTAAGAACAGACTTGGCCTGAGTCATAAACAGCGTTGCGGGCTGGTAGTAGATAGGCATAAAGATGAACTCACAGTCTTTCAATGTGCTGACCTGTGTGCCGAAGTCGGTGGTGTTTGCATCGCTGAAAGAGGTCTCTACAGTCTTAACATCCTTGGACAGGTTGGCCTTAAACTGATCGTAGATACCCTTGGAGTAGGAATCGTCGGACTTGTAGAACAGGCCGATGGTCTGGCCGGCATAGTTCTTGCTCACGAACTCAGCTGCAACCTTACCCTGGTTGCCGTCAGCAAAGCACATCTGATAGCCGTTATCAAACTCAGGGATCTCGTCGCCGGAGGCGGAGGGAGTCAGGAAGAACACATTGTCTTCCTTGGCCAGGTTCTTAAACTCCTTACCGGGGTCGGTGGTAACAGTGCCCAAAGACAGCTGCATACCGCCTTCCAACAGAGACGCATAGTTGGTAGGAACCTGTGTCTTATCGTGCTTATCATCCATAGCAACCAGCTTGAACTTGATGCCGTTCAAACCGCCGGCTGCATTGAGCTCATCCACAGCCATCTGAGCAGCATTCTGCACAGCCTTGCCGTAAATGGCAGCGCCACCGGTCAGAGGGCCGGAAACACCGATAACATACTCAGTATTGTTTGCTGCATAGTTCTTCTTGCCGCTGCAGCCGGCGAACATTGCTGCCACCATCAGGACAGCCAGTGCAAGCGCGAGGAATCTTTTCATAACATTATCTTCCTTTCATACTTTGATTGGGAAGGCATTTGCTTTCCCAAACACTCACTTACTTTAAGTGTGGGTATATTGTATCTCCGCGATGAACATTTGTCAACGGGCAAAACACAATATTTTTGCATTTTTTCGATAAAATTTTTGTTGATTCCGTACAAGAACATTATTTCAGCGACTTAGCCGCTATATCCAAAACCTGGGATGCAATGGGAACACAGACAGTTTTACCGTACCCTGCGTCCTCTACACAGACCATAAATGCAAGGGGCATTTCCGGGTCAGCAACATAACCCGCCAGCATCGCATTGGGTTTTTGCCCTTCCACTTCCGCTGTGCCGGTTTTCGCGCCTACAATCAAACCGGGGAATTTTTCCGCACCGTATTTTGCTGTCACATTGTTCAGCATATATTCCTGCAATACAGCTGCTGTTTCTGTAGAAATCAGTTGCTCTCCTGCTCGGACAGTTGCTTTGTAGGTTGTATTTCCGTCTACGGAAACCCGGTCAACCAAGTAAGGTTCGACCGCTCTGCCTCCGTTGGCAACAGCGCCTACGAAACGCAGGAATGCACAGGGGTTTACCAAATCCAGGTACTGCCCTACTCCGCTCCAGGCAACATTTACTTGGTCTGCGCCAACAACAGAAAAATTGCCCTTTTCTGTAGTAATACCATCAAAGGAAACCGGCTGCATAATACCGATTTTCTCCACAAAGCTTTGCATCACCTCGGCGCCCAGATCCATAGCGATCTGCGCAAAAGCGCAGTTGCAGGAATTGCAGAACGCCTGCTTCAAATCCTGTTCCCAATGGGCACCGTCGTCGCATATGATCTCATCTGCACCAACCTGCATACTCCCCTTGCAGGTGAAGGTTTTATTAAGGATCTCGGGATCATTTTCCAAGGCAGCCGCCAAGGTGACGATTTTAAAAATCGAACCGGGCGTATAGGCTGACTGAATGAATCGGTTCACATACAATCCCTCATAAGCGGGATCATCTTTATCAAAGTCAGGTACATTATCCGGATCATAGGTTGGGGTTGTCACAGCACACAGAATTTCGCCCGTCTTATAATTGAACACAGCTACAGTGCCTTTATAATCGCCTAAGGCCTCCAGGGCTTCCGTCTGCATTTCAGCAGACAGGGTAAGCTCTGCCACACCGCCGGTCTGGCCATAATTGTAGATGCCGTTAAAATAGTCAAAGCCGGCCATTTCTCTGGCATAATGGGACAGGGCCGGTGCGCTGATACTGCCGTATCTGTCGCCGATCCAATGGACAGTTGCCCGGCGGAGATCCTCCGCATTGGAATACACCCGGCCATCGTTCAAGTCTACCAACAAAGTGCTATCCCGATCCACTACCACGCCGCAGCCGATATTTTCGCCATTGTACACATGTGGCGAACCGTGCACAACCACCCAATCAGAGCCTTTTGTGAAATACTCTGAGAGAAAGAAACCAAATCCGCCCAGCAACACTGCCACAAACAGAAGCAGCGCCCAAACGCGGGTTGCTATCCTATTCATCCACGGCCACCTCCTTCTTCTGCAGACGCACAGCAAAGCTGGCATTCTGCCGGGTGTCGGCGGCCTTGATAAAGGCCAGCAAGCCCCAGGCGCAAATCATACTGGAACCGCCGTTTGACACGAAAGGAAATGTCACACCGGTAAGAGGCAGCACGTCCACCGTGCCCAGCACATTGAGGATCACCTGTACTAAGATAATACCCGCTGCAGTGCAGCTGCTGATGGTATAAAAGCTGCTGCGGCCCAAACCGGCAGAACGCACTGCAAACAGCGCTAATCCTACAATGGCAAGAAGCAGGAAGATGCCCATCACCAATCCCCATTCCTCGCACAATGTTGCAAACACCGCATCGGAATCGGCTGCGAAAATATACTTCATAAAGCCTCTGCCTGCACCTAATCCCAGCAAGCCGCCGGAGGTCATACACATCAGAGATTGGGTCTGCTGATAGCCGGTATCCAAGGGGTCTTCCCAAATATGCCGCCAGGTGGCAAACCGCTGCAACGCGTGAGGCGCCATCCGTAGTGCCACCACGCCGGCAAAAGCCAAAGCACTGATTGCCAGCGCAATGGTACCAATGTTACCGGAACGAAGAAACGCAATGATCAAAAACGCGCAGAAGAAGATCAGTGCTGTGCCGAAATCGTTCATAAGCGCCAAGCAGCCACACAGCACCGCCGAATAGACAATGAACAAAAACAGATTCCGTTTCTTGATAAGACGATCCATTGTGGATGCGCCAACAAAGGCAAAGCAAACCTTACTCAGTTCAGAGGGCTGCAATGAAAACGGACCGATTTCCAGCCAGTTTTTTGCGCCGTAATAGGTCTTGCCGAATACCAGCGTCACCAGCAAAAACAGGATGCCCGCTACACCGGCTATGTAGCGGATCTTTTTTGCCCGTTCTAAGTTTCGCAGCGACCAGCCGATCAGCAAGAATGTGCCAAGGCCCATAGCCATAGCCAAAAGCTGCTTGAGCGCTTCCCCGGGTACTACCGTCGCCACGGCGCACATTCCCATAGTACATAAGAAAAAAGCCACAGTTTCCACTTCGTAGGACGTACGGCGGATGCACACATAAAAGAGTAGCAACAGCCACTCCATCGCCATAATGCCCAAAAAGGCCAGCAGAACTGTTTGTGGTGCTTTCTGCCCGTGATTCAACAAAAATGCAAGGCATACAAGAACCTGCAGCACTGTCAGCAGCAGCAGATTAAATAAGCTTGCGCCGAAGGACGATCCCTTTGTGCGCCGCTGCGAGAGTTTATGCTTCAAACGCCCGGATATGGCTTCAAATTCCAAATTCACACCACCCACGGTGATCACATCGCCGGACATAAGCTCTGCACATTCAACAACCTCTCCGTTGACGCAAATACCCTTAACGGAATCCGAGGCAGTTATCGACCAGCTACCATCGTCATAGCGTGTAAGAACGCTGTGGGTCTTGGCAACATTGGGGACATTGATGACAATATCGCTACGCTTACTGCGGCCGATCACATTTTCCCAGTGGGTAATAGGCAACCGGGTACCGCTCTCCAGCCGTAGCCAGCCCCAGGTTTCCGGTTCCCGGCGGAAGGTGAGCATAGATGTGATACAGCGAAACAGCAGCAAAAAGGCGACAGCAGGCGCACCGTAACGCAGAATGCTCACCAGCACATTGGAATACGCTGCGTTTGCCGATTGCAAGGTCTGCAGGAATTGCGCCATATCATCACCTCCCAAAATTTTTAATATCATACCATAAATGGCGAAAAAAAGCAAACGACCTTCCCGGTATACATTTTCGATAATTTTTCTGTGCGCACTGGAAATATTCCCCAATCTATGATAATATCATTTCATATTACCTACGCATGATTCTTAGGGGGATTTATTATGCAGCATACCGAAAACTGGATATGGCTTCCCGAAACGAAATATCCTCATAACCAAACTACAGTATACAGTGGGTTCTTAAAGAAAACAGCTACGAATTATACCGTTGCCGAATTTGCAAAAAGCTATACCTTCTCCACGATTGTCACCAGTGCCGCAATCCGTTTTAGCGGTGATACCCTGTTTCAGTTCTTTTGCAATGACAATATTATTGCAACCGGACCTGCTTGCGTTGGGGGTGATTTTATCAATAACGATACACCCCGTAACAGTTTTTATTCCTTTGAAACCACCATTTATCCCAACAAATCAACCCTTGATTTTTTTGCCCGGGTGCAAATGATGCCATATCATATGTGCGACTATTCGCAAGGACACGGCGGATTTATGATGTCCGCAATTCTCACATTTGAAGATGGCAGCAAAGAATCCATCTGCACGGACAGCAGCTGGCTTGTGCGCAAAAACGGCGCATATATTGCTCCCAAAGTCTTCGACGGACGCATTGCACCGGACGCATTTACCCAAGCCGAACTCACCCCCAATATTTGGAATACAACCACTGCACCGATTCCTGTACGGGAAGAACAACCTCTAAGTATCGAGATTTCCCTGTTACCAAACGAAGAAAAAACGATTGTTTGGGAGCTCGATAAAATTTGGGGCGGTTTCCTGCAGGTACAGACACAGTCCCGGGGAGAAGTATCCCTGCAAATCATGTGCCGGGAAGGTGACGAAAAAGCATTGCCAGAAGAATTGTCTTTTGTCGGTAACCAAATATACCGGGGATTCTGTATGCACAGCGCCGGAAGCATTGAGATCCACGCAAAAAACTATGCTGCATCCCCTGCTCAGGCTACGGTCTTTTTTATCAAAACCCATTATCCCGTTTCTGAAGAAGCAACAACAACGACCAGTGATGCTGCACTCAATCTTGTTCTTGAAACCTGTAAACACACTCTGAAAATTTGCCGCCAAACCCATCACTTGGACAGCACAAGTCACTGTGAGCCAACTGCCTGTCCCGGTGATTATTACATTGAAAGCCTTATGACGCCCTTTTCCTTCGGTGATATGCGGCTTGCGGAATTTGACTTAAAACGCATAGCAATTATGCTCAAACGGGAAAACGGCAGAATGTTCCACACAACTTACAGTTTAATTTGGGTTAAAATGCTCTATGATGTGTATATGTTGACAGGAAACACTGACTTACTACGGCAATGTGAAAATGCTCTGAGCGTTTTATTGAAGCGTTTTGAGGCGTATGTGGGTGACAACGGTATCATTGACGATCCCCCCAATTACATGTTTGTGGATTGGATTTATGTTGACGGTTTTACGCTCCATCATCCCCCGGCAGCTTTGGGACAAAGCTGTATGAATATGTTTTACTTTGGTGCATTGGATTGCGCAGAAAAAATATATCGCATTCTCGGTGCAGAGCAAAAAGCCCAATGCTGCCTGGAACAAAAAGAAGCTCTCCGCCACGCTATTAACCAACATCTATTTGACCCCGAGAAAGGCTGTTACTTCGAAGGGTTGAATATTCCCAACAAGCCGGAACACAGCAATGGGTGGCTGCCGGACAACACAGAAAAACGGTACTATCTTAAGCATTCCAACATTCTTGCCTGCTATTTTGGAATCTGCGATGATGAAACCGGCAAAAATCTGATCCACCGCATTACGGCAGAGGAAATCGAGGGTGACTGCCAACCGTATTTTCTGCATTACCTCTTGGAGGCCGTGTATCGATTGGGTTTGCGAGAGAAATACACCCTGCAGATTTGTAACCGTTGGAAAGAATCTGTACAGCAATGTTCCAAAGGGTTGGTTGAGGGTTTTGTTCCGCCCGAACCAGGTTACCATTTCGATCACAGTCACGCCTGGGGCGGAACACCTCTGTATTCCTTGCCCAAAGCGATGATGGGTTTAGAAATCAAGAAAGCCGGTATGCGGGAGATTTCCCTCGCACCTTCCCTTTTAGGTTTACAGTACGGAAAAGCCGAGCTGTTGACACCTTATGGAAAAGTCATCTGTGAACTAAAAGAGGGCGCAGATCCGTGCATCACACACCCGCAAAACGTCAAAGTTATACTCCGTTAAAATGAAAGCAGCCTCCTTACAAAAGGAGGCTGCTTTATTTCTTACATAGATTTTTTCAAGGTTTCAGCGAGGTCAGTCTGCTCCCAAGGCATATTCTCTACGCCGAAGTGGCCGCCACGGGCGGTAGGGCTGTAAATAGGCCGGCGCAGCTGCAGCTTGCGAATGATGCCACCGGGGGTCAGATCGCAATGCTTGCGCAGCAGAGCGGTCATTTCCTCGTCAGCGATCTTGCCGGTGCCGTAGCTGTTCACACGAACAGAAACAGGCTCAGCAACACCGATGGCATAAGCCAGCTGCACTTCCACCTGGGTTGCCAAACCGGCTGCCACCAGGTTCTTAGCCATATACCGGGCCATGTAAGCGCCGGAACGGTCCACCTTGGTGGGGTCCTTGCCAGAGAAGGCGCCGCCGCCGTGGGAGAAGTAACCGCCGTAAGTATCCACGATGATCTTTCTACCGGTGAGGCCGGTATCACCGTTGGGGCCACCGATGACAAAATTGCCGGTGGGATTGATATGGATATTTGCAACCTTATTGATATCAAAGCCGTATTTTTCCAGCACAGGCGCAATAACGCCCTCCCGGATGTAGCGGCGCAGCTCGCTCATTTCAAAATCAGCGCTGTGCATAACGGAAACAACAACAGTATCAATGCCAACCACATTGCCCTGCTCGTCAAATTCTACAGACACCTGGGTCTTTCCGTCGGGACGGAGCAGATCATTGCTCTCCACGCACTGGGTCAAACGATTTGCCAAGGCTCTCGACAGAGCAACAGGCAGAGGCATCAGCTCGGGCGTCTGGGTACAAGCGCCACCAAACATCATACCCTGGTCGCCTGCACCGCCAACTTCATCATTGGTGCCCAGGGCAATATCAGCAGACTGGGTATGGATCTTGCAGAGAATCTCCACGGTATCAGCATCGAAATTATCGGCAGGGTTGGTATAGCCGATGGAGCGGATCACCTCGCGGGCTACTTTCTCATAATCCACATTGGCCTTGGTGGTGATCTCGCCGCAAATCAAACAGAAATTGGTGGTAACTGTGGTCTCACAGGCCACACGGGAGTTAGGGTCCTGGGCAAGGCAAGCATCCAGAATCGCATCGGAGATGCAATCTGCCACCTTGTCGGGATGTCCACAAGTTACACATTCGGAAGTAAACAGTCTTTTTTCCATAATCAAATTCCTTTCTATATCACAACAGTACGCAAAGAAAAACCGCACACCGACGATCCGATGTGCGTTATATCGAATCCTCATCTCTCGTTGCCGCCGGATTTGGCACCTTGAATTAACAGGTTGCCGGGTTTCATCGGGCCGTTCCCTCCACCGCTCTTGATAAGGCTTGTATGCAGTTCGGTGATATTCTACACGAAATTATAAAAATGTCAAGTATTTTTTGATTTTTTCTTGTAGAAAAGTTTATAATTCCTTTATAGACATTTTAAGGAAATGATGATATGATAATAAAAGCTATGTTAGGAGTTGATCGCTTTGAATAATTTGCGGCGTGGATTTGAACGCTTTTGCTTCCGCAACCGGGACAAGGGCATTTCCAATCTGATGCTTTATATCGCCCTGGGCAATGCCCTTGTGATCGTGATGAGTATGGTCAATGGCGGTATTGTTCTTTATGAGCTTTTGAGCTTTGATAAGACCAAGATACTGGAAGGTCAGGTTTGGCGACTGTTTACCTATGTGTTCACCCAATCCGGCAGTGGCATCATTGATCTGCTTTTCCTCTACTTTTTCTATTTGATCGGCAGACATATTGAAAACAGTATGGGAACATTCAAGTTTAATCTATATTACTTCTCCGGTGTGATTTTGATGGATGTTTTCGCAATGATCTTCTGCCCCATCATTCCGGACACCCTTGTTATTTATACGATTTTGCCCTACGGAGAAATGGCCGGTTATCTGCATATGAGTTTATTTTTAACCTTTGCCACGCTCCACCCGGACAGCCGTTTCTTAATTATGTTCATAATTCCCATCAAGGGCTGGGTCCTTGCGCTGATCTATTTGGGATTGGAAGTCATCCAAATTTTCAATTTAAGCTACCCGGTTATGCTGTTCCCCCACAATCTGTTCCCGCTGGTGGCCTTAGCCAATTATCTGCTGTTTATGGGCTCTGACATGAAAAATCTGCTGCCACTTTCCTGGCGGGTAAAGGCCGGTAAGGCTGTTCCCAAAAAACCTGCAAAGAGGACCGGTGTTACACCGCTTCCCGGAAGTATGGACTACAAGCGGCCCTCTCCCCAACCACAAGATTACAACCATCGCTGCACTGTTTGCGGTCGGACGGATACAGAATTTCCGGATTTGGAGTTCAGATACTGCTCCCGCTGCGCCGGTTATCACTGCTACTGCGAAGATCACATCAACAATCACGAGCACATCGAAGAATAAATAGATACGGAGGAAATTCCAATGAGCAAAGCTGATGAACTGTACCGCCAAACCTGTTTGGATATTTTAGAAAACGGTTTTTATGATACCGACCTGGAGGTCCGTCCCCGCTGGGCTGACGGCACACCTGCCCACACTGTTAAAAAGTTCGGTGTGGTGAATCGCTACAATTTGAAGGAAGAGTTCCCCATTATGACTCTGCGCCGCACCTACTGGAAGTCCGCACTGGACGAGCTGCTGTGGATCTGGCAGAAGAAGTCCAACCGCATCTGCGATCTGGGCAGCCATGTTTGGGACGAGTGGGCCGGTGAAGACGGTACCATCGGCAAGGCCTACGGCTATCAGTTAGGTGTGAAGCATCAGTACAAGGAAGGTATGTTCGACCAGGTAGACCGCGTGATCTACGATCTGAAGAACAACCCCGCCTCCCGCCGCATCCTCACCAACATTTACACTTTTGAGGATCTCCACGAGATGAACCTGTACCCCTGTGCATACTCCATGACCTTCAATGTTTCCGGCAACACGCTCAACGGCATTCTCAATCAGCGCAGCCAGGATATGCTCACCGCCAACAACTGGAATGTGGTGCAGTATTCTATGCTTCTGATGATGATGGCCCAGGTTGCCGGTTTGGAAGCCGGTGAGCTGGTGCATGTTATCGCTGACTGTCATATCTATGACCGGCATATCCCCGCAGTAAAGGCAATGTTGGAAAACGAAGGCTACGCCGCTCCCAAGGTTACTCTGGACAGCTCTATTACCGATTTCTACCAGTTCACCAAGGACAGCTTCAAGGTAGAAGACTACCAGTTCCATCCCTTTGATTTTGAAATTCCTATGGCCATTTGAGGTAAAATATGGAACTGATTGTTGCTGTATACGACGACTGGGGCATCGGCAAGGACGGCACCCAGCCCATCGCATTGTCTGCAGACCGGAAGTTTTTCCGGGAAACCACAAAGGGTGCGATGGTAATTGTTGGCCGCAAGACTTTGGCGGATTTTCCCGGTGGCAGACCCCTTCCCAACCGAGTGAATGTGGTGATGACCCGGCAGGATGCAGAGATTCCCGATGTGGTGATCTGCCACAGCCCGGAAGAGGCTGTGGAGCTTGCAAAAACTGCTGAAAGAGCCATGGTCATTGGCGGCGGCAGTATTTACAAGCAGATGCTTCCCTACTGCGACACCGCCTACATCACCAAGGTACATACTGCCCCGGAATCGGACACATTCTTCCCTAATCTGGATACCGACCCCCAATGGAAGCTGGCCGAGGTTCTCCAATCCGGCGAAGAAAACGGCATTTCTTACGAGATGTGCCTATATAAAAAAGCGAACTGATTTCAGTTCGCTTTTTACTTGCGTATTTCCCTTGCTGACTGTATAATAGATGCATCGGACTTTGCAGAAACGGATAGATAGAAAATGAAGAAATTTTTAATTATATTTTTCTCCTGCTTGCTGGCACTTTCTGTGCTTACTACAGGGGCAATTTGGTTATACAACAGACAGACGAAACCATCTTCTCCGTCGGCAGACTCATCCTTTGCTTATCAATTGGCTGTGACACTGAATGGCGATCAGGACATTGAGATTGAATATGGAGATGTCTATAAAGAGCCGGGCGCAATCGCCCAGCTTGTTGGTGGAAATGCCGCATTGGACGTTCCTGTAGAGATACAGGGCGAAGTAGACAGCACGAAGACCGGCACTTACGTTGTCACTTACACAGCAAAATCCACCGGGTTTACTGCTACAGCTATCCGAAAAGTGCATATTGTAGATACCCAGCTTCCCAAAATCACCTTGACAGTCGACCCCTATGCCTATACACTTCCCGGTCAGCCCTATCAGGAAGAAGGCTTCACCGCTGTCGATAACTATGACGGTGACTTAACAGATAAAGTCACTTTTGTGGAAGAAAACGGCATTATGACCTACACCGTGTCGGATTCCTCCGGAAATACTTTTTCTACCAAGCGCACGATTCATTATTTCGATCCCGGACGGCCTAATCTAAAGCTTGTGGGCAGTGATACCCACTTAGTAGCGCAAGGCGATCATTTTGCTGACCCCTGGGTTACCGCCATTGACAAAAATGACGGTGATATTACAAACAGTGTTTATGTAGAGGGCTGTGTGGACACAGACAAGCCCGGTCGTTACACCTTGACATACACTGCCACCAACAGCTATAACTATTGCAGCAGCATTACACGGACTGTTATCGTTTTTCCGATGGATTGCTTGGTGGAGAAAACAGAACCACCCAAAGCCCCCACAAGACCCACGACAACAAAAGCGCCCACCGCGCCCACAAAACCCACAGAAACAACCATCCCCACAGAGCCGACCTATCCTAAAAACTGTATGATCCCGGAGGGCGGTATGCCCTACGAAGAAAACGGTAAGACCATTTACCTCACCTTCGATGACGGTCCAAGCCAGCATACGAAAAAGCTTTTGGATGTTTTAGCCCAATACGATGTGAAGGTCAGTTTCTTTGTCAAAAACAGCGGCTATATGGACATCATCGCCCGTGCCGCCCGGGAAGGGCATACCGTCGCTGCCCATACATATTCCCACGATTATAACAAGATTTATACCAGCGAAAATGCGTTCTATGCTGATATGTCAGCCATACGGACAACAATTGCTATGTACACCCAAGAGGCAACCTCCCTTATTCGGTTTCCCGGCGGCAGCTCCAACACCATCAGCCAGCTGTATAACCGCGGCATTATGACAAGGCTTGCAAAGGCACTGACAGAAATGGGCTACACCTATTTTGACTGGAATGTAGACAGCAACGATGCCGGCGGCGCCAAGACACCGGATGAGGTTTTCAAAAACATTACAAAAGGCGTCAAATCAAGGGATGAATCGGTAGTATTGCAGCACGATACGAAAGAATTCAGTGTGGATGCTATAGAGCGGGTCATTGCCTGGGGTCTTGTAAATGGCTATCGCTTCGAACCCCTTACGGAAAACTCCCCCACTTTCCATCATCCCATCAACAACTAAACAAAAGCGTGTTGCGGAAAATCGCAACACGCTTTTTCTT
Source organism: Oscillospiraceae bacterium (assembly GCA_017482385.1). Taxonomy (GTDB): domain Bacteria; phylum Bacillota; class Clostridia; order Oscillospirales; family Oscillospiraceae; genus Faecousia. The sequence goes on along the minus strand of JAFUNI010000016.1, from coordinate 185,596 downwards.
ATTTCTCAGCCAACCCGGTGATTGTAATCATCAGGAAGTTCGTCAAATATTTTGTTCAAGTAGGCTATGGTATTGGTGCAATCATCGTAAACAGACAGGTGTGTATAGCGGTACGGCCTATCGTCGCCTTCTTTGGAAAATTCAGGGCTTATTCCAAAGTCAACACTGTAGTCGCTGGATGCACCTGCGTGGTAGATCCAGGACTGTCCCATCTTACCGGCTGCGCAGTCAGCGAGGACAGCATCCAAAAGGCCTTTTAGTTCCTCGGGATCTGCGGACTTATAGAATGTCGGCTCTTGTCCGTTCCACACATCTAAATTGTAATAATACTTTTCCCCGCTGAACGAATCGAACAGCGAATAGAGCATATGCGGGTCATCCACCTGGAAGACATACCGGGCATCGCTGAACCAGATCCTGGCTTCATCTGTAAGATTGCTTTTATAATCCACCTTGTAGTAGCGATTTACAGTCTTACCGTTACTGAGTTTATAGCGGATACGCACGTCGTAGTTATCGCTTGTTACAGAGCGTGCATTCATCAGCTTTTTGTGGTAGCTCAGCAGCTTTGTGATCTCTTCTTTATCCGTCATTTCAAAGTAGTCGTATTCGCCATCTTCATAGTAGTAATAGCCTTTATCCGGGCCGTAGATGGCGGCGCTTTCCACTTTGTCAACGGGCGGCACATAGCTGCTGATGCCCATGGGATCCATCCATGTCAGCGCTATTGAGCCGGACAGCACCACAGCAAGCACAGCAAAAGCCAGCAAGGATTTCTTCTCAAACACCCGCACAGTGCGGTTTAAGAGCATCTGACCGGTAAAGAAGCCGATGATAATGCCTATGGCATAGATCAAATAGGACGGTTGATTGATCATCACAAAGAAACTATACAGCACCGTACCAACCGCAATGGTATACACGATCAAGAACACCGGGCCCAGTGGCCGCAAGGCAATAAAGTCACCTGCCCGCTCCAAATGTCTGCGGCGGTACACAAGCCAGGCCAGCACAAAGGCCAGGACGCCAACCGCTGCGCAAATATACAGGTGTGTCCAGGCCGCAGTATCCAAGCCCTTAAATTCAATAGTTCCCATACCAAATTCCGTTTCCACATATTCCGTGTACATACGGGCAACTGGGAAGAAACGATAGAACTTATCGGTCTGCAGCTCAACGCCGTAGATCAGCGGCTGATAGACGACCTCTGCCAGGAAATAAACCAGCACCACAACAAAATGAATAATGCTGTAAACCGACAGCATACCCAAGGCATTGCCGGCGCACAGAGCGCTGAGCACCGCTGTGCCGAAGAAGAAAATATACTGCAGACTTGCTGCCCCAAACATATACCAAATATAATGGGCGTGTTCTCCCAACTGGAAGGATGTCAGGGTGCAAATGATCAAATTGGGAATGAGGCTAAACAGGAAGCCTGTTGCAATATTGGTCAGCAGCCAACCCTCACGGCGCATAGGAAACGCGTGGAGGGCATTGCACAGTCGCCCTTTGTAGAGGTCACTGAACAGGCACAGTGTCACAATGCCTGCGTAGAGTAGATTGCCGATGCCGGCCAGGCGCGTGATGATAACCACATCCCGGGCCATATAGTCGGTTTCCTGGTTGCTGATACCGAAGAGCACCAGCAGCAAGAATGCGGTGTACAACGCCCATACCGGCCAATACCGGGTGATGTTTTTACGGAAAGCTGTCAGATTAAAGAAGGATGTTCTTGACTTCATAGTCTACACCTCCTAATTCGTAAATAAATATCTCCTCCAAGGAAAGAGGCAGGATATCAAAATAGACAGGGTTACAGGCGATCACCTTTTCCCGGATCTCATCCTGTGTACCACGGACCACCAGGGTAGTGAGTCTTCCCGCTGTGCCGGAATGGAGGATCTCCAGACCCTCCGGGGCATCGCCCACGATCTGCAGCTTCACGGTACTGCCCTGCATAGAAGCAAGACTCCGCTCCAACAGCATATGTCCTTTGTCCACAATGCCCACATGGTCACAGATGTCCTCCAGCTCCCGCAGGTTGTGGGAAGAGATCAGAACGGTGGTTTCCCGCTGGGCAACATCGGACAAAATCAGGCTCCAGACCTGCCGGCGCATCACCGGATCCAGGCCGTCCACGGGCTCGTCTAAGATCAGCACATCGGGCCGGGTGCAGATACTTAACTGGAAGGCCGCCTGCTTCTGCATACCCTTGGAGAAACGACGGATCTGGGATTTTTTCGGCAGCTGGAATACTTCGTGCAGCCGTCCAAACAGCTCGTCGTTAAACTGGGGATAAAAGCCCTTATAGTACTTGCGCATCTCCTCTAAGCTTGCCGAAGGGAAAAAGAAAATCTCATCGGGAATATAGCACATCCGGCTTTTCACCTTGGGGTTTTCATATACCGGCTCGCCCTCCAAGGTGATCGTGCCGCCATCAGGGCGGTAAACACCGGCGAGCAGGCGGATAGCTGTAGATTTACCGGCGCCGTTCGGACCAACCAGGCCGTAAACAGCGCCCTTAGGTATGGTCATTGACAGGTCATTCAGTGCTGTGAAGCTGCCAAAGGTTTTGGTTACATTTTGCATTTCAAGCATCGGTATCGCCTCCTTGTTTCAGATATTGCAGTAGTGTTTGCCGGGATACGCCAGCCTCTAAAAGCTTTTCAGCTGCCGCATCCAATTGAGCCCACAGAGGCGCCAAGTCCGGACTTGTCTCCTTTACCGGGCCGCAGACAAAGCTGCCCTTGCCGGACACAGAGGCGATCCAGCCTTCTGTTTCCAGCTCCCGGTAGGCTCGCTGAATGGTGTTGGGATTGATGGTCAATTCACTTGCCAACTCCCGGACACTGGGGAGCTTATCCCCTTCTGCCAGCACACCGGCACGGATCTGCGTGCGAAAGCTATCGGCGATCTGGGTATAAATGGGTCGCGAATCCCGGTAATCCAGATGCACCATACTATCCCCTCCTTTTCTGTATTAACTGTACCAACTGTACTAACACAGTTATAATACACTACTTCCTGTTTGTCAAGTACTTTTTGCAAAAAATTACCCGGCAGAAAAATCTGCCGGGATTCGTTAATGAAAATCTATAATTCTGTTTCCCCGATATTTGAGGGTGCCGGTCTCCCCTTTTCGGTAACCGCCGTATGAAAACTCGGACACATGGAAACCTTTCCGCTTTCCTGCAATTTCAAAAGTAACCACATAACGTACTGATTTGCCGTTTCCCGCGTACTTATCAAAAACTTCTGATTTATGCTTATCCACAACTTTGGCAGTTACGGTCTTTACCGGGCCATACCGGCGAATCAGCCATTTGATTCCAACAAACAGGCACAAACCCATAAGCAGAAGTATTCCGATAGTTTGCACTTTTTCGTACATTGTAACCCCTCCTTCCAAATCATTATACAGCAAAACCGGCAGAAGGACAAGCCCACTGCCGGTTATTCAGTATCAGTCCATCTTTGGCAGGTAGCTGAAGCCCTTTTGGAGCTCTTCCTCGGTGGGAACATAGTCCACCATCTTGCCGTCGTGGAACTTTTCGTAAGCCATCATATCAAAGTAACCGGTACCGGTAAGGCCAAAGAGAATGGTCTTCTCCTCGCCGGTCTCCTTGCACTTGAGTGCCTCGTCGATGGCCACCTTGATGGCGTGGGAGCTTTCCGGAGCAGGCAGGATGCCCTCCACACGGGCAAACTCCTCAGCAGCCTTGAACACCTCGGTCTGGGGTACGCTGACAGCTTCCATAAGGCCATCATCATACAGCTGAGACAAGGTGGAGTTCATGCCGTGGTAACGCAGGCCGCCGGAATGGGTACCTGCAGGAATGAAGCCGCTGCCCAAAGTGTACATCTTGGACAAGGGGCAGACCATTCCGGTATCGCAGTAGTCATAAGCGTACTTACCGCGGGTAAAGCTGGGGCAAGTAGCAGGCTCAACAGCGATAAAGCGGTAATCCGCGTTACCCTTGATCTTCTCACCCATGAACGGAGCGATCAAGCCGCCCAGGTTAGAGCCGCCGCCGGCGCAGCCGATGATAATATCGGGCTTGACACCGTACTTATCCATAGCAGCCTTGGCTTCCAAGCCAATGACAGACTGGTGAAGCATAACCTGGTTCAGCACACTGCCCAGCACATAGCGGTAGCCGGGCAAAGAAGTTGCCTTTTCCACGGCCTCGGAAATCGCGCAGCCTAAGCTACCGGTGGTACCGGGATGCTCAGCAAGGATCTTCTTGCCTACCTCAGTCTCCATAGAGGGGCTGGGGGTAACGGAAGCGCCGTATGTACGCATAACTTCACGGCGGAAGGGCTTCTGCTCATAGGACACCTTAACCATATAGACCTTGCAGTCCAAGTCCAGGTAAGCACAGGCCATTGCCAGGGCAGTGCCCCACTGGCCTGCACCGGTCTCGGTGGTAACGCCCTTGAGGCCCTGCTTCTTGGCATAGTAGGCCTGGGCAATGGCGGAGTTCAGCTTATGGCTGCCGCTGGTGTTGCCGCCTTCGTACTTATAGTAAATCTTAGCGGGGGTTTGGAGCTTCTTCTCCAAGCAGTATGCACGGACCAGGGGTGCCGGCCGGTACATCTTGTAGAAATCAAGAATCTCCTGGGGAATCGCAAAATAAGCGGTGGTATCATCCAGCTCCTGCTTGACAAGCTCATCACAGAACACAGGCGCTAAGTCCTCAGCGGTCATAGGCTTGTGGGTTTTGGGGTCCAGAAGGGGTGCGGGCTTGTTGACCATATCCGCACGGAGATTGTACCAATACTTGGGCATCTCGCTTTCTTCCAGATAAATTTTGTAGGGAATTTCTTTGTTTGCCATCATTTTTCACCTTTCTTTTTGGGGCAAAATAAAAACCTGCCCCAGTAATGAGCTGGGACAGGATAAAATCCTGCGGTGCCACCCGGCTTGACGCATAGCGCCCACTTTACGCATACTGACATATGCTGACCTTTGCTTACGGAGGGTCATCTCCGGCGCACATACTAAGGGTCTCCCCCGTTCCGCTTGCCCTCGGAAGTCCATTCGGTCTTACGCTTTCTGCCGCAATCCCACCGCCTGCGGCTCTCTGAAAGAAAGGAGGGTAATACCTACTCACTCTTCCTCAACGGTTTAGAGGATTGTAGCACAGCTTTTATTCCTTGTCAAGCATCCCAAAGCCGCTTAAATATGTTGTTTTGGAAATTTTTTGAAAGTTTTTCAAGAAAAATTTACATATTCTTCTTGAATCGTTCAGCATTCTTTCGTATAATTGCGGTAAAATAACTTCAAACACCAAGGAGGTTACATCTATGACAGAGCCCTTTGAAAATCAGAACGAGCAATCCACCTGGGCAGAGCCCAAAAATGAGCAATCCGCATGGAGCGAGCCCAAGAATGAGCAGCCCACATGGGAGCAACGCCCCAATTACTACTATAAACCCCCTAAAAAAGAAAAATCCGGTTGGCCTGCCGGCCTTGTGATCGCTGTTACTTTGGTATGCAGTCTGTTGGCCGGTGCTTTCGGTGCAGGCGGTATGTATCTGGCTACCACTTTTATGGACGATGCCACGCCGTCAACCAACGGGACAAAACCCACCACTTCCGGCTCCAGCCAAAGTACCACTATTTTGGAAGGTGACCGGGAAAATGTTGTGATCGACATTACGAAGATCGACACCAGCAAGGTTATGACCCAGGCTGAGGTCTATGCCGCCAATGTGAACTCCACCGTGGGTATCACCACCTCCATTACCACCAATTTGTGGGGTTATCAGACTACCTCTGCCGCCTCCGGCTCCGGTTTTGTTTTCAGCAAGGATGGGTATATCCTCACCAATTACCATGTTGTGGACGATTCTACCTCTATCACAGTTTCCATGTATGACGGCACCACATACGATGCCAAGCTTGTCGGCTATGACGAAAGCAACGATGTGGCTGTTCTAAAAGTAGAGGCAACGGATTTAGTGCCTGTTGTGCTCGGTAACTCCGACAACTTGAATGTAGGCGACAGTGTGGTGGCCATCGGCAATCCTCTCGGCGAGCTGACCTTCTCCCTCACTGCCGGCTCTATCAGCGCCAAGGATCGGGATATCACTATGTCCAACGGCAGCTCTATGCAGCTGATCCAAACCGACTGCGCAATCAACTCCGGCAACTCCGGCGGTGCGCTGTTTAATCTGTACGGCGAGGTAGTTGGCATCACCAATGCCAAGTATTCCAGCTCTTCTTCCTCCTCCACTGCATCCATTGATAATATCGGTTTTGCCATCCCCATCAACAAGGCCCGGTCCATTGCTGAAAGCATCATTGAAAAGGGTTATGTTTCCAAGCCCTATGTTGGTGTTTCTGTCGCTACTGTCAGCGAGGAGACCCAAATGTACGGTCTTCCCCAGGGCGCATCGGTACAGCAGATCGTGGAGAACTCTCCTGCTGCCGAAGCCGGTCTGCAGATCAACGATATCATCACCCATGTAAACGGCAATGAGATCGCAAGCAGCAATGATATGGTTGCCGCTGTCCGCAATGCCGCCATTGGCGACGAGCTGAAGCTTACAGTTTATCGCATGGGTAAGACTGTGGAAGTTACTGTTACGGTTGGTGAGCAAAAAACCTCTGTACAAGAGCAGGAACAAACACAGAACCAAAATCAAGGCCAGTCTCAGCGCCCCCAATTCCCCTTTGGGTATTAAACATCTGCACCCGGACGGTGAAAACCTGTCCGGGTGCATTTTTTTCTTGATTTTTTCAAAAAAATGAATAGAATATAGGATATATGTATCTGTCACAAGGAGGATACTCTTATGAACCAAATTTATATCCCCGAAGGCTACCGCCCCCCTCTGGATGCCTATGAGACTCAGCGGGCCATTGCCTACATCAAAAGAATTTTCCAGGAGGAGTTTTCCAACGCACTGAATTTGAAGCGCGTATCTGCTCCTCTGTTTGTTACCGATGCTTCCGGTCTTAATGACAATCTGAACGGCTTTGAGCGACCTGTAAGCTTTGATATTCCCGCGGTAGGTATGGATGCCGAGGTCGTCCATTCCTTAGCAAAATGGAAGCGTCTGGCCCTCAAGCGCTATGGCTTCGGTTTGGGTCAGGGCCTGTACACCGATATGAACGCCATCCGCCGGGATGAGGAATTGGACAATATCCACTCCATCTATGTGGATCAGTGGGACTGGGAAAAGATCATCACCGCTGAAAACCGCAATATCGATTACTTAAAGCTGATCGTTACCGCCATTGTCAAGGCAATCTGCGATACCAACGAACAACTCCATGTGCGATTCCCGCAGATCCCTGCTAAGCTTTCCCGTGAGGTCAGCTTTGTGACCACCCAGGAATTAGAGGATATGTATCCCGATCTGGATGGCACCGCCCGTGAGAATGCCTATGTAAAGGAGCATCACACCGCCTGCATTATGGGAATCGGCGGCAAGCTCCGCTCCGGCAAGCCCCACGGCGGCCGTGCCCCCGACTATGACGATTGGCAGCTTAACTGCGACATCTTCTTCTGGAACGACACACTGGACAGGGCCTTAGAGATCTCCTCTATGGGTATCCGGGTGGATGCCGAAGCTATGGATCGCCAGCTGAACCTGGCCGGCTGCAATGACCGCAGAGAGCTTCCCTTCCACAAGATGCTTTTGAATAACGAACTGCCCCTCACCATCGGCGGCGGTATCGGTCAGTCCAGACTGGCAATGCTGATGCTTGGCTGCGCCCATATCGGCGAAGTACAGTCCAGTGTTTGGGACGAAGAAACCGTCAAGGCTTGTAACGAAGCCGGCATCCCTTTGCTGTGATTACTTTTTGTCATTCTGCGCCGGCGCTGTCGGTGCAGAATGATTTTTTATGACTGGAGGTTACTATGATACTGGAACTTAGGGATATTTATAAGTCCTTTGGAGAAAAGCAGGTCCTTACCGGTGTTTCATTCAAGGCTGAGGGTGGCAAAGCTTTCGGCCTGTTGGGCAGAAACGGTGCCGGCAAGACCACAAGCATCCGCATTCTGATGGATGTGTTCCCCGCAAACAGCGGCAGTGTTCTCATCGACGGCAAGCCCATCGACTACAGCAAGGTAGGCATCGGCTATCTGCCGGAGGAGCGGGGTCTTTATCCCAGGAAGGTCATTATTGATCAGCTTACGTATTTTGCAGAATTAAAGGGTATGGGCAGGAAAGATGCTGTGAAGTCCGTTGATTATTGGCTGGAACGGCTGGGTATGACTGAATACCGTAACAAGAGGCTGGACACGCTTTCCAAGGGCAATCAGCAGAAGATCCAGCTCATCACAGCGCTGGCTCATGATCCGGACATTGTGATCCTGGATGAACCATTCTCCGGACTTGACCCGGTGAACGCAATGCTTCTGAAGGATGTAGTGAAGGAACAGATCAGCAAGGGAAAAATCGTGCTGTTTTCCAGCCATCAAATGGCTTATATTGAAGAGTTTTGCGACAGCATTGCCATCTTAAATGCCGGCAAGGTAGCTATCTCCGGTGATCTGCGGGAGATCAAGCGAGATTACCCGCGAGATCGGCTTGTCGTTCGCACAGAAATGCCCGAAAAGATCCTATATGACTTCGGAGACGCCTGCTCCCGGGCAGAAAACGGTGATCTGCTGATCCAACTGAATGCCCCCTCCGAAAAGAAAGCAATTATGACCCGGCTTACAGAAAACTATGATATCGATGAGGTACGGGTGTTTGAGCCTTCGCTGAATGATATTTTTGTGGAGTATGCCGGCAACAGCGGAAAGGAGGCGCAGGTATGAAGCAATTTGGTAAAATTTTGAAATTTGAGCTGAAAGATTATGCCAAAAATAAAGCCTTTGTTGGCATAACGATTTTTCTTGTTGTGGCAATCGCTCTGGTGATGTTTTTTCCCCGCATTAAGATGCTGTTCAAATCCAATAGTGTTTCGGATGCCCCTGTTGAGAAAGCTGTTATATTGATCAAAGCTGAGGACGACACACTGGTCGATATAGTACAGCAAACCTTTTCCTCTGCTTTTTCCGATTACAATGTACAAATGACGGACAAAGATACAGACAGCATCAAGCAGGATATCCTTGACGGCAATGCCCAATGCGCCTTTGTGTTGACCGGCCCCGCCTCCTACACCTACTATGTGAACAATCTGTCAATGTACGACACCAACCAAGCCACTGCTGCGGAGGTATTACAGCAGATCTATCAGATGAATACTATGCTTGACTACGGTATGACCCCAGAGCAGGCTTTGGATGTTATGACGCTTCCCATCGACGGTCAAGTAGAGACCTTGGGCAAAGATCAAATGCAGAATTTCTTCTACACCTACATTATGATCTTCGCTTTGTATATGGTAATACTCCTATACGGACAGATGGTAGCAATGAGCGTAGCTACGGAGAAAAGTTCCCGGGCAATGGAGCTGCTTATCACCAGTGCCAAACCTATCAATATGATGTTTGGCAAGGTACTGGCAGCCTGCGCTGCCGGCTTGGTCCAGCTTGCTGCCATTTTCGGTTCAGCACTTCTGTTTTACAACATCAACCAGTCCTACTGGGGCAGCAACGAGATCATCGGATCCATTTTTGCCATCCCGCCGGAGCTGCTGGGCTATATGCTGGTATTCTTCCTGCTGGGGTTCCTGATCTACGCCTTTTTGTTCGGTGCCATTTCCTCCACGGTGTCCAAGTTAGAGGACATAAACACAGCGGTACAGCCGGTGACATTTCTGTTTGTGATCGGATTTATCGTGACGATGATCTCAATGAGCAGCGGCAACGTGGATACTACTTTGATGAAAGTATGCTCCTACATTCCGTTCACCTCTCCCATGGCAATGTTTACAAGAATAGCAATGGGTACGGTCGCTTGGTATGAGATCATAGCATCGATTGTGATTTTGGTGGGCTCTACCGTTGGTATCGGTATCCTTTCCGCTAAGATCTACCGGGTGGGCGTTCTGCTTTACGGCACACCTCCCAAGCTCCCTGCAATCATAAAAGCCGTATGGAAAGCATAAAAATTCGACCCGGTAGGCAAAACCTACCGGGTCGAATTGTCACTTTCTCTTTGCTATCGTTTTCAGACGGTTAACCAAATCTTCATAACGCTTGTCATTGCGCAAGACAGCAGCTTCCTTGTCTGTTGTCAGCCAGTTAATCATTTTTTGTGAAAACTCATCTCCCCTTACGTCTACCCAACCACCGGGTACCACACCGCGAAGGACAGGCGAAGTAAAGGGCGCATTGAAATCATAGGTTTCCATATGGATGACAAAATCTGCGCGTCTTTCAAGCCAATACCACGCCTCCTCGTAATCACCCTTTTCAAGATGCAGACTACACAGGTGGGTACAGGCCTGATCTCCGAATAAGGCATAGAACAGAAAGTCCTCATCGGGAAAGAGTAATTCCAAGAGGGCAACTCTTGTTTTCCATAAATAAATTCTGTCCTCAAGAGAATACATAAACTCGTTGTTATCGTGGCGGTACTGGGCAGCAATTCCCAGCATTTCAACAACACGACCAATCAGAAAATCCATATAACCTTGAATTTGTTCAAAGCCGGCATCCCCTTTCCATCGGTAGCGCATAACATCTTCCCGGCTAAAAAATACATTGGGCAATTCTTCTGATAGTTTGAGCATCTCGTCCTGTTTGTCTGCATAATCATATATTCTGACAAGTGTACTGAGCGCTTCATAGCGTGTAAAACTATCAGTACACTCTGCAAGAACCCGCTTGCAAAGTCCTAAAGCTTCATCATACGCATTGACACAATTGCGCTTATTGACACAAATACACGCGTTTGCAAGACACAGCATAATTTCGAAGGATTTCGGAAATTTGCGAAGCGCCTCTCTGAGTGTTGCCGCACTACTCTCAAAATCCCCCTCTTTCTCATAGTTGACAGATTTATCAATATACTTCTTAATTTCCTCGTTGTTCTTCTCAATATCTATACCCAACAGTGTATCAGAAGAAACATCAAAAATGTGGCAAAGGGCGGGAATTTGAGAAATATCGGGGGCAGTACGGTCGCACTCCCATTGGGAAACAGCTCGGGAAGTAATGCCGAGATATTCTGCAAGCTGTTCCTGTGTAATGTCCTTCTCCCGCCGCAGGCGTTTGATCGTAGTTCCTATAGACATGTTATCACCTCCAAATATGTTCCTAATGCGCTTTTGTAATTATATTGTAGCAAATCTCAAAAAGGATTCCACGAAGTGTTTGTTGGTATCCTGTATAGTTCCACTTTGTTTTTCAAAGTAATTATATACTAAATTCTATTTTGCGCAAAGCATAACCACCATCCTGGTGATTTTCTTTTTTAAGAAAACTCTTTTCTTTGTTGATAATTATGCTATAATGCTTATATAGTAAAAATACTCTTCAAGGAGGCACTCGCTAAAAATGGAACTTAAAAAACTAGACAAACGTGTACGAAAATTATGGTACATCCGTGCCGCAATCATTTCCCTGGCTCTGATCGGCTGCCTGGTAAGCGCAATTGCGATTTTGAACGCAGCAGGAGCGCCGGACGATGTAAGGGCTGCAGTTTTGTTAGGCATTGGCATTCCTGATATGATACTGCTTTGCCTTACTTTGGCTATGCCCGCTCTGCGTTTTAAAATGTACGCCTGGGGTTATGATGACAAGCGGATCATCGTAAAGCAAGGGGTCATCTTCCGGCAAAGAGTTGTGATCCCTATTTGTCAGATCCAGGATCTTCACAGAACCCAAGGACCGCTTATGCTGCTGTTAAAGCTGAGTGGTGTTACCATCTCCACGGCGGGTTCGAATTTTAACATTTCAACACTCACTACCGCCGAGGCAGACCGTTTGGTAGACGCGCTTGAGCAGAACCTTGAAGCAAGGGTTGAGGAACAACAAAATGAAAAGATTTGACAAAAGATACATCTATTACAGTTTGTTGTCGGACTTCTTCGGCAGTCTTGTGTTACTTTTTGTTTTTCTAAAGGACCTTATCCTTGACGAGGATGCCAATGCTGCGGACATTTGGGCTGCAATTCCATTCTTTGCAGTTGGTTTTGCGGTAATTTATCTGTGCTTTGTCGTCTACAGGATCCTGTATTACAAGACCTCCGGATACGAACTGACAGAAACAGAGATCAAATGCAAAAGAGGCGTGTTTTTCAGAAAACGCTCTGTATTGGAATACAGAAAGGTACACGCCATCAATAAAAAGCAAAACCTGTTTCAGCGGATTTTCCGCATTGCGGTTTTAACGGTGGACAGTGGCTCTACCAACACCTCCGGCCAAGCGGAAATTACCATTATAGAAAAAGAAGATACAGTTGATGCATTGCTGAATGAATTGAACCTGCGCAAAGAAAACAGATTCAATGCACCGGCAAAGGAGACCGTACTCCTTTCCAACGAAGACAGCCTGTACCGGTTTACCTCCAAGAAGAAAATGCTGTATACCTGGATCAATGTTGTTTCAACAGCATTCATTACAGCCTTATTCGGCGTTTTGGCTATTGTCGTCATCGGCATTTGCAAACTGATCTTGCAACAAAACTTTCTCGGCACCTGGGGACAGTATTTTCTGTACGCGTTTCTTATTACAATTGGCGCGATGCTGTTATGCTCGGTCTTTTCATTGATCGGCTGTCTGATCCACTCCTTCGTGGGCTACCATAACTTCACCATTACCCAACGGGGAGATGATATTCAGATCTCTTACGGACTCCTGGAAAAGCACACCAACACCTTTAGCTGCGACAGGATCAAGGCAGTCAAGATCACCCAGGGTCTTGTACAAAGAATGCTGGGCTTTGCGACTATTCGGCTTGAGGTCATAGGATACACCGTCGATACAGAAAACAACAGCACAGAGCTTGGCGTACTGGTCCCCTTTTGCAAATACGGAGAGATCGGTGACATATTAGCCAAGGTACTGCCCGATTATATACCGGATAAAAAGCAGACTGCGGCGGCATCCTTTTTCCCGTTTATATCCTGGTTTACATTGATACTCGGTATCGTAACAGGCACGACTCTGCTCACATTGATCGCCATTATGGCAATACTTGGCGCGCCTGCTTCGATAATTTCTGCGGTGGTGCTTACTGTTTCAGGGCTTGCAATTGCTGTGCTTATCGTAAAACTCCTCAGCGCCGTTCTAAGCTACCGAACCAACGGTCTTGCTGTTAATAACGGAAAAATAACAGCCTATTGTGGCGGTTTTAACAAAACCATCACCGTGTTTATGGCCAAAAATCTGATTGCCGCCGAAAATGTTACCACACCTCTGCGCAAGAAAGCCGGCATTACAAGCTTGGTTATGCATTTGAAAACCAACGCACTATCCAATGAGATAAAGGTTCATATCCAAAAGGATTCCCTTTCAGAAGAAATGGAAGAATTGTTGATCCTGTAATTTCTTATTTCACAAAAATACGGCACCTTCCCAATAGGAAGGTGCCGTAAATGTTTGGATCATTAGTTCTTGGGAGCATTGGCCAGCAGGTAACGCTCGGCTTCGGCGCTCCACAGGTTGTTGTGAGCCTTGCAAATCTTGTCCAGCTCAGCAAACAGAGGATCGGTCTTACCCTTCTCCTCGAAGTCAGCAATCGCAGTGAGGGGCAGGTCGATGTGGTTGTAGATCAGCTTCTTGCCGCCGGGAATGGAGGGCAAGTTCAGAACGGTTTCGGGAACAGCATTCAGGCCGCCGATGTGGGTAACCAGCGCAGCGGGGTTCAGCTTGCCGGCGCTCATCATCTCAATTGCCTCACGCAGGTCATCGTTGTTACCGCCGGAAGTGCCAACCACATGGGTGTACAGGTAGTGGACATTGTACCAGTTGAAGGGAGCCTTAAACTGATTGTCGGTAGGACCGGCGAAGAAGTTCAAGCAGCCGTCGTAGCCCAGGATATCGTCAGCCTGCTCGATGAGGGGCTTCACAGGAGCGAAGCAGATAACATCATCGTAACCGGTGCCGCCGGTGAGGCTGCGCAGATACTCGGTCGCGCCTTCCATCTTGGTGTTCACATAGTGCAGCTCGATGCCCTGCTTCTTAGCTTCCTCAACGGTGTAGATGGAAGCGGCACGCTCCAGTCTTGCATCATCAATATCGGTAATGACCAGCAGGCTGGGACGGCGGTCACAGTGCAGAGCGTAGTCGATAGCGCCCAGGCCCATAGGACCGACGGAAGCCAGCATAGCCATCTTGCCGCCCTCCTTAATGCCCATTTCATGGACATAGGAACCGGCCTTGGTGTGGTACATTGCGTGGAAAGTACCGATAACGCAGCTGATGGGCTCAGCCAAAGAGCCATAGAAGTAAGCATCTGCGCTATAAGGCAGCAGGCAATCGGTCAGCAAAGTCTCGATGGGCACATTGCCGTAGGTTGCGGAGCCGCCGCAGAAGTTGTAGGAATAGCCGGGAGCCATCTGAGAGCCCTTATAGTAGTGAGCGGGCTGGATAGCGAACTTATCGCCCACCTTGTACTTATGCTTCCAGTTCTCGCCAACAGCGACGATATCGCCGCAGAATTCGTGGCCGATAATGGTGGGGTTGGTAGCGCAATCGTCGGGAACACGCTTGTGGTCGCCGCCCTCAATGGCTGCCTTGTAAGTGGACATACATACAGAGTCGGAAACTACCTTGATCTGTACATCATCGGGACCGACCTCGGGCAGAGGGAACTCCTCCAGCCGCAGGTCCTGCTTGCCGTAAATTCTGACTGCTTTGGTATTCATAATAATCCTCCTTATAGAATCAAGTATTTTTCTCGTGTTCGATCAGCTTCCAGGTAGCATCGATCAGGTTTTGGAACATAGGATTCTCCATTGCCTTGATAACGAAGCTCTGACGGGGGGTGTTAATATCCTCGCCGGAGATTTGGAACATTCCGTATGCGTCGCACAAATTGCGCAGACGCTCCAGCTGTGCGGGGGTGTTGCGGGTGGGCATATAGGTAACAGCCTTTACGCCCTCTTCCTTCAGACATTCAAACACATCGTCCAGGTAGTCGTCCTCGAACTTCTGTGCCTTCTTATCGCCGGTGACGGAGTCACCCACATCGCCTAAGTAAGCATAGCAAAGGTAAGCATCCACTTCCTTACACAGCTTCACCATATCGGCAAGCTTGGGGCATTCGTCAGTAGCATCAATGAAGATCTTGGGAACAAAGGTACCTTTCAGCATACCCAGAACATCATAAGCATAGAAGGGATACTCCGTATCCAGCAGCAGAGTCTTCTGCTTTTCAGAAAGCTGCATGCCCATTGCGGTAAGCTTTTCGATCATAGGCTCTCCCCTACCCACCTGCTTTTCAAGGCACAGGGCCAGGGCATACATCAGATGGCGCTCGGTAACACCGCCGTTTTCTGCTGCCATAGACAGGGGCAGAACATCCCGGTCATAGTCCAGCTCCACACCCACAAGAGCGTTGATTTTTTCCAGCATCTTGCGGTTACGGGCATGACGGGCAGCCTGATAGGGCTTAAAGAACTCGGTGAGCGTGTTGATCTTGTCGTGGGGCACGGACTGGATGGTCATATAGCTGACGCCCACCTGGTCCGGATTGTTGGTGCGGCGGCCCTCCAGGCGGGTGCCGTCCATAGACACACGGGCTTCCATACCGATGGTCACAGGCATATCCACAATCGCAGCCGCCTCAATAAACTCCTCCGCGCCGGAAATGGAATCATGGTCAATGATGCCGGCGGTACAAAGGCCTTCCATACGGGCAGCATACACCGCAGCCGTGGGAGAATAGGGAGAGAAAGAATAGGTGGTGTGAATGTGATTATTTATGTACTGGGGAACCATCGGAGGAAATTCGGTTGTCTTCAGCACCTCCCGCAGGTTCGCAAGCCGCTCCTGCTTGGTAGGCGCATTCAGTTTGTTAAGAATTTCAATATCGATCATAGCTTCCCTCTTAGTTTAGCATAACCTGACCGCCAGTAACAGGCAGAGCCTGGCCGGTCTCGTACTTCTGCTCAACACAGTACATAACAGCACGGGCAACGTCGATGGGCAGGCAGCCGCGGTTCATGGGAGCCTTAGCCTCGTAGAACTTGCGGACATCTTCCACAGTCTTGGCACCGGGTACCTTGCCGGCCTTCAGGTACTGTACAAACAGGCCTCTTTCGGGATCGGACCACAGAGGACCGTCCAGGTAGTTACCGGGGCAGATAGCATTGACCTTGATGTTGTAAGCGCACAGCTCCAGTGCAAAGGACTGAACTAGGCCGATAGCACCGAACTTGGAGCCTGCGTAGGCAAAGTTCTTGTTAGAGCCTTCCAGACCGGACTTAGAGGACATAGCGATGATATCGAACATAGCCTCGGGGTCAGCCTCGTGCTGAGCCTCCATAATGATGGCTGCATACTTACAGGTCAGGAACAGGCCGGTGTAGTTGATAGCGGTAACAAAGTCGAAGTCCTTCTTCTCAAACTCAGCAATGGGGCCGGAACGGACAACACCTGCGTTGGCAACCATAATATCCAGGCCGCCGAACTTCTCGACTACCTGAGCAACCATATTTGCACAGCTTTCCTCGTCGGACACATTTACGGCAATGGCCCAGGCGCGCTCGCCCATTTCCTTGGCCACAGTCTCCGCCAGAGGCAGGTTCATATCAGCAATGATAATAGTTGCACCCTCTTTGTACAGTTCCTCAGCAATACCCTTGCCGAAGCCCTGTGCAGCACCGGTGACAATGGTGATCTTACCGGCCAGACGGCCCTCACCTGCAGGACGGTTGTGGATGTTCTTCTTGGCAAGGGCCTGCCATTTGGTCATATCTACGCTCATATTTACATCTCCTTTAAGAATAGTTTACAAATATGTAAGCAGTTTTTTATAAGCGGCTTCCCAGTCCTCGGTATGGTTGGGCTGCCAGGTTTCCACGGATTCAGAGTTGCGGACGATTTGCCGCAGGTGGTCTAAGTCCTTGATATCACCCAAGGCCATTGCCTGAGTCAGCAGGTTACCAATGGCTGCACCCTCCACAGGGCCGGTAACCACTTCCCGATTCAGGGAGTCAGCGATGAGCTGGTTCAAGAACTTGTTATTGATAGGACCGCCGACAATGTTCAGAGAATCGATCCGCTGACCCTTCATAGCCTCCAGGCCTTCCAGGGCGTTGCGGTACTTCAGTGCCAGGGATTCATAAACACAGCGGGCGATCTGGCCCACAGTTTCGGGAATGGGCTGGTTGGTATCCTTACAGAAGTCCTTGATCTTCTGCACCATATTACCACCGGCGTAGAACTGGGGCGCATCGGGGTTGATGATACTGCGCAGAGCTTCCGCCTTACGGGCCTCCACAACGATCTCATCCCAGGAAAGCTGAATGCCAGCCTTGATCCAATCCCGACGGCATTCCTGGATGATCCACATTCCGATAATCGTATTCAAGGGGCGGTATGTACCCTGGATAGTGCCCTCATTGGAGAAGCCGCGGGCCTGGGCCTCGGGGGTCAGGTCGGGCTTGTCCATCTCTGCGCCAAACAGGCTCCAGGTGCCGGAGGAACAGAATGCAAAGCTACCCTTACCGGGAATGGCTGCCACCGCAGAGGCGGTATCGTGGCTGCCAACAGCTACGAAGGCTGCCGGATTCAGACCCAGCTCCTCACAAAGCTCTTTCCGCAGATGTCCACGAACTGTGCCGGTCTTATCGATCTTGGTAAAGATCTTCTTGGGCAGGCCCAATTCCTCGATGGTCTGCCAGTCCCAATCCTTGGTGGTGGGGTTATACAAGCCGGTGGTGGTAGCAATGGTATACTCTGTTCCCTTGCTGCCGGTGAGGAAATAGCCCAGCAGGTCCGGTGTCAGCAGCATAGTGTCTGCAATCTCCAAAGCTGCATCCTCTTCCCGCAGACGGCGGTAAAGCTGATAGATGGTGTTAAAGGTCAAGGTGGTGTCGATACCGGTGCGGGCGTACAAAGTATCGCCGGGGATCTTCTCCTTCACCGCATCAATGTCCGCCTGGGTGCCCAGCCGATAGGAACGGGGCACGCCGGCCAGGTGACCGTTCTTGTCAAGCAAACCGTAGTCAACGCCCCAGGTATCAATACCAAAGGCATCCAGGTCACCATAGCCACCTTGCTTAAAAGCAAGCAGGCCTTGCTTCAGCTGATTATAAAGATATGGTGTATCCCAATAGAAAACACCGTTCATTTCGATGTAGTTGTTCTCAAAGCGGTGCAGTTCCTTCATCGTGATCTTCTCGCCGTCAAACTGACCGAGAATGGCACGACCGTTACTGGCACCTAAGTCAAATGCCAACAGGTTTCTCATGTTCCGATCCTCCTATTTAACAGAATATAAATCCGCACATTCTTATTCCAATTTATTATACACGCTTTTCGTCCACAGCGCAATAGCTAAATTCGTTTTTATTCCATTATTACGCCTAATATTAACGCGCAAAGGAATTTTATGTTAACCGTCTTGACAAGAAAATCTCCAAATGTTACAATTAATAATACTTTTTTACCCTTTATCTCACTTTTGAATGGAGGTTTCGGCAATGACTTTCGTTGATGAACTGCAAAAAGACAGCATGCCTTATCTTTCAGACGATGCTGCTACCGCATCTTTGCTGAAGCGTATTCTTTTATTCTTGGAAGACGGTGAATTTATTCAGGCCGACTTATATTGCGAAAAGGTTTTAGATGCAGAACCAGAAAATCCTTTAGCCTATCTATACAAGCTGATGGCATCACGCCGAATCTCCTCCCTTAAGGACTTAGCTTCGGCGCAGTACATCATAGACAATGACAGCTCTTACAAAAAAGCCGTCCGCTTTGCTCCTGAGCCGATGCAGTTACATCTGCACCAGCTGAATATGCATATCTACGCTGGCAGCATCAAGGCTTGCCGCAGCCGGGCAAAGATACATTTGGCCCACGGAGAGCTGAAGGAAACCGCCCAGCAGTATCACAATGCTATGAAAATGTGGGAAGACAGCCACGAGACACTTCCCGATGCAGATGCAATATACAGCGATTTAACCAACGAAATTGCCGATTTCAACTGGAAACTCTTACTGCACAACCGGCAATGTCCTGACGACGAACAACTGATCGCCAGAAGCATCCCCATTGATAACGACCGCTGGTACTTAAGCGCCATTAAATGGGCTGATACCGAAAAGAAGGCTTATTTCACATCTGTAGCCAAGCGCACCTTGTTGGGTGCCCATCTAAAGTGCTTGGACGCCATCAAATCCAAGCAGACACAACTGGCCCGAATTTGGACAGATCACTACAAGGCAGCAGCATCCACCGACGATCCTTTGGTGAGCATTCATCAGGCTTTGGTGGATACTGATGGGTTCACCAAATTTTCATCTGACGCACCCGCTGCAATGCTGAAACTGATAAAGCTGTATAAAGCAAGCAACCCGCAGCTTTCCGATGAAATAAAAGGAATCCTCCAAGATTATTACGCAAGGATCTTTCGCTCCATTCTGGATTTTACAGGAAAAGAGCCACAAACAGTCAAAACACCTGTCCGTTTAGATGCGGATAGCTATGCCATAATGATTGCGCAGCAGGAGGCCAACGCCTGCGCTCCCAATGGGGAAGCTATCCCAGTACCGGACTTCAGCACGCCTGCGGAAGTGTCCGCCATCGACCCTGTTTGGGCAACGGAAACCGCTCGAAAAATCACCGCAGAAATGGTAAATGCTGTTTCCGAGGAGCTCTCCCCCTACAGCATCGTAACCACTTATTTGATTGCTGCCAAGGGTCTGACTGTCCGTTATGGCAAAAAAGACGGCATAGTCACCGACCCCCTGCTATTCAAATTCATCTGCCAATACTACGCAGATGCTATCGCCAATGCCCAGCAGGAGCAGGTCGAAGCCATTCAAGCCAAATTTAACGACTTTCTGCTGGACACCGTGCAATTACCCTCTGCCTCCTCTGAAATCGTCACAGAAGCTTCCGCCTATATGCAAGGAAGCCTCCTCCCCTATCAGATCTTTTTGGCCCGCATTACCAATAACTTCTCTGCAAAGGCTGAGGAGCTGATCCCTCCGGAAGTCACAAAGAATATAGAAAAGTGGCAGCAGTATTTGGAAAAGGCCGACCCCAAACGGAGTTGCTACCAAATCAGCGATAAGCAGGAATCCATCATCACAGCCTTTGCTGCAGCAGAAGACGCAATCGATAATTGCCGTCACTATACAGAATCCTTGCAAACGGATCTGGATGCGCCCTATCAACAAGTCCTCGCCGCCTCCGGCGACGGCCAAGAAGCGCTCTCTTCTGACTGGAAACAAAAGATGGCTGCCTTGCAGGCCACCTGTGATGGTTGGGCAGCAGATCTGGAAACCAAGCTGAATCAAGTTAAGGAGCTCAATAATGCGAAGCTGGCACTGGCGCAAAAGCAAATAAAAGTGAAGGAAAGATGGCAGCTGACCCTATCTATTGCCCTTAACTTATTCCTTGTGTGCACCATTTTGGCTTTTGCTAAGTGTTTGTTTTCTGCTATCGTCAGTGCCTGGAATCTTATGGATGCGTACAAGGAGCTTCCCCAGAACATTGCACTCTATGCTATCAACATTCTCGCCGCATTGATTGCCGGTATTCTATCCCTGACAAACGGTATGGTTGCGCCCACCTATGTCAGCAAAAACAGGTCGAAATTACTTTGGTTATTTGCTGTCTTTGGTGTTTTGACCTATGTTTGCATATGTCCGGATATCGCAGGGTTCAACGCCTCACCCGCTGTCGCAGGCGTTTTGGCTTTGATCGGCATGATCCGCACACTGCTTGAGTTCTATCTATGCAAACTTAAGGCTCATACCCGAAGCCATAGCACGCAGATCAGTTGCGGTATTGGCAGTATGATCGCCAAGGTTGCAGGTGTCGCCCAGTGGCTCATTTGCCTTGGTCTTGCCGCGCTGCATGTCTGCTGCTTGCTCCTTATCCTGTGATGATTAGAAAGGAAGATGCGTTTTGAAAATTCGTTGCACTACCTGCGGCGCACCCTGCGAAACAGAAGACAGCTTTGAAACCGCTTACTGTCTGACCTGCGGCAGCCAAATCACTGTGAAGGATGCTTTGGCCTATCGCTTTTCTTCGGAAACTCTGGATTCCCTTGAAACAGAGTCCCTGGTTCAGTTAGCCAAAGAAGCCTACCACACCCACAAGATCACACCCGAGGTGCTGACACTGCTGAAAGCCGCCTCCCCTTCCGGTGATGTGGAGATTCTCTACGTGCTGGGTCTCAACCACTTTAATAACAAAGCATACGGCCAAGCTATCCCGTATTTGTATATTGCCGCAGAGAAGATGTATCCGGATGCGCAATGCCTTTACGCTGTTTGCAAATATATGCAGAACCCGGAAGATCATACTGTCTATCCCCGGATCCGCAAATATCTGATCAACGCCAAGGAAACCTACAGCAAGATCTACGATAAGATCGACGGTGAAAAGCTACTCGCTTACATCAATGCTGTTTTGGATTCCAGGTCAAGCAGCACACCGACAGCCCCCAGCTTGGAACAAGTTTCCGCTGTTAACTAAAAATAACACCCACGGGATCATTCCCGTGGGTGTTAATATTTTATACTTTTTCGATGGCCTGCTTCAAGTCGGCAATCAGGTCTTCGCTGTTTTCCAAGCCGCAGCTCAATCGGATCAGGTCTGCGCCTACGCCGGCGGCTTCCAGCTGCTCGTCGGTCATCTGCCGGTGAGTAGCAGACGCCGGGTGCAGGCAGCAGGTGCGGGAGTCAGCAACATGGGTCTCGATAGAGCCCAGCTTCAGATGCTTCATAAACACCTCGGCCGCCTTCCGTCCGCCCTTGAGGCCGAAGGAGATAACACCGCAAGAGCCATTGGGCATATACTTCTTTGCAACCTCGTAGTACTTGTCTTCCTTCAAGCCGCAGTACTTGACCCACGCGACCTTTTCATTGGTGCTGAGGAACTCGGCAATGGCCTGGGCATTGGCGCAGTGCTGCTTCATACGGAAAGGCAGGCTCTCCAGACCTAAGTTCAGATAGAATGCGCTCTGAGGAGACTGGATAGAACCCAGGTCACGCATCAGCTGGGCGGTACACTTGGTAATAAACGCGCCCTCCAAGCCGAAGCGCTCGGTATAGGTGACACCGTGATAGCTGTCATCGGGAGTGCACAAGCCGGGGAACTTGTCCGGGTACTTGGTCCAATCAAACTTGCCACTGTCGACGATACAGCCACCCACAGCAACACCGTGGCCGTCCATATACTTGGTTGTGGAATGGGTAACAATATCAGCGCCCCACTCGATAGGCCGGCAATTGACGGGAGTTGCGAAGGTATTGTCAATGATAAAGGGCAGGCCGTTATCGTGAGCAGCCTTGGCAAAGACTTCAATATCCAGCACATTCAGTGCGGGATTTGCAATTGTCTCACCGAACACCAGCTTGGTATTGGGGCGGATAGCAGCGCAGATCTCCTCGTAGGTAGCATCGGGGCTGACAAAGGTCACATCGATACCCATCCGCTTCATAGTCACAGAGATCAGATTGAATGTGCCGCCGTAAATTGCGGAAGAAGAAACGATATGATCACCGCAGGATGCGATATTGAACATAGCATAGAAGTTTGCCGCCTGGCCGGAACCGGTGAGCATAGCGGCTGTGCCGCCCTCCAGGGCCGCGATCTTGGCTGCTACCATATCGCAGGTGGGGTTCTGCAAACGGGAATAGAAATAACCGGAGGCTTCCAGGTCAAACAGCTTGCCCATATCCTCGGATGTTGCATACTTAAAGGTAGTGCTTTGAATAATAGGAATCTGGCGGGGTTCGCCGCTTTCGGGGCTGTAACCTGCCTGGATACACAGGGTTTCGGTACGGAGTTTTTGTTCCATGTAAATCACCTCAAAAAGTAGATAGCAATATTGTAATACCCCCAGAGGATTTTGTCAATTTGAAAAATGCGCCTCCGAAACATCGGAGGCGTATTTTATATTTATTTCTTACACTTAATCTTATTAAGCTTCTTGTTCAGCTCCAAAAGTTCTTCCTTGGTGAAAGAAATGTTCATCATGCCAACCAGACTGGTCAGTCGCAGCAGGGTGAAACCACCCATCATTTCCATCATACCCTCGGTCATCTCAAAGCCGGCTGCGCCACCGCCACCGCTCATGCCTTTCTTCAGCTTCATAAACAGCTTACCGAGCACCAGCTTACCGCGGAAGGTAGCCATGATCTCACTCATCTTGCTGTTTAGGGACAGGCGACCCTCGGGGGCATCCACATCAAACCAGTTGAGAACAGCGCCCTTTTCTTTCAGACGGTAGTCCTCATTAAAGGTTTCCACCTTCTTGATGACGCTTTCATCCTTCAGTTCACCGGCAACGGCAACCAGCTTGGTTTCGCCCTTGTTGGGAACATCAAAGTAGAAGAAGGGCAGGCCGTTATTCTTCTGCACGCCCAGGGACTCACCGTTTGCAAACAGCTCAACGGTCTCGCAGTTGGAGTAAACAGTGACCTTGGTCACATCCTCCACACGATCCACATAGCGCTTGCCGCACAAGTGGATCATAGGCTCGGGATTCAACCATGCCTTGTAAGCAAAGAACGCATCCTTCTTATACTTACGGTCGATGGTGATCAGACCCTTATGGTTCTGACCGTTCTCACCACCCTCGGAACGGGCATCGGCGCCAAAGTCGTACATATTCCACACGTGGGTCGCCCACAGGTAGGGACGCTCAGCAATGCACTTGATGAGCTCCTCGTGGTAATACGCCTGATATTCCTCAGTGTAGTCACCCTGGGTGGGGGTAGAGGTGTGCCAGTTCAGCGCCTCACAGCCGTACTCGGAAATGCCGACAGGCAGATTGGGGTGCATTGCATGGAACTTATCGAACCAAGGGCCATTCATAGAGGTCTCGCCACCGTACCAACCGAAATAGTGGTTATAGGACACACAATTGGGAATCTGCAGGTACTCTGCATCCATGGGACACATAGAAATTGCAGCCAAAGTGGTAAGACGGGTCTTGTCCATCTCGTGGACAAGGTCATTCAAGATGCGGTGATTCTCCAGCAGGTCGGGATCCTTCTCACCCTTCATGGTGATCTCATTGGACAGACCCCAAACTACGATACAGGCGTGGTTGTAGTTCTGGGTGATCAGTTCCTTCATCTGGCTGACGGTGTTTTCACGGCCACCGGGCATATGCTGGGAAATATAGGGAATTTCAGCCCAAATCACCAGACCGGCCTCGTCACACAGGTCATAGAAGTACTGGTCGTGCTGGTAGTGAGCCAAACGGATAGTGGTAGCGCCCACCTCGCAGATCAGCGCCACATCCTCCGCATGGTCTTCCTTGCTCAATGCATTACCCTTCTGCCAGCGGTCCTGGTGTCGGGAAACACCGCGCAAGGGGTATTCTTCACCGTTCAGGATAAAGCCCTTGTTGGGGTCGATCACATAGCTACGGCAGCCGAAACGGGCAGAAACCTCGTCGATAGCGGCATCATTATCCAACAGCTCAGCCTTGGCAGTATACAGATAGGGGTCCTTGCGGCCATGCCACTTGTGGACATTTTCCATGTGGAAGCTGACCTTGGTATCGGCAGTAGTGGTTTCAGCGACAGCATTGCCTTTCTTATCCAGCAGGGTGTAGCGGATCTGCTTCCCATCAGCATTGGTTACAAATACTTCCACTTCCACATCGGCATTGGCACCATCCATGATGGGGGTAACCTTGATGCCGGGAGTGCCGTAGTACTCCAGATCAAAGTGAGCAGCAGGAACTGCAATCAGATTCACATCCCGGTACAGACCGCCGTAGAAGGTGAAGTCCGCCATCTGGGGATAGACACGGTCATTGGGCGCATTGTCCACAGCCACAACCAGCAGGCACTCCCCTGCCAGGTGGTCAGTCACATCTACGCGCCAGGTGGAATAACCGCCGTCATGGTGAGCAAGGTGCTTACCGTCCATATACACGTCGGCAGAAGAGTTTGCGCCACGCAGCTCCAGGAAATACCGCTCGCCGGCAGGCAGCTCGCTCTTATCCAGCTTCTTTGCATAGTAGCAAGTGCCACGGTGGTAGTCATTGCCGCCGTCCTGGCCGTCAATGGCGTTCCAGGTATGGGGCAGGTTTACGATCTCCCAGCTGTTGTCAATCTCAGCAGGTACAGCAGTAGCGGCCTTGGAGAAAGACCACTGGCTGTTCAGGTTCATAATTGTTCTCAAAGAATTTTCCTCCTTAAATATATTCTCAAGAACTGCCGCATCTACCGGTGGCAGATGCGGCAGTACATTTTAGTTTGCAGCGTGACGTTCAGACAGCTCGCTGTTCATCTTTTCCACAGTTTTCTTGTCAAGGTTGTAGATCACAGCCAGACCGATAAACTGCACAACAGCACTGAACAGATACAGACCAGCTACCAGCCAGCACATATTATGAGAAGTCTGCTGACTTTGCGCAATAGTGCCGTACTTCGCTTCATAACCCAGCCAACCCATAATCAGCAGAACAGCAGAAGGACCGATGCCTTGCGCTAACTTACGGAAGAAAGAATGCAACGCATAAACCGTGCCTTCTTCACGCGTACCGTACTTCCATTCGTTGTAGTCGATTGCATCGCCCATCATAGCCCAGGATACACAGGTATAGACACCCATTCCGACACCATAAATCACCAAGCCAGCCAGGAAAAGAATCAGAGATAACTTCACATTACCAACCATTGGGAAGATCAACATGAACACACCGCCAACCAAAGACACAATGGTACCGAAAACAGATGCTTCCTTCTTGCCGTACTTCACAACAATTTTCTTAATGAAGGGAATGAAGAATACCATCGGCAAGAAGCCAACAATCTGCACAACACCGGAAAGGGATGCCATATTGAAGTAAGTGGCAAACATAATGGTGCTTGCAGTAGTAGCAGCATTCATGCCAAGGAACATACCCATCGCAGCCAGCGTGCAGCCAACAGCGGGTCTATTCTTCATAAACTTGCCAAATGTGCCGAAAATATTGACTTTTTCTCCGCCTTCACTGGTCTTAACAGTGCTTTCATCTACACGAACGGAGATGTTCTTAATCATGAAGATAAACGCAAGGAAACCAATAATGCCCATAATCAGCGCAGCCCAAAACACCCGGTCACCCAACAGAATCTCCACCTGCTTTCCGGTTTCGGGGCTGAGAACCTTATCTCCGATCTCGTAAGGCAATTTTGTTTCCGGATTGATCAGAAACTGCTCTTTAGTAAATCCCTCGGGAATATGAATCTTATCCAAGAAGGAAGTCGTTCCATCGAAGGTAACCTTCTGCCAAATCAGCATAGGCAGAATAGCCATGGGGAGCATATTACCGATCATAGATCCAATGGAGCGCCATGTAGAAAGCTGTGCCCGCTCTGCGTTGTCGCTGGTAACCAAAGACAGCATGGAACCGTAAGGTACATTCGCAATCGTATAGAACGCATCCCAAACGATGTAACCCACAACAAACAGCATTGCCTTAAGAACAACCGGTGCATTGGGGAAAGGCAGGAACACTGCAGCACCGCCAACAAGCAAACCGCAGGCACCAATTAAAATATAGGTTTTGAACTTACCCATCTTGTAGCTTCTTCTGTCGTGATCAATCAAAGAGCCGATTAGCGGATCGTTTACAGCATCCCAAATCTGAACCAGCAGAAGCAGCAAAGATAGCAGACCGGTTTCCATGGTCATATAAACCAGCCAAAATGTCTGCACAGTACTCTTAAGTGCAAAGCTCATATTACAGCCAAGGTCTCCAGCCGCATATGCAAGCTTGTCCCGCATGCCAAAGGGACGGGGTTGTTTTGTAGTTTTCACAGACAAAACCTCCTAAACAATTTTAACAAAGAAACGCATACCTCTCGTTTCTTTTTTTACATTTTACCATACAAACCCTATTGCGAAAACAATAAATCTCTGTTAATATAACACATATCTCACATACATCAAGAGGTGTCTTTATGGAAGAAACACTTATCTTTCTGCAAAAATTACTGAATCTCACAACTGGGATTCCGTTAACTGTTGTCCCTTCAGATAAACATTCTCTAGCAGCATTTTTGACGAATGCTGCAACATATACTTTTGATGCTGCTTGTGCGGTTACGGATTCTCTCTTACAACGGATTATAACAGCAAAAAGCCATATTTTCGAATACAATTTGTCGGACAATATCTTCATTTGGGCAATTCCGCACAGAATAAAAAGCACAATTCTAATGTTAGGTCCGGTTACCACCGCATATATCGACGATTCCTCACTTCCCTTTGCAGAATATAACACCCTTTGCAAAATCGCGCAATTATTGTCCCAATATGCCTCCGGCCAACCTCTTCCCCCTTTGATCCCTGCAGACTCCTCTCTTCTCCGCCACAGCCCTCTCCCCGGAGAGGACATTGGACAAATGCGAATAGTGGAACAGCGGTACGAGTACAGCGCTGCCCTTACCAATGCTGTTCAGCAGGGCAACCTGTCTTTGGCAATGCACTTGATCGGTCAGTATGACCCCGCCACAAATACTTCCGTAAGAAACACCAACCCTCTGCGGAATGCGCAGAATTACTGCATCGTGCTGAACACGCAGCTTCGTCACGCATTGGAGGAAACCGGTATTCACCCCTATCAAGTGGACAGGCTATCCAACGAGATCGGTTTGGAAATCGAACAACTGAAAAACATTTCTCAGTTGCCGGATTTCTTCAGCGGTGTCATCCGTCGGTACTGCAGACTGGTTCAGGAACACGCTTACCCCAATTTGAAGCCACTGACCAACCTGGCTGTGACATATATCAAAGAGCATTTGGCAGACAATCTCACCGTTAAGGATACCGCAAAAGCCCTGACCATCAACGCGAACTACCTGTCCTCCCTTTTTCACAAGGATATGGGAATGACTTTCATTGATTTTGTCAACAAGGAACGGACAAACCAGGCCGCTGCCCTGCTCCGCCACACCAACCTGCAAATACAGCAGATTGCCTCCACCGTCGGCTACAACAACACCAGCTATTTTGCCAAGCAGTTCGTACGATTCCAAGGAATCAGCCCCAGCCATTACCGGCGGGAAAGCTAAATTGACTTTGCAATCACGAAATTGTATAATAAGAAAAAATATAACTGGAGGAACTTTATGCTTTACGAAAAGTATTTGTCTGTAATTGATCGGCAATCTCAGGATATTTGCGCTTTGGCAGACGCCATTTGGGATAATGCCGAAGTTATGTACCACGAATATGAATCTGCGCAGCTTCTTTCTGAAAAGCTGGAGCAGGAAGGTTTTACTGTGGTGCGTGGTGTTGCGAATATTCCCACCGCTTTTACCGCTACCTTCGGCAGCGGCAAGCCCCATTTCGGCATCCTTGCTGAGTATGACGGATTGGACGGTATGAGCCAAGAAGCCTGTGTTGCAGAGAAACATCCCATCCCCGGCAAAAACACCTGCCACGGTTGCGGTCACAATCTGTTCGGTGCCGGCTCTTTGGGCGCAGCCCTTGCTGTGAAGGCCTACATTGAAGCCACTGGAAAAGGTGCCATCACCTTGTTCGGTTGCCCTGCTGAGGAAGGTGGTGGCGGCAAGGTCTTTATGGCACGTGACGGTGTGTTTGACGGAATCGATGCCATCGTGAGCTGGCATCCGGAGCGGATGTACATGGTACGCACCCGTCCCGCTTTGGCCAATGTTTTGGTCAACTACACCTTTGAGGGCATTGCCGCTCACGCAGGCGCCGCCCCCCACAAGGGCAGAAGCGCTTTGGATGCGGTGGAGCTGATGAATGTGGGTACCAATTTCCTCCGGGAGCATATGGAACTGACCAGCCGTATTCATTACGCAATTTTGGACACCGGCGGAACAGCGCCTAATATGGTGCAATCCCACGCAGTTGTACAGTATCTGATTCGTGCCGTGGATAGCGAGGCGGTTCGGGAACTCCATGCCCGTGTTGACCGCATCGCCAAGGGTGCCGCCATGATGACGGACACCGAGGTGAACATACAGGTTCTTAAGGCTTATTCCAATTTGATCACCATTCCCACATTGCAGGCAGTGGCAAACGAAGCTATGCACGACATTCCCCTCCCCGTCCCTACCCCGGAAGACATTGCATACGGAAGTGCGCTGCAGGCCACAATGCAGCTCACAAAAGCCGAAGCAGCCCAGCCTATGTATGCAGACAAGGTTTTGGATCCCGCACCTCCTGTAGCCCACGGCGGTTCCACCGACACCGCCGATGTCAGCTGGGTCTGCCCCACCGTACAAATGCACATCGGCAACTGGGTGGTAGGAACTCCCGGTCACAGTTGGCAATCCACTTCCCAAAGTAAAAGCGACTATGCCAAGCGGGCTATGCTTTACGCATCCAAAGCAGTCGCCGGTACCATTCTGCGGCTCATGGATAACCCGGATGCACTTGCGCAAGCCAAGCAGGAACATGCCGAGCGAATAGGCGACGGATATATCTGCCCTCTGCCCGAAGACGCAAAACCCCTGTTATAAAAGCAATACCCTCTGTGCTAATTAGCACAGAGGGTTATTTTTTAATATAACTTCAATAGCTCTACAACTTTACGGGCTGTTTTGTATACGGGGCCTTCCAGGTCCTTCTTCACATTTTTCAATTCCTGGCGAATGGATATTCCCTGAGGACAATGGCTTTCGCACTTGCCGCAGCCGATACACAGTGATGCAGCGGTAGAATCCTTTCTAGCTGCGCTGCACATAAAATGCTCCCGCAGCCCGGCAAACTTACCCTCAGAAGCCATACGGTTATACGCGGCAAAAGCGCCGGGAATGTCCACACCTTTGGGGCAAGGCATACAGTAGCCGCAGCCGGTACAGCCAACCTTCAATTTGGCATTGATAGCCGCCACAACCTTTTGGAACATTGCTTCCTCTTCTGTCCCCATCTCACCGATCTTTGCATCAGAAGCGGTCTGCACATTCTCCCTAAGCATTTCCATAGAGTTCATGCCAGACAAAACGCAGGTAACGTCCTCCTGGTTCCACAGCCACCGAAATGCCCACTGGGCCGGTGTCCGGGAGATGGGATGCTCAGCAAAGGCATCGAC
The DNA here is from genome assembly GCA_017482385.1 of Oscillospiraceae bacterium. Classification (GTDB taxonomy): domain Bacteria; phylum Bacillota; class Clostridia; order Oscillospirales; family Oscillospiraceae; genus Faecousia. Next base: position 155,535 of record JAFUNI010000016.1, on the reverse strand, counting down.
TGCATCCTGGGGCAGGCGGTTTACCAGCTTACCGCCACGCAACGGCTCCATTATGATCACCGGCAGGCCCTTGCTATGGGCATACTGCAAACCACGGCGGCCGGCCTGGGAATGTTCGTCCAAGTAGTTGTACTGGATCTGGCAAAAATCCCAGTCATAGGCATCCACTAGCTTGCAGAACATATCTGAATTGCCGTGGTAAGAAAAACCGATTTGACGGATAGCACCGGAACGCTTTTTCTCCTCCAGGAAATCCAGCACACCCAGTTTTATTTGTTTTTCCCAAGTGGCAATATCTGTGAGCATGTGCATCAGATAGTAGTCCACATAATCGGTTTTTAAGCGTTTCAGCTGTTCGTTGAACAGTTTTTCCATTCCCTCCCGGGATTTTATCAGGTAATGGGGCAGCTTGGTTGCGATCTTTACCTTTTCACGAACGCCGTTTTTCGCCAGTATCTCACCGAGAGCTGCTTCACTGCCAGGGTAAATATAGGCGGTATCAAAGTAATTCACACCGGCTTCGATAGCGGCCAAAATTTCTTTTTCCGCCTCTGCCATATCGATAGCCGGACCGTTGCGGCGAAATCGCATACAGCCAAAGCCCAGGGCAGATATGTCATTGCCGTATTTATCCTTCCGATACTGCATTTTTACTCCACTTCCTCTTATAATATTTGCCAAAGGCTACGATCTCCGCCACCAAGCAAACAGGGATCGCCGCGAAAATATCCGCCACAGAATGCTGCTTGGTGAAGGCAACGGACAGGCAGACAAAAATCACAAAGATCACAACAAAGGTCTTTACATACCAGGCAGCAGACTTTTCCTTCAGCCAGGCAGAAGCAATGCCCAAAGAGTAGGCCACATGCAGCGAGGGGCAAACGCCGGTGTTGGTATCCTGGCTATAAATGATATTCATAATCCAGGTTAGGAAATTCTCCCGGCCCAAAGTGTCTAAATCCGGGCGCAGATCCTGTCTGCTGGGCCAAACAATATAGCACACCACCGCGATAGCCTGGGTAACGATAATATAGGTCTGCAGGCCCTTGAAATTATCCACATGGTAAAGCAGGAAATAGCCCAAAGATACCACAATCAAGAAGTACCAGCCCACATAAGGAATGACGAACCATTCGTTAAAGGGAATCACATCGTCCAAAGGATGCCACACCACATGGCATTTTTCCGCAGGAATCAAATTCTCCGTAAGGAAATAGCACAGAAAATACACTACCCAGCCCAGCAGCAGCAATACATGGCGGTACTGGGGGCTTGTTATATTCGAAAAACGCAATTTGCTGTAATCCACAACAGGTTTTCTCATTTTTCTGTTACCTCCTCGGGCCGGTTTTGGGGGTAGTGCTTTGCACCCACATTGGGGTACGGCACTACAGTATGCTGTGGCAGATTTACCGCGATTTCAGTGATGGCCTCCATCAGATAATTGGTGATCCGCTGGCGCTCCTGGTCTATAGGGGCATTGGGATCAAATGCGGTAGGTTTGCCGATATACATTTTCTTTAGGTTGGGTGCAGCATACAGCGGCACAAAAGGCACTGCCTTGCCGGTCCGCTTATAGTAGAGTTTTGCCACATCGATATACTTATCCTGGAACTGATAAACGATGTTGTTATACGGGGTATAGCACTCCGGGAAAATGATCACATTGGTGCTGTCCTCCAGGGCAGAGATGGTCAGCTTAAAGGTGGTAAGCAGGCGGTTATCCCGGTAAACAGGAATCGTTTTGGCATTACGGAACAGGCAAACAGAAAGCGGTGCGATCAAATAGGACGCAATACGGTAAAACCAATGGGTCCACTTGGGTTTCAAACTCCAAAAATCCTCAAACGCATAAGCAGGAACTTCTTTCAGATACATCATCTGATGGGCGCACCACATCTTTCGCTTGCCGGGAAAATAAAACTCACCGGCCAAAGGTCCGTGCATATGAGAATGGTTACCCACCACGATACAGGGTTCCTGGGGCAGGTTCTCCTGCCCTACCACCTCAATTTTAGGATATATCAAGCCCAATATCCAGCGAAGAACACGGAAACAGGCTTGAGAAAACTTACTGGACTTCATTTATGTACTTCCTCTCAGCTATAACTTAACAAGTATTATAGCACAAAAATGTTAAAAGTGTATAAATATTTTCATCTTCTAAAAAATGGGAATCCGGGTTGCTTTCCCGGTTGTATTATGCTATACTGTTGTTAACTATGGCCAGCTGGCTAAAATACAGAAAACAAGGTGATTTTTATGGTCTTAACTAAGGAAATTTTAGAGCATATAGAAGCCAATTCCCAGGAAGCTTTGGATCTGCTGATGGAGTTAGGTAAGATCCCCGCCCCCTCCAATCACGAAGAAAAACGGGCAGCTTTTTGCAAGGAATGGCTGGAAAAGCAGGGCGCTAAGGGTGTGTACATAGATGAAGCGCTGAATGTGGTTTACCCCGTGGGCAATGTAGAAAGCGGCCCTCTGGTTGTATTTATGGCCCACACCGACGTAGTCTTCCCCGACACCGAAGAACTGCCTATGCGGGTGGAAGGCAACAGACTCTACTGCCCCGGCATCGGCGACGACACCATTCACGTGGTCGCTATGCTGATGGCCGCCAAGTACATCGCACAGAACAATCTTGTCCCCAAGAATGTAGGTATGCTGATCGTTGCCAATGCCGGCGAAGAAGGCCTTGGCAATCTGAAAGGCTGTAAGAAGATTTTTGAAAAGTACGGCGACCGGGTAACCGAATTCGTCACCTTTGACGGCCCCTTCGGACCTCAGGCCACCCGCGGCAAGCTGGCCGCCATTGCCGTAGGCTCCAAGCGGTACAAGATTGAAATCGATACCGAGGGCGGACACTCTTACAGCATGTTCGGCAACCGAAACGCCATTGCTTATATGGCTTCCCTGATCGATACTCTGTACCAGATCAAGGTCCCCACCCGTGGCAGAACCACCTTCAATGTAGGTCTCATCTCTGGCGGCACTTCCGTCAACACCATCGCCCAGCACGCAGAGATGCTTTACGAGTTCCGTTCCGACAACCGGGAAGATTTGGCTGAGATGGAAGAACACTTAAATGCTGCTCTCGCCTTCTATGCCACCAAGGGTATCAAGGTCACGACCACAATTGTTGGCAACCGTCCCTGTGGCATTGAAGTAGATGCTGAACGCCACAACGCACTGATCACCCGCACCCAGGCAACTGTCGAAAAACACTTTGGCTTCGTCCCCACAACCGGCTCCGCCTCCACAGACTGCAACATTCCCCTGTCTATGGGCATTCCCTCTGTTGAGGTTTCCTGCGGACGGGGCGGCGGTGCTCACACCCGGGAGGAATTCATCGAGATCGACAGTCAGCTCCCCGGCATCAAACTGGCATTCGAATTGATCCTGCACCATATGTAAGGAGAGAGATAAATGGCTGAGAAAACAACTTTTATCGCCACCGGCGATGCCTTTATGACCCGTCGGCTGCCTGAGGGTGGCTACCCCGGCTTTGCGGAGATTCAGGAGATCATTGGAAGGCACGATGTAAAGTTCAACAATTTAGAGATCACCATTCATAACCAGGAGGGTTATCCGGCGGTTGTATCCGGCGGCACTTGGGCTATGGCAGAACCGGAGATCCTGGACGATCTGAAAAAGTACGGTTTCAACCTGTACAACACTGCAAACAACCACTCCGGTGACTACGGCAGTGGCGGCATTTTAGCTACCTGCAAGTATCTGCGGGAGCGGGATATGCTCTATGCCGGTACCGGCGCAACGCTCCGTGAGGCCGCTGCCCCCGCTTATCTGGAAACCGAAAACGCCCGCGTAGCGTTGCTTGCCTGCAGCGTTTGTGACGGCACTTACGCTTCCATAGCAGGTGATCAGAGCGTGGATATGATCGGCCGTCCCGGTCTGAACCCCCTGCGGTTCAAGACTACCTACCACGTGGAGCAGAAGTACTTTGATGTACTGAAGGAAGTGGTCGACAAGACCGATATGAACGCCAGCAAGCTCTACTCCATTGCCTGCGGCTATGCCAATCCTCTGCCTGAGGACGAACTGGCAATGGGCAGCCTGGGCTTCAAGCTGGACACCAAGACCGAACAGCACACTGCCCCGCTGAAGAAAGACCTGGACCGTATGATCGCCAACATCCGGGAAGCCCGCCGGCAGGCTGACTATGTATTGGTCAGTATCCATTCCCATAAGTTTGCTGGTTTGGACACTGTCAATCCTGCCGAATTTATGCAAGTCTATTGCAAGGCCTGTATCGACGCCGGCGCTGATGCCATTCTTGGCCATGGCCCCCACGAGCTGCAGGGCATTGAGATCTATAAGGGCAAACCCATTTTTTACTCTTTGGGCAATTTTATTTTCCAAACCGAGACTGTTTCTCTGCAGCCTGCCGATGCCTATCAGAACAAGGGTATGGCACATGACACCTTCGTAGGTGAATATATGAACAACCGCAGCCAAAACGGCACCCGCGGTTACTGCGTACTGGAGAATATTTGGCGCAGTGTGATGGCAGGCTTCACCGCTGAGGACGGTAAGATCACCCAAATTCAGCTCTACCCCATCGATATGCGTATGGGCGCCCCCAGGAGCAAGATGGGTATCCCCCACCTGTCCGACGATAAAGTATTGCATTACCTTGCGGAGCTTTCCGCTCCCTTTGGCACTAAGCTGAACATCCAGGACAATATTGCTACCATTGATCTGTAAGGAGTATCAAAAGATATGGATACGATTCGTGTCGGTATAATCGGCATAGGAAATATGGGCAGCGCCCACGCATCCTGTGTGGCCAGTGGCAAGATTGCGGGAATGGAACTGGTTGCAGTCTGTGACCCCATTCCAGCAAGACAGGAATACTGTCAAAAGACCTTTCCCCAGGCAAAGGTTTACAGCGACTATCCCGCTCTTTTGCAGGACGCAACTGTTAACGCTGTGATCATTGCCGTCCCCCACCCTCTCCATAGTGAGATCGCATCTGCCGCATTGAAAGCAGGCAAGCATGTGCTGCTTGAAAAGCCTGTGGATATTGCCGTAAGCAAGGCAAAGCAACTGAATAAGATAGCTGAAGAATCCGGCAAGGTGTTTGGCATTATGTTCAACCAACGCACCAACGACCTGTTTCAACAGGCAAGAGAAATTATCCGTGGCGGTCAGTTGGGCGAGTTAAAGCGTTCCGTTTGGATCATCACCAACTGGTACCGCACCCAGCACTATTACGATTCCGGCTCCTGGCGAGCCACCTGGGCCGGTGAGGGCGGCGGTGTTTTGCTGAACCAAGCACCCCACAATCTGGATCTGTGGCAATGGATCTGCGGTATGCCCTGTGAGGTTACAGGTTTCTGCGATGTAGCAAAATACCACAATATTGAGGTTGAGGACGATGTGACCATCTTTGTCCGCTATCCCAACGGGGCAACCGGCACTTTTATCACCTCTACCGGCGAAGCTCCCGGCACCAACCGTTTGGAGATCACCGGAACTTTGGGCAAGATCATTTTAGAAAACGGTTTGCTTAAGTGGTGGAAACTAAAAAGCCCCGAACCCCAGGTCCGGGTGGAATCTCAGAAGAATTTTGAGATCATTCCTTCTGATTACGAGGAGATCAAGCCCCGGTTTGAAGAACCTGCCCACGCAGGTATTTTGCAGAATTTCACCAACGCTATTTTGCACGGTGAGCAGTTGCTTGCACCCGGTATTGAGGGCATCAACGAACTGACCATATCCAATGCAGCCTACCTTTCCAGCTGGAACGGAAACCGTCCGGTAAAGCTGCCTCTGGATTGCGAAGCCTTTGACAAAAAACTTGCTGAACTTGCAGCAAATTCCAGCTTGAAGGATACCAAGGTTTCCGATAAGTACAACACCGCTTACAGCAAACGCTGGCAAATCAACTGGTAATTACATAACGCAAAGAGCCGCCGGGATACCGGCGGCTCTTATATTATTCAGCTTCAACAGGTTCTTCTAAAGCGGTTTTGCGGATAATGGCGGTTTCTACCTGGTAGTTATCTACCTGTGTAACCTGGATCTCCAGGCCCTCCAGTTCCACTTTGTCATCTTTCTCGGGAGAAGTACCCAAATGATGGAATATCAAGCCGTTAAGGGTGTCGTACTCCTCGGATTCCAGGTACATTCCAATGGCTTCAGAAAGTTCCTCCAAAAGCACACTGCCATCGGCCTGCCACAGATTCTCCTCCAGGGAAACGATCTTTTCTACGGTTTCCTCCGGCTGAATATCGTCCTCCAGGTCGCCCACCAATTCTTCGATCAAATCCTTGATGGTGATGATACCACTCAATCCGCCGTACTCATCCAATACAACAGCGATCTGCTCGTGCTCTCTTTTCATATTGCGGAAAAGCACATCTGCCTTCAAGGTCTCCGGAACTACATAGGCCTCGGTGACCGCCTGCTCCATAACATTTTCCTTGGATTTATCGGCCAGGCGGAAATAGATCTTACTGTTCAGCACACCAACAATTCGGTCGGGGGTTTCCTCGCAAATGGGATAGTAGGTAAAACGACTGTTTATGATGGTATCGTGCCAGGTCTTCACACTATCCTCTAAGTACAGGAAAGTCACGTCAGTGCGGTGGGTGATGATCTCTGCAATGGGAAGATTATCAAACTCAAACACATTCTCAATGAATTCCCGTTCTTCGTTGTCAATGGTGCCTTTTTCGTTGCCTACGTCCACCATCATACGGATCTCTTCCTCGCCAACTTCCTCTTCCTGCGCATTGGGGTCAATGCCCATCAGACGCAGAACGCCGTTGGTAGAAACCGTCAGCAAGCCAACCAAGGGAGAAAACACCTTGGCAATGCCGCTGATCAAGCCGGACATACCCAAGGCAAGCTTTTCTGCGTTGCGCATAGCTACCTGCTTGGGCACCAGCTCACCAAAGACCAATGTGAAGTAGGACAGCACGATGGTAATAAAGATAACCGCAATAGAGTCAAGGATTTCTGCGTTCATCCCCACACCCAGGCCCAAAAGCCAATCTACCAGCACGCCGGAGAAGTTCTCCGCTGCAAAAGCACTTCCCAAGAAGCCGGACAGGGTAATTGCAACTTGAATGGTAGCCAAAAAACGGGCAGGCTGACTGGTCAGCCTGGCAAGGCGCACCGCCCGCTTATCCCCTTCCGATACCATTTTTGCAAGTTTTGCATCGTTCATAGAGATCACTGCGATCTCTGCGCAGGCAAAAATCGCATTCAATGCGATAAGTATCACCTGCAAGCCTATCGTTAACCCAATATTATTCATAATTTCCTCCAAATATATCTCATTTTCCTCAAAAAGGGCGCAAAAAAGCAAAGCCTATGCCTTACATCCGCAGATGCAGCCTACGCTTCGCCAAATCAAACTTCCGATATAAGGGAGGATTTTCGGGATTACTGTCGCCGTCGTCCATAGTTTCTTAGGGAACTCCTTTCTGCATTTATTCACATACAGTATAGCATATTTTTTGCAAATTGCAAGTATTTTTAATTTTTCTGTACTTCTTGGTTTGTGTTCATCAAAATCGGCAATAAAATCCTTGTGTTTTGTGCAATTTTACTGTTGTATCACTTGGGCAATTATGTTAAAATATGGGAAACGCAAGGATTCTTCTTGCGACTTCAAAAAATTCTGCAAATTGGAGGACCTGACAATGGCAGAGAAAATCAGAGTGAACATTCCCAAGAAGTACGATTTGGTGGTTGGTGATACCTTCCAGCTGTATTACCGCGGTATCATCGAAGCCCCCAACCCCTATGTATATTCCATCGTATCTATTTGCGATAAGGGCCGGAACTTCCCCCGGTACTTTGAATATGCGCCCACCGAGCCCGGCCAACACAAGCTGACCATTAAGGTTTACGATGCACAGCGGAATCTGCTGGGTGAAGGCGAAACCATGCTGAATGTGGTGGTTCCCAAGGAGCCGGAAAAGTGCACCAATATTCTTTGCATCGGTGCTTCCACCACCGCCGGTGGTCAATGGGTGGGTGAGCTTAACCGCCGTATTACCGGCGAAGGCGGCGAGCCTGCAGCGCTTGGCTTTAAGAACGCCGTGAAATTCGTTGGCACCTGCAAGCCTGCGAAATATCCTGATGTGAATTTGACCGCTTATGGCGGCTGGCACTGGGATTCCTATTTGACCAATGCTCCCGGCGCTATGTGGGTCAAGTGCGACAACAATCGGCAAGTGGATGACCAGCACTCCCTGTGGCAGGATGTTAACGGTGCGATCTGGCAGCTGGAGACCCTGCAAATCGACTATCTGAAGTTTAACCGTTGGAAGGATCACACATCTCCCCGACCCACCGAAGGACCTCTCGTCCACTACGCTAACGCAGCAGACACCTCCCCCATCGAATTCACCAGCTCCAGCGATGCCCCTAAAACGCCTTTCTTCATCGACGAGTTGGGCAAGATTGATTTCAAGGCCTATGCCGAGCAAATTGGCGCTGACAGCATTGACGCAGTTTACATTTGGCTGGGCGGCAACGGTCTGATGAGCCAGCAGGCTCTGTCCTTGCCCCGGAAAGAATACTGCAAAGTAGTCGTCAGTAAGGGCAAGCAGCTGGTTGGTCTGATCCGGGAAGCTTTCCCCAATGTAAAGGTCAGAATTATGGGTCAACACCTGTCCTCTCTCAACGGCGGTACCGGTACCAGCTATGGCGCTATGCTGCCTCTGACCGATACTTATGAGATCTGCAACTACAAGTGGGAACTGAACCTGGCATACGAGGCCTGGTGTCTGGAAGACGAATACAAGGACTTTATGGAGTTCATTAACATTGCCGGCCAGTTTGACTGCGAGTACGGTTACCCCTGCAAACAAAAGCCCGTAAACACCAGAAGCACTGTTACTGAGCGTTTGGATACCAACAGCGTCCACCCCACCACAGAAGGCTACTATCAGGTGGCTGATGCGGTTTATCGCAATGTAGTAGCAAGTTTCTGCAGCGAATAACAGGAGGAATGTATAATGGAGAATCAGATTCGTATTATTTTGCCCAAGAAATATGATCTGGTAGTGGGCGATACTTTCCAGCTTTATTACCGTGGTGTCATCGAAGCGCCTAATCCCTATGTCTATTCCATCGTTTCCATTTGCGATAAAGGCCGGAACTTCCCCCGCTACTTTGAATATGTGCCCACCGAGCCCGGTCAGCACAAGCTGACAATGAAGGTTTACGATGCGCAGCGAAATTTGCTGGGTGAAGCTGAGACCCTTTTGAATGTGGTTGCCCCGAAAGCACCAGAAAAGACCACTAACATTTTGGTGATTGGTGACTCCCTTACCGGCGGCGGCCACTGGATCAACGAAGCCCGTCGCCGTATCGTAGAAACCGAGGGTGAGCCCGCTGGTCTCGGATTTGAAAATGCCATCAAGTTTGTCGGCAGCAACAAGGGCTACTATGCCGATTCCCGCAATGAAGGCTACGGCGGCTGGCATATAGATTCCTTCCTTTACAACGTTCCCGGTGCTATGTGGATTGAATGTCCTAACAGCAGAACTCCCGAAGATCACCACTCTATTTGGCAGGATGTAAACGGTGCCTTGTGGCAGTTGGAAACTCTTCAAATCGACTATTTGAAGTTCAATCGCTATAAAGATCACACATCTCCCCGACCCGAACATGGTCCTCTCACCCACTATGCCAACGCCGCAGATACCTCCCCTATTGAATTCACCCACTCCAGCAACGCCGGTGGTTCACCCTTTTTGAACCCCGAGACCGGCAAGATTGATTTCACTGACTACTGCAAGCGTAACAACATTGACGGAATCGATGCGGTGTACATTTTCCTGGGTGGCAACGGTCTGATGGGCACGGAGGCCGCAACACTTCCCCGCAAGGAATACTGTCAGATTGTGGTAAACAAAACCAAAAAGCTGGTTGGCTATATCAAAGAAGCCTTCCCCAATGTGAAGGTAAAAATCATGGGTCAGACTATGCGTTCTCTAAATGGTGGTATCGGCTCCAACTACGGTGCGCAGCTGCCCTTTACAGATGTTTACGAGATCCATTACTACTGCAACGAGTTGGATTTGGCATACGAGGCTTGGTGCCTGGAAGATGCATATAAGGACTTTATGGAGTTCATCAACATCTCCGGTCAGTTTGACTGCGAATATGCTTATCCCTATAAGGAGAAGCCTGTCAACACCAGAAGCACCGTTACCGAACGGATGGATATTGACGGTGCCCATCCCACCAAGGACGGCTATAAGCAAATTGGTGACGCCGTGTACAGAAATATTATCGCAAGCTTCTGCTGCGAGTAATTGGAGGAAAGTGAAATGGCTGAGAAAATTCGTGTGATTCTGCCTGAAAAGTACGATCTGGTGGTGGGTGATACCTTCCAGCTGTACTATCGTGGCGTTATCGAATCGCCCAATCCCTATGTCCATGCTATTGTTGCTATCTGCGACAAGGGCCGGAACTTCCCCCGGTACTTTGAATATGTACCCACCGAGCCCGGCCAGCACAAGCTGACCATCAAGGTTTATGATGCCCAGCGGAATCTTCTGGGCGAAGATGAGACCCTGCTAAATGTGGTTGCTCCCAAAGAGCCCACGAAGACCACCAACATTCTGTGTATCGGTGACTCCCTCACCGGCGGTGGCTGGACTTACGAGGCATTCCGCCGCATTACCCAGGAGGGTGGCGAGCCTGCCGGCTTGGGTTTCAAGGATGCTGTTAAGTTTGTTGGCTCCTGCAAACCCTCCAAGTATCCCGGCATCGCTTTGGAAGGCTACGGCGGCTGGCACTGGGACAACTTCCTGTATAACATTCCCGGCGCAATGTGGGTAGAGTGCGACAACAACAGAGGTGTTGAAGACCAGCATTCTCTGTGGCAGGACGAAAACGGCGCTATTTGGCAGCTGGAGACTTTGCAGATTGATTATCTGAAGTTCAACCGCTATATGGATCATGATTCTCCCCGTCCTGAGAAAGGTGTGTTGACCCATTATGCCAACGCCCATGACACCACTCCCATTGAATTCAAGAGCTCCAGCACACCCAAGGGTTCTCCTTTCCTGAATCCCGAAACCGGCAAGGTCGACTTCATCGACTACTGCAAGCGCAATGAGATCGACCACATTGATGCGGCATATATTTTCCTGGGCACCAACGGTCTGATGAGCCAGGAGGCCATGACCCACACCCGGAAGGAATATGCCGAGATCGTCGCCAACAAGGGCAAAAAGCTGGTAGATTTCCTGAAGCGGGACTTCCCGAACATCAAGATAAAGATCATGGGCTTGCCCCTGGGATCTCTCAATGGCGGTGGTGCTTCCAATTACGGTGCAATCATGCCCTTGACCGACGTTTATTACGGTGTCCACTATAAGATGGAGATTAACCTTGCTTACCAAGCTTGGTGTCTGGAGGACAAGTACAAGGATTTCTGCGAGTTCATCAACCTCAGCGGTCAGTTCGACTCCGAGTACAACTACCCCAACAAGCAGGTTCCCGTGAACACCAGAAGCGAAGTTACCGAGCGGCGGGATACCAACGGCGCACATCCTATGCTGTGCGGTTATCAGCAAATCGGCGATGCCGTGTACAGAAACATCGTTGCCAGCTTCTGCAGCGAATAAATTGCATATAAAAAAGCAGACATCCTTAGATGTCTGCTTTTTATTTAGGCAAAGAATTTCTCCAGTTTATAGGCAATGTGTCCGTCAACACTCGGCAATTCGTAGGAATCAAACGTGTCCGGGCCGATATAAATATCCTCTTCCACATAATGGAATGGTCCTAAGAGATTACGGTTACCCACAGTAAAAGTAACCTCTATTTCATTATTGCCGGGTTTGGCAAAGCTGGACACATCCAGTTGTCGGCTCAACACCAACTCACCGGCTGCCTGGCCGTTGATCTTCACCTTAGCCGTTACATATCTGCCAGGAATGCGCAGTATTACATTTGGATCTTCCAATGGGATGATCTTTTTCAAAGTGAGGTCTCCACGGAAGAAGGCAAAGCCATCTGCAGTAGGCTCTTTTGTATAAGTGGGCACGGCTCCTATGTAGAAGCTACGACCAATCAGGTAGTGGGAGTCCACCTCCTCCATAGGCACTTTGCTATACACACCAAATTTGCCGGCAAGGTAAACACTTTCAATTTCGCTTTCGTAGACAATACAGGTCTTCAGGCTTACCGTTACATTTTCACCAAAGAGCGTATGGTAGGTTTTCTCACTCTGGTGCCAGGACATTTGGGTTTCGTAGGTATTCAAACCCAATTGGATGTATGACGTGATGTCTGCCATCCAAAGGCTGGGTTCTTTATCATACTGGGTGTCCAAGGAAATATTCTTTCCATTCAGGCAAGTCTTTTTTAGATTCTTTGTTTCTGCCAGAATGGTAAGTCGTTCCGGTAATTGTTCGATGTTGAACTCGTAACGCAGCCAAAGGTCTCCTGCATACCGCTCCTGAAGCAGCTGCTCAAACAGCCGGCTTCGTAGAATTGGTGCGGAGAAATTTTCTCCATCTTTGGAATAACGCACCGCATCCATCGTCAAGAAATTGGTATTGAAAGAAGCTTGAGAATCTTTCATATTCAGTTCCACGATTGGAAGTTCCTTTTGCTTTGGAGGTTGTTCTGCGGATGGGAACAATAGTACAGAGCCATTGGCAGGAAGCGTCACAGTCAAGGCGCTCTTTGTGGTTTCCAGGCTCACCGGGTCAAGTACAGTAAAGGACTTGATTCCCATGCCAAATCGGAAGGTTTGTGTGTATGCCTTCTCACCGGATCCGTTTTGCACAAAGAGGAAGGGCTTGCCATCAACCAGCCGATAGGCACAGTAGAGTTCCGTGGTGGGGTCTTCCATACGGAAAGGCTGGGTGCAAAGGATTTCTTCCATCGTGCAATTACTTTCCAGCCAGGTGTATACATAGGGGTCGCCCTCCAGGAAGGTAGGCTTTTCTCCCAAAAGAAGTACTTTACCGCCATTTGCTATAAACCGTTGCAGTAAGTCCTTCGTATTTTGACCCATAGTCAGCATTGGGGGCAATACCAAATAGTCGTATGTACACTTCCCGCAGCCAATTAGACTGCCATCCACAAAGCCGTGCCTCTCCAACAGAGTTTCATCCAGGAAGTGATAGTTTATGCCACGGGAAGAAAGCAGACGGCAAGATTTTTGCAAATCATCATCCAAATGACCTACATCGAAATGAGGATACAAACCCCGCTTATAGTCAAAATAGCAGCTTCTGATAGGATGCAGCATGGCTACATTGACCATTTCTTCACCCTCTGCCAACAGGTAACCCAAGCGAGCGAAGAAATCGTTAAAATCCTTAAAATGGTCATCGATCCAAGGGTTAACGCTATGAAAGTGGGCCGGGTAGTCCCGTTTACGCTGTCCCCGTTCAGAATACGGAACAAGATGGTGGCATAGAAGATTGATACCGCAGGCATACTGAAAACCCGCCAGGCGGCGCAAAGCATCCGGGGTAATATCCCAGCCGCAGCAGCCAAAGCTTTCCGTGAGGATCTGTTTCTTTCCAAGCTGATGGGCAGCGCTGCTTAACTGCCGGGGCGCCAACTCATTATCCGTGGTAACGCCCAGCCAATCGATACCGGGGATGTGCTCAAATTCATAGAAGGGCATTACACCGGCGCAACACATAATCTGATAGCCCATTGTGATTTCGTCCACATAGTGACCGGTAAGTTTCATGCCTCGCTCGTCACACCAAGTATAGACCTTTTGCGCAAAGTTTTGCAGCATCAAAGTCTGCATGGCCAGCCAGTACCGGTAGCGGAACTGGCGGTAGCCCTCTTTTTCCACAAATAGCAGTCCCAGTTCATCAAACAGGTCCGTATTATACTTTTCACGGAAGTATTGCCGCACCATAGGCGTATAGGGTGTGTTGTAACGGAAATACTGGGGTTCATCAGTGAAAAAGCCCTTGATTTTCTTGGAAAAATCTTTGCCAAAGTGTGCTTCGTATCGGACGTGAGTTTCTTCTAGAAACTGGTCAACTACTGCTGGGTTCAAAATGTCCACGGTAGATGCTGAGGTGCCGATATATACATTCAGGCATTCCGAATTCTTAGTTTCCTTGATAAGCTGAAGGCTGTCACCGGACAGATCATAAACCAAGTCCGCTTTCGGGTCGAATGCACAAATCTCATAGGTCAGGAATCGGTCACGATTTTCTTCCTTCTCTAAGAGTTTACCGCCCACAAATCCGCTGGGAAAGCCGTTCTCGTCATAGACCCAGGCGTGCATACCCAGCGACTCCGCCTCTTCGCAGCACTGCTCGATGCACTGCATCCACTCTTGAGAAAGATACTGGGTTTCCAAGCCTTCTCTAGCGTGCATAAAAAAACCGCCAATACCGTTTTTATGCATCCAGCGGATTTGCTCTTTCAGCCGTTCCGGCTCAAGCTTGTCATTCCACGACCAAAAAGGTAAAGGTCGATATGCATTGCCTATTTGGGTAAGCCGCTTTTTTATGCTCTCCATCACACTTCCCTCCAAGCTGTTGTGTTACACGGTTTTATTACAGAGATTATAGCATAGTAAAAAACAAACGCAATAGCAAATTCATTTTTGAAATACAAGTAGTAGAAGAATTATAAAATAACGCGCTTTTCTCTTGAAAAATAGGACCTAAAAAGAAAAATGGCTGCCTGAGCAACCATCTTTCTTTGTTATTTTTCTGTAATATTCCGGGCAACATACACGCCGCTGGCTGATGCGTGGGACAAAGAGTGGGTAATGCCACTGCCATCACCAATGATGTACAATCCCTTGTAATTGGACTCCAGGCGCTCGTTCACTTCCACTTCCATATTGTAGAACTTCACTTCCACGCCATAAAGGAGGGTATCGTCGTTGGCAGTACCGGGAGCGATCTCATCCAACGCATAGATCATCTCAATAATGCCGTCCAGAATCCGCTTAGGCAGCACCAAGCTCAAATCACCGGGTGTTGCATTCAAGGTGGGAGTAATAAAGGCCTCTTCAATCCGGCTGGGCGTGGATCGGCGTCCACGGATCAGATCACCAAACCGCTGCACCATAACACCGCCGCCCAGCATATTGCTCAAACGGGCAATGGACTCGCCGTAACCGTTAGAATCCTTAAAGGGCTCAGAGAAATGCTTGGCAACCAGAAGCGCAAAGTTGGTATTGTCCGTCTGCTTAGCCGGATCTTCGTAGCTATGACCATTCACGGTAATAATGCCGTTGGTGTTCTCGGTAACCACCGCGCCCTTAGGATTCATACAGAATGTACGGACCTTGTCGCCGTATTTTTCAGTGCGGTATACGATCTTGCTTTCGTACAGTTCATCTGTCAAGTGGGCAAACACTGCCGCAGGCAGCTCCACACGGACACCAATATCGACTCGGTTGGATTTTGTGGGGATCTTCAGATCCCGGCACACAGTTTCCATCCACTTACTGCCACTGCGTCCCACGGAGATAACACAATCCTTGCAGGTATATGCGCCATCGGCACAGACGATCTCGTATCCATTATCCAAGGCAGTAATGGATTGCACAGGTGTATCGAAGTAGAACTGCACCTTGTCTTTCAGATAAGTATACAGATTCTCCAGCACCACATAGTTGATATCTGTACCAAGATGACGGACAGACGCATCCAGCAGATGCAGATCATTTTGGATGCACAGGGTCTTAAACCGGCTGCCGGCTGTGGAGTAAAGCTTTGTGCCTTCCCCGCCGTAGCGCAGGTTGATCTCATCTACATAGTGCATCAGATCCAACGCCCGCTTTTTACCAATATACTCATAAAGCGTGCCGCCAAAGTCATTGGTAATATTATACTTTCCGTCAGAAAAAGCGCCGGCGCCGCCAAAGCCGCTCATGATGCTGCAGCTTTTGCAACCAATGCAGCTTTTTACCTTGTCGCCGTCAATGGGGCAGCGACGCTCACTCAGCGCGTGACCGGCCTCAAAAACCGCCACCTTCAAATCAGGTGCCTTTTGCATCAGCTCATAGGCAGCAAAAATACCACCGGGGCCAGCGCCCACAATAATTACATCAAAACGCATGCAATGTTCTCCTTACTATTTTTTCTTGAACATATGGAAGTGGATTCTGTCGGCATAGCAGGCTTCGTCCACTACTTCGGGAGCAGCATAAATGAAGGGTTCTTCCTTCCGGACCAGGCCCTTGCGGCCCTCAATTTCGTACTTCTCCGGCTTGTCGCTGGGGTCCATAATCTGCACTTCATCCCCAACCATAGCGGTTGCCAGGATATAATGCCCCCGGTTGGAGAACACACCGATGTGTCCGTCCTTATCACCCTGGGCGTGGACAATGGCCTCGCCACCGTCTTTCAGCCAGGCAATCAGCTCATCTTTATCGCTGGACTGAACATACTCCAGGTCAAAAAGCTTCGCAAGGACAGGGCCCAAAACCTTCATATCGGTACCCAGCTCCTGGTTAGCCAGATTCTCTTCCGAAAGCTTTACAAACTCCGCAATGGGCAGCATTTTACCGGTCTGGTGGGCTACCACCATGCAGGAACAGCACAGGCCACAGCCGGAAGTCTTCACACTGGTTCTGCCTTCAGGTGGGCCGCCGTGGGCCATATTGTGGTTATAGGGAATATGTGGATAGTCCAGCTGATTGATGTAGAACATATACATACCTCCATATTTCTGTCTGCTGATATGATATACTTTTTTCCTTGTAATTGCAATAGTTATTTCCTATGAATTTTGCCGCTATAGCGGATTGACAGGCATTTTCTTTGTGCTATAATGGGGGCGAGGTGATTCAAATGAATACAGAACTTCTTACTAAAATCGACGAGATGATCGAAGCCTCTACTGAAAAATTAGCAGCCGACACCATCCGTCTTGTAAACATCAACAGTGAAAAAAGCGAACCCGTTCCCGGCGCACCCTGGGGTATCGGTCCCCGGGCTGTTTTGGACGAGGTTTTGAAAATGGGTAAGGCTGCCGGTTTCTATGCCACCGACTATAATGTGGGTGTTGTCAGCACTGCTTTGAAAGAAGGTCAGCCGGATCTGGGCATTTGGCTCCACGGTGATGTGGTGGCTGCCGGCGAGGGCTGGAACTACCCGCCCTATGATGCCACCGAATATAAGGGCTGCATCATTGGCCGTGGCGCTACTGACAACAAGGGTCAGCTTGCTGCCATTTTTAACCTGCTGCAAATTTTCAAAGAACTGGGTATCGAACTGAAGTACAACCCTGCCCTTTATGTAGGCAGCAACGAAGAACTGGGTATGCAGGATCTGATCGGCATTCCCGGAAATCCCGATGCAAAGGGTTTCTTGAACGTTTGCACACCTCCCCGGATGTCCTTAGTCCCCGATAGCGGCTGGCCTGTAGGGTATGGCGGCAAGGGTGCTTTGTCTGTGGTTCTGCGCAGCAAGACTCCCCTCCACGGCATTCAGCTCACAGCCGGTCAGCCCGGCAAGCCCGGTGATGCCCTGGCAATTTTAGATCGGAGCGACGTTCCCCAGGAACTGCCTATGTGTACCGTTACAAAGGGTAAAAAGACCGAGGTTTTCTCGTTTTCTCCCCCTACCCACGGCGCACATCCAAATCCCAATGGTAATATGATTACTCATATCTCCGGTGCCTTGCTGGATGCCGGTTTGGTAGCTGAAGAAGATAAGCAAATCTTCCACTTCTTGAGAACTCTGTCCAAGGATATCCACGGCCATTGCTTGAATATCGCATACGCACATCCTATTATGGGTGAACCCATCGTTGCAACCACTCAGATCGACGATGTTGACGGTTACATTAAGGTCTATTTCCGCATCCGCTACCCTGCCGGTATTACCGTAGATGAGATGGAAGAAAACATCAAGAAGGCTGTTGACGGCTTTGGCTTTATTGTTGAAAAATCCACCCCCGGTACCCCCGCCTACCTTATGAACCCTGACACCAAGGAAATCAAACTGCTAACCCGTATCGCCAATGAGATCACCGGTGCAGACAAACCTCCCTACACCTTGTCCGGTGGCACCTACGCGCACCGGCTGCCCAATGCTTACGCCTTTGGCATGTCCGGCAATTGCCCTCCTGAGGACTTCCCCAAGGGCCGTGGCGGTGCACACGGTATTGACGAATGTGTTTCCCTGGCCCGCCTAAAGATCGCAATGCGGATTTACGCACGGGCTCTGCTGGAATTGAATGATATTTTAGGTTAATTTATAAAAGCACACCGATGTGTCATCGGTGTGCTTTTAACTTTATTTTGCTGTATGATAATCGATAAATTCGATAGCTCTGAGCCAGTCCGTCTCGGTAAAAGCATGGGAGCCTTCACGCATGTGGTAGCCGATATCGCCTTCCAGGAATGCGTCACCGGCAACAGCCATAACATCACAGGCAAAGCCGTTTTGGAATGCCGGCGATGCAGCCAAACAACCAAGCTGCTCAGACAGCGGATCGGCATTGATATCCTTGGACGCACTGCCTACCAGGACCTTCCGGGGCGCGATGGATGCCAGCAGCCAATGCTGATCAAAGGGCATCTCCGCTTCCCTGCCTGCCCAATGCTTGTAATTCTTGCAGAACCAGTACGGAAATGTACCGGTAATTCGGGCAATACTTTCACCGGCCTTACGGCGGGAAATAGCTGAGCCGGCACAGCCGGATTCATTGGAATACGTAAACTGGATACGGGTGTCGGTAGCGCCGGCAAGCAAGGCAGCCTTGCCGGTACGGGAGTGGCCGCAAACAGCAGAGCGAGAAAGATCCAGCTTGTCGCTGATACTCTCTGCATAATCCATCATTCTATGTGCGCCCCAGGCCCACATTGCAATCTTGCCCGGGTCGGTATCGCCTCGCTTGCCTTCGGGATACAGGATCGTGGACAGGCCATTGTCAAACTTGCCGTCGTCACTGGCAATATCCCGGTAATCGTAATAGATAATGGCGTAACCCTTGTCGATCACAGCTTCCGTTGATTGATACTTGGAAGTCGGTCCCTTTGTAAATCCAATGAACATAAAGAAAGGCACTTTGCCATTGATATTTTTGGGGAATACCATACTGAAGGGAAATGCAAATTCCTGTCCGTTTACGGTACATTTTGCCACAATGGAATAGCGATTTGCTTTCCCGTTACAGTAATCATCGGTAGTAATGTCCTTACTGGTAAATTCGATATTCGTGGGAGCCGCAGGCATATAGCCATAGACCTCTTTCTGCAGAGTATCCAGCATTTCCTCCCGGGATTTGAGCGCCGGAAGCTCACCGCGGAGCTCCAGCAGAGGAGCAAGCGCTTTACGGGTTTCAGCAGGCTCTGTAGCAGTTGTAGGCGCTGCGGTCGGTGCTGCTGTTGCTGCAGTAGTCGGTGCAACCGTTGCAACTGTAGCAGGAGCAGTTGTGAAAGCTTCAGTTTGTTCCGTTTTAGAAGGAGTCGTAACAGTTGCCGCATTGGTTGGGGCAATAGTCTCTATGGTTCCAGTTGTTGCGGTGGTTGCAGGTTCTGCAGGCTTCTTGCTGCAAGCAGCTAAGCCCAATACAGCAGCCGCTGCAAGCAGCAATGCAAGGATTCTTTTTGCCATTACCTTTCCTCCGTTCATGATTTTTCTTATTATAGCATAGGTGAAATCACAGTCAAGTTTTGGTTGATACAAAAAAGCGATTATAAGTAATCAAAAACAGTACCATTTTTGCGGAATGGCTTCCTCGTCTGCCAAGGGGTCTGCGTCACCGCAATTCCGATAGATCAGCTCGATGGTTTCCTTCATTTTCCGGGCGCTGCACAGCTGTGTCGGCGCATTTCCCAGGAACCCGTCAGTAATGCATCTGTGGTAACGGAATGCCGTTTCGTACTTTGTGAACCGGTAGGAAATGTCCTCCGTATAGTCGGTGTCAAACAAACACAGTTTTGTTTTGATAACCTGACCGTCTTTTTTGCGCACAGCCATCGGAACAGGCTTATTGCCCATTCTGTTGGGTATGTCCAGCATTTCGTCTACTGTGTGGAGGAATGTGTTTTTATTGTGTGCAACACCTGCCAGCAAGACATAGCCGCCCATATCAAAAAGCTTGCCATAGCAGCTACTGGGCGCAGTGGGCGTGGGTACAGAGATTTCGTCTTTCACAAAGGCTTGTGCTTTATCCCCGAAAACCACCATAGAATGGCAAGGATTCTCCGAACGGATTCCCCGGGGATCCCGGATGGCAACGGTGGAGAAAGCGCCCAGGCAATTATCGTCGCTGGTTACATCCAAGGTGATCTCGTTATCCAAATTATGCCAGGTATGGGTCGGCACGCAGAACAGGCCGCCATCCCGGGTGAAATATTCCACCAGGATATCCAAAAGCGCCTCTGCCCCACCCTCTACCGTGCCGATAGCCCGCAAAGAAGAATGGAACAGAACCGGAACACCCTTGGGTGTATGTAACGCATCCAGCTGTTGGATGATATCATTTTTTGTATATTGGTTCATTGGGTTTCTCCTCGGTCATTAGATGGCTTGCTCTTTCTGGTTTGCATTTAGAAGAAGTGGGACAAAACATAAGCGATGGCATGCTCTTCGTTGGAACAAATAATTTTGTCTGCTACCGCCTTCAAGGATTCACAAGCATTGGATACAGCAAGCCCCAGGCCTGCAGCCTGTGTGATACTGCTGTCATTATCGCTGTCGCCAATGCTGATGGTATCTGCATAGGAAATGCCCAGCATATCTGCAAGACTGTATAGTGCATTCCCTTTACCCGCATGGATGTTTACGATTTCAATATTATACTCGCTGGCTTCCACAACACGAAGCTTTCCGCTTTTCTCAAGCTGCTTTTTGCAGGCAAGCTTGTCTTCATAGCTGTGAAAGAATGCAGAGAACACCTCTACCTGGTCTGCGGCATAGGCATATTCCAAAAAATTGTCAGATTGAATGGCATAATTCAGAACGCAGTCCCGGTGCGCCTCGATCACATTGTAATAATCGAAAGCCTGCTCATTTTGAAATGCTGCATCTACTATGCAGTTTCCGTTATGGCGAATGGTAATATGCGCTTGGGTGGATGTAAGCATGTCCAGGATCTCCCGCCCAAGGGCATTGGGAATACAGGTCAGAACCCGCTGTCCTGTCTGCTTATCCAAAACCACTGCACCGTTGGAATGAATGATGTAACGAATTGCGGATTCATTCCGAATCAACGCCGGTATTTCAGCAAATGTCCGGCCGGAAGAAGGCACAAAATACGCCCCTTTTTCTATTATTCCGTAAATGGCAGCCATATTCTCCGGACTTATTTCAGATTGGTTGTTCAGCAGCGTGCCGTCAAGATCGCTGGCAACGATTTTATAATTTTGCATTTTGCGCCTCCACAAGCTTTGCTTATTCAACAACATTATAACAGGATAATCTATTATTGCAATCCAAATTTTCCCGGTTCGCTTTGATGCGTCCAAAAAATATAATCACAAAAGGCCAATCCAAGCGGATTGGCCTTTGCAGTTGTTATAAACAGAATTTTGCCAGTTTAATGTTTTTCATCCCTGATTTGATATTTCTTTATGCCTCTTAAAACGGTTAATCCAACAACCAATATTATGGGGAACAGTGTGGCCGCAAACAAACCTGTTTTCAAATCGCCGCCTGCCTTTTCGGCAAGACTTCCCACCATAGCGGGGCTGACCATTGCCCCTAAATCGCCGGCCAAGGCCAAAAACGCAAACATTGCTGTGCCGCCCATTGGGCAGCTCTGGGAGGATACGCTGATAGAGCCGGGCCACATAATGCCCACAGCCAAACCGCAAAGTGCGCAGCCTGCAAGGCCGAGAATCGGCACTGTAGACAAGGACGCCAGCAAATAACAGCAGGCACACATAATGCCGCAAACAAGCATCACCTTGGTCAAATCAAGCTTCTCGCTGAATTTACCGTACAGCATACGGGACATGCCCATAAACATGGCAAACAAGCACGGGCCTGCCAAATCGCCAACGGCCTTGGATACGCCAATAGCAGACTCCGTAAATGCCGATGCCCATTGGGACATCGTCGCTTCAGATGCGCCTGAGCACACCATAAGCAATATCATCAGCCAGAAGATGGGTGTTTTCAGCAGTTTGCGAATACCCATACTCTTGCCCTCTTCAACCAATCGCTCTATGGGACAGTTAATAAAGTTGAATGTGTTATACAGCGGCACCAGCGCCCAAACAAAAGTAAGAATCTTCCAATTCTCCACACCGAATACCGCAAAGAAAAGCGTGGAACCCAAAATGACACCCATTGCACCCCAGCAGTAGAAGGAATGTAATGTGCTCATCACGCCGTCCTTATTTTCAAAAGGACAGGCCTCCACGATGGGGCTTACCAGCACCTCGATAAGGCCACTGCCGATGGCATAAAGCACTACCGCAATTAAAATGCCAACAAACGGCGCAGGAAGTATCTCCGGCAAAATCGCCATCAAGACAAGTCCGACAGCCGACAACACCTGCGATGCCACAACGCAAGCGCGGTATCCGATTTTATCGGCAAATTTGGTAGCCGCAAGGTCAACAAGCAATTGGGTTAGATAGAACACCAACGGAATCAGGGCGATCTTATCCAGTGTAATTCCGTAAGTACTTCTGAATGTTAAAAACAGCAGTGGCGCAAAATTTGCAGATATTGCCTGTGTAACAAAACCAAGATAGCAAGCTATCAGTGTCTTTTTGTAATTCTTTTGTTTTGTCATAATGAGCTCCCTCACATTTAAGCAAGCATTTCTTAACTAATATTATAATATCAAAAAACAAAAAGGGAAGACTTAGTCGCATAAATTATAAAATTTCCATTGTAGTAGCGTTATTCTTCCTATGAATCCGCCCTCCGAATACCCATAGCCACAAAGAAGACCAATCCTTTCGGACTGGTCTTTTTGTGGCTGTTACGAACCATTATAATGCCACTTTGTTATTATATAAATCAATTTGTAAATCCCAATTTATATTTCCTTCCAATCTGTGCTCTTAATCCGTTTCTCTAGAATTAGTGAATTAATTTGCTTTTCAAATTCGTCCTTATCAATTTCTGTTCCATCTATTTCATAATACGGACATGGTTCTGTGCTGTCTAAATAAATCAATTCATCTCGTGCAAACAGTTGAGAAACATTCTCCTTTTCACCGTTAGAATTATAACGGAAAAGCGTATAACTTCGTGTGCCTGAATAATCATATTGCTGTACCATTATTCCATCCTGAAGCGGATAATCACGACAAGACATTTCTGCAGAATCACTGTTCCAACACAGTATCTGTCCATCCTTAAAATGGAACACAGCATTATACCCGCACGGATCATCTTTTAATTGAATAAGCAGTTCTACTACGCCGTCACAATCTAAATCCAAGTAGGTATACTCATATTTTAACACGGTATCTTGAAAGTTCGGAATATACCATTTTTCAGCCTGCCCTTCAGCCAAGCGTGTTCTGTTCCCTGCCAAAAAAGTTGTATAAGCTTCTATAGCAGAATCATTTACGGCCTCCTTTTCTTTTGTACAACCAATGATTCCTATTACAGAAATTAATACCAAAGCTAATACTATTATTCTTTTCATACAATCACCCCTTTATTTAATTATAGCATAAAACCATAAATCAAACAAGACGTATCATATTTTCGATGGTACAAATCCATATTGTCGCAGGTTTTAGTAATATTGTGCCGTTGCCGGATTCTACTTCTTCACTATTCACTATTACTTCTTACCTCCCACAAATCCGAGTGTATAAGAGAAAAGTGAAGAGGAATACTGTAAAAGTTAAAAACCCCGTTCTTGTGAACGAGGATTTTGGTGGGGGAGGACGGATTCGGTTGCGTTTTCGCCAAAGGCGAAAACAAAGGTAGCGACCAGTGTTTGCACTGGTCACAGCAACTGTCCACTGGACAGTTGCACTG
Organism: Oscillospiraceae bacterium; assembly: GCA_017482385.1. Taxonomy (GTDB): domain Bacteria; phylum Bacillota; class Clostridia; order Oscillospirales; family Oscillospiraceae; genus Faecousia. Next base: position 131,629 of record JAFUNI010000016.1, on the reverse strand, counting down.
CTATGGGTTCGAATCCGTCTGTACCTTACACATAGAAAAAGTCCAACACCACAAGGTGTTGGACTTTTTCTGGTGGGGGAGGACGGATTCGAACCATCGAAGCGATACGCAGCAGATTTACAGTCTGTCCCCTTTGGCCACTCGGGAACTCCCCCATATTTAATTCTCTACCGTCTGCTTGGAGCCGGTAGACGGACTCGAACCCCCGACCTGCTGATTACAAATCAGCTGCTCTACCAACTGAGCTATACCGGCGGCTCAAACAGAACACGCTTATTATAGCCACGTTATGCCATTTTGTCAAGGGTTTTTTTCATGAATAACAAAGGATTTTGCAAAAAGTAAACTTTTTTGAAATTGATGAGGAATAACATTGTTTTTCTGCATTTTTTGTGGTAGTATAGGGGCAATTCTTCTAAAATCAGGTGATTTTTTTGAAAGCATTTCTACGCAAATTTCAAAATGTATTAGAAAAGCCCTTAACCTATTATTTAATTGGCTTTTTTGCTATATTCGCCCCCTTCTTTACCATAGAACTGCTGTTGTTATCCATGTTGGGTGCTGATACTTTATTCGGTTTAGCTTTCGGTTTTCTGTGGTCTGTTCTGATTGCGGGAATCATTCTGTTTCTGCCACGGCTGGCAGGCCGTATTGTATTCGGTGTTCTGTATTTTGCGTTACTCCTATGGGCCTTGGCGCAAAGCGGTTACTATATGGTCTTGGGCAATATGATGTGGGTCTCGACAACCACATTGGCCAAAGAAGGTACAACTTTTATCGGCGATGTGCTTTCCCAGTTCCCAGCCCTATGGTGGATCGTTGCAACAGTTATGATCATTCTTGGGGTAGTGATCATCTGCATTTTCCCCCATCCACCATCCAAATGCCTTCGGCGCATCCCCTATTTAGCTTGCAGTGCGCTGTGCATTATTGGTCTTTTTATCCTGCCGGAGTTGATTTTCCGCCAGGATAAAGTAACTGCCAACAACTACAACGCAGCCTCTTCCTACCGGAAAACCTACAGCACGATGTATGATGCCAAAGAGGTTTATAATATCACAGGACTGTATCAGCTCCTCGCCCGGGATATTTGGGTCAACGAGCTCTACCCCCTCACCCCCGCCTACAAAGATGCCCTCACCAAGCAAGAAAACGAGATCGATGCTTTCTTTGACAAGCGTGGCGAAAAAAAGCCTAACGAGATGACCGGCGCTTTTGCCGACAAGAATGTGATCCTGGTAATGATGGAGTCTATGGACGACTGGATGATCACGCCTTATGACACGCCTACCCTGTCCCGATTGATGGAAGAAGGTATAAATTTCACCAACTTCTACACCCCGGGTTACGGCAATGGCAGAACCTTAAATTCCGAATTCTGTATGAACACCGGTATTTATCTGCCTACCACCAGCGACCTGGTCTTTGACTATGTCGGCAATGACTTTAATCAGTCCTTGGCTGCGCAGCTTGGCAATTTGGGCTATGATTCCCGTGTATTTCACTATAACAGAGCAAGCTACTACAGCCGCAATGTTTTAGAGCCGGCGATGGGCTACTCGGAATACGTCAGTTATTTGGATTACACCACCGTCAAACAAGACCTCTGCAACGAGCAATACTTCTTAGACAACGATGAAATTAACGACATCTTCTTCCGGAAAGGGCCTACCCTTAACACCATTCTTACCCGCTCCGCCCATCTTGGCTATACCTATCGGGAGATCACCGGTTACTATGCGCTGAAAAAGTATCCGGAATACAAGACCCTCTATGGCAGTGAAGAAGAAAACTGTGCCCGGGTAAAGGCAAAAATCGTGGACGATATGTTCAAGCAGCTCCTGAATGCGTTAACTGCCCGGGGTGAACTGGAAAATACAGTTATCATCGGCATGACCGACCACTACACCTACGGCTATAAGAATTTGGAAGAGCTGTACAAGCACTCCGGTGTGAACAGCGATCTTCTGCTGGAAAAGACCCCCTGCTTCATTTGGTCTGTGGACGGTCCTTCTGTACAGGTGGACAAAACCTTAAGCACTGCCGATTTTCTCCCCACAGTTTTGAACCTTTTGGGCGTGGATTCTCCCTACAACTATCTCGGCCAGGATGCATTTGATCCTAATTACCAGGGCTACGCCTTGTTCCCCGACGGCAGTTGGATCTGCGACGGCGTCGCCTGGCAGAATGGCAAGATTTTAATGAATGAAAAGAACAGAACTGTTACCAATACAGAAATCCATGATATGCAGTTGCTATCCCAAGAATTCCGGGCAGTGAGCAATCTGCTGCTGACCAGCAACTATTATAAAAACGCACCTGGTTAACCAGGTGCGTTTTGACATTTATTTCCAAACTTTTCCCACCTATCAATCACCAAAATAGTCTTTGAATCCATGGGCTTCGTCGGTTGAGATCGCATTCTATTTAACATCAATATATATGCGAAACGACATTGGCGGTGGCGATCCGAGCCCAGCCGTCATAGCCGTTGACCTGATCCAGCATCGGCTCTTCCAATTCAGGAATATGCTCTATACTTCCGTCTACATATTCTGCCAAGCGGTTTTTGCAGCTGATGATCCGCTGCATCAAGCCGCCAAGGCGGAGATCCTGCACATCAAAGCCCTGGGGTTTATTATCCCGGAACCATCTTTTCTGATGGGCTGCGTGGAAGGCTTTTACCTTTTCCAACAAGGTATCGTACTCCCCTACCAGCTGCCGCAATGCTGCCATATCCTTATTGCAGTAGGCTTCTCTTGTACGCAGGCCGAGGGTACTCTTAATGGCAAGCACCCCGGCCAGCTTTTCATAGGCCTCAAAAATATGGGCAAATGCGCCGGTTTCCTTCACAGATTGGATCTGTTCTGCAAGGTTTTCGTAGAAGGCTCTGTCCTCCGGGGCGCAAAGACAATCCCGGATACCCATAAAGGGATCATTGTACAAAATATATTTGCTGGGATTTTTATGGTGCTTTCCACCGGGGGTATCCAGCTTGTCCAGCAGCAGGAAGCTGTCAAACTCGCAGCCGGTGATTTCATAGAACTTCTTCTTGATCATCTCCAGGTCGGCGTTGCCGTTTTTGTACTCTGCGGCATACATCAGAGAAGGCAGCACTGCCAGCGCCGAGCATTCTGCTCCGTCATCGCCCCAAACTGTAAAGAAAGTGCCGTCCACACCGCAGTCTTTGCAAGCCTTCAACGCCTGTTCGGTGGTGCGCATACTGAAAGCATTGTCCGGGGACATTCCCCGCCAAGTCCAGGCGCCGCCGGCAAAATAGACCTTTCTGCCGAACAGCTTGTTGGTCTTGATCATCTTTACATAGTGGTCATAATCCTCGGAATAATAATCCCAATAGACCAGGGAAATGTTCTCCGGAAGCTTTGCTTTCTCCAGGATCGCGGAAGTGTCCACATCTGCGTACTGGTTTTCAATATCCAGCGCCAGCTTGCAGAACATATCGCTCCAGATCATAGGCTCCAAGCCGTATTTCTCTGTAATTTGGCAGACCCTGTGCAAATGCTCGTTGATAACATCAAACCGATCCCGGATGCCGTTAAGCCGCTGATATTTGCCTGTTCCCACCCGGTAGGCTTCATCCATACCGATGTGGATCTTCCGGCTGGTAAAGCACTCGGACACTGTAGCAAGCATGGCATCGATCAGCTCATAAGTCTTTTCCTCGCCGATCAGCAAAATATCGTCGCAATCATTGATGCTTTCGTATTCCGATCTCCATTTGAACATTTCATTCAGGTGGGCAAGGGTCTGGATGCACGGAACCAGCTCTATGCCGATTTTTGTGCAGTAAGCATCCAGTTCCTTCAGCTCCGCCTTGGAATATCTTCCCCGGAAATGGCCAAAATAGGGCTGGCCGTCCACCTCGTAAGTATCTTCCGTGTAGAGCATCAGGGTGTTGTAGCCCATCTTTTTCAAAAGATCTGCATACTGTTTGACTGTCTCCACCTTGAGAACCGCATTGCGGGAACAGTCGATCATAACGCCAAGCATATTTTCCATAATTCGTTTCCTTTCCTGTTGCGCTTACTCCTGGCAAACGCGCAAAACAACCTTGCCGATATTTTCACCTTTGTAAAGGATATCATGAGCAGTTTCGGCTTCGGTTATCGGCAGCACCTTGTAAATGGTAGGCTTGACTTCTCCGGTTTCTACCTTGGGCCAAACCTTCTCCACAAGATCAGCAAGGATCTGCGCTTTCACTTCCGGAGCACGGGAACGAAGTGTCGAACCGATGATACGCACATTTCTGACATAGATATTCTTCAGGTCAATTTCTGTCTTTGTACCGGCAAGGGCGGCAATCATAATCCACCGGGCACCTCTGTTCAGGTAATGCAGACTCTCTCCCATATTCGCTCCGCCCAAGCAGTCAATGGCAACATCTACACCATAACCCTGCTCCAGCTGTACTTTCAGCACAGCGGCAAGGCTTTCTTTCGATGTGTCAACGATCACATCTGCGCCCAGATCCCGGATCGCATCGGCTTTTGCAGCGCCCCGGACCGTTGTGATGACGCGCAGGCCAAAGGCCTTTGCCATACGGATCGTGACACTGGCAAGGCCGCTGTTGCCGCCTGTGATCAGCAAGGTATCCCCTGCTTTCGCGCCGCCTTCTATAAACAGATTCAGGTAGGCAGTGGCAAATGCCTCCGGTATCGCTGCCGCTTCTACCATTGTGCAGTTTTGGGGTACAGGCATCAGCATATCATACTTGATATTGGCAAATTCAGCATAGCCACCGCCACCAAGAAGAGCACAAACTTTATCACCGATTTTCCAGTTGGATTTTTCTTTTGCACCTTCTGCGATTTCAACTATAGTGCCTGCAATTTCAAGGCCCATCCATTCGGGACAACCGGGAGGCGGCGGATAATCACCCTCACGCTGCATAAGGTCAGCTCGGTTCAGGGCTGCCGCCTCGATCTTTACAAGACAGTCATCATTTCCCAAAACAGGATCGGGAACATCGTCCCATCTTAAAGACTTATCATCATTTACAAGTATTGCTTTCATTGGTACCTCTCAAAAATCAATAGTATCTCTCACTGTTTTCATAGTGGTTAAAAGTGGCTGCGCCGGTGTCGAAAGCGCATCATGCTCATACACGCAAAGTGACATACAGCAACCAAGCTTGATACCCAGTCTTCGGTGTATAGAGCATTCCCCGCCCGATAAGAACAAAAACGGAGCACCTAATTCGCGCTTCAAAAGATCGGTAATGCGAAGATTTTCAAGCTGCTGCTCCATACTGTCAGCACCGGTAACGATCTTGATAATATCCGCCCCCCTGCGCTTTTGCGCAAGGGCGATTTCCAGAACCCGCTCTGCCGGCGTGTACTTGAGCACATGGGAGGACATCAACACCTCTGCGCCTTTTTGATGCAGACGATCAATCAAATCCATTTGTTTCTTGATTGCCGTTTCATCCTCTGTCAGTTCCTCCGGATGCCTGCAGAACATATCCCCCATCACATCGCAAAGTGTAGCACCCCTCTCAGCAAGCGTGACCAAACCCTCCGCAAGCTCTTCATCTGTTTTACCGCAGTTATTCTTATTGCGGTAATAGGTCACATAAAAAGGTCTGCCTTTTCCCTCAGAGAAAATCTTCTTATATGTAGCCGGGTTTTGGTATTCAGGCTTGAGGGTTTCCACCTGCAATCCGTAAGCATCTGCACCAAGGCAGTTCGCATTTCTTATTCTGCCGATAGCTACCTCAGGTGTTTCGCATTGCAGCATTACAGTAAGCATTGGTTTGCTTTGATTCAAAAAGCTCTTTTTCATCAACGCCACCGTCCCATAGCATTTCTACCGCCGTCGATCATAATGTTTTCGCCGTTTATGAATTGTCCTTTTTCGGAGGCCAGGAACAGACACAGATCTATAATTTCTTGCGGTTCGGCAGCCCGGCCCAAAAGGGTTTTCATATTGGCCATATTCGCGCGGGTAAGAACGGGCCCCGGTGATACGCAAACGCACCGGATACCATATTTAGAACCGTACTGGGCGATAGATTTTGTAAGGCCAAACATAAGACCGGCTTTTGATGTGGGATAATCCATTCCATAGCCATCGCCTTCCTGACCTGTTATTGAGCCGATGTTAATAATCAGTCCGCTTTTTTGTTCCCGCATCTGCTTCAAAACGGCGTGGGCAAAATAGAACGGGCCTTTTAAGTTCACATCGATACCCCAATCATAAACCGCAATCGGCACATCTGGAAACTCGGGATGTTTTTCTCGGTCTACTTTTTGCATGCGAACAGCAGTACCGCCGGCAAAGTTTGCCATAACATCAATACTTCCAAACTCCGCAATCGCTTGATCCCTGGCGTTGCAGACCTGAGCATAGTCCCGAACGTCACAGATAATTCCAATTGCTCTGCCCTTGTGGCGTGAGTTGATTTCGTTCACTTTTTCGATTAGTGCCCGTTCATTCACATCACACAGAACCACATTTCCGCCCAGAGCCGCAAAGTTCTGTGCAAAAAGCAGTCCCATGCCCGAGGCTGCACCTGTAGAAACTGCCACTTTACCTGTAAAATCCATAATTCTATCCTCCTTTTTTCTATATTATAAGAACAGGTCACGCCCCAAGCAATAGAAAAACTGATATGAATTTAACATTTTTGATATTCTTCAATGAATATCCATTGAATTTTTTACCGAATTTGATATAATGGCCTGGGTGATAAAAATGAGCATTTTAGATAATATCATTATAACTTCTATAGAAACGCCAATCGTTGTCCATTCGGAAAAGGGAAGAAAATTCCAAATGAAGGATCGTTCCTGCTATGGTTTATCCCTCTGCGCAAGCGGTCAGATCACCTATACAATGAACGAAAAGAGATACGTATCCAATCAGACCAACGCCGTTTTGTTGCCGCAAGGTGGTACGTACTCTCTATACGGCGACAAAGAGGGAATTTTTCCGGTTGTAAATTTTGGTTGCGAAAATTTGAATTGTAGCGAAATTGTAGTTCTGCCATTAGAAAACCCGCAAGCTTGTATAAAAATTTTTGAAAGCCTTAAGGATTTGTTTTTACAGAATGCAAACAACCTTAAAATATACCGGACTTTTTATGAATTACTTGATAAAGTATCTTCTGCCAATTCACAAAAACAAAATCCTCTTGATCCTGTTACTCAGTATATAGTCGAAAATATACAAAGCCCCGAACTTTCAAACACCTGTCTTGCAAGACAGCTGGGCATCAGCGAAGTGTATTTGAGAAAATTGTTTTCAGTTCACTATAACATTACACCCAAGCAATATGTATTGGACATCCGAATTCGCAAAGCAAAACAGATGCTTTGTGACACGCCGTTTACCGTTTCTGCCATTGCGGAAGCATGCGGTTTTGCAAGCGTTTACCATTTTTGTAGGGCATTCAAGCAGCGCACAGGTACAACCCCAACCCAATATGCAAACGAAAACAGAATATTCAGAATATAAGATGCTTGCTGTTTTTTAGTCCAATCCTCATTGAAAGTATTGCTTTCATACGATTTCCCCACAAGCTTTTAATATTGTTTTATAAAGTTCCAATTCATAATCAAGGGTATAGGGATTTTGCTTTTCACCCCTTACGTATTGGGCAAAGGATTTCATCATCGTATCATATCTGTCGCAAGGCGCTGAAATATCTTTTTCGGTTTTTTGGTGCCAATTGGCTGAACTGCGCTTCATTCTATGGGTTTGCAAATCGTTTGAATTGGGTAAATACCACTCAAGCGGATTCAGCTCAACGGTTGCTTTTGTTCCGTTGACCACAAGCTGACGCCGCTCAAAGCCCCCCAATTCAACCGCTGTGGTTTTCACAAATGAAACACCGTTGTCATACTCAAAAATCGCCATGCCAAAATCTTTTGCCGTAACGCCGTCTACACCCGAGGATTTATTATAGGGTATTATTTTTTGTGGCTGGCCTTTTATTTGTAAGACCAGATCCACCAAATGGCAACCAAGATAAAACATCATTCCATCAGGCAAGCAAGAAAGCCACATTCTGGTTTCTTTTGAAAGCGTGCAGTTCATCTGCGCTTCCACACTTATAATCTCGCCGAGTTCGCCGTTTTTTACCTGCTCGATCAGCTCGCTTACATAGGGATTATATCTGTACATATATCCCGTGTGAAAAACCTTGCCGGTTTCCTTCATAATGCCGACAAGCTTCTCAAAATCCGCAAGGTTTATGCCGCCCGGCTTTTCCATATGAATATGCTTTCCTGCTTTGGCACACATCAACGCGTATTTCGTCAGATAAACTTCATCCGTTTCTATGGCAACTGCTTCGATTTCCGGATCATTTAACACTTCATCCAGAGTAAGCTCCCGAAACCCGTCGACCACACCTAATTTATGCTTTAGACGAATCCTCTCGTTTTCGGGTAAAACATAACCCACCACTTCAAATACATCATTTTGTTTGGCGAGGCTCTTAAATATTTGCGTTGCGTGGCTATTCTGATTCAAACCGATTTGCGCGATTTTAACCTTTTTCATCTATTTTGCTCCAATCAAACTGGACTATTGGAAAAGCTTTTTCATTGCAAAGCCTGGTGAATATTTGCGTTGCAGAATCCGGAGAATGTGTTTCTTCAACCAAATCAGATAATTTTAATCTCCCACACTTTGTAAGGTTTAAGATGGTTTCAAAATCATCTCTCTCGGTCCACCAGCCGTTTGAGGAATCCAAACGCGGTCTTGCATTGGTATGTGCGCCAATCAATGTGATTCCGGGGCCGTGCACCTTCCGATAATAATCAACGGTAAAATCACTGTTTCGCGTACAGCCCAAAAGTGCTATTCTGCCAAATCGGGCCATACAGTCAAGAATCCCGTTCAGTCCTGCACCAACACCGGTTACTTCAATACCGACATTTGCTCCGCCTTTTGTCAATTCTTTTGCTGTTTTTGCAAAATCGGGAGCATACGGATCTAACGCGTAATCCGCGCCAACGGTTAAGGCCATTTGTCTTTTTTTCGCATCCGGATCAACAGCGATAATCGGCGCAGCGCCACACACCCGCAGCAACTGTACAGCAAACGCGCCCAGGATCCCCATTCCCATAACAATTGCGGATTCACCAAGCTCTAAATGACATTTTCTGATCGCAGCTAACGGAAAAGTAGCGATATGCGCCATCGCGCCATCCGAAAAAGAAATATTCGCATCGAGCTTATGAACATTTTTCGCATTTATATTTTGAATCTCAGAATGCTTTGACCAGGAAAGTGCCACACGGTCACCTTCCTTAAAATCAGAAACATTTGCGCCTACGCTCAGTATGATTCCCGATGAACTGTAGCCCACCCGACGGGGGAACACAGCTTCTTTTGCTTCGGGAAGATTCCATGCTACCGTTTTGCTTCCCATAAGGTTTGCTCTTTCCGTGCCGCTGCTTATGGTTGAGCATACAAGTCTGACCTGAACCTCATTCTCTTTGGGTGAAGCTATATTTTCTTCCACCAATTTTGCAATATAGGGTTCCACAAAAACAATATTTCTGCTTTTCATTATGCGCACCTCTTTTTCACCAATTTAATAGCGCGCTATTCCGATTGGTGTATTCTATGTGTTTTTTTGTGCGATAAATTTCATCCATTTCCGCCAAGTATTCATCTATAGATGAAAAAAGCGGTTTATATTCTTTTATGATTTTTTTCGCTTTTTCCCCGTTTTCTTCCAAGAGCACGCAGGCCATAGCAGCTTGCAATACTGCAGGATGAAAAACTGCATACTCCGGGTGTTTGATTTGATATGTGTGCGAATGCGCTGCTCCACCGGCACCTGTAGATAAAGGTTGGATACAGGGCATTACGGCGCCAATATTTCCCATATCCGTTCCGCCGCCACCCCTCTTTTGGAGATTTAAGCGTACATTTTCTTTCCCAAACAAATCGCAGCCCACCTCATAAGCCACATTTACAAGTTCAGGACTGTCGCTGTCGTTTTCCGGAATATACACCTCAAGATCTTCTATCTTGACCTGTGCACCAAAAGCCACAGCGCCTGCAACATATGCTCTGTTGATTTTTTCGTTTATATTTTTTAATACATTATAATCGAAAGCTCTAACATTGGATTCCACAATCACTTCGGAAGGGATATGCTGAACCGTCTCTCCACCCTTTGTAATAATGGAATGACTTCTGACAAACTGTTTTTCCGGAAATGTTTCTCTTAAAGCATTGATCGCATTCATTGCTGTTTGCGCTGCGTACAGCGCATTGACCGCATTCGCAGGGGCTGCCCCGGCAGCACATTTGCTGCCATAATAAATTACTCTTTTTGCAATGATACCGCTCGTGCCGGCTCTAATAGTCAAGCCCGCTTTTTCTCCGTTGTCGGTGTGGACCATTACGGCAATATCTACGCCATCGAAAAAGCCTCTGCTCATAAATTCCGTTTTTCCGGAAAGATATTTTATTTTCCCCTCTTGGCGCATTTGAACACGCTCAGCTAATTCGGTCAATTCTTCAGCGGGTACCGCCACAATTCGAATTTTTCCGCAAAGTTTCGATAGAATTTCATCATCGGCCATCACGCCTGCTATTCCTAACAATGCGGATACCTGACAATTATGTCCACAAGCATGCATTACACAGGTTTTCGTTCCGGAATCCGTTTCACCCGGAACAATAAGCGCATCCAATTCGCCAATGATAGCAATTGTCGGTCCTTCTTTTCCGGTATCAATATCAAAAGAAAATCCGGGTATATTTCCGGCTTCTTTTACTGCAAAGCCCATATTTGTAAATTTTTCTTTGAGATAATTATGCGCATCCCATTCCTTAAAGCCTGTTTGCGGATGCTCCCAAATATATCGCTCGGCTTCATACATACTTGTTTTGTATCGTTCCATTTTTTGCAAAACTAATTGAGACCAGTTGTGATGCATAGCATATCCCCTCGTTCCGAATTGTGATGTATTTATTATAAATCTTGCATCCCTGAATACAATATGTTATCCTATAAGAAAAGAGGTAAAATTATATACGATTTCGAGGTGATATTCCTTGACCGAAGCAGATTTCTATAAGCAATTCAATTATAATATTTATGAGTTCTACAACCATCATTTTACAGACAACTCAAAAAAGCCTGTGCAGCACCATTATTTTGGATGCTTAATATCCGGAACTGCAATCATTAAAACAAAAAAGGCAGTATTGAACCTAAATCCCAACGAAATATTCTACATACCCAAGGGACTAACATATCAATCAGAGTGGTTTGGGGAAAAGATAAAGTTTTATTCTTTTGGGTTTAAAATCTCACCGATCAATCAATCTTTTGTTTTACAAAAAGTAAACCCTTCAAACAAAGCCGAGGACTTATTTGATGAATTGTGTAAAGACATAAACTCTTCACAAAAAAACATTGGCAAACTATTTTACTTTTTTGAGCAAGTGGCCGACGGTATGAAACTCTCCGAAAGCACACATATGCATCCAACAATACAAAAAGCCATAGAGTGTATTAACGAAAATCCAAATCAAAGGATTGCAGACATTGCAAAATATTGCAACATCAGCGAGCCCGGTATTTACTCCCTCTTTAAGAGGCATCTGAATAAAACCCCAAATGCGCTGCGCAACGAAATTCTTTGCGACAAAGCCATTTCGTTACTCACAACGACCAATAAAACCGTTCAAGAAATCAGCGATACTGTTGGTTTCAGTTCTGCATCTTATTTCCGGAAAATATTGCGAAAGCACACCGGCAAAACCCCGCTGCAGATCCGTAAAGAATCGGCATTTTAAAAGGCTTGACCGATTTGGTCAAGCTTTTTTCTGTGGGATCAGGCCCCGCCTGTTGACTACTTTCCCGGTATTTCACGCAGGAGATGGGCATGTCACCCCAGGAATACGCCAAAAAAACAGAGTAAGCCTCGCAAACAAAATCACAAGTTTTGCTCCCAAAATCCGGCGGCGGGTGGTCGGCGAACGAACAAATCTGCGCCCAAAGGCTTGGTTTTCTCCGCTTTTTCCTCTGATCACACCGAAGTAATTACCCGGGCGTCAAAATACTAAGTTATCTTAGAATTTCCGTCAGTGCGGGAACGCTGGAAACGCCGCCGGCCTTGGTCGTGGACAGGCTGGCCGCTTTACAGGCAAAACTGACGATCTCACGCAGTTGAGGTTCGGTAAGGGCTTCCGGGGCGGTATTTAACTGTAGTAATTTCCACACCGCGCTGCCACCGAAAATATCGCCGGCGCCGGTGGTATCCACCACCTGAATATCCGGCAATGCGGTTTCCCTGCCCTTTGCCACAGCATTTTGGAAGAAGCAGCCCTTGGCTCCACAGGTGACAAATACAAGCTTCACGCCAAAGTTTTCCAGAATATACTTTGCGCCCTCCTCCGGGGATAGACCAAAGAAATATTCCACTTCCTCATCGCTGATCTTTACCACATCTGCTTGGGAAAGGCCCCAAAGGGTCTGCTCACGGCACGCATCCATATCCTTCCACAAGGGCTTGCGCAAATTGGGGTCAAACGTGATCAGCTTGCCCTTATTCTTTGCATAGGCAACAGCCTTATGGGTAGCGCTGCGGGCCGGTTCGTCCGTCAAGGATAACGGACCAAAGTGGAACACCTTGGCTTCGTCGATCAGGGAGGTGTCCAGTTCTTCAAAGGTAATGCAGGTGTCAGCGCCCGGCTTTCGGGAAAAGGCAAATTCCCGATCGCCGTTTTCATCCAAAGTCACAAAGGCAAGGGTGGTAAACACATCATCTGTAACCACCATTCCCTTGATTTCAATGCCCGCTTTTTGGAGGGTTTGGAGCAAAAGCTTTCCAAAGGTATCGGCACCGACCTTGCCAAGCAATGCGGTCTTTGCGCCGTATTTTGCCAGAGCTGCCAGGAAATTTGCCGGCGCACCGCCCGGATGGGCGGCCATTGTGGGATAGCCATCAGCATCGGCACTCACATAGGTAAAATCAATGAGCAGCTCGCCCAATGCAACTACATCCATCATTTTGCCTCCGGGTATTCATTACAAAGTAAGCGGTAGGGCGGTTCGTCCTCCTCAATAGCAGGAAAACGGCCCACAGGCGGCTCAAAGCGGTTGTCAGTATTGTCATCATTACACTGGCTGACCTCGCCCAAAAGCACCGGGCCTGTCCCCTCCTCCACGGCAAAGTCGTGGTACAGGTACTGGGGCACATAGATGCTCTCGCCGGGGGTCAAGCGGATCTGCGTGCCGGCAGGCACAGTGTATTTCCGACCGTCGGTATAAACTGTTACGGGGGATTCATAGTCGATTTCCTCGCTTTCCAGGCTGTTATATACCCGGATCAGCACATTGCCGCCGCCCCGGTTGATAATATCCTCGGTCTTATACCAATGGAAATGATTGGGTGCATACTGCCCCTCTTTCAGATACAGCAGCTTTTCCGCATAGACCTTGGGGTACTTCTCCGCCATTGCCCGGTTGCCGTTGCGAATGGTGATGAGAGAAAAACCAAACTTGTCAAAATCTCCCATGCCGTAGTCGGTAATATCCCAACCCAGCATACATTCCCGGACCTCGTCATATTCGTGGCCAAGGGTCTGCCACTGCTCCGGAGTAAAATGGCAAAACGGGGGCAGGTAGCAGCAATGCTTTTGACACATTGCCTCCAGCTCCCGAAGAGCCGCATTGATTTGGCTGCGCTTCATAATTTTTCCTCCCTTATCGGATGTCGTATACAGAACAAACTGTGAGCTTCGCAGGGTCACCGGACAGAATCTTTACTGTACGGCTGCCCTTTTCCATATCAAATCCATTGTCGCTGAAAATGCAGTCACTATCCGGAGAATCCAGCCATACAGACTGTGCATAGGCATCGGAAAATACGGTTACAGTATCTCCATTGCGCTCTACTCGCAGATTGGGATTGCGGAAACGGTAATGCTTGGGCGCAGTGAACAGAACAGAGCCACAAGAAACTTCTTCTCCATTCTTTTCAAAGGTGTACGTGAAGTGATTTTCCAGCACATCTGTCTTGTGGAAATCCATTGTTTCATAGGTTACAGAGGTAAGCGCCGGAACGGTTGCCGCAAAACTGCCGCTTTCCAAGACTTCACTTTCTGCATTGCGCAGCTCCCAGCGCACCATACCGGAGACCTCCTGCCGGGTGTCATTGGACAAAGCCAAAGTGGCAGTGGTGGTATAGTCGTAGTGCTGCACTTCCAGGTTGATAGAGCCCCGGTTATCGTTCTCACCGGTTTCCCGGCAGGAAAGCAATACCGGCGCAAAGAATCGCTTGGCAGCGTACTGAAGAACTTTATAGCGGCCGAAATAGTCGATGCTGGACCAGGACGCACCCGGCCAAATATCGTTAAACTGCCAATACAGCGCGCCCATACACCGGCCACGGTTGCGGCGCAGGTGCTCCACGCCCATACGGATCGCAGTCGCCTGCATCAGCTGAGAGGCAAAAATCTGCATAGGGAAAGAAGACGGATACAGGTAGGTTTTTGCCATATACTGCAAAATCTTCACATTGCCGCCCATACTTCTCTGGTGGCGCTCCATAATACGGCTGAAAAAGTTTTTGTCCTCTGGGAGAGCAAAGCTATCAATGGTCTTTTCGCAGGGGAAAGACTGGAAACCGAACTCACTTAAGTAGCGGAAATAGTGCTTTCTATACTCTGTATAAGGCACATTCCGATGCCACACATCCCAGTAGTGGGAATCACCGTAGTTTTCATTATCGGGGTCGATAAAGTGGCCGCAAGTGCTGGGCGAAGAAGGAACGTAGGGGATCTCCGGGCACAGCTCCTCAATCAGACCCGGGATCATTTCCTCAAAAATGCGGTAATAGTTTTCTTTCACGCCGTCTTCCGGCGCTCTGCGGAAAAGTTGCTCAACCTCGTTGTTTCCGCTGATCACAGCAAGACAGGCATGGTGGCGGAGCCGCAGCAGCACATCACGGGTCTCTGCTGCCATTTCCTGACGCACGCTTTCGTGGTTGCGGAGCATACCGCAGGCAAGCATCATATCCTCAAATACCATCAGACCCAACTCGTCACAGGTATCAAAGAAATCGTCACTAGGATAGAAACCGCCGCCCCACACCCGGATAGTATTGAAATTGCAATCATGGGCGTGCTGCAAAAGCGCACGGGTCCGCTCCGGAGTAATCCGGGACAGGAGGTTATCCTCCGGAATATAGTCTGCACCCATTGCAAACACCGGCAGGCCATTGACCCGATGGTAGAAGCTTTCGCCGTAGCGGTCGCCCTTGCGGATCAGTTCCATGGTCCGCAGACCGATGCGCTTGGACAGGGTATCTCCCGGCACAGTTGCCGTAACCGTGTAAAGAGGCTGCTCGCCCAAGCCATTGGGCCACCAAAGCTGAGGATCGGCAATTTCCTGCTCCACTCCATTTTTTATCGTGGTCTGTGTGCCATCCGGAGCAGTTAAGGTAACCGTTATATCTGCAGGTACATCGGTGGTAGCTGTGGGGGTAATGTACACCCGGCCATTCTCATGGCGCTGGGTGATCCGCAGGTCCGTGATCCGGGCGCTGTCCAAAGTGAGCAGAGAGATATCACGCCAAATGCCGGCATCGGGCAGACGGGGACCCCAGTCCCAACCCATCATACAATGGGCCTTACGGATATGCAGATAACCCCAGCTGGTATCTGTGCTATTGTAAAGCGGGTCGATTGCATCCAACTCCGCCATATATTTCAGCGGAGAAAGACAACAGACAACAATTTCATTTTCGCCCTGCTGCAGCAGCTCGGTGACATCCCATTCATAGGTGCGGTGCATATTTTCGGTATGGCCCACTGCCTGTCCGTTGATGGAAACATCGCAGATGGTATCCATGCCTTCGCAGCGCAGCAGAACCCGGTTGCCGTTCGGCTGAAAGTCAAATTTGCGCCGGAAGGTAAAATCCTTTTCCAGCAAATAAGTAAGCTGCAATTCGTTTTCCCGGTAATGAGGATCGGGAATCAATTTGTTATCTAACAGAAATGAATAAACTGAGCCGGGAACAGTGCCGCAGCAATGATAGCCTGCGCCTTCCATTTCCCATTTTCCGTTCAAAAGCAGTTGGTTCACATCACTACCTCCTTTGTATTGACAATTACAGTTTATGATGTTATATTTGGAAAAACAAGGGATATTTTTACTGTATTTTTGTACTTTCTTACTTTTGGGAGGTTTTTATGGAGCGTTGCTTCGGTGGG
The DNA here is from genome assembly GCA_017482385.1 of Oscillospiraceae bacterium. Taxonomy (GTDB): domain Bacteria; phylum Bacillota; class Clostridia; order Oscillospirales; family Oscillospiraceae; genus Faecousia. The sequence goes on along the minus strand of JAFUNI010000016.1, from coordinate 115,417 downwards.
GTGCAAACACCCCATTCCGTAGGTGAATTTGCCAAGCGCAGGCAGTGCGACTGCTTTTGCATTTTTTGCTTTAACGAACCGTTTCTTTACGAAAGAGATGGCGTGCTGGTACGGGGAGAGGCTGGGGATATGCTGATAAATGCACCTGGTACATTTATTTACCACGGGCCCGTCCCCGAGGCAGAAACAGGCTTTATCAACGATTGGATCTATTTATCCGGAATCGATCTGCAGCCTTTGCTGGAAAAATACCCTCTCCCCTTGAACACAGCATTTCACATCGACCAAGCGCATATCTTACGCACATTGATTCTGGAACTGCTAAGAGAAAGCGCTGCGGAGGAAGACGGTGTTCAAGACAGGCTTTTTTATTTGGTTGGTACAGCCATCATTGATCTGTACCGTCTGTACAACTACACCTATCTGAAACAAAAGGTGCAGGTCCGGCTGGAAGAAACGCGCAAAGAAATGCTCCGCACTCCGGAACAGAACTGGTCACTGGAAACAATGGCACAGCACAGTGGGTATTCTGTCAGCCGGTTTTGCGCCTTGTACAAAGACTACTTCGGTGTATCTCCCAAACAGGAATTGCTGTCTGCCAGATTATCTGTGGCTTGCCGATTACTGAAATACACCAATTCCAGTGTGAGCGACATTGCAGAAAGCTGCGGCTTTCAGTCTGTCGGATATTTTTCCCGGTATTTTAAGCAGGAGATGGGTTTGTCCCCTAGGGAATACGCCCGTAATGCTATAAAATAATCCTTTCAATAGCAAAAAGACACCCAAAGGGTGTCTTTTTGTCATTATTTAATTCCAACACATTCCCCTATTTGAGGGATAAACAGGTTGTCTGCGCCGGTGGTGACGCTTTCCACAGCTGTCCACAGGCCGTAAGGGTCATTGTTTCGCTCCGGCAAGTGGAGCAAAACCACCTTATCTGCCAAAGAGCAGGACAGTTCCCAAGCGGACTTCGTATTGGCATAGGCATACGGCCCAATCAGCACATCCGGCTTGGGTAGGTCTGAACGGTTCTTCCACTGCAGGGGGGCTGCATCGCCCATAAACCACACACACTTGCTACCTTTTATAATAAAGCTATGGTGCACAAGAGTCGGCTCAGTTTTGCCGATATGGCGGCTTGGTACCGGCATAATGGTTACCTCCCCTATCCGCACTCCCTCCAAAGGCAGGTACTCCGGCCCAAGAATGGGCCGGAGATTCTGTTTGCGGTATGGGAGAAGCAACGCTTCGCTGCAGTGATCCGGATGGTTATGGGTAAATGCCAAAACATCGGGAGGACAGATCAGCAAGCTGTCTGCGATGGCAGCCGGTGTGGGAAGATAGATATCGATTCCGTCACACAGACCGTCCAGCAGGATGGACACGCCATCCATTTTCAGCAGCACGCCGGCATTGGCTGTGCGTTGTATCTCCATTGGAAATTACACGCCTTCCTTAGCGCGGCGGATGGTCTCAGCCTCAGTGCAGCCGGTGGTGGAGACATGGCCTTCCAGGGGAACCAGCTTGTCGTTGATAGCATCGAGGATCCAGCTTGCCTGGGGGAAGAAGTACTCGTCGAACTCGAAGGGAGGAGTGATCCAGTTCTTAGCACCGATCACAACGGGAGGTGCATCCAGATCATCGAAGCACAGCTCGGTGATGTTACGAGCTACATCGTTCATGAAGCTGCCACGGGCGCAGGCATCGGACACCAGGACAACGCGGCCGGTCTTGCGGACGGACTCAACGATCTTGGTGTAATCCAGAGGAGCCAGGGAGTGGATGTTGATAACATCAGCCTCCATGCCGTACTTCTCGGACAGGGTCTTCACGGCATCCATAGCCCGGTACAGAACTGCGCCGATGGTCAGAATGGTAACATCCTTACCGTCGCGGACCTTGTTCACATCACCGATGGTGATCTCGTAACGCTCCTCAGGAACGCCACCCTCGTGGAACTGCTCGCCCACGTCGTAAATTCTCTGAGACTCGAAGAAGACAACAGGGTCAGTACCCTTCAAGGCGGTCTCCATCAGACCCTTAGCTTCCCAAGGCGTTGCGGGGAACACGACCTTCAGGCCGGGAATGTGCGCACACAGAGCGGTCCAGTCCTGAGAGTGCTGAGCACCGTACTTGGAGCCAACAGAAACGCGCAGAACCAGAGGCATCTTCAAAATGCCGGCGGACATTGCCTGCCACTTAGCCATCTGGTTGAAGATTTCATCACCGGCGCAGCCGATGAAGTCAGCGTACATCAGCTCCACCAGAGCGCGGCCGCCGGACAGAGCGTAACCGACAGCGGTACCAACGATAGCGCCCTCAGCCAAAGGCGAGTTGAACAGGCGGCAGTGAGGCAGAGCATCCATCATGCCACGGTAAACAGCAAATGCGCCACCCCAGTCACGGCAGTCTTCGCCGTAAGCGATCAGAGTGGGATCCTCGTAGAAGCGGTCCCAAATAACCTCGGACAGAGCATCACGGAGGTTATACAGCTTCATCTTGGAAACAGGCTTGCCGTCGGGGCCGATGGGGCTGCGGCTCTTGGACTTGATCTTCTTGTAGCCCTCAGCCTCTTCCTTGGGAACGGTGAACTCGGGCTCACGGTCGGTGAACTTCTCCACCTTCTGGTTGGAGTACATCAGACGCTCCACGACAGCGGGATCTTTCTCAAAGTCGCAGTAGGGGCTGATCTCGGGATCAGCAGCAGCCTTGCAGATGATGGTCATGCGTTCCTTGGTCTCAGCCAGGATAGCATCCACATCTGCCTGGGTCATCACGCCAGCCTCGATCAAAGCGGCGGGATAGGTGGTCAGAGGATCAACTTCCTTCCAAGCGTCCATCTCTTCCTTGGTGCGGTATGCGTTCTGGTCGGAGACGGAGTGGCCGGAGAAGCGGTAGGTCAGAGTTTCCAGCATGACAGGGCCCTGGCCGTTGCGCAACAGCTCCAGCTTGCGCTCCATGGCATCGATCACTGCCAGGGGGTTGAAGCCGTCGACGGTCTCTGCGTGGAACTGGGTGGGGCTGACACCGGAAGCGATACGGGACATGCAGCCCTGGCCCATGGTCTCACCACGGGTCTGGTCGCCCATACCGTAGGAGTTATTGAAGATGTTGTACAGGATAGGCATGCCTTCCTTGTGGGACTCCCACAGGGTCTTGTACTGATCCATAGCAGAGAAGTTCAGAGCTTCCCACACAGGACCACGGGCCATAGCAGCATCGCCCACGTTGCAAACAACGATACCCTTCTGCTCGTTGACCTTCTTAAACAGAGCAGCGCCAGTGGAGATGGTGCCGGAACCACCAACGATAGCGTTGTTGGGGTAGATGCCGAAGGGCAGGAAGAAGGCGTGCATAGAACCGCCCATGCCCAGGTGGAAGCCGGTCTCACGGGCAAAGATCTCGGACAGCGTACCGTACAGAATGAAACGGATAGCCAGGTCCTTAGTGTCCTTAGCTTCGCCCAGCTTCTGAGCAGCGCGCAGGCACTTACCTTCCAGGAAGTTCTCCATCACGTTCATCAGCTGCTCGTCGCTCATCTTGTTGATGGTGGACAGAGCCTTAGCCAAAATCTCGGAGTGAGAACGGTGAGAACCGAAAGCAAAGTCGTTCTCGTCCAGCAGGTAGGCCTGGCCGACACAAGCTGCTTCCTGGCCGATGGACAGGTGAGCAGGACCGGGATAGGTGTGGTCGATGCCGTTGTAGCCGCCCTGGGTCTTGATGTTGTTCAGCATGGTCTCGAACTCACGCAGAACAGTCATATCACGGAAAATGCGAATCAGGTCTTCCTTGGTGTACTTACCGGACTCCAGCTCTTCCTTGACGGTCTTGTTGTACTGGTTTACGGGGATTTCGTTGAAGGTGACCTTGCCAGCCTCGCGGACTTTTGCAGGATCCACAAACAAACTCTTAGGCATTTTTCATTTCCTCCTTAAATATGGAAAATTGCTTCTCGGATAATTTCTGCAACGGTGGGATGGGGGAACACAAATTTCTTCAGTCGCTCGGGGTTCAATTCAGTATCCACCATCATCGTTGCGGTCATAATGATTTCAGAGGCGTAGGAGCCAACCATATGGCAACCCACCAAGCGGTTGCGGTCAGTGTCCACCACCAGCTTGATAAAGCCCTTGCCGCCCTCAGTCTCGGCCAGGTAACGGCCGGCATAGGACATGGGGAGCTTGACCTCTTTCACAGTCATTCCCAGCTTTTCTGCCCCCTCCTTGCTATGGCCCACAGAGGCCACCTCGGGATCGGTGTAGATCACAGCGGGAATCACATCGTAACGCATTTCGTCGGGCTTGCCCAACATATGGTTCACAGCCACCTCGGCTTCCCGGTAGGCGGTGTGCGCCAGCATAGACTTTCCGTTGCAGTCACCGATGGCATATACATTCTGCACAGTGGTGCACATATGCCGGTCGGTAACGATGGCAGCTCTGTCCATCTGCAGATTCAGAGTTTCCAGGCCGATACCTGCAGTTGCAGGACGGCGGCCGGCAGACAGCAGGACCTTATCACAGGAAATTTCCTTCTTCTCGCCATTTTCTTCGTAAATGACGGAGTCGGTTTTCACCTCAAGCACCTTGGAAGAGAGCTTGAACTCCATTCCCCGCTTTTGGAAAGCATCGGTAAGAACCTTACAAATTTCCGGGTCAGTAGCGCCGGCGATCTTGGGCATCATTTCAATTACGGTAACGGGAACGCCCACACTTGCAAAGTAGTAGGCCATTTCCAAACCGATGACACCGCCACCGATAACCACCATCTTCTTGGGAAGCTCGGTCATATCCAGCACTTCCCGGTTGGTGACCACAAAGCCGGATGCCAGGCCTTCCTTCAGACCGGGAACCGGAGGAACCACCGTTTCGGAGCCGCTGGCAATAGCCAGACGGCGTCCGATATAGGTATTTCCATTGGCAGCTACAGAAAAGCCGCCCTCTGCTCTGCCGGTGATCTGTGCCTCTCCGGTGATAACAGTAACATTGTTAGCGCTCATAGTTGCGCCAACACCGGAAACCAAGGTCTTAACAACCTTATTCTTCCGGGCGATTACCTTAGCATGGTCATAGGTAACACCGGTGGCCACAACACCGAAAGCTTCGCTTTCTGTTGCATGTCGATACATCTTGGAAGAGTTCAACAGGGTTTTGGTGGGGATACAACCCTCGTTGAGGCAGGTGCCTCCCAGGGCTCTTTTCTCGAACAGGGCAACCTTCAAGCCACCCTGTGCGGCTCTTTCGGCACATAAGTAACCGCCGGGGCCGCCGCCAACAACCAATAAATCGAACATTTCCATAGGCTTATTTACTCAGCAGAACGGTGAAGTTCTCAAGGTTGAAGCCCAGTTCCTTCTGGAACTTAGCAGCGGGCGTGCCGTCCACAGCGCGGTGATCGTAGGTCAGGCTCAGGCCCATTGCGGGATAGATCTCAATACCGCCGTCCTTGCCCTTGCGTACACGGTCGATGGTGCCGCAAACGCCCAGAATACCGGTCTGGGGAGGATTGATAACGGGAGTGAAGGACTCAACACCCATATTGCCCAGGTTGGAAACGGTAAAGGAACCACCGGACAGCTTGTCGGGGCTGATGGCGCCGTCACGGCACTCAGCAGCCAGCTCCTTAACGGCCTTGGAGATCTCAAGCAGGCTCATCTCGTCAGCATGACGGATGGTGGGAACCATCAAGCCACGGGGTGTATCCACAGCAACACCCAGGTTGACGTGGTTGAAGATGCGGATGTTGTTATCATCCAGCATATTTGCGTTCAGGTCGGGGTGATTCAGCAGCGTACGGGAAACAGCGTACAGAACGATATCGCCCAGAGTGATGCCTGCGTACTCGCCACCGGCAGCCTTCAGCTGCTTGCGGTAGTTAAGGATAGCGGTAGCATCGAAGGAAGTGTTGTGGGTCAGCTGAGCCATGGTGTGCAAGGAAGTGGTCATGGACTTGCTGATCGCACGGCGGATACCGCTGAACTTCACATCGCGGTACTCGGCCTCTGCCTCAGCAGCAGGTGCAGGAGCAGCGGCAGGTGCGGGAGCTGCAGCAGGTGCAGCCTGGACAGCGGGAGCAGCTTGTGCCACAACAGGAGGATTGGCCATCAGCTCACGGACATCGCGCTCGATGATGCGGCCGTTGGGACCCGTGCCGGTAGCCATAGTGGCATCCACGCCGGCAGTAGCAGCCAGCTTCTTGGCTCTGGGAGATACAGCAGCGCCTGCATTAGCGGCAGGAGCAGCTGCGCCACCGGGCACACCGATGGTACAAACAGGATCCAGGCAGGGAACTTCGTCGCCTTCCTCGTGGAGGATCTCCAGGATCGTACCGGTTGCAGTGGATTCGCACTCGAAGGATGCCTTATCGGTTTCGTAGGTAAACAGGATGTCGCCTTCCTTAACGGAATCGCCAACCTTCTTCAGCCATTCACCGATGATGCAGCTTTCCACGGTAATGCCAGCCTTGGGCATGATCACGGTCTGCGCACCGGCAGCGGCAGGAGCAGCGGCTTCAGCAGCAGGAGCAGCCTCTGCAGGTGCTTCGGCAGCGGCGGGAGTACCGCCAATGCCCTTCAGGCAATCGGTGGGTTCGCCGTGAGGACCAACAGCACAGACATTCTCCAGGCAGGGAACTTCATCGCCCTCTTCGTAGAAGATAGCCAGCAGCTCGCCTTCCTCAGTGGACTCGCACTCGAAGGATGCCTTATCGGTTTCGTAAGTAAACAGAATATCGCCGACCTTGATCTGGTCGCCAACCTTCTTCAGCCACTCACCAATGATGCAGCTTTCTACGGTGATACCGGCCTTGGGCATCAGAACGCCACGGGCCTTGGTAGCGCAGGCAGCGGCAGGAGCAGCTGCGGGAGCTGCGGCTGCAGGTGCAGCAGCAGGTGCTTCGGCAGGAGCCTCAGCAGCGGAACCGCCACGCAGGGCGGAGGTGTCTTCGCCGGGGTTACCGACAGCGCAGACGTTTACAAGGCAGGGAACCTCGTCGCCCTCTTCATAGAAGATGTCGAGCAGGGTGCCTGCTGCGGTGGATTCGCATTCGAAAGATGCCTTATCGGTTTCGTAGGTGAACAGAACGTCGCCCACATTTACAGGGTCGCCGACCTTCTTGATCCACTCACCGATGATACAGCTTTCCACGGTGATGCCCGCCTTGGGCATGATGACTGCATTTGCCAAAGGGAATTCCTCCTTTATTCTTAGGGGCTCGCAGCATATCCGCAACACCCCATTGTTATACATGTTAATTATAACACTACATAACACAGTTCGTCAATAGTGATTTGCTACAAAAATACAAAACCGAACCTGTCTGTTATAGACAGGTTCGGCATTTTTACAGCAACTTGAGGCCGGCTTTTTGGGCTGCGATTTGAAACTGTTCCGGCATAGGTCCATCAGAAACAAGATAATCTACATCGGCAAGGTTCGCAAAAGTATAGGGCATCAGGCATTTCAGCTTTTCCCGGCTGCACATCACCACACTGGTGCGGGCCTTTTGGATGACCTTACGTTTTACCAACATATCGCTCTCAGTACCGCAGGTAAAACCAGCCTCCACACTGCAACCGGACACGCCGATGAAGGCAAGGTCGATGTTGATCTTATCTAACATTTCCAAGGTATTTTGTCCGGAAAGCGCCAGGTTTTTCCGATTTATGGTGCCGCAGCACAGGGTTACCACGGGATTGTGCAAGCGGCAAAGCTCCAACGCAATACTGGGTCCGGTGGTAAAAATATTCACATTGATATCCGGAAGGCTCCGGGCCAGCATCAGGTTTGTGGTACTGGCATCTAAGAAAATAGAGCTGTGGGGTTGGAGAAATTCCATAGCTTTTTGGGCAATAGCAAACTTGCCTGCATTATTCTCCCCGATCCGCACATTGAATTCCGGGTCACCGCTGTGCCGGACGGATTTGGCACCACCCCGGAATTTCACAACAACGCCTGCTTCGGTCAGTGCATCCAAATCCCGGTGGATCGTCATCAAAGAAACCTCCGGAAACAGCGCTTGCAACTCCCTTATGGTCACAACATTCTTTTGCTCTATGTATTCTTTCATTCTATCCAGACGAATATTATTCATAGTGCACCTCATATGTTATAATGTGAAATATTTATAACAAATATAACACTATCATAATTTCTTGTCAAGTGAAATTTGAAAATTCTCTTGACGGACAGAAAATACTATTTTATAATAGCAAAAATTCTTATAAGAGGTTTTATATGATTACAAAACTTCGCATTTATGTTACAACTGAAACCGATCCTCATCGGAATTTGGCTACAGAAAAGCATTTGATGGACATCACCCAACCCGGTGAATGCCTGCTTTATCTGTGGCAGAACAAAAACACCGTAGTCATCGGCAAAAACCAGAATCCCTGGCTTGAGTGCCGTACTTCCCTGCTGGAAGAAGAAGGTGGAAAACTTGCCCGGAGACTGTCCGGCGGCGGCGCGGTTTTTCACGATTTGGGGAATTTGAATTTCACCTTTATTATGTGCAAAGAGGATTATGATCTGGACAAGCAGCTATCTGTTATTCAGACAGCCTGCGCCATTGCCGGTATACAGGCTGAAAAATCCGGCCGAAATGATATACTGGCCGATGGGCGGAAATTCTCCGGCAACGCATTCTATCAGAACCGCACCCACGCCTATCACCACGGTACTTTGATGGTAAACGTGGACAAGGATAAGCTGGGCAGGTATCTTAGTCCTCCCAAGGCCAAGCTGGAAGCAAAAGGCGTGACCTCTGTCCGTTCACGGGTAGTAAACTTAACAGAGCTGAATCCAGCGCTGACCATTGCCAAAATGAAAGCCTATATGGCTGAAGCATTTAGCAGAGTTTACGGTATGGTCGCAGAGCCTCTGACCTTTACTGACACCGATTTTAACGCAATCGTAAAGGTTGCAGAAGAATATGCTTCCTGGGAGTATTTATATGGCACGCCCCTGCCCTTTACTTTTTCCTGCGAAGCCCGCTTTGACTGGGGTTATATTCATTTACAGTTAGAGGCAAAAGACGGGATTATCCGTGGCGCTAAGGTCTACACCGATGCCATGGACTGGGCCTTCCCACAAGCAGTAGAAAACGCCTTGATAGGCTGTCGGTTTGAAACATATGCAATGCAGAAGGCTTTGTGTGACGCTTTGCAGGATAAAACTGTTTACGAGGATCTTTGCCAATTGCTGGCGGCGCAATCCTTATAAAACCAAGGAGGCTTTATGATGAGTCGTTCATTAAAAAAATACACTTCTATGGTAGCCAGCCTAACCTTAGACGAGCTGATCGGTCAGCTTATGTGTGTCAACATCTCCGCAAGCACCACACCGGAATCCTTCGAAGAATACTGTAAAGAAAGAAGGCCTGGCGGTATTTTCGCACTGCGCAGAACAGGCGAAGAGATGAAAACCTTTCTGGAGATCGCCAATCGCTATTCCCCTATTCCTGTGATCGCAGCCAGCGATGTTGAGCACGGTCCCGGAATGGGCCTGTTGGGTGAGCACACCTTGCCGGACAGCATGGCCTGGGGCGCTTGCAACGACGCAGCGCTTCTGAAGAAAGCCGGCGAAGAAACTGCGAAGATCTGCCGCAAAAATGGCGTTCACTGGACCTTTGCGCCGGTAGTTGACCTGAATATCAACCCCAATAATCCGGAGTCCAACATTCGATCCATCTCCGATGAGCCTTCCCGTGTGATTGCTATGGCCGGCGCCCACATGGAGGGCATGCAGGAAAATGGCTATATGGTCACAGCCTGTAAGCATTTCCCCGGACAGGGTATGGACGACAGAAATTCTCACTTTGTTACCGTGGATAATCCCCTGTCAAAGCGCAAGTGGCTCAGCACCTACGGCGCTATTTACAAGGAAATGATTCGCAGAGGTACGCCTGCCATTATGACCGGACACATAACCCTTCCTGCCTTCCAACCGGCAGATGAAGGTCCTCTCGGTCCTCTCCCCGCCACCTTGAGCAAAGTCTTGACAACAGACCTTCTAAAGGGCAAATTAGGCTTCAAGGGCTGCGTTGTATCCGACGCAATGGGTATGATCGGTGCGTCCTCACATTGCCCCATTGATGAGATGATCGTCAGATTCTTTAATGCCGGCGGTGATATGTACCTGTTCCCCCGGCTAATCGATTACGATTTCTTGAAGAAGGCCGCAGAAGATGGCACAGTATCTATGGAACGGCTGCGGGATGCCGCCGCCCGGGTGATGTATTTGAAAGACCGGGCAAGACTTTTCGAGGACCAGGAGAAGGTTTTGGCTGAAATTGAGGAAGACATTCCCATCGGCGATACCGCGCAAAAGATCGCTGACAAGAGTGTCAATCTGATTCGAAATCAAGAAGGGATCATTCCCGCAAAACTCCCCAAAGGCAGCAAGATTCTGCTGGTGAACGCAATGGAAGATTTCTTCCACAAGCCCCCAGTTGGCAACGAATTTGATCCGCTGAAAAAGGCGCTTACCGATGCCGGCCATCAAGTCACTGAGCTGTTCACCCCCACCTATGTTCAGATCAAGGAAGAGCGGGACAAATATGATATGATTCTTGTGAATCTGCGTTACAGCTCCCGGAATTGTCATGGCGGCTCCCTGCGGATTGCCTGGGACAATATCGATGCTTTTTGGCACACCTACATTTTCCAGCATCCTAAGGTGGTTTTGACCTCCTTTGGCGACCCCTATAAGATTCGGGAATTTCCCTATGTAAAAACATATATTAACGCTTTTTCCGATACAGAAGATTCTCAAAGGGCTGTCGCCAAGGTAATTCTTGGTCAGATCCCGGCACAGGGTAAGAGCCCGGTAAGCTTCCCGCCCTACTTCGACCGCAAAGATTGATAAGCAAAAACGCCCCGCCTATGGCGGGGCGTTTTGTTATTCTTTTACATAAGCCAAAGAGGTTTTCAAATACTGTTCCCAAAGATAGGTTTTCTCACTCTTTTGCAAGCCGCAGGCTTCCCGGATACCGATACAGATCCGGTGCAGTTTTGCCTGCATAGTGGGCGACTGGAACAGCTCCGCATTGTTAGCCAGCATAGCATTGTAGATAACACTGCGGCGATCCTCACTGATGCTGGTCATAGCCTCTGCATCAACAAACGCCCGGGTATCTCCCTGCAAATATTTGGGGTTCGGCTCCACATCCGCAACATTGGCATACACAAACTCTGCCGGGTTCAGCGGATTCCAGCGATCAAATTCATAGTCACGGCTGTTACCAAGCACATGGCTTTCAATGGGAAGCGCCATGCCGCTGATCAATGCATCCGTTAGATCCGCCTTCGCGGAAATCAAAAACCACCAACTTTTATTATGCTGGAAGCGAACCCATTCTTCTCCACTTTCTATACTACGTACAAAACACAGATTGATTGCTTTTCCTTTGCCGGCATAGGATGCAAAAACAGGCCGCAATTTCTCCAATATCGGTTTCACACTCTCCAACGTAGCGCAGATGTTTTGGGGCTGGTGCTCTGCCACCACCTTATAATCACCCGTTGTCTTCATAGCATTTGTACCAATATGCAATCTCACCCGGTAGGTGCTCTCATAGGTATTCGCCAGCTTCACACATTCTTTCAGACCCTTTTCGTCAGGATTATCCGGTGTATAGAAAGGGCCTATATAAACAGTCTCATCAGTAATAGCAGACTTGGTAATATCCCAACGAAGCAGCGCCTGCTTCTCCCCTTCCTGGGCAAGTATCCAAATGTACGCGTCGTTGCAGTGGATAGCCTTCACTGCCTTGATTGCAGGCAGCACCACCTGCGCTGTGCGCTTACCTGTTGTCAAATCGTAGAAAGACAGATCCAGACCTTTTTCCGTATCCTGGCCGGAAACAACACCGTTCATTTCCAATACCGGCACAAGCAAAGCATTTTCTGCCGGCTGCAGCAAAAAGCTTTGCTTTTCTCCGTTTCGGACGCCAAAAATCTGTTGTTTGGCATATATATCCATTCTTTCGATAAAATACATGTCCTTAAAGGTCTGCATTTTTTCAATATCCTGGTCCTGGCTATAGGTCTGCCCAGTTTCCGAAGAGAAATACTCCGTACGAATCTCCCCTGTTGCATCCTTCACCCGACAGGAAAGCACATTTCCATCAAAATAATCATCGGGTAAAAGAGCTTCCATAGACTTCTGCTGCCGCAGAAGTCGGGAGCGAGACGCACCGGGGGTAAGTTCCATTGCCCGGATCTCAGTTCCGTTGAAATAGTAGGCTTCGTTACGGATCATACTGATGACCGGCGCGCCTTTTATATCCTCAGGCAGGACTTTCTGCGTTACCATCTGCAGCTCAGCATCCAATACTGTCACCGTCCGGGATTCCGGGTCATAATAACCGACACCCGTGGTGTGGGTATCCATTTCTGTTTCTGCAGACAACGCGGTCACATCTGCCTTTGTGGCCCAGCCTTGCTCACCACTGACCAGCAGCATTGTATTTTTACCCGTCACAAGCACATCTGCACCCACGGAAGAAAGCCCAAACCACTCGCCGTCTTGCAGAGAATAGCTGCGCACAGCGCCAGCGGTCTGCTTCTCCTGGTCACTGCCCGGCACATACAAACCGGGTTCAGTTGGTGCTATTGTGACAGATGTGGGTTCTGTCTGCTCCGTTGCGGGCTGCTTTTTAGAACAGCCAGCCAACAACACAATTGCCAACAGTATCCATAATAACCGTTTCATTTACTGCCTCCTTGCCAGGGTATAGTCATCCCCCTGCCTATAATACGGACAGCGAGCCTTGGGGTTGGTGTAAAGCCTGTACACCTCGTCCTCATCCAAGTCCATCTTGCAGTAATACTCTTCGTATTCTTCATCGTAATCGTAATGCCAACAGGTTTCGCACTGTTCTTCCATGTAGTGGCCTCCAAATCACAAAGTTTCCAGGTATCCATCCACATCAAATGGGCGGATCTTTTCATCCTTCCGCAGGTAAAGAGGATGATGGGGGTGTCCTTTTTTACTGACACGCCCGGCACAGTACCAAGCCGCGTCGTATTCATTGCCTACCTGCAACATATCACGCAGGCAAGCAGGCAGGTAGTCCCGCTTTTCTATGATCGTACCCCAAGCGGCCCACACAGCAGGCTTACTGGATATAGAAAGCACATAACGGAAGGCTTCTAAATTCTCCCGGTGGAGCTGCATATTGCAGGTTTTCTCCATAGCATCCGGGTCAGTAGCCCGCTGGGCATAGACATTGAACATAATAAAGCTGTCAAAACCATTGCCCAAAGCGATCCGCTCCACGGATTTGAGTGTATTGTCCAAATCTCCCGGCTGGGCGGTGGAGGGATTGATGCCGATGCAGATCAAGGGATTCTCACCCCGGGTACCCAAAATATACCGGTACTCCGAATAGAAATTGGGCGCATACAGCCATTTTCCAATATCATAGGTATCGCTGGGAGTATTGGCAGCCTTCAGCGCCTGCTGAAAGGTTACCAGTTCCAGTTTATCCGTAGTAACAGAGGGAATATGCATACCATGCTCCTGTTTCTTATGCCCAAATTACCATATCCACAGGAATATCAAATTCCTCTGTATCCAAGTGAGCATACATTTGAAAATCATAGCACAAAGCCACGGTGGGGTGATCCGGTTCTGCGGTCAGAAACTTATCGTAAAAACCGCCGCCGTAGCCGATCCGGTGACCGGCTTCATCAAAAGCCAGGCCCGGCATCAGAACCAACGCAGTCTTGTCATCGGCTACAGGCTCATCAGCAACAGGCTCGGGAATACCCATATCACTGTTTGCAACCTGGGTCAAATCGTCTAAGTATATGAACTTCATGGTATCCCCGTAGACCTTGGGAACAGCAACCTTTTTGCCATCCCGAATTGCCCGCTCCAGAATCGGCACAGTGCGGACCTCCTGGTTATAGGGCATATAGCCATAGAGAGTCTTTGCCTGCCGGTAGGCATCGGTCTGCGCAAACAATTCTCCCAAGCGGGCGCTGCGCTCTTCAATTTCCGACAGGGACATCGCTTTTTTCTTTTCCCGGATTTCCCGGCGCAAAGCGGATTTATCCATTCTGCTCCTCCTTGGGCTTGCGGATCATACGGAACCACAAAAGCACAGCGATCTGGCCGGGAACACCCAACAGGAACAGTTTCCATACATTCTCCTGCAAAAACAGCAGCAGCGACAAATACAGGCTCAGCAGGACACCCCATACCATAACGGAAATCAGCGTCTTGTTCCAACGAAAATCATGCCAGGCGGACAGCAGGCTCAGCCGCACGATAGCATCGGCAGGAATGGCATAGATAAAGGCGATCCAACTCTTTTCGATACCCAAGGAAGAGATCACCACAAAGGCCAGCAGCGCCACAAACCACACCAGCAGAGAGCTAAGGCCCAAGATGCTTTTTTTGTCTGCTTTCCGCTTAAGGGTCTTCTCCACAGCCTTTTCCATCTTTCCCACCACAGCACCGGTTTCCTCCGGCAGCTCATTGGGGTCCCGGAGCAGGTCATCCACCTTCGCACCAAACAGCTCCGCAAGCTGCATAAGTGTCAGCACATCCGGAATGGACTCGCCCCGCTCCCATTTGGAAACCGCTTTATCGGAATAATTCAGTTTTTCTGCAAGGCCAGCCTGGGTCAAGCCCATACCCTTGCGGTGTGTCATAATATGTATACCAAGATATTGTTTCAACTTTTCGTCGTTCATATTTCCCTCCGGGGCATAGTTTTCTTTATTTTAACAGAAAACAGAAAAGATTTCAACCATAGAAAAATGCCGCCCAAAGGGCGGCATTTCACTACTTTTCCGGGAAAAGCTGTTGGTAGCAGTATTTCATAATGGCGCTTCGGGTAACGATGCCAATGAAGGTATCCTTATCGTCCACCACCGGCACAAAGTTCTGACCGCTGGCCCGTTGGACCAGGTCCTGCATATCGGTGGTGACACGGACGGGTACATTGTCCTTGCGGCGATCAATCTCCATAATCTTTCTGGCCTCTGCCTGGCGCATATCCATATAGCACAGATTCTTCAGTGCCCACAGCAGGTCACCCTCAGTAACGGTGCCCCGGTATTCGCCCCGCTTATTGAGAATGGGCAAAGCCGCATAGCCGGCAGATTCCATTTTTTCCAGGGCTTGACGGATGGTGTAATCATCATATACCAAGGCACACATTGCCTTGGGGGTTAAGAAAAACAATATGTTATTCATAAAGGTGCCTCCCATAAGTATGGCGGCTTCCCTGCCGCCACTAATATTATAGCATAGATTTTCCAAATAAGCATCAAAACTTTTTGTAAATTTCCTGTAACGATGCCAAATTTTGCGTTCTCTTTTTGTGCAAGTTGTACATTCTACCAGCGAAATCTACTGCTCTACTTGGAAGAGAACCGCTTTTCTCTCCTTCCGGGAGCAAAAAACTATGCTGTAGGGTGCTTTTTGTCTGCCGGGTGGTATAATGATCACAGCAGGAAAGGGGCGATATGATGGCAAAACGCATTAAGCTTCGGGACAGGCTTCTGCCCAACTACTCCCGGGGCGAGGAAATTATGAATATGGTTACCCACATCGTAGGCGGTGGATTGGGTGTATTGATTTTGGTTGCCTGTGTATTAAAATCCGCCTTGGAAAGTAACATCCCCGGAGTTATTGGCTCTGCCATTTACGGCGGCATGATGATCACGCTGTACTGCATGTCCAGCGTGTACCACGGTCTGCGGCCAGGCACCGGCAAGAAGGTCATGCAGGTCATTGATCACTGCACCATTTATTTTCTGATCTGCGGCACCTACACACCCATTATGCTTTCGGCATTCGTACCGGTATATCCGGTAATCGGTTGGAGCGTACTGATTGCTGAATGGGCCTTGGCATTTTTGGCAGGCACTCTCACAGCCATCGATCTTAAAAAATATAACGCCTTTTCTATGGTCTGCTACATTCTGATGGGTTGGGGTATCATCTTCTTCCTGCCGCAAGCAGTGGCTGTACTGACGAAGCCGGGCTTTCTTCTTCTCCTGTTCGGCGGCATCGCCTACACCATCGGCGCTGTGCTGTACGGCATTGGCTCTAAAATGCCCTGGATGCACTCGGTATTCCACATCTTCGTGGTACTGGGAAGTGTACTGCAATTCTTAGCTATATTTTTCTACGCACTGTAAAACACTGTACAAATCCCTGCGTGTATGATATAATACATTTAGAAAGCGGGGTGTTATTATGAAGTCCATACAGATTTTGATAGTCATTACGTTAATCATAACTGCGTGGCTGTTTTTGCGTTTTATTCTGAAAAGAATTTGGCTTTTTACAGTTCTGCGCAGGTTTGCAAAACAGCATGGCTACACCTGCAAACTACCCCTTTCCTGTTTGCTGCCCAATAACCGCAACAAACACCTTGTACAGATTGAAACCGACAGCACAGTATATAGCATCAAACTGTTTGGTCTATTGCGGAAGCACTGCGATATTCACTTCTGGAGCTTAAAAGAATATTCGGCAACCCAATATTTCTCAAGGCGCGAATATGTTGGAGGCACCCCGATCGGGCTGACCGGTGCAAGGCGCAGAAGTTTGGGAAATAGGAATTGGACTGTCAGCAGTGAAAAAGAGGTTATTCCCGTTTTGCTCATCTCCCCTGCCAACGCACCTGTACGGCTGTCCCAAACACAAGTTAATCATTTTGAGTATCTACGAGCCGGAGAAAGAATTGAAAACGCGGTATTTGCCGATTGGGATTATCTGTGGCGGTTTATTGAGAATCGGGAACATTAAAAAGAGCGTGTCGGTTGACACGCTCTTTTCATTTACTCCTCTTCGGTTTTTGCAAAATCAAACAGGGTAGATTTTTCAGCCTCGCTGATCTCCTTACCTGCCATGCAGTCAGCAAACTGCTTACCGGTCATGGTTTCGTTCTCCAGGAGGAACTCCACCACCTTCTTCATCTTGTCCGCATCCCGGGTAAGGATCTCACGGCAGTGGTCGTAAGCCTTATCCATCAAGGCCTTGACTTCATCGTCAATGGTGCCGGCAACCTTCTCGGAATAGCCCTTTACCTTCTCATAGTCACGGCCAATGAACAGCTCATCGCCACCGGTATAGGACACAGTACCCAGGCTCTCACACATGCCGTACCGGGCGATCATATCCCGGGCCAGCTTGGAGGCTCTGTCGATATCGTTGGATGCACCGGTGGAAATGTCCTTTAAGAACAAAGCTTCCGCCACACGGCCACCCAGCAGGCCAACGATCTGCTCGTACATCTCGTTGCGGGTCAGATGGTTGCTGTCTTCCTTGGGCTGCGTCCAGGTCAAGCCCAATGCATGGCCACGGGGAATGATGGAAATCTGGTGGACAGGGTCGTGGGTGGGCAGGCTGTGCATAGCCACTGCGTGACCGGCCTCGTGAACAGCGGTGATCTGCAGATCCTTTTTCAGACGGACACGGCTCCGTTTTTCCGGGCCTGCCAGGATCTTCATCATGGCTTCGTTCATATCATCCATATTCAGCACCGGGCGATTCTCCCGGGCTGCCAGGATGGCTGCTTCGTTCAGAAGGTTTGCCAGGTCTGCGCCGGTGAAACCGGATGTAGACAGGGCGATGGTCTTAAGGGAAACAGAATCGTCCAGCCGCTTATCCTTTGCGTGGACCTTGAGGATCTCCTCACGGCCCTTGGCATCGGGGGCGTTCACATAGATCTGACGGTCAAAACGGCCGGGTCGGAGCAGTGCCGGATCCAAAATATCCGGGCGGTTGGTAGCTGCCAGGACGATAACGCCCTCTGTTCTGCTGAAGCCGTCCATTTCAACCAGCAGCTGATTCAAGGTCTGCTCACGCTCATCGTGGCCGCCACCCATACCGGAGCCGCGCTTACGGCCCACAGCATCGATCTCGTCGATGAAGATGATTGCCGGAGCGATCTTCTTCGCCTGCTCAAACAGGTCACGGACACGGCTTGCACCCACGCCAACATACATCTCCATAAAGTCGGAGCCGGAGATGGACAAAAACTGCACATCCGCCTCACCGGCCACTGCGCGGGCCAGCATAGTCTTACCGGTACCGGGGGCGCCGGAAAGCAAAATGCCGTGAGGGATCTTTGCGCCAATGTCGGCAAATTTCTTGGGGTTGCGGAGGAAGTCAACCACCTCCTGCAGCTCAGCCTTCTCCTCATCCACACCGGCCACATCGGCAAATGTGATCTTCTTTCCGCCGGGTTGGCCGTGGCCGACACGGGCTCTGCCAAAATTGGCCATGGGGTTATTCTGATTTGCCCTGCCCATCAGCAGCGCCCAGGCCAGCAAAATCACCAGGCCTGCTACGATGATGGGAAATACATAGTCCCAGGGGGATGCCTTTTTCCCGGCAACAAGGTCATAGCTTTCCAATGTGCCGTTCTTGGTTTGTTCCTCCAGGGTGGTCTGCATACTCTGCAGGAAGCCTTCCGGATCGGCAAGCTTGCCCACAAGTTCCGTTTTGCCTTCATAAGGAGTGTGCAGCCAAAGCTGAATATACTCCCCTTCTACAACAAAACGCTTCACTTGGCCCTGCTGGATCATCGTGGTCATTTGGGAGCGGGTGATATTATCCACTCTGCTGCCAAAGAGGCCAAATATCCAGGAAAACAGCAGCGCCAAAATAACAATATAAAAAATGACAGTTGTCAGTTTCAGCTTTTTCAAAATCGCGTTTTCTCCTTATTTCTCATATGCTTCCGGCTTCAAGACACCCACATAGGGCAGATTCCGGTAATGCTCATTAAAGTCCAGGCCATAGCCCACCACAAACTCGTTGGGAATGGTAAAGCCCACATAATCCGGCACCAGGGTGATGCCATCCACCCGCCGCTCGGGCTTATCCAGCAGAGTGCAGATCTTCAAGGAAGCAGGCTCTTTGCTCAGCAGGTACTTCCGGGTAAAATCCAGAGAACGGCCGGTGTCGTAAATATCCTCCAAAATCACCACATGGCGGCCCTTGATGTCCACGGACAGGTCCTTCTTCACCACCACATTGCCGGAAGAATTTGTTCCGCCATAGGAAGACAGACACATAAAATCAATCTCACAGGGAATGCTGATCTCCCGGACCATATCCGCAAAGAAGATCACCACGCCCTTTAAGACACCCACAAACACCGGGTCTTTATCGGCATATTCGGCAGATATCTGCGCTGCCATCTCCTGTACCTTGGCCCGGATCTGCTCCTGGCTGATGAGGACTTTCTGAATGTTATTTTCCATAACGGAACCTCTCTATCTATAATTTCTCTATGGTAATGCGTACTGCATTGGTATCAGTAGAAAGTCTGTCCACATTGGCGCCGATGCCGGCAATTCCCAAAACACCAGCCGCGTCTGCGATCACAGGTATGGTGTTTCGCAGGGATGCGGGGATCTTTTTGTCAATGAACAGCTTTTTTAGGCTCTTTGTACCGGCATTCAGGCGGATGGTATCCCCCTCCTGTCGGCAGCGAATCATCATTTTACCCCGGGGCACGACCGCAAAAGACCAGGCAGTTTGCTCTGACCGGGTATTGGGTTCGCAGGTGATTCGGTAGCCTGCAATACTTAGTTCGTCGGTCAATTCCCGGGCAGTAATTCCCTCCGTTTTCAGCGCTGTTTCCAGCATATCATAGTTCCGGGCGATGGTCACGCCGCCGGGAAACTCCGCTTTTGCAGAGGGTTTTGGGGAAATCAGCAATCCCTCCAATGCGGCAATATGCGCAGCCTCCGGCTCTTTCACACCGGCCTTCAAAAGGATCTTTGCCAGCACACGGCTACGGATCGCCGGGTGCAACGCCAGCAAATCCGTTACCTTATTTGTGTACTTTTCTTCCGCGATGGTGTCGAGCGCCTCTTCATCCTGCCGCAGGCGCAGCGCCATTGCAGAAAGATTTTGGGATAAACTGGGGTTTTCTTTTTTTAGCTGCGGCACAATATGATGCCGCAGGCGGTTGCGGAGGAAATCATCTTCCCCATTGGAGCTATCCTCCACAAAGGGAATGCTGTATTCTTCCAGGAATGCCAGCACCTCTTCCCGGGTGACAGTCAGCATGGGGCGAATCACGCAGCCGTTCACGGGGGTCACACCGCCCAGGCCCTTTAGGCCAGTGCCGCGCACCAAATGTAAAAGCACGGTTTCTGCATTATCGGAAGCGGTATGGGCTGTGGCGATCTTGCCGGGCAAGCTGCGCAAAAAGGCATATCTCGCCTCCCGGGCAGCAGCTTCCAAACCCTTCGGTCCGGCAACCACATTCCCGGAGCCGGCAACAAAATCGATGCCATAACCCTTGCAGAAATCTGCCACAAAGGCTTCATCCCGGTCAGATTCCTCACCCCGCAGGCGGTGGTTGAAATGGGCGGCAGACAAGCGGATATTCAGCTTGTCCTTCAGCAGATACATTGCCCACAGCAGCGCCATAGAATCCGCACCACCGGACACCGCACATACCACATTATCGCCGGGATTTACCATTTTATAACGGCGGATAAAGGCTGTCAGCTTATTCAGCATGTTTCCACTCCCGGTCGGTAAAGGTCTGATACTGAGGAATCCACTGGAGCTTCACTGTGCCAACTTCACCGTGGCGGTTCTTTGCCACAATGCACTCGGCAACGCCCTTATCCTCGCTGTTTTCGTTATAATACTCGTCCCGGTACAGGAACAGTACCTCATCGGCATCCTGCTCGATAGCGCCGGATTCCCGGAGGTCGGAGAGCATAGGCCGCTTATCCGTACGGCTTTCCGGGCCACGGGACAGCTGGCTGAGGCAGATAACGGGAACATTCAGTTCCTTGGCCATGATCTTCAACGAACGGGATATCTCACTGACCACGTTCACACGGCTGTCGCCGCCCTTGCCGTAGCCGGAGCCGTTCATCAGCTGCAAATAGTCAATGACCACAAGTCCCAAATTCTCCACCCGGCGGCATTTGGCGTTCATTTCCGCCACAGTGATGGAGGGGTTATCGTCAATGCGAATATCCGTCTGGCTCAGAGCAACCGCTGCCATACTCAGCCGATTCCACTCGTCCTCAGAGAGTTTGCCGGTAGCCATTTTTTGGCCGTCCACAAAGCTTTCAATAGCCAGCAGACGCATAGCAAGCTGCTCCCGGGACATTTCCAAGTTGAACATTGCCACAGTCTTATTGGTCTTTTTTGCCACATTCAAGGCAATATTCAAAGAAAATGCGGATTTACCCATAGCGGGACGGGCAGCAACCAACAGCAAATCCGAATTGTTCAAGCCGTTAATCTTCTTGTCCAGATCCACCATACCGGTGGAAAGGCCGGGAATGGCAGAATCCGATTGGCTCAGCACCTTCAAGCGGTCAAAGACCTTATGGAGTGTCACACCGATGTGCTCCAAAGAATCACCGGTCTCACCCTTGCGGATATTGTAAATCTTCTTTTCTGCAGCTTCCAGGATCTCACCGGTAGTACCCACCTGCTCCTGGACCATTTTGGAAATATCCGTAGAAGCATCGCCCAGCGCCCGGAGCATTGCCTTTTCCCGGACGATACCGGCATAGCGCACCGCATTGGCCGCGGTGGGGGTAATCTCCATAAGCTGCATGATATAGTCACGGGAATTGTCGTGGAAAACGCCCAGCTCTCGCATTTTATCCAGCACAGTGACCGGGTCAACGGTTTCGGAGAAATTGAACATGGTATAGACCGTTTCAAAAATCTCCCGGTTCTGCTGCAAATAGAAGTCCTTGGGACTGACTTTTTCGATTACATCCGGCAGACAGCGGCTGTCGATCAAAATAGAACCCAGCACCGCCTGCTCAGCTTCCAGAGAATAGGGTGGCTGTTTCACGATCAGTTCTTCATCCATACCCAAATCTCCTTTCTGTAAGGTTTATTTCTTTACACTTCCTCGATCTTCACAGTCAGCGGTGCGGTGATCTCATAGCCCAGTTTGCACTGAACAGTGTAGGTACCCACATTCTTGATAGAATCGGACAGCACGATCTTCCGCTTGTCGATGGCAATACCGGACTTAGCCTTCAAGGCATCGGCAATTTCCTGGCTGGTGACAGAACCGAACAGCTTACCGGCGCCGCCACCCTTGGCAGTGACTACCAGGGTCATCTCCCGCAGCTTGTGGGAGATTTCCAGTGCTTCGGCGCGCTCCTTGGCGGCGCGCTCCGCGGCAGCCTTATCGTTCATACGCATGGTGTTGATAGCGTCGGGGGTAGCCTCAATAGCCAGTTTCTTGGGCAGGAGGAAATTCCGTGCGTAGCCGTCGGAGATCTCCAGCATCTGGCCCTTCTTGCCCTTACCCTTAACATCCTGTAACAAAATAACTTTCATAATTTTTACTCCTCAAAGAATTTATCTATGGATTCCACCAACATATCCAGGACTTCGTCCACGGTCTTGCCGGTGATTTGGGCGCCTGCGGTTGCGGTGTTGCCGCCGCCGCCAAGGGGTTCCAAAACCACCTGTACATTGGTTTCACCAATGGAACGGGCAGAAACCATCACCCGCTCCCCATCCGGATACAGCACAAAGGATGCGCTGATGCCGGTAATGTTTAAAAGTTCATCTGCCGCCTGGGATGCCAGCACCCGTGTGGTACCGGAATCCAGTTTGGCAATGGCGATGTCCTGGCGGTAAAGTCTTGCGGACTGGATGATCCGGTACTTTTCCACCGTATCCTGGAAATCGTTCTGCAGCAGCTTTTTAACCTCCACCGTATCCGCGCCCAATTGCCGCAGGAATGCGGCGGCCTCAAAGGTACGCTCACCGGTACGGATATTAAAGCTCTTGGTATCTAAGAAGATGCCAGCCATCAGCGCCTTGGCCTCGATGGGCAGAACATCATTCATTTCAACTGCATACTGCAACAGCTCCGTTACCAGCTCCGATGCGGAAGATGCGTAAGGCTCATGGAGATTGACCACAACAGGATTGATATAATCTGCAGCACGGCGATGGTGGTCCACCACGCACACCTGGGGCACTGCCTCCAGCAAAGGTCTGCACTCCACCTGGTCCGGGCGGTTGGTATCCACTACCACCAGGGTGGTACGGTTATCGCTTAAAAGCATTGCATCCTGCCCGGTAATAAAGGCATCCGCATACACAGAGTCCTGGCGGATCTCCTTTATGAAATCCGGAGCCATATTTTCCTGCATGTCCAGCACGATATGGGCAGGCTTACCCTTCTTTCGGCACATACAGTAGATGCCCAGCGCTGCGCCGATGGCATCCAGGTCCGCATTTTTGTGACCCATGATCAGCACACGGCTGCTCTTTCCGATCAGCTCCATCAATGAGTTGGCTGTCACACGGGAACGCACCTTGCTGCGCTGCTCAGCTTCCTTATTGCGGCCGCCGTAGAAATTGAAGTTGATGCGATCCTTCACAACTGCCTGGTCACCGCCGCGGCTCAGAGCCATCTCGATGGCCAGGGATGCAAACTCAAAGCCCTCCTCAAAGGTCTCGCCCTCAACACCCAAGCCGAAAGATATGGATGCGGCCAGGCCGGACGGGCTGGTAATAGCGTGCACATCCTCCAAAAGGGAGAATTTGTCATCCATAGCCCGTTTCAAATCCCGCTTTTCAAAAACAAACAGGTAGCGGTTTCGCTCTAACCGGCGCAGGAGGCCGTGGTAGCTTTCTGTCCACTGGGTGATGGCATCGTTGATCTTGGCGTTGAGTGAGGACATTGCGCCCTCGGACAGGTTCTTGGTCAGTTCCTCATAGTTGTCCACCAAAATAATGGATACCACGGGGCGGGAGCGGATATATTCATCCCGTATCTGATACAGTTCGGTCAGATCTGCAAAATACATCACGCCCAACTGGATCTCCGGCGCTTCACTGTCCTGGATCACAGAGCCGTACACTCTGAAACGCTGGCCTGCATACCGCACATCATAGGGGTATTCATTTTTGCCCTCGGAAAGCCACTGAATATCAAATCCGGACAGAACATCACTGATATTTCGTTCTTTCAAGGTATCGTTCAGACCGGTGAGCTTGAGAAAGCGGTCATTGGCAAACACAATGTCACCGTCTGCCATACGCACCACCGCCATGGGAAAGGGCGGCTTTTGCCCGGACACGCCGGCCTGCTGGTTTATGGTTTTCTCAACAAAGTCTTTTACCTGCTTTTTCCGGCGGGCATAGTGCAACAGATACGCAGCCAAAAGGAGCAGCCAAACACCCATCTGCAACCCGGCAAGGACAAACTGACGGAAAACAGCCGTTGCGATGATGAATACCAGGAACAGGGCCAAATAGATGCCCATATTGGGCTGCAGTATTCTGCGAAGCTTCTTTTTCACTTGGGTCGCCTCCTTACAAATGGGTATACTACCCAGAATAGTCCATTATTCTTTATAATATAACAGATCGCCGAAAAGTGCAACAGGGATTTTCACTTTTGGCATAAAAAAAGAACGGCCCAAGGCCGTTCTTTTTTATCTTGTATTATTCACAGGAAGATTGGACAGGACAAAAATCCTTCCGTCCGGCTTTTTCTGCAGAGTCATTACCATTCTTGGATAATCTTCCCTGTAAAATTTGTTGGTTGCGGTATTCAAGTGTCTCTGCGGACCTTCCCAATAAACCTTCACAATGCCGTTTGTGCCATTTTCCACCTTTGTTACTTTCCAGCTGTCAACGCCGTAGGCATCGCTGACCCAGAAATAGTAGGCATCCGTCTTATCGTAGTACACCCAACTTTCAGGGATCTCAACATCTTCCAAGGTTACACCCAAAATCGATAAGGCCTTTTCAATCTTTTTAACCGGCAATCTGGTTGCCATCGTATATTCTTCCCTGCCGTATTTATCCTTGTAGGCCTTGGCCAAAAAAGCTTGTTCTTCGGAAGTGAAATATTTGTAATCGTTATGACCGTGTTCGCCTATACCTGTGTAGAAATAAAACCTGAGCGAAATATCTTCCGGTTTTTCAAAGGTACAACCCAATGCCCGCTTATACCAGTATTCATCCTTAAAAAACTGTGTGAAGTCATCCGCGGTAACAGGCCCCACCGGTTCCACAGGCAGATTGGACAAAACCAAGTAGCTGCCATCTGGTTTTTCCTGCAGCGTCATTACCATTTTTACACCATTTAAGTAAAATTCCTCAGTTGCGGTATTCCAGTGACTCTGTGAAGTTTCCCAATAAACTTTCTCAATGCCGTTTGTGCCTTTTTCCACCTCTGTTACTTTCCAACCAACAACGCCGTAGGCATCGCTGACCCAGAAATAGTAGGCATCCGTCTTATCGTAGTACAACCAATGGCTGGGGATTTCAATATCCTCAACGGTTATATCCAGAATGGACAGTGCTTTGTTCATAGCTTCCACAGGAAGTTTTATCGTGCTGCCGACAGTAGGAGGTTCCTTTCCGTATTTCTGAAGGTAGATATCATCGAGTGCGGCCTGTTCCTCCACGGTTATTGTCGTGTTGAAGGTTTTTTCATCTTCTGCAGATAAACCCATATAGAAGAAGAATTCTGCAGAAACATCTTCCGGTTTTTCAAAGGTACAGCCCAAAGCCCGCCAATACCACCAGTTGTCTTTTATAAATTTTTGGAATTTATCCACTTCTGCCATTGCCGTGGCGGTGGTTGGTGCGGTGGTTGGGTCAGTGGTAACTGTTGGTTCTTGCGTTTTTTCTTTGCCGCAGGCGGTGAGCAGCAGCGCCAAAAGCAATATGTAAACTATTTTTTTCATAATCATCACCTCAATTTTTATGTGCAGTCCCGCATTCGTACAAACTGTTGTAAAAGCGCTTTGGGTCCATCGGAATCACCTCTTTCCTGTTCATTTATATTTTCTCATATCGGAATAACCAAGTCAATGTTTTAATTTGTTTCTTATTGTCATATTTCCGTATATTTATGTTACTATTTTTAACTTTTTCCGTATATTTTTGTTACTGTTTTGTAACTTCAAAATTTAAGGTATACAAGCGGGCATTTTTGTGTTATAATCAACAAAGAAGCTCCGGGTAGGCAGTCCCGGGCAAGAGAGAAAATCCATATATCAGCAGGCGTTTTTGTTGCTTTTGGGCGGTACAGGGCCATGAAAAGCACCAAACGGCTGCAGATTTGCTATGTCTAATTTTGAAAGGAGTTATTTACAATTGGCAGAAAAACTGAAAATTATTCCCCTTGGCGGACTGGACGAGATCGGTAAGAATATTACCGTTTTGGAATACGGCAGAGATATGATCGTGGTGGACTGCGGCGTTGGTTTCCCCGATGAAGAAATGTACGGCGTGGATCTGGTGATCCCCGACTTCAGCTACCTGGTGCAGAACGCCAAAAAGCTGCGGGGTATGTTCATTACCCACGGTCACGAGGACCACATCGGTTCTATCCCCTACTGTATGCAGCAGGTGAACTGTCCCATTCACGGCACTGCTATGACCAACGGCCTTATTCGGCTGAAGTTAGAGGAACACCGGCTGCAGGACGCTGTGAAGCTGGTGACTCACAAACCCGGCGATGTGGTAAAGGCCGGCTGTTTTACCGTGGAGTTTATCCATGTGAACCACTCCATCGCCGATGCGGTGGCCTTCGCCATCCACACCCCGGTGGGCACAGTGGTGATGACCGGCGACTTCAAGATCGACACCACAGCCAAGGACGGCATGATCGATCTGACCCGGTTCGGCGAACTGGGTAATGCTGGTGTTCTGGCGCTGCTGTGCGACTCCACCAATGTGGAGCGGCCCGGCTACACACCCAGCGAAAATGTTGTGGCAGAGGGTCTTGATCGTCAGTTCAAGAACTGCGACAGCCGGATCATCGTTACCACCTTTGCATCCAATATGCATCGCATCCAGGCGGTATTGGCTACCGCCCACCGCTATGGCAGAAAGGTGGCTGTCACCGGTCGGAGTATGGAGAATATGCTGAAGGTCGCCCAGGAATTGGGCTACATCAAGCTCCCTGCCGGGGTTTTGGTGGACCTGGCCGCTACCAAGAGTTTACCCAAGAACAAGGTTGTGATCGTTTCCACCGGCTCCCAGGGCGAAAACATGTCCGCTCTGTACCGGATGGCTTTCTCCACCCATAAGCAGGTGGACATCCAATCCGGCGACCGGGTCATCATTTCCGCATCTGCCATTCCCGGTAACGAAAAGGCGGTCTCCCGGATCATCAATGAGCTGTACCGGAAGGGCGCTGAGGTGGTTTACGAAAAGAGCGAGGGTCTGCATGTTTCCGGCCACGCCTGCCAGGAAGAACTGAAAATCATTCACGCTCTTTGTAAGCCCAAATTTTTCCTGCCTGTTCACGGCGAACAGCGGCATTTGCAGATCCACGGAAGGCTTGCCACTACGGTGGGTATGCCTGCCAAGAATGTGCGGATCGGCGAGATTGGCTCTGTGTTCGAATTCACCGGCAAAACCTGCAAAGAAAACGGCACTGTACCTGCCGGCAAGGTCTTTGTGGACGGCACCGGTGTAGGCGATGTGGGCAGCGTGGTCCTGCGGGATCGGAAGCATTTGGCCCAGGACGGTATGATCGTGGTATGTGTCAACATCAGCGGTTTGGACGGAGAGATCCTCTCCGGCCCGGATATCATCACCAGAGGTTTTATTTATGTGAAGGAATCCGAGGAGCTGATGGACGAACTGCGGAACGTGGTACTGGAAGCCATTGACCGGTGCGGCCGCAAACGCATCCGGGATTATGCGACCTTAAAATCCGCCATCAAGAATGACTTGAGCGGTTACCTGTACAAGACCACCAAGCGCAATCCTATGATTTTGCCTGTGATTACAGAAGTTTAAGAAAAAAGGACGAGGGAAAATCCCTCGTCCTTTTATGTTGTTACCACATAGCTTTTCAGCAGGTCCAAAAACAATTTAATATGTCCGTCACAATGCTCTTTTCTATAAAACACCTTCATAAGAAATTCTTCATTAAAGTCAGTGATTGATAGAAACTGCGTATTGGTATTTCGGGCATTCTCATCCCGCCTTCCCAAATTTAAGCCAAGACATATACCGGTCATCAACGCTTTAGTTCGGCAACTATAATCATCGCACTCCAAAAACACTTTGGGAGTAAAGCCTTGCAGCTCACAGGCTTTGGTAAAAATCTGAAAGCTCCCCTTGTTTGCCTTTGTTGTAACAAATACACGGTCTCGAAGCTGGCTTAATGTTACAGGCCCTCTGCAAAGAGGATCTGTATCCAACGCCTCAACACGAATATAGAATTTACGCCACGGGAAGGATTCATAATTTTCCAAACCAACTTCGTGAGAACTGACAATAATATCGTATTTCCCGTAATTCTCCGGAGTGTCTTCGAAATTCATCTTAAAGGAAACCGACGGATACATGCGATAAAATCTTGTTATCCAGTATACTAAGGTTTCACGGGCACAATGGGCCAAGATGGATATGGTTTGTTTTTCAGCGGGTTGCTGCGTAATCGTGTTGACCGCAACATCCAGTTGGGTCAGTGTGTTACCGACAGTCTCTAAAAAACGCTTGCCATTTTCGTTCAGTTCAATGCGATTTCCTGTTCGTACAAACAATTCTGTACCCAGTTCCTGTTCCAGCCGTCTCACGGAAGCCGACACGGAAGATGCGGGCACCATATACTTTTGGGCAGTTTTTGAAAAGCTTTCTGCCAAAGCACTTTCATAAAAATAGCGCAGTTGGAGCATTTCCATAGTTCTATTCCCCCTTCCAAACATCTTAGCACATCTTCAAAGTGATAGCAAGGCCATTTTTATAGATTCTTTACAACTTCATAAGATATGCTATATAATATAATCACGGAACCGAGAACTATAATCAAATCGAAAGGATAACTATAATTATGAAGAGTATCATCGCCTTGCTGCTGGTTGTCATCACAGTTTTCACCCTGGCCGCCTGCACAAATAAAACAAAATTGACTACATACAACGCTGCAGAAGATGCGCCTTTCCTGCCCAAGGATATTTTCTCCAAGGACCTGTATGCGCCCGGAATTGTGCTGGGTCAATCCGGGCAATCCACACTGGATGTTACAAATCAGACCAATGTTGGCGCATTTGTGTTTAAGGGTGAATACGGCAAATGCTATGAGGTGAAGATTCCTGCAGGTGTCCCCTGCGCTGCGGCTACAAGTTTTTCCGCCGACCCCCGCAGTCTTACTGTCGGACAACAGCTTACTAACGGCACAGCCCTCAAGGCTCCTGTTCAAAACCCCAGCAAAGAAATCCGCTTTATGTATAACTGCCGGACATATTCCACCGATGAGTATTTAGTTGTTTATACCGGTTCTTCCGATCCCATCTATATCGGTGAGCGTACCATCGTTCAACAAACAGACACCCAAGGTCCCTGGTACATCCCAGAGCCTGTCGGCGACATCATCAAAGATAAGACTCTGGGTGATGCTAACTGGACATCCGAAGAATTTGTCAACAATCTCTATGAGCCGTTGCGGGAAAAATACCCCAACTATATCACCCGCAGTTCCATTGGCAAGGACGCTACCGGAGAGTATGATATGTACTGCTACGTGTACGAACCGGAAGATTATGAAACTACACTGTTCCTCAACGGCGGCACCCACGGCGACGAAATGGTCGGCTACTTTGCTTTAGCTAAGACTATGCAACTCATTGCCGATGCCAAGCCTGAGGACACACTCCTCTATACCCTGCGACAGAAAGTCCGGTTTGTTGTGATTCCTTTGGTGAATGTATGGAGTGTTTCCAACACGCACACACGCACCAACGGAAAAGGCCAGGATCTGAACCGGGATTATAAAAATCTTACCCAACAGGAAAGCAAAAATGTGATGGCCTGCTTTGCCCAGTATGCTGAGGATACAGATGTGGTTATGGACTTCCACATTGCTGACAGCTGTTCCTCCGATGTTGCGCTGTATTTTAATTTTATCAATTATTCCGAGAACGCTGTGGCAAACTACAAAACCACAAATCATATGTATCACCGCTACAAGCAATTGGGTCACGCAAAGGAAAATTCCGACCTTTCCAAAGTGCCCGGCTCTTATGAAAAGGGCAGCCAGTATTTTGAAGGTCGTATCTGGAATGAGTACGGAGTACCCACCATCACGGTGGAATACCTCACCACAAAGAATTTCCCCACCCCCTATACCAACGAATGTATGACACTTGCGGTAGAAACTTATATGAATTTCATCATACAAAACGCTCTGTTTTACATACAGGCTAAATAACAAGCAAAAAGGACGAGGATTTTTCCTCGTCCTTTTTACTATTTTGGTGGGTATTGTGAAGGCGGAACGCCCATGATGTTTTTGAACACCTTGGAGAAATAATAAGGGTCTGTATAGCCGCATTTTATTGCTAATTGGGCAATGGGAACTTTTTCCTCTTGCAGTATTTTGGCTGCCTGCTCGATGCGGATTTTCGCCAAATAATCTGTGAATTTCATATCCATATTCTTCACAAACAGCGCAGACAAATACTTCCCGCTGAAATCAAAGATGTCCGCCACCTTGGACACGGACAGTTCCGGATCTGCAAAATTGTTATCGATGTACTCCAATATTCCATCAAAATCCCGGCTGGTATAGGCTGCCGATTCCGAACGATGCTGCCCCACATAGGACAGGGTATACAGCAGCACGCTCTCCGTCAGCACCAGGATATTGGAGGGATTTACACGGCGGATGGAGGTCATCCAAAAATCCGTCAAGTGGCCAAAATCCGTATAGACCGCGTGGTCTCTATCGATTCCAAATTGGCTCAGCAGCTTAATAGCCGCGTCACCGTCGAAGGTGATATAGAGGAATGTAAAATTCTGACTGTCAGCGATCTCATACTTTTGATAGGGAAATGTGACAAAAAGGGTGCCCGGGGTGAGCTTATATTCTTTCCCCTCTGCCTTCAACACCGCCTCACCCTTGAAGGCAAGGTGCATACACACATATTTACGGACAAAGGGCTGGGACAAATGGTCTAATTCTGCCTCATAGACAAAATTCTTGTAGGCAATATCCCGCTGGTTCGCATTCTCAGGAACGATTTGGCAAATATCCTTCATAGTAACACCTCTTTCCACATCAATTATACCGAGAAATTCCCTTTGTGTCAACAAAACTGGATATTTTACAGGGATTTATGGATTTTTTCCATTTCTAATGGTAGGACTTTGTGATATGATATGGAAAACACAAAAGGAGGATATATCCTTGGCGATTCTTTATCTGCTGACCAATATCTTTGCCAACCAAGGCGAAGTGATGCTGGTACGGCGTTACGGCAAAAAACACGGCGCAGGCGGATTTCTTTTTAACGGCGTGATTTGCCTGTTTGCTATGATCTTCTTTATTGTCAGCGACACGGGCGGCTTCCACTTCCCTAAGGGCCTTTGGGTATACGGCATCATCAATGCCATGCTCTATGCAGCCGGCTTTTACTTTGCCTTTGTTGCCTATCGGGTCGGCAATTATTTGATTACCCACACCATTGCCGGTATGAGCTTTGTATTTCCCATTATCTACGGATTATTTTTCCTGGGAGAAACCCAAAACTATATGACCTACTTAGCCCTTGCTTGCACCTTTGCTTCCTTCTTTCTGATGCTTTACGGAAGGCCTAAGGACAAGGAAAAGAACGAGGACAAGAATTTCTCCTTTGGTTGGCTGATCGCCACTCTCATTACCCTGATCAGCAACGGTTTCATTTCCATTTTAGCAAAAATGCAGCAGGCAAAACTCGGCACGGACATTAACAACGAGTATATGATCATTACCCTCTCTGGCGCTACTGTGTTTCTGCTTTTGCTCGGTTTTGTGAAGGAATGGAAGGAACTAAAACACACATTCCTCAAAGGCAGCGCCTACGGCGCAGCAGCCGGTCTTTTGAACGGCCTAAAAAACGGTGCAAATCTCGCTGCCATTGCATTGATTCCTCTTTCTGTGCTTACGCCATTAAAAATGGCACTGAATAAGCCGCTAAATTTCCTGGTATCCTTCTTTATTTACAAAGAACGCTACACAACATTGCAATATCTCAGCATCGGCTTTGGTATTCTGTCCGTTGTATTGATGCAGGTTGCAAAATATGTTTAATTACGAAAGGACGATCATTATGAAGAAATTAAGATTCGGTACCGTAGGTTTTGGCCCCAGAGGCCGCTCCATGACCCGTCTGGCAGCGGAATTTGACAATGTGGAAATCGTTGCCGGCTGTGACATCCGTACCCACAACTGGTTCGAGAAGCAGTGGCAGGCTCCTGCCGCTATGGCCGATTTGTTCCCCAATGCCACCTTCTACGAAGACTACGACGAGATGCTGGAAAAGGCAGACCTGGACATCGTACTGGTGGAGACCGGTGCGGATATTCACGCCGAGTTCTGCGCCAAGGCTTTGGCAAAGAACATCAATGTTCTGACAGATATTCCCGTAGTTGCTAACCTGAAGGAAGCTGAGATGCTTTGGAAAGCCGCAGAAAAATCCGATGCCATCATCTCCGTTGGCGCAAACCCCAACGAGCAGAAGTTCACCGTTCTGCTGAAGGACTTTTACGCAAAGGGTCTGCTGGGTGAGCCTTATTGCATGGAAGCCGAGTACATCCACTGGAGCTTCCCCAACAGCGAGTTCAGCAAGGGCTACAACGAAAACGGCAACTGGCGTAAGCTTCTGCGCCCCATCCATTACTGCACCCACTCTCTGGGCCCTCTGCTGACCATTCTGAATGAAGAACTGCGGAAAGTTTCCTGCTTTGGTACCGGTTGCCGCAACGAGATCGCTATCAAGGGCGGTTGGGCCAAGGATGATATGACCTGTGCCCAGTTCCAGACCGATTCCGGTATTGTTGTTCGTCTGATGCGCAACGGCTATTGCCGTGCTGACATTGGTCATCACAGCTACCGTGTATTCGGCACCCAGGGCTATATGGAACGAATCGACCGTTTCGGCAAGCCTGTGATCCGCTACAACTCACAGAGAGAGCTGGATAACAAGCTGAAGGAAATCGACGGTTCCTTTATGCCTCCTGCCTACGAGAAAAATCAGAAGGCCATCAATGCCGGTCACGGCGGTATGGACTTTGCTATGATGGATCACTTCATCGATGCCGTTGCAAACGGCAAGCCCGCACCCATTACCCTGAAGGAAGGTTTGGCCATGACTCTGCCCGGCATCTACGCCGAAGAGTCCAACAAGCGGGGCGGCGAAGTTATGCGGATGTACTACCCCTGGGATCCTGAGTGGACCGGTGAATTCTAATAAGCCAAAGAGCCGCCCTTGCAGGTGGCTCTTTTCTGTGCTATAATGACAAAAATCCACTTTGGAGATAGCTTATGCGTTATGATTTTGCGCCCCTTGAGGGGCTGACAGACAGTATTTACCGCCGTCTGCATCATAAATATTTCCCCGGAGTTGACCGGTATTTTACCCCCTTTTTCTCCCCTACCGTTCATCGTGCTTTAACTCCCCGGGAGGCCCGGGAATTGCCTCCGGCTGACAGCATGGTTTTTTGTGTTGTACCTCAGCTTCTGACAAAAGTACCGGAAGATTTTCTTTGGATGGCCGGGGTATGCAAGGATCTGGGTTACGAAGAGGTCAACCTCAACATCGGCTGCCCCTCGGGAACTGTCACCGCCAAGGGAAAAGGCGCGGGAATGCTCCGGGATTTGGACAGTCTTGATTCTTTTTTGTATACCGTTTTTTCTTCTGCTCCCCTGCCCATTTCTGTCAAGACCCGGATCGGTTTTGAATCCGCTGCAGAATTTTCAAATATTTTGCAGATATACAATCGCTATCCCATCAAAGAACTGATCATTCACCCTCGGGTACGAAAGGACTTCTATAACGGGCCTGTGGATATGAAGAATTTCCAGTATGCCTTGCAGGAAAGCAGAGCGCCCGTTTGCTACAACGGCAGTTTGCGGGCAAGAAGCGAAATTACCGTCTTTTCCGCTGCATTTCCTGCTGTAAAAAGCATGATGTTAGGCAGAGGTTTGATTGCCGATCCGGGACTTCTTACCCCCGGTGGCACTACCGCTGACAAATTGGAGAAATTCCACAGTGAATTGCTGGATGAATACACCCGGGGATTCGGCGGCACACGGAATGCTATGTTCCGACTGAAGGAAAACTGGCATTATTGGCTGTGCAAATTTGAAGGTGCAGAAAAGTTGGGAAAGCGGCTGCGGAAAGCCACGGATGTGGGTGAATACAAAACCGTTACCCAGGAAATCATTCATAACTTGCCAATGCGGGAAGAAATCATTCCCGATTGGGATTAAAAAATGCGTGTCTGCTGACACGCATTTTTTTATTTATTACAGCAATCCAAACACAGCTTTTTGTCACCAACTGTTTGCATCCATTTTGCGCCGGTTTTTTCGCCGCAGCAGTCGCAGACAAAGGATTCAAAAATCTGCGCCTTTTCCGGGACAGGCAGTGTGGTTTCCTTTACTTCAAACATTTCTTCCGGCTTACAGGCCTGATAATACGCAAAGGATTCTTCCCTTTTAATATCCGTCGGCTTCAGCACCAGGCGAACGGATTTTCCAGTCTTGCGGTTATAGAAAGAATAGGCAGATTTGCCGCAAATATGGAACAGCAGATTTCCCTTGCCAACACTGCAGCCCAGCATCACCTGGATAGCATCCACGCCGCAGGCATCATTTTCTGTGATACAAACTACTTGTTCATCATCAGAGAATTCCAAACCAAGCAGTTCGATTGCAAGAAGGCTTGCCTTGTAACCGATAGTGAGGCCACCGCATGCGTGGCCGTGAAAGGCTACGCAATCATTCCAAGTTTTCATACTTCCTCCTTCACCAGCACCATACGCCGGTCTTCTATTTCCACAACTTTCGCATCCACACCGTAGACCTCTTTCAGTGCTGTGGTATCCAAAACGGTATGGTCGCCGTAGCGGTAGACCTGACCGTCCTTTAGGAGCAGAAACTGATCACAGAACTGCAGGGCCAAATTCAAATCGTGGATAACAACCACTGCAATCATACTATCCTTATGGCAAATATCACGAACCATTTTCAGCACCTGGTGCTGGTTTTGAATATCCAGGGCGCTGGTGGGTTCGTCCAGCAAAAGCGCTTTCGGTTGCTGTGCCAAGGCCCTTGCCAGCATAACCTTTTGCTTTTCGCCACCGGAAAGCTCGTTTAGGAATCTGCCCCGCATATCCTCCACATCCAGCCGGTGCATGGCATCGTGGACAATGTGGTGGTCTTCCTCGGTAAAGCCCCAGTTCATATAAGGTCTGCGGCCCAGCATCACCACATCATGGACGGTCATTTGGGTATCGGGAACGCTTTGGGAAACAAAAGCCACCTGCTTTGCCACCTCACGGGTGGGCATTTGCAGCAGGTTCTCCCCATCCAGCAGCACTTCACCGGAATCGGGCTTTAGAATGTGGTTAAAGCACTTAAGGAGCGTACTTTTACCCACGCCGTTATTACCCAAAATAGCCAGGAATTTGCCCGGCTCGATGACAAAAGACACATCTTTCAGCACTTCCGGACTTCCCTTGTAGTGGTAAGATAAATTCTTAATCTCCATCATTGCCGTTTCCCTCCTTTGAACAGAAGGTACAAAAACAGCGGACCGCCCAGGAAGGATGTAATGGCACCAATGGGCAGGATCACAGGGCTGATCACTGTTCTTGCGAACAGGTCACTGAGCAAAAGCAGCGTGGCACCGCCCAGGATCGAGCCGGGAATCAGGTACACATGGTTATTGCCCACTACCATGCGGACGATATGGGGTGCAACCAAACCGATAAAGCTGATAAGGCCCACATTGGATACGATCACGCTGCTGCACAGGCAGCACAGCACCATATTCACAAGGATCAGGCGTTTTACATTGATTCCAAGGCTGATAGCCGTTTCCTCGCCGCTTAAAAGCGCGTTGTAATCCCAGCGGTGGATAATGCAGTACAGGCAAAGCAATGCAACGATCACAGCCATACCGCCCAAGTCTTCCCAACCGGTACTGCCCAGGTCACCAAAGGTCCAAAACACCAATGTAGCCAGTTCCACCTCGTCGGCAAAATACTGAATGAGGGTAGTTGCGCCGGTAAACATAGAGCTGATTGCCACACCGGCCAGCACGATTCCCTCCGGGGACACCCGGCGGAATTTGGACAGGCCCAAAATCACCAATGCCACTGCGATAGAACCAAAGAAGGCACACAGGGGGATACCAAACCGGTCGGTCACGCCCAATCCCAGCACCACAATCGCAAAGGCTGCGCCGAAGGTAGCGCCCTGGGACACACCCAAGGTAGACGCAGAAGCCAAAGGATTCCGGAGAACCGCCTGCAAAATACAACCGGCCAAGCCCAGACCGCCACCGGCCAAAATGGCTGTGATGATCCGGGGTAAGCGGTTATTCTGCACGATCAGATTGATCTTCTTATCAGAGGACTGTCCGAAAATGCCTTTGATCAGTTCTGCGATAGGGGTTTCATAAGAACCCGCCCGCAAGCTCAAAAGGATAGTCAGCAGCAACACACCGCTTAAGATAGCAAGAAAGCTGATGCTTTTGACCCTGTTTTTTCTGTAGAGGGCGTCTATTCCATTATTCTCCGATTTTAATGGGACGGAATGCATAACCGGCCTCCTTCAGTTTATCATAGGGGTTTGTCCCCAACAGTTTTTCAAATATCTCCCCTGCTTTCGCGATGGGGTCAATGTCTTTGAATTGTTCCGGGTAGATGACGCAGGCTGCATAATAAGCATCAGCCAGCGCAGTTTCCAAATTGGATGCATTGGACCGGAAGGAAATTTGGGAGTAAACCTTGCCTTCCTTTACGGCCTTCAAAGCATTGTAATAGGCGGGATTTTTGGCATAATCCTCCTTAATCAGATTCATTCCGTTAAAGTCCAGCAGAATGATGTCCGGATCCCAGGAAAGCACCTTTTCCAGGTCGATATTGAAAGCACCGGACTTGCCGGTAGTGTCTGCCAGGTTCTTAGCGCCAATGAGCGCCAACGGGCCGTAGCCGGCTTCTGTACCTTCAAAGCCGTGGTGGCCCTTGAAGGACACGCCGCCCACATACACAGAGGGCTTTTCACTGTCGGGAATGTTCTTGGTTCTGTCGGACAAGTCTTTTTTGATGCCGTCCAAGTAGGTTTTCAGCTCTGCGGCCCGGTCTTCCTTGCCGTAAAGCTCGCCCAAAATGCGGATAGTTTCGTAAGTAGCATCGTCCAAGGTGGTATCACTGCCGGGAATCACCACAACAGGAGTTCCGGTCTTGTTCTGCAGATCGTCGGCTTCCACGGAGGCGGATCGGCTCATTACGATCACATCCGGGGACACCTTGATGATCTCCTCGGCAAAGGGATTGCCGTTGGTGCCGATTACAGGAAGGTCTTTGAATTTATCGATGTTTACATAGTTATACAGCCGGGAGATCACTGCTTCTTTTTCGCAATCCTCCACAGCAACCACCAAATCCTGTGCGCCCATATAGCAGGTGTAGCGCAGAGCGCCCACACCAACGCAGACGATAGATTTCACTTCTTCGGGAATCTCCACTTCTCTGCCCTTGGAATCGGTGATAATGCGGGTCTTATCCGCAGACTCAGCGGCCTGCTTGGAACAGCCTGCAAACAGGCTTAGGCAAAGAACAGTTGCCAAGAGTAATGCAAGGATCTTTTTCATACAAATACCTCTTTCTTTTTCCGGCAAGCTATGCTATAATTGCCTTGCCTGCCTTTATTTGACGATTTTGGTCGGCACGCCCCGGTGTAGTGCCAGCTATGCCGGGGCAACCTTATGCCTATTATAGTAACTCCCCCCAACGGGTACAAGCCCGGTGGGGGGATATTTTTTGCGGTTTTTCACATTTTTTGCACCAAAAGCAGCCACGCAAGGCCATAATAGGCAACCACTGCCACCAAGTCGTTTATGGTGGTGATCAGCGGTCCGGAAGCCACTGCCGGATCGATGTTCAGCTGCTTGAACAGCAGCGGCACAGCCGTACCAAAAATGCTGGAAAGTCCCATTGAGATCACCAAGGCAATGCCGGTACACACAGACACGGAAAACGCCATCTGTGCCGTTTCTCCCTTCGCCATCAAGTACAGCCCAATCAAGCAAAAGGAAAGCACACCCAGCAGCAAGCCGTTACACAGACCTACTTTCGCCTCTTTGGCCACAAGGGACAGTTTTTGTCTGCCCCTCAGTTGGGAATCCATCAGTACCCGGACCGTAACTGCCAAAGACTGGGTTCCCACATTGCCTGCCATACCCAAGATCAACGATTGGAAGCAGATGACAACCGTAAGGCTTGCCACTACCTGCTCAAATAAGCCAACCACACCGGATACCAACAATCCCAGGCCCAGCAAGATCACCAGCCAAGGCAGGCGCTTTCTGATGCTTTGTTTCAGCGGCTCCTGCATATCCTCCTCCGCTGTCAAACCGCCCAGCTTGGCATAATCATCGCCCATGGCTTCGTCTACCAAATGGGTGATATCCTGGGCAAGCAAAACACCTACCAAACGGTTTTCACTATCCAGCACCGGGACAGAATCCTCATCACTTTCTATGAGCCGTTCCATACATTCGTCAATCAGCTCATCGGCATATACGAATTGACAGCTCCTTTCGGTGATATCTTCCAGCTTGGTGCTTTCCCGGGCGATGATGAGATCTTTTAAGCTGATTGCGCCTACCAGCATATTCTCTTCATCCACCACATAAATGATGGAAATATTGTCATTGTCCGCCGCCTGCTTGATAAGCTCACGCATGGCCTGCTTTACAGGTGTTCCCGCCAAAACAGACACAAAATTCTCCGTCATTTTGCTGCCGATTTCCTGCTCCGGGCCGCCCACAATCATCTCTTCGATGGGATTAAACTTATTTTCCTGTAAGATTTCCTTTCTTCCCATTGTCCGTTTGCCTCCTTACATTGATAGTTTTAGGCAAAAACGGGCATATTGATTCCATACCGCAGAAAAATGGGCGCAAAAATACCATTGTCCTCTGCGGCAAATCACGAACCCGCATTTGCCGGTGCAGTAATGCTTACAGCGGACAATGGTGACAGGTCAGAAAATTACAGACAGCCGCCTATCCGCTATTTGTTTGCAACTACTGCCGCTGTCCATAATCTTCACCTCACTTTTGTATTTTCTGCCTTTCGGTCAATATATTCTATCACAATTTCTGTAGTTATGCAACTTTAGATTTCGGTTGTCAATTCGGAAAGGGATTTGCGCTTTTTCTCCCGGAGCTTATCCCCTTCTTTGGCATAGCCGATGGTGATGACCAGGCGCACAGCACCATCAAGACCGCAAATTTCCCGAATCTTATCATCGTCCAGCCAGCCCAAAATACAGGTGGACAGGCCTTGGGCGCAGGCTTCAGCGGTGATATAGGCAGCGGCAATGCCGATGTCAATGGATCGGTAATCGTTGCCCTTGACCTTAGCGCCCAAAGCTGCAGATTTCACATAGGGCATTTCGGAGATCACCAGCAACACAGGCGCATCGGAGGCAAATTTGTTCATTCCCATTCCCTGGGTGGCTTTGGCCACCTGCTTGGCTGCTTCTCCGCGGCACACTGTAAAATGGTAGGGCTGACCGTTGCAGGCAGAGGGTGCAATACGGGCAGACTCTAAAATAGCCTTGATTTTTTCAGCCTCCACCGGACGGGCGGAATCATACGCACGGCAGGACTGCCGAGCCTGCGCAATTTCAAAAAAATTCATAGTTACCTCCAATTTAAGCACTTTAGGCAAGGGGGCCTCTTTCTATATTATTATCATAACATTTTTATGGTGTATTTTCAAGTTTCATATTGCAAACGTATGGATTCCGTGGTACATTATTCTTGTGAACGGGGATGGCACCCATAACAAAAAACAGCATCACACTACTGAATATTTACGGCAAAGGGGATGACACCCATCGAAAAAAACATTATTGTTGTAGATGAACAAGGAAACGAATATGAAGCTACCTACCCCAAGAGGGCAAAAGGGCTTGTAAAAAACGGCAGGGCACGCTTCATAGATGAAAACACAATATGCCTTGCGTGTCCGCCAAATACAAAATTGGAGGACAAGAATATGTCAGAAAATACACCTATCAACAACGAAGTTCCGGAAGCTATGACTGATTTGCTGAATACAGCAGATAAACAGCAATGCTCTCAAAAGTTCACTATCGATTACATACTGAGCAAAATAGAAGAACTCTCCCAGAATCAGGAATTCCTCCTTACGGACATGCTTTCGAAACTGGAAAAATTAAAATCCGGCGGTCCTGGTGATGTGGGTACACAGGGAATAGCCTTGGCTATAGCCGAAATTGTGAAAGCAAGAACATCAAACACCCAAAAGCTCATCGCGCTTTATGAAAAGATGTACAACGATTTAAGCGCTTCTGAGGCTC
This sequence comes from Oscillospiraceae bacterium, assembly GCA_017482385.1. GTDB lineage: Bacteria > Bacillota > Clostridia > Oscillospirales > Oscillospiraceae > Faecousia. The sequence goes on along the minus strand of JAFUNI010000016.1, from coordinate 75,064 downwards.
AAAAGAATACGCCACAACAACAAGTTGTACAGGAAATGACACAAATCCTCAAATCGGGAAGTGCCGATCCGGAGCAAAGACGCGTAGCTTTTGAATTGTTAGTTTGTATGTTCACTAAGTAAATGCCGCCGTGGCGGGTGCAGATGCACCCGCCACGGTTTTATTTGGAGATTGCCACGCCAGTGACATCGGTCACTGGTGTGCAATGTTATTCCAAATTAGGGACGTAAGCCCAGGCCGCCCTCTAAGGTGAGGGTCTCGCCGGTCATATACTTAAGGTCCGGGGAGGTCAGCGCCACGCAGGCTCTGCCGATCTCCAACTCCACATCACCAAAGTGGCCCATGGGCGGCATATGCACATTGGCCTTGAATGCTTCCGGGTAGGCATTGGCCCAATTCTCCAGCTGTGCCGTCCAGGCCAGGGGGCAGATCACATTCACATTGATACCATCCTTGCCCCATTCGTTGGCAGCCACCCGGGACATTCCCCGGATACCCTCCTTGGCGGCGGCATAGGCACTTTGTCCGAAATTACCGGACAGGCCAGCGCCGGAGGCGAAATTGATCACGCTGCCCTTGGTCTTTGCCAGGTGGGGATAGCAGGCCTTCATATAATAGAAGGTCGCGTAAAGGCCGGAGTACAATGCAAGGTCGAACTGCTCGGTGGTATGGTCTGCCAAGGTCACACCGGAGGCAGAAGCCTGGGCATTGTTGATCAGAACATCAATGCCGCCAAAGGTTTCTACCGCTTTCAGGACAACCTCCTGCACTACTTTTTCATTATCAGCGCCGGCACTCACATCCGCCTGGACAGGCAGGACTTTCACGCCGTAGAGCCGCTCCAGTTCTTCCTTGGCATCCAAGAGCTTTTGTAAATTACGGCCGGTGAGAACCAAATTCGCGCCTTCTTTTGCAAAGGCGGTGGCGATGCCGTAGCCGATAGAGCCGCAGCGGCCATCCTTTAAGGTAGCCTTACCGCCGCCGGTAATGATAACAGTCTTTCCATTCAAATGACCCATAAAAACATCTCCTTTATTTTATGATTTGCCCGTCGGGGCTGATGGTTACGATCTGCAAGGGAATATCCTTGCCGCATTGGGCAATGGCCGTCTCAGCTGCATAGGAAAGGCCGCCGCAGCAAGGCACTGTCATTCGTGTCAGCGTTACAGATCGGATATCGTTATTTTGCAAAATTGCAGTGAGCTTATCGCTATAGTTTACCCCGTCCAACTTAGGGCATCCTACCAATGTAACGCGGCCGTTAATAAAATCCCGGTGGAAATTGCCGTAAGCAAAAGCGGTACAGTCGGCGGCGATCAGCAGGTCGGCATCTGCAAAGTACGGCGCAGTCACCGGGGCAAGCTTGATCTGCACCGGGAAATTTTGCAGGCAATTGGGCGCGTCTGCGGCAGCTTTCACTGCCTTGATCTTTTGCACCGCAGCCTCATTATAGGCCGGTGCTTCCCGCACTTCAAATGTAATAGCCTTCATCGGGCAGGCCGGCAAGCAATCACCCAAGCCATCGCAATAGTCCTCCCGGAGGAGCTTGGCTTTGCCATTCACCATTCCGATCGCCCCTTCATGGCAGGCAGTGGCGCAAAGGCCGCAGCCGTTACAAAGGGATTCATCAATTCTAATGATCCTTCTTTTCATATCAGCCGGCCTCCTTCTGCCGCTTGGCAATGGCCATCATAGCCTCGTACATCTCTTCACCTACGCACTGCTTGGCATATTTGCACCACTGGACACAGCTTAGGGTATCGTTGTAGGCTACAAAGCCGCATTTATCGCAGGCCACCTCCGTATCCACGGAGAACAGTTCGATGATATTGCCGCAGTTGGGACACACCCGCTCTGTTAGCGTGATTTCCTTGGATTTACTTTGACAACCGGTGTAAGTCATATAAAACACTCCTTTCGGCCCCTCTAATCCCGGAGATTACACCCCAGGAGTACTTCCTCGCAATGATGCGGTGAACGAGGGTCTTGCTTTCTTGACTACAGTATAGTATAATATTGCCAACAAGTATGTTTGTTTTCCAACAAAGGGGTGGTTTTTTGGAAAAATATTTATTTATTCTTAAAAGTTGTCCATTCTTTAGCGGTATGACCGATCAGGAGATTCTGACCATACTCCACTGCATGGATGCCCGGGTAAAGAAAATGGATCGAAATGCATATATTTTCCGGGCCGGAGAAAGCACCGAACATATGGGTCTTGTTCTGAGCGGGTCTGTGTTGGTGATCCAGGAGGATCTGTGGGGACATCGGAACATTTTGGCCAAGGTGCTGCCCGGCGATTTCTTCGGAGAATCCTATGCCGCCACACCGGGCAGCGTGCTGAATGTGAGTGTGGTCGCCAATGAAGATGCAGAGATCCTAATGCTGAATGTAAATCATTTGCTCACGACCTGCAAAAATTCCTGCACCCATCACAATCACTTGATTCGGAATTTGGTATCTGTTTTAGCGGGAAAGGTGCTGCAATGGGACAGCAAGATCACCCACATCAGCAAGCGCAGCACCCGGGAAAAGATTCTTTCCTACCTCTCTTCTGAGTCTATTCGACAAGGTAAGTTAGCCTTTGATATTCCTTACGATCGGCAACAGCTGGCAGACTATCTGTCTGTTGAGCGCTCTGCCATGTCCGCTGAGCTTTCCAAACTAAAAAAGGAAGGCATTTTGGACACACAAAAGAACCATTTTGTCCTGCGGGGCATTCCGGAATAACGAAAACCCAGGCTAAAAGCCTGGGTTTTTATTAAGATTGCTTTTAATATTGCAGGGGTGATATCCCTTTTAATTTTTTGAAGGTTTTGCTGAAATAGGATGCGCTGGTAAAGCCTGTCTTTTTGGATATCTCTTCGATGGACAAATCTGAATTTGCAAGAAGCTCAACAGCTTTTTCTATACGTCTGGCATTTATGTATTCACTGATCGTACATTGAAAATTCGCACGAAATCTCTTATACAGCACACTTTTAGAAATATGAACATGCCGGGTAATCTCTTCTATACTCAGTTCTTCTGCCAGATTATCGTTTATGAATGCAACCGCTTTTTCCATATGTTTATCAAAGTCAAGCTTCAGCATATTTTGAAGAAGAATATAGCTGGCAAGCATGCCGGCAATCTTGGCTATGCTTTTAATTCTATCCGCCTCAAAAGGGGCGATTTCTGCATAGTGCTGCTCCATTAGCGAAACATCAAGCCCCAAGGATTCTATGTAGTCCCGCTGACCGGAGAAGCCGGAGTCATCTTTCATCTCACCGAAAACAATATAACCGACGATGGCATCGTGATACAACAATGGCTTGGCAACCACCCAAAGCCCTCCGGGGCACTTGCACATCTGCATTTTTTTGGAGTCGCGGCATTCCCGAAGCAGCAATTCATCGGAGCATTTGCAGTCTTTAGCGCCGGTCTTCGTAGATTGGATCATATGACAGTAGTTGTTATCCTCTCTGTGTTCCCTGCCTGCCACGTAGGAAAAGTCCGGTTTCATCAAGACGATATTTACGCCTGTTGCTTTATAGAAATCCTCTAAAAGGGCATTTATTTTATCAACATCATAGTGTATTATCATTCTATCACCCATATGTATTATATTACATATGGGTATTTTTGTCAATATGTACCCCCCCGGAAAATAGTACAAATTTTGTAAAATTTTCTTTTATTTTTATAGTTTTATAATTCGTGACGAAACCCCTTAAAAAAACTTGAAGAATGTCTTTTTTCGTGCTACACTTAATTCACTTATCATAAGGAGCGTGACCTTTTCATGTCTACTGAAGAATTGGCGCAATGCAGCACTGACTCCCCGGATGCGGTTTTGTCCTGCATTTTGGATATGGGTGAATTGCTGCTTACGGGAGGCGGAGAAGTCTTCCGGGTGGAGGATACCCTTAGCCGGCTGTGCACTGCTTACGGCTTTCAAAAAATCAATGTTTTCAGCATCACTTCCAGCATCGTGCTGACCGCAGAGTGTCCGGACGGAAAGATTCTGACCCAAACCCGGCGCATTGTCACCAGGGGTACAAATCTGCAACGTGTTGCCCAAGTCAACGCCCTATCCCGTCAGCTTTGCGTGAGGCCTGTTTCTGTTGCTGAATTTCAGAAAAAGCTGGAGGATATCCGTCAGGAAAGAACCTATTCCAAGCCCGTAATGGCTATGGGTTATGCGCTGATCTCCTGTGTGTTTGCGGTATTCTTCGGTGGCAGCTGGCTGGACGGCTTTGCCTCTGCCATCTCCGGTCTTGTGGTATTCTTTGCCCAGCAGCTGATCGGTCGGCTGCGAATGAACAATCTGCTGGAAAACCTTTTGGTCAGCGCTTTTACCGCCCTGGCTGTGGTACTTTTGGTGCGATTGGGCATCGGCCACTCCCCTGCCAAGATCACCATTGGCAATATTATGCTGCTGATCCCGGGCATTGCCTTCACCACCTCTTTGCGGGATATGATCAACGGTGACACCATTTCCGGCCTTATCGGCATCAGCGAAGCAGTTATCAAGGCCATCGCCATTGCCATCGGATTTGCGCTGGTACTGGTACAGATGGGAGGTGCCCTGTGATGGAATATGTGATTCAGACTTTAATGGGCGCTCTCGGATCTGTGGGCTTTGCGGTCGTTTTCAACACCAAGGGCAAACGCTTGGGCTTCTTCTTTTTAGGCGGTGCGTTGGCCTGGGCTGTGTATCTGCTGTGTGTCCATAATGGCGCAAGTATGTTTGTGGGTCTTATGTTTGCCACCATAACCGCCGGTCTGTCCAGCGAGATCTTAGCAAGAGTCATCCATGCGCCGGTGCTGATCTCTCTGGTGCCGATGCTGGTGCCGCTGATTCCCGGAAGCGATCTGTACTACTGTATGGACGCGCTGATTCGCAGCGACAAGGAGACTTTCCTGGTTCGGGGCACTTCGGCTATCACCGCTGCCAGTGCTATCGGTTTGGGCATTATCTGCACCACTGCCTTTTCCCATATTGTCTTCAGTATCATAAGGCACATGCACAGAACCGCAAAATAATGATCAAATCGTGCTAAAATATATCGTATCGTTTTCTTGAAACATACCCCCCTGCGTGCTATACTTAGGTTATGAAACCTTGCATTGCAAGGCAAAAAACAAAGATTTCAGGAGGTAGTCAATATGGCCGAAGAGACTATTATTAGGCAAACCGGTATGGGTTTTGCCGACCAACTGCCCGTACCCGATCCTATGCCCGCAGGCGCACTGAACCCCAGAGCAGAAGACTATAAAAAGTACAAAGAGGTTCTGTTCGACCCCCAGTATGACGGCTTCGGTCCGGAGCTGGAGTACATTTGCGATTTCCCCTATCGGGCCAGCAAGGATGTGGAAAGCTCCCCCCTGGGTGTTGGTTTTGAACTGCTGGATCACCGCACCGGTTATATTTTTGACAAGGTTCTCCCTATTGCCAAGGAATCCGGCATCAAGTGGGCAAGACTCCAGTCCGGCTGGCAGAGAGCAGAGACCGTACCCGGTGTTTATGACTTTGGTTGGTTGGATGAGATCGTTGACGGTTTACGCAGCGAGGGCATCCAGCCCTGGTTCAGCCTGGGCTTCGGCAACGGCCTGTATATGGAAGGCGCAGTAGCTATTCCTCCTCACGGCAACTATTTCTTCTCCCCCACCCGCTTCGGTGAGAAGGGTATCACCGGTTGGACCAACTACTGTAAGGCTATGGCCGAGCATTTTAAGGACCGTGTCTTCCACTGGGAGGTTTGGAACGAACCCAATGCAGGTTTCCTGCGCCGGGTAGATTGGAAAGAACATTATCCTATGGGTGAGCCCCCTGAGGTTTACGCTGAACTGGTGAAGATCACAGCTGCGGCCGTACGCTCTGTGCAGCCAGAGGCCAAAATCATTGCCGGTTCTATCTCCGGCGGCGCTATCTCCAACGAGTACATTCAGGGGCTGTTCGATAACGGCATCGCTGACCACATCGACATCTTTACCTACCACCCCTATGGCGCTACTCCCGAGAACTACTATCACGACCGGATGCAGTTTATTCGTGACCTGATCGCCAAGAGTGGTCGCAACATCGTTATGTGGATGGGCGAAAATGGCCGTCCCTCTGATTCCAACCTCTTGGGTCGCGGCATTCGCAGCACCGAGCTGAGCCAGGCTAAGTATCTGACCCGTCGGTATCTGTGCGACCTGCGGGAAAATATGGAGGTCAGTTCCTACTTCCTCATCTGTGATATCGGCAACGGCTATCTGCCCAACGGCAATGTACACTCCCAGGGTGTTATTGACGCCACCGATCCCGAGAACTACCGTCCCAAGCTGGCGTTCCGGGCAATGCAAAGCTTTGCCAACCTCTTTGACTCCAAGACGGAAATGGTCACCGGTTGCTTTGAGATCAACCCCTGGGCCTCTGCATTCGGTTATAACTGTCTGCCCGCAGAAGTTGCCAACGGCATCTCTGTCACCTTCCGCCGTGGTAACATCCCCATTTTCGCTTACTACCATCCCACCAATATCGACTGTGGCTGGCAGGTTAAGCCCGTTCGTATCAATTTCTATCTGCCCGAGGGTACAAAGCTGGAAAAGCCCATTCTGATTGATCCCATCACCGCAAAGGTTTACCGGATCAAGCAGATGGCTCACTGGACAGACGGCAACTGGGGCTATTTGGAAGTACTTCCCAAGATGCCGCTGCTTGACTATCCTCTGTTCGTTTCCGACGCATCTTTGTTGGACAGCCTAAAGTAATACGTAAAACGACCACCCATTGGGTGGTCGTTTTCTTATATGCTATATTTTTCAACAAACTCGATGATAGGGGTGTTATCCTCCAAGCCGTGGGGGTGGTGGCCGCAGCCTGCCTTGCCGTAGACTTCGATGACGCCGCCGTTTTCTTTATAGTATTTTTCCAGCAGCGCTCCGTTTTCCTTATAAGGAACTACTGTATCCGAATCGCCGTACACCAGCACCACGGGGATCTTGTTCTCCAAAAGCAGGTGCATTTTATCGATGGGATGCTCCCGGTAGCAGATAAGGTCTGAAACGGTCATACCCGTAGCTTCCGCAAATTCCGGATACAAGCTGTTTTCAGCAATACCCAAGCCGGCCGGGCAGGACAGCAAATTCATAACAGGGGCATCCAAATACAGGGCAGACACTTTTTCCGGGTACTTGGCGGCAAACTTGCTGCCGATCAAGCCACCGCAGCTCATGCCTACGGGAACGCATTTTTCGCACAGACCGTATTCCGCATGCAGATACTCTGCAAACCGCTTTTTCAGGTCCAGGTCTTCCTCCAAACACCAGCGAGTGATATTCTTGATGAACGCCAAATGCCAGCCACGGTGGAGCATTTGGATTTGGAAGTCAGGGAAAGCACTAAAATATTCCGTCTTCAGCAGCCAATTCTTATTTTCATTGGGCTTCTCCGGGAAAATCAGCAATGCTTCTCTGCCTTCGAATGTAAAGTCTATACGGCGAAAGCCATTATAAAGTGTTTCCTGCATAGTATGTTCCTCCCTATGTTTTTCCTTATTATAGCACCTTCATTTTCTTTTTTCCACTCCTTTCTTGACAAATTATCCCCTAAGGGATTAAAATACCATCAGAAAAGAGGGATATTATGATTGGATTGGGAACTATCCTCAACTGCGCAGCAATTTTGGCCGGCGGATTGTTGGGTTTGCTTTTTGGCAAGTTTATGAACGACCGTCTTCAGGATGGGCTGACAAAAGCCTGCGGCATCAGTGTTCTGTTTATCGGTATCGCCGGAGCGATGGAGAAAATGCTCTCAGTGGAAGGCACTGCCCTCACCGGCAGCGGAACAATGCTCCTGGTTGGCTGCTTGGCTTTGGGCGCACTGGTGGGCGAACTACTGAACATTGAGGCAGCTTTTGAACGATTTGGCAACTGGCTGAAGCGAAAGACCGGCAATGCAAAAGACGGTGGCTTTGTGGATGCCTTTGTCACGGCTTCCTTTACAGTATGCATCGGCGCAATGGCTATTGTGGGCGCTATTGAGGACGGAATTTCCGGCAACTGGTCGATCCTGGGTGCCAAGGCAATTTTAGACTTGATCATCATTATGGTTATGGCCTGCGCGATGGGAAAGGGCTGTATCTTCTCTGCCATTCCGGTGGGTATTTTGCAAGGCGGTGTGACACTCCTCGCCAAGCTTCTGCAGCCGCTGATGACGGAGGCTGCCCTTTGGAATCTTTCTATGGTCGGCTCTGTGCTGATCTTCTGTGTGGGCATCAATTTGGTATGGGGCAAGACCGTTCGGGTCGCCAATTTGCTCCCGGCTGTGATCTTTGCCATTGCCGCTGCGTTTCTTCCTATATAAGCAAAAACGCTATCCTTCGGGATAGCGTTTTTTACGCACCAAACAGCTTATTTGCAAATATAATGGCAAATAAGGAGGTGCATTATGGGTAATTATGTCATAATGGCAGGGCTCGCAACGTTGGGCACCTGGTTTGTGACTGCTTTGGGGGCGGCAATGGTCGTGTTTTTCAAATCCCCCAATCCCAAAGGGTTAAATACTATGTTAGGCTTTGCCTCCGGTGTTATGATTGCTGCCAGCTTTTGGTCACTGCTGCAGCCGGCAATTGAACGGGCCGAGGCTGCAGGCGGTCTGCCCGCATATCTCGTAGCTACAGTGGGTTTTCTGTGCGGTGCAGTATTTATGTGGGTTTCCGACAAGGTGGTTACCTTTGCCCGGTCAAGTGCTGACCATGTCCAAGGAAAAGAACAGCTCCACCGCATTATCATGCTGATTCTCTCCATCACCCTACACAACATACCGGAGGGGTTGGCTGTGGGCGTGGCCTTTGGCGCGCTGCAGGGCGAAGGATCCACCACGGAAGCCTTAATGGGGGCAATTTCTGTTGCCGTGGGCATTGGCCTGCAAAATTTCCCGGAAGGTGCGGCGGTTTCCGTCCCCCTGCGAAGAGAGGGCTATTCCCGGAAAAAGAGTTTCTTCCTGGGGCAGGCATCGGGGATGGTAGAACCCATTGCCGGTGTCGTAGGCGCATTATTGGTTGTTTCTATGGAAACGATCCTGCCCTACGCCCTGTCCTTTGCCGCCGGGGCTATGATTTTGGTCGCGGTACACGAGCTGATTCCGGAATGTCAAAGAAATCAAAGAGCGCAGCCATATTCTGCCACAATGGGCATCGTCTTAGGCTTTGCAACGATGATGCTGTTAGATGTTATGCTGGGATAAAAACAACCCCGCAGACTTTCGTCTGCGGGGTAATTGCGCATATAGCTAAGAGGGAAATTAATAGAACTTTCTCTTGTTCTTACGGGCAGCTTCAGACTTCTGCTTACGCTTCAGGCTGGGGCTGACGTAATGCTCACGCTTCTTCACTTCGGCGATAACGCCCTCCTTGGCACAGCTACGCTTAAAACGACGCAGAGCGCTTTCCAGAGATTCGTTTTCCTTAACGCGAATTTCAGACATTGTTTTCCCTCCCTCCGATGGTGTCCGGCTACATCCAGGACACTTTCAGGGCCGTATCGGCTCGACTATTATATGCTGAATTTTCATTTTTGTCAAGCGGGATTTCTTCCTTTTTGACAGTTTTTTAGAAACTTTTCCTTATTTCACAATCAGGTTGACCAGCTTGTTCTTGACAACGATGGTCTTAATGATATTGCCGCCGTTCTTTTCCAGGAAATTCTTGATTTTCTGATCGGCCAACACATTATTAACCACAGTATCATTATCCAAGTCAGCTTCCATCTCCACAGTGCCGCGCATCTTGCCGTTGACCTGGACAGCGATGGTGACCTGGGTATCCTTGCACTTGGCCTCATCATAGGTAGGCCAGCTCTCATAGGCGATGGTATCATTGTGACCCAGTGCCTGCCAAACCTCCTCACCCACGTGGGGAATGATGCAGGAGATCATCTTAATAAAGCCTTCGGCATACTCTCTGGGACAAGTGCCGTTCTTATAGACCTCATTGACAAGGACCATCATCTGGGCAATGGCTGTATTGAAGCCCAGGACCTCAAAGTCGGAAGTAACCTTTTTGACGGTCTGGTGGTAGATCTTGGTCAGCTTGCCATCGTCGGTTTCGGTGATATTGGCAGGCTCGGTAAAGAAGTTCCACACACGGTTGATAAACTTCTTAGCGCCGGCAACACCGGTGGTACTCCAGGGCTTGGAGACCTCCAGGGGGCCCATAAACATCTCGTAAAGGCGGAGGGTATCTGCGCCGTATTCCCGGACAACATCACTGGGGTTGACCACAAACTCGGGGAAACGCTTGCCCATCTTGATGCCGTTCTCACCCAGGATCATGCCCTGGTGGACCAGCTTCTTGAAAGGCTCCTTGGTGGGTGCCAGGCCGTTATCATACAGGAAGCGGTTCCAGATACGGGAGTAGATCAAGTGGCCTACAGCGTGCTCGGGGCCGCCGATGTACAGGTCAACGGGCATCCAGTGCTTCAGCAGTTCGGGATCGCAGAAGGTTTCCTCGTTCTTGGGATCGATGTAGCGCATAAAGTACCAGGAAGAACCGGCAGATCCGGGCATTGTGGAGGTTTCCCGCAGACCCTTGATACCGTTCTGATTGTACTGCTTCCACTCCTCGGCATTTTCCAAAGGCGCTTTGCCACCACGGCCCTTGTAGTCCTCCAGCTCGGGCAGAACCAGGGGCAGCTCACTGTCGGGCAGGAACACGGTTTCGCCATCTTCTGTGTACACACAGGGAACAGGCTCGCCCCAATAACGCTGACGGGCGAAGATCCACTCACGGAAGTGGTAGTTGTTCTTTCTTCTGGCAACACCGGCCTTTTCCAGCTTTTCGGTGATGGCTTCCTTTGCCTCTTCCACGGTAAGACCGGTGAACTCTTCAGAGTTGATGAGCTTACAGCCCTTACCTAAGTAGTCCTGCTTTTCAAAGGCGCACTCGCTCACATCCCGGCCCTCAATGACCTGGATCATAGGAATCTTGTGGGCAACGGCATACTCAAAGTCACGCTGATCGTGGCTGGGAACAGCCATAACGGCGCCGGTGCCGTAGTTACCCAAAACAAAGTCGCCAATAAACACAGGCACTTCCTTGCCGTTGACGGGGTTGATGGCGTAAACGCCCTTTAAGCAGCAGCCGGTCTTGGTCTTGCTGGCATCGGTACGGTCGATTTCGCTCTTCTTCGCAGCCTTGGCAATGTAGGCATCCACCTCTTCCCGGTTTTCCACCCGGTCCAACAGGCTCTGGGTGATCTTGCCGTCGGGTGCAAGGACCATAAAGGTAATACCGTAGATGGTTTCAATACAGGTGGTATAGATGGAGAATTCACCGCCGCCCACCAGCTTGAAGTCCACCTCAACGCCGGTAGACTTGCCGATCCAGTTGCGCTGGATCTCCTTGGTGGATTCGGGCCAGTCGATCTCCTCCAGGCCCTCCAGGAGCTTTTCTGCAAATGCAGGCTGGTCAATGACCCACTGCATCATCATTTTCTTCTCAACAGGATAGCCGCCACGCTCGGACTTGCCATCGATAACTTCATCATTGGCAAGCACTGTACCCAGGGCTTCGCACCAGTTTACAGGCATTTCGATCCGCTTAGCGTAGCCTGCCTCCCACAGCTTCTTGAAAATCCACTGGGTCCACTTGTAGAAGTCGGGATCGGAAGTAGCAATTACCTTGTCCCAATCGTAGTCAAAGCCCAGTTCCTTCAGCTGCTTGGAGAAGGTTTCGATATTCTTTTGGGTAAAGCCGTTGGGGTGGTTGCCGGTATCCACAGCATACTGCTCAGCGGGCAGGCCAAAGGAGTCATAGCCCATGGGGTGCAGAACATTATAGCCCTGCATACGCTTCATACGGGACATAATATCCGTAGCAGTATAGCCTTCGGGGTGACCGGCGTGCAGGCCAACGCCAGAGGGATAAGGGAACATATCCAGCACATAGTACTTGGGCTTGGAGAAATCCCACACATCGGTATGGAAAGTATTATGCTCTTCCCAGTATTTTTGCCATTTTTCTTCAACTTTCTGATGCTCGTAATTCATAGCCGCAATCCTTCTTTCTCACTCTTCAATGACGATATCCTGCAGGTCCACCTGCTCGGCATCTGCCCACAGGCGCTCCAGGGAGTAAAATTCTCTGGCTTCTTCGGTAAACACATGGACGACCAAGCTGCCATAGTCCAGCAGTTCCCAGGTGTTGCCCCGGTGACCCTCACGGCCCAGCATGGGCTCGCCCAGCTGCTCCAGGGTGTACTCCGCGTGATCGCAGAGGGTCTTTACGTGGGTGTTGGAAGTACCGGTGCAGATCAGAAAATAATCTGCCAGGGAGCTTACCTTATCGATCTTCAGCAACTTAATATCCAGGCCCTTTTTCTCATCCAAAGCCTTGGTGACTGCAATCGCAACTTCTTTTGCACTTAACATAGTTTCATCCTCTCATTCTTATACACCGGAGCGCTCCAAGAAGGCCAAGGCCTCCGCAGATTCCGGAGAAATCTCTCTTCCCTGCTCTTTGAGCAGCTTAAGGGTCATTTCAAGTCCCAATTTTAGGGCTTTATCCAAATCCGTAAAGGCAAGCTCACGGAGCTTTTCCACCCCGGGGAAGTCCCGGTTTGGCTCCATATAGTCTGCCACATACAGAATTTTTTCCAAAGTATTCATATTCGCTTTTCCGGTGGTATGACTGCGAATGGCAGCTACCACTTCCCTATTTTCCCCAAATATCCGGTCAGCAACCAGGCTGCCGGTAATGGCGTGGAGTGTTTTGGGATTTTTCTCGTGAAAAGCATCCAACATCATACCATACTCCCGGCACAATGTCAATTGCAGCGGGCCGTCCAGAGCTTTCGTGATATCGTGAAGAAGTCCGGCTCTTGCTGCGTCGGTTTCATTCGCACCCCAGCGCCGGGCCAGTTCCGCTGCGGTGTCCCGGCAGCCTAAGATATGGGCCACCCGGTTGGGCTTCACCAAGCTCACCGCCACCTGCTCCAATTCTTCAAGGCTTAAGTTTCGGTAGTCCTTGGCCGTGCCGTAAAAGCCATTTTTCCGGATATAACTTTCCACGCCCTTGGGTAGGAATGGGCCGGCACACTGAAAGATCAGCATTCGCCTTAGCTGGGTAGAGGAAATGGCCGTTACCGGATTTTTTACCAGGTACACTTTCGCCCCTTGGGCTTCTAAGTTTTTCTTCTGCGCCTCAATTTCCTCCAGCTCGTCCCTATCTCCTCTATAGAGGACACCCAAGGATGCCTTTTGCAGAATCCTTTGGGGCTGCATCCAGGTAAGAAAAGAAAGGAACATATCCGTACCCATCAGCAAAATCAGTTCTGCATCCGGGTACTGGACCGCAATTTGCTCCACGGTTTCATAGGTGTAGCTGGTGCCGCCACGGCGCAGCTCTATGTCGCTGACCTCCATATTCACCCCGGCTGCAAGCTCAAGCATTTTTGCTCTTTGCTCCGGCGCAGGAGAATGGTCGGGTAAGCGCTTATGGGGAGAAATGCAGGAAGGTATCAGCAACAGGCGCTCCAATTCCAGGGTCTCAATGGCATACGCCGCCCCCCGGATATGGCCTGCATGGGGCGGATTAAAGGTACCGCCGTAAATGCCGATCCGTTTCATTGCATTCCCTCCTCTGCGTTAGTCTTGATTCTTCAGCTGACGCTCTCTGTCACGCTCAATGGCTTTATCAATGGCCATTTGCCGGAAGTACTCATTCCGCTGCTCCCTGACTTTTCTTCCCGCCTGGCGGCGGGCCTGGGCGCCCTTGCGGACGGGGTTTTTCTTGCCGGATGGGGTTTCTTTCCGCTTGGCGCGGCCGGACTGATTCCGCTGGTCCTGGAGCTGCTGGCTGAACCGGTAGATCACAAACTTTGTGCCGATCACAGCAACCCCCTCAGCGCCGGTATACTGGCAGATCTCGTCGCATACGTCCCGGGGAGTCATCATTGCGCCCTCCAGCACCTTGCCCTTTACCAATTCCCGGGCATTCAGCTGGTTCTCTGCTTCAGCGATCACCGCATCGGTGACACCGCCTTTGCCCACCATCAAGGTGGTATCTATGGTCGTGGCCTGGCTTCGCAGCTCCGCCCGCTCTTTACTTGTCAGCATAGCCTGCCTCCTTCAGTTTCTCGTAAAACAGTTTTAAGGCGTTCGCCCGGTGGGATACTTCATTCTTGTCCTCCGGGGACATTTCCGCTGTGGATTTGCCTGCAGGGGGATAGTAGAAAATAGGATCGTAGCCAAAGCCGTTCTCTCCTCTGGGCTCACGAAGCAGTTCACCGTGGATCTCACCCCGAGCCTGGATAGTCTTGCCGTCGGGGGTAACCATTGTGATCACGCAGACGAATTGCGCCTGGCGCTGGCCATCGGGTACATGCTCCGTATTTTTCAGCAACAGAAGAAGTCTTCCCCAATCGTCTAAGGAATCGTCGAAGCCATAGCGTGCGGAGTAAACGCCCGGCTCGCCGTTCAGCGCATCCACCGCAATACCGGAATCGTCTGCCAAGGCAGGCAGGCCCGTGGCTTCCATCACCGCTTTGGCCTTCAGAAGAGAATTCTCTTCAAAGGTTGTTCCGGTTTCTTCTACGTCAATATCCACACCCAGCTCGGACTGGAGCACCAGCTCCATATCAAATTTCTGGGTAATTTTGCTGATTTCCACCAGCTTGTGTTTATTTTTACTTGCAAGAACTACTTTCATTGCAGCAGCGCCTCCACAAAGTCTTTTGCCTCAAAGGGCATCAAGTCGTCGGCCTTTTCGCCCACGCCCACGAATTTCACAGGGATCTGCAGGCTGTCCGCCACGGCGATCACAATACCGCCCTTGGCAGTGCCGTCCAGCTTGGTCAGAGCAATGGCGGTAACGCCGGCGATCTCCTTGAACTGCTTGGCCTGGATAAGGCCGTTTTGGCCGGTAGTACCGTCCAGCACCAGCAGCACTTCTTTGGCGCTATTCGGCAGCTCCCGCTCCACGATACGACTGATCTTATTCAGTTCGTTCATAAGGTTAGTCTTATTATGCAGACGGCCGGCAGTGTCAATGATGATCACATCCGCACCCTTGGCCTTGGCAGACTGGATACCGTCATACACCACAGAGGCAGGATCCGCGCCCTCGCTCTGGCGGACGATGCCGCTGCCGGAACGCTCAGCCCAAATTTCCAGTTGGTCAGCCGCTGCGGCACGGAAGGTATCGCCTGCCACCAAAAGGACATTCTTGCCCTCAGCCTTCAGCTGGGTGGCGATCTTGCCGATGGTAGTGGTCTTGCCCACGCCGTTGACACCGATCACCAGGATCACAGAGGGCTTGGTGGACAGATCCAGGGCGGTATTGCCCACATTCAGCATTTCCACCAGAATCTCTTTCAAGGCAGCCTTGGCTTCTTCGGTGGTTTTCAGGTGCTGTTCCTTGATGGCTTTCCGCAGACGGTCGGTGGCCTTCACTGCGGTATCCACACCCAGGTCAGCTATGATAAGGCTTTCTTCCAGCTCGTCATAGAAATCGTCATCGATCTCGGAAAAGCCGGAGAACACGCTGTCCAAGGTATTGGACAGGGCATCTCTTGTCTTACTAAGACCTGCTTTGATTTTATCAAAAAAGCCCATAAATAACTCCTTTATTCCACAATTCCCAGGTACTCTTCCATCTGGTTTAAGTCCAGGCGCAGCAGCTTACTGATACCCTGCTCCTGCATGGTCACGCCGTACAGCACATCGGAAGCTTCCATAGTGCCACGACGGTGGGTGATGACGATAAACTGGGTCTTGGAGCTAAGATTCCGCAGGTAAGAGGAGAAACGCTCCACATTCCGGTCATCCAAAGCTGCATCGATCTCATCGAGCATACAGAAGGGCGTGGGCCGCACCTTCAGAATTGCAAAGTACAAGGCGATGGCCACGAAGGCCTTCTCGCCACCGGACAGCAGTGTAATAGTCTTGACCTGCTTTCCGGGAGGCTGCACACGAATTTCAATGCCGCAGGTCAAGGGATTCTCCGGGTCTTCCAGCAGAAGCTGGCCCTTACCGCCCTGGAACATCTCTTCAAAGACCTTGCCGAAGTATTCATTGATCTTGGCAAACTCTGTAACGAAAATCTCCGTCATTTGGGTGGTGATTTCCTTGATAATGCCCTCCAGGTCCTTCTTTGCGCTAAGCACATCATCCCGCTGAGAGGTCAGGTAGGTATAGCGCTCATTGACACGGGCAAACTCTTCGATAGCGCCTAAGTTGGGAGTGCCCAAGGAAGAAATCTTCCGCTTCAGCTCGGCGATCCGACGGGAAGCTGCTGCCACGGATTCGATCTCTGCTTTCTTTTCCACAGCAGTGCCGGGGGTCAAGCCATAAGTATCCCACAGCTTGTCCACAGTGTTCCGCTCCTCTATAAGGGCGGTTTCTTTCTTATTTTCAAGCAATGCACAAGCCCGCTCCATATTGAGAATGGACTTATTTTTCTCCTGGATATCGCCCTCGGTCTTGGACTTTTCCGCCTCAATACGGGCATACTCGCCCTGGGCATCCTTCATACCTTGGCGAACTCTTGCGATTTCAGCCGCATTTTCTTCCTGCCGCTTCAGCTGGCGCTGGATCTCCTCCTGCAAGCGAACATTTTCCGCTGCAATGGCATCGATATCGGACAGTTTTCTGCTCTTATCGCCCTCAGCGGCGGCCTGCAGAACCCGCAGGTCAGCAATGTGGGCATTGGCAGTGGTACGCTCTGCCTCCAAGGCGGCAGAATCGGTACGCAGGGCATTCATCTGGTCGGTAATTACAGAGGTAGCCTTGTCCGCCTCAGACTGGGTACCCTCCAACGCAGCGATTTGCTGACGGGTCTGGGTCAGCTGTTCGGTAAACACACCCACCTGGGCCCGGATAGCAGCCAGCTGCTCCCGGTCAGAGGTATTACGTTTTTCCAAGTTTTCCAGTTCGCGGGTTGCTGCATCCTTGGCATCGCAAATGGCCTGCAGCCAGGTTTCCCGCTGGCGGACATAACCCTCCTGGGTCAGCACCTGCTTTTCAGCCTCCTGGAGCTGCTCTCGGGCGGTATTCATCTGGAACTCCACTTGATCAGCAGCTCGGCGGGCCTCCTGGAACTCCGTTTCCAGGGTTTCCAGCTTGGCAGACAGATCCTTTTCCCGTGCTGCCAGCTTGTCTAACTCATTGGCACGGCTCAAGATGCCGGCTTCTCTGTTCACAGAACCGCCGGTCATAGAACCGCCGGGGTTCACCACCTGGCCGTCTAAGGTGACGATCTTAAAGCGGTTGTTATACTGCTTGGCCATAGCGATAGCCGCATCAATATCCTCGACAATAACGATCCGGCCCAACAGGTCTTCCATCAGGTTTTCATACCGTTTTTCAAACTTGATGAGCTTGGAAGCAACTCCCACATAGCCACGGCACTTTTCAAGGCCGGTTTCCTTCAGCTCTCTGCCACGAATGGCGGACAAAGGCCAGAAAGTGGTGCGGCCGCCGTTGGTACGCTTTAAGTAGGCAATGGCAGCCTTGGCATCCTGCTCAGTATCCACAACGATCTGCTGCATAGCGCCGCCCAAGGCGATCTCAATAGCCACGGTGTACTGATCCTCAGCACGGATCAGCTGAGAGATCGGACCGTGGATATTCCGCAACGAACCGCCCTTGGCAGCCTGCATCACCTGGCGGACAGACTTCTGATAGCCTTCAAAATCCTGCTCCATCGCCCGGAACGCACGGGCCTTGGCAGAAACCTCATCTAGCTGGTTGCGTAGCTTCTGCACCTGCTCAGCCAATTCGTCCCGGCGTTTTGCCCGGGTTGTCTGCCGCAAGGTATAGCCGGCAATGGCATTTTGGTTGGCAGTGACTTCTTCCTGGGCCTTTTTCAGCTCCTTTTGACAAGCGGTCAGCTGCTCCCGGGCCTCCTGCTCCTTGGCTTCGCCGGATTGCAAATCTGCACGGATCTCCTCCGCTCTTGCGGTGCTGCCGGCCATATTGGCTTCCAGGGCCTTTTCATCTGCTTCCCGGGCAGCTAAGTCGGCTGTCAGATTCACTTCACGGGTCCGCAACTCCATAAACTGCCGGGTAAGGCCCTGGGCATCAGCGGTCATTGCCATGAGCTGCTTTTGCAGCACTTCCAGTTCGGCTGCTTTTTGAGCTACGATGGTATCAATCTCAGCAATACGGGCCGTGGCCTGCTCCATCTGGACTGACAAGCCGCTGCTGCGGTCTTCCTGTCCCTGCAAATCTTCCTTGCTGCGGGCAATGGTTTCTTCATTATGCTTGACAGTGCTTTCCAGCACTGCAATTTGTCCTTCGATCTGCTGGTGCGTTCCCTCCAGCAGAGAGACCTGGTCACGAAGGGTATCTACTGCGCCGTTCTGATGGCGCAGCTGGGCGCCCATCTGCTCAGCAGACAGGTACATTTTCTCCAAATCATCATGGGCCTGCTGCAGCACAAAGGACGCAGAGGTGTAGTCCTCCTCTGCCTTCTTGGCCTCGGCAGAAAGCTTATCCAGCTTATCCAGCCAAACAGCCACTTCGATACCCTGCAGTTCATCCCGGAGTTCCAGATACTTGGTTGCTTTCTCAGACTGCACACGCAAAGGCTCTAATTGCAGCTCCAGTTCGGAGACCTTATCGCCAATACGCATCAAATTGTCTTCCGTATGCATGAGCTTTCGCTCGGTCTCCTCTTTGCGGTGGCGGTATTTGGAAATACCTGCGGCCTCCTCAAAGATCTCCCGGCGGTCAGCACTCTTGAGCGACAGAATTTCGTCGATCCTGCCCTGGCCGATATTGGAATAACCTTCCTTGCCCAAACCTGTGTCCATAAACATCTCATTGATGTCACGAAGGCGGGCGGATTGGCGGTTGATATAGTATTCACTGTCGCCGCTGCGATAATACCGGCGGGTGATCATAACCTCGTCGGAATCGTAGGGCAGCGCACGGTCGGAATTATCCAGGATCAAAGTCGCTTCGGCAAAGCCAACGGCAGCTCTTTTCTGCGTGCCGCCGAAGATCACATCCTCCATTTTCGCACCACGGAGGGTCTTGGAGCTCTGCTCGCCCATGACCCACAAAATGGCATCGGAAATATTGGATTTACCGGAGCCGTTAGGGCCAACGATAGCGGTAATATCGTCGCCGAAACGGATCAGTGTTTTATCGGGGAAGGACTTAAAGCCCTGCACCTCCAAGGATTTTAAATACATAGCAAAAACCTCTTGCCAAAAAGTTAAATTGAATCAGTTTATTATACTGAAAAAAACGAAAAATTGCAAGGCTTTCTTTCCATATTTTACACAAATCGGTGTGCATATCGCAATGTTGCGTAACACCTATGTCAATTTCACTGTTTTCAGGATTTTTTTGTTGCCAAAATGGGGTATTTTTGTTATAATGGTATTGTTATGGAAAAGAGAAAGAGTTTTTATGTCAGTCCGAAAAACGGATTGACCTGGCTGGTAGTCCTTTGCATGGTCTGCTCGGCAGTGGCCCGCGTTTTGTTCGGTGAGAAAGGCATCGATGTGTGGAGCCAAATCGTTCTGCCAATCGCAGCAGTCCTGCTTTACGGGGCCATCTGCCTGTTCAGCGGCAAGGAGCGGTTCTACAAGACCGCTATCCCCTTCTGGATGATTTGCATTTATTACGGTTTTGTCTTTACCGGGTGCGATTTTGGCGACCACGATAAGATGATCGATGTTCTGTACGCCGTTGCTATGTTCTTCATCGCTGTCATATACACCCAGATAACCTGCGGCAAAATCCCCGCAAGCTCTCTGATTATACCCCTGGCTGCAGCACCCTTTGGCGCTCTCCTGTACCTGGAACGGGACAACTGGCAGAGCCCTGTTCTGTTGGCTGATGCTTTGATGGCGTTGGGCCTGGTGCTGGTTGTATTCGCTATTCGCGTACATCCCGCCGGTGAATACCACCCCACCTGGGGTGACCGTCCCGACGGCCGTCGGATCCGCTCAGAACCGCCCATCAATCAAATTGGGCCTTACCTGATGTGGACACGTTGCGCCTCTATGAATCTGTTTGCCGATGCCATCGAGATCAGCAACGCCGAACGTTACATCCGGCAAAAGCGCCGGGAGGGTCTGACCTCCTTCGGTATGATGCATGTGATGCTGGCTGCCTACTGCCGCGCCCTGTGCAAATATCCCGGATTAAACCGCTTTATTTCCGGTCAGAAGCTCTATACCCACGGCGATGACATTCAGTTCTGTCTGACCGTAAAGAAGGATATGTCTACCGACTCCCCCGATACTGTTATCAAAGTGCATCTGACCCCCACTGACACCCCCGAGGATGTTTACAACAAGATCAACAAGGAAGTGGAAATCGTCAAGAACACCCCCTTGGATTCCAGTTTGGACAACACCGCCAACCTGCTGACCATGATCCCCGGTGTATTTCTGAAATTCACCGTTTGGCTGCTGCGGCTGCTGGATTATTTCGGACTGCTTCCCAAGTTCCTGTTGGAGGTAAGTCCCTTCCACGGAAGTGTGTATTTTACTTCGATGGGTTCTCTTGGCATCCCTCCTGTTTTCCATCATCTGTACGATTTCGGCAATATGCCTATGTTTGTCTCCTTTGGCTGCAAGCGCAGAGCTCTGGAGGTTCAGGAGGACGGCTCCGTGGTGCAGAAAAAGTATGTGGACATTAAGATCTCCACCGACGAAAGAATCGTGGACGGCTTCTACTATGCCACCTTCTTTAAGCACTACAAGCACTTGCTCCTCCGTCCGGAAATTCTGGATACCCCTGTTGAAGAAGTCAAGCAGGATGTTGACTAAATATGAAAGAACAAATTTTATCTCAAATTTCTACAGAGTGTCCCTGGCGGGACACTCTGTATTGGTATGATACCATCGATTCCACAAACACCCGGGCGAAAGCTCTTGCCAAAGACGGCGCGCCTGCCGGCACTGTATTGATCGCCGGCAACCAAACCGGTGGCCGGGGGCGTATGGGGCGCAGTTTCTCCTCCCCTGCCGGAATGGGTGTATATCTGTCTGTGATCCTCCGCCCCGGGTGCAAAGGGAATCAGCTTATGCATTTGACCTGCGCCGCCGCTGTCGCTGCCTGTAAAGCCGTGGAAAAGGCAAGCGGTACGCTTCCTGGCATCAAATGGATCAACGATTTGGTTTGCGGAAAAGAAAAGTTAGGCGGCATCCTAACTGAAATGTCCGTAAACAGCGACGGTTTTGTGGATTGGGCTGTTGTGGGTATCGGCATCAACTGCTGTCAGAAAAAGACAGATTTCCCAACTGAATTGCAAGATATGGCCACTTCCCTGCTTCTGCAAACAGGAACTCCCATTTCTCCTGCCTTGTTGGCTGCTTGTCTAACGGAATCTCTTTACAAAATAGATAAGATTCTGCTGTCACAAAAGCAGCAGCTTATGGACATCTACCGCCGCCATTGTGTGACCCTTGGCCAAAAAATTCTTGTGGTGCGGGGCGAAGAGTCCGCCTACGGAGAAGCCTTGGATTTAGACGAAGACGGAGGTCTGTTGGTTCGTCTGTCTGACGGAACAGAAAAAGTTGTCAATTCCGGGGAAGTCAGCATCCGGGGTATGTATGGCTATGTATAAATTCTTCTTGCATTTTTCATGGCGATTGGTTATAATAATCTTACAAGAGTACACCCCAAAACAGATCTTTTATGGGAGGTTATGATTATGAAAGTTTTTAACAAAATCCTAAAGGTATTTTTGGCTTTGGCCGCTGTTGCCGGCATCATTTACACCATTGCTGCTTACGGCGAGCGGATCGTTGCCTGGGCAAAGAACCTGCTGGAAACTCTGCGTGCCAAGATCGATTACTGTTACAACGATGATGCGGATTTCGACGAGGAATTCTGCGACGATGTAACCGACGAGGAAGATTTCGAGGCCTAATTGCTTGACAAAAAACGCCATCTCCAATGGAGATGGCGTTTTTTATTTGATTTCAGCATTTGGGAAATAGGTTTTCACAAAATCTACTTCTTCTACCTGGAAGCTCTTGCCGTTCAAATAAGACAGGCAGCCACTGTCCGTTGTGAATTGGAAGGTCAGCTTATAGGAATAGAGTGCCTGGTAGGTTCTGTCAAACCGCTTATCCAGTTTTCCGTATTTGCCGTCGCCCAACAGTGGGTGGCCCGCATGGGCAAACTGGGCGCGGATCTGGTGAGTTCTGCCGGTGATCAGCTCGCACTCCACCAAGGACAGGCCGTTGGCGCTTTGCAGCACCTTATAATTGGTTTGGCAGGTTTTCGCGCCGGGTTTCGGGGTATCTGTGACGAAGACCCGGTTCTTTTGGGCATCTTTGAAGAGGTAGCCTTTCAGGCTGCCTTTTTGCGGCTTGGGTGTGCCCTCTACGATAGCCAAATACCGCTTGTCCAGCTCCCGGTCCTTGATTTTTTGGTTAAGAATCCGCAGGGCTTCGGCATTCTTGGCGGCGATCACAATACCGCCGGTATTGCGGTCAATGCGGTTGCACAGGGCCGGAGCAAAGGCATTCTCCCCTCTCGGACTCCACTCCCGTTTTTGGTAAAGATAGGCCTGGATATGGTCAATGAGGGTTCTGCCATACTCAGCTCCGTCGTGGGGATGGACGGCCAAGCCGGGGCGCTTGTCTGCCAGGAGGATATTCTCATCCTCGTAGACAATGTTCAGCTTGGGCGTTGCCACCGTCAGGTAGGCATTATCCTCCCGGGGCTTGTCAAAAAATTCGTCGTTGATATACAGCTGCAGCACATCGCCGGCTTCCAGGCGGGTATCCCGCTCGGCACGGGCGCCGTTGCGCTTGATGCGCTTAATACGGATATACTTTTGCGCCAGCGATGCCGGCAGGAGCGGCACAGCCTTGCCCAAAAACCGATCCAGCCGCTGGCCGCTGTCATTGGGACCAATGGTTATCTCTTTCATAGAGGTTCTCCCACAAGGTTGTTGATCTGCTCTGTAAACTCCTTGGCGGGATTGTAGCCCATCTTCCGCTGACGGTTGTTCATTGCCGCCACCTCCAAAATCACCGCCAAATTACGACCGGGGGTAATAGGAATGGTGTTGATGGGAATCTGCACGCCCAAAATGTCTGTATACTGATCTTCCAGCCCCAGGCGGTCATAGCTTTGGTGCTGATCCCAGGGAACCACATTCACCACCAGATCGATTTCATTCTCCGCCTTAACTGCGCCCATACCAAACAGCTTTGCCACATTGATAATGCCAATGCCTCGCAGCTCCACATAGTTACGGACCACATCCGGCGCAGAACCGATGAGCTTATTGCCAACCTTGCGGATCTCCACAGCATCGTCAGCGATCAGTCGGTGGCCACGCTTGAGAAGCTCCACAGCGGTTTCACTCTTGCCCATACCGCTTTCACCGGTGAGGAGGATTCCCTCGCCGTAGACCTCCATCAGCACGCCGTGGCGGGTGATACGGGATGCAAGGGTCGCAGACAGATACGCAATGATCGCTGACACGATGGTACTGGTGCTCTCATGGCAGCGCAGGACTGTTACATCGTGTTTCTTTGCCATCTCCAAGCACACTGGGTCCACCGCATTATAGCGGGTGATCAGCAACGCCGGGAACTTATAGGCGCAGTAGCGGTCTAAGGTCATTGCCCGCTCCGCCTCAGAAAGCTTTTGCAAATAACTTACCTCCACATTGCCCATAACCTGCAGGCGCATGGGCTCAAAGTGGTCAAAGTATCCGGCAAGCTGCAGACCGGGTCTTGCCACATCTGCAACGGTAAGTTGGATGTTTTCATAATCGCTGGAACGGTAGGCAACCTCCAGCTCAAATTCCTTGACCAGCGTGGTCAGCGGTACACTATATACATTAAACATTGTTTCGCACCCCATTTCTATGGCTATTATAACGGCCAACAGGTCAAATAGCAACAATATTTTAGAAAAGTAAAAATTTTTCAAAAAAACACTTGCATTTTGGAAGAATCTTTGGTATCATATCAAAGCGCCTGTTTGCAGGGCGTCAAATTTGTGAGATTCGATAGGAGGTGCAGCAGAATGGCGAAGTGTGATTTTTGTGACAAGGGCGTTACCTTTGGTATTAAGGTTTCCCACTCCCACAGACGTTCCAACCGGACTTGGAAGCCCAATGTAAAGCGGGTCAAGGCCATTGTGAACGGTACTCCGTGCCACGTGTACGCTTGTACCAGATGCCTCCGTTCCAATAAGGTTGAGCGGGCCATCTAATCCCTTGCAACCAAAGTACGGCATTGCGTTATGCAATGCCGTTTTTGTGTTTCATTGCACAAAAGAGGATTCCCGTTTGGGAATCCTCTTTTACATTACTTTGTATAGCCCATATGGATCCAGCCGGTAGCAATTCTGCCCCAGGAGGCACCGTCAGAAGCCTTCTTGGTTTCCAAAATATCTACTTTAGAACCATAGTACAGATATCCTACAATGGCATTGTTGGTACCGGCATCTCTGCGTACCCGCAGGCAGTCGGCAATGATGGTCTTGGTGGTCTTTTGGGTAGAAGGTGTTGAGGGCGTGGTAGGCGTTGTCTGGGTCTGCGCCTTATCCAGGATCACATAATCCATGGAAATCCAGCCTTCTACGATCTTGCCCCACTTCATACCGCCAACAGTTTTCTGCTCGGTGATGGTCACCTTCTGCTTGGGAGACAGGTAGCCTGCCACCGCATAGGATGTACCGGGGCCGCTGCGAATGCGAAGCCATTCCTGAACATTTACAGTGCCCGTCACAGCATTTGCCGGTGTTGTGGGCTGGGTGGTTGTGTTGCCGGCATTACCAGTGCTGGTGGTCTGATCGAACTTCACATAGTTGATGCAGATCCAGCCGTTGGCTATCTTACCCCACTCCAAAGAGCCGTTGGTCTTGCGTTCCGTAATCGTAACGGATGCGCCTTGGGTCAAGTAGCTGACAATGGAATAGGTCGTACCGGGGCCACTGCGGATCAGCAGCTCTGTGGCAGTTACCTTGCCGGTTTGTGCGCCGGTACTGCCAGTATTGCCGGTGCTGCCGCTTGCAGGCTTATCCAGGATCACATAGTCCAGGCTGATCCAGCCCTTGGTAATACGACCCCAGGTCGTTGCGCCCACAGTCTTCTGCTCCAGGATCTCCACCTTTTCCTTGGGGCCAAGGTAACCGGCGACAGAATAGGATGTACCGGGGCCATTACGGACGCGCAGCCATTCCTGCACATTGGTAATGCCGGTGACCTTAGTCTGCTCCGGCTTTGCAGGGGCGGTAGTAGGCGCTACGGTGGGCTTAGCAGTAGCTGTGGTAGCAGCAGTAGGCTTGGCAGTTGCGGTGGTTGCTGCCGTTGGCTTGGTGGCCTGGCTGTTGATAACAGTTTCGTAATTGGTGTACTGCAGAGCGATCCAGCCCTTTTCGGATTTACCCCAAAGGTATCCGGTGCCGGTAGCGGTTTCTGTGATGGTCAGCTTATCGCCCTTGGTAGCCACACCCACTCTTGTATAGTTGGTGCCGGGTCCCTGGCGCAGGTTTACATCAACACCGGTTACGGTAATATTTACAGGATCCTGCTTTGTAGTATTATTCTCAACAGGCGCTTTTCCGCCGGCGTCCTTCCACTGGGCATACAGGGTCTTGCCCTTGGTGGAGGCATTCAGAACAGTAACCTTGGTGCCGCCGGACTTAGCGGTGAACCAGCCCTGGAAGGTATAACCTGCATAGGTGGGAGTCGGGAAGGGCTTGGCTGTAAGCTTGGCATCATAGCCCTGGCTCCGGGGACTGGTTGTGCCACCATTGGCATCATAAAGAACATAACAATAATGATCCGGAGGATTTTGGCTGTAAACGCCGTTGAGATATATATTTGCCTCGCTCAGGCGGCGGCGCAGCAGGAAGCTCTTGATCTCACCGCCGGCACTGCACCACAGGGCAAAGGCCCGGATCAGATCGTTGCCTTTATAACCCTTTGCAATGGCTGTATGGAATGTGCCGTTGGTTTCATAGCACCAACCGGTACCACAGTTAAAGGAGAACAGCACCAGCGCATCAAACTGGTTCTGCGTCAGCTTAAGGCCATACTTATCAATAACCTTTTTGTTGATATCCCGCTCGATCTTGATGAGGTGATTACGAAGCAGGGTTTCAGCTTCCTTTTCGGTGATGCCGTTTTGGGTATAGTACTGGACCATATCGCTGGGGCAGCTTGTGCCATAACCCACAGTGTACTGGGTGTAATCCCAATAGGGCTTTCTGCTGAAGCCTTCCTCTGCTTTCAGCACACGGATGCAGTCATTGCTGGCATGCATACCGGGCTCAGTAGGCTGGCTTGCAATGGTGGGCTTCACAGTGGGCGCCACGGTAGCCTTGGTAGTGGGCTTCGTGGTAGGCGCAGTCGTGGGAGCCGTTGTTGCCTTTGTGGTAGGCGCAGTAGTGGCCTTGGTTGTGGGTTTGGTAGTCGGCGCCGTGGTAGGCGCGGTAGTCGGTTCTGTTGTAGGCGCCGTTGTGGGCGCGGTAGTACTTTGTGTCGTTTCTGCCCAGGCTGTAGCAGGCAGAATGCTGAGCAGCATAATCACCGCCAGTAACAAGCTGGTAATTCGTTTCTTCACCAATATGTACTCCTTTCAGTTTCTTTGCGCAACCATTATAGCAGACATAACGCGTTATTGCAACCTTTTTTTCGCAATTGTTACACGTTTGTTACCGATTTTACCGCAAAAATGTTTCCTATTCTGTATTATTTTAGGCATTTATTTCCATATTTTTACAAATTATGTTTATCCTGCAAGTTAACATAATTTTATCGGTTATACTTTCCAAGGGCAATTTCGTTGCATTTCGGTTTTTTATGTGATAAGATAGGCACATCTTTACAAGGAGGTGTTGCAATTGGTAGCGATGATCGCCATGAGTGGCGGTGTGGACAGTTCTGTGGCCGCATATCTCTCCCAACTGGATGGCCTAAACTGCATCGGCGCAACTGCGCAAATGTGCGGACCGGATGTTTTGGGCGACGCTTACTCCCAGCAAAGCATCATGGATGCCAAAGCTGTTGCCACACGTCTTGGAATGGATTTTCACATTTTAGATGCCACGGAAGCCTTTCGGCAGGATGTGGTAGAAGATTTTATTCGTTGCTATGAAGAGGGTCTGACCCCAAACCCCTGCATTCAGTGCAACAAGCATATTAAGTTTTCTTATCTGCTGGACAAAGCCTTGGAATTAGGCTGTGACTGCATTGTTACCGGCCATTATGCCAAGATCCGGCAGGACGAAAAAAACGGTAGGTTTTTGCTGTACAAAGCCGCCGACGAAAGCAAGGATCAGTCCTATTTTCTTGCCTGCTTAAATCAATACCAGCTCTCCCATGTGCGGTTTCCCTTAGGGGAATACACCAAGGCAGAAATTCGGGAAATTGCAGAAAAACAAGGTTTTCTCAATGCCAAAAAGCGGGACAGCCAGGATATTTGTTTCATTCCGGATGGGGATTATAAAGCTTTTATCTGCCGCTATACCGGCAAGGCATATCCCGCCGGAGATTATTTGGATCTGCAAGGCAAGGTGGTCGGTAAACATACAGGCGCTATCGGCTACACTTTAGGCCAGCGAAAGGGTTTGGGCATCGCCATGGGCGCGCCGGTGTATGTATGCAGCAAGGATATGGCTGCCAACACAGTAACGATTGGCCCGGAGGAAGCACTGTTCACCTCCACCTTGGTGGCTAGGGATTGGAACTGGCTCCCCTTCCCTGCTTTGACCGAACCCATTCGGGTTATGACCAAGGCGAGGTATCGGCACATCCCCCAGCCTGCAACGGTATATCCTGCAGAAGACGGCAACGCAAAAGTTGTTTTTGACGAACCGCAAAGAGCCATCACCCCGGGACAGACCGTTGTCCTGTACGATGGGGATATGGTGGTCGGCAGCGGAACGATTACAGAAACCTATTAAAATCACAGAATATATCGACAAAATAGCAATAATCATATGGAAAAATATTATAAGTATAAAATCGAAAAGGCAGTAAACGTCTCCAAAATCATAACCGCTCACTATTTCGAGTTGACCAAGGACTTCTATTACCCCGGAGAATCCCATAATTTTTGGGAGCTGCACTATGTAGACAAAGGACATTTGTTCTGCCATGCCGGAGATATAAAACATGAGCTGTTTCAAGGCGACCTCATCTTCTATAAACCTATGGTTCCTCACCGGCTCACTGCAGATCAAAGCACCGATGCCAATCTGTGCATTTTGTCCTTCGAGTGTCACTCCGAGGCCATAAACCAGCTTCAGGATTCAGTTTACAAACTGAACCCCTATGAGAAACGCTTGATTGCCAAGGCCTTTTCGGAAGCTGACAAAGCCTTTGAATTGCCCAAGCTTGACCCTTATCTGAAGCAAATGCGGCCCAAAAGCAATGCGCCTATCGGCAGTATGCAGATAATCCAGTCCGCTTTGGAGGAGCTGATCATACGGCTGCTGCGAAAGGATCACGCTAAAACAATTGACCAGGCGCAAAGTCTTATCCACTATGAAGACAAACTCACCAATGATGTAATCGTTTTTCTCCGAAAACATTTGACTACCCGTTTTTCTCTGACCGAGCTATCTGAAAAAACAGGATACGGAAAGACCGTTCTTTGCACCCAATTCAAGGCCGTTACAGGAAAGACCATCTTCACCTTTCTGGCAGAGCTGCGGGTAGAAGAATCCAAGAAGATGATCCGGGACAACGGCGGTTTAACCAACAGTACCATTTCCGATGCCTTAGGCTTCAGTGAGCCGGCATATTTTTGCAATGTTTTCAAAAAGGTTACCGGTATGTCACCCAAGGAATACTCTCGTATGATCCACGCCTTTGACAAGAAATAAACCAGATGCATTTATATATTTCGCCCGGAACGGACAAATCCGTTCCGGGCGTTTCATTATTCCTCAGTCTTTTTCTGTTTTTTCTTTTGGATGCAAAGCCATGTGACTACTCCGGCAACTGCCAAAACTACCGCTATGATGGCAACGACGACAATTGTATTCTTGCCCTTGGGTTCATCCGGAGAATCCCCCGAAACAGTTGCGGCTGTAGCTTGGGTATCAACAGAAGACAAGGTCTCGTCAACAGCTTCTGTCATCAAGGTCTCACCGGCATCTTCGGTGACATTAGGTTCCACGGTTGCGCCGGGCTGGGTAGCCTTGGTGGGCGCTTTGGTAGCCTTTGTTGCCTTGGAGGCTCTGGTGGGTTTTGTGAGCTTGGGCTTGGTTGCCTTTGTTGCCTTGGTAGCGGATGTGTCCTCGGTTTCCTCTGTGGCCACAGGGGTCGTTTCGGCAGTGTCGGGTTTTGAGCTGTCCCCATTGCTCTGGCTGCCGTCATCCAGGTAGACCTTTACACTTTGGCCGGCTTTTACCTCCACGATACCGGTCTCCACACCGTCACAGCCGGGCTTCATGCTCAGGGTCTTCACGGCCTTTTCTGCCTTCAGATTGCCGCCCTCATAGACGGCGGCCACCACGGTGACAGTCTTTTCCGCATCGGAGCCGTTGAGCCAGGACAGACGGTAAGCGGTACTTCTGCTTCTTGCTTTCTCCGCATCTTTGCCCTTGACATTTGTACCGGTAGCGGCATCGTAAAGCTCAAAATCGGTGGTGATACCGGAGGGATAGAGCTTATAGTTGTCAAACACCACGGCCTTGTCGGCATTCTTGGTGAAGAAGCTGATGGCGCTGATGGTGGTGAAGGTGGGGGATTTCACATTCTTGGCAGAGGCGATCTCCTTGCCCTTAGCATCCAGCAGATACACGCTGTAAGTGAAATCCGCAAAGTTCAACACCCGCTTGACGGTATAGGTACCGGGGGTAATGTCTGTCAAATGCCGATATACCGCGGTGTTATCTACATATTCGCCATAGGAAACCTTGCCGTTCTGGATCTTGATGGCGCCGTCGATCTTAGAGGAGTTTGCGCCGGCATATTGGAGCAAGCAAACTTCAGCATCGGCAGACAGGCCGGCAGGGATGGTCACGGTCAGCTCCCAGGTCTGATTTTTGGCATAGGAATCGCCGGCGGTGATCTTAGCGGGAACGGTTATATTTTGGATACGGGCGCCACCGGTAAGGGCAATGGCCTTGCCGGATCCGGAGGTCACGATGTTGACATCGCCGCCGCCGTAATTCCAGGCATAGGACTCACGCATCTTGTCGATATTCAATGTGCCGTTTGCGTAGCTGTTGAAGTCCTCCACATAGGAGGGGTAGTTGGCGTAGCGGTCTTTTTCGGCGGTCATAACAGGGTTCACACCCGCCTTGGTTTCCACCCAGTAGCCGCAGGAGCCAACCTCGCTGATGGTGGCATCCTTCAGAATCTTGCCGCCGGGGAAGGTGATGGTCTGACCCTTTACGCGGAAGGTGGGGTCCACGCTCTTCAGCATGAAGCCTTCCAAAGAGATCTCGTCGGTGTTGGGGGTAATACGCCAGATATTCCGGCCGTTTGCATACATACCGGACACCACATACTCTGCGTTCCAGTACTGGGGCAGCTCGATGGGCTTGCGGTCGGAGTAGCCTGCCACATCGCTCAGCGCCTTCATAATTTCGTTCATAACCTGTTGGGTTTTTAAGTACTTGGGGGATGTATAGCTGGCAGCCTGGCCCTCCTCTGCATACTCATTGACATAGGTATAGGACAGGAAAGGCTCCGGGTCAAACATACCCAAATGGTACAAAAGCTCGGTGTAGTAGGGGGTGTAGGCCATAGAGGATGCCTTCTTGCCGCCGTACAGATAGGAGGTGATCCAGGGCGCGATCTGCTTGGTATCGGTGGAGGAAAGCATATGCCGGGTGAAATTCACATCGTAGAGCAGTCCGTTGAAGGCAGATGCCTCGTAGACAGCATCGTTAAAGGATGCGTACTGCTTATGCTCGTTAAAGAAAGTGGAGCCGGGACGGGCATAGTAGTAGCTGAAGCAGGAGGCAGTACCCACCTTGATGGAGTTACCGCCGGTCAGAGCCACGCCGTCATCATCGATGCCGTAAAGCTTCATCCAGGACTTGGAGTCGTGGGACTGGTAGTCGGACAGGGATGCGTTGGGGTAGTATTCCTTCAAAGGCTCGTAGCACCACTGGTTGGCATAATTGTTCAGGTGAACACGCAGCACAGTATTCCAGATGCTCTTGGCCAATTCTATCTGCTCGCCCTTGTTGAGGTAGCAGATGGTATAGATCTCGGACTTCTCGCCTGCAGGGTTGGGCCAGAAGGGGAAGCCGTACTCTTCCAGCAAGGGGCGAATCTGGGTCTTATAGCGCTTGTCCTTGACAATATCAGCATAGATGTTTTTGTTTGTCTGGTAGTTGTTGTCGTTGTGCTCGGTATTGGCATACAGATTCCAGGCGCCCATACCGAAGTACTCCGTATCGATGACCACGCCATCTAAGGGGCATTTCATCTCTTTGAGCTTTTTAAGAATGGCAGTGAACATATCCTTCATCTGTTCCACGCCCTCGTCCAGATACACCACATCCTCGGCCAGGGGCTTCAGAATACTGGTAGGCCCGAAGACGTGCCAGTAGCGGGTGCCGGCGGGGCGCTTATCCATTTCGGTTTTTATGCCCTGGGCCACCTCGGTTACTTCCTTATCGGTGTACTGACCGTAGATCATATTGCCCATTCTAGCAGCGCCGCCAATGGGGGAAAACCGGGTTTCCACCAGGCCGTACAGGTGTGGGTAGGTTTCGGTATCAAATTTGGACCAGCCTAAGGCATAGAAGGGCTGTTTTTCCACAGCTGCAGTGGCAGGCATCACCAAAACCATCGGCACAAGCATCGCCAAAAGCAGAAGCAGTACAAGGGCTTTTTTCATTTTTCTCTTCCTTTCGTCATTGAGAAATAAGGTGTTCGCAATCATCAATATCAAAGCAAGGGGCTTTTCACAAATCGATTCCTTTCCGGATATGATTTACTATATCATACTCATACAGAATTCTCTAAGCAATGCGATTTATACCAGTTTTATTGTAAAATATTTCGGTGAAATATTTCGAAAAAGCGAAATACATCTGCATTTTATTTTTTATTTCATTATAGATTGGCGGTACTGACTGGGGCTCATATTGGTAGCATCCCGGAAGCATTTGGAAAAATACTGAGGAGAATCATAATGCAAAAGTTCTGAGATCTGCGCTAAAGTATGGCGATTTTCCCGAATCAGCTTTTTTGCCTCCCGGATCTTTAGTCCATTGTAGTAATGCATAATGCCACCGGGATAAAATTCACGAAAAAGGGCCTTTACCGTACTTTCAGACTTCCTAACCGCCTTTGCCACATCCGAAATGCGCAAGTGGCCATAAACATTGGCTTGCAGCACATCCAAAATTTCCTTAATTTCAAAATTAACCGCCACGCCGTCGATCTGCACGCTTTGGCGGCTTATTTTTGTCAAGCTCTCTCTGTGGCGATACAGGCTGATAAGAAATATTTCCAGCAGATTGCGGATCATTTGAAAACCGCCAAAAGGCGCATCCGGCAGCGCATGCAAATTTTGCAGCAAGGGATTATTGGGGTTTTCCAACTGAAAGCAAGCCAAACCCTCAGACATCAACAAGGAAAGCAATCTTTTTTCCTCCGCGTTCAGCTGCAGAATTTTGCCCTCAAAATGCTTCATAGCCACGCTGTCACATTCAAAGGTCAAAATACTCACATTGGGCGCATTTTTGCCGTCACCGGATAGGTTGTGGTACTCATTGGGCTTGTGGAACGTAACTTCTCCGCTTTTTAAGGTAAATTGGTTTTTATCTGCTGTGCAGAACATTTCACCCTTGTCGATATACACCATTTCCCAAAAATCGTGCCGCTCACCGTCATTGCGAAAGTCCTTCGACAGTTCCATATAGAATATGGTAATAATTTTCCGAATGTGGATCACACCCGGCAGTCCTTGTCTAATAAATTTGTCCATACACAAAACCCACTTTATCTGATTTTGTTAGTATTATATCTGATTTTCCATTTTTCTGCAAGTATAAAATCTTTATACTAACCTTAGAAAGGAGGTATGCGTATGTATACCGTTTTAGTAATTTCCTGTCATCCCGACGATATGGAGATCGCCTGCGCCGGCACGCTCTTAAAATGCAAGGAGCGGGGCGACAGAGTTGTGATCTGCCATCTGTCCAGCGGTAACCTGGGCCATGTGGTGATCCCTCCCGATGAACTGATCAAAATGCGGGCCAAGGAAGCAGAGCGCTCCGCCCAATTGGCAGGCTTTGAAGTCATTCACAGTTTCTTTGACGATTTGGAGATCTACGACAACAACAAAGAAGCACGGGACAAAGTGGTGGAAGTGATCCAGCAGGTGGACCCGGATTTCATCATCACCCACGACCCTAACGACTATATGCCCGACCACACAGCAGTTTCCCGGTTGGTATTCGATGCCAGCTTTACTGCCACCCTGCCCAACTATCCCACCAAGACCGGTAAAGCCGCAAGATTGGTGCCTATCTACTATATGGATACCCTGGCAGGTGTGAACTTTAATCCCACGGAATATGTGGATGTATCCGACCACATTGACAAGAAACTCCAGATGCTGGAGTGTCATGAGACCCAGGTGGTATGGATGCGGGATCACGATGGTATTGATTTCCCCGATATGGTTAAAACCTGCTGCCGCTACAGAGGTTTCCAGTGCGGCGCAGAGTATGCCGAGGGCTTCCGCCAGTGTCAAGTCTACTTAAAAGGAACTACAAAACGGCTGCTGCCGTAATTTAGGAGGATATAATAATGGATTTTAATTCTACTGTTAAAGGTTCTGCCCTTGAGGGCTTCTATCCCGCAGGATGGGATTTTGCCAAGATCGACGCCTGCGTAGGCGCACCGGAAACCATTTGCGACCGTCAGTCTTTTTGGAATCCCGCTTTTAACCCTGTACAGTGCGAGAGCCTAGGCGAGTTTGAGACATATATGGGTCATGAGATCGCTATTCAGATCAAGAACGCCGCTGACAAGGGTGAAAAGATTGCTTTCATTCTACCCGTTGGTCCTATGGGTATGTACAAATGGGTGGTTTACTTCCTGAAAGAGTGGAAAGTATCCTGTAAGCATGTATACACCTTTAATATGGACGAGTGGGCAGATGCCGACGGCAATACCCTGCCCTCCGACAACCCCGGCGCATTCCAGTATGCTATGGAGCAGGCGCTGTTCAATCCCCTGGGCGAGCTGACCGTTCCCGCTGAGCAGCGGAACTTCGCCACCAAGGAGAATCTGCCCACCTATCCCGAAAAGATCGCTAAGCTGAAGGCAGAGGGCGCTAAGCTGGTGCTGGTTTACGGCATCGGCAGAATGTGCCACATTGCTTTCTGGGAGCCCACCTTTGCCGCTGATTATGCAACCGCAGCAGAATGGGAGAAAGCACCCTACCGCATCGCTGCCAAGATCCACCCTCTGACTGTGGAGCAGAACGCACTGACCAGCTTCAAGTCCCGCACCACTTTGGTCCCCTGCCGGGCCAACACCATCGGCCCCGGCCTGTTCCTGCAGGCGGATTATGCCATTGGCGGTGCTGACGGCGTATTGGGCCGCGGCATGCAGTGGCAGGGTCTGTCTCTGTGGATGACTCTGCGCCACGGTGTGGATCCCTGGATCACTTCTTCTTACATCCCCACTCTGGCAGGCAGATTGTTCTTCCTCAAGGAACTGGCCGGCCCCCTGGAAGCTGAGTGCAACTGATGAAAACTTCAGAGAGAAAAGGTATTGCCGTCGCAGGCAGCATCTTGGTGGACAAGATCAACGAGATCAGCGCTTATCCCAACGCAGGTGAGCTGACCCAAATTCGCAGCATTCAATATGCCGCCGGCGGATGTGTTCCCAATGTAGCCATAGACTTAAAGAAAATCGCCCCAAGTCTCCCGGTATGCGCCGTTGGCAAAATCGGCGATGACGCTGAGGGCAAGTTTGTTACAAGTCTTTTGCTTTCCAATAGTGTTGCCACCCAGGGGCTTACGGTTCTGGCCGGCGAGAAAACCAGTTTCACCGAGGTTATGAGTATCCCCGGCGGACAACGGACTTTCTTTGTCTATCCCGGTGCCAGCGCAAATTTTGGTATTGCCGATATGAATTTTGAGGCAATCGATGGAAAAATTCTGCATCTTGGCTATTTTTTGCTGCTGCAAAAAGTAGATGATGGTGACGGCTTGCTGATTCTTCAGGAAGCAAAGAAACGAGGCATAGAGACCTCCATTGATCTGGTCAGTGAGAACTCCGATCGCTACAGTCTGGTTCTGCCCTGTCTTCCCTGCACTGACTATCTCATTGTAAACGAGTTAGAGGCCGGCAGACTGGCTGGCATAGAGCCTATCGCTGAAAATTGGGAGAGAATTGCGCGACGGTTAATGGAATTGGGTGTACAAAAGAAGGTCATCATCCATATGCCGGAGCGATCTGTATGCTTGAGTAAGGAAGGCTATAGCGTTCTTGGCTCTTACATCCTTCCCGATGGTTATATCCAAGGCACCACCGGTGCCGGTGATGCTTTCTGCGCCGGTGCGTTGATTGGCATTTACAACGGTTGGAACGATATGGCGATTATGGAATTTGCATCAAGCTGTGCCGTTATGGCGCTAAGCTGCCCGGATGCTACCGGCGGCATGAAAACAGAAACAGAAATCAAAGACTACTGTAAGCAATTTACAAGACGGGAGGCAGGACAATGAAGGCAGTTATGTACGGCGGCGGCAACATAGGCCGTGGCTTTATCGGACAACTGCTAAGCCAATCCGGTTATGAAGTCACCTTTATTGATGTAGCCGATGCTGTGGTTGATTCCTTAAACAGCGAACACAAATATCCCGTCCGAATCCTTTCCAATGAAGGTCACAGAGATATTGAAGTCGCCAATGTCCGCGCTGTCCACGGCAATAATACCGAAGCGGTCGCCGATGCCATTGCAAATGCAGATATTATGGCAACTGCTGTGGGTGCCAGAATTTTGAAATTCATTGTTCCCAATATTATTGCAGGCTTGCGCAAGCGCTGGGCAGAAAACAAACCGCCATTGAATATTATCATTTGTGAAAATCTGATGGATGCCAACAAGGTTCTTGAGCAAATGCTGAAAGAACAGCTCACGGTCGAAGAACAGAGTCTTTTCGACGAAACCGTCGGTTTGGTCGAAGCATCCATCGGTCGAATGGTGCCCATCCAAACAGAGGAAATGAAAGACGGAGAACCTATGCGCGTCTGCGTGGAAAGCTACGGCTTCTTACCTGTGGACAAGGCTGCTTTCCTTGGCAGCATCCCCAACATCAAAAATATGGTGCCCTTTGAACCCTTTGATTTCTACATCAAGCGCAAGCTATACCTGCACAATATGGGCCACGCGATCTGCGCGTATTTAGGCGATTTATTGGGGTTGGAGTACATTTACCAGGCTATTGATGTGCCGGAAATCAAGATCATTGTACAAAACGCAATGCTGGAAAGCGCCATTGCCCTTTCCAAGACCTATTGTGTCCCCCTGGAAGAACTGCTTTGCCATGCAGAAGATCTGCTGTATCGATTCACCAACAAGGCTTTGCAGGACACCTGCGGACGCGTAGGCGGCGATCCTGCCCGAAAGCTGTCCGCCCAGGACCGGCTCATTGGCGCATCATCCCTTGTAATGCAAACCGGAGAAACCCCGGTTTATATCGCTATCGGCTGCGCCGCCGGTCTACACCGGTTGGTGGCGGAAAGCGGGTTGGAACAAACTCTTGAAAATGCCAAGGCCACATTGCTGCAAACCTCCGGTTTGGCAGAAAATGACCGTCTTACAGCACTGGTCTTAGAGATATACAAAAAGATCCTTTCCGGTGAGACCCTGGCACAGCTGCGGCATTTCGGACAAGAAGAAAAAGCCACTCACAGGCATAATGTAATTTAAACTTCAAAACAAAAAACACATCCACAAATGTGGATGTGTTTTTTATGCTTATTCAGTTCGCAGAGCCACAACGGGGTCTTTCTTAGCTGCGCTTCTGGAGGGGATAATACCGGAGAACAAAGTCAGCAAAACACTGATCAGCACCAGCACGATCGCCACATTCCAGGGCAGCACTGCCCGCAGATTGGCAATATCGGTAAGAGCAAAGAGGATCACATTTACCACAGCGCACAGGCCGTAGGTCACGATCACACCCAGCAAACCGGATGTGAAGCCTATGATCATCGTTTCTGCGTTAAACATACCGGACACATTCCGCTTGGACGCGCCGATAGCCCGCAAGATTCCGATCTCCTTTGTCCGCTCCTGGACGGAGATCAGGGTGATCACACCGATCATAATGGAGGACACCACCAAAGAGATTGCCACAAAGGCAATCAAAACATAGGTGATGGCATTGATGATGGTGGTAATGGAAGACATCATAATACCCACATAGTCGGTATAATGGATCTGCTGCAGCTCCTCCACCGAATCGTTGTAAGTGGCAATAACCTCTTCCACCACATCCTTATTCTCAAAGCTGGAGGCATACAGATTGATAGTTGCCGGGTCATCCAGATCCACATCGCTGAGCTTACGCAGGTTCTGCTCATAGGTGGAGTCAGAGAACTCCATCACGCTGTTATAGCAAACCGTATACTGCTCCGGAGTATACTTCATCAAGTCTGTTTGCAGCAGCATCAGCTTATTCTCCATAGGCATCTTGTAGCATTGCTGCAGGCTCATCATCACAGTGACCAACTCTGCCTGGGGATTGGTTTCGCCTTCCGGAGGCATGGTCGCATCTCCCTGGGGAATGGTTGCACCCACCTGGGGAGTGGTTGCGCCAATCTGGGGAGCGGTTGCACCAGCCTGGGGCGCTACATCAGCAGATTCCTGGACCAATCTGGGATCCACCATCTTCACAAGATTATCCTGCAGAAGCTTGCGCAACTCCGCATCCTTCATGTTCTTGATGTAGCTGGTCGCTGCCTGGATGTCGATGCCCTCTTGCTGACCCAGTGCGTCAAGCACTTGCTGCTCCATGGTCTCCCGGGTCATAGAAGCAAGCATCCCATCCACGGCAAGGGCCACCTGCATATCCATATACACTTCAGCCTGCTCCTCGGGCGTTAAGCCGTCGATATGTTTCACCAGGAGATCTCGCATTTCCTCATGGGTGATCGCATCGCTGTTGGGGAAAGGCAGACCGGTGAAAATATCCATTGCAGGATCCTGCTGTTGCGCCTTCAGCGCAACAGATTCCAGATTCTTTTGGGCAACAAACTCCGTGAGCATCTTGGTGTAGCCAATAGAGCCGGTAAGCATAGTGGAGCTGGCCTTCTCACTGGGGCGAATAATACCGGTGACTTTCAGCTTCAGCGCATTATCATAAAGCTGCCTTAATTTAACGGAATCCGCCCGCTTATCCACATACAGACCGGTAGCTGCATCCTTCTCATAGCAATCGGCATTGAGGATCACACGGAATTCCTTGGCACAAATTTCCTCGTAGGACCATTTCTTCTGATCGGCATCAACCTCTTCACCCTTCATAATGGCATTGAAGCTGTCCTCGATCTTATCGTGGGATTCCAGGCCCAGGGCATACATAGTCAGATCGTCAAGTTCGTTATTCTCATTGACCACCAGCACGATCTCATTATAGCTATTGGGCCAGCTGCCGTAGATCACATCATACTGATCTTCCAGCACAGGGTTAACGGGGCTGCCATCCTTGCCGGAAAGAAGTTCATTCCACAGCTTCATTTCCATACCCGGCATTTGCATACCCATACCGCCGCCCATATTTTCGCCCATGGACATCATAGAGGACATATCCATTCCCATAAAATCCTTAAGCGCCTCAGCAAGCAGCTGCTGGGTATCAGAATAGACGATGTTACCTACAGGGTCCTGGGTATACACCAGCAAATCCATATCGTAGGTATACTGGATGCCGGTCAATGCCTCAGAAAGTTTATTCTCCTCTTCCGGCTTCTGCATTTCCTGCTCCAAATAGGTCTTAAAAGCCTTCAGGTCGTTTTCCGTGGATTCCATATTGTTCAGGGCATTGATCATATCCGCCATTACGGAAACAGAATAGACCGCATCCTTATCGTGAGCAGATTCCCCATCGCTTTCCTTGCCCATAAAGGTTTCCATCAAGGTGCCGATGTCCACAGTAGTCGCTTCCAGGGTCAGCGGATAAGAAGACAGGGTGTCTTCCTGGACAGCATTGATGTAGGTGGTCATACCGTTGGACACCGCATAGATCAGTGCAATGCCGATGATGCCGATAGAACCAGCAAAGGAGGTCAGCGCGGTACGACCCTTCTTGGTAAACAGGTTCTTTAAGGAAAGGCCAAAGGAAGTACTCCAGGACATGGAGGGTTTCCGCACAGCCTTCTTCTTGACGGATGCTGCCTGGGTCTCCTCTTCTGCGCAAGCTGCCTGCTCCTCTTCTGTCAAGGGCGCAGAATCACTGGTGATCTCGCCGTCCAGCATCCGAATGATACGGGTGGAGTATGTATTGGCCAGGTCCGGGTTATGGGTGACCATGATTACCAACCGGTCCTTGGCAACTTCCTTCAAAATCTCCATAACCTGCACACTGGTTTCTGTATCCAATGCGCCGGTGGGCTCGTCAGCCAAAATGATGTCCGGGTTATTGACCAGCGCACGGGCAATTGCCACACGCTGCATCTGTCCGCCGGACATTTGGCTGGGCTTTTTCTTCAGCTGATCGCCCAGGCCCACCTGCTCCAGCACAGCTTTTGCTCGCTGGCGGCGCTCCCGCTTGGATACACCGGACAGGGTCAGCGCCAGCTCCACATTCTGCAAAACGCTCTGATGGGGAATCAGATTGTAGCTTTGGAACACAAAGCCGATGGAGTGGTTGCGGTAAGTATCCCAGTCCCGGTCCTTATACTTCTTGGTGGACCGGCCGTCGATCACCAAATCGCCGCTGGTATACTTATCCAGGCCGCCGATGATGTTCAGCATAGTGGTCTTACCGCAGCCGGAGGGGCCCAAAATGGACACAAACTCGTGGGGGCGGAACTGCAGAGAGATACCCCGCAGAGCCCGAACGGTATTCTCGCCGGCGGCATAGTTTTTTACAATGTTTTTCAGTTGCAGCATATAGGTGCATCCTTTCCTATATAAGGGTTATTTCTTCTTTTTGAATTTGCTGAAGGTGGCCTTTCTCTCATTGCCCTTCAGCAAGCGGCCAACATTGCTCCTGTGCATAAACACGATCAGCAGACCCAAGGCCGCACCCAACGCCGACGCCAAAGGACTTTGCGTGCCATATATCACAGGAAACGCAATCACAAAGGACAATGTACCCAGGATAGAGCTCAAAGACACATATCTGGTCACAAACAGGCAGACTGCAAAAATGCCCAAAGCCAACAAGCCCAGGCGCCAATCAGCCATCAGTGCAACGGTCACGCCGCTCAGCACACCCTTGCCGCCGTGGAAACCCAACAGAGCCGGGAAAACATGGCCAACACATACAGCTATTCCGCCGATCAGCACACCGTCCAGCGGGCAGCCATAGGGGGTCAGCAGAAGCCTTCCCACCTGGCACGCCAGTACCGCTTTCAGCATATCCACGCAAACTACCAGCAATGCGCTGCCGGGACCGAACATCCGCAGGAAATTGGTAAGGCCCGCATTGCCGCTGCCTTGGTCACGGACATCCTTTTTTGCCAAAAGGTTGGAAATGCTCACAGCGCCATTGAGATTACCCAGCATATAGCCAGCCAAGATCGTCAAAACGATAGGAAACCACATAATTACTCCTCCTTGTCGCCCTTTTGGCGAATGGTAATGCGCACAGGAGTTCCCTGCAGACCGAATACCTCACGGATCTGATTTTCCAAATATCTTTGATAAGAGAAGTGGAAGAGTCTTGCATCGTTGCAGAAAATCACAAAATGGGGGGGCTTTGTACCTGCCTGGGTCATATAGTAGATCTTCAGCCGGCGACCCTTATCGGAGGGAGGCTGCACCCGGGCGGTGGCTTCTGCCAAAATGGAGTTCAGCGCGCCGGTAGTAATACGGCTGGTGTTCTGCTTGTGCACATCCTGGATCACCTGGAACAGCTTGTCCACGCGGGAACCGGTGAGGGCGGACAGGAACACCACCGGGGCATAGGTCATATAGCTTAGGCCGTCACGGACAGCCAGCTCCTTATCTCGCATGGTATTGGTTTCCTTATCGGCAACAGCATCCCACTTGTTCACAACAATGATGGCTGCTTTACCTGCCTCATGAACAAGGCCTGCGATCTTGGTATCCTGCTCGGTAACGCCGTCGTTGGCATCAATGAGGATCAAACACACATCTGCCCGCTCAATAGCCGCAACGGTACGCATATTGGAGAATTTCTCAATGATATCGTCCACCTTGCTCTTGCGGCGCATACCGGCGGTATCAATAAAGCAATATTTACCTGTTTCGTTTTCAAACTCGGAGTCGATGGCATCCCGGGTCGTGCCGGCAATATTGGACACGATCACCCGCTCCTCGCCCAAAATCCGGTTTAAGAGGCTGCTCTTTCCCACATTGGGCTTACCAACGATGGCTACCTTGATGACATCGCTTTCTTCTTCCTCTTCTTCTGCTTCCGGGAACTGCTCCAAACACCAATCCAACAGATCACCGGTACCGTGACCGTGGATAGCAGACACTTCAAACAGGTCGCCGATGCCCAGGGCATAGAACTCGTACACATCCGGATTCACAGGGCCAATGGCATCACACTTATTCACAGCCAAAGCCACAGGCTTGCCGGACTTGCGGAGCATCGTAGCTACATCCTGGTCGGCAGCGGTCACACCGGTCTGCACATCCACCACCATCACGATACAATCGGCCAATTCAATACCGATCTCTGCCTGGCGGCGCATAAATTTCAGCATATCATTCTCGGTACCCGGCTCGATACCGCCGGTATCCACCAGAGAAAAGTTTCTGCCGCACCACTCGCAATCTCCGTAAATACGGTCACGGGTGACACCGGGAGTATCCTCCACAATAGAGGTCCTGCGACCGGTGAGCTTATTAAACAGCATGGACTTACCCACGTTGGGACGACCTACGATCGCAACCAGAGGTTTCGCCATAGGAAATCACTCCTCTCTCAAATAATTATCGCACGAAACTATGAACAAATCAACGCAAATCCTGTCGATTCACATAAGTTTTACAATTTGGTTATAAATGGAAAAAGAGGAAGGCAGCACGCCTTCCTCTCAGCTTACGCTTTTTTCCAGCCTTACTCAGCCTTAGCTTCCAGGACCTGGCGGCCATTGTAGGTACCGCAAGCCTTGCAAGCTCTATGAGGCATAACGGGC
Source organism: Oscillospiraceae bacterium (assembly GCA_017482385.1). Taxonomy (GTDB): domain Bacteria; phylum Bacillota; class Clostridia; order Oscillospirales; family Oscillospiraceae; genus Faecousia. The sequence continues at coordinate 32,822 of JAFUNI010000016.1, read as the reverse complement.
TCACCGCACTTGGGGCAAACAGCCACACTGGGGGCGGACAGCTTCCAGTTGGAACCGCGGCGCTTGTCACGGCGGGCGCTGGACACTTTACACTTAGGGACAGCCATTTGAGACACCTCCTTGGTCAAACTGCTTTTTACAGCATTCTTTGTTTACTACTTATCGAGAAGCTGCCTTAAAGCAGCAAAACGGGGATCGAGCTCCTTCTGGCAAGTGCAGGGACCATCGTTGAGGTTCTTGCCGCATCTGCAGCAAAGGCCTTTACAGTCCTCTTTACACAGCAGCTTGGAGTCCATATTCAGGACAAAAACCGTCCGGACAATGTCATCCAAATCAGCAGTGTCTGCCTCCAGGGGGAAAACCCATTCATCTTCGTTCTCTTCGTTGGCAAGCTCCGCAACCAGCACCGCATCGATGGGGATCTCCACATCCCGGTCAAAATCCGAAGCGCAGCGGTCGCAGGTTCCGTGAATACAGGTTTTGATCAAGCCCTTCATCACAAGAACACCGGCGGTATTGCGCACCGTGCCGCTGGCCAGCACCGGCTCACTAACCGGCTTGCTTTTGCCATACACAAGATCGCTCAGATCCACGCTGACAGAGTAGGCTACGCTTTCACCGGGACGGTCTATAATTGAAGACAGATCCAGTCGCATAGTATCCCCCTCCTCACAGTCGTGCTTAGCTATTATATAGGCAAATTCCCTGTTTGTCAAACATTATTTTTACATTTATTTGGGTTTTTTCAGAAAAATCTTCTCTGCGCACAATCCATCGGCACTTTCCCAAAAAAGACGGAATGCAGTGGGCAGGGCTATTTGCGCGTTGATCTCCTCGGCTGTCAGCCAAAGATAATCGCCTCCGCAGTTTGCCGTTTCCACGTAAGTTCCACACATATCCCATTCTATATGGTTAAATACGTGTTTTCGCTCCACTTGTACCAGAATTTCTTTCGGTTTTACTCCGAGTTTCTCCACTTCCGCCAGTATTTCCCGGATATTCAGTTTTCCCGGCACATTTGGAAACTGCCAAAGGCCTGCCAGCAGCCCTTTATTAGGCCGTTTTTCCAAAGCAAAGCGACCGTCACAGCAGAGAATCAGTACTGTTTTCTGCTCTGCCTTTCGTTGCTTGGGTGGAGATTTTTTCGGAAGACTTGGCGCAGTTCCCCTCCGATAGCCCAAGCAGAAGGGATTGCAGGGGCAATTCTCGCAATCCGGCAGGCGGTTTGGTCCGCAAAGGGTCGCGCCCAGCTCCATCAACGCCTGGGTGAAATCCCCTGCTCTGTCCGGATAGATTTTTTCCAATTCCTCACGGGCAGACTTTTTGAAAGCAGGTGTATCAATAGGAGTATCATCGTCTGCAAGTCTGGATAAGACCCTCAGCACATTGCCGTCCACCGCCGGGGTCTTTTGGTTAAAGGCAATGGAGCTAACAGCACCGGCGGTATAATCGCCAATGCCGGGCAAGCTACGGATCTGGCTGTATTCGTCGGGGAATATGCCATCATATTGTTCTGCGATCTGTCGGGCAGCTTTTTTCAGATTTCGTACACGGCTGTAATATCCCAGGCCCTCCCATAGCTTATGGAGGACATCATCGTCGCAGTTTGCTAAATCTGCAATTGTAGGGAGCTTTTCCAGAAAACGGGCATAATAGCCCTTCACTGCCTCTACCCGGGTCTGCTGGAGCATGATCTCAGACACCCAAATGTGATAAGGGTCTTTGTCCCGCCGCCAGGGCAGTTCCCGGTGGCCGGCATCATACCAGGGAAGCAGTGCCCCCGGCAGCTTGGCAAGTATTGCATTTTTCGCCATGGGCACACCTCCTTTTTGTCTGATTATTTTACAACAACGGGCGCTTTTATGTCAAGGTCGGAGGCATTTAGAAAAATATGTGAAAATTCCGAAAAAAAGGCTTGCATTTTGATTTTAGATGTGTTATTATACTTTGGCACTTGAGAAAAGTGTGTATGCGCCGATAGCTCAGTTGGATAGAGTGACTGGCTACGAACCAGTAGGTCGGGGGTTCGAGTCCCTTTCGGCGTACCAAAAATATGGGATAGGCTTTTGCCTATCCCATATTTTTATACGCCGGGGACTCGAAGATCATAAATGCAACGCGGATGAGCGTTGCCCGCGGAGGCTTGCCGTAGCGGATCCTTACAATTTGCCTGCGGCAAATTGCACGAGTTCCTTCGGCGTACATTTGCCACAGGCAAATCAAAAGCTTTCGGCGTACGTGCAACAAAACCGTGCTAAATACTAATCAAAATTTAAGACACTACTCGCAAATCAAGATATGGACTTATTTCGCCCTTTCGTTATAATGAAGTAAGAAGCTTCTAAATATTCGAAAGGAACAAAATAGTATGACTGTATTCTCCAAGAATTTGAAACGATTGCGTATTGCCAAAAACCTAACGCAGGAACAGGCTGCAGAAGCTTTGGGTATCAGCACACAGACAGTATCTCGTTGGGAATGCAACACCACCTTGCCGGATGTAACCATTCTCCCGAAGATTGCGGCGCTGTATTGTGTCACTATCGATGACCTGTATAAAGAAACCAGTGTCGCCTACGCTAACTACGCCCAGCGGTTATGCAGTGTCTTTGAAAACAGTCACAAACCGGAAGACTTTCTTCGGGCAGATGTGGAGTACAAGAAATTGCTGAAGTCCGGCGAACACACCACAGAGGATTTGCGAAGCTACGGCTTCCTCTACCAGAAAATGATGCAGGTATGCATCAAAAAAGCGGAAGAGATTTTCAACCAAGCAATCCAGCAAGGACCGGCAGAAGCCCCGGAGGCCTACTGGGCAACACAGCGGCAAAAAATATATTTCCTTTCCCAGATCGGTCGAAACCAGGAGTGCATCGAAAAATTCCTGCCGCTTGTAGAGGCGGACAGCATTGAGTTGCAGGAATGGATATGCCTGATACAAGCATATTTCTTTGCTAAAGATTATGATACCGCTTGGAAATGGATAAAAAAGGCAGAAGAAAAATTCCCAGAGAGTGCTATGCTGCACATATACGCCGGCGACGTGCTACGGGCTACTAAACACTACGATAAAGCATTCCCACATTGGGAACGGGCATTGGAAATGGAGCCCGATTGGACGGCGGCGGCCTGGTCTATGGCTTGCTGCTATGAGGAACTGGGAAACTACGCCAAAGCATATGAGATTTATAATCAGATTGCGGGCAACCTAAAAATCCAAGGATTTGAAGCAGAAGTGGACTTGCCCCGCGCACGGGCAAATAAGTGCAGGGAGAGAATCTCCCAATAAATCCTTCAGTCACTGCCACGCGGTAACTGCCCCTTTAGGCAAGAGGGCCTTTGAGTTCTCGCAATGCCGCAGAAATGAAGGCTCCCTTTGTACAAGGGAGCCTTATTATTTATAAATATGTAACGCCCGTAACAGAATCGGACACTGCGCTTTTGAAGGTCACGCAATCTTCCTGTTTGATCAGTTCCTCCACATAGGGTACATCCTTCTTCTTCACCACGCACATAACCATCTTGGTCTCACTGCCGGAGTAAGCACCGTGGGCATCGATGATGGTAGCCTTTTGGTGCAGATTTCCGGTAATGGCTGCACACAGCCGTTCCGGCTCCTGGGTGATGATTTCAAATTTCACCGTTTCATTGCCCATTCCCCGGAGCTTATCACAGACAGTACTGGTGATAAAGGCATAGATAATACTGCAAACCACAGGTTCAAACTTTCTTCCGTAGACAAAGAAGGAACTGCAGGCAATCAACATATTCACCACAAAGATAATGGTCATCAGGTTGAGGTGGGGCTTCTTCCGCTTAATAAGGGCAGAGATAATGTCAATGCCGCCGGCAGAGCCGTTAAGTTTGATTGTGATAAAATACAGCATTCCCCGAACCACGCCACCGGCAATGGGTGGAAAAATACCTGCGGGTAAATAGTAGGCCGAAAGGTCTAACCGCTTCACAAAAATCACAGACACAGAAAAAGCTATTACAAAGACAGTACTTTTCACCGCAAAATCCCGGTTCAGAAACAGCAGTGCGCAGATAATCAGCGGAATATTCAGCAACAGGGCAAAGTAACCCATATTGATGTCAAGCACATCACCGATCATGGTGCACACGCCGTCCACACCCGCAGGGGCAAATTTCCCTGGAAACACAAACAAGCAGTAATTCACTGCACAAGCGAATGCCAGCAGGACCATGGCCAGGGTACTAAACAGTTTCTTCATTCTCTATCTCTCCCCTATTTCAGGATATCTGCATTGTACACAAAAAGAAACCTCCTGTCAACGGAATAGATATTGCGTTTTCCCTCTTGTTTTTTTCTGCAAGAGCGGTTATAATATGGCAAGAAAAAGATTAGGAGGTCATATTATGGCTGTTAAAATTGAAAAAGAAACCATTATCGGTGATGTTTTGGACATCGCACCCCACGCTGCGCCTTTGTTCTTCGCAATCGGTATGCACTGCCTGGGCTGCCCCTCTTCCCGCGGTGAGACCGTGGAGGAAGCCTGCGCTGTTCACGGCATCGACTGCGAGCCTTTCCTGGCTCAGTTGAATCACTTCCTGGAGGCCTATGAGGCTGACCAGGCTGAAAAGGCAGAAAAGTAAGATCCCACACCATCCCGTTTGCGATAAACACAGCCTTGCGGAATCCCTATTCAGGGAGGAGATTGCCACACCAGTCTGCGGACTGGTTCGCAATGACGCGTGTATTGTGTTTCGCCGGGATGGTATTTTTATGAGGTAAGTGTATGAAGATCCCCCTGTCAAGCCGGCTCTTGGCCTGCTGCAGCTTCGTTGCCCCCGGTGACCGGGTGGCGGATATCGGCTGCGACCACGGGTACTTAGGTATTTATTTGCTGCATAAGGGCATTGCCAGCGCAGTAATCGCATCTGACATCAATGAAGGACCTCTGCAAAGCGCTGTCCGCAACAGTGAGAAATTCGGTGTGCGGGACAAAATCAGCTTTTATCTTTCCGACGGTGTACGGAACATCCCCCGGGAGTTTGACACCATGGTATGCGCCGGAATGGGTGGGGATACGATGGTATCCATTCTCTCCTCCGCACCCTGGCTGCAAAGCAAGCAGTATCGGCTGATCCTGCAATGCCAATCCAAGACACCGCTGCTGCGGAAGTATTTGTCTGATACCGGCTGGCGAATTGCCCAAGAAAAAGTCTTGAAGGATGGCAAATTCCTCTATACTGTGATGGAGGTTCTTTGGCAGCCGGACTACCCCAAGCTGACCCCGGCACAATGCTACATCCCCCCTGCCCTAATTGAATCAGAGGAAGCCGTTGCTTATCGAAAGTGGGTAGCGGAAGGTTTGCGGATTGCCACTGCCCACACCGATGATGCAGAGAAAAAGCAGATTCTATTGGAATTGGAGAAAGCACTATGACTACCGTTCAGGATATTTTACAATTTGTTGAGTCCATTGCGCCCCCCACTTTAAAAATGGAGGGGGACAATGTAGGCCTTTTGTGCGGTCGTGCCGACAAGGAGGTTAAAACCGTTCTGGTTGCCCTCGACCCCTTTCCCTCTGTATGCCGGGAGGCTGTGGCAGAAGGCGCTGACCTGCTGGTGACCCATCACCCCATCATTCACGGAAGCATCACATCTGTGACAGATCAGACTACCTACGGACAGGCTATCTTGGAGTTGATGGCTCACAACATTTCCGCTGTCAATGCCCACACCAATTTGGATTGCGCCGAGGGCGGTGTCAATGACACTTTGGCTGCGCGCTTGGGTTTGTACGAGATTCAGAAGCTCTCTGCTGATCCCTATGGCCTTTTGCGGCAAGGACAGATGGATACCCAATCTTTGGAGGATTTTTTGTCCAAGGTGAAAGCAAATTTGGGCTGTGCCGGTCTGCGGTATGCAGACGGCGGCAAGGAAGTTTGCAAGGTTGCCGTGGGCGGTGGCTCCTGCGGCTCTGAATTGGCCGCTGTAGCAGCAGCCGGGTGCGATACCTTTGTCACTGCTGATGTGAAGTACAATCAATTTTGGGATGCGCAAATGCTGGGTATCAATATGATCGATGCCGGTCATTTCCATACGGAGAATCCTGTGGTGACTGTGCTGGCAGAGAAAATCCAGGCTGCATTCCCCCATATCCATGTAAAAATCTCGAAAAACCACTGTGACTGTATGAAATTCTATTGATTTTTCCGGTCTGTGGTGCTAAAATAGTTGCGATATTTTTTGAAGGGAAGAAAGAAATATGTCCGGACATTCCAAATGGCATAACATCCAAAAGACCAAGGGCGCACAGGACGCCAAGCGCGCTGCCGCCTTTACCAAGATCGCCAAGGAGCTGATCGTGGCTGTGAAGGAGGGCGGCGGCATCACCGATCCCGCCAACAACTCCCGTTTGGCTACTGTCATCACCAAGGCTAAGGCTGCTAACATGCCCAACGATAACATCAAGCGCTGCCTGGAGAAGGCTGCAGGCGGTGGTGGCGGCGACAGTTATGAAACCATTACCTACGAAGGCTACGGCCCCGGCGGTGTTGCTGTGATCGTAGAAACTATGACCGACAACCGCAACCGTACCGCAGGTTCTATGCGCCATCACTTCGACAAGTTCGGCGGCAACCTGGGCGCTTCCGGCTGTGTGGCCTGGAGCTTTGACAAGAAGGGCGTGCTGGTCATCGACAACGAAGATGGCGACTACGACGAAGAAGAAGTTATGATGGACGCAATGGACGCAGGCGCTGATGATTTCGAAGCTGAGGAAGATTGCTTCACCATCTACACCCTCCCCGACGATTTCAACGACGTTGTTGCCAAGCTGGATAAGTACAACTTCGTTTCCGCGCAGATCGAGATGGTTCCCCAGAACTATCAGAAGCTGGAATCCGAAGAGCAGGCTACCCAGATGCAGAAGCTCATCGACGCTATGGAAGATGACGACGATGTGCAGAACGTGTGGCACAACTGGGAAGAGTAATCACCCCTGCAGTACAGGAGATTGCCACGTCCCCCTCGACTTCGCTCGGGGTTCTCGCAATGACAACAAGGTATAAAAATCCCGCGTGTTAGACCGAACACGCGGGATTTTTTTACAGTTGGATTTGCGCAATGACATCCTTCAGCTTGTTGGCACTGTTTTGAAGCTTTGCAACTTCCGCATCGGTGAGTCTGTTGAGGATCTTGCCCCGGACACCCTTACGGTCAACAAGAGCCAGGGTAGACAGGCACACATCGTCCACACCGTACTCGCCGTGCATCATGGTGGACACAGTCAGCGCGGTACCGGCGCCGGCGTAAATGCACTTACAGATATGGCAAACGGACATTGCCACCGCATAGAAGGTTGCGCCCTTATTCTCAATGATCACACCGCCGGACTTCTTCACGAAGGTCTCGACCTCTTCGTAGTCCTGATTCCAGTTAATGCATTCCTTATCGGGAGAATTCTCCTTATACACATCGATATGGTTATTGGCGATGGTAGCCAAGGACCAGGGCACGAAGGAGCTGTCGCCGTGTTCGCCATAGACATGGGCATGGACATTCTTGGGGCTGATATGGAAGCGCTTGGCAAGCTCGGACTGCAGGCGGCTGGTATCCAAAATCGTGCCGGAGCCGATGATCTGATTCTCAGGCAGGCCGGAGATCTTATGGAACACATAGGTCAGCACATCCACAGGGTTGGATACGATCACATAAACGGCCTTGGGCGCGTGCTGCACAACATTCTTAGCCACATCCTTGAGGATGTTCACATTGGTCTGTGCCAGGTCCAGACGGCTCATACCGGGCTTACGGGCAACGCCGCAAGTGATGACAACAATATCAGAACCGGCAGCATCTTCATAGTCACCGGAGCGAACAACAGCAGGAGAATGGAAAGGCGCACCCTGGTAAATATCCAATGCTTCACCATAGGCCTTCTTGGTATTGATATCCACCAAAACGATCTCAGTAGCAACGCCCTGGACCATTAAATCGTTTGCAACAGTAGCGCCCACGCTGCCTGCGCCGATCACAGTAATCTTGCTCATAATTGAAAGCTCCTTAATATTTAATCGCGGTGTTCATCACCGCAAGTATCGATAATATTATACCGATACACATACCTTCTGTCAAGTGCTTTCCCGGGAAATTGTAGCAAAAAAGACCCGCCATGGCGGGTCTTTTTCAGAAAAGCGATATTACTTGGCGGCAGCGACCAGCTCAGCGGTATCCTGAGCGATCATCAGCTCTTCGTTGGTAGGAACGACCCAAACTTCAACCTTGGAGTCGGGAGTGGAGATCTTCATTTCCTTACCCCGCTTGCTGTTCAGCTCGGGATCGATCTTGACACCCATAAAGCCCAGGTACTCGCAAACTGCGGCACGGACATTGCAGTCGTTCTCGCCAACACCGGCAGTAAAGGTCAGAACATCGATACCGTTCAGAGCAGCTGCATAAGCGCCTACATACTTGGCAACCTCGTAGCAGAACTTGTCACGGGCCAGGGTGCAGTTCTCATCGCCGTTCTTGGAGCCGTCTTCCAGGTCACGGAAGTCGGAGGAAACACCGGAGATAGCCAGCATACCGGACTTCTTGTTCAGCATGTTCAGGCACTCGTCAACGCTCATACCGTACTTGTTGCAGATGAACTGCACAACAGCGGCATCGATATCACCGGAGCGGGTACCCATAGGAACACCGGCCAAAGGAGTCAGGCCCATGGTGGTATCCTGGCACTTGCCGTCCTTCACAGCGGACATGGAAGAACCGTTGCCCAGGTGGCAGTTGACCATCTTGAATTCCTTTTTACCAACCAACTCAGCGGTACGCTTGGCAACATACTTGTGGGAAGTGCCGTGGAAGCCGTAGCGGCGGATGGAGTCATTCTCGTAGTACTCGGTGGGGATCGCATAGCGGTAAGCCTTGGGAGGCATAGTCATGTGGAAAGCGGTATCGAACACAGCGACCTGGGGAGTCTTGGGCATAACAGCCTGGCAGGCGCGGATACCCATCAGGTTAGCGGGGTTATGCAGGGGGCCCAGGGGAATGCACTTCTCGATGGCCTTGATAACTTCGTCATTGATGATGCAGGAATCGAAGAATTCCATACCGCCGTGCAGAACGCGGTGGCCAACAGCATCGATCTCATCAACGGACTTGATAACGCCGTCCACGGGGTCAACCAGAATATCCAAAGTAGCAGCAATAGCCTCGGAGTGGGTGGGCATAGGAATGTCCTTGACAACCTTATTCTCACCAACCTTGTGGTTCAGACGGCCGTCAATGCCGATACGCTCACACAGACCCTTTGCGGAAACCTCGCCGGTCTGGGGGTCCATCAGCTGATACTTGAGGGACGAGCTGCCGGCATTGATAATCAGAATGTTCATTGGAAAATTGCCTCCTATAAAAATAATGATTTTCTTTTCTTGCAAAATGTGGTAATATAACCATAGCTGTGCCTATTGTACTACAGTTTTCTTGATTTCTCAACCCCCGAAATGAAATATTTTTTGCAAAAGAGGGATTTTATGGAGACCACCGGCATTATTTGTGAATATAATCCGCTGCATTTAGGTCACCAAAAGCAATTAGATGCTGTGCGTGCCGCCTATCCGGATGGGGGTATCGTGTGTCTGATGAGCGGAAATTTCGTCCAGCGGGGCACGCCTGCCATTCTGGATAAAAGCCTGCGCGCCAGAGCCGCTGTGGAATGCGGCGCGGATTTGGTGCTGGAGTTGCCGATCACCGCCTCCCTCTCCTCCGCTGAGGGCTTTGCCCGGGAGGGTGTGCGAATTTTGGGCGGATTCTGTGACCGGCTATGCTTTGGTGCAGAAACAGCGGATAAAGACGCAATTCTTGAAACCGCAAAGGCTTTGCTGCGGGCAGATTTCCCGGAGACACTTCACCGGGAACTGGACAAGGGTCTTTCTTTCCCTGCGGCACGGCAGAAAGCACTGGAAACTATGGGTTTGTCCGGGAACGTTCTGTCGCAGCCCAATGACATTTTGGCTGTAGAATACTGTAAAGCGATCTTGTCCTTAGACCTCAATATAGAGCCTATGGTGATAGCCCGGGAGGGCAGCTATCACGACACCGATGCCGATACGCAGAATCCCTCTGCAACAGCAGTACGGACTTTGATGGTACAGGGCAAAAAATGGGAGGATTTTGTGCCGGACACGGCAAGAGATATTTTTGCAACTGCAACACTTCACGATCTTTCTACAGGTGCGCAGGCGATCCTTTATCGGCTGCAAACCATGACCGATGAAGAGTATGAGCAGCTTCCCTACGGCAGCGAGGGGCTGTGGCGAAAATTGATGCAAAATGCAAGAACACTTGCAAATTTGGAAGATATTCTTACTGCCACCAAGTCCCGGCGGTACACCCGCACCCGGCTTGACCGAATGGTGATGTGCGCATTCTTGGGGCTCAACCAAAAGGGTCTGGACTCCCCTGCCCCCTATGTACGGGCACTCGCCTTTAATGATAAAGGCCGAGAGATTCTGAAATCCGCCCGGGAAACAGGCCTCTTCCCCAACGCAGGAGAGACGGTCGATCATCCCTACCAAGAATTGGAATACAGAGCCGGTCGACTATACAGTTTATTTGCCATTGGCGGCGAACAGCCCCAACAGGAGCAGCAACGACGGATTTTCTACAAAAGCAAATAAGCCTCACAATGACGTTTGTTTCTCGATGCCTCATCATCCCCTACACATATTGTTGGTGGATATCGTAGGGGTGGATGCCTACATCCGCCCGCGGGTGGCAGATTGCCTTCCCTACATTTTGGTACAGTATACATGCGGCTATTTGTGGACACCTTTTCCCGAGGATAAATCCCTCTGCTTGTGTCAATTTAGAGCCCATATACCCATGTTCCAACAGGACCATATTCCTTACATTGCATTAAAACGGACACCGTGCTGGTGTCCGTTTTTTAAGACTGGTGCAGTTGTCGTCATAATAATGTAACCTGCAAGACAACGCCAACTGCAGTAATTGCCAAATAAATAAATATTCGACCTATATAGTATGTATCTATTTCATTGTATTTTTTATGATATTTCACCAGGTGAATTAAGCTATTTAAAATAGCCATCGCTGATAATGTATAAAGTGCAATAAAAACCCAATCCAAGATTGCGTCAGCAACCATAAGCCCAACGATTAATGCTATACCTAAAACAATACTAATCATAAATCGTCATCTCCACCAAATAGATTTCGGAAAAATCCAACTATTTCACCAATCAACAGTCCCAAAAGAGTAGGTGCGGCCGTTATTAAACCAAAGATTAATCCAACCCCCAGAACTGTCCACAATGCATCCCAAGGAAAATCCATATAATATCACCTTTCTACGTTTTTATAACCGTGCGGTTATGTTTTGTGTTATTATACACAACTTATGATAGTATGTCAATACCGTACGGTTATGAAAGTTGGTGTAGTCGGTGGATAATTATTACCCTCGCTTAAAGAATTTGCGTGAAGATCATGATATGTCACAGCAACAGGTTGCAGATTATCTAGGTATGAAACAACCTCAGTATAGCAGGTATGAACGAGGATACCGGGATATCCCAACAGATATTTTGATAAAGCTTGCCAGACTATACAATACATCTACCGATTATATTCTCGGACTAACCAACAATTCAACACCCCCATATAAGAAAAAGGCTTGACCCTTTGAGGTCAAGCCGTTTAATTATTTACGGATAGTATGCATCAGGCCGTCGAGACCTTCTTCCACGTGAAGGACAAACGGAAATTTGTCCGCTTCCACGCTGAGCCAGAAGTCCTCCTCCGGGAATATGGGATTATTGGGGTCAAAGAATTTGGCACCGCTGGTTTGCTTGCATTCCTCGATACCTTTCTGCAGATCGATGGGTGTTCCCTCCACCAAAGCCTTAATATACTCAGCGCACAAGGTATCCTCCCGGGTAGATTCTTTGCCTGCGAGGCCCATACAAACCAGGGATACATCCTCTGCCCCACTGTTTCTGATATAGTCAGCAATCGCTTTGGCATTGACCAAAGAGCCGGTAAGCATTTCCGTTGCGCCGGTGGCATTGGCAACGCCCTGGGTGCCGGCACTGGTGGTATGGACCACGGTCTTACCGGTAAAATCCACATCCTTCACAGCAAGCGGAGAGTTTCCGAAGTCAAAGCCGGGGCATTTTGCACCACCCCGCTCTCCCATCAGAATTGTGCCGGGGTGGGTCTCCCTGTAGGCATAGGCATCGTCGATACTGCCCATAGGGATCAAGTCCGCCGCACCGTTTTGGATCACATAGGCCTCCACGGTCATTGCCCGGAATACATCAATAATAACAGTCAAACCCTTGGCAGCTTTTGCACCCTCGATCAGTTCAAGGATCTGTATGTTCATAAATCGTTAGTCTCCCAGCTTGATATTGATGCCGCCGGAGCTGTCGCCATCCTTCACCTTGATATAAGGATTGATACGCATAGCGGTGTTGATTACCGGCATGGACTGGATATACACCTTGCCCGGACCGGTAACCGTGGTATGGAACAGACCCTCGCCGCCCAGGAAGATATTCTTTGCGCCCTGGACCATTTGAATATCCATGGTGCAGCTTTCACTCATAGCGGCAAGGTAACCGGTATCCACCACAACACTTTGGCCAGCCGCCAGCTCATACTCTTTGCAATAGCCATCAATTTCCAGGAAAACCATACCGTCACCGGCGATTTTCTGCATAATAAAGCCTTCACCGCCAAAGAAGCCTTTGCCCAGCTTCTTTTGGAAATACATAGACAGTTCCAGCCCTTTCTCCATCGCCAAAAAGCCCCGTTTCTGTACGATGATGCCATTGCCGGGGGTCACCCGGTAAGGGATAATGCTGCCGGGGAAGGAAGATGCAAAGGCGATCATTCCGGTGCCGCCCATAGCGGTATATTCATTCAAAAAGAGGGATTCCCCGGAGAACATTCTGCCCAGCATCTTTTTGATACCACCGCCGGTGTTGGTGTCCATTCTCATATTGGGGGACATCCAGCTCATCGCGCCGCTTTCGGTGCAGAGGGTCTGCCCCGCTTCGGGATAGCAAATGACTACAGGCAAATTGCCGCCTTCAATTTCGTATCTGATCATATGGGTCCTATCCTTTCTATTATTTTTTTACCATTTTCAGTATAGCAAAATTTCGACAGTTTTTCAATTATTTCAAGTATTGGTTCAAATAATTCAAGGTTTTCTTCTTATCCGCCGACCATAGGGGCGCGATCAGATCCTTTTTGGCGCCATCGCCGGTGATGCGGTGGACAACGGTTTTAGGTGGCAGAACTGCGATACAGGCCTTTAGAATTTGGGCGTATTCTTCCAAGGTAAGCGCCGCTACTTTGCCGCCTTCGTATTCTTTGGCAAGGCGGGTATTTTTGAGAATGTGCAGCAGGTGAAATTTTACGCCGTCTGTACCACTATTCACCGCATAGCGGGTCGTAGCAACCGGATCATCATCCGGAAGGCCGATGATGATATGGGTGATCACCTCTATACCTGCTGCTTGCAAGCGGGAAACGGCATCTGCGTAAATTGCGGTTTTGTAGCCCCGGTTGATGTATGCCGCCACGGAATCGTCAGAAGTTTGCAGGCCCAGCTCCACCGTAACAGGCTTGATTTCATTCAATTCTTTCAGCAATTCTATGGTGGTATCGGGCAGGCAATCCGGGCGGGTGGCAATGTTCAATCCCACGATGTAATCCGGGGCGATTGCCTCATAAAAGAGGGATTTCAAGCGTTCATAGGGGGCGTATGTATTGGTAAAGGACTGGAAATAGGCAATGTATTTTCCGTCTTTGATCTTATCGGCTACCCGCTTTTTCGCTTTTTCCAGTTGGTCGGTGATGTCAGTTCCGTGTTCAGCAAACTCTCCGCCACCCAAGGCGGAGCAAAAGATACAGCCGCCGGTGGCAACACTGCCATCCCGGTTGGGGCAGGTAAATCCTCCGTCTAAGGATAGCTTATACACCTTGCAGCCGAATTTTTCCTGGTAATATTCATTTGCGGTTTTGTACATGGCATCACCTGCTTTCCACTCCTCAATTATAATAGCAATACACCAAAACTGCAATATATTTACGCTGATGCACAGGATGAAACCCTCTACTTGTGCCAACTTAGGGCCCATTGGCTTACAAAAGTATTTACATCTAGTCAATGATATGGTATAACCATCTTACAGTATGAATCGCCATTTTAAGCAAAGGAGTGTCAAGGTATGCTTAAAACTTCTCCCGCAGTTTTTGCTGTAGGTAACACCTATCAAATAATGGTCGAGGTTCAATTTGAATCGCTGATGAGCGTAAAAATAGCCGACAAAATTTATTACGATGAATCAAACGGTATTATGAATTCATTGTCGCCGCTTCATTGTGTAAGCGTACCTATGGACGCACTCGACACCGCTAAAGAATATACAGTTTGCATACGACCGCTCATTGCGCGCAAGCCATATTTTACCGAAACAAAAGAACCGAAAGAGTTTCATTATCAATTTGATCCCGTTCCGGAAAAGAACATTCGTGCTTATCATATTTCCGATGCGCACAATCAAATCGACGATCCCGTAAAAGCTGCGCAAACTTTTGGTAATATTGATTTTCTGATACTAAACGGAGATATTATTGACCATAGCGGTTCTCCCGAAAAGTTCGCCAATGTTTACGAAATTTGCGCCAGACTTACAAAAGGCTCCATTCCTGTCATATTTTCACGGGGCAACCACGATATGCGTGGTAATTTTGCGGAAAAGTTTGCCGACTATACCCCAAGTCAATATGGAAACACATACTATACTTTCAGGCTCGGCAGCATATGGGGAATTCTTCTCGATTGCGGAGAAGATAAAGATGACTCCAGCAGTGAATACGGTTTTACTGTAGCCTGTCATGGCTTCCGAGAACGCCAAACCGAATACCTAAAAGCAGTAATTGAAAATGCACGGGGGGAATATGCCGCGTCCGGTGTAAAAACCCGTCTGGTAATCTCACACAATCCCTTTACAATGCTGCATGCCTCACCTTTTGATATCGAAGAGGATATCTACCGCAAGTGGGCCTCACTTCTAAAAGAACATATTAAACCCGACCTGATGATATGCGGCCACACCCACAAATACGGCATCCATCCTGTTGGCGGAGAAAGCGACCACTTTGGGCAGCCTTGCGCTATGGTCGTAGGCGCTGAACCACAAACTGAACGCTTTATCGGCTGTGGTTTTATATTTAACAATGACACAATCGAAATCGTTTTCACCGACAGCACAGGCAATACACTTTCAAGTGAAACAATTATGAAATAAGCAAAAGGCTTGACTAATTGGTCAAGCCTTTTGTATTAGAATAATGTGGTTACCCAGTAAATCAAGCCATAGACTACGGATGCAGATACGCCATAGACAATGACTGGGCCGGCTATGGGAAGCAATGGTAGCGCCCCGGTAGCGGATAAAGTGACCTGAGCGAGCGGCCGCGGTCGACAGATGCCAAGGAGCGCCGTCGACGCAGGCAGATGTCGGGCACTGCAACAGAAGAACATCTTTGCGGCAGCGCCCAAGATCATACCCTCTGCTTGTGTCAACTTAGGACCCATTAAATACCTTTATTTTTTATAAATTCTACAAAGTTTTTCACGTTTCCATAATACTCTTTTTCCACATAATAAGCATAAAGCGTATAACGTTGCTTAAAATCACACACCTCCAAATCTACTACTCCGGAAATTGTTTCGGCAAGGTTCTCGGATTGGCGACCAATTCCTATTCCCATATTACATTTTAAAAACTTCTCGTAGCATTCTATATCGTTGCACACCACAGATATTTGCGGATGAAACCCAGCCCGATTGCAGGCTTCTACAAGAATTCTATTCATATTACCGTTTGTGTCCATTAAAATAAATGGCTGCTTGCATAGCTGGTTTAAGTAAAGGGCTTTATTGCACAGTGGATGATCTGCGCTGCACTTTAGAGACAACTGCATAGTGAATAGTTCTATTCTTTCATAATCGGAATAACGTCCATTTTCTTCATCGATAATAACATCATAATCAAGAAAATCAGTGTTCTCCTGCTCAAAGGCGATTTTGAAAGATGTATCTGGATATATGGTTTTATATTCTGTAATGAAGTTTGTAATATTGCGTCGCATTCCTCTGACCAGCAATTTAATTTCACGAGAATCTTGATTGTGCTTGGAAAGCTTTGTGGTTATGTCGTCCAGTTCACGAAATATGGCGCAAAGGGATTGCTGCAACAGTTTCCCATTATCGTTTAACCGGATTCGATTGGTATCTCGATCAAATAATTGACAACCTAATTCTTTTTCCAAACGCTTGATAGATGAGGAAACCGCACTGACAGGTACCATATATTTTTTTGCTGTTACTGTAAAATTTTGGCTTTTCGCGCTCTCATAAAAATAACGTAATTGTAATATTTCCATTTAAATCCCTCCATTTTCTTGATTATACTACACAATGTATTGTATAGCAACTGTATTTTATTTAACTATATACAATTCAGAAAGTAAAAGCTATAATTGCATTGAGGTGATGTAAATGAAACACAATATTATATTTTTGAACAATAAAGCAATGGAAGAAACCGATGTGCTTGATATGCACGCTGCCATTGAGGATGTAAAAAATGCATACATTCTAAACCATAAGCAAGATGTAATCAATCCGGGAAAATGTGTACTGCGTTGGGGAAAAACTGTTGATGATGAAAATGTTTTAGGTCGTATCAATGCAATGCCTGGATATATCGGCGGTGAATATGATATGGCAGGCATTAAATGGATTGGCAGTGGACCAATGAATTATAAGAAAGGTCTACCCAGAGCCAGTGTTACCGTTATTTTAAATGACCCTGAAACCAAGCTTCCGGTTTGTGTCGCAGATGGAACTGCCATTAGCACTGTTCGTACAGGAGCTTCCGGCGGTGTCGCAATCGAATTGCTTGCAAAGTCGAATGCCGAGGTTATAACTATTTGCGGAGCCGGTGCTCAAGCACATACGCAGTTGGAAGCCGCTTTGATCTGCCGCCCCACCTTAAAAAAAGTTAATGTATATGATATTATTCCTGCAAATGCTGATAGATTTATTAGCCTCAGCAAAAATAAATATCCTGACATTCTTTTTAATAATACAAATAATGTAGAAGCCGCTGTAAGAGAAAGTGATATTATCGATTGCGTAACCCTGGCAACCACGCCTTTCATTAAAGGAAATTGGTTGAAGAAGGGAGCGCTGATTATGAACATGTCCGACTACGAGGTAGACAATGACTGCGTTGAATTAGCCGACAAGGTTGTGGTGGATTTTTGGGAAAGCATTAAGCACCGTATGATTAGCACCGTTGCACTCATGTGGAAAGATGGACTTTTTAAAGACGAAGACCTTCATGCAGAATTAGGAGAAATACTGATTGGCACGAAGCGCCACAGAGAGTCAGATGACGAAATCATTTATTTTAATGCCGTTGGCGCAGGCATTCTGGATATTGCAGTTGCTGCAAGATGCTATCAACGGGCTCGTAGAGAGAACATAGGTATTACTGTTCCATTTTGGGAATAAGTAAACAAAGGCTTGACCGCTTGGTCAAGCCTTTTGCGTTAGAACAATGTGGTTATCCAATAGATTAAGCCATACACCACGCTGGCGGATACACCATAGAGGATGACCGGACCAGCGATTGTGAAGATCTTCGCTCCCACGCCGAGGATGAAGCCCTCTGCTTGTGTCAAGTTAGGACCCATTACTTCGTGTTCTAATAGGACTAAATTTTTTAAAAATTGTGTCGATTTAGCGCAATTTTTGATTTTTTATGGTGCGAACAACGGCTTTTCATAATGCGTAGTAGTACTTCACCGCTACCCGGCTTTTTCAACGGCTTCTGCAAGCACTTCAAGGATAAAGTTGTCATTGGCAAGCATATCTATCTCTATTCGCCCTTTTCCGTATACCCTCACAGACTTTATCAAGCGCCGAATCACCGCTGGACGATACTCAGGCAGTAAAGCCGCCTCTTTTGCATCAATAGACATAGCCTTCATTTGCTCAGACTTTTTCATAAGTGTTTCTAATTCTTTCTCTAGTTTAATTAACGACGCATTAATCCAATCACTTTCTTGCTGCCGTTTTTTCTGTGTGCCTATGAATTTTTCTCGCGTAATCCGCCCCTGGCGATAGTCCTCATATAAATCCACTTTTCCTGTTTGCAGATTTCGCAGTTGTCTTTTGGCTTCTGCGATTTTTCTTTCAATGGTTGGGATTTCCTGATCTATGCTTATCTTTACGCTCACCACGCGCTCTACAAGGATTCTAGCCATCATGTTAACGACCTTCAGAACATACCTCTGTAAATGGTCCAAGGGTTCGTGAACATCCGTGCAAGCGCTATCAGTAGATACGCCAGCTTTTAAACAATATAGATGCGTTATTGTACCATATGATTTTTGAAGTTTTCTTCCGCAATGACCACACACAAACAAGTTATCTGCACGATTGCCTGCAGTATTCTTGTTGACTGTTTTTATGCGACTTGCTTTCGCTGCTTTTGCCTCATCAAACTTCTCCTGCGAAATAATTGGCTCATGCGTATTTAGAACCACGATCCAGTCTTCTGGCGGAAGCGCTTGCATTTTCTTGGTGTTAACACCAGCAGCCTCTCGTTTGTGGGAAATCATCTTTCCCGTATACCTTTCGTCTTTCAAAATACGAATAACCGTAGTCGCAGTCCAAATCGAATCTTTATCCACAATTCGGCCATTATACAGAGCACCTTTGCTCTTTTTATACTTAGCCGGTGACATGATGCCATCATCGTTCAATGCTTTTGCTATTTGTGATGCACTCCTCCCTTCAATACACTCATTAAAGATGCGAACTACAACATCCGATACATTATCGTCAATAATGAGCTTGTGTTTGTCTTTGGGGTCAACTTTATATCCATAGAATGCTGCACCACCCCAATATTCACCTCTGCGATTTCGCGTTCTGTTAGCACTTCTGATTTTAAGAGACAGGTCCTTACTGTACAAACCGTTAATAAGGTTACGCAAGGCCAATTCTACACCACCGGTCGTACCAATGTAATCATTACTATCGAAACCATCGTTTACCGAAATAAATCTAGTTCCAAACAGTGGGAGAACAAGTTCCAGGTAGGCACCTACCTCCAAATAGTCACGGCCAAACCGTGAAAGATCCTTCACCATAATAGCGTGAATTTGCCTTTGCTTAACCAACTGCATCATTTCCATAAATCTCGGTCGTTCAAAATTCGTACCCGAAAAACCATCGTCGCAGAATTCAATCAGCTCATATTCTTTGAGATCAGGACAAGATTTAAGGTGTTCCAGCAGCAACTCTCTTTGATTAGTCACGCTATTACTTTCCAGTTTGCCTGCCTTGTATAAGTCTTCATCTTCTGAGGAAAGACGGATATAAAAAGCTAAGGTCTTTTTAAATAGCATACCTGTCTACCTCTCTTCTACGAATCGCTGCAAGGTGAATCACTTCGTCCATTTCGTCTTTAAAATTGAACTTAACATCAATATGCCCATTGTTGTAAAGTGTAATCTCATCAATGAAGGCATCCACTACCTCCTCAGTAAGCACCTGAATATCATGATACTTCTCAACCAACTGAGCCCACGAGCCGCCAGCAGCAAATGTCAGACTATATTTGACAGCTTCACGTTCCAGTTCTGCAAGAAATATGCGGAGCTCATCCGCTTTCTGGGCATACTGCTGTCCCATTGAAATGTAGTCATCCTGCGTAATGATTCCATCTACAAAATCAGAATACAGTGAAGCTTTAAGCCCAACATATTTGTCTATTTGGGATTGTATATCACGGATATGCGTACAGTAAATCTTGTATTTTGTCTTGTTTACTTCACGCTTATTGAGCGATAGGCATAGTTCTCTGGAATCTGTGAACAGCTGTATTTGCGCTCTGATAAGCTTTAATACAACAGCTTCAAGATCCTCCTGCTTCATGGCTTTCTTTGTACAATAAGAGGAATTGTAGTTTTCGTGCATTGGGCAGTAATACCACCCTTTTCTAATGCCATCTCCACTTTTCTTAAAGCGCAAATACATGCCTTTACCACATTCACCGCATCGCAGATGACTTGTAAAAATGCTGCTTTTCTTATTCTTAGAATTATATAAGGCTGTCTGGCCATAGATCTCCTTGGTTTTTACAAAATACTCCTGTACTCGATCAAATAGGTCCTCCGTAACGATAGGTTCATGCGTTCCTTTCGTTACTATCCATTCTTCGCGTGGGAGTCTTAATGTTCCTTTTTGTCCGGTAGTTTGATAGGTCGATCGATATCTCCCCGAAACCATCCACCCCAAATAAATCTCATCTGTAAGTATTCGGCGAATGGTCGGCATATACCATCGCGAATTTTTGAACTTATCAGTTGTGGCAATCCCACGTTCATAGAGAATTCTTCCTGGAGATGGAATTCCCAGTTCATTCATCATTGTTGCAATACCATGGATTGTGTTCCCATCTACAAGCAACTCAAATAACTGACGCACTACCGGTGCAGTTTCTTCATCAACAACAAGATGCTGCTTATCTTCAGGATCAATTTGATACCCATAGGGTGCGCGACCAGAAGTAAATTTCCCTTGCTCCTGCGCTGTTCTTTTTGCCGAACAGATCTTTTTGGAAATATCTTTAGCATACATTTCATTGGCCAAATTTTTAAGTTGTACTGAAAAATCCGCCTGGTTGAATTTGGTATCAAACCTATCGGTAATCGCAATAAAACGACATTGAAAGAACGGAAAAACCATTTCAATATACTCACCGGACTCAAGATAGTTTCTTCCGAGTCGAGAAAGATCTTTAACGACGATGCAATCAAGCTTACCGTCCCTTAGGTCGTTCATCATCCTAGAGAATTCTGGTCTCACAAAATCGACACCTGAGATATCATCGTCGCTGTAGATGTCGTAGATCGTTAGATCAGGGTGCTCGGCCACATAGTCCTTTAATAATTGGAGTTGATTTCCAATTGTGTCCGCTTCCCGTTTCTTCTCATTTTCAACTGAAATGCGCGCATACAGACCACATCGATAAATGTGCTCGGCCACATTGCGCATAGGTGCTTCAATGGTTGTGTTCCTTCTGCTTTTTCTAGCCATTGTTAACCTACCCCCTTCTGAACTGCTTGATAATAATCCTCAACTTGAGAAACGAGAGACTGGTAATCTTGCATGTGGGTAAATGTTACTTCGATTCGTTTATCTTCATATATTACGATTCGGTCAATACACTCTACCGCCATGCTTCTCGTCAGGGTTTTAATATTTTGATATTCAATAAATTCTTGAATCCACTTTTGTGGAGCAGATCCATTCTGAATATACAAATCCATCTCTCGCTGAGCCTGTTCATGGGCAAGGTTAGCATTCGCAATTCGCCGTTCATACTGTTCCGTAATGTCAAAATAGTCTTCCTTTGACAGAACCCCCTCCTTTAAATCCTCGTATGCAGAAATCTTTAATCTTCTGAATCGTTCGATCTCAGTCTCCAAATTCAGCATGTGCTCCTGGACTTTACGCACACTATATCTTCTAAGCGGTGTCTCTCGGATTGTTTTTAGAACCGACTCCAGTTCTGTGAGCATACGAATATGTTCTTGAAGCAACTTTAACACAGCTTCTTCAATTTGCGATCTGGAAATTCGGTGATTTGAGCATTTGCCTGTATTCTTATGATTGCCACAAATATAGTAATAGAAATTTTTTCCACTTGCTATCTGCGTTTTTCTAATTATTGGGCCACCACAGTCGCCGCAATACATAAGACCCGCTAACGGAAATACATGTTCCTCGTTTGGAGATGTCCTTGTATCAAGTTCCAGCAATCGTTGAACCAGCAGGAAAAACCTAGGATGAATAATAGCTTCATGAGCATTTTCACATATCACCCAGTCTTCCTCTGCATTAACAACGACTTTCTTGATTTTGTAATTAGGTCTTGATCGGACACCTTGGACCAGGGTCCCCACATACACCGGATTTGTCAAGATTCTACGAATTGCAACAGCACTCCATTTTGCCTGATCATTTGTCTTAAAGGACGATCTAAAAGAAAGTCCTTTACTTTTCTTATACTCCATAGGAGATAAGATACCTTGATCGTTGAGTCTGCGTGCAATACTATCCTGGTTAACTCCTTCCAATTTCCAGCGAAAAATCTCTCGCACAATTTCTGCAGCATATGGATCTATGACCAGCTTATTTTTATCGCTTTCATCTTTCTCATATCCATACGGAGCAAATGCACCAAGGAACTCGCCATTTTTTCTTTTCACATGTAACTGACTGCGGATTTTTATTGATATATCACGGCAATAGTTATCATTCATTAGGTTTTTCAACATAATGTTGAAGTCATCTGAGCTGCTTCTCGTAATCGTATCGATTCCATCGTTGATGGAAATCAGCCGAACCCCATAATACGGAAAAAGACGATCGATATACTTTCCGGCATTGATGTACTCTCTGCCGAAACGGGACAAGTCTTTCACTATGACACAATTAACGACTCCAGCGCGGATATCATCCATCATGCGCTGAAAATCGGGGCGGTCATAGTCTGTCCCTGTATATCCATCGTCTTCTCGAATAGACACTACTTTAATGTCAGCTTTGTCTTTTACGAAGTCCAGAATCAGCTGTTTTTGATTGGAAATACTATTGCTCTCAGAGCGCAAACCACTTGCGCTTATCAAGTCTTCTTTGGATAAGCGAACATAGGCTGCTGCCTGATACTGAGTCTTAGTTTCCATAAGCTCACTCCTTCTGATGGATTATCAGAACAAACCGCAATTCATCTTGAAGGCGAGCATGATTATTTAGTCCGAAAACAGTATAACATAATTCGAACAAAAAATCTACTATTTTCGGTAATTTCCAAAATTTAGTCATGCACGGAACGTAAAACCTCTTCAAAATTTTGCTGAAATGACGGTCCGTCCTGTTTGTAATTTACTTTCACCGCTACATCGCCAATGCGAAAACAATAAGGGTTTTGAATTTGCTGTAAAAAACTTTGAATGCGCTCTTGTACAGGTTTTGATGAATCGATCTGAATTGATCCCAGATCCACCAAACTTTCTTTATCAACACTTCTGATATCTACGCTCTTCATAGAGGCAATATCATTATCGGAAAAGCTATTCATAAAAACCTCCTTTCCGTAATAAAAGAATTGTTACCATTAATTAGGTGGTTTAATCATAGATATATATTTATCCCAGCCGGTGCCTGTGGCGAACAGGTCCATAGAAATCTCATCTCCCCGCCTTCATTGTGGCCGGGCCGCGAATTACGGAAGTACCATTGTTGCCTCTGCTGGATCCTCGCGTTATGCAGTTGCCACCTGCATATCAGTGCTCCTGGTTCTGCTCGGCTGTCAGACGGATAGCCGCTCCTCAGCAAAGGGATGTACCGGACTGGATAGTATGAAATTTTCAAGGTGCACGGCACGGGGTATGCCCTTCACTATCTAAAAAGGGTTTGCAACATAGCAAACCTGTCACTTTTCAAAAAATATTTCAAAAAATTTTTCGCGATGAAATTGCCCCCGGATTTGTTCCGGGGGCAAAGCCACTAAATAATGAACTTATGTATATTAAGTGCGATGTGTATGAGAAGGTATTGATAAAGCTCCTTATCAAATTCCCCATTAACGTGAGAGTGTTTCTGGATCAGCGGTTCATATATTTCTAAAAGATGTTCTAAATCCTGATGGCTGCCTGCAACAGCTCCTTGCAGCACTTGCCCGAATTCTCGATTATTCATCGTCAATTCCGCCTTCCGTAAGTAATTCCCGTAAGCGCTTTAACGCTCTTGACTTCTGCAGATGTACATAATTAGTGGAGCAATGCAATATCTTTGATATTTCTTCCGGTTCCTTCATTTCAACGAATAGGAGCCGCAACACCTCCCTTCTCATCAAGGGAAGCGCTGAAAAAGCACTTGCAAGTCTTGCTTCTTCAAAGTCAAAATCATTTCCACGCTCCACAGGTGCAAAGTAATCATTAGGGTCCGGGATTAGATTGGCAGGAAACGCATCCAACGATTCTTCTTTGGGTCTGCTGTTGACGTGATCAAAATAGTCAGAGCGCGCACGCACCAGTGTTATTTCCAGCCATGATGTAAAACGAGCCCGAAGTTCATCCCGCTCAGGCTCATTCACGGGTTTTTGTGTTGCCATAGTGTTTTCCTCCAGTTCGATTTGATTTGTGAGATCAAATGTCGAATGGAGGCCCACGGCATCGAATTATGTCGAACAAAAAAACGCACAGCGTTGAACTGTTACAACGCTGTGCGCAAAAAGCACTTAGGCAAATATTCTCGTTCTTTTTTTCTAAAAATCGGGCGAAAAAAAGAAGCACATTATTCAGTTGATTCGGTGCCTGATGCAGGCGATTAGTGAGTCACCTCAGCGCTTCTGCCAGTATTATTTTTTCGCACTACCTTCATTTTATCACCTGCTAAAATTCATTTTGGAAATGCATCAATTGACAAAGAGACACATCCCTTGTGTCGCATTTCCACTTATTTTATAGAATAAAAGCAGTGCAAAATTCCACGAAGGCTGTCGACCTCATAGTAAATTTGTCTGTTGCAAGTGAAGGAAAGATATTCTTGTAACTAAAGGCCCTAAAAATAAGCATCCCAGAAGCCAATAAAGACCCTGGGATGCTTGATTTATGCGAAGCAGTCCAAATCACTCAACATATCGAGGATATCGCTGCTGACTTGCTTCGCGCCCTCCGAAGTGTCCCCAGTCTGTGGCTGGACCGGGACACCGGAGCCAAGGCGTTCTTCGATCAGCTGACGGATCGTTTCCTTCAGTTGCTCAGGTGGCAGTGTACTGAGTCGATACTGAATAACCGCCTTGCCGGAAAAGAGTTCCGGATGCCTGTCGAGATATTCATTAAGAGCAGCAACGATCACCGGGCTTTTCTTATTGCCCATATTCTCCAGAAGCTCACCGGCTCGTTGCTCTTCTACGGATTCCATACCAAACTGGAGGGTGTAACGGTATTTACCATCCTTGATCATCGTTACTCACCCCAGCTTTCCTTATGCTCTCTGCAGGGAGAGTTGGCCTTCCGCCATTGCCTGGTAACCGATGGCATTTGCATTGACACTCTCCACGAAGGATGCGGATGCCACCAGAGGAGACTTCTCAAGGTAATCACGGAACAGTGCACTGCCTCCGCCGATGAACACAGCAGGGTTGGAACGCAGATCTACCTTCAGCTCACGGAGCTGGTTCAAAATATTGATCGCGTGCTGTTCTGCGGACTTGCGGATGGTATCCTTTACCTCCTCCGGGAGGATGGTTTCCTTGCCTGCCAGAACCGCACTGATGTGCTCGTCCTCGATCTGCATATCGTGCAGGGCTCCGACTCGGCGGATAATATCATTGTTCATAGTGATCACGCCGGTCTCCAGACTGCGGCAGAACTGCATGTCAGGCTTACCCTGGCGCAGAAGCAGTACATCCGTGGTATAGCCTCCGATATCCACCAAGAACAGACGCAGGTGGTGCTTCAGTTGACTCTTCTGGGGTGCAATAGCAGCGAAGGCCTGAGGGTAGACAAACACATCACGGATCATAATGGTGATCGGCTTGTCGTTATAAATGAACTGGACGGACTGGTTTCGCTTGAAGTAGTCCCGGAACTTATCCTTCAGCAGGCCGTAATGCTCCGGGGGTAAGCCAACTGCCAGATCCACCTTCTCTGCAGAAGGCAGCGGGCCTGCATAGGCCAACTCCTTGGCAATGGCAAACAGGGTCAGAATGAAGAAGCTTTCGTCCCGGGTCTTGTCCCTGCGGTAAGGAAGCCGCTGGCCGGACAAAGTCCAGAACTCTCCGTTGTACTCCAGAACCTCATCTGCCATAGGCGGCCGCACGGAGTGCTGTGCCAAACCGGAAACGAAGTTGAAGTGGACGCTCTTACAAGCGTGGTTCCCGTGATCAATTGCGATTAACATAGTGAATCCTCCTAAATAATTGTTTCTACTGTATTACACCGTTGAGAATGAGTATTTGCAACGGTTATACTTATAATTTTTGAAAATGCGTACAAAAAAGGACGGAAACCGTATCGCACGGTCCCGTCCTTTCCTAGATGTCATAGAGTTTCTTGTTTGCGGCAGTGCCAGACATAATCGTCCAGTCCCTTGAATTGGGGATCCCAAAGATATGTACCGTACTCGATACCGTTCTCTGCAAGAACATTCGCCAGGTTGTAATAACCATCCCTGACATGTGGATTCTTCAGATAGTCCATATCGAAGCAGGTCATAATCTTTGTCGTGCCATTGCTTTGCAGGTGATTTAGGGTCTGCTTGAGGTATTTTAAGGAGTTAACACCTGGCACCGCAACAACAGTGAGACCTGTAAGGCAGTTGATTACATCCGCCTTAAGAGGACCTTCTGTCAGCAAGACCGTTTGTGTGGGCTTGCCAACCGTGTGTGTCCAACCCTCAGCCTTGCAACCATCCCGCTTACCAATACTGGAGATCCAGCGAAACTTACCCTTCTTGAAATTATCAAGCCGGATCTGTAGCCCCTGGATCTTCCCGTCTGGGTCTCTAGCTGGAATGAGAATACCACGGCGTTCCTGAGCTAAGGTCCATCTTCCATCCTTTGTGTGATAGAATCCTGGGACACCGCCAAGATAGTAACCTTCCTCCTGAAGCTGCTTTGCAAGGGCAGAAAAACCTACCACAGGCATCGTTTTATATCCGTTAGCACGAATCATCTCATCAGTCAAGCCTCTGGATAGCAGATTCTGTCGATGATCAGATGCCAATGACAGCTTGCCCAGCAAGGCCGCATAGGTTTCGTGTCTTGCGTCAATATCTGTCAGAGGCAACTCGATATCCTGTAAAATGGGTCTGGAGATCGTGCGTCGTTCACGCTTTGTGTTGCTGCCTTCATAGGTTGAGCCGCTATCCTTCAGACCAAGCTTTTCCATCAGCACCTTGCGAGCATGCTGTCGGTCCACGCCGGAGTAGTAGGAATACAGATCAAATACGCCGCCGCTGAAATGGCACCGAGGGCAACAGAACACATCCTTATTCAGGTTTATGTTCAGATGCTTCTTATAGGGATCATCATCACAGCAGGGGCAAGGAATGTTGTAGACTGGTCTTCCGTTGGGAGGATCCGGGATGCCGATCAGAGGGATAATATCGGTTATATGAATTTCGACCATGCAGCCTCCTTTCCGGGGGATGCCTTATGCATCCCCCTAATGATAAGCAGCTTACGCGGTTGCCTGCTCCATAGAGTAGGCACAAATGAACTCCGCAGCAGCCTTGATGGTTTCGTCACCGCTGAACTTGGTTGCAAGCCAGTTAATGGCACGGGGTTCCATCGTCAGGATCTCACCCAAGGTTTTTCCGTTGTGCTTCTTGATGGGACTGACAATAGCACATGCTTGCATGAAACGCTGTTCCGGCGTCAGCTCCACCACTTCCGGTTCAGGATCCGGAGCCGGCTGTGCTGCAGGTGCGACCGGCATACCAGTCTGGGTAGCAGGCCCCTCAACAGGAGGAGCGTCTGCGGGTACAACAGGTGCAGCAACAGGTTTTCCTGCACCTAACTCATCCGGTACATTACTCTCAAAGTCATCACCGGCCGCGCCAAACTGAAGGCCAAACCCGGCATTACGCAGGGCAATACCAACAGCAGCTGTCTGTGCCCATTCACGGGGAGAAACCGTAGGTTTCAGTGGATCGTATTTCCGAGAAGCGGTCGCTTCTGCCAGATAGCAATCCACCGAATCCTTATAGCTGACGTACACGCGTGCAGAGGCTACAAAGTAGTCTTTCTCAGCCACCACATCGCTGGCAATCTTTCCTTCCGGATACTTCAGTCGGAACCAAGCCAACTGTGCCATCACGGGCAGACGCTTGCGTTTTTCCTGCGTGGTAAGGTCCACATACTCAACTGCCAAGACGGACGGGTCAAAGCCTTCCACCTTATGGATCGTATTGAGCATAGAAGTCATAGCATTGGAAACACTGGTTTGACTCATAACGCTTACCTCCGATCAAAACGGGATGTAGGTGTAACGGTACTGGAGCCACGCCGGCAAGATGGTGTTGATCATCTTGGTAATTGCCGCACGATACGCTTCAGGCTTATCAGGCTGGAAGCTCTTAAACTGCTTCTGGAAGGATTTGAACACCGTTTGCAGATTACCTAGGGCTGTCCCGCGCTGATTACGCAAATGTTCGTCAGCAGGCATACCAATCTGACGTTCCTGGACTAAGTTACCAAAGAAAGCTTCTACCACCTGATAGTGATAGCCTAACATTCCAATGCTCGTGGTTAAGGGGGCAGTCTTCACGAAACCCATGCAGGCCTCCAGTACGGAAATGCGGTACAACAGTTCCTGATAGCCAAGAAGCTGGTCAACATTTAATGTTCCGTTATCGATCTTAGCAGTCAGCTGCTGCTTCATCTGGTAATACTGTTCCAATGTAGTTGCCATAATAGTAAGTTCCTTTCTACTTATAAGAAGTCTTGAATTCTCCGCGCAAGGCGGGTACCACGTTGGTCTGCCTTTGTGTTCCGGATGGCCCGGCACAAAGCCTTACGTTCGCCTACAATGGAGAGGCGAAGTCTTGCACGCGTGATAGCTGTGTAAACAATGGCACGAATCAGCATGATCGTGTGTGCGCATTGCAGGTTCATAATGACGGACTTGTACTGAGATCCTTGCGATTTGTGGATGGTGGAAGCGTATCCGAGATCCAGCATTTTCAACTGATCGTTCTCGTACTCCATGATCCGGCCATCGCCAAAGTCGATCACTATCGTTGCATCATTCTCGTCGCCGGTGATCGCTTGGATGTACCCAATATCGCCATTGCTGACCTGGTCGTAGTTCTTGATCTGCATGACCTTATCGCCCACACGGAAGCGAAGCTCTCCACAGACAGCCTCTGCTTTTCCCAGTGCCGGCGGATTCACCAATGCCTGCAGCCGTGCGTTCATCGCATCCACAGAGGTTTCGGTCTTATGGCGGAAGGGGGTCAAGAATGCCACTCCGTCCACGCCAAACTTACTAACCTCCTGCATATACAGGTTCTCGATGATATCTGCTGAGACGGCAAGGTCTGTAGAATCAAAGAACTGGAAGTCCGGGCCGTACTCCATACTCAGATTGCCGTGTTTAATAAGCCGGGCGTTGGTAGCAATGCGGCTGCCGGCACTCTGTCGGAAAACATGATCCAGTCTGACGACGGGTACAACACCACTGTTGATGATCTCCTTGAGAACACTGCCTGGTCCTACAGAAGGCAGCTGATCTGCATCGCCAATGATAACCAGTCTGGTTTTGGGCGATACCGCAGCAAAGAGCTTGTCCGCCAGGAAGGCGTCCATCATAGAGACCTCATCAACCAGGATCATATCTGCGTAGCAAATTCCGCCTTCGGTCAGCGTTCCGTCTTCCCTTGTCTGGATACACAGTGCCTTATGAATCGTAGATGCCGGTAATCCGGAGGATTCCTTCATACGTTGGGCGGCCTGTCCGGTGGGAGCACAGCATACAATATCGGCATCTGGGTATTTCGCCAGGTACAGATCCAATAGTGCCCTCTGGACGGCCGTCTTGCCCGTTCCAGGCCCACCGGTAATGACTGAAAACTTATTGTTCAGAGCCATTTTGATGGCATCCTTCTGCTCCGGGGCAAGCTTGATATTCAGCTTCCGTTCTTCACCGAGAATGGCCAGATCAAGATGTTCGTAGGGTTCAACCTCTGCACTCAGCATCTGATGGATGTTGAAGGCAATGTTGTTCTCCACGGTTGCAGAACTGCTGCGATAGACATACTGGTCATAGCACACAAGGCGGTTCTGCTGAACCAAGCTGAATGCTCTGCCTGCTGCCATATCTTCCGAGATTTCCGGTGTCTCCAGCAGTTTCAAGCATCTGCGGAGAAAATCGTGCTTCTCCAGACACATGTGGCCTTGTACTTCTGCATCCGCTAAGGTATACATGAGGGCTTCGTCCACTCGCTCCGGAGACACTGCAGGAAGTCCCAGACTCATTGCCAGTTTGTCGGCAGTCTTGAATGCAATGCCGGCCATCTCTACCAAACGGTAGGGGTGCTTGCGGACCACATCTAAGGTATCCTTCCCATACTCACGATAAATCTGAATAGCTCTTCGGGCAGTGACGCCATGAGGGGCCAGAAATGCGATCACATCCCGGGCACCTCTGGAGGCAAGATACGAATCCCGGATCTTCTCCAGCTTCTTGGTGCTGATTCCTCGGATTGTCATCAGCTTCTCCGGCTCATGATCAAGGATCTCCAGTGTATCCTGCCCAAATGCATCGTAGATCTTCTCTGCGATTTTTGGACCAACGCCTTTGATCTGACCGGATGCCAGATAACCAATGATTCCTTCCTTGGAGTGAGAAATCACTTCCTCATACCCTTCAACCTCGAATTGCAATCCGTGACGAGGATGCTTGTTCCAGTGGCCATTGAGCCGATAGCGGAGCTTCTCGGAGGTGGGAAGACAGTACCCGACCGCTTTGATCTGGCTGACCATGTCTCCGTCTGCGTCCCTTACAACGCCACAGGGGCGGTAGACCGCGATCATATAGTCGACCGTTGAGATGTCGGCTGTTTTGGGGTAGATAAGTTTATCGAATTGACATAGCACTTGTTTGCTCCTTTCCTGCTTCAGGATGGACTCTTAGCGACAAGCACATGCCGGGTCTGGGGGACAAAGTATTCCTCCTCCACAACCTCATATGCATTCGCTAAATGAATCGCCTGACTGACGATAGAGTCAGCCAGGCTATCCAGCTCCTGTACAAGTTTCACCCGGTTCCGGAGTTCAGAAAGGGACCATTGGTCATAGTCTTCATCCATATCCGTGCCCCGTCCGGGAAATGTAACGGGTTGTTTCGGCGGTGTACTGTAATCCACCCGCGCAGATCTCCCGCAGGCACCGCAGACATTGCCGGTATCAGCTATGCTGCGATAGTTCCGCTGACCACAATGGGTACAGTAGGACAGATGCCCGGTAGAACGTAATTCCCCTTGGTAGAGGACCAGATAACCGCCGCTTCTGCCATTGAAACCAGCCTGCCAACGATAGCCGTGGGCGTGGTTGAATTCTGCCAGCAAATCATTCCGGAAATCAAAAAACTCCTGGGTATCGAGCATGTCGTAGAGTTTGCTTGTGATCTCGGAGGCCAAGCCTAAGCTGTGGACCTTCAGATTACAGGCATACGATGTTGCTTGATTCCAGGAGTTCATTGTTGGGTATCGGAAATGATCACGCAGAAAGCTTTCCATCTCTTGCCGGGAACGCAAATCTACCGGCACAGAGAACTTTCGCATTCTCAGCCACCTCCTTGCTGAGGTACCACCAGTTCTTTCCCCAGACCGAGAACGCTATGCTCCCGATTGAGTTCCACCAGTTTCTTTGATGCACCGGTCTGGGTGACCAGCTTACGCACCTGCACATACAGGTCGTCATCGAATACCTGGATGGGGATACCGAGCTTGGCAGCGTGGGTGATCTCACCCTTCATACCTTTGCTCAAGGTGGTACCGCATACGAGCAGAAGATCTGACCGTTCCAGCAGTTCCAGACCGAATCGAAGTGCCATAGCACGCTCGGTAGGGACCCCATCACAGACCAGCATCGGAAGATATGCGTGAGGAGCCCGGGCCAGATATCCCATATGCTCGAAAGCATAGAGCATATACAGGCGAGCACGGCGCATATTGTCCAACTGCTGTTCCAGATCAGGGTCGCTGTAGGGCGAGCAGATATAGACCTTCTTCTGATGGCGGTTGGGTTTAAGGAACTGCCGTTCCAGCTTCTGATCAAAGCCGTCACAGCACATTTCATAGATAGTGTACATAGAGCTTCTCCTTCGTTAAATCGGCTGAACCGAGACTTTCACCTTACGGCTGGTAGAAACATTCAGCACATCAGCATAGACACTGGGGTACTTTGCCTTCAGTGCATCAGAGCTCGGCCGCTTGGTGGTTTTTGTTACGAAGTCGATGAGGAGCTTATCTTTAGTAGTCGTAAGAATACCGTGTTCATGATCCTTCATCACTTCGGCAATCCGCACGGAGTGTGCTTCGATCTCCTTTTCATAACGTTTTTTGTCGGCATCACAATCCTTGATCTTTCCCTGCAGAATAGCGATCTGCCGCAGCGGATGCTCAAACTTTGCGGGAAATTCAATGGTCGGGAGGCCGGCTTGACTGTTGCCATAGATCCTTGCAAGGGACTCCATAGCCAGAGTGGGCTTTACGCCGCTCATTGTGGGCGGTACATCGTGCTCGAGGCTCCAGATCCATTCGTCCAGGCGCTCAAAGATCATGTCCTCCTTTGCGGAATCACGGGTGATCTCCGGCATAGCCAGGTCGTTCTCCGGGTTGTTGCCCCAGATACAGGAAAAGGCGCCGTGGTGCACATCTGCAACTGCCAGATAGAAGCGGAGTTGGAATTCATAGTACAAGGGAATGGCATCATCTGCCCAGCTGTCTGCCTTGTGGTAGGTACAGCTCTTGCACTCCAGAATTCCAGGCTTACCGTCGCTAGCTCGCTCGTATCTCCGGTCAAAATTGGCCAGTGCATACGGGTGGTCGGCGTGCTGGTAAAGACCTGTGTCCTCATAGACATAGTTGCCGCTTTTCTTGCCATACCAGTGTGCGGCAATGGGTTCCAGTAAGTGTCCCATCTCCAATTGGTCG
>JAFUNI010000015.1 GCA_017482385.1 Oscillospiraceae bacterium | reverse complement strand
CCCGCGCCATCTATTACCGCCGCATGAACGACATCCCCGGTTCCTGGGGCACTGCCGTCAACGTTCAGTCCATGGCCTTCGGCAACATGGGCGACGACTGCGGCACCGGCGTTGCTTTCACCCGTAACCCCGCCACCGGCGAGAAGGTCCTGTTCGGCGAGTTCCTGACCAACGCTCAGGGCGAGGACGTCGTCGCTGGTGTCCGTACTCCCATGCCCATCTCCCAGATGGCTGAGAAGTTCCCCGAGGCTTTTGCTCAGTTTGAGAACGTCTGCAAGATCCTGGAGAACCACTATCGCGACATGCAGGACATGGAGTTCACCGTTGAGAACGGCAAGCTGTACATGCTGCAGACCCGTAACGGTAAGCGTACCGCTCCCGCTGCGCTGAAGATCGCCTGCGACCTGGTTGACGAGGGCATGATCGACGAGAAGAAGGCTGTTGCCATGATCGATCCCCGTAACCTGGATACTCTGCTGCATCCCCAGTTCGATGCCAAGGCTCTGAAGGCCGCTGCTCCCATCGGCAAGGCTCTGCCCGCTTCCCCCGGCGCTGCTGCCGGTAAGATCGTCTTCACTGCTGAGGACGCTAAGGCTTGGGCCGAGCGCGGTGAGAAGGTGGTTCTGGTTCGTCTGGAGACCTCTCCCGAGGATATCGAGGGTATGATGGCTGCACAGGGCATTCTGACCGTTCGCGGCGGTATGACCTCCCACGCTGCCGTTGTTGCCCGTGGTATGGGTACCTGCTGCGTTTCCGGCTGCACCGAGATCGCTATGGACGAGGAGAACAAGGTGTTCACTTTGGGCGGCAAGACCTTCCACGAGGGCGACGAGCTGTCCCTGGATGGCTCCAACGGTAACATCTACGACGGCCTGATCGCTACCAAGGATGCTGAGATCGCCGGCGAGTTCGGCCGCATCATGGCTTGGGCTGACAAGTACCGCACGCTGAAGGTCCGCACCAATGCCGACTCTCCCCGTGATGCCAAGAAGGCTCGTGAGCTGGGCGCTGAAGGCATCGGCCTGTGCCGTACCGAGCATATGTTCTTTGAGGAAGGCCGTATCGGACCCTTCCGTGAGATGATCTGCTCCGACACCATCGAGGAGCGTGAGGCTGCTCTGGAGAAGATCCTGCCCATGCAGCAGGCTGACTTCGAGGGCCTGTATGAGGTTATGGAAGGCAACCCCGTTTGCATCCGTTTCCTGGATCCCCCTCTCCACGAGTTTGTTCCCACCACTGAGGAAGATATTGCTGCGCTGGCTGCTACCAAGGGCAAGAGCGTTGAAGACATCAAGGCTATCATCGCTTCCCTGCATGAGTTCAACCCCATGATGGGTCACCGTGGCTGCCGTTTGGCTGTCACCTATCCCGAGATCGCTGCAATGCAGACCAAGGCTGTCATCCGCGCAGCTATCGCTGTTGCCAAGCGTCATCCCGACTGGAACAATGTTCCCGAGATCATGATTCCCCTGGTTGGCGAGGTCAAGGAGCTGAAGTATGTTAAGGACGTTGTTGTCAAGACTGCTGACGCCGAGATCGCCGCAGCCGGTGTTGAGCTGAAGTACGAGGTCGGTACTATGATCGAGATCCCCAGAGCGTGCTTGACCGCTGACGATATCGCTAAGGAAGCTGAGTTCTTCTGCTTCGGCACCAACGACCTGACTCAGATGACCTTCGGCTTCTCCCGTGACGATGCAGGCAAGTTCCTGAACGCTTACTACGATGCCAAGATCTTCGAGAACGATCCCTTCGCCAAGCTGGATCAGACCGGTGTTGGTCAGCTGATGGAGCTGGCGATCGCCAAGGCTAAGGCTACCGGCAACAAGCTGCACTACGGTATCTGTGGCGAGCACGGCGGCGACCCCGTATCTGTGGAGTTCTGCCACAAGATCGGCCTGGACTACGTGTCCTGCAGCCCCTTCCGTGTTCCCATTGCCCGTCTGGCTGCCGCCCAGGCCGCCATCAAGGGCTAATTGCTAACAACAAAAACGCCACCCAATCGGGTGGCGTTTTTTGCATTGTAGGGGACGGGTCTCCCGTCCCGAATGCGGGAGGCGAAACGCCTCCCCTACATTCTTCGTGGGGCAACCGGAGGGGATTTTTCTTGACGGGGTTTGGTGTTTGCCATATAATTAAATGTATCAAGGCGCTTTGGCTAAGGAGTTTGCTATGATTGATACGATTATTTTTGATATTGGCAATGTGCTTTTGGATTTTGACTATATGAAGCAGTTCCGCAGGCTGTTTGATGAAGATACTGCGCAAGCCATTGCCGACATCAGCGTTCGCAAAACGGAAGCTTGGTTGGAATTGGATCGGGGCGTTCTTTCCTATGAGGAAGCGGTAAGTTTTATTATCCGGGGTGCACCCCGGTTGGAGAAAGAGATTCGCTTGGCGGTACAGGAGCTTTATAAGCATGTGGAGTCTTACGATTATGCCGTGGAGTGGGTGAAATCCTTAAAGGAAAAAGGCTATCGGCTCTATGTTTTATCTAATTTCGGAGAAAAACCTTTTGAGGAATGCCAAGCGCGTATGCCTTTCCTGCAGTATATGGATGGCCGGTTGCTATCTTATGAGATCCGGGAAGTTAAGCCCAATGCAGCTATCTATCAGGCACTTTGCGATAGATTTCATATCGACCCAAGGAAAGCGGTGTTTATTGATGATAGCGCAATCAATATTGCCGGCGCAAAAGCCTTCGGTTTACATACTATTCTTTTCACGGACTATGCCGATGCTGTTGCGCAACTGAAAGCGCTCCCCCTTGCGTATGGCTAACTTAAATAATCCCCTTGGAGCAATCCGAGGGGATTATTTGTGTCGGGTTATTTCGACAAAATGCGACAAAAGCAGACAGAAATTGTTACGAATTTATTGACAATTTATGTACGCATCATTTATAATTAAGTTGTGGTAAAGATTTACCATAAAAGAAGGGAGGAAATTATTATGATGATGACAATTTACGGACGCGCATTGAAGGTTCTGCTGAAAAAGCCCTTTAAGCTGTGGGGTCTTTCCCTGTTGGCAATTGCGCTGAGCGGTGCGCTGAGTGCTCTGTGCGGTTTTGCTGTTCCTATTTTGGGTATTGCAGTGGGTCTGCTGATCAGCACAGCTATGACCATTATTTTCCTGCGTGGCTATCGCGGCGAAGATGTGGATGTGCTGCAGCTGTTTGCATGCTTCAAGGACTGGGCAACCGCTAAGAGAGTGCTGCTAGGCCTGGGTTGGATGTATCTGTGGATCTTCCTGTGGTCTTTGATCCCCATTGTTGGTCCTATCTTTGCACTGATTCGTGTTTATGAGTACCGCTTGACGCCTTACATTCTGGTGTTTGAGCCTGAAGTGCCCATTACTGAGGCCATCAAGGTTTCTTCTCAGAAGACCATGGGCTACAAGCTGCAGATGTGGCTGGCTGATTTCGTGTATGCGGCACTTTTTGGGATCGTTGCTTTTGTGCTGGGCCTGTTCTCTGCAATTCCCGTACTGGGCCTGCTGTTTGCGCTGGTTCTGATTGTGTTGTGCATTGCCTTTATTGTGCTGGCACCTTTGTTTGCAGGTTTGGTACAGGCTGCTTTCTATGAGGAGATCAACAGCGTTGCTGTTGCTTACTGCTCCGGCTGTGGCTTCAAGCTGACCGAGAAAGTGGATACCTGCCCCAACTGCGGCAGACCCATTCAGTAATCGAAAGACTTAACCGAATAGAAACTCCCCGCCGATTGCTCGGCGGGGAGTTTTTTGTTATTCCACAAAATGGATGGTCTCGGTATCGCCTTCCCGGTAGGTGTAGACGATGAAGCCATCATAGTACAGGTTGCCGTCTTCACCCTCGCCCATACAGCTGGGCGCGTAATCGGAACTGTTGGGGTAGCCGATCAGATCGTAAAGCTCGGATACCGATCTGCCGGTGTATTCCCTTGCCAGCTCGAAAGGAGTTAGCTGGGTTGCATCAGTGGGATCGTCGGCAGTGGTGGGCGCGGTGACAGAGGTGGCAGCTGTGGTAGCGGTGGGGGTTTCCTGTTGGGCCTTTCCGCAGGCGCAAAGGCTCACAAACAGAGCGCAGGCAAGAATAGCGATCATCAGTTTTTTCATGGTTTTTCTCCTTGTTTCTCAATTTTAAGATCGTACAGGACGGCCTGTCCGTTTTGGGTAAACAGCAGCTTCTCGGCGGTTTCTTCTGCCGGAATGTACGCGCCGTAGCTGTCATTTTCCGTTAAAAATGCTTCGTAAGTTTTATTGCCGCAGACCAGATATACGCGGCTGTCTGCATCCGCCGTGGCGGGCAGGGCGCCTTTGATCTGCGCATAGCCCTCTGGGCCTTTTGCGGTGGTGCAGGAGGCTGTGCCGGATGAAGTTTGGGGAAGTTTTTGCTCCCGTTCCGGGGCAGGCATTACCGGAAGATTGGTTATTAAGTAACGCAAATTTCGTTCCACCAGCTCAATCAGCACAAAGTCACCGGGTTTGGTCAAGTCATAGCGGGTGGAGCGGGAGAAAGTGGCGGAAGCGTAGCTGTCCGCCAAATAGGGGTACAGGAGGTTGCCGAAAGAGTCCCGGTAGGCAAGAAGCGAGCCTTCGCCACTGCCTTCCGTTTTTAAGGTGATACTGTCTGCTTTGGTAGCAGCGCCGGCATAAGTGAAATGCAGTTTGCCGCCGTAGACGGGATCTTGTTCCAGGTCTTGTCCGGCGGGATAGAGCATCTCATAAAGATCACCCTGATGGGGTGCTGTTGCAGAAAATGGGTCACTAAAGTACTGGCTGGGCTTACCAAATGCATTGTTAATGGCATCTGCGGCCAAGGCCGCGCCCTTGGAATTCCAGTGGGAATCGTGGGCAAAGTACAAAGGCTCTTCCTGGGCATCAAACAGCGCAAACAGATCAACGTATGGGGTCTGCCGGGCAGTCAATTCCTTGTGGAGATTTTTTGCATCCTGCCGGGGATTGGATATGCCGGTGTCGGGCATATTTTCCGCGTACAGCGCATTCTTGTTGGGTGCGATGACAAATAAAAATTCCTTGTCCTGCTCCCGGCAATAGCTTGCCATCAGTTCCAAATTGGTGGCGGCGCTGAACAGTTCCCGGTGGGTCATCAGATTTTGACCGGTGTAATTGTCCATGGTGGAGTCGTAATAGAGCCAACCATTACTGCCTAAAACTACATCCTCTGCGCCGGAGGTGTGCACAACAGCGGACAGCCGATTATGAAGGGTGATCAGTTCCTGGCGCAGGAAGAAATGATCACCCACCCAAGCGGCGGCATCGGAAAGAAAATCCGGGTTGTATACGCCGTCGCTGACAAGCTCCGGCGGCTTGGCCAATTGCTCATTGGCGCCGGCTTTGGATGGGCCGTCAAACAGCATGCCTAAGGATAATGTGATACTTGCGGCGAAAAACACTGCCACAAAGCACCATTTTAATATCGTTTGTTTCATAATTTACCTCAGAACTGGGCGTAAATGAAAGGCGCAAAGCCACCGGATGCCAGCTTCAGCAGACACAACACAAACAAGAAAGCGCAGAAGATCCAGCTAAGTGGCTCAGCCAACCGTTTCAGCTTGGCATTTGCCTTGCACCAGGGAACTATCGGCAGGCACAGCACTGCGCCGCATAACAGCGCAAATACATATTCTCCCGTGAAGATCCGGTGCAGGAGCACCGTGGCGGAGGGGATAGCGGGTGTGCCGGCAAACATAGCGCAGATGATCTGTATGCCCTGTTCCACCGATTGCGCCCGGAACATGACAAATCCAAGCATTACCACGAGCAAGGTGTAGATATGTCCGACGATCCTGCCGGGGATACGGCTGGTCCATTTTTTTACAGGCAGTAAGCTCTCAATAGCGGCAAACAGTCCGTGCCAAAGACCCCAAACTAAGAATGTCCAGGCAGAACCATGCCAAATACCGCAGAGGGTGAACACGATCACTTTGTTCAGCGCGGCGCGGCTTTTTCCCTTGCGGTTGCCACCTAAGGGAATGTACAGATAATCCCGGAACCAGGAGGACAGGGAAATGTGCCACCGCCGCCAAAAGTCGCCCACAGTGGGCGCAATATAGGGATAGCGGAAGTTTTCTGGGGTGGTAAGACCGAAGGCGAATCCTAAACCGATGGCCATATCGCTATAGCCGGAGAAATCAAAATAGATCTGCAGCAGGTAGGAAACAGCGCCCACCCAAGCCAGGGCTGAGGACAGCGCTCCGCCATCCAGCGCAAATACACGGTCAGCAGCTGTGCCCAGTACTGCTGCCAGCAGCAGTTTTTTGGCCAGGCCGATAACAAATCGCCGCAGGCCTTGGGCAAAGGTATCAAAGCTGGTGTCCGGCTGCGCAAGTGCTTTTTGAAAATCGTCAAAGCGTGTAATAGGGCCTGCCGTTACCTGGGGGAAGAAGGAAATATAAAGCAAAAACTGCCAAAAGCTGCCGTGGCCGGTCTTCTTCCGGTAGATATCAACCAAATAGCTGATGCTCTTGAAGGTAAAGAAGGAAATGCCCAAAGGTGCGATAAGGGACAGCTCTGTTTGGAAACCAAAAACGTCCTGCAAAAAGAAATTCAGGTACTTATAGGCAATCAAAAGGGCTAAATTCCCAGCCACTGCTATGCCGAGCAGAAGCTTTCCGCCCCGGGCAATCAGTTTGGCAAACAGGTAGTTTATCCCGGCTGAGACCAGCAATATGGCGAGGCCTGCTAAACCGCCAAAGCAGTAAAATAGCAGGCTTGCGCCCAGCAACAGGATGTTACGGGCCTTTTTACCGGGGATCAGCCGGTACAGGAGCACTGTCAGGGGCAAAAAACAACTGAGAAATACGACACTATCTGTACCCATACAGACTCCTTCCTGTTACCAATGGGGTGTCCATTTGTAAGTCCAATACTTTGCCTGGGTCATGGAGATCATAAACATTTCTTTGTCATAGATTTTGCGGTCGTGGTATGCCCATTCCCATTCCGGATCGAAGAAAAACTCCTCCCCGTCAAAGGGGATCATAACCCAGCTATGAGGCTGGTTATCGCTCAGACAAGTGCCGCTGATGGCATAGGCTTCGTAGCCCAAGCCCCGGGCCAGTGCCCAGAATGCGGCGGCAAAACCGTAGCAGTTGCCTCTGCCGGTTTTAATGATGTCTTTGGCGTCCTTGATCTCCCAACCGGTTATGCCAAATTCGTAAGAGTTGCGGCGCAGGTACTTAAAGGTGTCCCGGCAATAGATCTGGCACTGGCGCAGCAGCTGCAGCTTGTCCATATCGGGATTTTCCGCAATCAGCCGGGCAAGGATCTCGGCTACCAAGGCGTCCAGCTCGGCGTCGCCGCTGGTATAGCGACCGTCGGAGCCAAAATGCAGCGTATCCACGTCGCCGTTGCGGAGGAATTGACCGTCCTCCTGCACGTAATACAGCCAGCCGTTAATATTCAGAAAACCGGGCTGAAGCTCGGGAAGTGTTACATCCTGCCAGGCAATGCCTTCTGCGCCGGTCTCGTGGGGGACGATGGCTTCCAGCATATCGTATGTGCCGGTCTGCCCCCGGAACAGATCCCCAGGCAGCTTAGCATCCCCGGACATTGTCACCTGTTCTGTGCCACGTTTCAGCAGCATATTCATTCCCGTAGCAAACTCTTGGCGAGAAAGATTAGCTGTTCCGCCAATGGGAAATGCGGTGTTCAACACATCAGCAGGGAAAAAACCGGACAAGGTCTTTCGTATTTCGTTGTAGGTGATGGGGTCGCTGCCGGTGGGCAGGGTGGGGAATTGCTGTTTTGCGGTTTCACTTGCCAGAGCGTTAAGGGCTAAAGTCAGCTCGTTCCAGGTAAGAGGATCGCCCAGACGGGCAAAACCTGCCTCATCGGTAAACAGATAAGGGGCATGCTGATCCAATACCGGGTGAAGAACAGCCCGGTAATCTGTGCCCTGGGTGACAGGCACGGCAGTCACATCGACCATCTCGCCGGAGGCGTTTTGCCACCCACGGAATACAGTTCCGGCAACTTCCGCAGTTACCTGGGTGGGACATTCCCCGGCAGAGACTGTCTGCTGGCTGTGAAGGGTATCGCCAATATAAAAACGAATTGCAAATTTGGGCGTTTTGGCGCAGCTACAGAGACACGCGCCTATGCATATGATCAGCAAAATTGCAGCAAAAATCTTAGTCCTTGTCTGTTTCACGCTTTATGCACTCCTACATTGGTCACAATAATTTCCTAAAATACATTATAATAGGAAACACCCCACATTGCAACAAAAAGCGACAAAATTCGACAAAAAATGTAGGGCAGAATCATGTCGCTCGTAGGGGAGGGATATCATCCCTCCCGGGAGCATCGACAATGGATCGTCTCACGGTGATGCGGGCGGGATACTATCCCGCCCCCCATGAAAAGACTGCTACAGGGAAGGCACAAAAAGAACCCCCGGCTCAGCCGGGGGTTTTGTGTTGGTTAGAAATCAACCTGTTGGTTTGTTAGGGATTAGCCTTCGTAAACCAGGTTGTCCTTGATCATCTGGTCGATGTTGGTCTTGTCGTACCATGCACCGGCGATGTCAACGTTCTTAGCCTCGCCGCCTTCAACAGCAGCGATGCACTCCAGAACAGCCTTGTAGCCCATGTCGATGGAGTCCTGAGCAACGGAACCGATCAGCTTAACAGCGCCGTCTTCCTTGATCCAGTTGATCTGCTTGGTGCCTGCGTCGAAGCCGCAGAACTTGATGGCGTCGTACTTGCCCTCAGCGGACTTGGTTGCGTCGTAAACCTGCTTAACAACACCCTCGTTGGTCATGAACAGAGCGTTGATCTTCTTCTCGTACAGAGCTTCCAGAGCCTTAACATAAGACTGGTCAGCGTCGCCCTGCTTGATTTCCTTCTCGATCTTGTACTTGCCCTTGGTGGTCTCGTCAGCGTCAGCCAGTTCCTTGAACTTGTCTTCGAAGCCCTTAGCGCGGTCAATACCGGTCTGGGTCTCGTCGTGCTGAATGACACCTACGATGTAGGGAGCGTCAGCGGTAGCCTTAGCGATGTCAGCCTTGATAGCCTCGAACAGCTTCTCGCCGTTGATGCTTGCAGCAGCCAGGTTGGAGGTAGCAACGTGAGCAACGATGGGGTTCTTGCCCTCGGTGATGTCTTCCTTAGCCTTCAGGCCGGAGTCAAAGGTAACAACGGGGATCTTCTTGTCGTAAGCCTGGGTCAGCAGTTCGCCGAAACCGGAGCCGATGGTAGCCAGAACGATGCCGTCAACGTTGTTGGACAGAGCGGTCTGAACCATGGTGATCTGGCTGGGAACGTCCTTGGGGTCTTCGCTAGCGGGGCCCTGGAAGGTGATCTTGTAGCCCTTCTCCTTGCCGGCCTTCTCAGCACCGGCCTTAACAGCCTGCCAGAAAGCGTGGGACTCGCCCTTTGCGATCACAGCAATGGTCTTCTCGGTCTTGTCTGCGTCGGGAGCGGGAGTGTCACCGGTGGGAGTGGTAGCGGGTTCCTTAGCGCCGCAAGCGGCCAGACCCAGCACCATAACCAGTGCCAGAAGCAATGCGATAAGCTTTTTCATTGTGTTTTCCTCCTAAATTTAAAATTATTTCTTTTTTATTCTAAGTGGGCCTTTGGCTCACACTTATACGGAAATTAAGCCTTGGGGGCTTCGGCCTTTGCAGCCTCCTCGACCTTCTCGATCTTGACCTTGTTCTGATTGTTGGTCTTGATGATGTCCAGAAGGATAGCGACCACAACGATGATACCGGTCAAAACATAAGTCACATAGGCGGAGTTCAGGTTGATGCCCAGCTTTGCCAGCACCATGTTCAGACCGCTGCGGATAACCACCAGCAGAGCTGCGCCGATGACGGAGCCGGAAACAGAAGCAACACCGCCGGCGGAAGAAGTACCGCCAATGTAAACGCCTGCGATAGCGTCCAGCTCCATACCGTTACCGGTAGCGCAGGAGATGGTGGGGAATGCTGCGGAGTAGAAGATAGCAGCGATGCCGCAGAACAGACCGGCGAAGGTGTAAGCGAAGATTTTGTAGTTGTCAGTGTTAATGCCGGACAGGCGGGTGGCTTCCTCGTTGGAGCCGATGGCCAGAATGTAACGGCCGATCTTGTTCTTGTACATCAGGTACATGCAGATCAGCATCAAGCCGAGGACCCAGAACATACCTACGGGAATGGCGCTTACATCACCTACAGACAGGCTGGAGAAGGTTTTGTTGTACCAGGTGCCGGTGGGGAAGAAGATGTTGGGAACGCCGGCAATCAGAGCGGACAGACCGCGGGAAACCATCATGGTACCCAGGGTAGCGATGAATGCGGGAATCTTCAGCTTTGCTACCATCAGACCGTTCAGCAGACCGCACAGAGTGCCGATCACGAGCATTACAGGGATGGTTGCCCACAGGGGAATGGTGCCCTCGGTGTACAGCTTACCGGCCAGAACGGCGGAAGCGATGGTCACAGTACCTAAGGACAGGTCGATACCGCCGGTGGCGATAACGAAGGTGACACCCAGACCCATAATAGCATAGGGAGCGAAATTCTGAATCATACTCAGAATCATGTACTTATCCTTGATCAGGTTGGGGTTTACCAAGCTGAACGCACCCAGCAGTACCACCGAAGCCAAAAGCATGATGATATTCTGCTGAATTTTAAAAGGTTTTTTGTTTTTCATAGCGATTATTCCTTTCCTTTACTATCAATCACGCATAGTGGCGTATTTCATAATTTCTTCCTGGGTGGCATCAGCAATGTCCAATTCACCGGTGATCCGGCCTTCGCACATCACGATAACCCGGTCACTGAGGCGCTGGATCTCAGCCAGCTCGGAAGAAATCATAATCACGGATTTGCCCTTGGCAGCCAGATCTTCCATCAAGGTGTACATTTCACTCTTGGCGCCCACGTCGATACCGCGGGTGGGTTCATCGAAAATGAAGATGTCGCAGTCCTTCATCAGCCAGCGGGCGATGATGACCTTCTGCTGGTTACCGCCGGACAGGTTCTTCAGCAACTGTTCCATAGAGGGGGTCTTGG
Source organism: Oscillospiraceae bacterium (assembly GCA_017482385.1). Taxonomy (GTDB): domain Bacteria; phylum Bacillota; class Clostridia; order Oscillospirales; family Oscillospiraceae; genus Faecousia. The sequence goes on along the minus strand of JAFUNI010000015.1, from coordinate 35,700 downwards.
TGCGCAGAAGCCCATTGGTTTCGGCTGCTACCTTTGCGATCTCCTTGTCGTCGATCCAACCGTTCTTGATGAACTTATCCAAAGAAGCAATCGCGGAGTTTTCGGAAACGGATTTGCCCAGCATCAAGCCGTAGCGCTTCCGGTCCTCACTTAAATAACAGATGCCGTTTTTAACAGCCTGCTCGGGAGTCTTGATGTTTACGGGTTTGCCGTTTATGTAGATCTCGCCGGTCTGGCGCGGGTCGGCACCGTAGAGAGCTCTGGCGACCTCGGTTCTGCCGGCGCCCATCAAGCCTGCAAAGCCCAGAATCTCGCCTCTGTGAAGCTGGAAGCTGACATTCTTAACAGCTTTGCCGGCGTTCAGATTCTTGACTTCCAGAACCACGGGAGCATCCGCAGGGACAGTGCTGGCGGCTTTCTTATCGCCCATAATCACACGGCCGACCATCATCTTTACGATGTCATCCTTGGTTACATCGGCGGTGTTCACAGTGCCTACATACTCGCCGTCACGCATAACGGTGACCCGGTCGGAGATGCGGTTGATCTCGTCCATGCGGTGGGAAATGTAGATCATGCCGATGCCCTTGTCCCGCAGGTCGTTCATGATCTTGAACAGCTCTTCTACCTCGGGCTGGGTCAGCGCAGCGGTGGGCTCGTCCAGAACCAGGAGCTTACAGTCCCGGGAAACAGCTTTGGCGATTTCCACCATCTGCTGCTTGCCGACGGTCAGTTCGCCCAGTTTTACTGTGGGATCGATCTTCACGCCGATCCTGTCAAACAGGGCCTTAGCCTCACGGATCATCCGGCTGTCATCGATCATAATGCCCTTCTTGGGCTCGCGGCCGATGAACATATTCTGTGCAACGGTCAGATGGTTCATCATATTCAGTTCCTGATGGATCACACTGATACCGGCTGCCTGGGATTCGGCGATATTGTGGAAGTTTACATCCTGGCCGAACAGAGTAACAGAACCGCCGTCCCGCTTATGGATGCCGCAAAGCACCTTGATAAGGGTGGACTTACCGGCGCCGTTTTCACCCATGAGCGCATGGACTTCGCCGGCCTTCAGTTCAAAGTCGACACCTTTCAGTGCGTGCACGCCGGAGAAATATTTCTGTATGCCTTGCATTTGCAGAATTGTTTCACCCATACAAACAACACCTTTCTTATAATGTATAATAGCAAAATCGTTTTCAAAAGGTCCGTGCATTTTGCGGGGAAACGACCGCCTGAAAAGCAGACCCGATTGAGAAAAAAGAGGAAAGTGCAGAGGTTTTTTGCAAGTTGCACAAAACGAATCGATTCGTTTTGTGGCACATATCCAACAAATCCTTGCACACGTTCCTTATGTTGCTATTATAATAAACCTTGCATAAAAAATCAAGGGTTTTTTCGAAAAAATTGTATTGACAGCACAAAAAACATTTTGTATTATAAAGAAAAAGAAAAAGCGAACAGAGATGCAAATGCGCGAACCGATTCGCGATTTTGGGGAAAGGAGGGGGATTTATGGCAACGATTAAAGATGTGGCCCGTATGGCCGGTGTTGCGCCCTCTACCATTTCCAAGTACATCAACGGTGGCAATGTCCGCAAGGAAAATGTGGCATCCATTGAAAAGGCGATCGCAGCGCTGGACTACCGGGCAAACCCCTTTGCCCGCAGCTTGAAGACCGGCCACAACCGGAGCATCGGTGTGCTGATCCCGGATATGATCGCTTCCTTTTACGGCAATGTGGTGACCAACCTGTCCCGGGTGGTCCGGGAGAAGGATTATCACTGTTTGATCTCTTCCTTTGGTGCCAACCATGGCATGGAGCGGGATAATTTGAAATTTATGCTGGGCTGCGGCATTGATGGGCTGATCTATGCCCCGGAGGATCTGTCTGCCGATGAGTTTAATGAGCTGACCGCCCACTGCAGCATTCCCATTGTGCTGGTTGACCGGATCATTCCCGGCGTGGAGGTGGATGCGGTACTGGTTGACAATGCGGAGGTGGTCTACGAGGCCGTTTCCGGACTTCTTGACAAGGGACACACCCGGGTGGCCATTATCACCGGCCCCAAATCCGTCTATACCGCCAAGGAGCGTATGGTGGGTTACTTAAGAGCTCTGTCCGATGCCAATATATTATATAATGAAGAGTTTGTCATATCCGGTAAAAACGAGTTTGCCACCGGCTACCACGGCTTTGAAAAGCTTATGAAGAAGGCAGAGCTCCCCACGGCGATCATTGCGACGAACGACGACATTACAATGGGTGTGGTTACGGCGCTCCATGAGTACAGCGCACAGATTCCCGGAAAAGTGGAAATCGTCGGTTTTGACCGGGCGGATGTGTGCTCTATGATGAAAGAACCCCTGACGGTTGTTCAGCAGCCGGAGCAGGCCATCGGTCAGATCGCAGCCCGGTATCTGCTGGAGCGGATTGAGGGCTTTAACGGAGAGCCCCGCACCCAAAGGCTTAAGTGCAAGATCGTGACAAAATAAATTTTAGTCTGTATATAATAATGTGTAACATACATTTTTATAGATACTTATTTTTAGGAGGAAATTAAAATGGCAAAGAACAGATACATCGGCGATTACCCTGTAATCGGTATTCGCCCCATCGTTGACGGCCGCCGCGGCCCTCAGATGATGCGTGAATCTCTGGAGCCCCTGGTTTGGGCAATGGCAGAGGCCGCAAAGAAGCTCTTTGAGGAGAATCTTTTCTACTCCAACGGCGAGCCTGTGAAGGTGGTTATGGCTGACACCTGCATCGGCCGTGTTCCCGAGGCAGCTGCCTGCGCTGACAAGTTTAAGAAGGAAGGCGTTTCCATCACCCTGTCCGTCACCCCCTGCTGGTGCTACGGCTCTGAGACCATGGATATGGATCCTCACACCATCAAGGGTGTTTGGGGCTTCAACGGTACTGAGCGTCCCGGCGCTGTGTACCTGGCAGCCGTTCTGGCCGGCCACGCACAGAAGGGCCTGCCTGCTTTCGGCATCTACGGCCATGAGGTCCAGGACCGTGACCAGGTCACTCAGATGCCCGAGGATGTTAAGGAAAAGCTGCTGCGTTTCGGCCGCGCCGCTGTGGCTGTGGCAACCATGCGCGGTAAGTCCTACCTGCAGATCGGCTCCCAGTGTATGGGTATTGCCGGCTCTATCATGGATCAGGCTATGATGGAAGAGTACTTCGGTATGCGTGTGGAATCCGTCGACGAGGTGGAAATTCTGCGCCGTATGGAAGAAGGCATCTACAACGAAGAGGAGTTCCAGAAGGCTCTGGCCTGGACCAAGGAGCACTGCAAGGAAGGCCGCGACGACAACCCCGAGGAAGTGGATTTCCTGGGCGAGAAGGTTCGCATCAAGTTCACCCCCGAAGAGAAGGAAAAGCAGTGGGAGTTCACTGTTAAGATGTACTGCATCATCAAGGATCTGATGGCCGGCAACCCCAATCTGTCCGACAAGTTCGAGGAAGAGAAGGTTGGCCACAATGCCATCGCCGGTGGCTTCCAGGGTCAGCGTCAGTGGACCGACCATTGGCCCAACTGTGACTACCCCGAGGCACTGCTCAGCTCTACCTTCGACTACGAAGGCGCCCGCGAGCCCTACACCCTGGCTACTGAGAACGACATCCTCAACGGTATGGGCATGCTGATGATGCGTCTGCTGACCCACCGGGCTCAGATCTTCGCTGATGTGCGTACTTACTGGTCCGGCGAGGCTACCGAGCGTGTTACCGGCTACAAGTTAGAGGGTAAGGCCGCTGAGTCTAACGGTATTATTCACCTCTTAAACTCCGGCGCAGCCTGCCTGGATGCTTCCGGTGTCTGCACCGACGAGAATGGCAACGCTGTTATGAAGAAGTGGTGGGAAGTCACCGACGAGGACATCAAGAAGATGACCGACGCTACCGTATGGTGCGAGGCCGGCCAGGATAACTTCCGTGGCGGCGGATTCTCCAGCCACTATACCACCAAGGCCGAAATGCCCTGCACCATGATCCGTCTGAACCTGGTGAAGGGTCTGGGCCCCGTGCTGCAGATTGCTGAGGGCTGGACTGTAAACCTGCCCGACCAGGTCTCCGATACCCTGATGGAGCGTACCAACCCCACCTGGCCCTGCACCTGGTTTGCACCTCGCTGCGACGGCAAGGAAGGCTCTCCCTTCAAGACTGCTTATGAGGTCATGATGAACTGGGGCGCTAACCACGGCGCTATCTCCTATGGCCACATCGGCGCTGATCTGATCACCATGTGCTCCATGCTGCGTATCCCCGTATGTATGCACAATGTTCCCGAGGACGATATCTACCGTCCCGCTTGCTGGAACGCATTCGGTATGGACAAGGAAGGCCAGGATTACCGCGCCTGCGCTACCTACGGTCCTATGTATAAGTAAGCCCTGCTAAAGTAGTTTTTTCAAAAAGTGGCGGTCGTAAGGCCGCCACTTTCCCCATTTTTATTATTGGAGGTAAGCAAAATGCTGAAGAATATCCCCCCCATCCTCTCTCCCGAGCTTTTGAAGGTTTTGGCTGAAATGGGCCACTCCGACCGCATTTGCATCGGCGACGGCAATTTCCCCGGCGCATCTATGGCAAAGGCCAAGAATGCCATTTTCCTGCGGGCTGACGGCCACGGCGTTCCCGAGATCTTAGACGCCATTTTGCAAGTATTCCCCTTGGATACCTATGTACAAAAGCCTGCCATTCTGATGGAAAAGATGGACTGCGACAAGGATCTGGTGATCCCTGTTTGGCAGACCTACAAGGACATCATCGCCAAGTATGATGACCGGGGCGCAGGAGCTGTGGGCAATATCGACCGTTTCAAGTTCTACGACGAGGCCAAGGATTGCTACTGCATTCTGCAGACCGGCGAAACTGAAATTTATGCCAATATCATCCTGCAAAAGGGCGTTATTAAGTAATGGATAAGCTGATCACGATTCTGCAGACGGCGCTGCCGGTGTTTTTGGCGCTGGGTGTGGGTGTGTTTGCCCGGAGAAAGCAGTTTCTCACCCGGGACAGCATCGATGCCATGAAAAAGCTGGTGATCAATGTCACCCTGCCCTTTGTGCTGCTGAGCGCCTTTGCTTCTGCCGATTACAATAGGGCTGCTTTGGTTTTGCCCACCATGGTGTTTGTGCTTTGCAGTGTGGCGCTGGCGCTGGGCTTTGTGATCCTGCGGCTATGCAAGGTGAAGAGCCGTCTTGCCCCCTTCCTGGCCTCCGGCTTTGAGGCGGGTATGCTGGGCTACTCCCTGTTTGTGCTGCTGTTCCCGGAGCACAGTGTTTCTACCTTTGCGGTGCTGGATCTGGGACAGACCCTGTTTGTGTTTACCCTGTTTAAGATCCTCCTGTCCGGCAAGACCGATTTCCGGGCCATTGCCAGGGATATGGTCACATCTCCCATTCTGTGGGCGGTGTTTGCCGGTGTGATTTTGGGTGTGACCGGTCTGTACCGGGTGCCCAATGTGGGCAGGCTTCTGGATGCTACCTGCGATTTCCTGTCCGCGCCTACGGGCATGGTGATTTTGCTCACTGTGGGCTATGATCTGGTGCTGGGAGAGATCCCCTGGAAAAAGACCGTTGGCTACATAGCTATGCGCTTGGGGGTCATGGCAGTGATTTTGGCGGTTATGGTCCTGCTGAACCGGACGGTCCTGGACGGTATGATGTTTGAGGGCGCAGCCCTTTTGATGGTGATCCTGCCGCCGCCTTATGTGATCCCGGTATTTGCCGATGAGCCGTCAGAGCGGGTGAGCATTTCCTCAGCCCTTTCTGCCATGACAGTGGTGAGCCTGCTGCTGTTTGCTGCATTGTCTATTATCATCGGCCTGCGCTGAATTTCAAAACAACCCCCTTGGAGTGATCCAAGGGGGTTGTTTCATAACGGGGAGAAATTGGCAATAAGATACAATGAATATGCGTTAAACTATTGACTTTTTGGGCATTATATCCTAAAATAAAAAATGATACAAGCATAATAACTTGTGTCAGAATAAGTTAGAGAAAGAAAGGTAGAAACTATGGAAAACACTGTTAACACTGCTCCCGTTGGCCAATTGAAGACAAATAAGGGTCTGCTGAAGACGATTTTGCTGTCTTTGATTACAATCGGCATTTATCCGCTGGTGGTTATGTCTGCTGTTTCCACTGACATCAATGTGGTTGCATCCAGATATGACGGCAAAAAGACCATGCATTATTGCCTGCTGTTCTTTATTGTGGCACCTATCACCTGCGGCATTGCCAGCATCGTTTGGTCTCATAAGATTTCCAACCGTATCGGCGCAGAGCTGAATCGCCGTGGCATTGATTATAGCTTCAGCGCAGCAGATTTTTGGCTGTGGAATGTGCTGGGCAGCCTGATCGTTGTTGGCCCGTTTATTTACTTGCATAAGATGTTCAAGGCCGTCAACAAGATGAATGCACATTACAATGTAAACGGCTGATATTTTTCAGTATCCCCCCTCGGTGTAATCCGAGGGGGTTTTTGTTGTAATGTGGGGATTCCTGTGGTACAATATATGGAAAAAAGGAGGGGTTACTATGTACACCATCTATGTAAAATTCGACTGTTTACCCGGAAAGCGGGAGGCTTTTATCCAAAAGGTGAAGGACACCGGTGTTTTGGAGGCTATCCGGGCAGAGGACGGCTGCATTCGTTACGATTATTACCTGTCCGAAAAAGACCCCAATGAGCTTCTGCTCATTGAGCAGTGGGAGTCTAAAGCCCATCAGCAGACCCACATTGCCCAGCCTCACATGGTACAGCTGCGGGGCTTTAAGGACTCGTATATCACCAAAACCACCCTGGGAGAGATAAAACTGCTGTAATTGACAGGTTTTTTGGGGTGTGCTATACTTGCGGTATCTTGGGAAAGGGGAGCATGGTTATGAAAAAAGCAGTTTGCGCAATTTTGATAATCGCTTTACTGGCGACCCTTTCCGGCTGCGGTAAAAAGGCCCAGGAGCCTGTTACATCTGCGCCCAAGCCGACCAATTCCACAAAACCCCTCATTGGGGGAAACGATGTGTTTGGCGGCAAGCATTTTGACCAGATGCTCTGGGGCTATTATGAGGCTTCTGTCTACGTTTATACCGGCGATTCTGCCAAGGATACGGAAGTGTTCCGGCAGGATATGGCCTATGTGAATGTTTCTTCCCAATACGGTCCGCTGCAGCTGTCGGTGCTGCCGGTGGATATTCAGATGGGCAGCTACAGCCAGTTTATGAGCACCTTTTCCTACGAAGATAAATACTACAGCCCTTATACCGAAACGGGCAAAGCCATGTTCCGCAAGGTCTATATGGAAGAGTTCGGAGATTTGTCTGAGGAGGGATTCCAAAAGCTGGAGGCGCTTTTAGGCATGAATGTGGCCCAGTTGACCTTTGCCCAGCCCGACGGCAATACCCAGCTGTGCAACCTGGTTTATGAGATTCGGGACGATGTGCTGACGTTTTATGATCTGTCCGTGGATGAGCAGTACAACGCCACTGTTGGCGATGTATATGCCCGGTATCATTTCCTCCACGACGGGGGCAAGCTGATCTTGGATTGCAACGGCATTCGGCGGGAGTATTTGGCAAACGGCTATAAGGCGTCCGATCTGTATGTGGCCGGCTTTGCCCAAGACCAAAGCGGGCAGTATGAGAATCTGGAAGGCTTCGTTCTTTACGAGCAGGAGGAAGGCACCCGCATCGAAGTGATGCTCACAAACGATGTCCGGGCGGCAGATCCGGCGGTGACCTTTGACAAAACCACCGGCGATTTTTCTGTCACCTGGACCAAGAGCGCCTACCACTCAGGAGAGATCCTGCATAAGGAGCCGCGGGTGATCAGCGGCAAGCTGATTCCCTGCACCGGTTACGGCTTCAATGGTTTTTCCGGTTTCCATCTGATCGTTGACGGGACGTGCTATTCCTATTTGGTATCCGAGGAGGAATACAAGGCGCGCAAATATGCAAATGTGGAAAATGAAGATTTGATCTCCGATCCCCAGAGGGAAAAGCTTGCCGGAGTCAAAATCAGTATGCTGGCGGAAATAGAGCAGGCTTGCGTGGCTGGAGAGATCCCGGTAAGCTTCGATTTTGTCCGCGGTGAGATCACCCTGGAGGCTGACCGCCTGTTTGGAACGGACAGCCAGGAAATAACCCGGGAAGGTCAGGAATATTTGCAGCGCTTTGTGGATGCGTATTCTGCTGTGGTCTTAAAAGAAGCGTATGCTAAGTACATTTCCTGCATTGTGATCGAAGGACATACCGGCGTGACCGGGACGTATTCCTATAACCGAATGCTGTCAATGAGCCAGGCAGATGCCGTGGCAAAGTGCTGCGCAAATCAGAAGGTGGATTTGGAAAAAGAAATCCGGTTTACGGGCTGCGCTTATGATTACCCTGTCTACAATGACGATGGTTCAATAAATACCGATGAATCCAACCGGATCGTATTCCGATTCCTGCTGGCAGATCAGTAAATACAAACCCCTTTGCCCTCGGCAGAGGGGTTGCTTTTTTGGCAAGTTGTGCTATAGTAGCCTCAGTAAAGAAAAGGAGGACCTCCTATGAAAATTTCCGGTTTATCCACCCCGGCATTGGTGCTGGATGTGAATATTTTAAAGGCCAATGCAGAGGCAATGGAGCAAGTATTGGCGGGCACGACACTGAAGCTGCGCCCTCATTACAAGTCCCACAAATGCGCTGCCCTTGCCAAGTGGCAGGTGAAAAACGGTGCGGTGGGTATGACCTGCGCTAAGCTCAGCGAGGCGGAAGATCTTTGTGAGATCGGTATCGAGGATATCCTCATCGCCAATCAGATCGTGGACCCTGTGAAGATTCGCCGGGCAGCGGACCTGGCAGGCAATTGCCATTTGACCGTGTGCGTGGACAGCGCGGAGAATGTGCAGGCATTTTCTGCGGCGGCAAAGGCTGCGGGCAATATTGTCCATTGCTTTGTGGAGTTTGAGATCGGTATGCAGCGCTGCGGTGTCAGCGCCAAGGAAGATGTTTTGGCGCTGGCTAAGCATATTATTGCCAGCGATAATTTGGAGTTTGCCGGTATCCAGGCCTATGCCGGTCACATTTCCCACGTGGAGGATCGGCAGGAGCGGGAGGCGATGACCGCCGCCAATTATGAAAAACTCCGGGAGCTGCTCAGCTATTTGAAAGAGAACGGCGTGGAAGTGAAGACGGTTTCCGGCGGCAGCACCGGCACAGCCCAGATCAAGGCAATGGAGGGTCTGTATACGGAGATTCAGGCAGGCAGCTATCTGTTTATGGACGCAGTTTATCGCAATTTGAATTTGCCCTTCCAAAATGCGTTGTTTCTGCTGAGCACTGTGGTGAGCCAAAAGGATGATTTGACCGTATTGGATGCAGGCGTGAAGACCTGTGGCGTGGATCAGGGTATGCCTGTGCCTTGCCAGGGTACTGTCCGGGAGATCGTGGCCAGCGAGGAGCATTTCCAGCTCCATGGATATTCCGAAAAGAAGACTGTGGGAGATAGGATGCTGCTGATCCCAGGCCATTGCTGCTCCACTGTGAATCTGCACGATAAGATCTATTTGGTGGACGGCGATACTGTCATTGACCGCATTGCCGTGACCGCAAGAGGTGTGGGCAGATAATGAAAAAGACTTATATATGTGCTGCCATTGCCATTTTTTGCTGGTCTACGGTGGCAACTGTGTCCAAGCTGCTGTTGGGCACGATGGATAAATATCAAGTCCTCTGCAGCAGTGCATTGCTTGCAGCCGTGGCTCTTTTTGTGGTAAATCTGCTGACCGGACGGCTCAAGCAGCTGCGCGGCTTCCGGGCAATGGATTATGTGAAGACCATTGGTCCATGCTTGTTGGGCAATTTTCTTTACTATGTGTTTTACTATGGCGGTACGGCCCGGATGCCCGCATCCCAGGCCTTTATCGTCAATTATCTGTGGCCCATTATGAGCGTGGTGTTTGCCTGTATTCTGCTGAAAGAAAAGCTGACCGGCAGAAAGATCGCGGCCTTTGCTATGTCCTTTTTAGGCGTATTTACTGTGGCAGGAAAGGATATTTTGCAATTTAACGGCAATATTCTGACGGGTGCGGCTATGTGCGTTGCCGGTGCGGTAAGCTATGGCGCATTCACAGCGCTTATTAAAAAATGGGATTATGACAGATCTCTCGCTATGATGCTGGGTTTTGTTGCGTCTTTTGTGTTGAGCCTGGCAGTGTCGCTGTTTAGAGGCGTGAGCTGGGATATTGCGCCCGTTGCCGTTTTGGGCTTGGGCTGGAATGGCGTTTGCTGCATGGCTTTGGCCAGCACCTGTTGGGCGCTTGCCCTCAAAGAGGGCAACACCGCAAAGGTGTCCAACCTTGCGTATATCACGCCCTTTTTGTCCTTGGTATGGGTGGCGATATTTCTGAAAGAAATGCCCACGGTATGGTCTGTTGCCGGCCTGTGTTTGATCGTGCTGGGAATCTTCATCCAGCTGAAAGACAAAAAGTAAAAATTTCTTTCCTTTTTGGGAAAGCTATGGTATCATAAAGAAAAACTGACAGGAGGGAACGCTATGGATAAAATCGCTGTGTTGGTGCCTTGCTACAATGAGAGCAAAACTGTTGCCAAGGTGGTGTCCGATTTTAAGCGTGTGCTGCCCGAGGCCACCGTATATGTTTACGATAACAACTCCACCGACGGTACCGATGAGATCGCCCGCCAGGCCGGCGCTGTGGTGCGCTATGAGTATCGCCAGGGCAAGGGCAATGTGGTGCGCAGTATGTTCCGGGATATTGATGCGGAGTGCTACATTATGGCCGACGGCGACGATACCTATCCGGCGGAATTTGCCGCAGAGCTGGCTGACAAGGTCTTAAACCGCAATGCGGATATGGTGGTGGGTGACCGGCTTTCCTCCACGTATTTTACAGAGAATAAGCGGCCTTTCCACAATTTTGGTAACTCTCTGGTCCGCTGGTCCATTAATAAGATTTTTAGCTCCAATGTGCAGGATATTATGACCGGCTACCGGGCCTTCAGCTATCAGTTTGTCAAGACCTTCCCGGTGGTTTCCAAGGGCTTTGAGATCGAAACGGAAATGACCATTCACGCAATTTCCATGAATATGGCGGTGGAGAATGTGGTGATCGAGTACCGGGACCGCCCCGAGGGCAGTGAGAGCAAGCTGAACACTGTCAGCGACGGCATCAAGGTCTTAAAAACCATCTTCAACCTGTGCAAGAATTTTAAGCCCCTGTTCTTCTTTACCATTTTAGCAGCGATCATGACGGTGGTTGCTGTGGGCTTCTTTATCCCCATGGTACTGATCCCCTATATCCGGACTGGCCTTGTGGAGCATTTCCCCACGCTGATCGCCTGCTGCTTTATGCTGCTGGCAGCCATCATTTCCTTCTTCAGCGGCTTGATCCTGGATTCCATCAAGCTGAAAGCCCGGCGGGAATTTGAATTCCGGCTGATTCAAACCAAGGAAATGAAAGAAAACGCCCGTAGAAGACATTTTTAAGAAAAGAACACCGCACCGATTATCGGTGCGGTGTGTTGTTATTTCAGTACAATTTGGTTGAACAGCTGCAGGGTGTCATCGAAGCGGTCTTCCTCTAAGGGACAGCCGAATACACCGATGATCAGCTCGTAGTTATCCTTACGGAAAGCAGAGAGCAAACAGCTGCCCGCGTCGGGTGTCTGTCCGGTCTTCAGACCCAAAGCATAGGGGCAGAAGTAGGAGTTGGTGCGGTCAACAAGCTTGTTGGTGTTTTTCCATTCAACGGTTTCACCGTGGAGGGTTACCGTATCTTTGGCTGTAGCAGCATACTTCATAATGGTTTTGTTTCCCAAAGCCAATTTGCCGAGGATCGCTAAATCACCGAAGGTAGAGTAGTGATTGGTGTCGTGAATGCCGTCGGGGTTCATAAAGTGAGTGCCGGTCATGCCTGCAGCGGCGGCCTGAGTGTTCATCTCCGCAACAAAGGCATCTTTGGCAGCGCCGGCATCAAGCTGGGGGTTATTTTTGATCGCCCGTCCGGCTTCACAGGCCAGGACATAGGCCGCATCGTTGCCACTGGGGAGCATCATAGCTTCCACAAGCAGCTCTACGCTGAGCACGTCGCCAGCCTCAAGTTTCGCCACGGAAGATCCCGGTACTACAAAATTCAGAGCGTCGCCGACAGTAACTTGGGCGGTGGGCTCTAAATACTGCATGGCAACATAGGCGGTAAACAGCTTGGTGATACTGGCGGGATAGACCTGTGTGATGGCATCACCGCCGGTGATCAGGAAAGTATCTGCCTTGGTGTCATATACAAAATACTGCTGGGCAGTCAGCTGCCTGTCATCGGGGTAGGTGTTCCAGGTGGGGATAAAAGGTTCTGTAGGCTGGGGGCCGGTGGTTGCGGTGGGGTCACCCGATATTTCCGCCTTGAGATTGGGGCTCGGGAATGTGACCAGGACCACAAAGGTCGCGATCAGCAACACCGCCAAAACTGAAACCTCCCATAACATCAATCGTTTCATTGGGATACCTCAATTCGTGGATATATGCTTTATTATACACACAGATCGCCAAAAAAGATAGTCCCGATTGGGGGAATATTTTTGAAGGCTTTGTAAAAAATAAATCAATTGACAGGGAATCTCTTGACAATCTTCTGTAAAATTGCTATATTAAAGGCACATAAGGGAGTAATTCCGGGCGGAAAGTCCGCCTGCAGCATTTCGTCAAGACAGCTTTTTAGCTCGGGATGCTTTGTAAGAATGAGACTTATGCACGGCCTTAGGGACTCTGTGCGTAAGTCTTTTATTATTTTAAGGAGTGTGCAACAATGCAGAAAACCTACACCCTGTCTACCGATGAGGTCCTCAAGAACCTTGAAGTGGACGAAAACGGCCTCAGTACCGCCCAGGCGCAGGAACGCCTGCAAAAGTACGGCCCCAATAAGCTGAAGGAAGGCGAAAAGCCCACCTGGCTGCAGCGTTTCCTGGCACAGCTGAAAGACCCCATGCTGATCATTCTGATGATCGCAGCTTTGGTGTCTGCCGCAACCACTGTCATTGACTTCATGCAGCTGCCCGAGCCCCGGGACGCAGGTCATTTGGTGGAGGGCCTGGTGGAAGTGGGCATCATTGTAGTTGTGGTGCTGCTCAATGCGATCCTGGGCGTTATCCAGGAAAGTAAGGCAGAGGCTGCCATCGAAGCCTTGCAGACCATGACCGCCGCCACTTGTAAGGTGATCCGTGACGGCAAGCAGATGGTTCTGCATTCTGATGAATTGGTTCCCGGCGATATTGTGGTGCTGGAAGCCGGCGACGCTGTACCGGCTGACGGCCGGATCATTGAATGCGCCAGCCTCAAGATCGAAGAGGCTGCCCTCACCGGTGAATCCGTTCCCGTAAACAAGCTGATCGATGCCCTCAATATGCAGGATACCAGCTCCGAAGTGCCTTTGGGTGACCGGAAGAATATGTGCTATATGGGCTCTACCGTGGTTTACGGCCGTGGCAAGGCTGTGATCACCGAGACCGGTATGGATACCGAGATGGGTAAGATCGCAGGTGCTTTGGCTGCTGCCGGCGATGAGGAGACCCCCCTGCAGAAGAAGCTGGATAAGCTGGGCAAGACCCTTTCCTTCCTGGTGCTGGGTATCTGTGTGTTTATCTTTGCGTTTAATCTGCTGATGAAGCAGGATTATAGCTTAAACGGCATTTTGAGCACCTTTATGGTGGCGGTTTCCCTGGCGGTTGCCGCGATTCCCGAGGGTTTGGCTACGGTGGTTACCGTGGTGCTGTCCATCGGCGTTACCAAAATGAGTAAGCGCAATGCGGTTATCCGCCGGCTCACCGCTGTGGAGACCCTGGGCTGCACCCAGGTGATCTGCTCCGATAAGACCGGTACGCTGACCCAGAACAAGATGACTGTTGTGGAGCATTTGGGCGATACCCAGCTTGTTGCCACCGCGATGGCTCTCTGCTCCGATGCAAACCTGAATGAAGACAATCAGGCCGAGGGTGAGCCCACCGAATGTGCGCTGGTAAACTTTGCTTATTCTGTGGGTCTGCATAAGGCTGAGATGGAGAAGGCTACCCCCCGTGTGGACGAAGCGCCCTTTGACTCCGGCCGTAAGATGATGTCCACTGTCCACGATTTGGGCGGCAAGTTTGTCCAGTATACCAAGGGCGGCCCCGATGTGGTTTTGGCTCGGTGCACTACCTACTGGGAAGATGGCGCGGCTAAGCCCATGACAGAAGAAAAGCGGGCAGAAATTATGGCCGCCAACAAGGCCATGGCTGACAAGGCCCTCCGTGTGCTGGCTGTTGCCAAGCGGGATTGGGAGAACAAGCCTGCTGACAACACCCCCGAGTTTTTGGAGCAGGAGCTGTGCTTCGTGGGCCTCACCGGTATGATCGACCCGGTTCGTCCCGAGGTCAAGGCTGCAATCGAGGAGTGCCGGGCTGCCGGTATCCGTCCTGTGATGATCACCGGTGACCATAAAGACACCGCTGTGGCCATCGCCAAGGAGCTGGGCATTATCACAGATGCCTCCGAGGCCATCACCGGCGCAGAGCTGGATGCCATCTCCGATGAGGATATCTGTGAGTTTGTAAAGAAGTTCGGCGTGTATGCCCGTGTACAGCCGGAACACAAGACAAGAATCGTCACCGCATGGAAGGCCAACGGCGCCATCACCGCCATGACCGGCGACGGCGTGAATGATGCTCCTTCCATTAAGTCCGCGGATATCGGCGTGGGTATGGGCATCACCGGTACGGACGTTACCAAGAATGTTGCCGATATGGTGTTGGCTGATGACAATTTCGCCACCATCGTTTCCGCTGTGGGCGAGGGCCGTCGGATCTATGACAATATCCGTAAGGCGATCCAGTTCCTGCTGGCCTCCAATATGAGTGAGGTGCTGGGTGTGTTCGGCGCAACGCTCATGGGCTTTGTGCTGTTAAACCCTGTCCACCTGCTGTTTATCAATTTGGTTACCGACTGCTTCCCCGCCCTGGCTTTGGGTATGGAAGAGGCAGAGCCCGACACCATGAACCGTCCGCCCAGAAACTCCAAGGACGGCATCTTCTCCGGCGGTTTGGGTGTGGATGTGGTGTACCAGGGTGTGCTGGTTACCATCATTACCATTGCTGCTTATCTCATCGGCGCTTATAAGGAGTTCGCTCCTGTTGTGGTGGGCGGAAGCTGGTTCACCTATCTGACCCAGGTGGGCGAATCCGGTCACGGTATGACCATGGCGTTCCTGGCGATGAGTATGTGTGAGATCTTCCACTCCTTCAACCTGCGCTCTCAGCGCAAGTCCGTGTTCAGCCTCAAGTCCCACAACAAGATCCTGTGGTGGGCTATGCTGGGTAGCCTGGCACTGACCACCCTGGTCATCGAGGTTCCCTTTATTGCAAAGGCCTTCGGCTTTACCACCATCGGTCTGACCGAGTATGCCATCGCAATGGCGTTGGCGTTCCTGGTGATCCCCGTAGTGGAAATCGTCAAGCTGATCCAAAGAGCTGTCGCAAAGTAAATAAAAAGAGCGTGTTGTAAGACACGCTCTTTTTTATAGGTTACAATGGGGCGTTTTTTCTTCGGTATTGCAGGGGAGACAGACCAAAGCGTTTTTTGAAAAGGAATATAAAATAGCTTGCATCATGAAAGCCTACATCGAAGGCGATTTCTGTAACAGGACTGTCTGTGTGCAAAAGCAGCTTCTTCGCATCCTCCAATTTCAGGTCATTGCAGTATGCCCGGATCGACATTCCGTGTTCTTTCTTGAATAAGTGGCTGATATGGGATGCACTTCTGTTAAAATGCTTTGTCAGATCGGTGAGGGTTATATTGGTGTGATATTCATTTAAGTATTGCAGGATCAAATGATATTCGTCACAGCTTTCCCTTAAGTGCGCGGATAGCAGCTGTTCGGTCATCATGCATAGCGGGGGAATGACCGCATCGCACAGCGCCAAAGGCAGCTGCGGATTTAAGGCATTTTCCCAAAGCTCCCTATTTAAGATTGCTCCCTCAGTGGGGCTGGTTGGGCGGTATCCGCTCACTGCAATAAACCCCACAGCGGCATCATTTTTGAAAACAGGATAAATGTATTCGTATACCTGGGCGTGGCAGACAGAGCAAAAGGCATTGCCTTCTTGACAAGCGGTTAAAAGCTGTTTCTGATTCAGCAGACATTTGTGGTGGTTTAAGCTTTTTGCCATAATACAGTATGCGTTGGTGTGGCTGTTATAGGGCAAAAGCGCAGAAACAATTTGCCGGGGAAGCCGATGGAAAATATCCTGGTCAAAGTGTATGGAAACATGCAATTTACAGTCGTTATTGAGATAATCCAAATAAGAGAGAATGTTGGAAAGGATGTCTTTCATAGGCACAATTGCACTTTCTTTATATTTTTGTGGAGTTTTCTAATAGAATAACTGCTAAAATATAATATAATGATACACAGAAAGAAAGTCAAGCGAAGGAGGTTTTTCATTTGCTGAAAACGAAAAAAATAGATTGCGATTTGTGCGTGGTCGGTGGAGGTATGGCCGGCATGGTTGCAGCCATTTCCGCAGCCAGAGAGGGTCTGAAGGTGGTACTGATGCACGAACGTCCGGTTTTGGGCGGCAATGCATCCTCGGAGATCCGTATGTGGATCTGCGGCGCCCAGGGCAGAGACAACCGGGAAACCGGCATCTTAGAAGAGATCGCCTTGGAAAACCTCTACCGCAATCCTACCAAAAGCTATGCCATATGGGATACGGTGCTGTATGATTTCGTCCGCCGGGAAGAAAATATCACCCTGCTTTTAAACTGCACCTGTATGGATGCCGCTACGGAACAGAGGGATTTTGTTTACGGCCGTGATACCCGGATTCATTCGGTTACAGGCTATCAGATGACGACCCAATGTTTTTATGAGATCAAAGCAAAATTCTTCTGCGACAGCTCCGGCGACAGCATTCTTGCGCCCCTTTGCGGCGCCCAGTTTCGCATTGGGCGAGAGGCAAGCCATGAGTTTGGCGAGGACACAGTAACAAAGGTTAAAGATGATATGACCATGGGAATGTCCTGCCTACTTCAAGGCCGTGAGACGGATCGGGCTGTAAAATATACGCCCCCGGCGTGGAGCAAGCAGCTTGGCGAAGAGGATTTTGAAAACAGAGATCCGGATCTATATAAGGATACGGAGAATTTCTGGTATTTGGAGCTGGGCGGAGACAGAAACACCATCGAGGACACGGAAATCCTCCGGGATGAGCTGGTCGCCCTTGCCACCGGCACCTGGGATTATATTAAGAACTCCGGAAAGTTTGATGCATCCAAGTGGGATCTGGACTTTTTGGGTTTCTTGCCGGGTAAGCGGGAGTCCCGCAGAATGTGCGGTGAATATATGGTTACCCAAAAGGACATCACAGGCGGAACGGTTTTTCCGGATGAGATCGCTTTTGGCGGTTGGCCCCTTGACGACCATTTTCCCGGCGGATTTTATCACAAGGGCTGCCCCAATACCTATTATTCCACCCCTGCGCCCTATTCCATCCCCTACCGGGCGCTGTACTCTAAGAATGTGGAAAACCTTTTCTTTGCCGGCAGAAATATCAGCATGACCCATACCGCTATGAGCAGTATCCGTGTTATGGCGACCTGCGCGTTGCTGGGAGAGGCGGTGGGAAAAGCCGCATCCATCGCAGTAAAAAAGGATTACACACCCCATGATGTGTACCTGAGCGAGTTGGAACAGCTCCAAAATCTGCTTATGAATGAGGACTGTTTCCTCCCGTCTAAAACGAGAGAGATTTCTTCCGTATGTCAGAATGCAAAGCTGAATATCGTCAAAGAGGTGATCCGCAACGGCCAAGACAGAGCCCACCGTATTTACAATACCGACGAGCGCACCTGCGCTTATGAAGCTAAGGCTGGCGAGGAGATTAGCTATACCTTTGACGAAGCCAAGGTGTCGGCGGTGCATATTGTATTTTGCAGCGATTTGAACCGGGATACCCTTCCTGGAAGCCATTGCGAGCGCACCCATTCCACCCGCGCCAACCAACGCCTGGACAGCCCCCAAATGCATATGCCTAAGACCCTCTGCAAGGCATTCCGGGTGATCGGTGAGCGAAAGGGAGAAAAGCAGGTTATTTTGGATGTTACCGATAACCGAAAGCGCGCCTATCATGTGCAGGTGGATCGGGTGTTTGACAAACTGACCTTGATCCCCATAAGCGGCTGGGATGACAGCGAAAGCATTCCCGTAATTTCCTTTGATTTTACATAAAGAAAAGAGCGTGTCGCAAGACACGCTCTTTTTGTTAATGTTTTTCCTGGATCAGCAAAAGGTCTGAGATGATGGAGTTGGAAACCAAGTAGCCGTTGGGGGTCAAATGCCAGCGGCCGTCAAAGGTCTTGGACGCTAAGTTTCGCTCCTTGCACTCGTACAGATACTTTTCTAAGGGGGCAAAGGGCAGCAGGAACCGCTTTTCGTAGACCTTGGGGTCAATGCCGCCTACAGTACGGAGCTTCATCATCAGATACTCACCGGCCCGGTCTCGGGAGCCAATCTCCTGCACCTCTTCCAACACCTGTCCACCGGTGCGGATGCCCTCGATATAGGCTGGCAAGTCTCTCACAATGGTAAAGCGGCTGCCGCCGAAATCGGAGCTGGCGTTAGGGCCAAAGCCCAAATAAGGTTCACCGTTCCAGTACTTGAGATTGTGCCGGGAGACATTGCCCTTGCGGCAGAAATTGGAAATTTCATACTGCCGGTAGCCGTGCTGCCGGAGAATCTCCACTGCGGACAGGTACATATCCGCCTGGGTGTCCTCGTCGGCTAAATTGCAGTAGTCCTTGTATTCATAAAGGGGTGTGCCTTCTTCCACCTGTAAGCCATAGCAGCTGATATGCTCCGGCTGCAGCTTCAGCACATTTTTAAGCGTCCGCTCCCAGGCTTCCGGGGTCTGGCCGGGCAGGCCGTACATCAGATCCACAGACAGATTCTTAAAGCGGAACTTGCGGATTCTTCTTACTGCAGCAACCGCCTGCTCATAGGAATGGGGACGGCCGATCCGTTTCAAAATGTCATTGTCGTCGCACTGAATGCCTAAGCTCACCCGGTTGAAGCCCTCGCTGTGCAGCCGCCGCAAGAGCCGGTCGGACACGGAATCGGGGTTGGCTTCAAAGGTGATCTCTGCATTGTTGGAGACGGTAAAGGATTTTCGGATGGTGGCCAGGATCGCAGCCATACCGTCCGCACCGAAAAAGCTGGGCGTACCGCCGCCAAAGTAGATGGTGTCTACAATGTAATCGGGGGCCAAAGGGCCTGCTTCCCGGATATGCTGACAGACTGCCTCCTGGTAGCCGAAGATCCACTTATCTTCCTTGGTGGCCACGGAGTAGAAATCGCAGTACTGGCATTTGCTCCGGCAGAAGGGAACGTGAATATAGATACCCAAAGGGGTTTTGTTTTTACCGGTAAATAAAGGCATATTTTAATCCTCGTCAAGCTTCAGTACAGCCATAAAGGCCTCGGAGGGGACGGAAACTGTACCGAAGGTACGCATCCGCTTCTTGCCCTCTTTCTGCTTTTCCAGCAGCTTCTTCTTACGGGTGATATCGCCGCCGTAGCACTTGGCAAGCACGTCTTTACGCAGGGCCTTGATGGTCTCACGGGCGATGATCTTGCCGCCGATGGCTGCCTGGACGGGGATCTCAAACTGGGCGCGGGGGATATTGTCCTTCAGCCGTTCGCAGATCTTCCGGGCCCGGGGATAGGCATTGTCCGCAAAGAGAATGAAGCTCAATGCGTCCACGATATCGCCGTTGAGCAGAATATCCAGCTTTACCAGCCGGCTGGGCCGGTAGCCGATCAGTTCGTAGTCCAAAGAGCCATAGCCCCGGGTGCGGGACTTGAGGGCATCGAAGAAGTCATAAATGATCTCATTCAGAGGCATTTCGTAGTGCAGCTCCACCCGGTTGGCATCCAGGTAGACCATATCCTTGAATTCGCCCCGGCGGGAAGTTGCCAAATCCATAATATTGCCCACATATTCCTGGGGCGCCATCAAATTGACCTTGACGAAAGGCTCTTCCGCCAGCTGAATGTCCATAGGGTCGGGGTAGTCTAAGGGGTTATCCACCATATGCACCACACCGTCATTGGTGGTGACCCGATAGGAAACGTTGGGGGCAGTGGTGATGAGGTCTAAGTTATACTCCCGTTCCAGCCGCTCCTGGATGATCTCCATATGGAGAAGTCCCAAGAAACCGCAGCGGAAACCAAAGCCCAGGGCAATGGAGTTTTCCAGTTCATAAACAAAGGATGCGTCGTTGAGCTTCAGCTTTTCCAAAGCTTCCCGCAGGTCCTGGTATTTTGCGCCGTCGGCGGGGTACACACCGGAGAAGACCATAGGCTGCACCTGCCGGTAGCCGGGCAGGGGGTCAGTGGCAGGGTTTTCAACAGTTGTGATGGTATCGCCTACCTGGGTGTCGGAAACAGTCTTGATGGAGGCGGTGATGTAGCCTACCTCGCCTGCTCCCAAAGCATCCCGGGGAATGAGCCCCTTGGGACTCATAGTACCCACTTCCACGACTTTGTAAACAGCGCCGGTGGCCATCATTTTGATGTCCATACCGGGGGTAACAGTACCTTCTTTGATTCGGGTGTAGACGATAACGCCCCGGTAGGAATCGTACTGGCTGTCGAAGATCAGTGCCTGCAGGGGGGCATTCCGGTCACCCTTGGGGGCGGGAACATCCTTAACGATCATTTCCAGCACGGAATGGATATTGATGCCGTTCTTGGCGGAAATTTCGGGGGCGTCCTCAGCGGGCACGCAGATAATATCCTCGATCTCCTGCTTGACTTCCTTGGGACGGGCAGAGGGCAGGTCGATCTTGTTGATAACAGGCAGCACTTCCAGACCCGCATCCGTGGCCAAGAAGGTGTTTGCCAAGGTCTGCGCTTCTACACCTTGGGAGGCATCCACCACCAAAATTGCGCCCTCGCAGGCCGCCAAAGACCGGGAAACCTCGTAGTTGAAGTCCACGTGGCCCGGGGTGTCGATGAGGTTCAGCGCATAAGTCTCACCGTCATCGGCGGTGTAGTTCAGGGTGGCGGCGGTGGCTTTGATGGTAATGCCACGCTCCCGCTCCAAGTCCATGGAGTCTAAGATCTGTTCCTCCATCTCCCGCTTGTCGATGGCAGAGCATTCCTCCAGCAGGCGGTCTGCTAAGGTGGATTTGCCGTGGTCGATGTGGGCGATGATGGAAAAATTACGAATTTTGGAAAGGTCTGTCATAGATACACCTCAGTTATCAAGTACAGGCGGATACACCGCCATTTTACACTGTTCTTATTATAATGTGTTTTTGCGCAGTTGTAAACAGTATGTTTTGCAGAAAGCCGGGGAATACTGAGTTTTGCAGCGACAAAAACCGCCCAAAGCTGCTTTTTTAGAAAAATTTTTGCAAAACCCTTGTCAAAAAACCGGATTCAAGGTATAGTCTAACAGAAAACTCGAAAAACAGAGAGGGATGGAAGTATGTGTGCAGCAAAGAAAACACCCAAGACCCCGGAGGAGCAGCAGGCTGTTCTGCAGAAGCTGATCGCCCAGGGCCGAAAGGACGGTATGATCCGCGCAGATGAACTGCGGAGCCATCTGGAGGAAATGGATCTTACCCCGGAGAAGATCGAAGAGATCTACGATAATTTTGAGGCTATGAATATCCAGGTGGTCAGCGACGATATGGACCTGGAGCTGGATGATGCCCTGGATCTGGTTGACGATATGGACGATGATATCGACCTGTCCGATATGGATGAGGAAGATCTCATTGACCCGGTGGACCTGGCTGCGGAGTACAATCTGGACGATCCGGTGCGTATGTATCTGAAGGAGATCGGTCAGATCAAGCTGCTGACCGCTGAGGAAGAAGTGGAGCTGGCAAAGATGGTGTCCGAGGGCAGCCAGTACGCCAAGAACAAGCTCACCGAGGCTAACCTGCGCTTGGTGGTGTCTATCGCCAAGAAGTACTCCGGACGCGGCCTGCACATTCTGGATCTGATCCAGGAGGGCAACACCGGCCTTATCCGCGCTGTGGACAAATTCGACTGGACAAAGGGAAACAAGTTCTCTACATATGCCACCTGGTGGATCCGGCAGGCCATCACCCGCGCTATCGCCGACCAGGCCCGGACTATTCGTGTGCCGGTGCATATGGTAGAGGTTATCAACAAGGCTACCCGCTGCAACCGGAAGCTGGTGCAGGAGCTGGGCCGTGAGCCCACCGTAGAGGAGATCGCAGCTGAGCTGGGTCTGCCTGTGGAAAAGATCATCGAGGCAAACCGCACCGCCGCCGATACCCTGTCCCTGGATACCCCTGTGGGTGATGAGGAAGACACCTCCATCGGTTCTTTCGTGGAGGATGAGCGTACGCCCGGTCCTGCCGACGCGACCTCCAATGCCATGCTGGCTGAGGCACTGAAGGAGATATTGGACACCCTCACCGAGCGGGAAGCCGATGTGCTGCGGATGCGTTTCGGTATGTACGACGGCCGTACCCACACTTTGGAAGAAGTGGGTCAGATTTTTGGCGTTACCCGTGAGCGTATCCGTCAGATCGAGAACAAGGCCATCCGTAAGCTGCGCCACCCCAGCCGCGCCAAGAAGATCAAGGATTTCTACTGCTAATACAAAACCGGCTCCCATTTGGGAGCCGGTTTTCTTTATGCGGTTTCTTTGACGATCACGAAGCCGTCGACTAAGTTGGCGCATTCCAAAGTGCCTTCGATGGCAACGGTGCGCTCCATCAGATCGGTGCACAGCACGCAGCCGTCCTTGCATTCGATCCGCATAACATTCTTCAGAACCACATTTTCTTGGCTCTGGCTGTTTTTATAAACGGTGGAAAGACACATAATTTTCTCCTTACTTGACATCTAAGGCAGACAGCACGGCGGTCAGCCGCATATTGCCCTTTTCAAAATCGCACACAGCGGCCATTACCTGCTCAAAAGCAGCGTGGCTGCCGGCCTTGTCCAGCTGCTCAGCAAGCTCCGCCAGCTCCTGTGCGTGGGCGGCATTGTGGCCAACCATATACTTCATCAGCGCAACCAGTTCTTCCATGGGAGTATGCTCGCACTTGGAAGCGCAGCTGCTGCAGGAACCGGCGCAATCATGGCTGTGATTGTGAGCCTCGTGGGCATGGTCGTGGCTGTGCAGGTGCTCGTGGTCGTGGGGATGGGTGTGATCGTGATCGTGGATGTGATCGTGGGTATGGCTGTGGGTCACGCCATCGTGGGTGTGCTCATGGGTGTGGGTATGCTCGTGCTCGTGATTGTGATCACTGCAGTTGCAGCCGATATGATCGTGATGAATATGCATAAGCGTTACTCCTTCTTAAATTTCTTCTAACAGGGCATTGCGAATGTCGCCGATGGTGTAAAGAGAGCCAAAGCACAGCACTGCGCCGTCTTTGCCGCACAGTTCGATGGCCTTGCGGACGCCTTCGGCGACGGTCTCACAGGCGGTAGCGATTGCACCGGCATTTGTTAAGTGCAGTGCCAGCTCCGCGGCGGGCAGGCGACGGGGGTTGGGGGGTGTGACGCAGACGAACTGCTCAATGAGCGGCATAACCGGGCGGTACATATCGCCGTAGTCCTTGTCGGCCAGCACACCGGTGAGGGCAATGACCCGACGGCCTTTGAGGTAATCCTCAATGTTCTTAACCAGTGCTTCCAGGCACTGGGGGTTGTGACCGCCGTCAATGATGAACAGGGGGTCACGGCTGACGATATCAAAACGGCCGGGCCAGGAAACATCCCGGATGCCGTCATAAATATTCTCCTTGGTGATTTTCCAGCCCTTTTCTATGAGGGTCTCTGCCACAGCCAGCACCACCGCTGCATTGTGGAGCTGATGGTCGCCAAGCAAGGGCAGGTGGAGGTCCTTATATTCACCGCAGTCGAAGACCTGCTCGAACAGGTCGTGCGCCTTCAGCTGAAGGCCTGCAAAGTTGGCCTTTTTCAGCTTGACATTACGCTCGGCGCAGGTTTTCTCGAAAACAGCTTCCACGGAGGGGACGCCCCGGTAAATAACAGCGCTGCCGTTCTCTTTGATAATGCCGGCCTTGTTGAAGGCGATCTCTTCCAAGGTGTTGCCCAAAATATCCGTGTGGTCCAGGCCGATATTGGTGATGACCGCTACCTCGGGGCAGGGGATCACATTGGTGGCATCCAGCAGGCCGCCCAGGCCTACCTCCAGCACCACAATGTCGCAGTTCCGGCGCTTGAAAAACTCGAAACCGATGGCAGTGGTCAGCTCAAATTCCGTGGGGGACTCTTCCATGGAGTCAGCCAGGGGCTTTACATATTCGGTGATCTCCACCAACTCCTCATCGGAGATCATTTCACCGTTCACCTGCATCCGCTCACCGAACTGATAAATGAAGGGGGAGGTGTAAAGGCCGGTGCAGTAGCCTGCTTTCCGCAGAATGGATGCGGTCATAGCGGCGGTAGAGCCTTTGCCGTTGGTGCCGGCGATGTGGACATATTTCATAGTATTCTGGGGATTGCCCATTTTGTCCAGCAGGTCAGTAATGCGGCTGAGGCCGGGCATCATACCCTTCCAGCATACGGAGTGGATATAGTCAAGCGCTTCATTTACGGTCATAGCACACACTCTTTTCTTAAATGATTTTATTACGCCGCAAAGCGGATACGATATGCAACGCGATGTAGCCAAATGCACCGGACATCACAATGGCCAAAAGAAGGCGAATCAGCAGCACGCCAAAGACCATATAGTGGTTGTAATAACCGAACATTTTGGAGTCTACATACAAAGCCAGAGTGTTCAGCAAAGATGCAATGACACCGGTCACGGTGCAGACCACCAAATACCAGATGAGGGACTTGGATTTTAGCAGATCGGCAGCAGATGATTGCTTTCTTGCCCAAAACAGCATGGCCAGGCCCAAAAGCAGACCGCGGGCAGCTTCCGGCAGAGCCCAAAGGGCAGTAGTAGGAGTCATACCGTAGGGGCCGAGGATTTGGGAGAGGAACTCACCCAAAAAGCCAACGATCAGACCGTCAATCGGGGAAAAGGCTACGGCGCAGACAACAACGGCAAAAGATGCCAAATTGATTCGCAGCATATTGCCAATGGGAATCTTCAGGAAACCCAAAAGCACATAAAGCGCGATTAGTACCGCATTGAGTGCAATCCGTCTGGCTGTAAAATTGTGTTTGGTTTGCATAAAAAATCCTCCTTCTATGCAGGCAAAAAATGGTATCCGGGCAATGGGTACAAAAAAGCCCCAAACGCCAAAGCGTCCGGGGGAGTGATCGTACAGCATTACCCTCGGGGCGTTTGCCCCACCGAGTATCGTTGCTTACATATAAGGAGTTTTTCCTATATGTGCAGCGGGTGCGGAAATCTCATCGCGGACAAAAAGTCCTTCGTCTGCCACTCAACTCCCCATTTTGGCAGCACTTCACGCGAGGTCTCCTACTCTGTTCGAACCTATCATACACTATTCTATAAAAAAAGTAAATCCCCAATTTACAAAAACACCCCCTCTTTTATGAAAATTAAATACAAGGCACCAGTTTTTCCTGTGAAAAATTCTTGATTTTTGTGCAACTTTAAGTTATAATGACGCTATCTTAGGATAGGAGGAGCAGAATTTGGGCGAATTGATAGCCATTCTGTCCGGCAAGGGCGGAACGGGTAAGACCTCAGTGTGCGCCGGACTTGCCGAAGCATTGGCTTTGCAGGACAAAACCGTTCTTTGCATCGACTGCGATGTGGGGCTGCGCAACTTAGATATCGCCCTGGGTCTGAGCCAAATCGGCACCCTGTCCTTCCAAGATATTTGCTCCGGAAATTACACCTTAGACCAGGCTGCCCGCCATAGCGTGTATCCCGGCCTTTCTTTTCTTACCGCACCGGTGAACTGTACCCCGGATGAGGTGGATAAGGAGGCCTTTGGAGAAATGCTCCAGCAGGCCCGGCAGCTGTTTGACTATGTGTTGCTGGATGCCCCCGCCGGTATCGAAGTGGGCTTTCAGCTGTCCGCAGCTTATGCCGACCGGGTGATTCTGGTGACAAGTGCTGATCCTGCTGCCATTCGGGATGCATCCCGGGCCTCTGATGTGCTGGAGGCTATGGGCAAGAAGAATGTGCGTATGATCCTCAACCGGGTCAATGAAAAAATGATCTCTGCCATGGGCATTACCGTGGATGATATTATGGATCAGTCCGGACTGCCCCTCTTAGGCCTTGTGCCGGAGGATGAAAATGTGCCTTTGGCCGCTGCGTTCCGTCAGCCCCTTTTGGGCTACGAGAAGAAAGGCGCAGCCGCTGCCTGCAAGCGTATTGCAAAACGAATCCAGGGCAATTTTGTTCCTGTGAAACTAAAATAACAAAAGGAGGGTATCTATGAATATTGCATTTTTGGCCCACGATAAGAAAAAAGAACTGATGGTACAGTTCTGTACCGCATATAAAAGTGTGCTGAGCAAGCATAATCTGTATGCTACTGCTACTACCGGCCGTCTGATCGCGGACAATACCGGCTTGCCTGTTACCCTGCTTTTGGCTCACAAACAGGGCGGACATCAGCAGATCAATGCCCGCATTGCGTATAATGAAATCGACCTGGTGCTGCTGTTCTCCGACCCCAACACTGTGGATGCCTGGGATGACAGCCAAATGCTGGATACCATCCGTCATTGCGACCGGCACAATGTGCCCATCGCCACCAATTTAGGCAGCGCTGAGATGTTCATTATGGGTCTGCAGCGGGGCGACCTGGATTGGCGCGAGATGTACCACACCAAGCCCAAGTATTAAATAAAATTTTCATTGTCATTCCGAGCCAGTGCTCACACTGGCGTGGGAATCTCCGGGGTTGTTTCTTTGAGATTGCCACACCAGTGACACGGTCACTGGTTCGCAATGACAATTTATTTCGTGAAAGGATAAGAAAGATGGAGAGAATTACCCCCCGGACTTTGTCCGGTTTCATGGAGCTGCTTCCCGGCAAGCAGGCAAAATTAGAAAAGATGATGCAGGTGCTTCGGAACACCTACGCCCTGTATGGCTTTGCGGCTTTGGATACCCCGGTAATTGAGGATGCCAAGATTCTTTTGGCCAAGGGCGGCGGTGAGACCGAAAAGCAGATCTACCGTTTCCAAAAGGGTGACAGCGACCTAGCGTTGCGGTTTGATCTGACAGTGCCCCTTGCCAAGTATGTGGCGCTGCATTATAATGAGCTGGCATTTCCTTTCCGCCGTTTCCAGATCGGTAAGGTTTACCGGGGCGAAAGAGCCCAGAGAGGCCGTTTCCGTGAGTTCTACCAGGCGGATATCGATATCATCGGCGACGGCAAGCTGGACATTCTCAATGAGGCGGAGATCCCGGCTATCATTTACCGGGTGTTCCGGGGTTTCGGTCTGACCCGGTTTCAGATCCGCGTGAATAACCGGAAGATTCTGAACGGCTTCTATGCTATGTTGGGCCTGTCGGAAAAGAGCGGTGACATTATGCGCACCGTGGACAAGTTAGACAAGATCGGCGCCGAGAAGGTAGCTGCCATTTTGAAGGACGATTGCGGTCTTTCCAATGAGCAGGCCGACGAGATTCTGAAGTTTATCGCCATTCGCGGCAGCAATGCCGAGGTTTTGGCTGCGTTGGAGGGCTATGCAGGCCGGAGTGACTTGTTTGACCTGGGCCTAAGTGAACTGAAGGCTGTGGCGGCAAACCTGTCCGCTTTCGGTGTTCCCGAGGCCAATTTTGCTGTGGATCTGACCATCGCAAGAGGTCTTGACTACTACACCGGTACTGTCTATGAAACCACCTTGCTGGATCACCCGGAGATTGGCTCCGTCTGTTCCGGTGGTCGGTATGACAACCTGGCTGAGTACTACACCGATAAGGCTTTGCCCGGTGTGGGTATCTCCATTGGTTTGACCCGCTTGTTCTATGTTTTGGACGAGCAGGGACTGCTCAACGATGCTCTTCCCAGCGCACCGGCGGATGCTTTGGTGCTGCCCATGACCGAGGATGTTTCCAAGGCAGTGGAGCTGGCTGAGGCGCTGCGCAGCGCAGGTGTACGGGTGCAGCTTTACGGCGAGCAGAAGAAGTTTAAGCAGAAGATGAGCTATGCGGACAAGCTGGGTGTACCCTATGCTGTACTGCTGGGTGAGGATGAGATCGCTGAGGGCAAATGCTCTGTGAAGAATATGACGACCGGTGAGCAGCAGAAACTGACTGCCCAGGAGGCGGCTGCGCATATTCTGAAAGGCTTGGCAGAGGCAAACGGCCCGCTGATCCTTGAAAAATAAGCATATCGGAGGTGCCCCGCACCTCCGATATTTTACGAAAGGGGAGAAGCCCTTTGGAATTAAAGCATATTGCCACAAGGGAGGGGCGGTTGTCCTCTTTTTTGCGGGAAGAAATGAAAATGTCTGCCGGGCTTATGAACAGGCTCAAGTGGCAGCAATTGCTTTTCGTAAACGGCCAACCGGTGCATACGGATTATCCCGTAAAGCCCGGGGATATTATTACTGTTCCTTTGGACGAGCCGGTGCCGGATTACCCGGCAGAGGACGGAGAGCTGACGATTTTATATGAGGATGCGCATATTTTGGCGGTGGATAAGCCGGCGGGTATGCTGATCCATCCATCCCGTTCCCGGCTCACGGGGACGCTGGCCAATGTCGTGCTGGGCTATTATGAAAAAACCGGGCAGAAAAGCGCCTTTCACCCCCTCACCCGGCTGGACAGGGACACCTTTGGGGTGGTGCTGCTGGCAAAGAATGCCCATATCCACAGTCTGCTTAACGAATTGCATTTGCAGGGCGGATTTGAAAAGATCTATGAAGCGTTGGTTTTTGGCGGTCCGGAAGCAGAATCCGGGGTGATCGATGCCCCTATTGCCCGGCTGCCCTTGCCCAGTTTGCTCCGGGAGGTCAGTCACAGGGGAAAACCATCGGTGACGGAGTTTAAGGTGCTGGAGCGGAAAGAGAATTTTACTAAGCTGACTTTGCGGCCTGTTACCGGACGCACCCATCAGCTGCGGGTCCACTGCGCCTATATGGGCTGGCCCATTTTGGGTGACCCTCAATACGGAAGTGAAGAATCTCAGACCTTTTCCAAAGAGATGGGTTTCCATAGCCAAAGGCTTTGCGCTAAGGTTTTGAGCTTTGCCCATCCCGTTACCGGAGAAAAAATTACGGTGACTTCCAAATTTGCTGCGGATTGAATTCGGCATCTTGCTTTTGCCGAATAGCTATGATAAAATTATAAAAACATTTGTGAAAGGAGGCGGCATTATGCGGAAATTTGTAGTTTTTGTTTCCCTTTTGTGCCTTTTGTGTACGCTGTTTGTAGGCGCCAGTGCCGCCACCGGAGCGAAAAGCGTCAGCAGCCACGCAACCGTGACCGCTGACGGCAGATGCCAAATTACCCTCACTGCCGCCATCCACTTGGATGCACCGGTGGAAAAGCTGCGGTTTCCCCTACCCAAAAATGCGGATAATATCACTGTCAACGGCTCTCACGCCCGGGTCAAAAGAGAAAATGGCTTGAAGCAGGTGGATGTGTCCAAGTTTGTGGGCAAGACCGCCGGTGATTTTACCTTGACCTTTAACTATTCTCTGCCGGATCTGGTGCGTACCAATGAGGCGGACCTTTTGGAGCTGACGCTACCACTGCTGTCCGGATTTGCCTATCCGGTGCAGACCATGGAATTTACTGTCACTTTGCCCGGTGAGATCACGGCCAAGCCGGCATTCTCCAGCGGATACCACCAGGCCAATATTGAAAAGGACATTACCTGCACCACGGAAGGCCCTACGGTTACCGGTACTTCCCAGGTGGAGCTGAAGGACCATGAGACCCTGGTGATGACCTTGATCGTTGACGATCAGATGTTCCCCCGGACCATCATCACACCGCCGGATTTGGAGACGGTGAATGTGATCGCGATTGTTTGCTTTGCGTTGGCGCTGCTGTACTGGCTTTTGTTCCTGCGGAATTTGCCCTGGTGGCCCGGCAAACAGCCCACACCGCCCGAAGGCTACGGCCCCGGTGAAATGGGCAGTGTTCTGCATTTGCAGGGCGGAAACTTAAATATGATGGTCTTTTCCTGGGCGCAGCTGGGTTATTTGCAGATCCGTACGGAGAAGAACGGCCCTGTGCGCCTTGTAAAGCAGATGGAAATGGGCAACGAGCGCAGCAGCTTTGAGCAGCGGTGCTTTAAGCTGCTCTTTGGCAACCGGGATGTGGCCAACGCATCCAGCCGCCGTTACGGCGCGGTGTACTGCGCAGTAGAAAAGCTCAGACCCAATCTCACCGCGCTGATCCACCCCAAGTCCGGAAATCTGACAGTATTCCGCATTTTAACGGCGCTGACAGGCCTGTTCTGCGGTGTTGGACTGGCGTTGCTGCTTACCGATGGCGCAGCGCTGCAATGGTTTTGGATCGTCGTTTTGGGCGTAGCCGCATGGCTCAGCAGTTGGCAGATCCAGCTTTGGGCACGGCATTTGTTTGCGCCCCAGCAGCGCAAGCTGTGGGTCGGACTGGGCTGGTGCGGATTTTGGCTGCTGTTGGGTCTGATTGCCGGACAGGTAAGTACCGCTGCGGCCTTGGTGTTCAGCCAGCTGTTTGCCGGCTTGCTGCTGGCCTTTGGCGGTCGGCGCACCTATGCGGGCAAACAGGCTATGGAGCAGGCTATGAGTATGCGGCGATATTTTAAGACCGTGTCTGTCGAAGATCTGAAGAGAATCAAACAAAACAATCCGGAGTATTTCCATCAAATGATGCCCTTGGCCATAGCCCTGGGCGCAGATAAGGCCTTTGCTAAAAGCTTTGGTAAGGAGCTCGTGGGTCAGTGCCCCTATATTTCCGACGGCATCAATGTTGAGATGCGGGCCGGTCAGTGGCGCTTGCAAATGCGGCAGATTTTGGAAAGAATGAACACCCTGCCGGAACAGACCCGGACGGAAAAAGTCATTGCGTTTGTGGAAAGTCTGCGGAAATAAAACGATAAATTTGAAAAGAGGTTTCTATTATGATTATTGGTATTCCTAAGGAAATTAAGAAAAACGAGTTCCGTGTAGCGGCGACTCCGAATGCTGTTGCCGATCTGGTGCGCAGAGGCAATACTGTGCTGTTTGAGACCGACTGCGGTGTTGGCAGCGGCTTCTCCAATGCCGATTATATCGCCGCCGGCGGTAAAGAGTGTGCTCACGAAGAGGTTTATAAGAGCTGCGATATGCTCTACAAGGTCAAGGAGATCGAGGAAGCTGAGTACGACCTGCTCCACGAAGGTCAGATCGTCTTTACCTATCTGCACTCCAATGCCCACCCGGATATGGCCAAGGAGCTGATGGCCCGTGGCGTGACCGGTATCGCTTACGAGGATATTACCGATGAAAACGGCGGTTTTCCTGCACTGGCACCTATGAGCGTGCTGGCCGGCAAGGGCGGTTTCCTGGCTGCACTGTATTTTGCTCAGTCCGTCCATGGCGGCAACGGTATGCTGCTGAGCCGCATTCCCGGTGTTCCCACCCCCGAAGTCACCATCATTGGCTGCGGCAATTCCGGTATGGGTGCTGCGGAGCTGGCTGCTGCTTTCGGCAACAAGGTCACCATTTTGGATGTGAACTGGAAGGCTATGGAGGCTGCCAAGGATAAGCTGCCCGCCAATGTGGAGTTCCTGTACTCCAACCGGGAGAACCTGGTTGCCTGTTTAAAGCGCACCGATGTGCTGATCAACTGCATTCTGTGGCCCAAGACCCGGAAGGATCACCTGGTAAACCGTGAGGACTTGAAGATGATGAAGTCCGGCGCGCTCATTATCGATGTGGCCTGCGACGATGCCGGCGCTGTTGAGACCTGTGTCAGCACCACCCACGACGATCCCATCTACTACGAAGAGGGTATCCTCCACTACTGCGTGGACAATATCCCCTCCGCATTCTCCTGCACCGCTTCTCAGACCTTGTCTGCTGCAACGCTGCCCCATGCCATCGCCATCGCACAGAAGGGTGTGGAGCAGGCTCTGCTGGACAATGCGCATCTGCGCCGGGGTCTGACCACCTACAAGGGCAAGCTGACCCTGTTGGAGACCGCCGAAAAGCACAATATGGCATACACCGACCCCAAGGACGCCATCCTGGGCAAGTAAAAATGAAACCTCCCACCGATCATCGGCGGGAGGTTTTTGTAGAAATAAGCTTAATCGCAGCAGGGGTCAGGCTTTTTCGGGGGTGCAGCCTTCTCCTCTGCGGGAGTGGTCACATCGCCAAGGCCGGAGGCTTCGGAGAAGAGGACATTTGCTTTGGTCATATCCACAGCGTCGGTGGGGACGATGATCTTGGCAGCTCTGCCGTCGGACATAGCGACCAGCGCCTCATACTTTTTGATTTCCAGCACAGCGGCATCTACACCGGCGTTCTTCAGCTCACGCAGACCGTCGGCCTCTGCTTTCTTGGAAAGGAAGATCGCTTTGGCTTCGCCTTCGGCACGGGCAATGCGGGCATCCCGCTCGCCCTCGGCAGCCAGGATCATAGCCTGCTTATCGCCTTCAGCGCGGGTGATGGCAGCAGCCTTATGGCCTTCTGCCTGCAGCAGGGTCTCACGGCGGTCACGCTCTGCCTTCATCTGCTTTTCCATTGCGTTCTGGATCTCGGCAGGGGGGATGATGTTCTTCAGCTCAACACGGTGAACCTTGATGCCCCATTTGTCGGTGGCTTCGTCCAGAATAGAGGTCATCTTTGCGTTGATGGTGTCACGGGATGTAAGGGTTCCGTCCAGCTCCAGTTCGCCGACGATATTACGAAGGGTAGTAGCAGCCAGATTGGAAAGGGCGGAAATGGGATTGACAGCGCCGTAAGCATAAAGCTTTGCGTCATAAACAGCGTAGTAAATGACGGTATCGATCTGCATGGTGACATTATCTTTGGTGATAACAGGCTGGGGAGGGGAGTCCAAAACCTGCTCCTTAAGGGTCACCTTTTTGGCGATCTTCTCTACAACCGGGATCTTTACATGGAAACCGGCAGACCAGGTAGTCTTGTACTTTCCGAGAAACTCGATCACATATTCGTGGGCTTGGGGAACGATCTTTGCGTTTGCCAAAATAAAGGCTAAAACTATGACGGCTATAATGATTGCGGGCATTTTTATATCTCCTTTTTATAAATTGGCCGGTGAGGAATTCTCCTGCCTACTTTTATTATATAGGGCGAAGGCCCAAATGTAAAGTGGATGAAAAAGCAAATACTGCAAAAAAAGCAATATGGTATACACCGTCCCCAAGGATGCGATCCTGGGCAAATAAAAATACCCCGCTGCTGATCAGAAAAAATCAGCGGCGGGGCTATTCTTTTGTAAATTATTCCCGGATACCGTAGTTTTCGATGATGTAGTCCATATCTTTGTCGCCACGGCCGGAAAGATTGATCAGGACAGAACCTCTGCCCATGGTCTTAGCCAACTTTATACCGTAGGCAACGGCATGAGCGCTTTCAATGGCGGGGATAATGCCTTCCATTCTGGACAGCTCAAAGAAAGCGTCGATGGTCTCGTCATCGGAAATGACATCGTATTGTACCCGACCGAGGTCGTGGAGGAATGCGTGCTCCGGGCCGGAGGAGGGGTAATCCAGACCGCTTGCCACAGAGTAGACGGGCGCGGGCTCGCCGTTTTCGTCCTTGAGCATAATGCTGTTGAAGCCGTGCATAATGCCCTCAGTACCGTATTTCAGGCTGGCAGCGTGGTCGCCCAGGGCAGGACCTCTGCCAAGGGGCTCAATACCGTAGATATCCACGGGGTCATTCAGGAAGCCGGAGAAAATACCCATTGCGTTGGAACCGCCGCCTACACAAGCGACCACTGCATCGGGCAGCTCACCGGTCATATCCAAAAATTGCTCTCTTGCTTCAATACCCACAACACTCTGGAAATCCCGCACCATCATGGGGAAGGGATGGGGGCCCAACACGGAACCGATGCAGTAGATAGCGGTGTCGTATTCCTTGCAATATGCGGCAAAAGCAGCATCAACCGCTTCTTTCAGGGTCTGCAGGCCTTCGGTCACTTCTACGACCCGGGCGCCCAGGATCTTCATACGGGCCACATTGGGAGCTTGCTTTTTAATGTCCACAGAACCCATATAAATATCACATTCCAGACCGAAGTAGGCTGCGGCAGTAGCGAGAGCAACGCCGTGCTGACCGGCGCCGGTCTCTGCGATGACCTTCTTTTTGCCCATAAACTTGGCAAGCAGAGCTTCGCCCATACAGTGGTTGAGCTTGTGGGCGCCGGTGTGGTTCAGATCCTCCCGCTTGGCATACAGCTGTACGCCTGTTCCCAACTTATCGGAAAGTCTTTCCAAATGGGAGATGGGCGTGGGTCTGCCCTGAAATTCTTTGCGAATACGGCGCAGCTCGCTGATGAACTTGCGGGATTTGCAGATGGTCTGATAGGCTTCGGTGATCTCTGCCATAGCTTTCTGAAGCTCCGGGGATACATAAGTTCCGCCGTATTTGCCGAAAAAGCCATTGGCATCGGGGTAGTGCTTGAAGTATGTATCAAAATCAACATTGTTAAATTGCATTTGTTGTTCCTCCTGTTTTTTATATCTCGATGTTGGGGTTATGTATGTATTTGCGGCAATCCGGTCGAGGGTGCGGCAAAAAAATATCCTCGACAGAAAATCCGCTTTCTGCCAAGGACGAATAATGCAAACATTATCCGCGGTGCCACCTTGCTTGATGCATCCCTGCGGTGCATCCCCTTATGCGTATCAACATACGCCGACCTTTGGTAACGGAGTGTCCGGCTCCGGCGCACATACTAAGCAGACCTGTTCTGATTGCCCTCGGAAGTCCATTCAACGTTCCGGTGTCTGCCGCAATTCCACCACCTGCGGCTCTCTGAGAGAAACCTTGGAAAGCCTACTTACACTTCCTCAACAGTTTGCAATATTATACGCCCTGTTTCCGGTCTTGTCAAGCATAAAACAGCAAAAAACGAAGTATTACAGTGGTTTTGAGAATTCCGAAACCGGGTGACCGTTCTTGTTTGTATAGGAACGGCAGAGGGCAAAGCCTAACTTTTGGTGGAGGGCGATGCTGGCGGTATTGTCTTGGCGGATTTGCGCAATAGCCATGGTGTAACCCATCTGTGTTGCTTGTTCCAAGGCTGCTCTTACCGCAAGATAACCATAGCCTTGCTGCCGGTATTGGGGCTTGATCTCCGGGCCGCAGCTGATCTGGCCGGGAGCTGTTTCGTATAGGCTCACAAAGCCCACACACAGAGTATCGTCCATCACAGCAAACAGCTGGAAATACTTTCCCTCGTGATTTTTGGCAAGGGACTCGGCTAACATTTTCTCCATTGCCTCGGCAGGCATTTCTGCATAAGAGGTGTCTTGGAACAGGTTTTTGTTATCCCGGGTAATGGGGCACAAGAAGATCATTGTAGATACTCCTTTTCGGTAATGATAAGAACAAAAATAAGACACCCTTTTGGGTGTCTTATTTTTGTTGGTGACCCGTACGGGAATCGAACCCATGTTACCGCCGTGAAAGGGCGGTGTCTTAACCGCTTGACCAACGGGCCTGGTAGCGGCGACCTGATTCGAACAGGTGACATACCGGGTATGAACCGGCTACTCTACCAACTGAGTTACGCCGCCAT
>JAFUNI010000033.1 GCA_017482385.1 Oscillospiraceae bacterium | reverse complement strand
GATGCCATTACACTGGGGCATCATTACATCCATAATGATCAGGTGTGGATGCTTTGTATTTACAATATGACAGGCTGCTTCACCATCGTGTGCGGTTAATACTTGGTAGCCAGCCTGCTTCAATGCAGTTTCGATAATGTTAACGATGGAGAAATCATCATCAACGACAAGGATCTGATATGTTTCAGCCATGGGGAGTCCTCATTTCAACAAATGGATGCAATTAGTGTAGCATATTTAAGCACCAAACGCAACTTAGGGATGAAACACTTTTGAAATCAGTATGGAGTAAAGACAGCTCGTAAAAGATAAAAGTACAGTCACGCTGTACTTTTGCTATGAAAAAGTACAGTAATACTGAAGTCGAATGAGTATGGGGAGGAAACGCATCAGTTGTAACAATTTCGTGAACCCTATTGACAACGATCCTCTACTGGAGTAGAATTATATCAAACCTCTACCACAGTAGAGAAAAGGAGGCGTCAATATGAATACACCGAAAATCCACGAAAGTGAATATAGATTTTGCCTGATCATGTGGGAGAAGGAGCCGATTCGCAGCCCGGAGCTTGTCCGCCTGTGCAAGGAAAGATTGGGTTGGAAGGAAACCACGGCTTACACCGTTATGAAGAGACTGGAAGAGCGTGGCGTTCTAAAGGTTGAGAATAAGATCGTAACTTCGCTGTTCTCCAAGGATCAGATCCAGCAAGCAGAGCTGGATGAATTTGTGACTAAGACCTTTGAAGGGTCTCTCCCTGCTTTTATTGCTGCTTTCGGCAAGCGGCAGGCCCTGTCCGATAAAGACATTGAGGAGATCCAGCGCATCATCCAGGGATAAGGAGGTGCTGATATGCAAACCGTATTTCTTGAATTGGTCAAACTAAGTTTGATTGGTTCCTTATTTGCTGCTGCAGTTATGCTGGTGCGACTTATCTTTCGCAAGGCACCGAAATGGCTTTTTTGTGTGCTTTGGGGCGTAGTAGCGCTGCGGCTTATTTGCCCGGTTTCTATTGAAAGCAATGTTTCTCTGGTTCCTGACAGATTGGCAAGTGGCCAAATCATCACCAATGTAGGTAACGAATACATCGGTGATATAGATATTATCTACGAAAGCAACATTGGGTACAGCAATGCCATTGAAGCTGGCAGACAACCGATCTACTCCAACGAAGGCTATTATGTAGTCACAGAAAAGGATTCATTAGAGGCTCCTAAAACAGTTGGAGAGACGGTATATCCCATTCTGAGTTGGATCTGGTTGGCCGGTGTGGTTCTGATGCTTGCCTATACTGCAGTCAGCTATCTTCTGCTGCGAAAGAAGATGGAGGAAGCTACCCAGCTGCGAGATAACATCTGGCAGTGCGAGCAGGTAGATTCGCCCTTTGTCTTAGGCTTCATAAAGCCGAGGATCTATCTGCCTTATGCAATCACCGACTCCGATATGGCGAATGTAATCGCCCATGAGCAGGCACACATTCAACGTAAAGATCACTGGTGGAAGCCTATCGGATTCCTTCTGCTTAGTATTCACTGGCTCAACCCTGTGCTTTGGCTGGCCTATATCCTGCTTTGCCGTGATATTGAAGCAGCCTGTGATGAAAAGGTCATCAAGCATATGGAGAAAGACGAAATGCGTGCTTACTCCACCGCACTTCTTCACTGCAGTGTTCACCGTCTCCGGATCGCTGCTTGTCCTCTTGCCTTTGGCGAGACAGGTGTGAAAGAAAGGATCAAGCGCGTTATGAATTATAGAAAACCAGCTTTTTGGGTTATCCTCCTTGCTCTGATCGCCTCGGCTGTGGCTTGCGTATTACTCCTAACAAATCCCTCAGCAAAGAATACTACCTTGATGGGAGCGAATTACCGTGTAACAGATGTGCTCTATTCCACAGCAAGCGAAGACGATGATCGCTATTCACGGTTCCTTATTACCGCAGATTATGTACTCTATGCTCAATTGGAAGGCGATGATTCTTGGTGTATTCATGAAAAGATGGAAGCATATCCTCTTACAGTGAAAGAACTGCAAGAATATACTACCAACAAAAATGGATGGAAAGAGAATTACCGGATCCAAGATATTACCGATGCCTATATTTGCCGTAAAGAGAACGATTGGTTCTATCTGGCTGCTCAGACCAAAAACGGTGATACACTTATCGGTGTAGGCTGGGAAGATGTATCCGAGCGCGGCCAGGGCGCATCCGATGATACTTATTTGCGTTACCTTTACAAGGTAGAATCGGAGTTCACAGAGAATGAGTTCAATGTAAACTTCTTTGTACACTCGTTGTATGAAGCGCTGGGTGTCACGGATTGTTTTGAAGCCTACACAAACGAGGATAATCCTGGATTTATTGTTGTTGGCTTTATGTCGGATTACAACGATCAGGCAGAGCATGACTATAATGATATGGGATTTGCCGTGTTCCAATCCCAAAACAATGGATATCGACTTCTGGATTACCATGTATACGAAAATGCCGCTAATCAGAATGAGGGTATTGTGTTCTGCGACCATCCTGCAGTTATGTCTTTGGATGGTTCGATGGATCATAATGTTACCTTCGATGTTATTATTAGCTGCAACACAAAGCTTGATAAGATCCAGCGGGAATACTACAAGGCTGACAAGCTATCCAAACAAATTGCTTCTACTCACTTAGGCGGAGGAAAATCTATGACTCTGTTCCGGTGGGATGAGATGGTAGGTTCCAATCTCAGAATCAAGCAGTATTATCTGGATAGCGAAGGTAATGAGATCGCATTTGAAGAATATGGCGAAGCAGTAAATTATGATAATCTGATAGCTATGGTTCAGGATATCGCCCATAATCCCAACTGTGCTGCAAGCTCCAACCCCTTTGACTACATTGAAGCGAAAAAACCTATTTACAACGAGATTATTTCCTATGGCAGTTCCACAGTTGATTGTTTCGTAGAGCAGCTGCGATCCGGCGAGAACGGCCTGCAAGGGTATATTATGGCAGTTTCCTGTGCAGACATCACAGGAATTGGAGACAAGGACTTAGGCGCAGATTGGGCAACTGCTCAGGAATGGCTTGCTCTGTACGATAAGAGTGACAAGAATACAATCATTCCTCCAGTAATCGCAACAGATTATATCAGTGGCAAACAGGCGCAGCTCTTGTCCTTCGGTTATACTTCTGATAAAGCCGGTCAGTCTCTGATTGCTTGTGGTATTGCTCCCTATCAGGGTGATTACAGCGACAACAATACCCTAGTATTGGATGGAGAGAGTGGGCAGAACCAGATCCTGCTTACACCCAAAGGGGCATCCTTCTCACAGTACAGAATCTACCTCCCAGATGGCACCGTATATGACGATGGTACAAGAACCTTGTATGACTCTCTCAGCCTGCGCGTAATGAATTCTGGAGAAGGTATCTGCTTAACCGCGCCCTTCCAAACAGGCGAGTATATCTACGAAGTAGAATTGTCTTGGCCTGAACAGGGACTTACCGTTATCTACGGCCTGAAGATCGTTATGACAGGTAAGGAAAGCGATTACGACCGGGCTCTGGATAGTGTTTTTGACGCATATGGAGAAGGCAATCCGCTAATCGCTGTTTCCTTGGTCGATAAATATGCCATAGGTAACGCTGTCTCACACTCTCCTCGTTATCTGTTCAAGGTTGAGAACATTCCCAATGCACCGATTTGGGTTGAAGTATCTCAGACCACCGGTGAGATTATTGCAGAGGTTGATGATCCGGACAAGTGGTTAGTGGATCCTCCTCATGTTGAAAATCAGACGAATATACCCGGCGGTAACATCGAAGGACGGCAAATGACACTTGCAGATGTGGTTGAACTGTCAAAATTGGGTATGGAATTGACGTGGGAGAATCTGAAAGAGTTTAATGGGGCTGACATCGGTTCCGGCCTCTATGTTGTCCGGTATGATATTGACCCTGAATTCTATTTGCTGGTCGGTGATGGAAAAACCACAGGTAAGCCGATGTATGCATCCTTGAATGCCGTAAGCAACGGTGCAAGCTGTGATATTCGTGAAGGTGATGTTGAAACCTTTATCAAAGAGAATCAAAGTGATGCACTGGACTATGCAATCCACAAGGCAGTCATCGAGCACAACGCGGATGGAACTTTCCCGGATTTCCCCAATGGTTTTATTCCAACGCAGGTGCACTACATTTATGGAATTGAAACGAAGAGCGGTACGCCGGTTGTGGGTCAGCTAAATCATATGGAAGAGACAACCGTGTATGTCCATTATGTCTACAGTCGATATCTGTATACGAACGGAGAGCTAACGAAGGCCGCTGGCAACGCTACTCCCGCAAAACTCACATTTTCCGTCGATCCGGAAAAAGGATATACTTTGAAGGAATTCTGGGAACCAAATGGTGGTAATGTATATGCTGAGGAAATTCGTGCTAATTTCCCAAAAGAAATAGCTGACATTGTCCTGGATCCTCAGAGCGATCTTGTGGACACCGAGAAGATGGAACATGCCTGCCTGGTGAAGGTACAAGAGTATATTTCCAGTTTGACTGACTAACAAAAGATAAAGAACCCTGCTGTTCATCCGGATAGCAGGGTCTTTCTATATAGACTATTTATCGTATCACGATAAATGTTTGTTGACTTGCGGACAATTATGTGCTATGCTGTTCCCAGGAAGGTCATCAAAAGGCCAAGGAGGTTAATTTGTATGGAACAGAAACATCTTTCTAATTGGTTAAAATTGATTCTTGTAGGAGTCGCACTTTGCGGATTGGTTGTGTATGCTTTGGTTGTCCCTATGTACGGTATTAGCTTACGCTCGCAGTATCCGGAATTCTCCAACCGGTTTTGGCCCTGGCTTCTATTTATCTGGGTTTCCGGTATTCCTTGTTTCGCT
>JAFUNI010000004.1 GCA_017482385.1 Oscillospiraceae bacterium | reverse complement strand
GCACAGGAGGGCAAGTACGATCCAGGGCTGCACGATCAGGGTGTTGCCACCGGTTTCGGGCATGGTGAACACTTCTGCATTCACGACCTTGAGGGAAACGACCAGTTCATTTTCCACATCCAGGCCACCTTCGTATGCAGAGGACTGTAGCAGCTGATAACCGTTCTTGGCTTTGGTTTCAGTCAGCCGGTACTGCAGCGTGGGATACAGACCTTCGAAGCTCACCAGACCGGTTTCATCGGTGACCAGTTTGCCGCCTTCTAAGAGCCCGGCCGTGGTACATCCGCCGATCTGGGGCACTGTGGAATCAGTATAGGAGACAGGCTGCCAATTGACGCCGTCTTCACTCCACTCAAGTGTGAATTCGGTGCTGTCCAGAGACTCACCCCGGGTATCGACCTTGTGAATACTGATCTTGCCGGGCCGCAGTGCATTGGTGAAGGGTACCTCAGTGGTTTGACCGGCCGTAACTGTGATTACCACAGACTGATCTGTAATGCACTCCCACAGGGAATTCTCTTCGATCAGTTCGGTGATCAAATACTGACCAGGTTCCAGATCATACTCGATGGTACCGTCAGCTCCGGTAGTAACAGTGGCAAGATACACCGCATCCGTCTCGCCAACAATGCGAGAGATGGTGAACTGCCAGCCTTCTACCGTACCGGCTTCCGGATTGGCCAGAGTCTTAATGATCTTGGCCTTACCAACCCACTCGTTGAGGAAGGTTACCTCTACGGTTTCACCCGCCACCACGGTAACGGTCTTCTCGGGCTCCGGATCATTGTGCCAGTAGGGATACTCACCATCCGTTTCCTTGACGGTGTAGACGCCAGGCTCCAGATCCACGGTAATGATGCCGGTGGAATCAGTTACGTAGTCGCCGATCTTGGTGCCGTCTGCAGTAAAGATGGAGAAATGCCATCCTTCCACACTACCATTATTGGTAGCGGTCTTGATGATCTTCGCCTTGCCGATCCACTCGTTCAGGAATGTAACCTTCGCGGTCTGACCAGCAACAACGGTCACCTTTTTCTCGGGATTCGGATCGTTATGCCAGTAAGTGTACTTACCATCCGTTTCGGTAACGGTGTAAGTACCAGGCTCGAGATCCAGAGTGATGATACCGGTGGAATCAGTTACATAGTCGCCGACCTTATTACCAGCGGAATCCTTCACTGTGAAGTGCCAGCCCTCAACACTGCCGCCAGTGGTAGCTGTCTTGATGATCTGAGCTTGGCCCCTATACTGGTTTTGGAATGTGACCTTGGCAGTCTGGCCCGCGGTAACCGTAACGGTCTTGGTGGGATTGGGATCATTGACCCAGTACTTGTAAGCTCCATCAGTTTCTGTGACCGAGTATGTTCCCGGAAGCAGATTGAGAGAAATCACACCGGAGGAGTCGGTTACATAGTTGCCGACTACCGCACCGGCAGAGTTCTTGACAGTAAAATGCCATCCGGAAACGGAACCTCCATTGGTGGCTGTCTTTACGATTTTGGCAACACCTGTACTCAACTTATTGTTGAAGGTAACAGATGCGGTTTGACCCGCCACAATCGTTACCGCCTGGGGATTTGTACTGTTGCAGTAGTAAAGCTTAGCAATCTCAGCATTCGTGTGGCCAATCTCTTTAACCCATACCTGTCCTGCTGTCAGATTGGCAACAGAGATATTGCCATTTGCATCGGTGGTGTGGGGACCAGAAATGCGATTTGTACAGTTCTGATCACTGTAGATACTGAACTGCCAGCCCGCCAGATTCTTGCCATCCTCAGTGGTTTTCTTAAGGCTTAAAGAACCATTCGAGGCCTTCAGCTTAAAGTAGGCAGGAACAGGGTCACTGGCAGGGATAGCAACTTTAATGCAAACCTGCTTGCTCTTGTCATACTGGTTGTACCAGACTTCGTACAGCGAGGAAGCCGCGTCCGGTAAGGTTGCGGATGCACTTTGCACTCCGGTAGGAATAGCACCATTCGCTGTGATTGTCAGGTTGTTTCCGTTCTTGCTGTAGGAAACGCCACCGGAACCAGTAAAGGTGAATCTACCCAACACGCCGTTGGTGTCAGTTACGGTAGTACTCGTTCCCGCCAACTGAATTTCGGGTGCAGTTGCAGCAAAATCGCCTGCAAAGCTGGGGATGGTGTTGTGGAGTTGCAAATCACTAATGATGGAGTTGTATGCAACCATGAAATGGTCTGTCTTACCATCCTCACTCATACATACGCCCTGAGACTTGTCCAACCAATAGGTGCTGTTCAGTTTGTACGGAGGAGTGGGTTCACGCAAGCCCTGAACGAACTCCCAAATAATTGCTTGTGTTGCAAAACGGTAGCCAATATTGGGGTTGTGCAGGTTCCAGTCATCAGTTGCATTGATGCCCCAGCTTTCGTCCCACAATTTTGTAGGTGCGCCATAAAGCATAGTTAAGGCGATTGCAACACGCTGATCGGCACTAAAGCCATACCAAATGGACTCACCATGGGTATCGCCACTTCCATCTAAAGGAAGTTCTCCTACACCTGAGTGACCGCTGCCATAACTGAAGTCCTTTTTGTTCTCAAGGCAGTAGATCATATTCATGTAATCCCACGGTGCAGCCCCGTCTTCATCAGCATAATGGAAGCCCTGCCGCGAATTATCGGTACAGGGAAAGTCCATCCAGTTGCAGTTGCGCAAAGTTGCTGTTTTCTTGACTGACCGAGTACTTGCAGCGAAGGTACTGATGGGTTCCAGTAGCACATTACCCGCTTGAAGCTGATCGCTGGTAAACCCTGCTTCAACAAGAACTGGATCTAATTCACCATCATACTCATCAGCAGGCGGTTCTGTGGATTCTTCCGTTACAGACGGTTCGGTCTGTTCAGTTTGATCGCTTGCATCCACGGTCGGCTCTGTCGTGCTTTCCTGATCAACGATGTCCGAAGCATACACTGCAGGCACCACAGAGAGGAGCATTACAAACGCCAACAGGAAGACAAGCAGTCGTTTGAGTTTCATATCATAGACCTCCTAAAAAGCGAAAGGAGCCTCGCGGTTGTAACGAGACTCCTTACTATTCGAATGATGTACTACACCCAATTATCCGTAGAAAACATAAATGTAGTACCAGTTTCCAAGTTCATCTGTATGGCTATACTCAACCACACAATTCACTCGGAC
This sequence comes from Oscillospiraceae bacterium, assembly GCA_017482385.1. Lineage (GTDB taxonomy): Bacteria > Bacillota > Clostridia > Oscillospirales > Oscillospiraceae > Faecousia. Next base: position 111,505 of record JAFUNI010000004.1, on the reverse strand, counting down.
TAAACCGAAGATACTTTCAACCAGAGTTGGAGAATAGCCTTCAGAGAAGCGGCTATTGAGCTGGTTCTTAGTTGCAGACACCAAATCCTTAGCAGCCGCAATGCCCACTTCATTTGTGGCAATAGGTCTGTAGTCCGGGCTGTAGTAGCCGGAATTGCTTTTGTTTAAGCTATAGTCCACCACAAAGCCCAAAGACACCGCATAGGAATTAGCTTGCGAAACAATCACGGATGCATCCACCTTTTCTGTCGGAGGATCTGTTGCATCAGGCTCTGTGGCAGGAGGATTGGTCGCTTCCGGTTCTGTTGCGGGTGGCTCGGTAGGTTTTGTCTCCGGAGGAGTGGTAGGTTTCGTTTCCTCAGTCGGAGTTGTAGGTGTGGTCGGCTTTTCTGTTGCCTGCGGTTGAGTTGTCTCGGTTGGGTCAGTGCCTTCGGTCGACCCGGTCGGCTTTGTCCCTTCGGTGCCTTCAGTCCCGTTTTCAGATGGGTCTGGCACAGATGGGTTTGCCGACGTCGTAGCGCTGGGACCCGGGCCCGAATTCGTTCCTTCCAGGTTGTCGGTAGAATCAGTCTGGGAGGATGTGCTTTCAGAGGGTGCACTCTGATGGAGATCAGGGCTACTCGAGGCACTGGAATCTGAGTCTGGGGTAGTACAACCAACCAGCACCAAACTCAGGATCAACAAGATGACGATGAGTTTTTTCATGATATCTCTTCCTTTCGTAATGAATTCATTACTATTACACGAATGAGTATCACAAAGTGCAACTTAGCTCGCTAATTTTTGGTACCCTCGAGATGCCTCAATGGCACAGCGGCCAAGAATCTCAAGGAAGCGAGTCTGGGTGATTTCGGTATCTAACCAGTGCGTAGCCCGATACTGATATTTGCCGACGTACTCGTTTACACAGTGGCTACCCAGTACACTGGTGAGATTTACAAAATTTGTTCTTGAGGAGATTGTTCTCTTGTTTTCTTCCAAAGGCTTTTCTAAGCAAAAAACCATAAGCGGGTGCAGCTCTGAAAAGAGGATTTTCAATTCGAACCCCTCATAAGCAGCCTCTATTGATGTCTCATTTTGAGACTTTATCTCCAGACTGTCACAAATCATCTTGCGGGTATTTTCTGAGAGCTTTTTTCTTCGCAGTATCTCCTCTCTGCTCAGTTCACATTGCTCCATTGAGATTCCTTCTTTCTGGGGAGTTATTTGGGTATGGTTATATAGGTGATCTTGCCCCAGACCGATTTGGTTTCCATACTCACGCCATCGATGGCAACAATCACGCGTGCATCAATGGGAGGTCTTGCACGAAGCGGAAATTTGCATCTGCATTCCGCTCCCATATCCAGTTGGACAAATATACCAGTTTGGTCGATCATAGTAACGGTGCCGGCATAATTGCCGCCAATGTCGATCTTCTCCAGCACTTTTTCCGTAGGATTGGTCGCCACCTGCTTCACGGAAGCTGCCACATAGATATTCTTGGGGTCGCTTCTATCCAACTTAGTAATCTTCACCAAAATGCGGTCGCCAGGTTCAAAGTAGCCCATTGCATCCGGGATTCTGGTGTAGCTAAGCTCACGCAAAGGGACAAACACATCAACACCGAATAATTCAACGAAGATACCTTCCGGTATAACCGAAACAACTCGAACTTCACAAACCAGTCCCTCATAGACACGGTATGTGCCCTCTCGGGTCAGGTTTAGGTAATAGTGGCGCCGCTTAGTTGCCATTGCTTCCATTCTGCTACCAACCGCCATACCGGTATTAGAATCAATACCCTTTATGACATAGTCGATTTCAGATCCAAGCCGTTTCTGCAACATATACAGATACATTTCGTTAGGCGTTCTATCCCGAAGATCTCTGGGAAGATCCACGACCATAGAGGCCATAAGAATCACCTTGTAATCTCCATGATAAATCACAGCTCTGGGCATACCGCCATCGGAATGTTTCTCAACACCCTGGATCCGGTCGGTAAGATAGCGTCCGGTCTTTAGGGACTCAACCAGGTCCAGGAACTTATCCCGTGCCTTTTCCAGCTCGGTCTGGACGCCAAGCTCATCATCAATGGCCAATATCTCTGTGTTTGGCATAGGGGCTTCCATTTTGATCCGCTTGCGGGTTATTGGTTCGTCTGCACTGTTTGTTTCCGAAGCAGAGTCGCCAGAGGATGGCAGGATATCTCGGGCGGATACCCGTTTTCTAGGTTGTACCTTCAAAACAGGATCAGTCTGGGAGTCTGGGTTGTTTTCTGCAGAATTCACTGCAGCATTCTCGGTGATCTGGGTCTGATCTAGATCAGTTTGGGGTTCTGGTGCTTTCAGCACGCCATCAGACGGCGGGCCTTTGCCACGCGGGGCCATAATCATTCCTCCTTATTTGTTGGTATTCTGAACGACTTGCGTCGGGCTCAGCTTTTCAAACTTTTTCTTCCTCGGTTCCTCAGGAGTAACAGGTTTAACGAACTCAGTCTGAAGTACGCTGTACTGTCGGCTTGGAATGTAAGATTGAATTGTCGTGGGCACCAGTTCCTTGGACAATGGGTGCCGTGTGTAATCAAACTTTTTAAGCTTCAGCATATTCTGACCGCGAATAATAACCAGCATCTCCTCATGAGGAAGACGAAGAACTTCATCTGCGGTTAGGAGTTTGCGCCTGCCTTGACCTTGGGTCTCACGGTACTGGGGTATCACCTGAGCCAGTGCTACCGTCTTCTTTACGGTCATCGTAGAATCTACCTGGATGCTCATTTCGCCGCTGCGCTCTGAGATATATTCTGCAGTTACATCATCGGTACATCCCAGCATCAGCTGAATATCACAGTTGCCTACGATTTCAGCCCAGAGGTTATTGGGATACCGGTTTTGTAACTGGCCTAAGCTCTGAACTGCGATCATTACCCTGATATCACGAGATCGGATAACGCTGAGAGATCTGCAGAAATCAGATCCGTCTGGGGCGCCACCGATTCGTCCAATGTTGTTGAACTCATCCAAGATCATATTGACCGGAACAAGACATTTTCCACCGGGCGAATTATCCGCAAAGCGAGTCAGCTTAATAAACAAGAATGAGAAGAACAGCGAGGATATAAATGCCATCGATGTTTCTTGATCGCTGAGAATGATGTAATAGGCGCATTTGCGTTTGCCTGGTGCGGTGAGGTCGATATCGGAGCGAGAAACCAGTTGCTTAACAGCCTGGTCTTGAAGCACCTGCAAACGGGTGCCGAGACCCAGGATAATACCTTGCCGAACCGTCTCGCTGGACTGGGCAAAGAGACTAAAGGATGCCTTGGCCGCATGATATTCCGTCTTAGCAAGGACTCCGTTAATGGTGCCCATTAAATTATTTCCGGTGAGAATCTCATACACCTTCGTCAGGTTCTTATCTTTTTGTTGAATCGTCGGATCTAACTGCACACAGAGAACCAAGCCTTTTAAGAGGTTGGCCTCGCCGTTATCCCAAAAGTGGTCGCCCTTGCCGGAGCTGGTGTTGCCAATGATAACATTGGTCAACATCTGGGCCATCAAGGTGTCGTCTCCCAGGTCGGACATACAGTTCCACGAGTCGCTGTGCAGCGGGTCCACCAGGTTCAGGACTTTTACCTCATACCCATTTTTACGGAACAGTTCCGAGGTCTCGTTGTACATCTCGGACTTTGGATCCGAAATGAGTACGGACTCGCCCCTGCGGATGGCCGAGAATAATGCATTGCGTACAACAGCGCGGGATTTCATGGTACCGGAAGCGCCAAACACAGCTGTGTGCCGATTGAGTCTGGTATCTTCAGGCAAGCAGATGAGCTGTCCCTTTCGTTCGCCCAGGATCATGCCCGTTGCTTTCTCGGGGGTGCTCACCTCCAAGACTGATTTCATTTCTTTCTCTGTCATCCAGTCGGCTGTACCGTAGGTTCCATGTTTGCTCTTGGTAAAACCGCGCTCATCGTAGGAAATACCAGAGAACTTATCATGGACTTTGATGTAGATGAAGATCGCTGCGCCGACACCTACGATGAGAAGCAATGCCTTCAGCCCGTTCCCGGTGAAGGCACTGGTAATGCAGATTAGCGGATTCCAGTCTGGGGATTGCATCTGAGCCTTACCTGTCATACCACCGGCAGAGAGCCAGGTGTTGTAGTTGGTAAATAGCTGGCCCAGTAGGCCACCTAAATAAAGCAAAGCAGCACAGCCCAGTATGACAGCAACTACGATCGCCACCCTGCGGGTTTTCTCATTCATTGGAATCACATCCTTCCATAATTGCGTTTTCTACCATATCCATCGTTACCGTCTGAAGACCAACCTTGTTCCTTAGGAAGCTTCGCAGGAATGGCACCTGCTCCGGAAAGCAGATCACCGAAGCTCTATACTTTTGAACCCGAACGGTTTCCCAAAATGCATTTAGGCGAAAGATGTCACTATCCAGGAATGAAAGCACATAGGTCCCGTCTCGAATGGCATCGTAGCCGAAGGTAGCTCCCATACCGGCAAGCTCATCATCGTCAAATAGCAGCTCCAGCAGAATCTGTTTCCAGTCTGGGAGCATTAGTATTTTACTGAGCCTTGCACCATACGAATCCATTGGGATAAAATGCAGGTGGGTGTAGATCTTGTCAAACCGGTTTTGCACCCGGTTTACATTTCCGAGGAAGGCCAGTGTTAGTTGGGCGATGCTGTAATCGCTGGCCAACATAATTGCCGAATCCATTTCTTCCGGACCGGCATTCATCCGGGCAACTCCTTGAAGATGTGCCAAGACCTTGCTCTCACCACGCCCATTCCACTCCATCCTGTAATCGCGGCTGTTATATACCGCATAATTCCCACCGGAAGAAAACAGCATTCCGGTAATTCGGGAGAAGGCAACCTTACTGACCGAATCACCACCGAAATGCTTCAGCTCGTGGCTGGTGTAAAAGGCAGGTTCATTTGGAACAGTCCTTTGGAACAACTTGAGCTGTAGCGTTGGAAGTATAAAAGGACAAGTCTCGACCCCGACCAACCGGAAGAAGGCCACAGATTCAGCCAGACGATGCGCTCGATCTATCCTTTCCTCTGCACTAGATAGGTGCGCATTTCCAAAGACACGCGCATAGTATTTTGCAGCATCCGGATTAACCAAAGAGAGAACATATGCACCCTTTTGGCTGAGGCGAATCGTCCGGGCTTTCTTCTCACCGGACAGATTAAGTAGTCGTCCAGTAATCTTGTCGGGATAGTTAAGAACACGATAGGTCTGCTCCTGGGATAGCTTGGATACGAGTTTGCGCCACACATCTTTATTGCCGAGAAGATAGATGGAAGCAAAAGGAAATTCGCCAACATAGGCAAGAATAGTAAGCAACTCGTATGCAAGTGTGTCCTGTTGGATGCGTATCATCCCGACACCCCCGGAGTTGAAGAATTTTCGTTGATGTGCCTGCTCTGTCCACCGAAAAAGGACAACTTCCGATTCTGGATTTTCTTAGAGCCGCAAGGCTTTTTCCGGTATTGAAAGTTGTCTTTTCGTCCCGGCGTATTTTTTGCCCGGTTTTGGAACAGTTTTTTCGTCAAAAATGGACCTCTGACCACGGAGTTTCACCCCTTCCTCGGGGAAGGTTTTGGCTGCTTCGTACCACTTGATGAAGTCCTTTTCCGGGACCACATAAACCTCTGTCCGCTCGGCCGGACCGGCAGCACTGCAGTGGTGATGCTGGCAACATTTTGGAGCATCGTCAGTCATCACGAACAGCGCAATGGCATCAGTGATCTCGTTGGTCTCGATGTTGTCGTGGTCCCGCTTCTTACGTTCGGGAAACCCTTCCGCATATACATGTCGGTAGATGATCACGCAGTCATCAAAACGGACAGGATACTCATTCTGGAAGAACCGCTGCAGCGCAGGATAGAGCTGGCCGCGAATATATTCGACGCCGCCTTTTTCCTTCTTGGGGAGCATCCGGGGAAAGCGAACGGAAAACCAACCTTCGTCGGTAAAACCGATCTCAAAAGGAACTTCCTCAGCCATGATCCTTTCCACTTCTTTCTTGGCATAAGGTAGGCCGGTATAGGTAGGGATCATTCGGTAACAAAGGGTAAGAGCTTCTGCGTGCCGGTAGTTCTCGAAGGCTATCATATTTGCCTCAGCGAGCATGCCATGTTCTTGAGCATACTGCATCCGGACTGTGCCGGCGTACAGCTTGGGAAGGATCCGAAGAACCTTTCCCGTTGCTTCGGTAAAGCTATTGGAATCCAATGTATTTCCTCCTAAGTTGAATAAAAATTGACATTCGGAATGGCATTTCCTGATGCCTCTAAAGTTACGAAGATACACTTTGCTTCCGGGAGCCACAGTCCCTCAGCGAAATCCATATTCGGAACAACGATCAGAAACACCTTATTTTTCTCTGGATGGAGAAACTGAGTTAGATTTTCTTCTCCGTAATCCAGTACCACGATCTCGTAGAAGGTATTCCCCTGCAGGAAACGAATCTGAGATGGCGTATCCGCAATCTGGTGACTCCGGGGATCGATATCCGTAATAAACTGAAGCAGCACATAGACCGCTTCGTGCATCTTAGGAACCAAGGTGCAATATCGGTCAATTGCGTAATACTTGTGACCCTCGATCATAGCGATCTTCCGGTAGCGAACCAGACCGTTTAATATCCGGGTCACAGTATCGCTGGGTTTGTAATGCAGGAGCTTTCGAATCATCTCTCTGGTCATTGGACCATATTGGCTAAGCCAACGGACAATCATATGCTCCTCTTCTCGTAGTGCCATAGTGTTTCTCCTTGTACTTATAATGGGCGTTATACTCATAATTGGCTTTATGAGTACAACGCCCAAGGTTTAGGTTTGTTCCTTCTGCCGCTTCCGAAGAATGGCCTCCAGTTCAGCACGGTCAGTGGTAATCATTTCTTTTTCCTGAGCAGAAGCTTTAATCACCACAGGAACCTTGTTGTTATTGCTGTGAATCAAAGCTTCACCACGTTCAAACTGGGTAATGGAACGGACCTCCGTATGGGTAAGTTTCAGGACATCTTTGACATACTGGGCTTCGTCCTGCTCCAGATTCAAGATGATCTTGTTCTTGGAGTTGTTGATGATGGCTCGTCCATACTTGCCGTCGTCCAGACTGAAGAAGTCGCTGAGGTCCTGGGTAGCCGCAATTGCTGCGCCACCGTAGCCACGAATGACCTTGAAGATTTCCAAACAGAACTCAGCGGCCATCCTATTGGAGGAAGCACCGATGAGCTGCCAGATCTCGTCGATCATAATGGCTTTCTTTTTGGTGCGGTCTGCCTTGATGTTATCCCAAACATAGTCCAAGGCAATCATCATGCCCACCGGCAGGAGTTTTCCTTTCAGTTCAGACAGATCCAGAACAATGTACTTGTTCGTAAGATCCACATTTGTCTGACGGTTAAAACTCTGAGCAGAACCGGTAACGAAACGGCTGACAATGGCAGCCACACGGGCAGTCATGGGATTCTCCATTAAGTGCTTATGAAGGTCACCCAGGATAGGCATCTTCTTAAGCTTTGGAGGGTATACATTGGCATCCACATACAGCGAGTTGTTATCGTGAGTAATCCCAAAATCGTTATAAGTCTTGATAAGGGCTTCATCCAACATCTGCTCCTCTTCGTTGGTCATATCCGGAATCAGCAGGCTGAAAAAGATCATCAGTTGCTGAATCTTTCTGGCCAACATCGAGTCCATATCGTTGTAATCGACCTCATCGATCAGCTCCATCTCCGGAGAAATGGTGTGTCGGATCTCCATCACATTGATGCAGTGAGGAGAGCCGGGAGCGATTTTGATGAACTCACCGCCAATTTTGCTGCAAGCACGCTTGAACTCGTGACCCTTGATAGGGGCAATGATATAGCACTGGATGCCACGCATTCGCATACGCAAAGCCAAAAGCTGGAGGGTGAAGGTCTTGCCGGCACCGGAAGTACCGCACATGGTAAGGTTCGCATTCTTGTTGATCTTCGTGTTGAAGAGGTCAACAATGCAGAGGGAGTTATTATGCCGGTTGACACCCAGCAGAACGCCGGAGTCATCGGACATTTCAAAACTGGTGAACATATAGGTAGATGCGGCTCCACTGGTCAGTACATTGCGCTGGGTCTTTTTCACCAGCTTGGGACTGATCTGCAGGAAAGGCATTACCGAACGGAGTGCTTCTTCCTGTTGGAAGCGACATTCACTGAGGTACATATCCATCGACTTGAGCATATCGATCATCTGCTGCTTACGCCACAGCAGCTCATCGTATGTTCTTGCCGACACCGTCACGAAAACAGACATGTAGAACAGGTCCTCGTTGTGGTTGGCAATACCGTTTTTAATGTAGTAGCCGGCCTGGATGGAGTTCGTAAGTTCCTCATAGTCGGTACTGGTATCGTGCATACTCTTGAGCTTCGTGCGATTCAGACGGATGCGCTGTGCTACCTTATCGATAGTCTTGCTGCGATTTTCACGATGCAGATGTACATCGATGTCAATACCTTCGCCGGCATTGATCAGACTGGACATCCAGCCACCGCGAACCCTGTTGGGATAACCATCGCCCTTGATATACAAGAAGCAATAGTAACGACCATCCATAATGATGTAATTATGGTGCGTCAGATCCAAACCGCGAGGCGCGATGAAATGACGAACAGGGATATTGGGGATCGGATCAAGACCGATCACTTTACCCTTGGCCGCCATAGCATCTACGATCACGCGATTTACCCGGTCAGTAAAAGGTTCGTCTACACAGGATCTGCGATTGAAGAACATATAAAGGATCTCGGCCGTAGCTTCATCCGGGTTCTTCGGCTGCAGGATGTTGTTTCCGCACTGCATAAAGTAGGCGCGGGCATTTTGTTCTGCACTGATCAACATACTGTAGATCTTGGAATAGTCATCAGACTCGTTCCTGCCGATGGCCTCATACTGGAAAATCAAAAAGAAGCGCCGGGTCAGCGCTTCTCTGGATCCCACATCCTTTATCAACCGAATATAGTCCTCACTCAAAGCCTTACATTCTTCGTTATCCTCGTTAGCCATCTCCTCACGCATCATAGCAATGTGCTTGTCGGAATCAGCCTTTCGAGTGATAGACTTGAACTGCAGGCGCATAGGCGAGATCTTCAGCCAGCTGGCAAATGAAGATAGGATGTTGTACTGCTCCTCAGAAGATCGGAGCATAAAGTTAATGGGTTCGATCTCAAGGATCTTTACGTAGCGGCCATCAGTGGTCTCCACAATGCCGTTTTGGATATCCTTGACCGGGAGGAAAGGCTGAACAAACTCAAGCTTTTCCGGCTTACTTCTTTTTGCCTTTTTTGCCCGGGTTTTTGAGCTGTTTGGGGTCATACTTATAACCTATCCTCCTGAAGTGTAGTTTCCGCCTGCCAAACCAAAAGGAGACGATATGTCCAAGGTATTGGATCAACGAGTCTCCATCAATGCCCATTACAGCAATCACAGCCAGCGGAATAAGGGTGATCGTCATGACAACGATGCGGATCGTAGTAGACATTGGAATCCACATCAATTCAGGATAACCCACCAGAATTACAAGAAAAACAGCCTCAATAGCATTACGGGTTTCTACCATACCACCGAGGAGTTTTCCAGAATCGGTGTAGTTAGCCGGAATGGCGTACACATTGCTGAATTCCTTCTCTTCCATACTTAACCTACTTCAACTACGGGGGTGGTCTCAATACTGAGAATCTGCCAGCAAGGAATATGCAGCTGGAGACCAGAAGAATGGTCAATGGTCAGCAAGTCTCCCTGCTTCAGGTCTTTCAGTTTCGTTACGACGCGATCTGCCTCGACTTCAAAAAACTCGTCTCCATCGATACGAGCACCACCGACCAGGTTGATTCTGTAGCTTGATCTAAGCATAGGTATCACTTCCTTTATGATAGTTTGTACGAGGGTTATTCCTCTAAGGAACCCCCGGTAGAGATGTACAGGATATTTCTTGCAGGGATATAGGCCCGACTTGTTTCCGGGGAGCCAACCTCTAAAATGTCGTCAGGCTTACATCTCCAAAAACGATTGTGGAGGAACGTATCGACAGGGCCGTTACATTCTTCGCGAACAAGGATCGTGCGGCCACCAATGAGGTGGATTCGATAGTCTTGCGTGCGCATAAGCTTACCTTCCTATTCGATAAATAAATGCGGTAGTATCATAGCGACCTAACCGCAAAGCTTCATTGTGATCTGGCACAAATATGTCCACACGGCTGATGTCATTCTCTATCCCTGAAGCGCCTCGATCCTCAACGGTATACATGATTCCGTTGATCATAATCTGGGTGCCGAAAGGATAATAGCTGGACATGGCCACCATACCGCGCTGGACTGCTTTGCCACTTGCGGTAAATCCATCAGCATTGGAGCCACAGCACTTGGAGCAGGCGCAGTAATGGGTCACGTTTACCTGCAGTGAGTAAAGGGGTTCACCATATGCAGTGGATCCCACAGGCTGATTGAAGTCTACATTCTTGGGTCTTCTAAGTTTGAGGGAACCTTCATAGCTAGGCGAGTTGAACACCACACCTGTACCACCTGCCGAGTGGACCCACATGCGAGTCCCATCCTCGGAATATCCGGCAAAGATCAACACATGATTCCATCCTGAGCCATCGCTTTCCATAAGAAAGCCCAGGTCTCCGGGAAGCAATTCATCTGCCGTAATTGCCTCTGAGTTCTCCCACTGACCACCGGTGCCTGCCTGTAGGCTGACACCCAAAGCGGTCTTGTAAGTCCAGTCCGAAAAACCGGAGCAATCCAACCCATAAGGACGGATCGTTCCAGAAGAACTGGAGCCTGCAGCTGTGACCAATTTGGGAGTATTCCACTCATCGTTCCAACCGGCCGCACTTTTGCCGCCCCAGAAATAGGGCACCTTACCGACCAGCGCTAAACCAGTGGTAATGATATGCTTACGGGTGGCATTACAGTTCTGCCGGCTTACAAAGGCAATTAGCTCTGCATCGGTCAGAGGCACAATAGATCCGCTTCCGAGTGTTCCGTAGATGGTCATCTTCAGCGAGTTAGACATGTTCTGGGTTACCTCTCCATAGGTTAGAGTCGAACCCGGATACTGTGCGGTCATATCGATGCCAAAAGCACTGGCGATCACGCTATTGTCAAAAGGATGAATGGTACACTCCACATACTTGATGATCTCAGTAGTGGGTTCTAATGTTTCTTCACCATCAACTTCATAATAGGTAGCACTCCGTGTCCCGGAAATGGAACCATTGGTGTAGGTTGGAACGGAAACAGTCACAGCCTTATATTTGGGGACTGTAACAGCTGTTTCAGATTCCTTTACCTCATCAGGCAAATAGTAAGTCCTTTGCTCAGTGGTGTAGGTATAACGGGTAACTCCATTTACAATACCGTTGACCTGCACTGAGGTTACAACTGTGATTGTGACCGATTTATAAGTAGAATAGGTCACGGGGACAATTCGCTCCAATTCTTTCTCTACAGAGGTTACTGGAAACATCTGACCGGTAGTACCACTTAACTTACTGAGCATATCCGCTGTGGTTGTGTTCTGTTGCTGAAGAGATGCTGAGTAAGCCGCCAGAATGTAACTTACATCATAACCAGCAGAACTTTGCGCATAATTGGCAAGAGCCTGCATGGAAAGGTCGTAGTCATAACCACCATTCTGGATAATCGCCTCCACCGAGTCCAAAGCTTGGTCATATCCGGTGTCTACGATGGCAGTGACATCATCTGTCAGTTCATCGTAAGCCACAACAACGGAAGCGTTGGTGGTGGAGAAGGCAGGCTCATTGGCACCGCCCATAAGATAGTCCCAGATGATACTGGGGAGAGACGCGATCAGCACGATCAAGAAGACCAAAACCAGGCATATGCAGATTAGAATCTTGTAAAGTGTGTGCCGCATAGCCCATGCAGCAGAAATGATCGCACCCCAAGGACCGCCTGAGGCGGTACCGGCTGCAATCTCTGCAACAGCTTTGCCGCCTTCAACACCGGCCTTAACGGTAGATGCAGCAGCATTTGCTGTTGCTTCTGCACCTTTCGCTGCGGCCTGCTTGGCAGCTTCTTTGGTAGCCTGTTTCGCTGCTTGAGCGGCTTTTCCAGCAGCCTGACCGAAATTATCTCGGCCATCTCCCATTTGCTGCTTGGCCGGCTCGGACATTGGTATCACCTCCTGTGATGCACGGGAAATGAAAAACGGCCATGACTGCAAAAACAATCATGGCCGTCTCTTTATTGTTTTCTTCTCGGGGGCTTGCGTTCGATGTCACCGCGTTTCTCCGGGGCGGAGTACTTGGCAGGTGTCTGCCTGTACCGCACAGTTTCCACTGTTTCAGTACGAAGCTTATCACCATCATAGACTGCATGCCCTTGTTCATAGACGGGTCTTCGCTCGATAGCTGCTTCACCACGGATTGCGTACCACTGGCTACCGCGAGAATCTTCAAAGACCTGGTAGTCGCCGCGAGGTGCTGCATACTGGGCCGTGTCATAGAAACGGGTACCAGAGCCATCCTCGTTACGGACCTCAAAATGGCCGTCCTGCCGATGAGAACTGTCGACCTGGTAAACCTGCTCACCATAGCCCGGCATGAAGTTCTGGAATGTTGCCTGGTTGTAGCTTTCAGCAGCATCTCCAGCCTCAAACTGAGGCACATCTGCGTGCTGTTGCATAGCATACCAGTCGACTCCATTGGCAGACTGCATAACAGAGTGAGGTGCATCAGGTTCTTGGAAGTAAGCACTATTGTACCAAAGGGTGTTTCCACCATCGGGAGTACTTGCTTCAATGACGCCGTCATCAACAGTTCGAAGAGCAGTACCTTCAGGCGCACCGGGGAAGGTTGCAGCAACCAAGGGTGCCTCGGAATAACCTCCCATATACCCGCCATCGGAAGAATCGTAATTGTCAGAGCCATCCATCGGCTCTTCGCCATGGTAAGGAATACCGCCAACAACGGCACCACTAACCATAGGAGCTTCAGGGGTATCTTCTCCCAGAGCGACTCCTGCAACGCCAGCGTCTCCGATAACTTCAGGACCACCTGCAACAACAGTTGCTCCGGGAACATTAATATCACCGGGATCCCCGCTGATTTGAGGTACTTCAGAGGATACGCTGATAGGTGCTCCATCCACGCCGGGATCCAAATGGGTATCCGTACCGTCTGTAGAGGCAGGCATACCTGCGTCGCCAGAGGAAACAGGAACATCGTCTCCACCAGGCACATCAACACCATGAGGTGCATCAGCACCCATTCCATTAAAGACAGGTGCATCGTAAAAGGCTCCACGGCCTTCGCCGCTGGCCATCTGGTACCACTGACTTCCATCAGAAGCGGTAACAACACTGTGAGGAACATCAGGCTTTTCAAACTGAGCAGCACTGTACATATCTACAGCAGATTGCTTTCCATCGGGAGAGATCGCCGTTGTACTGATATGTCCGCCAGTGATCTGCGTGCCCTGCAGCTGGAATCCCTGCATCTGAGGCATATAATTGCTCAAACTGCGATCTGCAATGTCGCCGGCAATGGTGCCGGATGCATTGGGAGTGCGAGCTGCCACAGAAGCAATAGAATTGCTGTTCAGCGTTGCGCCATTTCTTGCGGCTATGCCACCGAAGGCACGTGCCATAAAGCCGGCACCACCGCCAAAGCCCATTCTCTGACCACCCTGCACAACGGCATCGCGGACATAGGAGTTGGGACTGAATCTGGATGCAAAGCCCTGTGCAAAACCTGCAGCTGCTGCACCGGTTCCGGTTGCTGCGCTTCCTGCTCTGCTGAACATACTTCCTGCACTGCGAGCCATGCCGCCGCCTACTCCGGTGATCACCCGGGCTGCCATCAGCAGCTCCATGCCCATACCGCTTCCGGTCTGAGCCACATTCAGTCCAATTGCGCCCAGGTAGCTATCAAACTTCTGGGCTGTTTTTAGATAAGCGATGGCGCAGAACAGCCACAGGAAGATGCTGCCTTTTCCCGTCGATAGTGCACCGCCGCTGGCAATGTACTGGCCCATGGTGGAAGCAAAGCCCCTCAGGAACCAAACATTCATAACCAGCAGCAATAGCTGAGAACCGACCATTCGGCACCACGACTTAAACACAGGGTTCGTTGCTTTGGATGCGCCCATGCAGAAAGCCAGCGGAGAAGTGTAACACATCACACCCACAACGATGTAACGCTCTACTGTCTCCAACAGGAGTTTGAAGTAGTTCCAGCCCAATGCGATCTCCAGGATCAGAATCAGTATCATTCCTACCACACTGGCCACCGCTATGATTGAGGTTAACCCATTGGAAAGGGCTTGCTCAATACCGGCAAAGGTGAAATCCGAGCCAGTCATTGTGATATCCATCAGTGCTGTGTAGGGTGCTCTTGCTATGGATAAGCACGTTAGGAATATGGGTTTGGCATAGCCGATCAGGAACGCAAACAGCGCACCGCGGATCAATAGATGCCATGGGTTTTCCGCTTCTGTTATCGGACCTCCGAACGCTCGAAACAGTTGCCACACGGTAATCAGTATCAAGATTGCCCATGCTGTAATCTGTATCACGTCGAAAGCTTTTGTCACAAAGGGAAAATACTCCTCCATGGCCGTCATATCGGTACCAAGTGCCTCAAGAAATAGAGCAGAAACTGCATCCATTGCTTGAGATACGATGCTTGCTACCCAGCCGACGATGCCTTCAAATATCCAGTCAAGCATCGGTTTTCACCTCCATCCCTGCTTGACATGGAACGGTTAGGTGGGCGAATAGCTGCCGCCGGCAATGAGGGGCTGCAGATACGCAACGATGAAGCCGAGAGAGTTCAGAACGATCCAGGTGACCACGATTCTCTTCAGCCACTGGGTTGCTTCCTCAACTGCCCTCTGGTTCCGGGAAATCATCCGGATGAGCAGTGCGATGGCACCCACAGTTACCGCAACGATGGTGCTGATGGCTACGACCTGACCGTAAATATCCTGAAGGATCGTTGAGAAACGGTCCCAGATCGTATCCGCCATTACCGGTTGCAGCGACAGCATTGCAACAGAAGCCATGCCGACAGCAGACCAATAGGCATTTGTCAGCCGCTCCTTGCCTTTGGCGAGTTGCTTAACCATATGACATACCTCCTTTCCAATGGGATGAAACGAAAAAAGACACCATTTTGAAGGGCTGAAATCAGCTCTCAAAACAGTGTCTTATCGCTTCGTCCAGTTTTGGACAATACAAATATAACACAGGTTGATTTGCGTGTCATTAGTATTTTACTGACAATTTTATGCCGCAGTTTTGCCATATCTCTGCCACCGTTTTGCCAAAGACATAATGTACGAACGTTCCATGAAATTAGAGCCTCTCTATCATCGAGAGTATCTCTAACCACTCATCCACATCTCCAGGAGGTGCCGACCAAAGCTTGATTGATATGATCGTTATCGCCTCAGCACGCATGCGATAATAAGTCCGTGGAGAAAGTTGAGCTCTTTCACACAGCGTTGGGAAATCTCTCTCCACCGGATCCAGATACGCATCATAGATTAACCGATAAAGGATTTCTCCGTCTTTGGGCTTTTTCCGAAGAACCATCAACGCCTCTTGCATCCGCTCCAACAGGATTCTGGTTTTGATAATGGTGTTCAGACGGCTTTCCAGGCGTTTGTTCTCCATTGCCATTTCAAAGTCGATCCTTGCAACCAGCGCATCAAGGTTCTGCGTCTGCATTCTTAACTCCACGGCCAGCTCACCGGGAGCACTCTCCAGCACCCAAATGATTGTCCGGTATTGCTGAAGCAGGATTTCTGTGTTGTGGTAAGCTTTTTTTGCAGCAGACTGCTTAGCCTTACGTCTTTCCTCATCCTCAATCTTGCGGTCTCCAATCGTTCCATTGAGGGTTAGAAATTCCGCAAAGGCAGATGCTTGCTCTAAAATACGCTTCTCATGAGCGTCATAAAGGGTTACTCTTTTCCGAGCCATATAACAACCTCCTAAAATATCTTCGTTTCCTTGTACCTGTTGATACACGGTCCACGGATCTTAACTTCACTTTCAACCGAAGTCTGCGGATCCTTTAACACACCACCCCAGGCATACTGACAGTTCCTACAATGCTTACAGTTCCAACCATGAGAAATATACGTGCGTGTTATAGGGTCAAAAGGTGCAACGCGGCATTCTGCCTCCAAAAGGGCAGACTCCGCCTGTCGAGCCTCAATGACCTTCGCACTGTGCCATGCAACCATATGATTGATCTTGGCATTCTCACTGTTCTCCGTGTACTTATAATTGCCGCTTATGAGTATTTCGTTAACTATACTCATAATTTCATCCTGAGTAGGGACCTGAACATCTGTTCCTGTGGGGTATTGCTTATTGAAAATGAGGCAGCCATAAGAGCTGGGTAGACGGTGCAGAGAGAAGACATCCCCGTGCTTTCTAAAGAATCTCCATACCTTAGTCTTTTCCCAGCCCCAACGCTGTCCCAGGGTTTCCAAAGTTAAGACAGCACCATACTTTCCGTACTGAACAACCGGCGAAAGGAATGAGAACGCATTCCCACGGTCTTCAAATGTCGTATGGCACCAAAGATCAAGCCAGGCATCTGACTCATCAAAAATACGATTTTGCTCATAGAGACGCTCCGTGACGCTTCTGGGCATACACAGGAAGCCATATCCATCAGTGGCATAGACTGTACCTGTCATACATTCAGCACCGGAACACTTAACCACCCAATCGGTGATCTCATATGTCAACTTCTTAGTCAAAGGATCAAGGGAGTACTTTACATAGCCAAGAGCTGCAAGCTGCTTCAGAACATCCATTGCGTCAGCCTTGCGCTTAACCCCAAGAATGCTTTTGAGGCCGACAATGCCACCAGCCCACATACCTGGGGTTACAGGGTTAATGTGGCCACAGTAGGTTGCATTGCCTTTCCGGAAAGCAGCACGAGCTGCTAACTTCGCCCAGTAACCCATAAGACCTTTTCCCATATCCGGATAATTCCGGGGCAGCTTTACCCACTCATACTTGCGCAG
The DNA here is from genome assembly GCA_017482385.1 of Oscillospiraceae bacterium. Taxonomy (GTDB): domain Bacteria; phylum Bacillota; class Clostridia; order Oscillospirales; family Oscillospiraceae; genus Faecousia. The sequence continues at coordinate 94,437 of JAFUNI010000004.1, read as the reverse complement.
GCACTTCATACCGCCATCCTCCTTGTCCTTAAAATAGAAAAAGCCAGCAAGATTTCTCCTGCTGGCTACGCCGAACTATTAAATTCGGACGATTAGTCCTACCAAATCGTCCACATCGATACCTACTAAATACCAATCTTCACCCAGTTCAATTCGGGTAGGGATCCATTTACCACTGATCTTAACATCTAATGTTTCTCCACATTGTAACCCTCCATGATAGTCATATAAACCGAAGCGGATATCCATACAATCTGATCCGCGCCGTTTAACAAGCGTTCCTGTGTTCATATAATCCTCCGTATGTAATCACTATAAAAAAGTACCGGACGGTGTGACAGAATCCGTCCGGTACCTCGAACCTGTGTGGCAGGTTGGAAAGTTGCTAAATATAAAATTGGGGAGCAGTTCGAATACTCCAAGACACTCGTCAATATCACCGCCTGTTCGTGTAAGTATAGTTGGACTAAATCATCATACTCGCCATGAATTGTAAGGCTTTCCGACTGAGTCCTATTATATCACACTCATCGGTTTTGAATTCCACGGCGGGGGCGGCAATGGCATTGGCAAAGCCGGTGATGGGTACCAAGGTACCGGCGCCAGCGTGTTTGGCGATATTATCGTAAAGGCTCAGGCCCGTCAGCAAGGCAGAAAGAAATACCAACGACATTGATGTGGCTGTGCCGGCATCGGTTTTGTCCAGGCCCAGCGCCGCATAACCATTCATAATCAGCTGGCCGATTGTGCAGATCAGTCCACCGATCCAAAAGGCATTGAAACAATCCTTGATGATGGGCGACTTGGGAGCCATATTGCTTATCAGTTTTCCATACTCTTTTTCCGTCATAGAAAATCCCTCCTGTGGTATTTTTTCCGCCACAGGAGGGATTATGCAATTTATTTATGGAAGAGTTTTTCCATTGCCTCTTTGGCAGCATTCTGCTCTGCACGCTTTTTGCTGGTACCGGTTCCCTGTCCCACAACTTTACCGTTGAGGGTCACTTCCACGGTAAACTCCTTATCGTGGTCCGGACCGCTTTCCCCTATAAGGCGATAGGCAATCTGCTGATTCTTTTTCTGCTGCACCAGTTCCTGGAATGCCGTTTTATAATCCAAATTGGCAGGCTTATCCCCCGGCACATTACACAGCACAAAGCAGCTTATAAAGCTTTCCGCCGCAGGCATACCGCCGTCTAAGAAACAGGCCGCAATCACAGACTCCACAGCATCGGCCAAAATGGAGCAGCGGCTTCGTCCGCCGTTTTGTTCCTCGCCGTTTCCCAAAAGCAGGTGCTCGCCCAAATTGATCTCCTCGGCAATCTTTGCCAAGGCTGTTTCGCAGACCATATCTGCCCGCATACGGGTGAGATCGCCCTCCGGGCGATTGGGAAAATTGCGGAACAAATGCTGCGCAACCACCATACCCAAAACGGAATCTCCCAAAAACTCCAGCCGTTCATTGCTTTTCAGGCTGTCGTGCCAATGCTCATTGGCATAGGAAGAATGGGTCAAGGCATTTTGCAGGAGCATAATATTCTTGAACCGGTAGCCGATGGCGGTTTCCAAATCCTTAATCATCTGCGGTCTCCTTATCAGAAAGGGCCTGCAGGCTCTGCTCCAGCTCCGCAGAGAAGTCAGCATTGGCTGCGTCCATTGCCTGGCGTACCGCATTGCGGAAAGCCCGCTCGTCGGAAGAACCGTGGGCTTTGATAACAGGCTTGCGGATACCTAAGAACTGGGTGCCACCGATCTCACGGTAGTCAAGCAGTTTCTTGAAGGCCTTGATGTCCTTCATCACAAACAGAGCTGCCAGCTTGCTGAGGAAGTTTTTCTTGAACATTTTGGACATCAAGCTGCCCATAAACATAGCAGTACCTTCAATGGATTTCAGCAACACATTGCCGGAAAATCCGTCGCAGACCACCACATCCACAGCGCCCAAAGGCACATCGCGGGCCTCGGTATTGCCCACGAAGTTGATAAGACCCTTTTCGCTTGCCTCCTGCAGAAGTGCATAGGCCTCTTTCTGCAAGGGCGTGCCCTTGGTGTCCTCAGCGCCGATGTTGAGAAGACCCACCTTGGGGTTTTCCACACCTAAGTACTTCTTGGCATACAGAGAACCTACAATACCAAACTGCAGCAGAAATTCCGGCGTACACTCGGCGTTTGCGCCGCAGTCCAAAAAGACGGTCTTAGTGCCGGCCTTATTGGGCATCACGGGGCCCATTGCTGCCCGGCGAATGCCCTTGACCCGCTTTACGATCAAGGTTGCGCCGCTAAGCAGCGCACCGGTAGAGCCGGCGGAAATGAAGGCGTCGCCCTCACCGTCAGCAAGCATCTTAAGGCCCAACATCATAGAGGAATTCTTTTTCTTCCGTACAGCGGCAGCAGGATCCTCGTGGATATCCACCACCTCGTCAGCATGGACCATTTCAATGCCCTTGGGCAAGGTCTCGATCCCCTGCTCCCGGAGGGCCTGCAGGATCTCCTCTCCCCTGCCTATCAATGTGATTTCCGCGCCAAAATCCTTGGCTGCCTGAATAGCGCCCATAACAGGCGCCATGGGGGCATTGTCACCGCCCATTGCGTCCAGAATGATCTTCATAGCCGCACCTCTTTCGTCTATATACCTTTATTTTTCAGTTCGTCGATAATGGCCAAAGAACGGTTGGCAATAGCCAAATTCTTTTCAGCCTTCTTGCGGATCCGCTGCTCCAGAGGCGCAATGATGCTGAAATTCACATTCATTGGCTGGAAGTTTTCGATCCGCCCATCGCTGATGTACAAGCCCAAAGCGCCGATGGCAGTTTCCTTGGGGAAGTCGGGGATTTCCCGTTCCTGTACCTTAGCCGCCATAGCAACCGCCGCTAAGAAACCGGAGGCTGCGCTTTCCACATAGCCCTCCACGCCGGTCATCTGTCCAGCAAAGGCAACCAAGGGGTTACGGCGGTCAGCATAGTACTTATCCAGCAGATTGGGGCTTTGCAGGAAGGTATTTTGGTGCATGACACCGTAACGGACAAACTCGGCGTTTTTCAGTGCCGGGATCATAGAGAATACCCGCTTCTGCTCGCCAAACTTGAGGTGGGTCTGGAAGCCCACCAGATTATACACACTCTTGGCAGCATTGTCCTGCCGCAGCTGGACCACCGCATAGGGCTCTTTGCCGGTCTTGGGGTCTACCAGGCCAACAGGCTTCAGCGGTCCGTAGCGCAGGGTGTCCTGGCCGCGGCGGGCCATTACCTCCACAGGCATACAGCCCTCAAAGACCCGCTTATCCTCAAAGCCGTGGACCTCTGCCTCCTCGGCGGAGATCAGCTCTGCGATAAAGGCCTCGTACTGCTCCTTATTCATGGCGCAGTTTACATAATCCGGAGTTCCCCGGTCGTAACGGCTCTGCCACCAGGCTTCATTCATATCCACAGACTCGGCAGTAACCAAGGGCGCTGCCGCGTCAAAGAAGTGGAGATAGTCACTGCCGAAGTACGCTCCAATGGCTTTGGACAAAGCATCGGAAGTGAGCGGGCCTGTGGCGATGATCACCGGGCCTTCCGGCACTTCGGTGACTTCTTCGTCAATAACAGTAATATTAGGGTGGCTGCGGATTTTCTCCGTTACCAAATCAGAAAAGCCCTGTCTGTCCACTGCCAGGCAGCCGCCGGCCTCCACACGGGTGGCATCGGCACAGCTGATGATCAAACTGTCCAGGCGGCGCAGTTCTTCCTTGAGAAGGCCTACGGCATTTTCAATTTTATCTCCCCGGAGGGAATTGGAGCAAACCAGCTCCGCAAAGGTATCGGTATGGTGGGCCGGGGATTTCTTATGGGGCTTCATTTCATAAAGCTCCACTGAAATACCCCGCTGTGCCAACTGCCAGGCAGCTTCTGTGCCGGCAAGGCCTGCGCCGATGACTTTTACCATCATTTGGTCTCCTTGCGCTTGCCGGCGGTTTTCTTGGCAGGCTTTTCCTCTGTCTGCTCGCCGGCTTCTTTCTTCTTATAGTAGCCCCGCTTGTCTTCCGGCAGGAAGTTTTCGCAGGACTCGTTTACGCAGAAAGGCTTCATTCTGCCCCGGCCGGACTTCTTGAACATAGTCTGTCCGCACTTGGGGCAATCCTCTGCGGTGGGTACATCCCAAGTCATAAAGCCGCACTCCGCACCGCGCTCACAGCCATAATAGGCATAGCCGCGCTTGGATTTGCGCTTCAAGATAGTGCTGCCACATTTGGGGCAGCGGCCGGGCATTTTCTCCACAATGGGCTTGGTATTGGTGCACTCGGGGAAACCCGGGCAAGCCAAGAACTTACCGAACCGGCCGATCTTCACCACCATATTTCTGCCGCAAACCTCACAGATTTCCTCGGTCACTTCATCGGGCACTTTCAGCCGTGTGCCCTCCAGGGCGGTTTCCGCATCGGTCAGTTCCTTGCTGAAGCCCTGGTAGAATTCCGCAAGCAAGGCTTTCCAATCCTGCTCGCCGGATTCCACCCGGTCCAGGCGGGTTTCCATATTGGCGGTAAATTCCACATCAATGATATCGGTGAAACGGTCCATCATAAGGCCGGTGACCACTTCGCCCAAGGCGGTGGGCTGCAGGCGCTTATCCACCTTGTTCACATACTCCCGGTCCTGAATGGTGGACACGATGGTTGCGTAGGTGGAGGGACGGCCAACGCCCCGCTCTTCCATTTCCTTAATAAGACTTGCCTCATTGAACCGGGCAGGAGGCTGGGAGAAGTGCTGCTCGGGCTTTAATTCCGTGGCAACGGCTCTGTCCCCTACCTGCAGATCGGGCAGCGGTGTGCCGGGTGCTTCTGCTTCCTCGTCCCGGCTCTCTTCATAAACAGCTAAGAAGCCGGAGAACTTCACACTCTGGTGGGAGCTACGGAACAGGTGGCCTGCGCACTGGGTATCAATGGACACGGTATCATATACAGCATTTGCCATCTGGGAGGCCAGGAATCGGCTCCAAATCAGCTTATACAGCCGGTACTGTTCCTTGGTCAAGCTCTTTTCGATCTTCTCGGGGTCCAGCTCCACATGGGTGGGACGGATGGCCTCATGGGCATCCTGGGCGCCGGCCTTGGCGGAGAAATTGTGGAAAGAGCCGTAATAATAGTTCTTGCCGTAACGAGTCTTGATAAAGTCCGCTGCTGCAGCCATAGCTTCGTCGGAAAGGCGCAGAGAGTCGGTACGCATATAGGTGATCAGACCCAAAGTGCCTTCTCCTGCCACGTCCACACCTTCATAAAGCTGCTGGGCAATGGCCATGGTGCGCTTGGGGGTCATATTCAGCTTGCGGGATGCCTCCTGCTGCAAGGTAGAGGTGGTAAAGGGAGGTGCAGCAGAGCGCTTCTTGTCTGCCCGCTTTACACCGGCTACAGTAAATTCCTTATCGGTGATATCCTTAATAATATCCTGCACCTGGGCTTCGGTAGCCAGCTCCCGCTTTTTTGTTTCGCCATAGTAACGGGCTGTAAAGCTGCCGTTTTTATCCAAAAGGCGCAGCTTCACATCCAAAGACCAGCTTTCCTTGGGTACAAAGGCACGGATCTCATTTTCCCTGTCCACCACAAACCGGGTCACAACAGACTGGACACGGCCTGCAGACAGGCCTCTGCGGATCTTCTTCCACAGCAAAGGAGAAAGCTGATAGCCCACGATCCGGTCCAGCACACGCCGCGCCTGCTGAGCATCCACCAGGCTGCTGTCGATATCCCGGGGATTGGCAATGGCTTCTTTTACCACTTTTTCCGTAACTTCGTTAAAAGCGGCCCGCTTGGTCTTGCTGTCGGGCAGCTCCAAAAGCTCCTTCAAATGCCAGGCAATGGCCTCACCCTCCCGGTCCGGGTCAGTTGCAAGGTAGACAGTATCTGCCTTCTTGGCTTCCTTCTTCAGTTCTGCAATGATATCCCCTCTGTCTGCCAGGGGGACATACTCGGGGGTGAAATTATTTTCAATATCCACACCCAGGGTGCTCTTGGGCAGGTCCCGCAAATGACCGCGGCATGCCTTCACCACATAGTCAGGACCCAAATATTTCCCCACGGTCTTCGCCTTTGTGGGAGACTCCATAATAACAAGATTGAAACCCATAGTTTCCTCCGAACACGATTATTTCATACTATAGCTGCCGCCGGGATGCTTCTTTGCATAGCCCTTTACTGTCAGCATTGTAAGAACAGACAGCACTTTTCCCGAGGGCATATCTAAGGCAGCCATCACTTCAGAAGCCTGCTGCGGACTTTCTGTAAGGCACGCCAAAACAGCCTGCTCCTCTTCATCAAGAGCAGGTCGATTTTTAACTAATTCAATATACGGGGATTTTTCTCCGTTGTCAATGGGTATTTTCCCGGATTTTGCCGATTTATTCGTAGAATTTTCCAAATGTGCCGGTGTCTGCGCCACCTGTGCCAAAGTTTCCTCACCGGTATAAAGAGAAACATTCAAGTTCTTTTGGAGCTTTCCGGGGTACAAAAATTCATAGCCGGACACCACATCCCAGCCGGAAAGCACCGGTGCAGCGCCCTCCTGCAGAAGGGCATTGCTGCCCTCACAAGTGGGAGAATTGATATTTCCGGGCACAACAAACACATCCCGGCCTTGCTCCAATGCATGACGGGCTGTGATCAGCGCACCGCTCCCCTTGGGTGCTTCCACCACCAGCACGCCATTGCTGACACCGCTGATGATTCGGTTACGGGCAGGAAAATGCCAGGGCTTTGGCTCTGTTCCCGGAGGATATTCAGAAATCAGGCAGCCATCTGCTACGATTTTTTCAAAAAGCTTGCGGTTACTGTGGGGATAGACCACATCCACGCCACAGCCTAACACGCCTACAACGGGATAGCCGGCACTCATTGCGCCCTGCATAGCAGCAGTATCTCCGCCGGCCGCACCGCCGGACACCACGAAGCCGCCGCAGGAGGCAATTTGACTTCCCAATTGATGGGCGACCTGCAAACCGTAGGCAGATGCCTTCCTTGTACCTACCGCACCAATAAAAGGTCTTGCATCCCAATCGGGCAGAATGCCCCGGTAATACAGCACGATAGGCGCATCGGCAGAATTGCGCAGACGCTTGGGATAGGCGCTGTCTGCAACTGGCAGGATTCCAATATCCCGTTTGGTGCAACGCTCTGTAATCTGCTCGGCTTTCCATAAATTTTTGTCAAGCAGGGCGTTTCTTTCCTTTTCCGGAAGGCCGGCATTCAGCAAGGCCTCCTCGGACATACGGTATAGCTCCTCCGGATCGCCAAAGCGCTCCAAAAGACGGTGCTTATGTAAAAGAGAAATATCCTTTAACTCGGCAAACCAAATCCAATGGAGGAGCATACTTTTCACCCTTTCTATTTCTTCATTTGCCACATAACAATGGCTGCGGCAATGGCTGCGTTCAAGGATTCGCAATTGGGATTCATGGGAATGATCAAGCTGTTCTGGGCACTCTGCAAAATTTCTTTACGGACACCCTGTCCCTCACTGCCGATCACGACTGCCATCGTGTTCAGCGGGGATTCACGCAGATCTCGGGCTTTTTCGTCCAAAGCTGTGACACCCACAGGGATACCCGCCTCTTTACAAGCCTGCTCGGCGGCCGCCCATGTGGTCTGCACCACCTCCATGCGGAACACAGCGCCCATAGAAGAACGGACGACTTTATGGCTGTAGGGGTCAGCGCAGCCCTCCAAGAGAGCAACCGGAATTTGAAGCGCATCTGCTGTACGCAGGATCGTCCCTAAATTACCGGGATCCTGGATACCATCCAGCAGCAGCATACCCGGTTTTGGCGTGAACGCTTTCTTTTCCGGCAGGCGGCACAGAAACAGTGCGCCTTGGGGTGCTTGCATGGGAGAGATGGATTCCATCACATCCTCAGGGACTCTTACCTCACGCACGCCGGCAGGGATCTCCATTTCCACATTTTGAGAAAGGATCACCGTATGTAAGCCCGGCCACCAGCGGATCGCCTCCTGCAGCAGCTTCGTGCCGTCGGACACGAAAAGGCCCGTTTCCTCCCGCTCTTTCCGGGAGGACAGGAGCTTTTTCACCTGCTGGAGCAAGGGATTCTTCCGGGAAGTAATCAGTTCGCTCATAATTTCTGCACCGCGTTCAGCGCAGCTGTATCGCCCAAAACGACCATCACATCGCCCTCTAAAATAGCATAATCCGCACCGGGAGATACATTGACACTTTCGCCCTGCTTGATGGCAATGATATTTACGCCCAGCTTGGCACGGACATTCAAGTCTTTCAGACTTTTTCCGATCCACTTTGCCGGGGCTGGCACTTCGATAATGCCGTAATCGTCGGATAGTTCAATATAATCCAACACATTGGGGCTGGACAGATTCCGGGCCAGGCGATTTGCCTGCTCCTGCTCGGGGATCACCACCATATCCGCGCCCAGCTTAGTCAGCACCTGGCGGTGGGTCTCGTCATGGGCCTTACAGACTACATAAGGAACACCCAATTCCTTTAGGTTCATCGTTGCCAGGACAGAATCGCCCAGGCTGCCGCCAATGGCAACGATAGCGCAATCAAAATCGGCCACGCCCAAAGCACGCAATACGCCCTTATCCCGGGCATCAGCCACAACAGCCTGGGTCACGCTGTCGCTGATATGCTGCACCAGATCGCTGCTCTGATCAATAGCCAGCACCTCACAGCCCAATTCGCACAGCCGCTTGGCTGCTTCCGTGCCAAAACGGCCCAAGCCAACAACAATATAAGTTTTCATAACAATCCTCCTTACCCTATCCAATCAACAAATTGGTATCTGCATAGCGGAAGCGATCCTCCGCCTTATCTCCCATCAAGAAGCCTAAGCTGATAGTCAATATGCCCACCCGGCCGAAATACATAAAGGCAATGATAAGCGCCTGGGCGGGCAGGCTCATCACAGGGGTAACACCGGCAGTAAGGCCTACCGTTGCCAAGGCCGACACGGCCTCAAAAAGGCCATCGGTAAAGCTAACCGGCGATGTCGCGGCAATAAAGAAACCACCAAAGAAGGCAAGGCCGGTCATAATCAAGAAAATGGTGGTGGCATCCATTGCTTTTTCCTGGGGGATCGTGCGCTTAAAGACATGCACCGTACTTCTGCCCCGAGCCTTGCTCCAGATAAACAGCACCAGCACCACAAAGGTCACAGTTTTGAGGCCGCCTGCTGTAGAACCGGAGGAGCCGCCGATGAGCATGATCACCATGGATATGGCTTTTGCGCCGTCCGTCAGCAAGGCCTGGTCTATTGCAGCAAAACCAGCAGTACGCAAAGTCACCGCCTGGAAAAAGGCATTGAGTATTTTCTGCCACACAGGCATCGGGCCAAAGGTTTCCGGGTTGTCCCACTCTAACAGCAGGATCACACCGGAGCCGATCAGAATAATACAGCCTGTGGCGATCAGCACCAATTTTGTATAGACACTGAACTTCTTGAAAGAACGAACAGTTGCCAGCTCCTGCCAAACCAAGAAACCAAGACCGCCGACCGTGATCAGCATCATCAAAACAAGCAACACAACAGGGTCATCGTTAAACAGCATCACGCTGCTGCCCGGCTCTAATACGCCGAAAATATCAAAACCTGCATTGCAGAAAGCAGATATTGCGTGGAACACACTCCATTTAAGCCCCCGGACAAAGCCAAACTCCGGCCAAAAGCGGGCAAGCAGCAGCACCATACCCACAGCCTGGATCCCCAGCGAACCGAAGATCACCAGCTTCTGCAGCCGCACAACGCCCTGCATATCGTTGACACTCATTGCCTGAGCCATCACCATTCTCTGCTTCAGTCCCACTTTGCGCCGCAGAAGGAAGATAACCACAGATGCCACGGACATAAATCCCAGACCGCCAACTTCAATAAGCAACAGGATAACCGTCTGCCCAAAGCCGCTCCACTGAGACCATGTATCAAACAGTACAAGTCCTGTAACGCAGGTTGCAGAGGTAGCGGTGAACAACGCCGGGAAGAACCCGCAGGATTCTCCGCTGCGGGAGGCAACCGGCAGGGTCAGCAGTGTCGCACCCAGCAGAATAATCCCGGCAAATACCAACGCAATGATCTGCGTGGTGCTAAAATGATGTTTATAACCCCGCTTTTTAGGGGCGCTTTTTTTCGCAGGCATAGGCTTCCTCCTTTCCCAAAAATCCCATAATACATTATTATATATTATAACCATTTTTTCTCACTTTGCAAGAGGGTTTTCGGCAGCAGAAAAAGACCCCCTTTAGGGGGTCTTTTCTACTTAAGGGTTGCACTATTGTTCAAAATGAGAGTACTGTAGGCAAACAACACATCTTGATTTTGGAAGGTCAAAAAGTTGCCCAATAATTGAGAACTTATATAGCGGATATCCACCAGGGTAACAGTCTTATAATCCTGCACCAGCAAGGGCGCTAAGGAACTGCCAAAAGAATCCCGGAAGATGATCAGCTCCCTGTCGGTCCCGGCATTGGGATTTTCTATCCGCAAAAGGGATTGTGCGCCGGACAGGTACACATCATAGGGGTCGTTCCCGGAGAGTTTCTCCCTATCATAGATGCTGCCATACTTCCCTGTTTCGTAGTTATACACCCGGCAATCGGCAAGGTCAGAATTCTCCATAACATAGATGTCTTCCGCGCCCATAGGCAGCGCCGCCTGGCCGTAATACACGCCCTTAAAATCTTGGCTTACCAAAGTAAGGCTATAGCCTTCCGGACGGGAGATACCCATCGCATCACAGAGGACATTTGCGGTATTAAGAAGCTTTTCCTGCCGCCAATGGGTGTCGGTGCGGTAGTAATCTGCAACAGACAAGCTACCGGTAATGTCCACCTGTTTTGCCCAGGGCATTCCTTCTGCTATCTGTGCAAAAAGCTGCGGGTAATCCATCATGGGATATCCCTTATCTGCCGCCAAATAATAGCCCTTATCTGGAATTACTGCAGAATATATCTTGCAATCCGTATTTTGCAGATAGGTGGTATAAATATAATCAAACTTTTTCAGCGCATTGTTTACAGATGCCGGATTCGAGGGGTACTCCAGCTTGGCGGCATAGCCATCGGCGATATAGATGCCATTGTTATCGATTTTTCCCAAAACCTTATAGGAAAACAGGGATTTTAAGGTGCGAAAATCATCCCGCAACGGAAACTGGTCCAGTGCATATCCTTCAAATTTCTCCATAAAATCGCCCTTCAACAGGGTGTCTGCGGAGATTTCCGGGAACTGCTTTAAGGGTCTGCGCTCAGATTGGGAAACTTCCTTACTCGGAGCAAACCAAGCAAATGCCGTCAGCGCTGCCCACAGGGCGATTACAGCAAAAATACCAATTTTTTTCATAATCAGCCCCCTTAAAAGCGGAAATACAGGAACGGACTGAACGAGCCGTCCACCAAATAGCCTGTGCAAAGAAGCAGCAGCGCAATGAGCCCCAAAGGCTCTAACACCGTACCAACCCGGGTGGGCAAAAGCCCGTTCGCCGCTTTCTTTACGATGGGGGTCGCACCCAAGATGCCCAAGATGAAGAGAACCGCAAAGCTGCGCAAATAATAAAGGGTCTCCCCTGTCACTGCAGGCAGTCCGGTAAAGCCGAACATTGCTGACAAATCACTCCCTGCCTGGGCAATGCTCTCGGCATTGAACAGCACAAAGCTGATGCAAACCGCCAAAAGCACATAAATATGCCGCAGGGCGACAGGCAGTTTTTGCAGGAACGGTATGATTTTCTCCAACATCAGCAGCACGCCGAACATCAGCCCCCACAGGACAAAATTCCATGCAGCACCATGCCACAGGCCTGTAAGCATCCAGACCGTGAAAATATTCACTGTCCAACGCAGTTTACCCACCCGGTTGCCGCCCATAGGGATATACACATAATCCCGGAACCAGCTGCCAAGGCTCATATGCCACCGGCGCCAAAATTCCGTTACGCTCCGGGAAATATAGGGATAGTTGAAATTCTCAACGAAGTGAAAGCCGAAGATTCGTCCCAATCCGATGGCCATATCGGAATAGCCGGAAAAATCAAAGTAGATATTCAGCATAAAGCCGACAGCATACATCCAGTAAAACAGCACTGAGGGCTCTTGCGCTTGACGGAAGTTCTGAATGAGCAGTGCGAACTGATCGGCGATGAGTATCTTCTTCCCCAAACCAATCAAAAAACGGCGCACGCCTTCACCTACGCCCTCCCAGCTGTGGCTGCGGCTGCCAAGCTCCCGTGCCACATCAACATAGCGGACGATAGGGCCGGCAATCAGCTGGGGAAACAATGTCACATAAGCGCCGAAGGTGATGAGATTGCGCTGGGCCGGCACATTGCCCCGGTACACATCTATGGTATAGCTCAGACTTTGGAAAGTATAAAAGCTGATGCCCACCGGCAGAGCCAGGCGCAAAAGCGGCACACCGATCCCGGTTGCTGCGGAAAAGCCGGAGATAAAAAAGTCGGCATATTTGAACACGCCCAAAAGGCCCACACCGATCACCACAGACAAAATCAAAAAAAATTTTTTATACTTTTCACTCTTGCCGATGGCAAGACCACACAGATAGAAGGAAAGAATGGTTACCACCATCAACAGCACATATTTCGGCTCGCCCCAGGCATAAAACACCAGGCTAAACAGCAATAGCACCGTATTTTTAAGCTTTTTAGGCGACAGGAAATAACACAGTATCACCGTCGGCAAAAAGTAATACAAAAAGGGAATACTGGAAAATACCATAAATTGCTCCTTGCAAAAGGGGCAGCGGAGTGCCCGCTGCCCTGTTCTTATCAGAGAGTAAAGTCCGGCTTGCTGCCGCAAACCTTTTCGAATGCGTCCACATAGGACTGGGCAGTTTTACCCAAAGCGCTGTCCAGCATAATGAACATCACCACATCACCGTAGCCCGCCAGCATCACTTGATCCGCCTGGACACAGATCCACTTGCGGGGATCGATATTGGCCTTCATATCCCGGGCAACCTGCTCTGCTTTGGCAGGATCCGTCACCCGCACCAGCACCAAAGAAAAGGCCTGAGAACCCATCATAGGCTCATAGACCGCGCCCTCTTTGATCAGCTCACGGGTTTTCAGACCCGTATAGCTTTCAAATGCCAGCAACGCATCCTCAGAAACATCTTCTAAGTCCAACGGGATCACCCCACCCATAAATTCCACAGGGTTTTCTTCCATGATCTTATTGATGTTCTCCTCCATCGTGCCGGGCAGTGTTTTGCTGCCGGACGGCTTGGTGGATTCTGTGGTCGCCGCTTTTGACATAAGCATACCCAACAAGCAACAAAGTCATACCTACCACCGCACCGGATGTGTCGATCAAAACATCCTTAAAGCTGGGTCCTCGGTCCGGAACAAAACGCTGAATGGTTTCATCGCAGCAGGCCACCAAGAATGCCCCGGCCAACGCCAGCAAACGAGGTTTTTTCAGCAAGAACAAAAAACGGGTAAAACACGCACCCAAACAGGCAAATTCCGTAAAATGGGCAACTTTTCGCAGCAGCCCGTGGCCTCCCTCCCCTGCACTGGACAGACCAGGAAAAAACATATAAACCAGTTCCTTCACAAAGCTGCTGATAGCGCCGGAAACTGAGCCGGGCAGCAAGGAATTTCCCCAAATAAACAGGATGTTGCAAATGATCATAATCGCCCAAAAGCGTATCTTTTTCTGATTCTGCTCCATTACAGTACACCCAAATGCTCCAAAAGGATCTTAACGCCCAGCAAAATCAAAATCACGCCGCCGGTGACTTGAGCCTTCTTCTCAAAGCGGCTGCCGAAAATGTTGCCGATTTTGACACCAATGGCAGAGAGGGTACCGGTAAAGGCACCAATCAGCACTACCGCCAAGTAAATATTCACATTGCCGGCCATTGCCAAGGAAACACCCACAGCCAAAGCATCAATGGAAGTAGCAACAGCCATTAAAAACATCGTCTTTACAGAAAAATCTGCATTTTTATCGCAGCATTCGCAATCCGCCTCAAAGACCTCTTTGAGCATATTTGCGCCAATGATAGCCAGCAAACCAAAGGCAACCCAGTGGTCGAAGGCTTCAATTTTACCGGCGAACAGCGCGCCCAGGAAAAAGCCAGCCAAAGGCATCAATGCCTGGAATCCGCCAAACCAAGCGCCACAGGTCAGGCACTCCTTAGGGCCGGCTTTCTTCACCGAAAGGCCCTTACACATAGAGACTGCAAAGGCATCCATACTCACACTGAGTGCCAGCAGAAGCAATTCCCAAATTCCCATTATACTTCCTCCGCTTATGTAGAGATTTATACGCACAATAATGGGGTATTATAGCATTTTTATAGTCTATTGTCAATTTTTTCTTAGCGAAAACCGCCCTATGACCAAAAGCCATAGGGCGGTTTTTTAATGATGATGGTGGTGATGGTGATGGTGTTCTGTGTGGGAACAGGATTCTATATGACAGTTTTTGTCGTGGCAATGCTCCCAGTCCCCCTCCAGTTCCAGGGTCGCGTGACCGATACCGTGCTCCCGCAATTCTTCCCGGATGGCATCCTTGATCGTGTGGGGATCGCCATTTGTGACAATGTGCATTGTGGCATAATTGTGGTAGCCGTCCATACTCCAAATGTGAATATGGTGGACATCCAACACCCCATCGATTCCCATAAGATGCTCCTTGACCTCCGGGACATCTATGCCGTGAGGTGTTTTTTCCAGGAACAGGTCGAGGGCTTCTTTCAGATTTTTGACGGCATTTACAAAGATAAATACCGCCACGCCAATGGACAGAACGGGGTCGATGATGGCAAAATCCGTAAACCGCATTACAACAGCGCCCACTAAAACCACTGCCCAACCCAGCACATCTTCCAGCATATGCAGGTTTACAGCCTTTTGGTTCAGAGAATCTCCCTCCCGGGTGAAAAAGGCAGCGCAAAAATTCACCGCCACACCCACTACAGCAAAGAGGATCATACCGTTATAGTTGATTTCAGTGGGTTTGATGATTCTGCACACGGCATTATACACAACAAAGCAAGAACCAACCAGCAAAATAAGGGTGGTTATCACACTGCCGATGACCGAAAGTCTTCCATAACCGTAGGTATAGGTTTCGTCGGGCTGCTTTTTACTTTTCTTTTCCAGAAAATAGGAAATGCCAATACTGGCGGCATCGCCGATATCGTGAACCGCATCGGACACGATGGCCACACTGCCGGTAAAAATACCGCCTGCAAACTCAAAGACAGAAAAGAGCAAATTCAGCAAAAAGGCAATCAGAATATTCTTCTCGGTTTTCATAAAGACCTCCCGTTGACATACGCAAGCATCTGCGATACAATATATATGTTATCGAACACGTTGTTCGGTTATATTATATAAAACTGGGCCATCATTGCAACATACGATAGCCCATGGTTATTCATTACGGAACAAATTGGAGAAATTGTATGGACAGACGGCAAAGAAAAACACGGGAAGCGATCTTTCACGCTTTTACCAAGCTCCTATCCCAAAAGGATTTTAACCAAATCACTGTTGGTGAAATCATAGAGGTTGCCGATATCGGCAGAGCCACGTTCTATTCCCATTTTGAAACCAAGGATTATCTTTTGAAAGCCTTTTGCGAGGAGTTATTCTGCCACATATTTGATACAGAAAACGATGATCCCCACGGCCATCGGCACATCTTTGATTGCGACGGTTCGGACTCAGTTTTTTTGCACCTGTTTCAGCATTTGCAAAAGAACGACAACAACATTCTTGCACTGCTGGCATCTCAAAACAACGACTTGTTTTTGAAGTATTTTCGTGCCAATTTAGAAACCCTTGTAGAAAGTCAGCTTTCCCTCTTCGAACGCCCAACCAATATTCCGGAAGCGTTTTGGAAAAACCATATTATATCCACCTTTATTGAAACCTTAAAATGGTGGATCGCAGGTGGAATGATAGAAACTCCCGAATTGATAACGGAATATTTTTTCTCTGTGGTATAATGTAATTCATTCGTTATGCTGAAATTTGTAATTGAATTATATGAATCAGAGCAAAAAGCAACCGTCGGTTGACAGATTGAAAACTCTCGGTTGGTAGTGCGCAAGTGTGATTTAAGGTATACTGAAGGCACAATAAGAGTTGCGAGCTTATAAGTTTTCAAACGAGGTGTTTTTATGATATTAGCAGATAAGATTATTAAATTACGAAAACGGAACGGTTGGTCGCAAGAGGAACTTGCTGACAAAATGAATATTTCAAGGCAAGCCGTGTCAAAGTGGGAAAGCGCACAAACTATCCCCGACTTAGAAAAGATATTGCAACTTTCCTTGTTTTTCGGAGTTACTACCGATTATCTTTTGAAAGACGAAATTGAGGTCGAAGAATCAACCAATGATACTTCTTCGGATACAGCCATAAAAAGAATCTCGATAGAAGAAGCAAATGCATATATTGAGCAACGGAAGGAAGCCTCATGGCGCATCGCTCTTGCCACATTCTTGTGTATTCTTTCTCCAATCACAATTATGGTATTAAGCATCTTATCAGAGTTGCCAAATCCAATTATAACAGAAACTACAGCAGGCTCGGTGGGGTTAACCGTTCTCTTTGCTTTACTTCTTTGTGCCGTTCCAATCTACATTTATTGTGGCTTCAAAAATCAGCCCTACGCTTTTCTCGACAAGAATATCCCCTTTGAACTTGAATATGGAGTGAAAGGGTTAGTAACAGAAAAGAAAAACGCTTTCAGACCAACCTATGTTGCATATAATATTATCGCAACATGCTTGTGTATTTTCTCTGTCGTTCCTTTAGTAATTCTATCTTTTACAGAGAATGAGATAATTGTTGCGGCGGCACTTGCTTTGCTTATGGTTATTGTAGGTATAGGCGCAGGAATGTTTATCGTGGCGGGAACGCAAAACGCAAGTATGCAAAAGCTCTTGAAAGAAGGAGAATTTACAGAGAAAGAGAAAAACAGAACGAGCATAAAAGAGGTTGTTGGATTCTGCTATTGGGGTGTTTTGACCGCAATCTATCTTGTGGTATCCTTCCTCACAAGCCATTGGAAACTAACTTGGATTATCTTTGCAGTAGGAGGTATCCTGTTCCCGATAGTGATGTGTATTTGTAATCCTATAGCTGACAAGAAAAATAAGGATTAAAACAAATCCCCAATTTGATAGCTTGTTTTAATAGAACTCATGCAAAAACACCCTATGACTTTTTACGGTCATAGGGTGTCTTCATTTTTTCATTTGTCGTAAATGTGTCGTAAATCGGTTTTGACAGAGTTTCAAAAACCCTTTAATACCGCTATTTTACGGCATTTTCTTAATCAAGGGGTTTCATCGTGGGGAAGAGGATGACTTCGCGGATGGTATCGTTGTTGGTCAGGAGCATGACCGTACGGTCAATACCGATGCCCATGCCGCCCGTGGGAGGCATACCGTATTCCATAGCATTCAGGAAGTCCTCGTCCAGCATTTCGGTCTCGTCGTCGCCACGCTCCCGCTGCTCCACCTGCTTCATAAAGCGGCCTCTCTGGTCGATGGGGTCGTTCAGCTCGGAGTAAGCATTGGCAAGCTCGGAGTGGCAGATGAACAGCTCGAACCGCTCGGTGAGCCGGGGGTCTTTGGGGCTGCGCTTGGTCAGAGGGCTGACCTCAACAGGGTACATAGTGATGAATGTAGGCTGGATTAAATGCTCCTCTACCCGCTGGTCGAAGCAGGCATACAGGGCATTGCCCCAAGTCTTCTCAGCGGCATCAGCCAGCTCAACACCCTTGGCCTCGGCAGCAGCAATGGCCTCGGCATCGTCGGTGATGGCATCAAAGTCGATACCCACATACTCCCGAACTGCCTCCACCATAGTCATACGGCGCCAGCCGGGGGTCAGATCGATCTTCTCGCCCATCCACTCCACTTCGTAAGTGCCCAGGATCTCCTTGGCAGCGCCGGAGATGATACCCTCGGCGATATCCATCATATCGTGGAAATCAGCATAGGCCTGGTACAACTCAACAGAGGTAAACTCGGGGTTATGCTTGGGGTCCATGCCCTCGTTACGGAAGATACGGCCGATCTCATACACCCGGTCCATTCCGCCGATGATCAGCCGCTTCAGAGGCAGCTCGGTGGCGATACGCATATACATATCGATGTCCAGCGTGTTGTGGTGGGTAATGAAAGGACGGGCAGATGCGCCGCCAGCGATGGTATTCAGTACCGGGGTCTCCACCTCGATGTAGTTCATATTGTCAAGATATGCACGCATAAACTTGATGAACTTGGAACGGACGATGAAGTTCTGCTTTACCTCGGGATTCACCATCAAGTCCACATAACGCTGACGGAAACGGATCTCCTTATCGGTAAGGCCGTGGTACTTCTCGGGCAGGGGCAGCAGGGACTTTGAAAGCAGGGTCACGACCTTGGCGCGGACGGAAATTTCCTCGGTACGGGTCTTGAATACTTCGCCCTCAACGCCCACGATATCGCCGATATCGTACTTCTTGAAACGGGCATATTCCTCCTCGCCCAGCTCGTCGATCTTCACGAACAGCTGGATACGGCCGGTGGAGTCCTGCAGATCGCAGAACATAACCTTGCCCTGGCCGCGCTTGCTCATCAGTCTGCCGGCAATGCGGACAGATTTGCCCTCAAAGCCTTCATAGTCGCCCTTGATGGTTGCAGAGTCAGAATTGAAATCAAACTTAGTGATCTGGAAGGGGTCACGGCCCTCGGCCTGCAGCGCCGCCAGCTTTTCCCGGCGGATCTGCGCCTGCTCGGATACAGGCAATTCAGCCTGCTGTACAATCTCTGCCATGGCTTAGCCCTCGCGTGTAACAGCAATGACCTTCATAGTATAAGAACCGGAAGGCGCATTGACGGTAAACTTATCGCCCTCAGCCTTGCCAACGACAGCGCGGCCAAAGGGAGAATCATCAGACAGCTTGAACTCCATAGGATTGGCTTCCTGGGAGCCGGTGATCTTATAGGTGATTCTCTTGCCCTTCTCGTCCTCAACGGTAACATTGCAGCCCAGACCAACGCGGCCGGAAGCTTCGTTCTCATCCTCGATGATAACGGCATGGGACAGGATATCCTCGATCTCAGCAATACGGCCATAGAGCTTAGCCTGCTCATTCTTAGCGGCATCGTACTCGGAGTTTTCGGACAAGTCGCCGTAGGAGCGGGCTTCTGCGATCATTGCAGCGATCTCACGCTCACGGGTGGTTTTCAGATAATTCAGTTCCTTTTCCAGATCTGCCAGACGCAGACTGGTAATCTTAAATTCCTTAGCCATAAAACACAAGTCCTTTCTTGGTTAAAAATCATTCTAATATTATAGAAGATAAAAACTGTCAAGTCAAGAATTTTCCACTATTTCTGTGTTTATTTTCCCTGCAATTGGGCAATAGCAGCCTGGATTTGGGGATCATTTTGGGGCAAAACACCGCCCACAGCGATTTTTCCTGCGGTTTCCGCATCCAGGGTCACTACATGATCCGGGGTCAAGCCGCCGGCCTCCGTCAGGTTCACGCCATCGGGAGTGAAGTATTTTCCGCTGGAAAGGTTGACCGCAGAGCCGTCAGAGAGATTTATCGTCAACTGGTAATAGCCCTTGCCGGAGGTTTTTTCTCCTACAACGCTCGCCCATTCATATTCCTGCAGTACCGCTGCAAAAAACTCTGCCGCAGAGTAGCTGTCACCGTTTACCAGAACAGCCATGGGCATTTTCACACAGGATTCATTGGATTTTTCCTCGCTTTTATTTCCCAAATGATCTTCCTGGCGGAACAGGACTCCCTCCGGCAAAAGGTGGTCCAGCACATCGATCATTTCCGACACATAGCCGCCGGGGTTATTCCGCACATCAAAGATCAGCTTCTTGGCACCTTGCTTCTGCAGCTGCTCAATGGCAGCAAGAGTCTCCTCTTCGCAACCCGAGTTAAAATTATTGATGCGGATCAATCCAATATCATCTGTAAGCATTTTTCCAGCAGCCACTGTGATCTTCTGCCGTTTTAGGCGGAAGGACATCTCCTCCCCGTTCCGGAGCACAGAGACGGTCAGTTCTGCGCCTTCTTCACCGTAAACGAGGCTCGTTACCTGGTCCAGATTCATACCCGCGACAGATGCTCCGTCCACTTTGATAAGGATATCCCCCGGAAGGATACCAGCTACGTCTGCAGCGCCGCCCATAGTCACGCCAAGAATATCAATGCCGGTATTATCTTCCCGGACTGCGATATTCACGCCGATGGCCACGGTAGAATTTTCTTTATACTCCTGGTGGGCGCTCATTTCCGATGCCGGGATATAGTAGCTCCACTGGTCGCCCAGACCATCGACCAGCGCGGCAGCTGCCACATCCCGCGCATATTCCATATCTGCTTCGCCTACGAAGTAATGGTCTATCACCTGCTGCAATTCTGTCAGCTTGTCACTTTCCTGCCGGGCTCCCCAAACAAACAGCGTTGCCGCAGATGCCAAAGCCGCCACCAGTATATAGGATACCGTTTTCAGAATCCGTTTTTTCCAATTCATTTCCCGTCACCTCAATTTAAAGTGGAAATATCCCACAGCCCCGATGGAGCTGCGGGATATATTCTGTGTTTATCTGATATTGATATACTGCGCCGGATTCACTGCAGAACCGTTGTAGTAAACGCCAAAATGCAGGTGGGGTCCTGTAGATGCTCCGGTGGAACCACAGTAACCGATGACCTGTCCGGCTTTCACCGTCTGACCCTCAACCACAACAAAATGGGTCATATGCATATAGCGGGTTACAAAGCCGTCCAAATGGTTGATATTCACAAAGTAGCCTGCGCCGCCGGCCTCATAAGCGGTAGTGGTCACAACACCGGCTCGGGTAGCAACGATGGGCGTTCCCGTAGGGGCAGACAGGTCCACGCCGGCATGGAACCGGGTATCACCATAAATGGGATGGATCCGCCAGCCAAAGGGGCTGGAGAAGTGGGTATAGTTAATGGGCATCAGCCACACCTTACCGCTTGCATCTACTGTGGTACCGCTTGTGTTGGCAGGGGGCTTTTGGGCAGCCAGCCATTCCAGATATTCTTTCTCTCTGGCTTTGTCGTAGGCGGTTTCCGCTGCGCTCAGTTCTCTTAAGGATTCGCTTTCGATCTTTTCGTGTTCGTCGATCAGCGCCTGATAGGCCTGACCCTTGGCGATCAGTGTCTGGAGCAATTCTTCCGCTGCAAGCCGGGAATCCTCCATCTGCTGAGACGCTTCTTCCAGCTCTTTTTTGCTGGCTTCCAACGCGATCTTTTCCGATTCAAGACCGTTTTTTGCCTCAGAAACTTCCTTTGCAGCTTCGTTGAGTTCCTTCATCCGCCGCTGGTCAGCTGCTGCGATTTCCTCGATCATATTCAGCCGATCCAACAGATCTGAGAGACTGTTTGCCTGGAAGAGAACGGACCAATAGGATACACTTCCGTTTTCCTCCATCGCCCGGACCCGGGCTTTATACTGCTGGCTCAGCTCATCCCAACGGGCTGTGGCTGTATCCAGCTCTGCCTGCTTATCGGCAATCAAACCGTTATAGGCCGTGATTTGCTGGGACAGGTTCTGCACCTGCTGGTTCAGCAGGAATACCTCCTGGTCGATTGCATTTTTTTTCGCAACCAGCTGATTGATCTCCGTCTGGTTGCCGGCCAGTTGATCCTTCAAAGCATTCAGCTTTTCTTTGTTCTTTTTATGCTCTTTCTTCAGCGCTTCGATTTCCTGTTGAATCTCAGCGGAAGTCTTTGCAGCATCAGCAGTAGGAACGGCCATAGCGATCAGGCCGAAAACCATCACCGCTGCCAACAGGCCGGCTATGATGCTGACTAAAAGCTGTCTTTTCTTCATTATGTTCTCCTAACGCGGCAATTAAACATCCATAAACTTCCGGATAGAGGTCCAGCTACCCACAACACCTACGAACAGACCTGCAGCCACAAAGGTCGCCACCATAGTCTGCATCAGCTCCGGCTGGGTAAAGGGCACAAAGCTGAACAGGTGCAGGGTATCCACCACTGTAAGTTTCTCTACCAGCGCATTGTACATCGCCCATTCCAAGAAGAAGGCGATCATCGCGCCGACCATACCCAAAACAAAACCTTCCACCACGAAGGGCAGGCGGATAAAGCCATTGGTTGCGCCCACCATCTTCATAATAGCGATCTCGTCCTTGCGGTCATACATAGCCAGCTTAACAGTATTGGAGATAATCAGCAAGCTGACAACCAACAGCACGCCAATTACCGCAACAGAGGCAATATGCAGCACATTTTTGATCGTGCTGAAGCCTCTTGCGATCTCATAAGCAGCATTGACTTTGTCTATGCCGGTGATGCTTTCCAACTGCGCAGCCGTTTCTTTCATCAGCTCATTGTCTTCCAATGTCACCACAAAACGGTGCCGGATCGTGGTCTTGGGATCCACGCCGTCAAAGGCCGGATCGTTGCCGTGGTCCTCAACAAAGCTCTCCCAAGCCTTGTCCCGATGGACAAATTCTGCTTTATGCACATTGGGGATCTGGTTGATAACCGTGCCAATACTTCTTGCCTCTGCATCGGTAAGGGAATCGTCCACAAACGCAAGAACCTCATTGGTCTTGTTCAGATCCTCAACCATTACATTCACATTGTAAACCAGGCAGCTGAAGCTGCCCACGATCAAAAGGCAGGCCACAGTAACCACAACGGCGGCCAGGGACATAAAGCCGTGGAGGAAAATACCGCGGATGCCCTCTTTAATCAAATATCCAAGATTTGTTAATTTCATAATCTGTAATACCCATCCGTTCCGTCGTGAACCACCAGACCTTCGTCGATGGCAATGACACGCTTTCCAAACCGCTCCACCAAATCACGCTCATGGGTGACCACCAGCATTGTGGTTCCCAAATTGTTGATTTCCTGCAGCAGGCTCATAATTTCCAAAGAACGAGCCGGGTCTAAGTTACCAGTAGGCTCGTCAGCAATTATGGTTGAAGGGTTATTCACCAAGGCTCTCGCAATGGCAAGCCGCTGCTGCTCACCGCCGGACAGCTCCGTGGGGTGACGGCGGCTCTTATTCTCTAAGCCAACCAGTTCCAATATGTAAGGTACACGCTCACGGATCTCCCGCTCCCGTGCACCGATGGCCCGCATAGCAAATGCCACATTGTCATAAACAGACTTTGTATCGATCAGCCGGAAGTCCTGAAACACAACGCCGACAGTACGACGCAGATAGGGGATCTCCCGTCTGCGGATTCGCTCCAAGGAATAGCCGTTCACATGGACTGTACCGGAGGTGGGCTTCAATTCGCCGGTGATAAGTTTAATAATGGTGGACTTGCCAGAACCGGAAGGACCAACCAAAAAGGCAAACTCACCGTCTTCTATCTGCATGGAAACACCCCGCAGGGCATGGGTGCCTACGGAATAAGATTTTGTTACATCAGAAAACGCAATCATATCTTTTCTCCAAGATTCTTTCAGAAATTATTGTAACCAAATTGTAACATATTGCCCTTAGGCCTGTCAACGTGAAAAAACTGAAAAATACTGGAAACACAGAAAATTCACAATTTCTACAAACATTTGGAGGCCCAAATACAGGCTTTAAGCCGCACATTATTGTGCGGCTTAACTTTTACGCATTAATACAGTTCACGGGAGGATAAGTACTTACGGACCATCAAAGCTACCTTAAACACGATAGCGTGGTCAAACTGACGCAGGTCCAAGCCGGTAAGCTTTTTGATCTTCTCCAGACGGTACACCAAGGTGTTCCGGTGAACAAACAGCTTCCGGGAGGTCTCAGACACATTCAAGTTGTTCTCAAAGAACTTATTGATGGTAAACAGTGTTTCATGATCCAAAGTATCAATAGAATTCTTCTTGAACACCTCGGACAGGAAGATATCGCACAGAGTGGTAGGCAACTGATAGATCAGACGGCCAATGCCCAAATTCTCATAATTGATAATGCTCTTCTCAGTGTCAAACACCTTGCCCACTTCAATGGCTGTCTGGGCTTCTTTGTAAGCATCTGCCAACTCCCGCAGGTGGCCAACTACTGTGCCAATACCGATAACGGTTGAAACGCCCATTTCCTCGGTCACCGCAGTTTCCACATTCCGGGCCATTTTCTCCAATTCCTCGTTGGTGGGGACCTCGGCAAGCTGCTTCACGACAGCGGCGTCAGTCTCGTTGATGCTCAACACAAAGTCCTGCAGCTTATCCGGGAACAGACCCGACAGCACATCCACTAAGGATGCTTCGCTTTCACCCATCTGTCGCACCAGGAAAACCGCCCGGGGCGCATCGGTAGCAAAATGCAGCTCCTTGGCCCGGACATAAATATCGCCGGGCAGGATATTATCCATAATAATATTTTTAACGAAAGTACCCCGGTCATGCTTTTCCTCATAATAGGACTTAGCATCGTTCAGGGCAATATAAGCCATATTGCAGAGGAGTTGGCTTTGGGCATCCGCGCCTTCACAGAACACAGCATACTCAACACTTCCGGTAGCACCGAAAATAGCACGGAAGGTCTTCTGGCCCATAACCACAGCCTGTTCGCCGCTGTCTGCCAAACCTTGCACAGCCTCCTGCCAGCGTTCGCCCAGCAGCTCGGACTCCGTACAGGAAACAACAAAGCCTTCGTTATCCACCACGCCAAACACGCGGTCGGAAGCTTCTTTTAACTGTTGGATCACACCTTGAAAAACACTGTTAGACATTTTTCTATTCCTTCCTGTTAGAATATTGCACAAATACATTTCTCACAAATTGCAGAGCCATTATATATTAGTTTTGCACAAATTGCAAGTCTTTTTTGACATTTTATTGCAAAATCTATCGTGTTTTTTATGTAATATACCCAACGCCAGTCACTGTCAACGAGCGAAAACCATTGACAGAATGCGGATTTCTTCAATTTCTTTCGTCATTTTGCTATACTTCCAACAATGCGGATATTTCCGCCTCGGTCAGTTCCCGAATCTGTCCTCTGGGCAGATCTCCCAGCATCAGGTTTCCCTCTTGCCGACGCTCCAGGTAGGTCACAGGCAGGTTGCGGCTGGCAAGCATCCGCCGGACCTGATGATACTTCCCCTCACAGACCGTGACCAAGCTCTCCCCTGGATCTAAAGGTTGCAAGACCGCAGGCAGGCATTTTGTGCCGTCGCCCAAGGTAATCCCCTCTGCAAAAGCTTTTACATCTTCTTCTGAGGCTGTGCCTTCGTGCTTGGCATAGTATAGCTTGGGCACTTCCTTTTTAGGAGAGATCAGCCTGTGGAGAAGATCGCCGTCATTGGTAAAAAGCAGCAGGCCCTCTGTAGCTTTGTCCAAACGGCCCACAGGTTTCAGTTCAAGATGACCATATTCCGCAGGCAGCAGTTCCATTACTGTTTTATCGTTTTTATCCTCCGTGGCAGTGACAAAGCCGGCAGGCTTGTTGAGCATCACCACCACCCTGCCCCGGCGATTCAGCAGTTCTCCATCCAGGTGAACCTTTTGTGTATCCGGGTCTATCTTCCGGCTGCCGTCACGCTCCGGCTTTCCATCCACAGTCACTCTGCCGTTTTTTAATATCATCTTTACCTGGCTGCGGGTACCTGCTCCACAGTCGCATAAAAATTTGTCCAACCGTTCCATAATTCTCCGTTCTACCTTTCCCGGTATCCGAATAGATTGTAGTGTCAATATTTAACCAGGAGGGATTCAATATGATGGTCATGACCGCAAAGGTCAATATGAAGAAAGTACTGATCGCACTGGCCGCTGTGGCCGGTGTGATCCTCGCGCTTATCCTTTTGTTTGGCGGAGGCAATTCTTCCCAGCCCACCGCTGCCCCATCTATGGCAAGCAACGACGGACGGGTGCAGTTTTTGCAGAATTTGGGGTGGCAGGTAAACACATCTCCCGCTGAGTCCGGACAGGTCCGGATTCCCAAGGAGCAGAATCAGATCTTTACCCGCTACAACGATCTGCAAAAAAGTGCCGGATATGACTTAAGCCAGCACTCCGGCAAAACCGTGATGCGCTATGTGTACAAAGTCACCAACTTCCCCGGTGCAACAGAACCGGTATACGCCACGCTCTTGGTCTACAAAGATCAAGTGATCGGTGGCGATATCACCGACACTGCCGCCAAGGGCACAATGCAGGCTCTAATAAAGCACAGCCAGATTCCCACTACGATTCCTCAAGCAACTGTACCTACTGCAGCCACAACACCCACCGCTACCGCACCGACCGCCACTTCCACAGCACCGACCGCCACAGCGCCGACTAAGTAATTTTATTGTAGCATAGACCTGTCTTCTTGACAAGTCGGTGTAGTCGTGGTATGCTGTTGATAACTTCATAGAGATCTTCAGGGCAGGGTGCGATTCCCGACCGGCGGTAAAAGTCCGCGAGCGCAAGCTGAATCGGTGCAATTCCGATACCGACTGTACAGTCAGGATGGAAGAAGAGGAATTTTACTGTATTTTTATGCCCTGGGTATCCTATACCCAGGGCAATTTTTATTGAGGTGGTAGTATGTGGACTGACTTGAAAGAAAACTTTGTGTTTGTGCTGTGCTGCGCAGGAATCATTGCAGCCCTCACTGTGGTTTCAAAAATTGCGGAGCATTTTCTCCCCGCCACCCGGCGCACCTCCAAGACCCGTTGGATGTGCACCGTGGCCATTTGCGGCGCGATTGCATCGGTGCTGCATATGCTGGACTTCCCCCTGCTGTTCCTGGCCCCTGAGTTTTACAAGTTAGACTTCTCGGAATTGCCTGTGATGCTCTGCGGTTTTTACCTGGGTCCCACCTCTGCTGTTGCCTGCGAGGCAGTGAAGATCATTCTAAAGCTGCTGCTGAAGGGCACTTCCACTGCATTTGTGGGTGATTTTGCAAATTTTGCCGTGGGCTGCAGCCTGGTGCTGCCGGCAGTGATCGTCTACCATACCAAAAAGACCCGGGCCAGCGCTCTGTGGGGTCTGATCACCGGCACATTGTTTTTAACCATCTTCGGCAGCATGTTCAACGCCATTTATCTGCTGCCCAAGTTCTCCCAGCTGTTCGGCCTGCCGTTGGATGCCATCATCGGTATGGGCAGCAAGATAAACGCCGGCATTTCCTCTTTGCAAAGCTTTGTCCTGCTGGCAGTTGCGCCGCTGAATCTTATTAAAGGTGTAACTATTTCCCTACTGACGCTCTTGCTTTACAAGAAAGTAGCAAGACCTCTCTTCGGAAAATAAGCAAGACCCGTGGTCAATCCACGGGTCTTTGTTTTTTATATGAAGTTGTCCAGCAAATGACGGCTTTTAGCATCCAGTTTCGTTAAGTCGGGAACTTCGTAGCGGTTGTCATTGCCGTCCCGCAGGAGCAGGCGGTTACCCACCTGCTTGAAACCGTAGAGCAGGTTGCGGATCTCGATCCGGGCAGGCCCCCGGTCAGTTTCCGTATCCAAGGTGATAAGCCCAAACTTTTCTGTGGTATTCAGAATCTTGGTAATACGGGGAATGAGATAATACTCAGCAAGGCAACCCTCTATGATTTCCCTCTGCTCCGCCGGTAGAGTATCCAAACTGCGGATCACCGCCTGCTCTATACCGTTTTCATCCAAAAGGGTAATGAAATTTCTTCCGTCGGAAGAAGGAAACAGGCAGCGGGGCTCTACATTTTGGAAGATCGTTCCGTCCTGCAGCTGCACATCCACAGTGGTAATATCCTTGCGGGTAAACTTGGCCATATGGCCATCAATATAGATTCGTTCCATACTCACAGCCTCTCTTCCTCTTTTGTCTTCTGAATTTCAGCGGACATGGTTTGGATTTGGATCAGCTTATAATATTTGCCCTTTTTCTCCATCAGTTCCTCAGGTGTACCCATTTCCAGGATCTTACCCTTGTCCACCACGATGATCTTATTGGCTTTGCGCAGGGTGGACAGGCGGTGGGCGATCATCAGGGTGGTTCTGCCCTGGATCATCTGCTCGATGGCCTCCTGGATCTGATGCTCGGTTTCCGAGTCAACGGAGGCGGTAGCTTCGTCAAAGAGCAGAATACTGGGGTTCTTCAGCACCGCCCGGGCGATGGACAAACGCTGCCGTTCGCCGCCGGACAGGCCTACGCCCCGTTCGCCCAGCACCGTATCGTAACCGTCGGGCAGGCGGGCAATAAAGCTATGGGCATTGGCCACATCCGCCGCGTGGATCACATCCTCCACAGTGGCATTTTCGCAGCCATAGGCAATGTTCTGATAGATGGTCTCATGGAACATCATGGGCTCTTGCTGGACATAACCCAGCTCCGAGCGATAGAAGGTCATATCAATGTCCCGGATATTGATATCGTCCACCAAGATCTCGCCGTCATACTGGTCATAGTAACGCATCAGCAGGTTAATGATAGTGGATTTACCGGCACCGGTAGTACCCACAATACCCACGATATCACCGGGTTCAATGACAAAATTCACATTGGTCAGGGTCTTTTTCGCCCGGTCAAAGGAGAAGTTCACATTCCGGAATTCGATCTTACCGTGGAGCTTCTCCGGGTGCTTGCCGCCGGAGAAATCATTTTCCGGCTCGGCATCGATGATATCCATCAACCGCTCAGCGGCATTGAGGAAATTTTGATAGGAATCGTTCAAGTTGGCAAAGAAATTCACCGGGCCATAGAACATGGATGCGTAGGAAATAAAGGACACCAGCAGACCTGCGGAGATAAACTCCGGCTTTTCAATGACCCAGTTGCCGCCTACGCTCCAAATGAGCAAAGAGCCGCAGGTTACGGCAAAGCCCACCACATTTGGAAACAACGTAACGATCCGGGAGACTTTGATATCCGTTTGCAACCAGAAATTATTGGCCTTTTTGAATTTGTCCACGCTGCGATTCTCTCTTGCAAAGGCCTTAATGACACGGATACCGGGGATGGTATCGGTCATAATACTGGTAACTGCCGACCAATAGCGCCAACTTCTGCGGTAGTAGGGCCTCACTTTTTTGCCGAAGATCCGGGAACCCATAACCACAAAGGGCACCGGCACCAAGGCAAGCAAGGTCATCTGCCAGTTCATAGCAAACATAATCACGATAATGCCCATAAGCAAAAACAGCTGCACCACCACTTCCTGGGTGACACGCATCATAAAGGCGTTGATAGTCTGGCTGTCGCCGCTGATGCGGTTGATGACCGAGCCAGTGGAGGTGCGGTCATAAAAGCGCATTTGCAGCTTTTGGGCTTTTTCATACACATCGTTGCGAATATCCGTCATGATCCGGTCGCCGGTGACACGCATAAAATGGGAACGAACAGCACCAACGCCATAGTGGATAAGGTGGGCAACGAGCAATACGATCACGCACTGCAACAGGCCGTTCTTATCCCCGTTAGGCAGCACACTGTCCACCAACACCTTAGTCATATAGGGCGGCACCAGGGACACCGCAGTGGTTACCACTGCCAACAGCAGGCAAATCGCCAGGATACCCTTATACGGCAGGATGTAACGGCCCAGCTTCCCAATCACCTTATCCTTGGACTGGCAATTCATACAGGGCGCGCCGGGGCGAATCAAGGTACGGCCGCATTTGGGGCAGACCCGGAACTGCTTTTCAAAGGAACTTTCAATCGTACGCAGCTCCTCTTCCCGGTCATTGCCGGAGGCTACCCGGTTAATGAAGGTTGCGGCAGCATCAAACACGGGCGCTTCCTTATAAGAAAAGCGCAGGAAATTGGTGCGGTTATCCGCATCATCCGTAAAGATCAGCAATGCATTGCCGTAGCAACGCTTGACAAAGGCCCTTTTCAGCCCATCAAAGCTTTGGGTGCGGACACCGTTTTCAAAGCTTGCATCCAAACCATACAGTCCTTTTTCCGTCACAACAAGGACGGAACGGGCATAGTGGTTTCGGATGTTCAAATCACCCACCACTGCGAACAGGAGGCTTTCTTCCTCTGCAAGGGTGCTTTCCAACAGGGTTCTTTCTTCCACAGTGAGCTTTTTGTTTGCCGCAAACTGTCTGCCCCGGAAGGGTTCATTGACAGTCAGGCTTGCTTCCTCCCGAAGCTGCGCTGGGTCAGTTTCGTCCGTTCGGTCTGTTTTTATCATTTTTTACTTCCTCCGTTTTGTCCATTGCTTCTGGCCAATCACGTTGCGGTGCTGTTTCCTCCTTGCAGGCTTGCCAAGACCCGCAAAACAGCACAGTTTTTGGGAAGTTTGACTTTCTTTGTTTTGGGTCAGTTTATCACGAAAGCGTATCAATTACAAGATGGATTTTCCACAAAATTGACCCCATTTTTTTGTGCAAAAAAACCATTGTCGAATCTGCCGTTGCAGGGGCAAAAATACTGTGATATAATATAGAACATAAAACACAAAGGAGACCGACTATGAGAAACGCTACCTCTTTGGATACACTGTGCGCTGCTCTGTGTTATGCTCTCGGTATTGAACCGCCCAAGGAATCCGCTGCGCCCAATGCTGACCTGTGCGCTTACATAGACAGCCAGCTAAACGGCAAGAAGGCAGACCGGATCTTTATGTACAATCCCGATGCTGTTGCCCAGTGGATTTTCCAAAAGTATCCCCACTTTCTTGCCGAAGTGACCAACAGGACTGAGCTGCAGCTGCCCCTTTGTACCGTGATGCCCTCTGTGACTCCGGTTTGCTTCGGCACTATGTACACCGGCGCCCAGCCCGCAGTTCACGGCATTCGGGAGTATGCCAAGCCGGTGATCAGAATTGACACCATTTTTGACGCCCTGCTGCGGGCCGGCAAAAAGCCCGCCCTGGTATCCACCGCAAAGGACAGCATGGGTAACATTTATTTGGAACGGAATATGGATTACTATCTTTACGATTCCATCGAGAAGGTCAATGCCAAAGCCGCCCAGCTGATTTTGGAAGACAAGCACGACTTCATTTGCGTGTACAACGGAAACTACGATACCTGTATGCACAAGACCGGTCCGGAAAGTGTCGATTCCTTGGGTGAACTTCGCACCAACGCAAAGGCCTTCGGTATGTACTACGAAATGATCGCAGAACATTGGGCGCATCACAACACCCTTATGGGCTTCGCTATGGATCATGGCTGCCACGAGATCGACGGTGACTGCGGTTCTCACGGTCTGGACACGGATGAGGACTTGAATATTACCCACTTCTACAAGGTACTCCCCAAGACGGATGCTTAACCCGCATTTTTACTGCCACACGATGTGTGGCAGTTTTTGCGTTTTTCCCTTATCTTCTCGTCATAACTGCCATATTTTTACACAGGTTTTTAGCAAAAAATACCCCTTTCTTTCTCTGCAGAAATATGATATTCTATATATAAAGGAGTTATATTCCCTTTTACTTCACCATTATTTAAGGAGTTGTTACTATGCTTGTTCAGAAAAAGCGCTGTATCGCAATGCTCTTGGCCGGTGGTCAGGGCAGTCGTTTGAAGGTCCTTACCGAGAAGACCGCCAAACCTGCCGTCCCCTTCGGCGGCAAATACCGCATTATCGATTTCCCCTTAAGTAACTGCGTTAATTCCGGCATTGATACGGTGGGCATTCTTACCCAGTATCAGCCTTTGGAGCTGAACGAGTACATCGGCAACGGACAGCCCTGGGGTCTTAACAAGACCCGCAGCTGTGCCCAGGTACTTCCCCCCTACGAACGCCACGACAAGAAGAGTGGCTGGTACAAGGGCACTGCCAATGCCATTTATCAAAACATCGACTTTATTGAGCGCTTTGATCCGGACTATGTGGTGATCCTCTCCGGCGACCATATTTACAAAATGGATTACAACGCCATGGTGGAATATCACGAAAAAAACAATGCTTCCTGTACCATTGCTGTCCGGGATGTTCCCCTAAGTGAAGCCAGCCGTTTCGGTATTCTGAACACCAACCCCGACAATTCCATTTACGAGTTTGAGGAAAAGCCTGCAAAGCCCAAGTCCACCAACGCCTCCATGGGCATTTACGTATTTAACTGGGATGTTCTGCACAAAGCGCTGGTCGAAGACGAGGCTGATCCCAATTCTTCCAACGATTTTGGCAAAAACATCATTCCCGGTCTGCTGAATGCCGGTCATAAGATGATGGCCTATCCCTTTGACGGCTACTGGAAGGATGTGGGCACCATCGACTCTTTGTGGGAGGCCAATATGGACCTGCTGGGCAAAGAGCCCGCCTTTAACATCCGGGGTGACGAGCGCAGCAAGATCTACGCCCGTAACAATGCACTCCCCTCTTCCTACATTGATGAAAAAGCAAAGACTGTGAATTGCTTCATCGCAGAGGGCTCTGAGGTTTACGGATCTGTGCAAAACAGCATTATCTCCACCGGCTGTACTGTGGGTGCTGGCGCTTTGGTGGAAAATTCTGTGGTGA
The DNA here is from genome assembly GCA_017482385.1 of Oscillospiraceae bacterium. Classification (GTDB taxonomy): domain Bacteria; phylum Bacillota; class Clostridia; order Oscillospirales; family Oscillospiraceae; genus Faecousia. The sequence continues at coordinate 62,065 of JAFUNI010000004.1, read as the reverse complement.
TGCCTGGCGTGACCATTGAATCCGGCGCTATTGTTCGCCATTCTATTGTGGGTGAGAACGCAAAGATCAGCCGCAACGCGGTAGTTGGCGGTGTCTTCACTCCCGAGGAAGAAAAAGCTATCAGCGTTGTGGCAAAGAATACTGTAGTCGAAACCGGCACAGTGGTTCTGCCCGGCGAAATGCGGTAAAGGAGGGACGCACTATGAATGTAATGGGTATTATCTTTGCCAACGACGCCAATATGGATGTGCTGAGCCACCGGCGCACTATGGGCAGCATCCCCTTCGGCGGCCGCTATCGGCAGATCGACTTCCACCTTTCCAACATGGCAGCTGCGGGCATTCGCCATATCGGTATTGTATCCCGTCAGAATTATCAAAGCCTTATCAACCACATCGGCTCCGGCGAGGAATGGGGCTTAGAGCTGGAAGAAGGCGGCCTGGAATTTCTGACCCCCTTTGCCATGTCCTCCTCCCACAGCTACCGGGGCAAGCTGGAAGGTCTTTATCATGCAATGACCTTTATTGACTTTGGCCCGGAGGATGAGTATGTGGTCATGGCTGACTCCGCCATTTTGTGCAATTTGGACTTGAACAGCGTACTGAATGCGCATATAAAAAGCGGTAAGGACATCACCGTGGTAACCAAGGCAGGCATTGCCAACGGCAAAAAGCAGCTGGACCTGGCCATCCAGTTAAACGAGTCCGGCGAGATCGCCGATATTGCTGTGGACTATGCAGCCCCTGCCAATTACCTGGCATCTATGGACCTTTTTGTGCTGTCCAAGCGCCTGCTGCGTAAGCTGGTACAGGAGTGCATCGCCCGGAATCTGTATCATATGGACCGGGACTTGGTGCTGGGCAGCTGGCAGCGGGGTGAAATTACACTGAATGTGTATAACTTCCCCGGCCTCGCTATGTTTAACGAGTCCGTAGAGGAGTATTTCCACAACTCTTTGGCGTTGCTCAACAGTCGTACCCGCCACGACCTGTTTTACTACAACCATCCGGTTTACACCAAGGTTCGCGACCGGGTTCCCACCTACTACGGCGAAGCGTCTTCCATCGACAACTGTCTGGTGGCAGACGGCGGTATGCTGGAGGGCAGTGTCCGGGACAGTGTTCTGTTCCGGCAGGTCACAGTCAAGGCCGGCGCTAAGATTGAAAACTGTCTGATCATGAACGACACTGTGGTCGGCGAAAACTGCGAACTGAAATATGTGATTTTGGACAAGGATGTGGTGGTGCAGCCCGGTACGCAGATCATCGGAACCCCCAACCGTCCCATCATCATCAAACGAGGAGAAATCGTATGAAAATTGCCATTTTGGCATCTGAGGGCGCGCCCTATATCAAGTCCGGCGGCCTGGGAGATGTGATGGAGGCTTTGCCTGCCGCCCTGTCCCGGATCGAAGGCAACGAGGTAGCGCTGATCCTCCCTTATTACAAGAAAATACTGGACAACCCTGCATTTGAAACGGAGCTGGTGGCGCAATTCCACGTAGCTTTGGGCTGGCGGCAGCAGTACACCGGTGTGCATAAGCTTAAAAACCGCACCGATGGTGTGCAGGTATATTTCCTGGACAATCTGTATTACTTCGGTGGCCGGGAGGGCGCGCCCTACGGTCACGGTGACGACGGGGAGCGGTATGCCTATTTTGCCAAGGCCTGCCTGGATGCTTTGGTTTCTATCGATTTTATCCCCGATGTGATCCAGTGTAACGACTGGCAGACCGCTTTGGTTCCCGTTTTTCTGAAATCTCAATACTATCCCTTCTTCCCCAATACCCGGTGTATGTTCACCATTCACAACATTGAATACCAGGGCTGGGCGGACAGCGATTTCTTTGATGATGTGCTGGGTCTTCCCTGGACCTACCGGGAGCGGCTGGATATGGACGGGGCTGTCAATATGATGAAAGGCGCTATCGAGTGCGCCGATTTGGTGACCACCGTATCGGAAAGCTATGCGAAAGAGCTTATGCTTCCCTATTATGCCCACGGGCTTTCTTCCGTCCTTGCCGGGAATGCCGGCAAGCTCACCGGCATCACCAACGGCATTGATGTAAACACCTTTAATCCGGAAACGGACGCTGCTCTGCCTGCCCACTACAACGCAGAAACCTTCACCGAAGGCAAGGCCGCCTGCAAGGCCGCTTTGCAGAAAGAAGTGGGGCTGCCCGTGAGGGCTGATGCGCCGCTGATGGTGATGGTCACAAGATTGGCCGGCCACAAGGGCTTGGATCTGCTGTGCCATATTGCCCGCAGACTCCTGTGGGAAGAGGATTGCCAGCTGTTGATCCTGGGAACCGGCGAAAGCCATTATGAGAACTTTTTCCGTTCTTTGCAGCAGGAATTTCCTCAAAAGGTGGCTGCAAAGATCACTTTTGATCTCAAGCTTGCCTCCCGGATCTACGCCGGCGGCGACATCTACCTGATGCCCTCCAAAAGCGAGCCCTGCGGTTTAAGTCAGATGAATGCCATGCGCTACGGCACTGTGCCCGTTGTGCACGCAACCGGCGGTCTGCGGGATACTGTTCCCCCTGTTGATGAGGACGGCCAGGGTGGTTTGGGCTTTACTTTCCAAAGCTACAATGCAGATGATTTCCTGGGCGCGCTAAAGCGGTGTCTGAATCTGTACAACAACAAGAAAGATTCCTTCCGGACTTTACAGAAGATCGATATGCAGCAGGATTTCAGCTGGGACAAGCCCGCTGCACGGTATATGGCGCTGTTTCAGAAAATGCTGAAAGGTTAACAATGCGGATTTTATTTGATTCTCAGAAAGCAGAATACAAATCGCCCTTCGGCACTTTAGCCGAAGGGCAATCCTGCTGTCTGCACATTTACATCCCCTGCTCTGTTGGGGCTGTAAAAGTGGAATGCGTTTTGGATTTGGAAGACGGCACACCCGGTATAGTCGCTCCCCTGCAAAAAGCGTCAACACAAGGCGCATATGATGTTTGGAGCGGCAGTTTTACACTGAAACCAGGTCTATACTATTATTACTTTAAAATCTACAAGCCGGAGGGTTCTTTCCGGCTGTTTAAGCAAGGTCACCATACCAATATGGAAGCAGGTGACCGGTGGCAGCTTACCTGCACACCGGCAGATTTCACCACCCCGGACTGGGCAAAGGGCGCTGTGATCTACCAGGTTTTCCCCGACAGGTTCCACAAGTCCGGAGATTGCAAGCTGACCGGGAAGTTGGAGCCTTATACCATGCATAATTCCTGGGACGAGGAAGTTGTTTGGCAGCCCAATGATAAAGGCGAAGTACTGAACAACGACTTTTTCGGTGGAAATTTCCGTGGAATTACCGAAAAGATGGACTATATTGCCTCTTTCGGCACAACGATTTTGTATCTCAATCCCATTAGCAAGGCTTTCTCCAATCACCGCTATGACACCGCTGATTACAAAACGCCCGATCCCATGCTGGGTACAGAGGAAGATTTTAAGGCCCTGTGTCAAGCTGCCCACAAAAGGGGTATCAAAGTGGTCTTGGACGGGGTGTTTTCCCACACTGGCTCCCGGAGCACCTATTTTGAATCAGCTGTCGCAAGCAAAAATTCTCCCTACTATTCCTGGTATCAGTTCCACCGGTATCCGGACAAATACGAAAGCTGGTGGGGATTCCATACCCTCCCCACTGTAAATAAATCAGACCCGGCTTTTATGGACTATATTTTCGGTAGTGATGATTCCGTCATTGCTCACTGGCTGAAGCTGGGCGCAGACGGCTTCCGCCTGGATGTGGCAGACGAGCTGCCCAACGAATTTATCGGAGCGCTCAAAAAACGGCTGCGGCAGCTCCGCCCCGATGCTCTGCTCATTGGCGAGGTTTGGGAGGATGCATCCAACAAAGTCGCCTATGGCATTCGCCGCCGGTACTTCACCGAGGGAGTGCTGGACTCCTGCATGAATTATCCCTTCCGCACCGCGATTCTCAACTTCCTCTGGGGTAAAGATGATGGCGTAGCTTTCCGTGAAACGGTAATGACAATCGCAGAAAACTATCCGCCTCAGGTCCTTGCCTGCAATATGAATCTGCTGGGTAGCCACGACACGCCCCGGATCCTTACTGCCCTGGTCGATGATTTTGATTACAACCGGGAGGTGGCTGCAACCAAAAAGCTTTCTCCGGAAGTTTTGGAACAGGCAAAGGAAAAGCTTTTTACAGCTGCATTTCTCCAATACACGCTCCCCGGCGCGCCCAGTATCTACTATGGCGACGAGGCAGGTATGGAAGGTCACAAGGATCCCTTTAACCGCCGCACCTACCCCTGGGGAAAGGTCGATCCCATTCTGCTGGGTCTTTACAGGACCTTGGGAAATCTCCGCAAAGAAAACTCTGCGCTGCAGTTGGGTGACATTCGTTTTTTCCAGGCAGGAGATGGCAAAATCGGCTTTAGCCGCAGTTATTCGGGTAAGTCTGTTGAGATTTATGTAAACCAAAGCGGTGGCAACTGGGATATTCCGGAGGGCACTGTGCTGATGAGCCACCGACTGAACGGGCAAGCCCTTGCCCCCGGTGGATTCTGTATAGAAGAGGAATAAAATGGAGAAAGAATATTTTTTCAGCGGTTATTGCCGCACTTTGGACAAAAGCCGTATGGTTGCCGTGGAAACCGAAGACGGAAAAGTCGTGGACGTGGATTGCTGCTTTGAAAACTGCATTCACGCCCCCAACTGCACCATTGCCCAAGAAATACGCAAATTAAGCGAAGATCAATAAACAAAGAGGATCTCTATGAAATACATTACCCAATTACTGTATATTCTTCTGTTTTCCGGATTGGGAGAGCTGCTGGAGCGGGTCATTCCCCTTCCCATTCCCGCCGCCATCTACGGACTTGTACTGCTGCTGATCGCGCTGGCCACAGGGATCTTGAAAACTGCACAGGTGCAGGATGCTGCCAATTGGCTGATCTCCGTTATGCCAGTCTTATACGTACCGATCTGTGTAAAAATTTTGGAATACTGGGGTGTTATCTCCCAAAACGCAGCGGCAATCATCACCATTATCGTTGTTTCTACATTCCTGGTATTGGGTGTCAGTGGATTGGTGACACAATGGCTGATCAAAAGGGGGAAACGCAAATGACAGAACTTCTGCAAGACATTTCCCTTTTCCCTTTACTGCTGACATTGGCTACATATCAACTGGGATTATGGTGTCAGAAAAAGACCCGCTCGCCCCTGTGCAATCCACTGCTGATCGCAACTGCGCTGTCCATCGCCGTCCTGCTGTTAACAGATTTTGATCTGCAGCTCTATCAAACCCGTTCCGGTTGGATCACCTGGCTGCTAACACCGGCTACGGTCAGTCTGGCCGTGCCCCTTTACGGACAGTTAAAGGCCTTCAAAAACCAAATAGGTGCCATTTTGGTCGGTGTTGCCGCAGGCACTGTAACAAGCCTGTTTTTCATCGGTGTCCTTTGCGGAGTTTGGCAGCTGGACACAGCTTTGACCGTATCCCTGCTGCCCAAATCCATCACCACTGCCATCGGCGTAGTCCTCTCCGAACAAAACGGCGGCATTCCCGCACTGACCTCCGCGGCCATTGTGATCACCGGCATTTTGGGCAACCTGGTAGGTTCTTTTGCATGCAAGATCCTGCGAATCACAGACCCCATTGCTCAAGGCGTAGGTTTAGGCACCGCATCCCATGTGATCGGTACCTCCCGGGCTACCGAGATTGATCCTTTGGCTGGAGCTGTCAGCAGTTTATCCTTAGTGATAGCCGGTATCCTTACCTCTGTTTTATTTCCTTTGGTATTACTTTTACGCTAAAAAAGCTGCCGTAAATACGGCAGCTTTTTTAGCTATATAATTCGGTTATGTAAAGCCATAGCGGAATGGTAAGACAGCTAAGAATGGAAGTCAGTGGGATCAGCTTTGCACCCAGCGAGCAATCCTTACCGATCAGCCGGGGATATATGACCGGATTCAAGCCGCAAGGCATTGCCGCCATAAACACTGCGTAGGGATATACCGGTCCAGGCAGCACTATAAACTGCCGCAGCAACATACAAATCCCAAAAACACCTGCCGGCAAAATCAAAAGCCGAATGACGCAGAACACCCAAGTCTGCCAAGTAGGCAGCAGTTCCTTCAACGTAAATCCGGAAAGCACAAAACCAACCAAGAGCATACTCACAGGTCCCACCGCACTGCCGGCATTGCCCGCCACGGTAGAAATCACATCCGGCAGCTGCATACCGGTAAGGCCAACCAGTATGCCCAAGGCAATCGCAATCGTAGTCACATTACACAGAGATTTGGCAGATACCTTTTTGTCCATTAGCTGTGCAACACCGAAGGTGTAGCAGTACAGCGCAATGGGCAAGCAAAACACCATCATATCATTCATAGCCGCCTCACCGAAGGCGTTTTCCACAAGCACATATCCAAAAAACGCATAATTGGCAACGGTAGTAGAGTAGTTATAAACCTTCCGGGCGTACTGATCCTTTGTCAAAAGCTTTCCAACCAGCACTCCCGCCAGAATCAGCAGTCCCAAAATACCCAGCGCGATAAAGACGGTCACATAATTGTTCTGCAGATAGGATACCGTAAAATTGCGGGAGAAGTTCAGAAACATCTTGCAGGGCAGCAACAAATTCACCAGCAAAAAGCTTAAGACGCTGCTTTTTTGCGCCATATCTTTTCGCCACCTGCCCAAAACAATGCCGGCAATAATGAATATGTAAAGCACCAACATCTGCTTTAACAAAACAGCCACAGCATTTCCTCTCCTTTCTACAAATTGCGTTGTATTATACCACCGTTTTTGGGCAGTGTCAATCTCCTCGGGAGAAAACCGGAGCATCCCCTCCCGGGGGATGGAAATTCCGTCGATTTATGGGCAAATAACCATTGACTTTTGAGCCCAAAGGCATTAGAATAATACTGATGTACTATGCGCCAATATGCATTGGTGCAAAATCAACAAATAGGAGGAAATCACATTGAAGGATTGGGCATTCACTACGTCTGTTGAAGAAATGGAAGCTGCCACCAACGAGCTGTTGGAAACCGCTCATAAGGTCGGCGCTGACACTTGGCAGCAGCGCGTCAAGAATCAATCTCCCCACTGTGGATTCGGCGAAGGCGGTACTTGCTGCCGGATCTGCTCCATGGGCCCCTGCCGTATCACCCCCAAGAGCCCCCGCGGTATCTGTGGCTGTGACGTGCACGGCATCGTCGCCCGTAACTACCTGCGTTTCACCGTAGGCGGTACTGCGGCTCACTCTGACCACGGCCGCGAAATTATGCACACCCTGCACCAGACCCGCGAGGGCGGCAACTATCAGGTCAAGGATCCTGAAAAGCTGATCCGCATCGCCAAGGAATGGGGCGTAGAGACCGAAGGCAAGGACATTTACGATCTGGCTCACGAAATGGCTGAGATCGGCCTGCTGGAGTACGGCTTCCCCTTCGGCGAGCAGAAGTTTGCACAGCGTGCTCCCGAGCACACCAAGGAGCTGTGGAAGAAGGCAGAGATCATGCCCCGGGCTATCGACCGGGAAATCGCTACTGCGATGCACATGACCCATATGGGTTGTTCTTCCTTGCCCGAGGCTCTGATTCGTCAGTCCCTGCGCGCAGGCCTGTCCGACGGCTGGGGCGGCTCTATGATGGGCACTGAGTTCTCCGACGTTATGTTCGGCACTCCCAAGCCCATCGACACCGAGGCTAACATCGGTGTTATGGAGAAGGACAACGTGAACATTGTTGTTCACGGTCACGATCCTTCCCTGTCTGAAATGATCGTACATTATGCCAACGATCCCGAAATGATCGAGCTGGCAAAATCCATGGGTGCCAAGGGCATCACCGTTGCCGGTGTCTGCTGTACCTCCAACGAGGTCACCATGCGTCACGGCATTCCTATGGCAGGTAACTTCCTGAACCAGGAGAACGTTGTCCTCACCGGCGCCTGCGAAGCCATCGTGGTGGACGTGCAGTGTATCTTCCCTGCTCTGGGCCCCCTCAGCAAGTGCTTCCATACCAAGTTCATCACCACCTCTCCCATTGCCCGTATGCCCGACTCCGAGTTCATTCAGTTCCATGCTGAGACCGCCGGTGACAACGCTAAGGCAATCGTGAAGATGGCTATTGAAAACTTCAAGAACCGTACTCCCGAGCTGGTCAACATCCCCAATCAGAAGCAGAAGGCAAGAGTCGGCTACTCTGTTGAGGCTATCAAGGACGTTTTGGATACCGTTGCCAACTCCCAGCTGGATGAGTTCGGCACCACCAAGCCTCTGGTCGAGTGTGTACACTCCGGTGTTATCCGCGGCGCTGTGGCTATGGTCGGCTGTAACAACCCCAAGGTTCGTCCCGACACCGCTCACATTGAGCTGATGAAGAAGCTGCTGGAGAACGATATCATCGTGATCACCACCGGCTGTTCCGCACAGGCTGCTGCCAAGGCAGGTCTGATGGATCCCGAGCAGGCTAAGGAATACTGCGGCGCAGGTCTGAAGCGTGTTTGCGAGCTGGCCAAGATTCCTCCCGTACTGCATATGGGTTCCTGCGTGGATATTTCCCGTATGATGGTGCTGGCTTCCGATATCGCTAAGGACTGGGGCATCAACATTTCCCAGGTTCCCGTGGTCGGCTGCGCTCCCGAATGGATGTCCGAGAAGGCTGTTTCCATCGGTAACTACGTTGTGGCTACCGGTATTGAGACCTTCCTGGGCGTGGATCCCTACTCCAAGGGCTCTACCGAAGTCACCGAGCTGCTCCAGGGCGAGAACGGCGTCAACAAGTGGGTTGAGGCTAAGTTCGTTGTGGACACCGATATCGAGGCTTTGGGCGACAAGATGATCGCTTGCATTGAAGCTAAGCGTGCAGCTCTGGGTATCTAATGAAAGTAGCGATTACCGGTAAGGGCGGTGTAGGTAAAACCACCCTGTCCTCTACCCTGGCAAGACTCTACGCCGACGAAGGACGCACCGTCCTGGCCGCCGATGTAGACCCCGATGCAAACCTGGGCTTGGCCTTAGGCCTTACACAGGATGAAGTGGACGCCATCGTCCCCATTTCCAAAATGCGTACTTTGGTTGAAGAACGCACCGGCGCTACCGCCGCCAATAAGTTTTTTAAGTTGAATCCCCAGGTTTCCGACATTCCGGATACCTTTTCCAAGGAGATCAACGGCGTAAAGCTTTTGGTGATGGGCACTGTGGATGTGGGCGGCAGCGGTTGTGTCTGCCCCGAGCATGTGATGCTCAAATCCATCCTGTCTGCGTTGACCTATCGAAAAAACGATGTGGTCATCATGGATATGGAAGCGGGGTTGGAGCATTTGGGCAGAGGCACTGCGGCGAATATGGACCAGTTTATCGTGGTCATTGAGCCCGGCGCCCGCAGCGTACAGACCTACCGGAATGTAAAGCGTCTTGCAAAGGATTTGGGTGTCAAGCAGGTGCGTGTGGTTGCCAACAAGATCCGGGATGCCCAGGACGAAGAATTCGTCCGCAACGCCATTCCCGCTGAGGACTTCTTGGGCTGCATCCACTACAACACCGATATTATCGACGCAGACCGCCAGGGTAAATCACCCTACGATTTCAGCCCCAAAGCAATCGAAGAAATTCGCAACATCAAAGCGATCTTAGATCGTGATGAACTTGATTAAAAATAGGAGGAAAAACCGTGACACTTTTTGATAGAGTTTTCAGCGGTAACGACTACAACTACGAGCGTACCGTAACCGCTATCGACGCTGCCATCGCCAAGTTCGGCGAGGCCGAAGCCGTCGCTTTCCCCAACACCGCTTACAACATCCCCTGCTACTATTCCATCACCGGCAAGAAGATCAATAACCTGGGTGAGCTGAAGGCCGCTCTGGAAAATGACATCAAGCCCATGATGACCCGCAACCCCCGTCTGCAGGACGCATTCGACAGCGGTGTTGCTTCTGCTCTGTGTGCAGAATTCCTGGAAGTTCTGAAGTATCTGCAGGGTGCAGAGCCCTACGCAGAGCCCGAGATGGGCTTCCTGTCCGACGCATTCGTCCGTAACCTGGGTCTGCCTCTGGTTACCGGCGATATTCCCGGTGTTGCTGTTATCATCGGCGGCGCTGAGGATCCCGCTGAGACCGTAGCTCTGGCCAAGTCCTACCAGGCACAGGGCCTGCTGGTCACCCTGACCGGCAGCTCCGTCAAGCACTGTGCTGATGCCGGTATGAATCTGGGCGAGGGCGTGCGTGTTGTGCCCCTGGGTTACGAGGATCAGTCCGTTATCCACGTGGTTTCCGTGGCTCTGCGTGCTGCTTTGATCTTCGGTAACATCACTCCCGGCGATACCAAGGCTCTGTATCAGTACACCATGGACCGTATCCGCGCTTTTGTTAACGCTTACAAGTCCCTGTCCGACGAGATCGTTTCCTACGGTGCCGGCGCTATTCAGCTGGGCTTCCCCGTTATCTCTAACGAGACCGAGAATATGTTCCGCGTTCCCAAGAGCCTGATTCAGCAGCTGGATACCGAGAAGTGGAATGCAACTTCTCTGGAAGCCCGCGACATCAAGCTGAAGATCACCAAGATCGACATTCCCGTTTCCTACGCTACCGCCTTCGAGGGTGAGATCATCCGTAAGGGCGATATGCAGGTGGAAGTGGACGGCTCCCGTGTGGACTGCTTCGAGCTGGTGCAGACCAAGACCATGCAGGAAGTCGAGGATCACAAGATCACCGTTATCGGCCCCGAGATCGACGAGATCCCCGTCGGCTCCAAGATCTCCCTGTCCTACACCATTGAGGTTGCCGGCAAGGCTATGCAGGCTGACTTCGAGTCCGTTATGGAGCGTAAGATCCACGCCTGGATCAACTGCATTGAGGGCGTTATGCACACCGGTCAGCGTGATATGATCCGTGTCCGTATCTCCAAGGCCGACTTTGAGGCTGGCTTCAAGTTTGCTCACCTGGGCGAAGTTCTGTACGCCAAGGTCATGAGCGAGTTCGAGGCTGTTGTGGACAAGTGCCAGGTCACCATCGTTGTTGACGCTGACAAGAACAAGGAGCTGCGCGCACAAGCTAACGAGATCTTCAACAAGCGCGATGCCCGTTTGGCTTCTATGACTGACGAATCCGTTGACACCTTCTACACCTGTATTATGTGTCAGGCCTTCTCCCCCAGCCATGTTTGTATCGTTACTCCCGAGCGTTTGGGTCTGTGCGGCGCTGTTTCCTGGCTGGATGCTAAGGCTACCCAGGAGCTGGATCCCGCAGGTCCCTGCCAGCCCATCCTCAAGACCGGCTGCCAGGACGAGAAGCTGGGTCGTTACGATTCCATGGACGAGGCTGTCTGCAAGTACTCCCAGGGTGCTGTTGAGAAGATCACTCTGTACTCCCTGTTCCAGGATCCCATGACCTCCTGTGGTTGCTTCGAGTGTATCTGCGGCGTTGAGCCCTGCTCCATGGGCGTGGTCATTACCTGCCGTGAGCACCCCGGCATCACACCTCTGGGCATGAGTTTCTCCGAGATGGCTTCTATGACCGGTGGCGGTGTGCAGACTCCCGGTTTCATGGGCCACGGCAAGCACTTCATCTCTTCCAAGAAGTTCATCGCAGCCGAAGGCGGCCCCGGCCGTATCGTCTGGATGCCCAAGATGCTGAAGGATCAGATGCGCGAGCGCCTGGATGCTACCGTTCTGGAGATGTACGGTGTTGAGAACTTCACCGATATGGTCGCCGACGAGACCATCTGCCAGGAAGACCCCGAGCAGCTGCTGGAGTACCTGGGCACTGTTGGTCACCCCGTTCTGGGTATGGAACCCTTCGATATGTAATCCCTTTCCATAAGTTAAAACGGACCTGCCTTTCGGCAGGTCCGTTTGCTATTATTCCGCAGGACATCTGCACCTAAGCTGCGCAGAACTGGGTTCCCCTGTTGCGGTGCCCGATAAAATCTTCGGGCTTACGCTTTTCCTCGATTTTATCGACCGCGGCCACTCGCTCAGGTCGCTGTATCCGCCACCGGCGGCGCTCCCATCGCTCCCCCTTCGATATGTAATTCCTTTCCACAAGTTAAAACGGACCTGCCTTTCGGCAGGTCCGTTTGCTATCATTCCGCAGGACATCTGCACCTAAGCTGCTTAGCGCCGAGGTCTTTTTACATATCTTAACTTGATTTTAAAAAACAATATGGTATAGTAATTTTAGGCAGTATTTCAGCAACAACGCCAGGAACGCTACGGGGAGGAAGGGGAAACACTATGAAAAAAGGCATTATGATCGTATTGGCAATTGTTTTAGTGGTTATCGCCGGCATATATCTCTTAACCGCCCCGGCACGGACAAACAAGCAGATCTTAAGAAATTTGCTGAGGGACTTTTCTGATACCATCTCACAACACAGCCAAGAAAATCCTATAGAAATCAAGGGTGTTTACGGAAAGCTCAACGGAAACGGCAACGGAATTGCATTTTTCGGAGCTGCGCTGGTGAACAAGGATACTGTGTCCGATATGGATGCGCTTCTTGCCGCTTTAGATGCAGACTTTGAAACCGTTGGTATTCTGGAACAGGACGGTCGAAAAGTGGTCTCTGAATATCTGCAGCACAAGACCTTATACTTCAATACGCATGTGCAAGGCGGCGGTCCCGCGATTACCATTTATTTCTACACGACTCACCCAAACAGCAACCCCAACGATCCTGCCGGACATTAAAAGATAATTCCCACTGTGGACTTCATTCTACAGTGGGAATTTTATTATTTGCTTATAGTTATCTTAATATTGCCGGTACTTGTGCTGATCTCACATTTTCCGCCGCTGACCGTCCCAGGAACATTTACTTTGCCTGTGTTGGTTTTTGTGACAAAGACCTTTTCCGAGAGCAAGTTTCCGGTAACTGCGCCGGTGCTTGTTTTCATAAAGATTTCCCCGGCATCGGAGCTTTCGAATCTCACATCACCTGTACTTCTCTTTACCGACAGCTTTTCTGTAACGATCACATCCGTTAAGGTAATATCTCCAGTACTGCCGTTGGATGTAAGATTTTTACAGGACATTTGGGTCAGATCAGTTTTTCCCGTGGAAACCTGAATCGCAGCATCCTCTCGGCAGACCACATTGGAAACGGTAATTCTGCCAGTTGTAGCAACAAGATCAAGAGAACCGGCAGATATATTCTTCACGCAGATATGCCCTGTGCTGACTCTAATTTTCATAGATTCAGAAACAGACGCGGAAAAATCCACTTTACCTGTACTCAGCGAAATATCCACCGTTTTGAATGTAAAATCCTTGGGGATCTGTACATCTCCGGTGGCTTCCCGAATGAGAATCTCATTGTATTCCCCCTTGGGCAGATATACGGTTATCTTCGGCGCAGCAAAGTGAATGCCGATCCGCTCAAACCATTTCAGGTTATCTTCCATCTTGATCACAAGGGTATTCTCTTTCACGGTGACGGTGTGCTTCCGCTTGCTCTCTTCCTCGCATTTTACTGCACATTTCCCATCCTCGGACACAGCAAACGCCACATCCGCAACATCCGTTCCCACCGCAATTCCACTGAATTCTTCGCTGATCTGGTATTCATTTGTCTCCATATTCACCGTAGAAAGTTTTGTAAAATCCCATTGAAGCATTGACATTACACCTCCAAATACGATGCCTCCAAGCAAGATAAGGGAAGCTGCTATACCCAACCAAATCTTTGTTGCTTTTTTCATGATGCTTCCCCTTTCTGAATTAAACAGTTTTTGTCCACAGTGCGATTCTTTTGGTATACAGCAATATGCCGTATGGTTTTCTCTTAATCCAGGATTCTGCCGGTGTCCCGGTAGGCGCTGTCTGTGGGGCTGACCCGGTCGGTCTCCGACTGGTAGCGGCCTACCACATTGGTGGCCAAATTTACAGGCAGCAGTGTACCTGCTCCCGCCACACAGCCGCCGGGGCAAGCCATACCTTCCAAAAGGTAACCGTCGTACTTGCCGGCTTTTGCCATTGCCATCAGCTTCCGGCAATCCCGCAGGCCCTCCGCCCGGGCTGTCTTGATCTCCCGGTCGGGGTCAAGTTGGTGGACCAAATCCTCCACCGCCTTGGCAACGCCACCGGCTACCGCGAAGCCGCGGCCGGCAGCTGAGCCTTCATTCAAATCGTCCAAGGGCTCGATGGTTTCAAAATCGATCTCCTTAGCCTCGAACATACCCTGCAGTTCTTCAAAGGTCAGGACGAAATCCACATCGGAACGGATGTCTTCCCGCATTGCCTCCAGCTTCTTAGCCGCGCAAGGGCCGACGAAAACCACCTTACAGCCGGGGTACTTCTTTTTCATCAAGCGGGCTGTGAAGACCATCGGTGTCAGTGTCATGGAAATGTTCTTGGTTTCCCCCGGGAACAGCTTATAGATCATCGACTGCCAGGCCGGACAGCAGGATGTCGCCATATAGTCCTGCTCGTTGGGCACTCGCTCCATAAAGTCTTTGGCCTCTTCTATGGTACAGATGTCCGCTCCTACCGCCACCTCCACGATTCGAGCAAAGCCTAATTTCTTCATCGCTGCAATGAATTTACCGGGGGTGGAGTGCTTGCCAAACTGGCCGATAAAGGCCGGGGCAACCACTGCAATGACTTTATCACCTTTCAGAATGGACTGGATCACCTGGAAAATCTGGCCCTTATCCACAATGGCGCCGAAGGGACAGCTCACAAGGCACTGGCCGCAAGCCACGCACTTGTCCTGGTTGATCACCGCCCGGCCATGCTCATCGGAAGTAATGGCATCCATACCGCAAGCAGCCTGGCAAGGCCGCTCTAAGTGAACAATGGCATTATAGGGGCAGGCTGTGGCGCATTTTCCGCAACGGATACACTTATCCAAGTCAATATAGGAACGGTTGTTCCGGAAAGAAATGGCATCCTTGGGGCAGACCTTCTGACAGGATGCCGCAAGGCAGTTCTGGCAGTAGTTGCTGACCTTGTACTGGTTGGTAGGACAAGCATGACAGGCGTAAGGGATAATGTTAATGAGCGGGGGCTCGTAATACTGCTCCGCTCCGGCTGCTGCATCCATTCCCTCGGTCATCAAGGTACGGGTCTGCACAGACCGAATGGACAGGCCCATAGCCAAACGGACACGCTCGCCGGCGATGGCCCGCTCCAGGAACACAGACTCCCGGTGCAAAGGCCGGTCTCCGGGAACGATCACATAGGGCAAGTCCTCTGCCTTGGAGTAATCGCCGCCGGCATAGGCCATTTTAGCCACCTCGGTAAACACTTTTTTGCGAATATCGGTTATCAAAGACGGTATGCCTCTCATTGGTTTCTCCTTCATTTTGATAAGAATAGCTCTTTATGTATGTAATTATAACATTTTTGGCACAATAGTCAACAGGAAATCCCTTGCACAATCTCGAAGAAACGCAGATTTTTTGGGTTGATTTTTATGGCCGGGTACTATATAATAAGGGCGTTGTAAATAACACATCTATCCAGGTGTAGCGCAATGGTAGCGCGCCTGCTTTGGGAGCAGGATGCTGCAGGTTCGAGTCCTGTCACTTGGACCAAAAAGCAGGAATGGCATTTAGCCATTCCTGCTTTTTGATTGGAAGTATGCCGCTTTACATATCCGCCTCATTATTTGTTCAGCGCCTGCTTTTTCAGCGCAAGGTAATCTTTACGGTAGGCATTGGGGGTCTTTCCGCGAATCCGGTGGAACATTTTTGTAAAATAGGAGTTACTCCCCCAGCCGGTCCGCATTGCGATCTCTGTAACCGACAGGTCCGTGGTTTCCAACATCCTTGCAGCCATTTGGACACGATACTCCACCAAATATTCCATCGGCGACTGGTGAATCGATGTTTGGAAACACCGCAAACATTCACGGGTGCTGACTGCGCTTGCATCGGCAATCTCCTGCAAGGTCAGCTTTCTTGCATGGTTTTCCTGTATAAACGCCATCATGGTGAGAATTCTGTCCTGATTCTTCGGCGGCAAGGATTTGAGCTGCGTGTTCTTTAATGTCTCCAAAAGCAGCAGCCATATCTCACTGAGAAGATTGCGGGTTTGCAATTCCACATCCTGCCCCTCTTGCAGCTTGGACAGCTGACGAAGCTTTTGCAGAAGATGCCTTTGCGTTTCTGTTTCGTCGCGAATGGGTAACATATCCAAATTCCTGTTCTGCAGGACCGGATTCAGATACTTTGTCTCAAATACACTTTTGAAATGCCCGCCGAGAAACACAGGATGAAACAAATGAGAATCTATAACGCAATCAGCCCCGTCTGTCATGGAAGTCAGCACATTGCTGTTGATATAAAAGCCCTCTCCTTTTTTGAAAACCTGCGACTGTCCTGCTGTAGAAACCTTCACACTGCCGGCCTGCACATAACAAAACTCCAGCTCCTCGTGCCAATGCCAGGGAATGGCCGTCTTACTTAAATCCACATGGTGAAACACATAGGGATATTCATTATAAAGTCCCTCGACCTCTTCCATCTTATTGTTCAGAATCCGTAACTTCATTTCCGCAATATCCTTTCATAATTTCGCAAGGTTTGGCGATATTGTTATATTATTCGTCCGTATAATAATTGCAAACCGCAAATCATTTTATATAATAATATTAGCAGGAATCCTTATGGAAGTAAAGTGCAATCTGAAACAAAAAGGAGGAAATCATATGTTTGCAGTATTCACCGTCCTGTTTTTTACACTTTCGTTATTTGCTACTTGTTTTTTGGAGAATTGGCTTACAAATTAATTCCACGCTTAAAAGTCGTATATTCTCCTGCCCTATGTAAAAACTAAGCCCAAAGGAGTGGTTTTTATGGACGGGCAAGAGCTTGTAAAGCAGACTTTAGATCAAATTCCCCAAGCAAACAGCAACGCCAAACGCATTGTTGGCCTTGTAAAGGAAGGCGGCAAAATCACCGGCTATCAGCTCTCTGACAACAGTTTCGTCGAAAAGCAGCAGGCAGTGAACATGGCCAAGCAGGGGCAAATCGCCGGGGTGGGTATTGCCCATCGGGGCGATACGGAATACCTCAAATCCATCCCCGACGGCAGCGAAAACAACAATTTGGGCAATCTGCCCTCCGTCTCACCGGATACGCAATGACGTGCAACTACAAGCCGGCAGCACTAAATGGCTGCTGGCTTATTTTATCCGTTTTTACCACTTACCATATCAAAATGACCGATAAATATATTTTGCAACATTTTTCATTCCGGTTATGATATAATACAGCCACAGGAGGTGACGGGATGAAATTCAGGCTCATCATCGATAAGGACAAGGACGAAGAAATAGTTATCACTGCACGGGAACGCTCCCCGCTCATCGACGAGATCGAAGCGTTAATTTCCAAGCACTTAGACCGCATTCCCGGCTATACCGAAGATGACATCAAAATGCTGGCGATTTCGGACATAGAATGCGTTACCGTATTAGACGGCAAGACCTATGCCATCGATTCTAACAATCAGCGCTATCGGCTGAAGGGGCGGCTATACGAACTGGAAAACGCTCTCCCCGCCTCTTTTATCCGCATCAACAAAAGCGCATTGGCAAACGAACAGGCACTGGATCGATTTGCTGTGGCGTATACCGGCGCGGTGGATGCTGTGTTCAAATGCGGCTACCGGGAGTATGTATCCCGGCGGTGTTTCGCCCAAATCAAAAGGAGGTTCGACAACAAATGAAAAAGTTCCTCAAAGAATTTCTCCTCCGGGGACTCCTCTGCGCTGCCGGCGGTCCGGTGGTTTTGGCTATCATTTACGGCATTTTGGGTGCTACCGGCACTGCGGAATCCCTTGCCCCAGGGGAGGTCTGCAAGGGTATCTTGGCTATCACAGCGCTTGCTTTTGTGGCAGCGGGTATGACAGCCATCTATCAAACAGAGCAGCTGCCCCTGCCCACCATGATCCTGCTCCACGGCGGTGTGCTGTATATAGCTTATATCCTCACCTATCTGATAAACGGCTGGCTGCTGAATCAACTAAAGCCCATTTTGGTGTTTACCGGCATTTTTATCGGCTGCTACGGTGCAATATGGACTGTTATTTACAACATCACCCGCGCCAAAGCCAAGAAAATCAACGAAAAACTGAAAGAAAAATAAGAAAAGGCACAGGATCAAAAAGATCCCGTGCCTTTTCTTATTGTTTGTAATCTGATTCAAAACTGCCGGCGGGGAGGACATGTCCGCAGGTGCAGGTTTCGTCGCTGACCAGGGTACCGGTCTTACCGACTGGGCCTCCCATCAAAATGAACACTTCCACAAACTCGCCGCAGTTGGGGCATTTCACTTCCGTGAGCCGGGGCGTTCCCTTCCCCTCTTGACATCCTTTTATCAACATCGGTTTTCCCTTTCAGCCCTCAAACCGCTGGGCAATGGTTTTCATAAGATTGGAAATCTCCAGGTTCTGCGGACAGTGCTTCTCGCAGCTATGACATCCGATACACGCAGATGCCTTTCCGCCTGAAACCTGCCGATAACTGATTTTGATCTTCCATCCGTCACCGGGGTAGCGGCTGACCTCGTTGTAGAGCTTAAAGTATCGAGGGATGGGAATCCCTTTGGGACAATGGGGCTCACAATAGCCACAGCCGCTGCAACCGATGGCGGTTTTGCTGCAAATGATTTCCCGGGCCTGCATCAGCGCAGCATTTTCTCTATCGCCAAGGGGCGCAAAGGGGCGGATATTGGCGCGCACCTGCTCCATGGCATTCATGCCGCTAAGGCAAACCTCCACGCCGGGCAGTGACTGCACAAACCGCAGACCCCAATCGGCAGGTGTCCAATCCGGGTGGACACTCCGAAGAACCTCTTCCGCCTCCGGGGGAATATTGGCAATCGTGCCGCCCTTCAGCGGTTCCATGGCCATTACCTTTTTACCGTGGCGCAGGCAGGTTTCGTAACAGAGCCGGGACTGCACTCCTTCGCTCTCCCAGTCCAAATAATTCAGCTGGATCAGCACCACATCCACCTCCGGGTGGGCAGTGAGAATTTTCTCCAGCAAAGCTGCTCTGCCATGGAAGGAAAACCCGATCCGCTTGGCAAGGCCCTGAGCCTTTTTCTCCCTGAGAAAACGAAACTCGTCGTACTTTTCCGCAATGGCATAGTTCTCTTCCTTCAAATAATGGAGCATCAGTATATCAAAATACTCCACGCCACAACGGGCCAGCTCTTCATCGAAATACTTCTGACAATCGGCGTAGCTTTTGCACAGATAGCCGGGCAGTTTTTCGCAAATCTCGAAGCTCTCCCGTGCTTTCCGCTGGACCACGCATTCTTTGATGGCCCGCTCGCTGTTGCCGTCTAAGTAAGTATAACAGGTGTCGAAGAATTTTCCGCCACCGGCCATGTAGGCATCCACCAAATCGCAGATTGTATCCCAGTCAAATTCTTCGCCCTTTTTCGGCAAATGCAAAAAGCCAAAACCAAGCTTGTTGATCATTGTTTTACCTCTATATTCCATACTTTTCCAGATTGACAGTTCCATTTTCTTCGAAGATAATTCCTTCGTTTTCCAAGCGCTTTCTCTGCGCCTCCGGGCCTCCGAATGCATAGTTTTCCGCCATCTTACCTTTACTATTTACCACACGGTGGCAAGGATATTGGGCAGGGTCGGGGTTACCGTGGAGGACATTGCCCACCGCCCTGGCATAATGCTTGTTTCCCAACCAAAGGGCAATCCGTCCATAGGTGGTTACTTTCCCCTTGGGGATAGTTTTTAAGTATGCATACACCTTATCTTTCACAACGTACCTCACCACACAAATGGAATTATTCTGTACTTTACTTTCTGTTTATAGGCTTCATAGCCGGGGAGTTCCTTTGTCAGCAAGGCTTCCTCGTCCTTCAGCCGAACAAGGATAATTGCCGGGTAGAACGCAAAGGCAATCAGCGCATACCAAGATCCCAACACCAACGGGATCATCAAAAACAACAGGATAGTCACAGCATACATAGGATGACGGACAATGCCATAAAGGCCGGTATCCACCACTCTCTGCCCCTCCTCTACCTTGACAGTGCGGCTAAGGTAAGCATTTTCCCGCATCACCTCGGCATACAGGCCATAGGCCACCAAGAACAGCACTGATGCGGCAGTGACCACCCAAGCGGGCATTGCAGACCAAGCAAAGCGGAAGTCCAATCCCGCCACTACAAAGCCGGCAATGAACATAAGACCTGAGAAAGCAACCACGCCTTTCTGGGTTGCCTGCTTTTCCTTTGCGTCCAGGCGCTTGGCAAGGAACTCCGGAGATTTGCAGAACATCACAAAACCGGCAATCAGCATAGGAACAAAGAGCAGACCAATGAACAGCCAGCCTTTGCAATAATGAAGTGTGCCTGCCGGGAGAAAAATCAACACTCCCACCAAAAGCAGGCCGCAGACAAATTTTGTCAATGCATTTGTCAGCAGTTTCATATCATTTCCTTTCCCAGCACCACGCTGCCGATGTATTCATATCCCGGCACAAAAGGTATATGATCCGCCTTGAAAAAGCGGAAGGTTTCCGCATTTGCCACATACAGGTGCGCCAAAGCAATGCCCACATCCAAGCGATTTCCCTTATGCTTGCAGTAGGCATGGACGGTGTCGCCATTGTGAACAAAATACCAGGGCTGACCGTTTACCGCGGAAGGTGCCAGCCGTGCCGGCTCCAGCTTAGGATCGGCTTGGTCTGCAATTTGCTCCGGTGTTTTCCGCTTGAATGCCATGAAATCGTGGCGCAGCTGGTCGCCCTTGGGATGGCCAAAGGCCAGCATGATGACAAACTGCATGCCCGCCACCTGGGTAGTGGTCTTGGGATTCATCCTTCCCATACCCAGCCAACAAACACCCAGACCAAGGCTTTGCAAATACAGGTCCATCTGCTGAAACAGAAAGCCCACATTTTCCAGCCATCCATCGGTTTCCTCGGAGTAAACGGCAATCAGCTGCGGTGTGGTCCACGGGCAAATGCACTTCACTTGATTTCTGCGTACGATATCCCAGTGAACTTTGATTTCCGGATACAGGGGCTTCATCGGAAAAGCCTTGATGGTTTCGAGCATCGCACTGTCTACAGGCACATTCGTAAAACTGCGGCAGGATTTGCGCTTATAGATCATTTCATTCAGGGTCATAGGTTCCCTCCATACAGCTTTTCAGCCGTTCCAGCAGGTCGCCCTGCAGATAGAATGTTGTTTCAAAATGCAGAAATTTATCCGTATTCCGATCCCACAGAAGCATCAGCTTGGGCGGAAATTCGTCGTCGCCTTGCCAGAATTGCAACAGGACCGGGAAGAACGGTGTCACCCCAAAGCAGCAGGTCAGGTCCGCGCCTGCCATAGGTGGCTGCAGGATACCGCCTAAGCTTTCACAAGCTGCTTTCAATTCGTCAAGGCGGCCGTCAAATATCGCGGCATACCGCTTTGTAAAGGTTTCCGTATTCGTAACGCCGGTAACAACAAACGTGCCCACTGCGCACCATTGTCCCGTCAATGCAGGCGCATCAACACCTTGGTGATAGCACAGCAAATCATAGACGGTCATCACCGTGCTGAAGGAACGGCAATTCTTCCACGCACCTTTGCTGTATTCTTCCACTCCCCCATCGTTTCTGTTGATGCGGCAGGGGGTGTTCATATATGTCAGATAGATATGCCGTTCGTCCGCTTCAAGTCGGAATTTGCGTATCAGTTTTTCCTGGTCGTGCTCCAAAAATATCCGCTTGCCGATATCCACCTGCAAGTCATAATTATCCATTCAAATCAGCTCCATCCGGTCATATGACCTGTCAATGCATATGTAGGGCAAGTTGTAGGCAACACATTGAGAAAGATTATATGTGTTTTCAGCAATCAGTTCAGCCTTATCCAGGTCAGAATCGTCCAGGCGGCACTCAATGACGCTTGCCTTTTCCACAATGTCCGCAAAGTGATTTTCAATATAGTCCGGGGACATCACAAGGCACACATATCGGATATGTTCCAAGTACTCCCGGGCAAAATCTTTCTGCCAATCAAAGGGAATATAGCACCCCTCCACAATGAGATTTTGCTTATTCTCGATGGCTGTTTTTACCATCTCCCGGACGATGGGCCACAGGTAGTCGGTCAGCTTGTCGTCATCCATAGGGGTCAGCTCCGTTTGTCCGCTGCGGATAAGGCCCATCTTCAAGTGGTCGATGGACAGGTAGGGGTACTTGTATTTTTCCAAAAGCTTTTGCGCATAGGCTGTCTTTCCCGTATGGGTCGCACCGACAATCAAAATGATCATTTTACCACCCCTTAAGTAAGCTCATAAAAGGGTGTCATATCCCGGTTGCGGTACGCATGCTTTTCATAATAGCCGATCAATGCGCCCTTTTCGTCACGCAACGCAACCATATACACATCCTTGTTCTCTTTCTCATTATAGAAGGTATGTACCCGGTTGTTGGTCGGGCTAACAGCAAACCAATCAAGCACCCGCTTGATCAATTCTCCGGACTTCCCGTTATGGCAATGGAGCAGACTTTTTCCCAGCAACGCTGCACCCCCGTATTGGGCATACCGCTGGCAGGCGGCTGGATTCATATACACGATCGTGTGCTGCAAATCACAAATTACCACAGGACTTGTATCCTGATCCGATAAACTCTTCAAAAAGGGATAAATTTTCATATACACACTTCCTTTTTATTACTCTACCGCATAGGGCCAGTCAATGATGCCGCCAAACTCTTTGATATTGGTATAGCCGAGTGCTACCAAGTCTTCCGATGCCAGTTTGCTTCTGCGTCCACTGCGGCAATAAACCAAAATCAGCTGATTCTTATCTTTCAAAACAGATTCTGCTTCCTGCTTGATTTGATCGTGGGGAATCAAAATCGCACCGGGAATATGCTTTTCGTCATATTCCTCCCGGGTGCGGGTATCTAAAATGATGTAGCCGCCCTGCGTGTCCATAATTTCCTTAGCTTGCTGCGCTGTGATGTTCATATATCCCGCCTCCTGCTTATTGTCTTTATTTTGTCCACAAGCAGTCAAAACAAGTATTACCAACAGCATCGATAGCAGTTTTTTCATGATGATCACCTCTCGGTGCTATTATAACACGCATTTCTCCCTCTTGCAACGCACTTCTATCGGTGCTATACTTATTCTGCAGGCAATGTCTGACAAACTACAAGGAATTGTTATGATGGATATTATCATTCGCAATGAAACCCCTGATGATTATCGGGCAGTGGAAAATTTGACCCGTGAAAGTTTTTGGAATATATATAAACCAGGCGCTGACGAACATTACTATGTTCATCAAATGCGTTCTCATCCTGATTTTATCCCGGAGCTGGCGTTTGTGCTGGAAAAGGACGGGGAGATCATTGGCAACATTATGTACACGAAAGCCTGGCTGGAAGATGAAAACGGAACTCGGAAAGAGATCCTTTCTTTTGGCCCCCTTTGTGTTGCGCCTAAATATCAACGGCAGAAGCTGGGCAAGCACTTGATTGAACATTCCTTTGAAGCAGCCCGGAAGCTGGGCTATGATGTAAATATCAATTTCGGAAACCCCGGCAACTATGTAAGCCGTGGATTTGTCAGCTGCAAGAAGAAAAATGTCAGCTTTGTGGTGCCCGGCAATTTCCCCACAGCGCTTTTGGTCTGTGAGTTAATTCCCGGAGTGCTGGAGGGTAAAAACTGGATGTACATTCCCAGTACTGCCGCTGATTGCTGCGAGGACACCGCTGCAGTGGAGACTTTTGATGCCACTTTCCCAGCCAAAGAAAAGACCTGGATGCCCAGCCAGGAGGAATTTTATATTTATAGTCATTCTTCAGTAGTGCGATAACGGGAGGAACCTATTATGCGGAAAAATTTTGGTGCAAAAGAAATGTGTTATCCTATGCCGGTGTTTATTCTCGGCACTTACAATGAAGACGGTACACCCAACGCTATGAATGCCGCTTGGGGCGGTGTGACGGAAGAAGCGCAGCTTACCATCTGTGTGGAGGCTGAGCACAAGACCGCCAAGAATATTCAGGCGCGCAAGGCATTTACGGTGTCTATGGGCACTGCGCAGTATGTAAAGGCCTGCGATTATGTGGGCATTGTCAGCGGCAATAAAGAACCGAATAAGTTTGCAAAAGCCGGTTTTCACGCAACAAAATCAGAGTTTGTGGATGCACCGCTGATCGGCGAGCTGCCTATGGCACTGGAATGTGAAATGCTTTCCTACAATCCCGAATCCTGCCATTTGGTTGGCAAGGTTATCAATGTTTGCGTTGACGAGGACTATTTGGACAAAGACGGCAAGGTAGACGTTGCCAAGCTGCAGCCCATTACCTTTGACCCGGTCCATCATCAGTATTTGGTGCTGGGCGAAAAGGTCGGCAAGGCCTTCAGCGACGGTTTGACCTTAAAATAACCTTAGAAGGTCCGGCGCTATGCAGCGCCGGACCTTGTGTTTTGGGCGCTTTTGTGCTATAATACGTAAAACATTTTCCTTTTTGACGGAGGCGCAAGGTGAAAGAGAAATACAGTAAAACCGAGCTGTTTGAAACGATGCCGGTGGGCAAGGCTCTGCTGACAATGGCAATCCCCACCATCGTCAGTCAGCTCATTACCATGATCTACAATATGGCCGACACGGTCTTCATCGGTATGAGCAACGATCCCAACAAGGTGGCCGCTGCCAGTGTGGTGGGCATTTTGTTCTTTATGCTCAATGCCCTATCCAATCTTTTTGGCGTGGGCGGTGGCAGTCTGCTGTCCCGTTTACTGGGTGAAAAGAAAGAGGACGACGCCCGCCGGGTAGGCGCTTTCAGTATTTACGGCTCATTGGCTCTTGCCGCGGTATACTCCCTTATTTGCCTGCTGTTTACCGAGCCGTTGGCGCGGCTGTTGGGCGCTACCGATGCTATCTTGGATTATGCCACCAGCTATCTGTTTTGGGTCCTGGTCGTAGGCGCTATTCCCTCCACGGTTGGTCTGACCATGTCCCACCTGCTCCGCAGCGCCGGCTATTCCAAAGAATCCGGTTTCGGTCTTGCTTTGGGCGGTGTTTCCAATATCATTTTGGATCCGCTGTTTATGTTTGTGATCCTGCCTCCCGGCAACGAGGTCACCGGTGCGGCTATGGCTACGCTGCTTTCCAACGTCATTTCCCTGCTCTTCTTTATTTTTACTTACTATCGGCTCAGAAATAAGTCCGTTCTGACCTTCTCTCCCAAGCTGGCAAGGGTGGACAGGAAGACTCTGGGTGCGATTTTGGCCATCGGTCTGCCCTCCACTATGACAACCCTTTTGGCAAACATCACTGCCATTATCAAAAACAATCTTACTGTCAGCTACGGAGAAGTGAAACTGGCTGCCTACGGCATTGTAACCAAAGCGGATATGCTGCCGCTGAACATCGGTATGGGCCTGTGCCAGGGCATGATGCCCTTGGTCGCCTACAACTACGCCGCCAAGAATTACCCCCGGATGCGGGATTTTGCCCGCAGGGCGCAGATCTACGGCATGGTTACCGCTTGTTTCTTCATCGCTGTTTTTCAGCTGCTGCCCCGGCAGATCGTTACCCTGTTCATCCGGGATGCGGAAACTGTGAAATACGGCACGGAATTTTTGCGGATCGCCTGTTTGGCAACCCCCTTTATGATCGCCAATTTCCAAAAGGTCTTCTGCCTGCAGGCTATGGGCAAGGGCAAGGAATCCCTGCTGTTAGGCGTTTGCCGGCAGGGTCTGTTCGCCATTCCCATTTTGCTGATCCTCAACCATTTTGTGGGTCTGTACGGCGTGGTGGCAGCCCAGGCTATTTCCGACACCTGCACATTCATCCTGGCTACCTTTATCTACCGCCGGGTCTATAACAAATTGATAAATGTTTGATAATAGGCCTTCCCCACAGGGGAGGGCTTTTTCAAAAGTTTTTTTGTAAAAGCCAACCTTTTTGGTATTTTTTGTGTCTTATAAGTGAACGCCCCAAAAAGATAAGAGAGGAACCGCAAATGACACATTATGTAAACCATTCAGATGATACCTTGGTGGAGCTTTCCCTGTTGGGAGATCAAGCTGCTTTTGAGGAGCTGGTGAGCAGGCACGAGCGCGCCGTGATGGGTACTGCCTTCAAAATCACCGAGAATCAGTTTTCCGCCCAGGATGCATCCCAGGATGCCTTTGTTTCTGCCTGGATCAACTTAGACCGACTGAGGGAACGGGCTAAGTTCGGCCCGTGGGTATGCAGCATTGCCAAAAACAAGGCGCGGACTTTGATTATCCACTACCGCAATGCCATCCCGGATATCAGCCTGGATCTACTACACAATGTGTCAGAGGACGATGAGCTTACGGAAATGCTTGAAGCAGCAGAGCTTCACGAAACTGTGGAATCTCTTAGTGAGAAGGTCCGGGAGGCCATCAAACTCCACTATTTCGAGGGACTTTCCATCGCTCAGATCGCCAAGCGCCTTTCCCTGCCGGCGGGAACGGTGAAATGGCGGCTCAGCCAGGGGCGGAAACAACTGAGAAAGGAATATGGTCTTATGGAAAAGCAATATGACGATAACGAGCGTGTACTTGCCCGGGTCATGCGGCAGGTGGAGCAGCTCAAGCTTTGGCGGCTGAAGGACGATAAGACCGGGTTTGAAGAAGAATACCGGCGGGTTTTGCAGGCTGTGGAGGACTTATCCGAATCCAAAGAAAAGCAGTATGCTTTGGCGGATACTTTGATGGCAGGCTACTGGTGGCTGCCCGGGGAACGGAACGATACCGTTCTTGCCCGAATGAAGGAAGCCGCACTGCAAGGCCACAACGAAGAGGTTATGCAGTGCGTGGTTGCCAACGAACACGACAAATACAGCGGTGCAAAGCGAATTGAATTTATTAAAGAAACCCAAATCCCTTGGTTAGAAGAAAAGGGCTTTCCCAAAACTTTGGCCTATGTCTATTTTTGGCTGGGTGTCACCTATATGGACGATGACAAATACGACGAATGTATTGCGGCCTATGAAAAGGTTTTGGAACTGCTGGAACCGGAAGATGTGTATTATGCCAACGCTCTTGCCGCATTGGACTGTGAGAAAAAGCGTAAGGATTTGGGAATACCGGAAAAGCGATTCTTTTACTCTGCCACCGGTGAGGTGTACAAGTACATTGACGGCAAGCTGTATTTCTGGACACAGCCCGGCTATTCAAGAGGTGGTCTTCACTTCTCCAATGATGGCCTGTTTTACAACGCATCTCGGTTAGGAAACTTAATCTACGACCCGGATATGAAAGTGGGCGATGTGACAACTGCAAATAGCGGCAACAAACTTACTTACCGGGAAAAAGGCATCACCATTGACGCACCTGCCGGAGTCTTTGAAGACTGCTCTGTATTTGTTTTCGAGGGTAACAGCCACGGTCTTACCTACTGTGAAACCGCTTTTTGCCCCAATGTGGGCATCGTATATCAAAAGGTAATATGGGGTAATACCAAAATCTGGAAATTGGAAAGTTATACAGTACAAGGCGGTACAGGTCTGCTTCCTTTCGCTGTTGGCAACAAGTGGTGCTACACCACCGACAGCCAGGAGGGTATGCTCTACGACATCGAAAACTTTTTTGAAATCACCGCCGCAACAGAGGATAGCGCAATGGTAAAGGCAAATTGTTTCTGCCATCTCAAAGCATACGACGAAAGCTCCTGGCACGGTCAAATACGGCAAGCACGCCACGAGTATGCTGTAATAATCAGCCAGTACCATCACAAACTATCTGATGTGAGCCAGCCCTTGGCCCGGGCAGCACAGCTTGCCAAAACCAAACGGGAAAAAGTGCATACCACCATCGCTACCAATGTGATGGAGCGGATCTTTGCTACTGACCCGGATTTTAACCCCAATTACACCGAAAAAGGTTTTTGGAACTTCTTTGAACGGATCGAATTGACTGGCACAAGCAGAAAGGTCATTGAAGGCGATCGTGATTACTCCTTTGAATGGAAGGACCGTGTGCGGGGCAACGAAGGCTCCAAGGTGCTGTACAATTTCCTGTATGACATTCTCAAGGATGCAGCAGGATGCGTATGGGATGATGCCTGGGTGCCGGGGTATCACATTGAAAAGGACATTGATGGTTGGCAGGAGAAGGAACATCTGATCTTCGATGTACTGGAGGATGAAAGCGTCACCACGGCTGCAGGAGAATTTGAAAATTGTCGCCACATTACCTTTACCCTCACCGGTAAAAGCGGTGGTTACGGCTACCGGGGTGGTACGATGGACTACTGGTTTGCGCCGGGGGTGGGCATCGTAAAATTCTCCCGGCCTTACGGCAAAGAGAAAGAATTAGACTGCATTTGGGAACTGACGGAATACACGGGCACGGGAGATGGCTATTTCCCCACCGATGACGGCCTGTTCCGCCGCTACGAGCCTATCTGCCTAAATGACGGCTGGCACGCATCTGTGGAATACACCTTTGATGCAGATGAAACGGGAACTGTCCTGTTCCGCAACGCCTTGGGCACACAGGACCGCGCCAATTACGAGGCCGACAAAGCCGCAAGAGAAGCCAACAAATAATTTACTCTCCATAGTGAAATCGTCGCCCATATTCCGGGCGGCGGTTTTGCATTCCGTTTTTCGAGATTGCCACAACCAGTCTGTGGACTGGTTTCGCAATGACAATCGGAAGGGGAAGCCTTTTTGCTTTTCTTTTGGAAAAAGTTGTGGTATAATTAGAATAATCAAATGTAAGGAGCATTTCTATGAAAGAATACGAGATCGTTGCTACATTTCTAAACGGGTGCGCCGGGGAGGCCCATCCGCAGACCACCTTTGAAGAAGCTGAGCTGAATGACCCCGCCGATTATATTCGGCAAAAGCACAGTGCGGACTTTGCCAAATTCACAAAAGAAGACCTGCCTGACGGCCGAGTGGTCTATACCTACAGGGGCACTGTCTGCTACATTTACGAGTTTACGGAGATCTGAGCATTTTTTCTTGACTTATACCCCACTGCATTGTTATACTAATTCCATAAAATACATAACAAAGGAGAATCTGAAAATGGCAAAAAGCATTCAGGACGTTCTTAATATCATCAAAGAGCATGATATTAAGATGGTAGACTTTAAGATGGTGGACATCAACGGACAGTACCGCCATGTGACCATCCCCGCTGAAAACTTCTCCGAGGAAACCATGAAGGCCGGCATTGGCTTCGATGCATCCAACTACGGCTATGCAGTGGTGGAAAAGAGCGATATGGTGTTTATTCCCGATCCCGACACCGCCATGATCGACCCCTTCTGCACCATTCCTACGCTGACTATGACCGGCAATGCCATGATCATCGATTATCCTCAGAACCGGCCTCTGGCTCAGTACCCCCGGAACATCATCAAGGCTGCTGTGCAGTATATGAAGGACAGTGGCGTTGCTGACGAGATGAAGATCCTCCCCGAGTTTGAATTTTATCTGTTTGACGATGTGACCTGGGGTGTCCAGGGCAACTACATCGGCGCATCCGTGGATGCGCAGCAGTCCTACTGGAACTCCGCCGTTGACGGCAAGGGCGTCATTGTCCCCAAGCAGAAGAATTATCACATTGCCAAGCCCTTTGATGTGGCCTATGAGTGCCGCAGTGAGATGTGTATGCATATGCTGGATGCCGGCATTGAGATCAACTATCATCACCCCGAGGTGGCTGCCAGCGGTCAGTTTGAGATCGAGCCTCAGCTGGGCGAAGTGGTCCACATGGCTGACGCTACCATGATGATCAAGTATATCATCCACAACACCGCCCTCAAGTACGGCAAGAGCGCTACCTTTATGCCCAAGCCCATTTACGGCGAGGCAGGCAGCGGTATGCACGTGCATATGATCCTGTTCAAGGACGGCCAGCCCGTGTTTGCTGACGACAACGGCTATGCCCATTTGAGCAAGGAAGCTCACTACTTCATGGGCGGTCTGCTGAAGCACATTTCTTCCCTGTGCGCCATCACCAACCCCAGCACCAACTCCTTTAAGCGTTTGGTGCCCGGCTTTGAGGCGCCTGTAACTGTGGGTTATGCTACCTCCAACCGGAGCGCTGTTATCCGCATCCCCGCTTACGCCAAGAGCCCCGACAAGCGCCGCTTTGAGCTGCGTAATCCCGATGCCACCTGCAACCCCTATTTCTGCTATGCGGCCATTTTGATGGCCGGTCTGGACGGCATCAAGAACAAGATCGATCCCCACGAGAACGGCTGGGGTCCCTATGACTTCAATCTGTACCACCTCAGCGATGAGGAGAAGGCAAAGCTCAGCCATCTGCCTGTACGGCTGGAGGATGCGCTGGATGCTTTGGAGGCAGACCACGACTATCTGACCGCCGGTGGTGTCTTCCCCGAGGAGCTGATCGCCAACTTTATCAAGACGAAGCGTGCCGAGTGCAGCGAGATGTCCAAGATCCCCCACCCCGCTGAATTTGACAAGTACTACAATCTGTAAACGAAACTGTACCCGGAATCAGCGTGATTCCGGGTACTTTGCCCATTGAGAACAGGAGGTATTTTATGAAACCCATTGCAGGTACTGGCGGCGAATGCTATATTCCCTATAACGAACGCAGCGGCGCAGAAAGCGTGGTATATTTCACCCGGGATCTGTCTGCTGACGGATTGGAAAAACTTTATAAGCGAATCTCCTCCCATTTAACCGGCAAGGTAGCCATCAAGGTCCACACCGGCGAGCGGAACGGCCCTAACATTATCCCCCGCCCCTGGGTAAAGCAGCTTACGGACAATGCCCTGCCCGGCGCTGCAATTGTAGAAACCAATTCCTATTACGAAGGCGAACGACAAACCACCGAAGGCCATCGGGAAGTGCTCAAAGCCAACGACTGGACCTTTGCCCCTGTGGATATTTTGGACGAGGACGGAGCTATGATGCTGCCGGTAAAGGGTGGCAAGTGGCTGACGGAAATGTCCGTGGGTAAGCATATTGTGAATTACGATTCTTTGCTGGTGCTCACCCATTTTAAGGGTCATACCCTGGGCGGTTTCGGCGGCTCTAACAAGAACATCGGCATTGGCTGCGCCGACGGAAAGATCGGCAAGGGCATGATCCACGCCCTGAACGGCAAAATGTGGGGCATGAACAAAGAAGAATTTATGGAGCGGATCACCGAGTCCACAAAGTCCGTCACCGACCATTTTGGTGAGAAGATCGTGTATATCAACGTGATGCGGAATATGTCCGTTTCCTGCGACTGCGAGGGTGTCGAGGCGCAGCCGGTGGTAACGCCCAATGTGGGCATCTGCGCATCTGTGGATATTTTGGCGGCAGACCAGGCCTGTGTGGATATGATTTACGCAATGCCTCCCCACTTCCGCCACGCGATGGTAGAACGGATAGAGACCCGCCACGGTCTGCGCCAGCTGAGTTATATGAAGGAGCTGGGCATGGGCAATGACCGGTATCAGCTGATCGATATCGACAACAACGATGCCATTATTACCGCCGCAGATGCGGTGGATCATGTAGTGCCCTTTGAGATTTAAGAAAAACCCTCCACTGACAATTCAGTGGAGGGTTATATTATAGCTTTTCAAAGCCAACCAGCAGGCCGCCTTTTTCTGCGTAATAGCTGCACAGGCCCAGGCACTGGGAGATTTCCGTTTGCGCTTTGGGAAACTGCTCTGCGATCAGCTTTTGCAGCTTCTCCGCCGCCTCGGGATTTTGACAATGGGCAATTCGCACCTTGCCCTCCTGCAAACCGAGCTCCTTTAAGTGGGCAATGATTTTCTCCAGGGATTTGCTTTCGCCCCGGCATTTATCCAGTGGCTCCAATGTTCCCTGGTCGCTGGCTTTACCTACAATGCGGATACCCAGCAAGCCCGTGATCTTCGCAACCGCAGGAGATACTCTGCCGTTGGCGGCAAAGTTCTTGAGGGACTCCAGCATAAACAGCAGGCCGGTCTTTTGGGTATAGTCCTGGATTTGGTGGCAAATATCTTCATAAGCTAAACCTTGGGCGATCAGCTCCTGCAGTTTCTCCACGATCAGCTTAAGTTCCGGGCCGGCTGACAGGGAATCGATCACGTGCACACGCTTGCCGGGGTTCTCACTTTCATACATTTGCTTTGCGGCAAGGGCCGCATTGTAGCTGCCGGACAGGCCGCTGGTGATGGTAACGCAAAACAGATCATCTGCATCTGCAAATGCAGACAGCCAATCTCCCGGGTTGGGGCAGGAGGTTTGAGATTTTCCTTTATTGGCATCAAAAAATGTCACCATCTCCGCCACATCCAACGTCTCGTCATCCACAAATTCCTGCTGCGCTGTAATGATCTTGAGGGGTGCACAGGCAAAGGGTATAGTTTCCATCTTCAGCAGATTGGCAGAGGAGTCTGCCACGATTTTTACAGTTCTCATTGTGATCTCCTTTCCTTTCTGCCAAAACTGTACCACATTCCCGTTTAAAAGGCTACCTACTGCCATTATCCCCACTCTACGGTCTGTAGAAACCCCATTTTGCGAAATCTACCCCAGGTAGCAGGCAAATTCTACCAACAAAAAAGCCCTCACGCTGATTGCGTGAGGGCTTTTGAAAAATTATCAGAAGGTAACGGTGAGAGTCTTCTTGCCGGGGATGGCCAGCTTGGTGACACCGTTTTCTACGGTAAAGGGCAGTTCCTTGCCGTCGCAGACGATGGATTTGGGTGCTGCGCTGAAGGTCAGCTCTGCAGCCTTGTAGGCATAGTCGATGTCCAGGGTCATCACATTGCCGCAAACCGTTGCCGCGTTCACGCGGACATTGGCATCGTGGAGCTTCAGGCCACCGGCCTTGGTCACAGCAAACAGACGGCTGCCGTGCTTATTCACATTGACAGTGAAGCTGTCAGTAACGGTGAACTGCTCGCCGCCCCAAACATCGGTGAGGATGTACTCGCCCTGCTCCAGGCCCAGGTCAGCCAGGGTAAAGGTCATATCCTTTGCCTCTTCCGCAATATTGAACAGACCCACAGTACGCAGAGGAATGACCTCATTGTTTTCCTGTGTGGAGAAGTGGGGAGTCTTGAAGTACATAATCTCGGGGACGGAATAGACAGGGCTGCGGTAATCGTAGCCAACGAAGTACACGTCCTGGCCGTTATTGGGGTTACAGCAGGCCTTCCTCAGCTGGCGCATACGGGCATCCTCGGGAGCCTCGCTGAGCTTGCCGGCAATCTCCACCATGGTATGGGTGACCAGGCAGTAGTTGGTGAGGAAGAAGCAATCGTCATCGCTCAGGTTGGCAAAACGGCCAACAGCGTCGCTGTTAGGTACGATCAAGTCGCCGGTGTGGGTAGCAAAGCAGGCGCAGCCCCACATATAATTGGTCTTCACCAAATCCCATCTGCCGCCGCCTACGTCAATGCCGTAGCGGTAGTTGGTGAAATACCGGCCCAGGAAGGGGTTACCCATCACGATATCGCAACCGGTCTGCAGGTAGCCGTCGTCGCAGATAGCTTCCCGGATCATCTTCAGCCACCAATCCCGGTACTCATAGCCGGATCTATCCCGGTTTGCATATTTCAGATCATCGCTGGCCTCAAAGGCATAGGACCAGAAGTCGTGCTTGACGCCCTCAAAGCCATACTCCCGGCAAAGGGTATTCACAGCGGACTCCATATACTCCCGGATATCCTCGCGGCTCACGTCCAAAATACCAAAGCCCTTTTCGCCCATACGGTTGCTGTAATCCAGGAACCAGCCATCGGCTTCCTTGTCAATAAACAGCTTTTCATCGCGGGGGACCTTCAAGCCGATCCACAGGGCGGGACGCAGGCCGATCTCCCGGATGCCGTCGGTCAAATGGCGCAGGCCGTTGGGGAACTTGTCCTGGTGAACGCCGGCAGGACCCTCGTAGGGCACGCTGATGCCACGGGCATCTCTTGCGTGGGTGTGGTAGCCGTCATCCAGCTGAATCCAGCGCACAGTGGGGAAGTTTTCCTTCAGGAACTTGGTCTCCCGGAAGATCAAATCCTCGCTTACTGCACGGTAAATGCCGTCGTTCCAGGTGCCCCATACCATATTGTCCCGGTTCAGGTTGGATGCGCCGTAGTTGGCGGGCAGCTTGGTACGCAGGACCTTGGTGTATTTCTCAAAGATCTTTTCAATATCGTGGGCCTCATCGGTAGCGCCTAAGTACCACTCATCCTTGATCACACGGTGGGGCTGCACAGTCAGCCGGTGGGTGCCCTTAAAGGAAGAGAAGACAGTGAGGGTAACGGTGTCATCGGCGTGCTTTGCCAGGTAGTTATGGTAGCATACCCGCTGGCTCAAAGTGCCGTGAACCAAGCCCTTCTTAGTCTTATAGTTACTGATGATGATTGCGGGGAAGGGCTGATAGGGGCTGGCACCGATACGCTCGGACACAACACCGGGGTCTGCCCAGCGGTTGCCAGCTTCGATATCAAACTCGGAATCCTTGGCATCCTCGGCGGTACGGTTATAGTCGATGGGGAAGGTCATAGCCTCGTAAATACGGGGGTTTTCATTGTGGTAGAAGTAGTCATCCCGGGGCTTTTTGCCAAAGGTGATTCCCTTCAGTTCCAGGCCCAGCTCTTTAATGGCGACAGTCTGCTTAGACTGGTTTTCAAAGCTGCGGCGGCAGGTGATCTCATCGCCGTCGTACTCCAGGAACAGGTAATCTTTCACAATGCCGTCAGTGGCGGAAATAGTGCAATTTTTGGCGGATTCGTTCACAGAAACGGTGTACTCCAGAGGCCGCTCGGTCTCGTCTGCCATCACCACAAAGGGGCGCAGGGAAATATTGCCGCACTGCAGATCCTTCAAGATATTTTCCAGCATTTTATTTTCCTCCGTTCGGTTGGAAGTCATGCTTCCTAACAGGTTCTTTATAGCATACCCCCTCCCTGCTGTCAAGAAATTACATCAACAAACATACAAAAAGGCAAAACTACCCAACAAAATGCTAAAATCCCTGTCATCTCGCTTTACGCGAAATGACAGGGATTTCTATAATTTACTTTGTTTCGGTTGCGAGGTCAGCCTTGCCCAGGACGATCTTCTTATAGTTGACAGTCATAGGATATGTTTCCTTGGTCTGCTCCAACAGCTCACCCATTTTTTCCGAAAGGATCAGTGTTTCCACCTGGTCCTTCCAAATCTCCCGGGAGTCGGAGAAATACATAACATGGTAGCCCACCTTGGAGCTGCCGGTATTCTTCACAATGCCGGTATCGCCAGGCTTTCTGCTCTCATCCACATACCAATCTTCGAACTCCTTAATGAAGCCATAATCCTTGGTCAGGTTCGCATACAGACCGCCGTTGGCAGCAGAACCGGGGTCCTCGGAATTCTTTATAGCCAGTTCGGCAAATTTCTGCTCCGTGGGCTCATTTGCCAGGAAATCGTCCAAAAGCTTCTGTGCCTTAGCAAGGCATTCTTCCCACTGGGCATCGGTATAGCCCTTTTCGCCCATCTCTCCTTGCACAGTAACAAAGATGTGGCGCACATCGTAGTACTTGCCAACGCTCTTGTCATAGCCGGCATCCACCAGCTCTTCCTCATGGGCTTTGTAGTAATCTTCGATCTCCTTCTGCGTAGGTGCCATTTCAGGTTCTTTGGTCTGCAGGTAACCCAAGGCTGTATACTGCGTGCATACATAATCATAATAGGCATCCGCAGAGCTTCCCTTGGAAATTTCTGCATCTACATAGGCTTCTGCATCTCCATAGCCATTTTCCTTTGCAGCGGCTTCCAAATCCTCTTTATAACCATCCAGGAAGTCCTGAATATCCTTGCCCAGCACAAAGTCACTATCCTTAGACAGCTGCACAAAGCTTGCATATCTGCGCCAGCTCTCCAGGGCGTTTTCCAGGAAGAACTGCTCATAGGTCTTGCCGGTTTTCAGATCATAAACCTGTTCGCTCAGAGGCTTTTTCAAACTAAAACCCAGCTCCGTATCTGCGCCCATATTGATGGCATATTCATACTGATACACATAATCCTGCACGGTCAACCAGTAATAGACCTGCAGCTGCTCGTTGGTGAGGGTCTGATCGCCAACCTTGGCAATCACCTCATCGGCCATTTTCTCTACCTTTTTATCAGAGACTGTGTAATCGTTCTTGTAATCCAGTTCCGCTTCTTTTAAGCCAAGGAATGCGCCAATATTGCTGAGCTTATAGCCCATACCGTACAGCACGGCAATCACCAAAGCTGCCGCCAGCACCAAGCCACCCAAAGCTGCCAAAACCACCAACAGGGCTTTGGATTTTTTCTTTGCGGGGACTTCTTCCGCAACTGGGGTTTCCTCGGTTTCTTCTGCGGTTTCTTCCACGGGAGTTTCCTCAGCTTCTTCCGCAGGAATTTCTACAGTTTCCTCCACGGGAGTTTCCTCGGTTTCTTCCAGTGCTTTTCCGCAGACGGGGCAGATGGTTACATTATCTTCCACCTCTGCAAAACAGAATTTACATTTCATAAACTTTTCCTCGTTTCTTACTTTATAAGTAATTCCCCCATAGTTTACCACGGAAGATACCCAAAAGCAAGATTATTTACAAAAATTTACGATTCCGTAAAATTTCAGCTAACCCTTGCAAAAAAGAGGGAAAAATGTTATTATACTATATTGATATATTATATCTGCAAGGAGCTTTCCCATGAACGGAAAAACCACAGTAATACAGCAGGAACAAGTGAATAGTCAGCTTGCTTTCTGCGCGGAAATAAAAGCCTTTTGGCTGGAGCAAAACATCACCCCCACTGCCTATGTGGAAACCTACGGCTGCCAGCAAAACGAGGCGGATTCCGAACGGATCCGGGGTCTGCTGATCGAAGCCGGTTATGCTATTGTCCAGGAAGCTGAGGGTGCGGATGTGGTGGTCATGAACACCTGCGCCATCCGGGAACACGCCCAGCAGCGTGTTTTCGGCAATTTGGGTGCACTCACCCACACCAAGCGCCGCCATCCCCGGCAGAAGATTTTCTTGTGTGGCTGTATGGCCGGCCAGGAGCAGGTGGTTACCCGGATCAAGAACAGCTATCCCCATGTGGACGGTGTGTTCTCCACCCATCATTTGTGGCAGTTTCCGGAGATTCTCCGCCGGGTGCTGTTTACCGGCAAACGGACTTATTTCACCGCTGATGAGCCCGGCTCTATTGTAGAGGGCTTGCCCCAACAACGCGACAGCGGCTTAAAGGCATGGGTATCCATTATGTACGGGTGCAATAATTTCTGCACCTATTGCATTGTACCCTATGTCCGGGGTCGGGAGCGGAGCCGGAAATGGGAAGATATTTTGGCTGAGTGCCAGGCCCTTGTGGAAAACGGCGTGAAGGACATTACCCTCTTAGGTCAGAATGTAAACTCTTACGGCAAGGACTTGGATCAGGGTGTGGATTTTGCTGATTTACTTAAAAAAATCGCTGAGATCCCCGGAGATTTTCTCATCCGGTTTATGACCAGCCATCCCAGAGATGCTTCCAAGAAGCTCTTTGACACTATGGCGGCAAGTCCCAAGATCGCAAAGCAACTGCATCTTCCCTTCCAATCCGGTTCTTCCCGGGTTCTGAAGGCGATGAACCGCCACTATGACCGGGAAACTTATTTGGAAAAGGTGAATTACGCCAAGTCTGTTATGCCCGGCTTGGTACTGACCTCCGATGTGATCGTGGGCTTCCCCGGAGAAACAGAGGAAGAATTTGAAGAAACCATCACTTTGATCGAACAGGTTCGCTACGATTCTCTGTTTACCTTTATTTTCTCTCCCCGGCCCGGCACACCTGCGGCATCCATGGATGACCCCACCCCCAAGGAAGAAAAGAACCGCCGGTTTGACCGGCTGTGCGCTGTGCAGAACGGAATTTCCGAGGAGCTGCACAAAGAATACATTGGGAAGACGATGCGGTGTCTGATCGACGGCACTGACAAGGAATTCCTCACCGCCCGCACCGAGGGCGGCCGACTGGTACGGCTGATGGGCGATAAAAGTCTGATTGGCAGCTTTGCCGATATCACCGTCACCGGCGCAACCACCTGGAGCTTAACCGGAAAACTTACAGAAAAGGATTGAATCCTATGGCAACGAAAACCAACGAAATGACCCCTATGCGGCGTCAGTATTTTGATATTAAGGAGCAGAACCAGGATTGCATCCTGTTCTTCCGGTTGGGTGACTTCTATGAGATGTTCGACGAAGATGCCCGTCTTGCCGCCAAGGAACTGGATCTGACCCTTACCACCCGGGATCGGAATAAGCCTGTGGAGGAGCAGACCCCTATGTGCGGTGTGCCCTATCACAGCGTAGATGCCTACATTGCCCGGCTGGTACAGAAGGGCTACAAGGTAGCTATCTGCGAACAGGTGGAAGACCCCGCCCAGGCCAAGGGCATCGTCCAGCGGGAGATCACCCGGATCGTCACCCCCGGCACGGTCACGGAAAGCTGCATGCTGGAGGAAAGCCGCAACAACTATATGGCCTGTATGTACGGCGAAGGCACCCGGATCGGTGTGGCATTTTGCGATGTTTCCACCGGTGCGTTCTATGTGACCGTGTGCGCCGATTCCCAGGCCGCTGCTTCGGAGTTGGGCCGCTTTGCCCCCACGGAGGTCATCCGTTACGGCAAGGCCACTTCCGACGATGTACTTAACGATGCGCTGCGCCATCGGCTGCACTGCTGTTTGGATGAGGGCAAGCCCGAGCAGTTTATGGCAGCAGCCGCGGAAACCCTTTTGGAAAAGCATTTCGCAAAATCTGTTGCGGAGTTGGGTCTTGCCGGTCTTCCCGAGGCTGTGATGGCTGCGGGCAGCTTGCTGCAACTGCTCATTGAACTGCAGAAGAACGATCTTTCTCATATCAACGAACTGCATTACTATACCACCGGTGTATTTATGGAGCTGGATTTGGATGCCCGGCGGAATTTGGAACTGGCTGAGACGCTCCGTGCCAAGGACAAAAAGGGTACGCTTCTGTGGGTACTGGACAAGACCCAGACCCCTATGGGCGGCAGACTCCTGCGTAGCTGGCTGGAAAAGCCCCTGCTGGATGCCGGCGAGATCATCAGCCGCCAGAATGCTGTGGAAGAACTGGTAAATGATACTGTCACCCGGGGTGAGCTCACCGAGGCGCTCAAATATGTAACCGATTTTGAGCGGGTGATGACCCGGATCGTCACCGGCACTGTCAACTGCCGGGATCTGCTGTCCTTAGCCGGCGGTTTACGCAGCCTGCCGGATATTAAGCAGCTTTTACAGCAGAGCAAATCTCCTATGCTGCAGAAATTACAAGAGGCCATCGATTCTCTGACCGATTGCGCCGATCTGATTGAAAACACCATCACAGAAAAGCCCCCTCTGACTGTTCGCGAGGGTGGTATTATCAAAAAAGGCGCCAATGAGGAAGTAGACCGCCTCAACGATATTATGGACGGCGGCGCCGGTATTATGGCTGCCATCGAGGCCGAGGAACGGGAAAAGACCGGTATCCGCACTTTGCGCGTCAACTACAACCGGGTCTTTGGTTATTATATTGAGGTTTCCAAGTCCTTTGTAGACCAAGTTCCTGCCCATTACATCCGCCGTCAGACCCTTACCAACAACGAGCGTTACATCACCCCGGAACTGAAGGAACTGGAAGAGCAGGTGCTCACCGCAAAAGAGCGCTGCACCGCTTTGGAATACGAAATTTTCAACAATCTGCGGGAGCATTTGGCTCAGCAGGCTGTCCGGGTGCAGATCTCTGCCGCCGCTGTGGCTGCGGTGGATACCCTGTGCAGCTTGGCAACCGTTGCTGTTAAAAACAACTACTGCCGCCCGGAGATCTCTTTGGGCAATGAAATTTCCATCAGTGAGGGCCGTCACCCTGTGGTGGAAAAAATGCTCAAGGACACTCTGTTTGTTCCCAACGACACCCAGTTGGGCACAAGTGAGAATCTCGTTTCTATCATCACAGGCCCCAATATGGCAGGTAAATCCACCTATATGCGTCAAGTGGCTCTCATCACTTTGATGGCGCAAATGGGCTCTTTCGTGCCTGCCAAGTCCGCTAAGATCGGCCTTGTGGACAGAATTTTCACCCGTATCGGTGCCAGCGATGATTTGGCATCCGGCCAATCCACATTTATGGTGGAGATGGCGGAGATGGCTTCCATTTTGAAGTATGCCACACCCAAGAGCCTGCTGATCTTAGACGAGATCGGCCGCGGCACTTCCACCTATGACGGCATGGCCATTGCCCGGGCTGTTTTGGAATATGTTGCCAACCCCCGGCAGTTGGGGGCTAAGACTCTTTTTGCCACCCATTACCACGAGCTGAGCATCATTGAAGAGCAGCTCCCCGGTATCAAGAATTACAATATCGCTGTAAAAAAGCGGGGCGACAAAATGATCTTCCTGCGAAAGATCGTTCCCGGTGCTACCGACGACAGCTTCGGTGTGGAGGTTGCCAAGCTGGCAGGCCTGCCGGGCGGTGTCATCAACCGGGCAAGACAAATCCTTGAAGAACTGGAAAATGACGACAGCCCCCGGCCTGTGAAGGTACGCCAGCCAGAAGTTGACGACCAGATCAGCATGCTGGACTTAAGTTCTCAGCAGGTCGCCCAGGCACTGGCCGCCATCAGTGTGGAAACACTGACACCCATCGAAGCTATGAACGAATTGTACAAACTGAAGAAAATGCTGGAGTAATATGAAACTTTCCATTGCCACCACCCGCCAGGAAAACATCTTGGGCTATATCTACCTGGCCTTTAGTCAGATCCTTTTATCTTCCTTAATCGCCATCGTTGCCTATTTATGGGGATATCCCCTATCTATTACCACACTTAACATCATCTATTTTCTGGTGAATTTCGTGAGCGTTGTGGCGATTTTTCACCGGTTTTTGGGCCGCTCCCTGCAAGCTGCCTGGAAAAACATTCCCAAATGTCTGATCAGCGTTTTGATCGGCTTCGGTGTGTACTACTGGGGCACGATCCTTTTGGGCTTTTTGATCACCTGGATAAGCCCTAACTTTGCCAACGTAAATGACCAGGCTGTGACCGGAATGGTCCAGGAGAATCCCGTAATTATGGGGCTTTGCACTGTTTGTCTCGTGCCGGTGGTGGAAGAAACCTTGTACCGTGGCTTAATTTTTCAGCAGTTACAGCGAAAGCATCGCATTTTGGCTTACATTGTATCTGCTGTGGTGTTTTCTTCCATTCACGTTGTCGGTTTTATCGGCAGCGTAGACTGGTTAACGCTTCTGCTTTGCTTTATGCAGTATCTCCCGGCAGGTATTGCCCTTTCCCTGGCTTACGAGCGGGCCGACACCATTGTCGCTCCAATTCTCATTCACATGATTATCAACCAAATCGGTATGTCTACCATGAGGTGATCTTATGCCTAAAATCATTCAGCTTTCTCCCCATATTGCCAACTTAATCGCCGCCGGCGAGGTGGTGGAACGGCCAGCCTCTGTTGTGAAGGAATTGTTGGAAAACGCCGTGGATGCCGGCGCATCCCAAATCACTTTAGAAATTCGTGACGGCGGTATGACCTTTCTGCGGGTCACCGACAACGGCTGCGGTATGAGCCCCGAGGATGTAAAGACTGCATTCCTCCGCCATGCCACCTCCAAATTAAAAACCGCCGAGGATCTGGCTGCCATCGTTACCATGGGTTTCCGTGGCGAGGCTTTGGCGGCAGTGGCTTCTGTCAGCCGCATCGATGTGATGACCAAGACCCCCGGTGCTATCAGCGGCACAAGCCTCAGCTTGGAGGCCGGTATCATTACCGAGGAGTCTGAGGCAGGCTGCCCCGACGGCACCACCATCATTGTCCGGGATCTGTTTTTCAACACCCCGGCAAGAATGAAATTTATGAAGTCTGACACCGTAGAAGGCAGCAAGGTTGCTGCCGCCATCCAAATGCAGGCTTTGGCTCACCCGGAGGTCGCTTTCCGTTTCCTGCGGGACGGCAAGGAAGTCCTGTCCACTCCCGGCACGGGAAGTTTGGAAGCGGCTGTGTACTGCGTGTACGGCCGGGATTCCGGGCGGCTTGTTCCCCTGGAAAGCAAGTGGGAAAACTATACCCTCTCCGGCTTTGTGTCCAAACCCACCGATGCACGGCCCAGCCGGGCACTGCAGACCTTCTTTGTCAACGGCCGGCCTGTAAAGTCCCGGCTGATGATCGCCGCTTTGGAAGAAGCCTATCGCAATCAGATCATGACAGGCAAATTTCCTGCCTGTGTATTACATTTGACCCTGCCGGCAAGCGCCGTGGATGTGAATGTCCACCCGGCAAAAACGGAAGTGAAATTCCTCAACGAAAAGGCAGTTTTTGACTGCATTCACTATGGGGTTTTAGGCGCACTGAACAAGGCCCCGGATCGACCCCAGGTACAGTTTCAAAAGCCTGTTGCACCTGCGCCCGCACCGGCTCCTGCATCTGCAAAACCCGCGCCCAAACAGGAAAATTTCTTCCGAACCATGAGCGCCCAGGAGTATAAGAATTTTGCAACTGCGGTAAAAGAAGCCCCCAAGCCCTCTCCCCTGGCGGCTGCCGCTGTAGCTGCTGCGGTGGAACAGACGGCAATCCCCCCTGTGCGGGAATCTGTGCAGATTTCCCGTCCCGCACCTGCGCCTATTCCTGTACCTGCGCCCGCTCCCGAACCGGAGCCGGAACAGGTGGTTATGGAGGCTATGCCCCAGGACATTCCCTGGCGGTATGTGGGTGAGCTGTACAATAGCTATATTTTGGTGGAGCAAGGCGAGGAGGCCTATCTTATCGACAAGCACGCCGCCCATGAGCGGATCCTCTTCGAAAAGCTGAAAGCGGAACAAGAGGCCATTTCCGCCCAAACACTGCTGACCCCCATCACCCATCGGTCCAGCCCCGACGAAATCGCGATCCTGCTGGATAATCAAGCCCTTTTGGAAGAATTGGGCTTTGAGATTCAGGAATTTGGCGAGAACACCCTGCTCATTCGGCAGATCCCTATGGATTTGGACAGCTCCCAGGCTGTGGATGCCTTGCAGACCTTGGCTGCCGATCTGCTGAACGGCCGTAAGGAGCGGAAGGACTCCGTCCGGGATGAGCTGCTGCACACGGTAGCCTGCAAGGCCGCTATCAAGGCCGGCTGGAAGAGCAGCGAGGAAGAGCTGCTGGTACTCGCCAAGCAAGTCCTGAGCCGGGAAGACTTAAAACACTGCCCCCACGGCAGACCCATTTGTGTTTCCTTAAGCAAAAAGCAGCTGGAAAAGCAGTTTAAGCGCAGCTAAGGAGGCTTTATGAGAACCGACCTTCGATTGAAACAATTTATTTTTTACGGCATTGCCGCCGTAGGCATCGGTCTGTTTGCGTTGGGATATGGAAAATCCGAGGTCTGTACCTGGATCGGCGTTGCGCTCTTGGCAGTTGCTATCATTATTATGCTGACCATCCGTTGTCCCAACTGCGGTCATCATCTTGTACGCAGAAGATGGACTGTGCCCAAATACTGCCCGGAATGCGGTCACGCTGTCGATGGCAGCGAATTTGAGGATTGACCCTTATGAATAACATCATCTGTATTGCCGGGCCGACGGCCTCCGGCAAAACCGCCCTGTCCATTGCCTTAGCAAAGGAGTTAGGCGGTGAGATCGTATCCTGCGACTCCATGCAGGTTTACAAGCGGATGGACATTGGCACTGCCAAGCCCACCGCAGAAGAAATGGATAACATTCCCCATCATATGCTGTCCGTTGCCGAGCCCTGGGAGGATTTCTCTGTGGGCAAGTACTGCGATATGGCAACGCCCATTGTGGACGATATTTTGGCCCGGGATAAGACCGCCATTATCGTTGGCGGCACAGGGCTTTATATGGACGCATTGATACGGGGTAACGCCTTTGCCCCCTGCCCTTCCACCGGCTGCCGGGAGCGCTTAGAAAAGCTGGCAAATGCAGAAGGCATTGAAGCCGTGATCCAACAGCTCCGGGAAGTAGACCCAGAATCTGCACA
This sequence comes from Oscillospiraceae bacterium, assembly GCA_017482385.1. Taxonomy (GTDB): domain Bacteria; phylum Bacillota; class Clostridia; order Oscillospirales; family Oscillospiraceae; genus Faecousia. The sequence goes on along the minus strand of JAFUNI010000004.1, from coordinate 18,156 downwards.
GCGGCTACACCCCTCTGACCAAAAGCGGATCATCCGGGCGATGGAAGTCTATTTGGAAACCGGCAAGACCATCACCCAACACAATTTGGAAACCCAGCAGATCCCGCCACGGTATAATCCTGTGTGGTTTGCCTTAGAGGATGCTGACCGGGCAACTTTATATGAACGCATTGACCGGCGGGTGGAGGAAATGCTCCGCCAGGGTTTATTGGAGGAAATCAAGTCCTTGCTCAAAGAGGGTGTTCCCGAAAAATGTACCGCCATGCAGGCCATCGGCTACAAGGAATTTGTGGATGCTTTAGCCGGGCGCAGTTCCATAGAAACTGCCACAGAGCTTGTGCAGCAGGCTTCCCGGAAATATGCCAAGCGGCAATTAACCTGGTTTCGGCGGAATCCGGCCATTCACTGGCTCCGCCGGGAAAGTGGCGAGGGAACTTCCGAAATTCTTTCAAAGGCTCGACAGGTTTTAGCAGAATGTGACAAGTGAATAATGGTAAGATTTGTGTATCCCAAAGAAAGAAGGTATACATATGTCTGAACCAAACAATTTACAGGAAGCCATCTTGCAGGAGGTTTGCCGGGATAAAGTTCCCGTCACCCTCTTTTTGATGAATGGCTTTCAGCTCCGGGGCACCGTCGCAGGCTTTGACAGCTTTGTGGTGGTTCTCATCAGTGAAGGGAAACAGCAGATGATCTACAAGCACGCTATTTCCACACTGGCCCCAATGAAGCCGATCAAAGCAGTAACTGCGTAACAAAAAGGCGGCGGAGCAAAGCTTCGCCGCCTTTTTGTGTATTACCAAAGGAGGGATAGAAAATGTCTATTGCAGAAAATGTAGCCCGCATCAAAGAGGAAATCAGCCGGGCCGCCATTGCCGCAGGCCGGAATCCCAAGGATATCCAGCTGTGCGCCGCCACCAAAATGAACGATACAGCTGCTGTCCGTGAGGCCATTGCCGCCGGCATTGATTGCTGCGGTGAGAACCGGGTACAGGAGCTGACACAAAAGCTGTCGGAAAACGCCTATGAGGGTGTTCCCATTCACTTCATCGGCCATTTGCAGACCAATAAGGTCAAGCAAGTTGTGGGTAAGGTGGGCATTATTCAGAGCATCGATTCTATCCGGCTTTTGGAGGCCGTCAACAAGGAAGCTGCCCGCCAGGGTATCTGCCAGGATGTGCTTCTGGAAATCAACATTGCCGGCGAAGAAAGCAAGTCCGGTTTCGCTGAGGAGGATATCCATCCTCTTTTGGAAAAAATCGGTGAATTTTCCGCGATTCGTGTCCGTGGACTTATGGCTATCCCCCCAATTTGCCAAATTTCTACAGAAAATCATAAATTTTTTCAAAAAATATATAACCTTTCTGTTGACATAACGGCAAAAAAATACGATAATGTATGTGTCGATATTTTGTCTATGGGTATGTCCGGTGATTATGCCGATGCCATTGCCTGCGGCAGCACTATGATCCGTGTTGGCACCGCTATCTTCGGCCCAAGACATTATTGAGTAATTTTTAGTTCGGGAAGAGCACGAACATATTAGGAGGATATAGACATATGAGTTTTTGGGACAATGTCAAGAAATTCACCCAGCCTTACTCCGACGACGAGTATGAAGATTACGAGGACGAAGTAGATCAGTATGAAGAAGAGCCCGCTCCCCGCAGCAGCCGCCGCACCTCTCCCTTTGCCGGCACTGCTACAGAGTCCGCTCCTGCTGCTCCCGCTGCAACTTCTTCCAGCTTTGGCGGTCAGGTACTGAGCATGTCCGGCAAGCAGGAAGTTGTTCTCTTCCACGCCAAGACCTTTGACGACACCGCCAAGGCCGCTGACGAGCTGCGGAAGAAGAAGGCTGTTATTTTGAATATGGAAAATGTGGACAAGGCACTGACCCGTCGGGTCGTGGACTTCCTCTCCGGCAGCGTTTATGCGCTGGACGGCCGTGTTAAGAAGGTTGCGCAGGCTACCTATCTGTTCTGCCCCCACAACATGGAAGTAATCGGCGATTTGGAGAGCCTGCAGGCTGAGTCCGAGTCCTATATGTAATACGAAACCGTGAGGATTTACTATGTTAACACCCCAAGATCTTGAACAGGTTTCCTTTGGCCGCGCCACTTTTGGCGGCTATGATATGGAATCCGTAGACCAGTTCCTGGAACCGCTGCTGGAAGACTTCACCACCCTGCATAAGGAAAACGCTCTGCTCAAGAGCAAGATGAAGGTTTTGGTCAGCAAGCTGGAAGAATACCGGGACAACGAAACCAGCATGAAAGATGCCATCGTCAACGCACAGAAGACCTGTGATGTGATGCTGGAAGAAGCAGAGGCCAAATGCGCTGAGATGCTGAACGAAGCCAATGCCGCCGCTATCGAGAGCGCCAAGAATGCGGATCTTATGATTGCTGCCGAGGAAGCCCGGGTGGAAGAAGCCCGGAAGACCGCTTGTGCGAAGATCGACGAGCTGAGAGAGCAGATTCTTTCCTGTGTAAAGGCGCTCGACCGCATCAAGGCCGCAAATCTCCCGGCACCCACTGCTGACACCGGCTTGTTTGATTTTGACCAGGTAGAAGGCAAGCAGGCCGAGGCCGACACTATGGCTGACGAGATCTCCGCAACCCTGCAGAACTTGATCGGCACTGCCGAAGAACCTGTAGCTACCGCTGAGCCCAAGCCCCCTGTTTCCGACGCAACCGAGAAATTCAAGGATTTGAAGTTCGGCCCCAATTACGACCCCACAAAAGGATAAATAACGCTTAGACAAGGACACGCAAAGATTGGCAATGCCAACAGAGAGCTGCCGTACGGTGCAAGGCAGCAGGCATCCAACACTTTGTATCCCCTTTGAGCAGCGCACCGAATAAAAGTAGGCTGCGCCGGGTTTGCCCGATACAGCAAAATCGAGTGCCGGGATATTCCCGGAATGAGAGTGGTACCGCAGAGGTCACAATGCCTTTGTCTCTTATATAGGGACAAAGGCATTTTTATTATGATTACACTATGGAGGTATTTCCAATGGAATACAAAAACACCATTATCACCCCCAAGACCGACTTCCCCATGAAGGCCGGTCTGCCTGCCCGGGAACCAGGTATGCTGGAGCGGTGGAACGAGCTGGATCTTTACAACGCACTGCTGGAAAAAAATAAGGATCTGCCCCCCTTTATTCTTCACGATGGCCCTCCCTTCAGTAACGGCTACATCCACATGGGTCACGCGCTGAACAAGGCTCTGAAGGATTTTATCGTCCGCAGCCATGCTATGATGGGCTTTTACACTCCCTATGTGCCCGGCTGGGATAACCACGGTCTGCCCATCGAACGCGCTATCGAAAACTCCAAGAAGAAGCTGAACAAGGATATGTCCGTGCCGGAATTCCGGAAGGCTTGTGAGGATTTCGCTGAGGACTTCATTCAGAAGCAGATGGGCGGCTTCAAGCGCCTGGGTGTTGTGGGCGATTGGGAGCATCCCTACCGTACCATGGACAAGCATTTCGAGGCCCAGGAGGTCAAGGTCTTTGGCCGGATGTTCGACAAGGGTTACATCTACAAGGGTCTGAAGCCCGTTACCTGGTGTCCCTTCTGCGCTACCGCCGTTGCGGAAGCTGATATCGAGTACAAGGACGATCCCTGTACTTCCGTCTATGTAAAGTTCCCCATCGCCGACGATCTGGGCAAGCTGGAGGGCTTTGATCTGAGCAAGGTCAAATTCGTCATTTGGACCACCACCATTTGGACCCTGCCCGGCAATATGGCTATCTGCCTCCATCCTCGTGATAACTATGTGCTGGTGAAGCCTGACTACAGCGATGAGATCTTTATCGTGGCAGAGGCTCTGTGTGAAAAGGTTATGGGTATCGGCGGCTATACCAGCTATGAGATCCTGGCAACCTATCCCGGCGCATTCTTCGAGAATATGCTGGCTAAGCACCCCTTCCTGGACAAGACCTCCCGTCTGGTTTACGCTGAGTATGTTACTATGGACAGTGGTACCGGTTGTGTTCACACCGCACCCGGCTTTGGTGCTGACGACTATCAGACCTGTATGCGTTACGGTATGGAGCTGGTTGTGCCTGTGGATGACTACGGCCGCCACACCGACTACGCAGGCAAGTATGCCGGTATGAAGACCGAAGAGTCCAACCCTGTAATTTTGGCAGATATGAAGGAAAGCGGCGCTCTGTTCGCTTCCGAAGAGATCGTTCACTCCTACCCCCACCACGACCGCTGCAAAAAGCCCGTTATCTTCCGGGCAACACCTCAGTGGTTCTGCTCCGTGGAGTCCTTCAAGGATCAGGCTGTTAAGGCTATCGAGAACGTGAAGTGGTTCCCCGCCTGGGGCGGCGACCGGATGGAAAGCATGATCCGGGAGCGTGCAGACTGGTGTATCAGCCGTCAGCGCCGCTGGGGTCTGCCCATCCCTGTGTTCTACTGCAAGGATTGCGGCAAGCCTGTTTCCACCCCCGAGTCCATTGCTAAGATTTCTGCCCTGTTTGATGAGCACGGCTCCAATGTATGGTTCGAGAAGGAAGCTATGGAACTTGTTCCGGAAGGCTTCACCTGCCCCCACTGCGGCGGCAAAGACTTCGACAAGGAGACCGACACCCTGGACTGCTGGTTCGACTCCGGTTCCACCCACTTTGCATCCCTCATGCATCGCACCCCCGAGCTGTGGCCTGCAGATGTATATCTGGAAGGCGCTGACCAGTACCGCGGTTGGTTCCAGTCCAGCCTGCTGACCTCTGTGGGCGCATTGGACCAGGGCGCACCCTTCAAGCAGGTGCTGACCCACGGCTGGGTGGTTGACGGCCAGGGCCGGGCTATGCACAAGTCTTTGGGCAATGGCGTGGATCCCGCTGACCTTATTAAGGACTTCGGTGCAGATATCGTCCGTCTGTGGGCTGCATCCTCTGACTATCACGCAGATGTACGCTGCTCCAAGGAGATCTTTAAGCAGATTGCCCAGAACTATCTGAAGTTCCGTAACACCGCCCGGTACTGCCTGGGCAACTTGAACGAGTTTGACCCCAACAACTTGGTTGCTCCCGCTGAGATGGAGGAACTGGACAAGTGGGCTCTCACCAAGCTGAACGATTTGGTTGCTGCCTGCAAGAAGGCTTATGACAACTATGAGTTCCATGTGGTCTCCCACATCATCAACGATTTCTGTGTTGTGGAGCTGTCCTCCTTCTACCTGGATATTATCAAGGATCGGCTGTACTGCGAGCTGCCTGACGGCCTGCGCCGCCGCAGCGCACAGAGCGCTCTGTTCTTGATCGTGGATGCTTTGGCAAAGCTGTTTGCTCCCATCCTGGCCTTTACCTGTGATGAGATCTGGCAGGCAATGCCCCATCGGGAAGGCGACGATGCCCGGAACATCCTGCTGAATCAGATGCCCACCGATTTTGCTGCTTACTGCCTGGACGAGGCTGCTATGGCTAAGTGGGACACCGTGATGAAGCTGCGCCAGGATGTAAACGGCGTGCTGGAGGTTGCTCGCGCTGACAAGCGTATCGGCAAGGCTTTGGAGGCCCATGTGAGCCTGGATATCCAGGATACTGCTGTGAAGGCTGCCTGCGAAGGCCTCAACTTGGCTGAGATCTGCATTGTGTCCTCCTGCGATTGGGAAGCTGCTCCCGAGGGTGCAACTGTGGGCACCGGCACCAACCTGCCCGGTTTGACCGTAGGTGTTACCGAAGCTCGTGGTGAGAAGTGTCCCCGCTGCTGGATGCACTCCACTGAATCCGATGAAAACGGCCTGTGCCCGCGCTGCGCAGCTGTTATCTCCCAGCTGGATTTGGAAATCTAATTAAAAATAGAATATCGCCAAGTCAAATGACTTGGCGATATTTTTATTTCAATTTCTCAAGCAAGTCGCCTAAGACACGGGCCATGGAGGCAAAGCCGTAATCTGTGGGGTGTGTGCCGTCTACGTTACCGTCGCTACCTGCATCACGCATCAGTTCCGGGCCGGTAAGCAGGTACACATTTTGATCCCCCCGGGCTTTTGCATTTTCATAGGTAGCCGTAATAATTTCCAAGCGCCGTTGATCTTCTGCGCTTAAATACGCTCTGGGTCTTGACATCATGACGATGGGGATATCCGGGTGTGCCTTACGAATTGTCTGGAACATTTTCTCGTGGGTTTCCTGCAAATGCTCCGGCGTAGGCGCGTTGTGGTCATAGTCATAGGCAAAAACAGACATAGGAAGTCCTGCAATATAGTCCGCTATTACCTGTTCGCCTTGGGCACTTCCCGAAAAGCCAAGGTTTACATAATCTACATTTAACCTTCGGGCAATGGGGCTTTGGTATGCATTGCCCGGCCGGGATGCACAACCACCCTGAGTAATGGAGGAGCCGTAATAGACGATGGGTTTCTGCGCCTTATAGGGCTTGGGCGGCAAGATAGTTGCGCCTTCCTGCAAACCGATATACAGCTGGCTCACCTCACTGTACAAGGGCATATGGATGGTGATCTCCCGCATTTTTGCCCCAGGAAAACGAAGGATACTTTCATAGCCGTCTACAATGGCAAAGGGCGGCGTAAAGGTTCCCATATACCGCTCCTGCTCCCCTTCTTCCTTGCCGTACAGATCAAAGCCCGCAGAGCCGGTCAAGGCAAAATGCGGCATTTTGCCAATGCTTGGCATTTGGGTATGAATGGCAACATAGGGGCTGTCCGTTTGGAAACGGATACGGCCGCCGGCAGTATTGGCATGCAGGCGCAGAACACCGGGGTTGACAGCTTTGGCCACGGATTCCGGCATACGGCGGAATTTCCCGTCCTCAAAATACACACCGCAAATTTGGAAGGGGGCTTGTCGGGGATCATAAAACCGCAAGTCCTCTTGGGCTATTTTCGTTTCCACCTTAAAATTGGCATCAATGGCAGCAATATCGCTCATGAAAACACTTCCTTATTCCCCAAAGACTTCCTTGGCATTTTGCATCATCTGACGGATGGGGAGATTATAGGGGCAGCGGGTCTCGCATACGCCGCACTCTATGCAGTCTGATGCTTTCTTCTCTAAGTTGCGGTAACGGGTCTCCGCCCACTCCTTTAGATTGTAACGGCTGAAATAGCCCTCGATCAAGAAGATCATGGAAATGTTGATGCCGGCTGAACAGGGGGTGCAGTAATTACAGCGGCGGCAGAAATTTGTGCCTAAGAAATCCCGGATCTCCTTGATTTTTGCCTGCTCGGCCTCGGTCAAAGGAGCGGTATTGGAAATTGCAGCAACGTTCTGCCCTATTTCCTTTTCCTCCGCCATGCCGGGGATCACCACGGTCACATTGGGGTTGGCGGCAATAAACCGCAGAGCGGTAGTGGCATCATCGATGGCGCCGCCTGCCAGGGGTTTCATACAGATAAAGCCGATGTTCTTCTCTGCGCATTTGGCGATCAGTTCCTCGCCCTGGGTTTCCACGATGTTATAGGGGAACATAATGGTTTCCACCCAAGGAAGCTCCACTGCCTTTTCAAAGAGGTCAACGGCGTGGAGGGTGATACCAATATGGCCGATCTTGCCGGCCTCCCTGGCTGCCCGGAGAGCCTCCAGCGCGCCGCCGGGCGCCTGCACAGCATCAAAGTCCTTGGCATTGGGATTGTGAATTTGGTACAGGTCAATATAGTCTGTCTGCAGCTTCTGCAGGCTCAGGTCGATGTCCTTTGCCATCGCTTCAGCGGTGCGGGCCATGCTCTTTGTGGCCAGGATAAAGTTTTGGCGGATGCCTTGGAGGGCATAGCCTAAGTATTCCTCGCTGACGGTGTAGGCCCGGGCGGTGTCAATATAATTCACACCCTCAGCCAGCAACTGCTCCATTAAGTTTTTTGTGCCTTCTGCGTCGATCTTCTGAATGGGAATACCGCCAAAACCCATCCGGGATATTTTTAGGCCGGTTTTTCCTAAAACTCTATATTCCATAACTATTCTCCTCTTAACAGGGCTACGGCTACATCGTTCACATTTGTGCCGGTGGGTCCGGTGATAACGAGACCATCCACGGCTTGCAATGCGTGGTAGGCATCATTATTTTGCAGGGTTTCGTAAATGTCCCAGCCCTTTTCCTTAAGAGCTTCTGCAGTTTGGAAATCCACATAGCCACCGGCGGCATCGGTAGGGCCGTCTGTTCCATCGGAGCCAACGCTGAACACCGCCGCACCGGGAACTCCGGCAATGCCCGCCGCTGCGGACAGGGCGATCTCCTGGTTGCGGCCGCCTAAGCCCTTGCCTGTCAGCTGCACCACCGTTTCACCGCCGGCAATAAAGGCAAGGTTCTCCTTGCTGCCTGCGTGGGTCTTGAGAATGCTTGCCAGGAAAGCACCTGCCTCCTTTGCCTGACAGGAAAGCTGGTCGGTAAGCAGAACGGGCTTATATCCTAATTCTTCACACGCTTTTGCTGCAGCGGTGCAAAGCTCCCGGACAGAACCGGTGATCTGCGTTTCCACATTTGTAAGGGTCTTGGGGGTTTCCTGTGCTAAGAGATTCCAAGCATTTTCGCTTAATTGCAGATTGTATTTCTTTGCGATAGCGATGGCTTGGTCGCAGGTGCTGCTATCCGGGCAGGCCGGGCCGGAGGCGATCATATCCAAGGGGTCACCCAAAATATCCGACAGCACCACCGCAAAAACCTTTGCCGGGGCGCAGACTTCCCCAAAGCGGCCGCCCTTTACTCCGGACAGGCGCTTACGAATGGTATTCATCTCCACGATGTCCGCGCCACAGGCCAAAAGCTGGGAGGTAATATCCTGCAATTCCTCACCGGGCACTAAGGGCTTTTCAAACAAAGCGCTGCCGCCGCCGGACAGCAAAAACAGCACAGTATCCCTTTCGGTCAAGCCGGACACCAGCTCCAAAGCCTTTTGGGTCGCGGAGAAGGTATTTGCATCCGGCACAGGGTGGCCGGCCTCATAGCAGTCAAAATTGGCAATAGGGGCTTTCACATGGTGGTATTTTGTAACAACCACGCCTTTCTCGATCCGGTCGCCCATGCAGTCATGGGCGGCTTTTGCCATCTGCCAGGCAGCTTTACCTGCTGCAACCAGCAAAACTCTGCCGGGAAATTCCTTACCCGCCAAGGCTCTTGCCACAGCCGCATCCGGCTGGACAGCCCGGATAGCTTTCGCAACAATGGTATCCGCGTGAGAAAGCAATAACTTATCCATAACAATATCCCCTTTTATTTCTCTATTTTTACACCTTTTTCCCGAAGATGATCTAACAACTTGGGATCATAGTCTGAGATTTCTCCATGTTCGTAAAGGTCGATTTCTTTGCCGCCTTTCAGCACAAGCACATAGGATGGAAACTCCAACACTTCGCCAAAATCATTTTCTCGGTCCGCCTTATAATAGATCCGTTCCACTTGGCTATAGTCATAGTACCGGCCTTTGAGTGAAAGAAATTTGGAGTTATCCACGAAGCCAGCAGGCAAAAATCGCAAATTCCAATAAGGAAACAGTGTGCACACCACAAGGCTGCCCGCAATCACGATCCCGGTAAACCACTTCATTATTTTATCCGCTGTTTCTCCGTTTTGGATATGATCCATCTCGCAGTACTTGTCATAATGCTTTTTATAGAGCCATTTATAGGCTTTGTGCCGCGTAAAATAACTTACTGAAAAGCCTGTCATAAAAGCCGCAAAGATGGCGATGGGAAAATTATAAATCGGCCCCATAAGATAAACCGCGTTCCAGCTTTGCAATGCTATCAACAAGAAATACAACGCCAGGTATGCCACCGATATGACAGGGGTAAGAATTACTGCTGAAGTCAACACAGAAAAGAGTTCTCTATGTGAAAACTTTTCCACACCGCTTTCGTTATACGCTTCCGCATTTTCAATAATTGCAGAGATGTCTGGATAATCGTATGCTTCATTGGATTCCCACAGCGCAATCATCCTTTTCTCATAGCCAGTCAATTTCTTTGTTTTCCTTAACTTTTTGGCTGCTTTCCTCCGGTTTCCTTTTAGGTTGACCAAAAAAGCACCGGTAGCAAACCTCACCACAGACCAATCAATGATTGCCTGCGATATTTGGGCCGAAGGCTCTGTCCCCAATACGGACAGTATCTCATTGCAAAATGCAGCTAAAACTTTCGCACGCTGTTGAGAATCTGCACCAATCTCTGCTACAACAGGGAGTAAATCAATCAGGGCAGTTTGTATACAGGCAAACGCTTGGGCCATTCCTGTTTTATTGGTAATGAGGGGAACACACATTGGCATTGCCACATTCATATCGCAATAGTCCGTCATTAGCGGCAGTGGTATCTCGATTGCCTCCTCATTTTTGTCAAAAGAAACCAAACAGCTTAAAACACTATTCACAACACCCATAATTCCGTGGGGTGTATACACAAACTTCAGGGTAAAAGTGTTGTAGTAGATTTTTGCATAGCGATGTTGCAGATTTTGCTTCTTTTCTTCGTTTTTGTAAACATTTGTTATATCACAGACAATGCCGTTTGTCTTTTCGCAGAACTGCTTTGCGGATTGATCAAACTGTGTCAGAATATTCTTGTTTACGGTTTCGTTTCCCAAGTCCTTCACCACCTTTATGTTGTAGCATAAAGTAAAATCCGAACAGCCACAAGCTGTTCGGATTTGCTTGGCGGAGCAGCAGGGATTCGTTGCATTTTTGCCAATTGACAAAAATAAAGGTAGTGACCAGTGTTTGCACTGGTCTCAGCAGATGTCCACCGGACATCTGCATTTAGGTTGTTCGAATCCCTATTCTCAGAATAAGCAAAACCCGAACAGCCACAAGCTGTTCGGATTTGCTTGGCGGAGCAGCAGGGATTCGAACCCTGGCGGCACTTTCATGCCCTACGAGATTTCGAGTCACGCCTCTTCGACCAGCTTGAGTACTGCTCCGTATTCATAACTGTTATATTATAACAAAGTATCCCTTGAAAATCAAGGTTCAGTCCTTCTTTTTAGCAAGCTCCATCACATCGCCGATCTTGGCCATGATTTTATTATAGTTCTCCCGTCTGTGGGGAACTAAGCAATTGGAGCAATCCTTGATACCATACTCCGTATAAGTAAAATTGCCACCGCATTGATCCCCCAACGCGTACAGGGGGCAGTAGCAAAACAGGCAGCTAAAGCTGCTTTCTTCCTCTACTTTATGGCAGGGGAAATATTCACATTCTTTGTGTTGAAAAAAGTCGTAGTGGGGCATAATTGTACTCCTTTTTATCGCTATGGAGATTGTCACGCCAGTTTGCGAACTGGCTCGCAATCACGTGTTTGTTTGGGGAGATTGACGCATCTGTGTTTTTATTGTATAATACCGCTTGGACCTCGTCAAGAAAGAAAAGAGGATTTTTATGGATTTTCTCATTCAGCTCATTGGCTTTGTGGGGTTGGCCACAAGCATTGCGGCTTTTCAATTTAAGAAGCATCGGAGCATCGTCCTGTGCAAGATGGCCTCGGAGCTGATTTTCGCCCTACAGTACATATTGCTGGGCGCCTGGACCGCCGCCATTTTAGATGGCATCTCCGTGATTCGCAATACGCTGTACACCAATTTTGTAAAACGAGGGCGTTCCACTACCCCGGTGATCATCGGGTTCGGTCTGTTTGTGGTTGTTACCGGTTTTGCTACCTTTGACGGCTGGCCCAGCCTGCTGCCCATTGCCGCAAAGCTGCTGACCACCATTTCCTACGGAATGAAAAACGAAAAGCTTTTGCGATTCATTACCCTGCCCTCTTGCATTATGTGGAGCATTTACAATTTGCAGGTAGGTTCTTTGGGTGGCGCGCTGGGTGACACTTTGGCGCTGATTTCCCTCTTGATCGGCATTTATAAATTTGATATCAAGAAAGAAAAGGCGTGCTAAAAGCACGCCTTTAACACTGTGTCCATGGGTAGATTTCCGGGGGGTCTAAAACAAATTCCATGGATTTTCCGGTGGTTGGATGGGTAAAAGCCAGACGGTAGGACCACAGGGCGATCTCACAATCGTCCTCTATGGTGCTGTACTTACGTTCTCCCACCAAGGGCAGGTCACGGGAGGCAAACTGCACCCGGATCTGATGGGTACGGCCTGTCTCCAAGGCTACACGGATGCGGCTCATACCATTTTCCTGTTTTAACACCTGATAGCGCAAGGATGCTGGCTGTACGCCTTTCCCCGGCTCTTGGGCTACCATAGTCATTTTCCTCGCCTTGTCCCGGATCAGCAAATCCTCTAATCTTCCCGCACCCTGTTCCGGTGCGCCGTGGACTACGGCAAGGTATTCCTTTTCAAACCGGTCTTCCCGGATCTGCCGGGACAGCTCCGATGCGGCTTCCGCTGAGAGCGCCAGCACCATCAGCCCGGAAACCACTCTGTCTAAGCGGTGGACAGTCCGTACATTCTCAATTCCTAAGGCCTGTCGCACCAGTTCCGGCATACCGCCCGGTTCATCAGTTGACAGCACCCGAGCCGGCTTTACACAGACTACGATATCCTTATCCTGATAGATCAGTTCCATTTACTGCTCCCGATTCTTATAGAAATACACTGTATCGATCCCCTCGCCCCGGTCATTGGGAAGGCGCTTCAGTTCTCCAAAGCCAAAGCCCTCCAAAATATGGGTGTGCGGGCCGTTGGTGGACCATGTGCGGGTGTACACATTTCGATCCGGGTAGCGTTCAAAAAACAGATGCGCATACGCTTTTTTCGTAGCACCCATTCCCCGGGTCTCCGGCCGCAGGGCAAGGGTGGACAGGTAGATATTGGGGTGCGTTTCGGTGGTAATTACATCGGAAATATAATTATCAATATAGGAAACAAAGCCACAAAGCTTGCCCTCGAAGAACATAGCCAAAATATTTTGTTCCATCATTTTATTGAAGTAAGGCAGAATATCCGCTTTTTCTGCTGAACCCTGGAGGTTTGCCTGGGTGGTACTGCTCCGCTGGGACAGGGGCGGGATGAAATTCTTATCGTTGATAGACAGGATTTCTAAAAGTTCTTCCCTGTATTGGTTCTTTTCAGATTTGTTTAATACGCGAAATTCCATACGATCACCTCCCGGTTATTATACGCAATAGATTGCGCCTTTTCAAGTAGTAATTCTAAAAGGGCCTTCTCCTCAAGGAGAAGGCTCTTTTAGAATTACTTGCGCTTTATGCAAAAAGGGTGTATAATGGGCAAAAAGGAGGCTCGGATCATGGAACTTCAGCAATTAAAATACTTCAAAGCTGTGGCAGATATCGGCAAAATTTCCGAGGCTGCGGAGAGTTTATTCGTATCTGCGCCCGCCCTCAGCACATCTATTTCCCGGCTGGAAAAAGAGTTGGGTTTTCCCCTGTTTGACCGGACAAACAACCGAATTCTACTCAATGCGCAAGGGCATATCTTTTTGAAGCATGTGAATCAGATTTTTGCTTCTCTGGAGAGCGCAAAGCAGGAGCTACAGCAGAGTTTACTGCCCCAAAAGCCCCGTATTTCCCTTCTCAGCATCAACACTGCAATGTGGGTCAATCCCATTACAGCATTTTTGTCGGAATATCCCCAATATACCCTGTCCAGCTCATCCGTTTCTCTGCCTATGCTTGCCCAACAGGGATTGGACTCGGAATACAGCTTTTTGCTGGCCTATGACACAGATTTGCCGGATTATTTGGCAGAAGAATTAGACAGCATTTTTCTGTTTCACGCCTATCCTGTTGTTGCCATTCACAAGGATCATCCCCTTGCCAACCAAGCAGAATTGGATATCCGTATGCTTGCAGAGGAAAAGCTGTTCCTGCCCTCCCCCGACCATCCGCTTTTTATTCGGCTTCAAAAGCTTTTTACCCTTTATGACCTGCCTATGCCTCCGGAAAGTGTTTACTCTCTGATGATCCGGCTGAAAATGGTCTCTGAAAATCAAGGCATCACCTTTGTCACCAGCTCCGCAATCCAGGCGATCCCCTCATCCAATATCCGCTACATTCCCCTGGCAACACCATTTCATCCTTGGAAAGCCAACCTTTACTGGCGCAAAGGCCAACAGCTAACAGAATACGAAACCATCCTCAAGGAATTCTTTCAGCATTTCTACGAGAGCTTGCATTAAGTCTATGTTACGCAAGGATAAGCAAGTTGTAATTTATTCACCCTGCTGTCGGTGCTATAATACGTCTATAAAAATATATTAGGAAGTGCTTATTATGGAATCGCAAATTCAAAAACGCCGATTTGACTACAAATGGGTCGTCCTCATTATGTGCTTTATGATGGAATTTGTCTGCCTGGGCTTTTGCAGCTCCAACCCCGGTCTGTACACCGGTGCTGTCACAAGCGCATTGAATATCCCTCGCAGTCTTTACTCCATCGGCACCAGTATCCGTTACATCGTGCAGGTGATCGTGGGCTTTTTCTTCGGCTCGCTGATCCAGCGCTTCGGCATCAAAAAATTGGTGGGTGTAGGCCTTTTCTCCCTGTGCGGATCCATCACCATGCGCTATCTCACAGCCAATATCTGGCATCACTACATTGGCTGTGTTCTCTGGGGTCTTGGCATCGTCTTTGCCGGCGGCACCATGGCCAGCACTGTGGTGCGCCGTTGGTTCCATAAGGATATCGGCAAGGTCACCGGCATTGTGATGTCCGCAAACGGCATTGGCGGCGCAATTGCCGCGCAGATCATCTCCCCCCTCATCAACAACGGCGAGACCTTTGGTTATCGGAAGGCTTATCTGCTGTCTGCTATCGTTTCTGTGATCATCAGTACAGTTGTTCTGATCTTTGTTCGGGATAATCCTGCCGCGGATGCGCCCCCCAGCAAAAGCGCCAAAAAAGCCAAAGGCGCACTTTGGGACGGTATTCCCTTTGAGCAGGTTAAGAAAAAGCCCTACTTCTACCTGACCTTTGCTATGATCCTCCTCACCGGCATCAGCCTGCAGAGTGTTGGCACTATCAGCATTGTGTATATGGAAGATTTGGGCATGAATGCAACCTTTGTTGCCACCACGGCTACTGTATCATCTCTGGTACTTACCTTTGCCAAGATCTTCACCGGTTTCTCCTATGACAAAAAGGGGCTGGGTTTCACCCTTCTTATGTGCCATTGCTGCTCCTTGGTTGCTTACTTGCTGAAGGCTAACATATCCAATACTACCATTGGTATGGTGATGGCAATGACGGCTACGGTTTTGGGAACCATCGCAATGCCCCTGGAGACCGTTATGATTCCCCTAATGTCCAACGATCTGTTCGGCTCTGCCTCCTACACCAAGGTGCTTGGCATCTTCTATGCCGCCAACTCCCTGGGCCTTTGCCTGGGCTCTCCTCTATGCGACATTTACCGTGATCTCACAGGCGGCTCTTACAGATCCTGCTACTGGTTCTTTACCGGTTTGATGGTTTTGGTCACCATCGGCTTCCAGCTGGTGGTCAGAACCGCCTACAAGGACAAAGAGAAAGTCCTTGCTGCTGCAGAAGCGGAAGTGAACTAAAATTTTTCATAACAAAAGCGGCCTCTCGAATAAGAGGCCGCCTCATTTTTACTTTCTCCAGAACAGGAAGAAGCGGTTTTCAATGGCCGCGGTTTCTTCCTTGATGACCTGCAATGAGGTACGGCTAAATCCGCGGGAAAGCACTTCCACCTTGCCCTTACGGTCACCTTTTTCATAACCGCCCTCTTCGTATGCTGCGTCCAATACGCAAATACGTCCGTCCCGTTCCTCGGCAACAGCTACAATGTAGTGGCTCCATTTATCGCTGAACACGCCGTGATAGTCATCGTGGTCGCCGCTCACAAGAACAGCTGCTGCGCCGCCGGTACGCAGGCAATGGAGCAGGTCTTCTATATCGGCGCTGATTTTAAGCTCCAAGTTGAATTTCTCCGCAAAGGCCGGAAAATAAACCAAGCCTTTGGTTCCGCTCCACTGGTTTGCGCCGCAGTCATAGGAAAGTTGACGGGCATCCTCAATTTCGAATTTTCCATCATCCACCCGCAGACGGTCGGCGATCATTACGGAAGTGCAAAGACCGCAGCCGGATTTTGCAATGGTGTTCTCAATGCCTATCTGGCGCATTTTGGGGTCAGGATTCGCAGTTTGGGTTATGTACTGCATATTGGGGTAATCCAATTGATTCACATATTTCATAAAGGCACCCTCCTTACTTTTGGATTATTGTAATCCTATACACTAGAAATGTCAACCTGCATTTGCCGTTTGTTGTGTTGTTGTATAATGGATTGTAACTGCATTAGGGGTGTCCCAAAACAAATGGGACACCCCTTTTGATTTATCCAAAGGTTTCTTTGATGTCTTTTCCTTCCATACTGATGAGGTAGGGCCGGATGTCCTCCACTTCCCTTACGCTGGCGATCATTTCACCCATCTGTTCCTCAGTAAAGTCAAGAGGGAACCACATACTGAACACATAATTCCCGTCACTCCAGTAGAAATACTGATAGTCTGCCTTCTCGGGCATAGGGTGATCTGCAAGCAGCAGGCCGTCCACGCCGCCCAGCGTGACCTCTTTCAGTTCGGGCTTAGTGCCGGGTGGGGTTATTAGGACTTTATGAATTTCGGAGTCCTCCAAGGTGGCAACAGACTCCTGGCTGAATCGTATGCCCTTTTTTTGACCATTTGGAACATCCCAAAAAAAGTCAAGTTTCATAAGCCTGTCACGCTTCAGTCCATCATAGGCCATTCCAAAGCTTTGCTCGTACATTTCCGGCACATCGGGGAAATAGTACTGTTCTATCAGCTCCGGGGCGTCTTCATTCAGAGGAAGGCGGAAAGAGACATTATGTTTTTGTCCGCTGTGGGAGACACCGTCCCGGGTGGGTGTGACCACCTCCACAGGGTCGCTGATCTGAGGTTCATAACCCCTAAAGGGCCGGAACTGCTCCACAGCCAATGCGGTAACGCCCAGCAGACCAGCAATCAGCACAGCTGCGAGACCAAACCGGAGTATTTTGCCGGAGCTCAGGTGTTTCCGTCTTTCGGAGGTATTGGAATTTGGTGTAGTGTGCAAGTTTTGAATATTGGCTTCCTCGATCAGTTCGTCGCTGATTGAACCCAGTGCCTTTAGCATTTTTTCATTTTTCATAGGAAAATCCCCTCCTTTTCAAGGTGCAGTTTCAGTTTCCTTCTCATACGGTACAGCAGGGATGCCACCTTGCTCTCGCTCATACGGTAGCTCTCAGCAAGTTCTTGGATGGAATACAGATACCAGTATCGCCCAACGAAGATATTACGCTCTGTCCGGGGCTGGGCATGCAGGAATTTGTCCAGGGCGCTTACAAGTACCATTTCGTCCAAAACCTGCTCAACATCCTGCTGGGCCGGAATACATCCCTCCAACTCGCTCAGTGCCAGTTCTACCTGTCCGCCTCCCCGTTTCTGTGTAGTTAGCAGCTTGTAGCGGTTTAAGGCCAAATTGCGTGTGAGTTTACCCAAGTATGTGGAAAGCCGGTCAGGACGGTGGGGCGGAATGGAATTCCATGCGTTATGCCAGGTGTCGTTGACGCATTCCTCTGCATCTTCGTTGTTGTTTAGAATGTTATAAGCGATGCAGTAGCAGTAACTGCCGTATGTATCAGCGGTGGCAGCAATGGCTGCTTCGTCCCGGTTCCAGTAAAGCTCGATGATTTCTGTGTCTTTCATTGTGCGCTCCTTTCCTTGCTGTGTAAAGACGCCTTTCACCTATATACACAACAAAAATCTACCGGCATTGCATTTATACAGGATTTTTAACAGAAAAAACCTCACTACCAAAGTAGTGAGGTTCAGTGTTCGCGTTACCTATCTTCCCGGGCAGTCGCCCGCCAAGTATTGTCGGCGTACATGAGCTTAACTTCTGTGTTCGGGATGGGAACAGGTGGACCCTCATGACAATCAACACGAACTATATATGCCAAAGCTTTTTAGCTCTAACAACCTTGTAAAAAACCGTTATCCTTTCCCGCACAGGAACCCAGCGTAGCGGTTCCGAGCGGAAGCGACGAGCAATGACACTGGTGGAATATCACGCTCGCGTGATATGTAACATTGTGTCATGCGGCAAGAAGCTGGTGACCCGTACCGGATTCGAACCGATGTTAACGGCGTGAGAGGCCGCTGTCTTAACCACTTGACCAACGGGCCATTGGTGCACCTTCAGGGACTCGAACCCGGGACCCACTGATTAAGAGTCAGTTGCTCTACCAACTG
>JAFUNI010000014.1 GCA_017482385.1 Oscillospiraceae bacterium | reverse complement strand
GGCCTGCGGCAGTCTGTACCACGCCCATCTGTGCAAGGATTGCGGCGCTCACTGCGATGCCCAGGACCATGTAGCCGGTCCTGCGGGCACCCCCGACGCAGCTGTGGTTTGTAAGGACTGCGGCTACATCATCACCCCTGCCAAGAACCACACCCACAAGCTGACAAAGGTTGCCAAGAAAGCTGCCACCTGCACAGACCCGGGCAATGTGGAGTATTACACCTGCAATGGCTGTTCCTACCTTTTTGCAGACAGCAAGGGTAAAACCAAAATCACCGATACGGTGATTGCGCCTTCGGGACATAAGATTTCCGATGCTTGGAAGTATGACAACGACAATCATTGGCGCACCTGCACTGTGTGCAACACAGTTCTCGCAGAAACAAAGCTGGCCCACGAAATGGCAAGCGGTAAGTGCAGTTCCTGCGGCTACAAAAGCGCGGTTGCCGGAACAAATCCCAGTGCTGAACCCAGTAAAGAACCCGGTACAGAACCCACCAAGGAAGTCAGTACCGAACCCAGCGCAGAGCCCGGAACGGAATCCAGCGCTGCGCCAATTACACAACCGAGTATGAGCACAGAACCCGGAACAGAAAAGACAGAGCCAACCTCCGCCCCAACCACCGATGAGGAAGAAGGAGGAAAGGATCTGCTTTGGCTTTGGGTCGCCTTGGTCGTAATTGCAGTCGGCGGCGGTGGATTCGCCCTGTGCTGGTTCGTCCTCCGCAAAAAACGAAATGCATAACATAAAAAATCACCACCCGATTGGGTGGTGATTTTTTGGTGGACGATATAGGACTTAGGTCTATGACCTGACCCACTGCAAGCGGTCGCCCGCTTGATAAAAAAGACAGCCACCCGAAAGTGACTGTCTATGGTGGACGATATAGGACTCGAACCTATGACCTTCCGCACGTCAAGCGGATGCTCTAGCCAGCTGAGCTAATCGTCCAAAGGCACGGCTCATTATATCGAAGAAACGGGGGTTTGTCAACCCCTTTTCCAAGTTTTTTCTCAAAAAGAGATTCTTTCGGCTTCCTCGAAGACTTCTTCCTCGCCCATTTCGGACAGCTCCATGGTCATCTCGCCCTTGGGGATCAGGAAACGGCGGATAGCGAACAGGCCGGCGATACACAAAACGCTTGCCACATTACTCCAGGGGCTTCCGTGGCTGAGGATGACCTGCCGGGCGATGGCCACGATCAGCACCTCCAAAGTGTTTGCAGGGGTCATATCCAGCAGCATACGCACAAACTCCAGGCCCACGACTAAGGTCAGAATATTATGCAGGTAGGTATTGATGGAATCAAAGTAGCCGTCCACCGTAAACATCCGGTAGACCTCCATAACCAGCATACCCACCAGGACGATCAGCGTCAAAATGGCGATGGCGCCCTCAAAAAAGTGAAGGATCTTGTGGATCACATTGGTGGTCTTTTTGTGCATAAATCTGCCTCCTTTGGGTGTTTTTTCCATTATACACGAAAATTCCCCAAAAGAAAAGAAATATTTCATAAACCTTTGTAGGGCAGGCTCTGTATGCCTCCCGCGGGCGGGATATTATCCCGCCCCTACGAATATAGGTCCTGCAAAATATTCTCTATTTCCTTACGGCGCAGGGCCGGATCTTTGGACAGGGAAACAAAGAAACCCTCCTGTTTGGGGCGCAACCTATTAAACCGATGCGCCACCAAGAGGATCAGCTCATCGATTTGACAGTCTGTAACCTGTTCAATTTGCTGTACAAGCTCCCCGGGAAGATTGAGCATAGGATTTTTGCTTTTGTACATATTACCACCTCCGGTAATCACATTATAGATACATATTTCAGTATAGTAAAGTACCTTTTTTCAAAAGATAATAAATTTAATCTTTTGAGATGAGGTGGATATTTTGATAAGCTATGCTCCCCTATGGAAAACTATGGAAGAAAACAAGGAAACCACCTATACTTTGATAACCAAGCACGGCATCAACCCCAGGACTATCAACAATTTGAAACACAACAAGTCAATCACCCTCTATACCTTGGAACGGTTGTGCCAAATCCTTCACTGCCAGGCAGAGGATATTGTTTTGTTTATCCCCGACAAAGAAAACTAATTGTAAAAAACGACCCCGGTGGGGTCGTTTTTTGTTGGGGAACGCTTTGGCAAAATCCCTCTTGCCCGGGAAGAAAAGCTGTGGTATGATGTGGGAAACGGAGGTAGATATATCTATGAAACAGTTTATTAACTATGCCCACCGGGGCGCCAGCGAATACTGCCCGGAAAATACCCTTTTGTCCTTTTACACCGGCGTGTATATGGGTGCCAACGGCATTGAGACCGATGTGCAGCTGACGAAGGATGGCGTTCCTGTCCTGTTCCACGACGATACGATCCAGAGAATGATGGGCCGGGAGGGTCGCCTCTGCGACTATACCTATGCCCAGTTGCGGGAATTTCCCATGAAAACCTGTGGCCGGACAGACTATATCATCACACTGGAACAGTTTTTGGAGAGCTTCTCCAAAATGGATCTAACCTTTGCCATTGAGCTAAAGGGAAAGGATGTGGAGGAGAAGACCGCCGCCCTCATTAAAAAATACGGCGTGCAGGACAAGTGCATTGTCACCTCTTTCCAGTTTGCGTACTTAGAAAATATGCATGCTGTGGATCCCTGTCAGCGGCTGGGTTATTTGGCACCAAAGGGAAAAATTACCCGGGAATTGCTTGATAAAATGCTGGCCATGGACTTTTATGAGATCTGTCCCCATGCTGAGGATGCCACGGCAGAAAATGTGCAGACTTGGCACGAAATGGGATTGCATGTCCGGGCGTGGGGCGTTGCCAATGAAGAGCTGATGCGTCAGGCCTATGACAACGGCGTTGACGGTATGACTGTAAACTTCCCGGATAAGCTGGTTGCCTACCGGGCACAAAAAGAGAAATAATTTCCAGAATCCCTTGCGAAAAACAGGGTTCTGTGGTAGACTTAGCCTGATGGCCGAAAGGCCAAAAAAATACAATGTTCAAAATATAAACGGAGGCGTTTACAATGGAACAGTATATGGATTTTGAGAAAACAGTACAGCAGGTACATAAGCCCAACCGGGTAAACCCCGAGGCGCTGAACACCCTCGCCGGTGTCAAGATCACTTCCGATTGGAAAATCACCTGCAAGGCTGAGCCCGGTATCGTCATTTCCACCGTGGTAGCCGACCTGCAGGATTATTTCAAGGTTTCTATGAATGTGGAGCTGGCAGTGGCTACTGCCGATGCTCCCGCCGCAAAGACTATTTTTGTAGCCGTGGACAATGCCCTCCCCGAGCGCACCTTCACCATCAAGGTCACCGAGGGCATTATGATCAATGGCGCTGACCCCCGCTACACCGCCCAGGGCTGCTATGCTTTGGAGGACAAGCTGAATATGAACGAGGCTCCCATCATCGAGCCCGGCGAGACCACCCTCAAGATGCGTTTTTCCATGCGTGACATCAACACCGGTATGGGTACGGAATGTTATCCCGACGGCCACCTGTGCGCCATCGCCCACGCAGGCTACACCGCAGTGGACCTGGGTATGCGCAAGGCTGCGGAAAATCCCGAGGATGCCAAGCGCGTCAACGACACCGTTGCCGCTGCCGCCAAGTACGGCCTGGATGTGTATGCCTACCCCAGCTTTAAGAATACGATGCACCCCGACGAGCCCGGCGCATTCGAGCATTACGATGCTATGTACGGTCGGCTGATGGAGCTCTGCCCCGGTGTTAAGGGCTTCCTGTTCGTAGGCGAAAGCTGCGAGTTCCCCTCCAAGGACGAGCGCACCACCGGTAAGAGCTGGCGGGAATCCAAGGAAGATCCCAAGAGCAGCCCCGGCTGGTTCCCCTGCCGCGACTATCCTCAGTTCATTGCGCTTCTGCGGGATGTGATCCGCTCCCACAAGGCCGATGCAGAAATCATTTTCTGGACCTACAACTGGGGCTACGAAAAGCAGGAGCTCCGGGAAGAGCTGCTGCGCAATGTTCCCACCGACATCACCATGATGGCTACCTTCGAAATGTTCGAAGAAATCGATATTTCCCCCAACATCCAGGAGATCACCACCGACTATACCCTGTGGCAGATCGGCCCCGGCAAGTACTACACCACCGAGTCCAAGATCGCCCGGGAGCGTGGCATCCGGATGTACTGCATGTCCAATACCGGCGGCAACACCTGGGATATCGGCGGCGTACCTTACCTGCCCGCTCCTCAGCGCTGGATCCAGCGTTGGGAGTCCGTGGTGAACACCGAAGAAACCCTCCGTATGGACGGTATGCGGGAATCCCACAGCTACGGCTACTGGCCCTCCTTCCTGCCGGAAATGGCCAAGTATGCCTTTATGGAGCCCAAGCCCGACCTGCACGAACTGCTGAATAAGCTGATCATCCGTGACTTCGGCAAGGAGAACTTAGAAGCTGTCCTCAAGGCTTATGAGCTGTTCTCCGAGGGTATGAGCCACTGCGTTTCCACCAACGAAGACCAGTACGGCCCTGCCCGTGTGGGTCCTTCCTATCCGCTGTTCTTTAAGTACTGGGAGCTGATCCCTGCCTGTCCCGTGCAGGGCAAGTCCGTCAACGGCGAAGGCTTCCCCGTTTACACCTACAACTTAGACCGCACCGAAAAACTGCAGTACGAAACTGAGGAATACATCAAGATGGCTCGTCTGTTCACTGCCGGTGTGACCATCTTGGAAGGCGTCATCGCCAAGATGGAAGGCGCCAAGAAGCAGGACGCTATGCACATCCTGCAGGTGGCTACCTACATCCGCAACAATGCTCTCACCATTCACCGTGTGAAGCGCTGGCACTACCTGAAGGGTCAGCTGGGTATTTATGTGGATGCTGTTCCCACCTGGGTTGGCGGCCGTAAGGGTATGGTGGATGCCAAGAAGGCCGAAAAACCTTTGATCCCCGTAGAAGACAAGCGCCCTGTGGTGCTGGAGCTGCTGGAGATCATCCAGGCCGAGATCGAGAACGCCAAGAACACCATTCCTCTGGTGGAGGCCAACTCCCGTCTGGGCTACGAGAAGGAATACGGCTACAGCTGCTGCAAGATGCAGCTGGAGTGGAAGATCGCTATGGCTGAAAAGACCATTGCCGAAGAGCTGCTGCCCCTGCTTGCCGAAGTGTAAAACACAAGGTGCTGTCCTACCGGACAGCACCTTTTTTGTAGGGGAGGGATAATATCCCTCCCTTACGAAAGAAAAACAATTGCAAATTTCCCTATTGGGAAGTATAGTATATCTATATATTTTTAAGGAGGCAATCTTATGAAAGACCAAAACTGCGGTTACTGCATGGGCGGTGAAATTCTGGCCGGCTTCGGCATCAAGATCTGCGACCTGCAGGTGAGCCAGCTGATCCTGTTCAAGGAGCAGAGCCATCCCGGCCGTGTGATCGTGGCCTACAAGGATCATGTCAGCGAGCTGGTTGACATCTCTGCCGAAGAGCGGGCGCTGTTTATGGAGGACATCGCCAGGGCTGCCAAGGCCATCCACAAGGTATTTAACCCCGACAAGGTCAACTACGGCGCATACGGCGACGGCGGCTGCCACCTTCACTTCCACCTGGTTCCCAAGTACAAAGATAATTTTGAGTGGGGCACACCCTTTGCCATGAACCCCAAAAAGACCTTCCTCACCGATGCCGAATACGAAGCAATGATCGCAAAAATCAAAGCTGCTCTGTAAAATAAAACCCGTGTGTTGTGAAACACACGGGTTTTTGTATCTTTAAGGATTATATTTGATAATATCGGTAATTTCGCAATTTAAAATATAACAAAACCGGGCAAGTACATCAGAATCAATGCGCTCCACTGTTCCGCTGCACCACTTTTCTACCACCTCAAACCGGGTATCCGCCAGCTTGGCAAGGCGGTAGCGGGTTATACCCCGTTCTTCAATCAATTCTTTCAAACAAATGGAAATATTGCCGTAGGAACTTAAACTAACCACAGGACGCAATTCTTTCATAATCATCACCATTCCTATTTTACCCAAGGAATTACATATTGACAATTACGATATATATCGTTACTATATATATAGTATCACCTGTATACAGTGGCATTATATCCTTTCTTGATAAAAACTTACTCCTATGCTATAATAATAAAAAAATCATCAGAGGAGATGGTCAAATGAAAAAGTACACAGCAATCTTCTTGTCCGTCATATTTATGTTGATTTTATGGGGTTGCAAAAAAATACCCAACCCTAACACCCCCAGCAATGCTACAACCAACTCCTCAAGTGTTGCTACCATTCCCAATCAGTCTACCATCCCTGACGATAATGTCGAAGACAACACAAACGAAACCATCATACCTCCTACAACAGAGGCAACAGAAGCTACAAAGGCAACCGAGGCAACAACCGCCACAAAGGCCACTTCCCCTACTGTTGAACAGTCCTGTGCGCATTTGTGGGGACAATGGGTAGATAAAATCAAAGCCACCTGTGAAACGGGCGGCGAAACAGAAAGAGTCTGCCACAACTGTCACATAACCGAAAGTCAGAAAACGGAAAAAACAGGCCACAAAGAAAGCGACTGGATCGTAGATAAACTGGCCAAAGTTGGCGAAAACGGACTGGAATACACAAAGTGCCTCTATTGCAACAAACGAATAAACGAAAAAACAATTCCCGCCATCACGGAAGACCATCAGCATACGACAGCAAAGTGGGTCACCGTAAAAGAAGCCAACTGCACCAATCCCGGAACACGAAATGCGTTATGTTCCTGCGGCAAAATAATCGAAACGGAAAAAACGCCTGCAAAAGGCCACACCTCTGTTGTTGACAAAGCTGTGGCTGCCTCCTGTAAAGCAAACGGACTTACAGAAGGAGCGCACTGTTCTGTCTGCAACACCGTGCTCGTTGCGCAAACAGTCGTCGTCACCAACGGCCACAGTATTTCCTCCAAAACGGTGGCTGCCACTGCAACCAAGGGGGCTCACAGGCTTTATTCCTGTGCGAACTGTACTTATTCTTATGAAGAACCCATTGATCTTGCGAACCTGCTCAAATTCGAAAGCAACAATAACGGCACTTGCACTGTCACCGGTTTGAAAGATAACACCGTAACCGATCTTGTGATTCCGGAAAAGAGTCCTGCCGGTGATACGGTGGTTGCAATCGGAAGCGAAGCATTTAAGAAGTGTGAATCCATCGTTTATTTGGAGCTGCCAGACTCTATTACCAATATTAAATACGATGCGTTTTACTACTGCAACAATCTAAAAACCGTGGTGTTCCCGCAAAACGGAACTGAGAATCTGGTGCTTGGCCTCCGATGTTTTGCTTTTTGCGGAATCGAGAATCTTGATCTGACCAAAACCACCTTGGAAACCGTTGGCAATCACGCTTTTTACGGCAATAAGAGCCTGAAGACTGTAAAGTTAGGCGCAGTTACTACCATCGATGACTTTGCCTTTGCCAATTGCTCCGAACTAACATCTCTCATCCACGCAGGTAGCCTCGTTAAGATTGGAGAACGCGCTTTTGAGCGGTGTACAAAACTAACTGAACTGCGAGCACAAAATTCCCCCTATAACCTTGACACAGTAGAGCAGTTTTCTTCGGGGGCCTTCTGCTTCTCCGGCATCCGGGATGTTGTTTTCAGCAGCAATGTCAAAGCTATCAACAGCTCTTTTAATTGGTGCTCAAATCTGGGAACAGTCGATTTTTCCCGGATCAGCGGCAAATTTACATCCTTTATCGGTTGTAAAATTGACAAGCTCATTTTCCCCTCCAACATCACCCGTATTCCCATCGGTTGTTTCCGTGGCACCACGATAGGCTCCCTGGAGCTCCCGGATTCTGTGGTAGAAATCGGCAGCGAAGCTTTTTGCGAGGCAACCGTGGGCAAGATCACCTTCGGTTCGGGTTTGACCAAAATCGGCGCCCATGCCTTTAAAGATGCCAAAGCCACTTACGATCTTTCCAAAGTCCGCGCAGCGCTGACCATAGAGTATGAAGCCTTTGCCAACAACACATTTACCTCCTTTGCCTTCCCTGAAACTACTGTTTTTATTGGCCAAGGTGCGCTAATGGGGTGTACCAAGCTGCAGACCCTTTCCATCCCATTCATTGCAAAAGATACCGCCGACACCGTGATTTCCACGGATTGCTTCGCATGGCTTTTTGGCAGGAATATCGACTGTTGGGACCAAGAGGATGCCGTGCCGAAATCCTTGAAGACTGTTATCCTCCACGGCGAAAATCCCGGCAACAGAGCCTTTTTCACAGTGCAGATCACGGATCTTGTTATCGGCAAGGATATCACCTCCTTCGGCAGCGAGAATTTCGAGGCTTACAGCAGTTCACTCAAACGCGTATATTACGAAGGTACGCAGCAGGAATGGAACAATGTTGAGATAAAAACTTTGCGTAATCAAAAGCTTATCAATGCAGAAAAATATTTCTATTCCGAAACGGAACCCACCACAGAAGGCAATTTCTGGCATTACAACGCAAACGGTGTTGTTACGATTTGGTAATCGGCCAAGGTACGCTCCAAATCGGATATTTCCCCGCAATGCTGCATCAAAAAGCCACGGCAGGCATCAGCCTTACCGTGGCTTTTTACTTTGTCTTACAAGACATTATTGATTACATAAGTCCCATACAGTAGATGACCGCCAAAGCGGTGAGGGTCACAAGGGTATCAATGGTAATGCCGTAGAACATAGGTCTAAGGCCTGCTTTTTTGAAGTCCAGCAAACTGGTATTGAGGCCGATGGCCGCCAAAGCCGTCACCATCAGGAATTTGCTGGTATGCTTGACAGCGGAAGCAACATCGGCGGGAATGGTCACAGTGCTGTTAAGGATCGCCAGGGCCAAAAATCCGCAGATGAACCAGGGAACGATCTTCACAATGTTCACCTTTTTGCCCTCGGCTTTTTGCAGTTCCTTCCGCTTAACACGAATACCGACCCAGGCAAACACCAGCACCGTGGGAATGATGGCAATGGTGCGGGTGAGTTTGACCATGGTGGCAATATCGCCTGCGGCTTCCGAAAAAGCATAGCCGGAGGCCACCACGCTGGCGGTATCGTTGACGGAAGTACCGGCCCAAATGCCGTAGGCCAGATCCTCCATACCCAGGGCCTTGCCCATCAGCGGGTACAGGGCGATCATCACCATATCAAAAAGGAAGGTGGAGGACATGGCAAAGGCGATATCCTTATCCTCTGCATCGATAACAGGGGCGATGGCCGCAACGGCAGAGCCGCCGCAAATGCCCGTACCGGCAGAGATCAGATTGCCCAGCTTCCAGTTAAGGCCAAAAAGCTTGCGGACAAAGTAGCCGCCGCCAAAGCACATGGCAAAGGTGAACAGCATCACGAAAAAGGTCATCTTGCCCACATCCACAATAACCTTAACAGACAGCGATGCGCCCAGCAGAATGATAGCCAGCTTCAAAATGCGCTTGGAGGTGAATTTCAGCGCTGGCTTCAGCCATGCCGGATGGAAAAAGCTGTTGATGATCGTACCCATAAACAGGGCAATGATGGACGCGCCCAACAGCCCTCCGGGAATGATATTTTCTAACAGAACGGACAGGCCCGCCACTGCAAAGCAGATGGCAACGCCCAGCAAAAACAGCCCCCGTTCTTTGGTCTTCGTATTCATAAATAGCCTCCTGTTGTTTTTTGTCTATCATACCACATTCCTCCAAAAAAGCAAGCCAACGCGGGCAGTCAACAACTGCCCGCTTGTTTTCACTTTTCCGGAAACTGATCCTGTATACCGCCCTTTTTTAGTTCGCTGGGATTCATTCCCGTATACTGCTTAAAGAGCTTTCCAAAGTATTTGACATCAGCAACACCTACCTGCTCCGCCACCTCCCCGACGGTATACGCGCCGGAACGAAGGAGCTCTGTTGCTTTCCGGATCCGCAACCGGTTTCGGTATTTTACCGGTGACATACCCTTGCTTTTCTGGAATATGCGGCGAAAAGCGGAAGGAGAAAGATTACACAGGCTTGCCAAGCTGTCCACAGAGCAATCACAGCTTAAATTTCGCTCCAGATAATCAACGCCTTCCTTGATCAGGCTGCGATCTTCATCCAATTCTTTTTTGTTGGTATCTCTGGCCATATCGCAAAGAAGCTTGAAGCACAAGGATAGCCGCTCCAGCCAATCAAAGGGGCCTTTGGCATCAGCCTTGTGGGCAAGGTCTGTGAGAAGCCCGTCATAAACCCGGTGGGTATCGTGAAACAGCACACAGGGGTCATCTCCAAACCGGATATCCTGTCCTGCGCTGTCCCGCAGGGACAGATCCACCACCATAAACCGGGCATCTTCCATCCACCGGGAGCGGTAAGCAATATCCCGGGGCAAATACACCATATCCAACGCCCCGGCGGCAAGCGCACCTAATTGAAAAGAAAAATTCACTTTCCCCTCAAGAATATAGACAAACCGCTCCACAGGCGCCGGACGCATAATATATTCGTGCGATGCATTGACCCGGCAAGGCTCAATACGCAGATTGACCAGTGACAGCTGGTCAATGGCGGCATATGCCAAAGCGTTCATTTTCATCTGTTCTCACCCGTTTTTTATTGTAACATTCCCCGGATTTACTGTCAACTTGCCCGCACTTTTTTACGAAAACAGAATTATTTTGTCCCTGTTTTTTCTGTTTTGTGTTCGCTATAATCGTAATATATCAATCCAAAAGGAGAAACACAATGGACAACAACTTAACCTTAGCCGTTAAAGAGCTTGCCTACCGTTTGGGCGCGGATCTCGTTGGCATTGCCAACATCGAACGCTTTGAAAATGCCCCCATCAAAATGAGCCCCAAGGGCATTCTGCCTACGGCTAAGTCCGTGGTAGTTTGTGCCGTACACCATCCCGATGCCGCCATTGAGCTGGATGGGGAAGTGCATCCCCAGAACCTCGGTCCCTACCGCATACAGTATATTATGAACGACAAGCTGGATGTGCTGTCCTTCAAAATCGGCCGTATGCTGGACGATTTGGGCTACAAGACAGTTCCCATTGCCAGCTCCAATATTTGGCGCTACCGGGGCTACAAGGATATGGATGCCACTTTTGCGCCGGACATGAGCCACATTTATGCCGGTGTATGCGCCGGCTTGGGTGAGCTGGGCTGGAACGGCTTGTGCATTACCCCGGAGTACGGCGCCCGCAACCGCTTTATCTCCATCATCACCGAGGCAGAACTAACCCCCACGCCTTTGTACAGCGGCAAAAAGCTGTGTGATATGTGCGGCGAATGTGTCCGCAACTGCCCCACCAACGCCTACAAGAAAGAAGTAAACGGCACCAAGGATGTGGTCGTCGAGGGCAAGCATCATGTGTTCTGCAATAAAAACCTGTGGCGCTGCGCCTGGGGTGAGCACTTTGACCTGGATCTGGATCTGCCTATCCCCGAGAAGGTGGATGAGCAGGTGCTGTTGGATCATGTGGCAAAGTACGGCACCCGGGGCGGTGAGTTCGGTGTGTGTCTGAAGGTATGTTTGCCCAAGCACCTGCGCAACTGGGATAAGGACTACTGCAAAAAGACCGCCCGCCGGAAGCGCCATGTTACCCCCTCCGATCTGCCTGTGCATCCCCAGGTCTATGACAAGCTGCTGGTCCATGCCCGCACCTGGGACTTAGACAGTGTCCATTTTATCAGCGCAGAAACTTTGGCAAAAGCCAATATCAGCATCAAAGAAGCGCTTCCTGACGGTGTGGGTGCTATTCTGCTGACCTCCCGTTACCAAATTCCTGCCGGCTCTGCCATCGACCACGAAGGCTCTATGGCGTACATCGAAGATCACGACAGCAACCACAAAAACCGCGCCGATGTGCTGGACAGTTATGCCCGCATCGCCCAGTTCAACGCCGACTTCACCGAGCTGGATATGTGCCGGGAGCTGGAGACCCTGGGCTATACCGCACTGCCCAAGACTACCATGGACGAAGCGCCTTTCCGCGCACTGTGCGGTGTTGCCAACACAGAAAACACCTTTGTGCGTACCGCGCTGATCCTGACCAGCGCGCCCGTAAAGGATATGGCAGTTACCCAGCTGATGCAAACCGATGCTATGCCCAACCTCAAAAAGCAGCTGCGCACTATCGCCAAGGAGAAGGGCGCTGACCTGTTTGGTGTGGCTTCCGCTGCAACCATCGACAGCCTGGCAGACCAGCTGCGCCAGCTCCGCAAGGATGAAACAGTCTTCTCCGTTGTGGATAAAAACCCCCGTATGATGCCCTTTGACCCGGTTGTCACAGAACACAAGCGCAGCATTCAGAGCGCAACCGATCTTTTGCCGGATGCCAAAAGTGTCATCGTGATGGGTATGCACTATCCCGAAACCCCGGCAGAGCGTGTCGGCCAGCCTCCCGCCGAGGCCGTAGGTCCCTATGTCTTTACCCAGTACGAGGTCAACCGTCTGACCGGCCACCTGGCATTCTCTGTCTGCCGGGCACTGAATGCTATGGGCTATGAGGCAGTTTATTCCCACAATCTCACCGGCGCAGGCTCTACCGTTGGCAGCCCCAGAGGTCAATTCAACGGTGCTTCCTGCAACGCGTTGGAAGCTGTTGCTGCCGGTATCGGTCAGTTAGCGCTCAACGGCTCCGTCTGCACCGAGGAATACGGCATCCATCAGCGTTTTGTCGCAATCGTTACCAACGCCGATTTGGAAGCTGACGAAGTCAAGGCAGGCCTTGCCGCCGCGTGCCACGGCTGTGAACAGTGCCTGACCGCCTGCCCCACCTGTGCACTGCAAAAGGACTCTCTGACAGAGTTGACGCTGAACGGCAAAAAGGTTACCTATCTGCCCGTAGATGCCAACCGCTGCGACTGGGCAACCAAGTTCTCTCTGGTCACCGAAGAGGGCAATATGTACACCGGCAACTATACCGATGTTCCCTGCCCGGATCAGGTCACCGAGGAGAATCTGGCTGATGCCCTCCGTCAGATGGACCCTGTGCTGAAATTCCGTCCTGTTACCGGCGAAAAATGCATTGTAAACTGTCCCCTGCGCGGCTGATCAAACAAAAAATCTCCCCGGAGCAGATCTGCTCCGGGGAGATATTTTTCATATGATTGGGATCATGCTATATATTGAAAAAGCATAAAAACCACCGGGATGGTCAAGCAGGAGAGAATGTGGGAAACCAGCGCCATACCGGATGCTACCTTTGTGTCCTTTCCCAGGGCGCTGGGAATGATGATCGTGTTCAGACCCAAAGGCATAGCCAAGGAGCAGATCGCGCAGGTGGCGAAGGTTTCTCCCATAGGGATCAAAAGCATCGCCCCAAGGAACAGCAACGGGAATACGATCAGCCGCAGAGCGGTCACCAGGTAAACGCCTTTGATCCGCAGCACTTCCCGCAAATTGAACTTGGCAATGGTCATACCGGTCAGCAGCATCGCCACCGGGGACATACAGCTGCCTGCTGTGGAAACCGCGGAGCTGACGAACTTGGGGATCGGAATGTTGATAAGACCGATCAGCATACCCAAGAGCATACACACAAACATTGGGTTCAGGAAGCTTTTTGCCCGCTGCCTGAGGGTCTGCTTTTCCGAGCTGCCCATCAGCAGGACCGGCACGCCCCAAAGATAGATCAGTGTCCACAGGGGCAGGGTGAAGATCAGATATTCCAGAAAGACCTCCGGGAACAGGGCGCTTACCACCGCATTTCCCATAAATCCGAAATTGGAAAAGCACAGGCCGTATGTATAGATATTTTGCTCGTATTTATCCTTGCTGCAAAAGCGAACACACACCAGCGACAGCGCAATGGCGATCACCGCCAGCGCCAGGCTGCACAAAAGCAGCTCCCACGCAGAGCCTAATGTCTCCGTGGTAAAATTATCGATAAAGGTGCCCAAAACAAGCGCCGGAATGAATAAGCAATTCTCCAGCTTGGACAATACCGCCTGGGCATTGTCCGGTACGAATTTCCACTTGGACAGGACATAGCCTGCCAAAATAAACAGCATCAAAAATGCGGTTTGGTTTAAGGTTGCAGTAAAAACAGTCATTTCAGATCACAGAAGCTCCTTCCCACTCATCCGCAGGCGCTACACCCATTATCTTTGCAATGGTAGGCGCAATGTCCAGAATGCTGCCGCCGGAAAAACGCTTGCCGGCTTCAAATTCCTTGCCGAAATAGAACATAGGAATGGTGGTATCCTCCGGCATATCCGTGCCGTGGGTACGGTCGTGACCGCCGTGGTCTGCGGTGACAACAATGGTATATTCATCGCTGCATTCTGCAATGACCCGCTTGATATTATCCACAGCAAGCGAGATCCTTCTCAGATACTCCCCGGTCATCCAGCCGCTGTCGTGGCCGCCCTTTTCATCGGTCTCCACCATATACAAGAACACAAAGTCCGGCTTGCTTTTGTGAATACGGGACAGCGCACTGTCGGTCAATGCGGTATCGGAGCTTTCCTCGGTATAGGCATTGATATGCTCGGCAAATTTCAAAGAGGCGGGCCTTGCCACATCCCGCAGCGGATCCCAGCCGTAGTACATGGCACAGAACTTGCCTGCGTTCTTTAACTGCTCAAACAGGCCGTTGATGGGGCGCGCCATAGGCAGATACAGGTTTGTGGTGATGCCGTGACGCTGGGGCGTAACGCTGTGGAATAAGGACATATGGCACGGAAGCGTAACAGAGGGCAGCACAGTTTTGCCGTCCAAAGTATAATAGGCCAATGCCATCATGTTCTCGATATAGGGGTTTCCGCAGGCAAGAAAGCCGTCCGGACGCATTCCGTCCACAGAGATGAGAATAACCTTGTTGCTGTTCATAATAAGACTCCTTTGTCTTGCATTTGCTTCATGCAAAAATCGTTATATTACAACAAATTTTAGAACAGAAACCGGGTTTTGTCAAGGGCAGCGAAACGCCGGCTTTTATGCCGTTTCTTGACAAAATACTCCCGGCAATATACAATTACAAAAAATCGGAAAGAGGTTACACGATGCAATGGTATGACGAATGGGCCCAGCAGCATGCCCAGAATTATAATGAAAAACACGCCGCCTTTTACGCAGAGCCCTCCACCGAGTACATTGCGCCCTTTAAGATGGCCGATGACCTTTACTATGTGGGTGACCGACTGGTATGTGTCCACTTGATCCGCACCGAGGAAGGTCTGATCCTTTTGGATGCAGGCTATCCCTGCACCAAGCATCTTGTGATGGCCAGTATCATCCACTTAGGCTTTAATCCGGCGGATGTGCGCTGGATCATTCTGACCCATGCCCACTCCGACCATTTTGGCGCAGCCAATGAATTCCGGAATCTCTACGGCACCAAGGTAGCCCTCAGCGCGGTGGACGCCGCATCCATGCGGGAAAAGCCCTTCCGGGCCATCGGTTCTTCCAAAGCGGCGATGAATCTACCCGTTATCGACTATGAACTGGAAGACGGTGAAATCTTCTGCTTCGGCGGAAAGCAGATCCGCTGCGTGCTGACCCCGGGTCACACATTGGGTACTATGAGCTTTTTCTTCAATGTGACCGATGGTGGAAAGACCTATCTGGCAGGCCAGTTTGGCGGTGCCGGCATAAACGCCTTGAAGCTTCCTTATATGCTGCACTATGAGCTTCCTTTGGATATGCCCCAAAGAATGGTGGAATCTCTGGATCGAATCAAGGACGAGCCTGTGGAAGTCCATTTGGGCAACCATCCCTATAACAACAAAACCCTCCAAAAGCGGGAGCGTCAGCTGCAAGAAGGCGGCAACCCCTTTGTGGATGCATCCACCTGGCCGGAATTTGTAGCAGATATCCGGCAAAAGAGCCTGAACATCATCGAGGACAACAGAGAATTGGCCAAGGAGCATCAAATCGAACTGTAATACTTTCAAAAGCCTTCCTTTTCCAAGGAAGGCTTTTGCTATATGCGGTTATGCCATTGTGCCATTGGCAAGACTTGCCACCAATGCGTACATTTCCTCTTCCGAGCGGACATTGTGGGCCTTGTTTAAGATATCCTGCTTTTGCTGTTCATCCAAATGGGCGTAGCGGTTCATAGCCGCAGTGTTTGACGACAACGCCAAACCGAAACCAATAGGAACTTGATAGAAATCCATAGAATTACCTCCGTTGTTGTTTGTAGGGGAGGCGTTTCGCCTCCCGCGGGACGGGAAACCCGTCCCCTACGCAGCTGCGTCTAACATGTTTTCAATAAAAATGCCATAGCCGGTGGTGGGGTCATTCACCAGCACATGGGTCACGGTGCCTACCAGTTATCCTGTTGCGGTGCCCGATAAAATCTTCGGGCTTACGCATTTCCTCGATTTTATCGAC
This sequence comes from Oscillospiraceae bacterium, assembly GCA_017482385.1. Taxonomy (GTDB): domain Bacteria; phylum Bacillota; class Clostridia; order Oscillospirales; family Oscillospiraceae; genus Faecousia. Next base: position 65,370 of record JAFUNI010000014.1, on the reverse strand, counting down.
CGCTGCCACTCGCTCAGCTCCCTTTCTCCGCCACCGGCGGCGGTCGTATCGCTCCCCGTCCTGTATAATCGGGCGAGCCGGACACTTCTGTGTCAAGTAGGGACAATAGAATTTTGTGTTTTTCTGCGGTTTTTATGCGTATTTGCAGGTAAAAGGCAGGTTTTGGCATACATCACCCGCGGTCCCTAAGTTGACATAGATGAAATGTCGAAAACATCGTTTTTTAAGCTTTCTCGCATTTTCGACAAATTCCGAACGATACCGAACCATCGTTTTTTCTTCCAAAGGCCGCTTCCATCCGTCGCAACGCTTCCTGAATGTCCTCATATTTGGACGCATAACAAATGCGGATATAGCCTTCACCGTCAGGACCGAAGGCGCTGCCAGGCGCAGTTACCACATGGGTTTTTTCCAGAATGTATTCCGCGGCCTCATTACTGCTCATTCCAAAGCCGGTGATGTTAGGGAATACATAAAATGCGCCCTTGGGACACAGGCAGGAGAAACCATTGATCCGGTTCAGTCCTTCTACGATTAAATGACGGTTTTTGTCATAGTATTCTACCATTTCCCTGACATCTTTTTCTCCGTTATAAATTGCTTCCACGGCTGCAAGCTGCATTGGCTCAGGCACACTTGCGACCATATTCTCGTGGAGTTTTACAAGATTTTCCACAATTTTTTCATTTGCGCATATGTACCCTACACGGAAGCCTGTCATGGCAAAGGTTTTCGAGAAACTATTGATCGTTAGAACATAATCCTCCAATCCTTCAAAAGCAGCAAGACTATGCTGGCAAAAGCCGTCATAAACAAGCTTCTCATAGGGCTCGTCGGAAATTACAAAAATCTTATGTTTTTTTACAAGCTCCGCAATACCCTTCAGATCCTCATAGTCCAGCACGCCGCCGGTGGGGTTAGAGGGAGAATTGATAATAATGAGCTTTGTTTTATCGGTGATCAGAGGCTCGATTACCTCTGCCGTCATTTTGAAATCATTCTTTTCGTCCACCTTGGCATAGACGGTCTTGGCGTTTACCATATCGATCTGTCCGCGGTAATCCGGCCAGTTTGGGCCTTGTATAATAACCTCATCCCCGGGGTTTACAAGGGTCACCATTGCCAGCATCAGCGCTTGTGTCGCGCCTGCGGTCACGATTAGATTTTTATCCGGATCGCATTTGATACCGTTTTCCTTTTCCAGTTTCCAGGCAATAGCGTCCCGCAGTTCCTTGATGCCTGCGTTGGGGGTATATTTGGTTTTTTTGTCCCGCAGGCCCTTGATGCCTGCTTCAATAATATGATCGGGCGCAGTAAAACCCGGTTCTCCCAGGGTAAGGTTGATAGAATCATTGTATTTTTTCGCAAGCTCAAACATCCTTCTGACACCCGAAGGCAGGGCATTTTGCGCTGCGGTGCTTAATATGTTTCTGCATTGCATAGTTTATATCTCCTTTTGCCAATTCATAACATAGGTACAAAATGCCTGTATGGCGGCTTTCATACCTTCCTCATCTATGCAGAAATCGTTTCTATGGGCAAGGGCTGTACAACCCAGCTTCTCATTTCTTGTGCCGAAGCGGAAGATCATACCGGGCGCTTTGGTAAGATACCAGCCAAAGTCCTCTGAGCTCATTCTTTGCGGCATAGGCTGGAGGTTTAGTCCCGCGTTTCTTGCTGTTTGTGCAAAAGTTTCCACGATTGCGGGATCATTATAAACTGCTCCCGTACTCATATTCCATATGATTTCTACGCTGCCGCCATACCTGGTTGCAATTTCGTTGCAGATGGAACGAACATTTTTTTCAACGCGCTTTGCAAATTCCATATCATAAAAGCGGAAAGAAATATCCATCTCACACAGATCCGCAATCACATTATGCACATGTCCGCCTTGAAAACGGCCAACAGACCAAATGTACTTGGTCTGCCCAGCTTCATCGGCAACCATGGTCTTCATTTTTCCATAAGCCTCTACTGCCATTGCCACAGCATCAATGCCAAACTCAGATAACGCGGCATGGGCTGTTCGACCACGAAAGCGTATGGTGGCAGGAATACAGGCTGCCATATAATCGCCATAACAGATTCCGATATTGCCTGTTTCCATCGCATTTTCACAATGGGTGCAGAGAATATGCTCCACCCCGTCCATAACGCCGTTATCCACCAGCATCTTGGCACCGCTGACGGCACCCTCTTCGCTGGGTTGAAAAATCAGCCTTACTCTGCAAGCAAGGTCTTTTTCGTTTTCCTTTAGGTACTTGGCAACAGCCAGCAGAATTGCCGTGTGGGAATCGTGACCGCAGGCATGCATTTGCCCGGGGATCTTTGACTTATAGGGCAGGTCTATTTTTTCTTCCACCGGGAGCGCATCCATATCCGCTCTGAGGGCGATCAGTTTTTTGCCTTGTCCCAGTTCAGCAACAACGCTGCCTTTGCCATAGGCGTATGTGTATGCAATGCCGATTTTATCCAACTCGCCGGACACCAGCTTCACCGTTCGGTCCAGATCAAAGCCCACTTCCGGATACTGATGCAGCTCCCGCCGCAATGCGACTGCATATTCATAAAGCTTATTGATCATTTCCTGCATACCTCCTCGTCCATATCCGGCAAAACAGTGGGCATAAGCTTGTGCTCCATCAAGGAAATCATTGTATGACTCTTCATAACACCTTTGTTGTTTTTAATGCGCAGGATTTTCTCCTCCAGGGATTCGATATCCTTTGCACAGATTTTAAGCATATAATCATACTCTCCCGTAACAGCATAGCACTCCAGTACATCCGGCTCTTTTTTTGCATATTCCAAAAGTGACGCAATGCTATCGCCGTATTGCATCACGATAAAAACAAAGGCTGTCACTGTTTTATTTAGTTTATTTGCATTGGTTACAATGGTAAAGAAATCAATTATCCCTTCCTTTTGCATACGGGAGATCCTCTTATTAACAGCCGGCACTGATAAATTGACTGTGTTGCCGATTTCTGTTGCAGTGGTATTGGCATTTTCGGAGAGTAGTTTCAGAATTTTTTTGTCGATCGTATCCATATGCGTCGCTCCTTTCGTATTAAGCTAATTATAATATAACAATTCAGAAATTAAAATAGATTGCCAAAAACACGAGCGAAGCTTAAATAAATATCGTTTTTTATTAAATTGCGCTCGAAATTCCACAGTTCCCATGCTGCAGAATATAAAAATGCTCGCTTATAAACCATAAACGAGCATTTGAATACCTTATGCCGCGGCATCTAACATATTTTCAATAAAGATACCATAGCCGGTAGTGGGGTCATTCACCAGCACATGCGTCACCGCACCCACCAGTTTGCCGTCTTGGATAATGGGGCTGCCGGACATGCCTTGCACGATGCCGCCGGTGGTGTTCAGAAGTTCTGCGTCCGTGATCCGCAGGAGCATATTCCGCCCGGCTTCGCCTGCGTTGGGATAAACCTTCAAAATCTCCACAGAATATTCCCGGGTGCTTTCCCCTTCCACCGTGGAGCGAATGGTTGCCGGCCCGGCTTTTACATCTGATGCAGTACCCACCGGCAAAGGCGCGCCTTCCCAGCCGGTATTGGCTGTGCCGAAAACGCCCCGGTTGGTGTTTTTATATAAAGTACCGATGGGTGTTGCCTCCTTCAGCGCGCCCATCAGCTGCCCCGGCGCACCGCATTCTCCCTTTCGCACAGAAACCACCCCGGCCTTATAGGCAGAACCGGACACCATACTCAGCAGCTCCCCCCGGGAATTGTTCACGCCATGACCCAATGTGCCGAATTTTTTGCTGTCCGGGTCATACCAAGTCACCGTACCCACACCGGTAACGCCCTGCTTCAGATACACACCCAATTTGGGCCCGTCGGAAGTCACCGTGGGATCAATGTGCAAAGTATCGGTTTTTTTGTTTCGCTGAACACCCAGCTCCACCGGGCCATCGGCTCTATTTAGAGCAAAACGCACATCTTCGGCATTTTGTATTTCTTGTCCGTTTACCGTCAAGATCCGGTCACCCACCTGCAAGCCTGCTTCTTTTGCTGCCTGCCCCAATTTTTCATCAAAAGATGCTATGGTCACCGTGTTGTCCACCAGCTCCAGACCCACCACCTGGCCCACGGGAATCAGCATCTGCGCCGCATCAGCGGTCACTGTCAAACAAAAAATCAGCGCTGCGCTTATTATATAATGACTAAGTCGTTTCATTTTCCAGCCCTCCTTCACGTCTGCTTTGTTAATATGCCTCGACGATATGTTTTGTAACCCTTGCAAAAGTCGAAAAAACAGGAAGGAACTGGTATTTTAATTTTTATTTACCCATTGACAAAGTAGGTAATAACTGGTATATTACCTATACACCAAATAGGTAAATACCCCCGAGGAGGAATTACGATGCAAGTTTACGCAGATAATGCTGCTACTACGAAAATAAGCAAACACGCTTTGCAGGCAATGCTGCCCTGCTTTGAAACCTATTACGGCAACCCTTCCAGCCTGCACACCGTGGGCCAGGAGGCCAAAGAAGTGCTGGATCAGGCAAGAGAAACCGTTGCCAAGTGCTTAGGCTGTGAGGCAAGAGAAATCTACTTCACCTCCGGCGGCAGTGAGGCTGACAACCAGGCCATTCGCTCCGCTGCCTTCTACGGCGCAAAAAAAGGCAAAAAGCACATCATTTCCACCGCATTTGAGCATCACGCAGTGCTGCACACCTTGAATGTTTTGGAAAAAGAGGGCTTTGAAGTTACTCTTTTGGATGTGAAAGAGGGCCACAACATCACCGCCCAGCAGGTAAAGGATGCGATCCGGGAGGATACCTGCCTTGTGACCTGTATGTACGCCAACAACGAGATCGGCTCCGTGCTGCCCATTGCCCAGATCGGCGCTATTTGTAAAGAGGCCGGTGTGCCTTTCCACACCGATGCTGTCCAGGCCGCAGGCCACATTGCCATCGACGTAAAGGCGCAGAACATCGATATGCTCAGCCTGTCCGGTCATAAGTTCCATGGCCCTAAGGGCGTGGGCGCACTGTATGTCCGCCGGGGCATTCCCCTGCGCAATCTCATCGACGGCGGCGCACAGGAGCGGGGCAAGCGCGCCGGTACGGAAAACCTGCCCGCCATTGTGGGTATGGCTGCCGCACTGGAAGATGCCTGCAACAATTTGGAAGAAAACACCAAGAAAGTCACTGACCTGCGGGACAAGCTGATCGCAGGACTGGAAAAGATCCCCCACTGCGCCCTCAATGGCGACCGGGTAAACCGCCTGCCTAACAATGTGAGCTTCTGCTTTGAGGGCATCGAGGGCGAAAGCCTGCTGCTGTATCTGGATGCCCAGGGCATCAGCGCCTCTTCCGGCTCTGCCTGCACCTCCGGCTCTTTGGATCCCAGCCACGTGCTGCTGGCCATTGGCCGGGTCCACGATGTGGCCCACGGCTCTCTGCGGCTGTCACTGAGCCACGATAACACCGAGGAAGAAATCGACTATATCCTGCAGGCTGTTCCCCAGGTGGTGGAGCTGCTGCGGAATATGAGCCCGGTTTGGCGCGACCTGCAAAACGGCGAAAGAGAATACATTTTGTAAGATAAGGAGAAATCATTATGGCACTTTATTCTGAGGTCGTTATGGACCATTTTATGCACCCCCGGAATGTGGGCGTGATTGAAAATGCCGATGGCGTTGGCACTGTGGGCAACGCCAAGTGCGGCGACATTATGAAGATCTATCTGAAGATCGAGAACGACACCATCGTGGATGTGAAGTTTGAGACCTTTGGCTGTGGCTCTGCCATCGCCTCCTCCTCTATGGCTACGGAGATGATCAAGGGCAAGCCCATCGAAGATGCGCTGAAGCTGACCAATGCGGCTGTGGCTGAGGCGCTGGACGGTCTGCCCGCCCACAAGATGCACTGCTCCGTGCTGGCAGAAGAGGCCATCAAGTCCGCTCTGAAGGACTACTATGACAAAAACGGCATCGAATACGATCACAGCATTTTCCCCGACTGCGAAAACTGCGATCACTGCCACGAATAAGCTATGATCGTATCCACGAAGGGCCGCTACGCCCTGCGGGTGATGGTGCATTTTGCCACCAAGGGCGCTGGGAACTACATTCCGCTGAAAGAAATTGCCGAGGCGGAGAACATTTCTCAGAAGTATTTGGAATCCATTATGACCGTGCTATCTAAAGCCGGTTTTGTGGACGCAGTCCACGGCAAGGGCGGCGGCTACCGCCTCAACCGAGAGCCGAAGGACTATACTGTGGGCAGTATCTTAAAGCTCACCGAGGGCAATTTGGCCGCCGTTTCCTGCACCAGCCAGGGACCTGCCGCCTGCTCCCGTTCCACCTGCTGCCAGACCAAGCCCATGTGGGATCGGCTGGACGCAATGATCGACAGTTTTTTTGAGGGTATTACCCTGGCAGATCTCTTGGAAGAATCCAAAAACAACATAAAGTGAGGAAAATAAAATGAACATTTTAGCCCCTTCCATTCTCTCCTGTGACTATATGAATATGCAGCGGGATTTTGAAGCCTGCAAGGAAAACGGCGTCAAGTGGCTGCACGTTGACATTATGGACGGTCATTTCGTACCCAACCTGTCCTTCGGCTACTCTTTGGTCAAGTCCATGCGGCCTGTCACCGACCTGGTGCTGGATGTACATCTGATGATCGACACCCCCATCAAGTACGCAGAGAACTTCTGCAAAGCCGGCGCTGACTACTTAACCATTCACGTGGAGGCTGACACCCCCGAGAACATCCGCAAGACCTTAGAGCTGATCCGCAGCCTGGGCGTAAAGCCCGGCATCGTGGTCAAGCCCAAGACCCCCGCAGAGGCCATTGAAGAGTACCTGCCGCTCGTTGACATGGTGCTGGTCATGACTGTGGAGCCCGGCTTTGGCGGTCAGAAGTTTATGGCCGATATGATGCCCAAGGTGAAGAAGCTCCGCGAAATGCTGGACAAGGTGAATCCTGCCTGCCATTTGGAAGTGGACGGCGGTGTGGACCTGAACACCGTGGTCACCTGCAAGGAAAACGGCGCAAATGTGTTCGTAGCAGGCTCTGCCTACTTCGGCGCAGCCGACAAGAAGGCATTCACCGAACAGATGGAAGCATAAAAACTGCATAGAAATCGGGAGCACTGCCATTGGCGGTGCTCCCGTCTTTTATATTTCTTTTCCGGTAAAGCCCAGTGTCAGTATTGCTCTTGCAGGATTTCCGTTCAGCGGATCCGCTGTCAGCGATGCTGTGAATTCTCCTGCCGGCGCCGCAAGATTGGTCTGATACCAAATTTGCTTTTCGTTGCCGTTGCGGTCAAACACCTTTGCGGTTTTCCCGTCAAATTCCAAATAATCCGTGGACATGAGCTCACATTCAAACACGACCTTTGTATCCCCGATCTGAACCGTGGGATTTTTCAGCACCTCGTAGCAATGCTCGCAGGCCACCACACTGCTCATTCGCACACCGGTCACATCTCCTGCCGTACGGATCTGGGTCTTGCTGACCATTCGGTTATTCATCTGGGAACGGTAGCAGGCATAGATGTTTTCCCCCTCATCAAAGGGAAGGTCCGGCCGCTCGCCGGTGTCGGTTTCCACCAGCACAAACTCCCGCCAGCCCTCAAAATCCGTATCAATGATATAATCCAGGTAGCTGCGGTTGCTCTTGAAGGTCTCCCAGCGGTTCTCAATGGCGATGGCGCTGCCCGGCTTTCCGTTGCCCAGCACCCGCACCTTTTTGGCAAGTTTTTTGTTCAAATCCACGTCCTGGGTATGCTCTTTCACCAAGGGCTGGTCTGTTAAGTCCTTGTTCTCATCCAGGCTGATCAGCTCAATGGGGTTTCTGCCTGCGGAGGACAACAGCGCCTCAATGCGAATAAAGGGCACTTGCTCAGCAAAAGGATTGGTGAATTTTTTGTTGTTTCTCTCAGAATCCTGCAAATCGTACAGCTTCGCCGTCTGATAGTCTTTTTCCTCAAATACGTATCCTTGCTCCGTTTCCTTCAGATGGCACTCCCAGGGGCTTTCCTTCACCTTTTCCAGATATTCCGGCGCAAAATACTGCTGTTTCCGCAGGTCATCGTACTTTTTGTAAAGGGCCACATTCCGCCGCAGGCCTGCATACCGGTCCAGGAACTTCGGCACGGTTGTGGTATGCACGGTACTGAAATCATAGGTCACCGCCAAAGTTCCCATAAACTCTATGGCATCGGTATGGTTGTACTTCACATGCTCATTGCCCGGGAAGTTTTCGCTGACAGGGTAGAAATTATACCAGCCCAGGGTGGGTGCGGAATACCGGTCTATGTATTTGATGTTATCCTTGGCGTGTATCCGCAGGAAATCCCTGTAACCCCGGTTGGGGAAATCGTAGGCGCCTACCCGGCCACGGGCAGGCCAAATGGACGGAAAAATGGTAGAATACTCGATCAAGGGCAATTTGTCGCAGTACTGCAGCAGCTCACAGATAAACATGGCTGCATAATACCAGTTTTCGTTCTCTCCGCAGTGGATCCGGATGCCATCCAGCGCATCCAGATAGATCATGCTGAAACCGCCCTCATTGAAGGCTCTTGCGGTATCCCGGGCGATGTGGAAAAACAGCGGACTGCCGGGAATCGGTGCGATCACCCGGTAATAGCCGTCAATGTGCTTGATTTTCTCTCCCGCTTTGTGGGCGGTGGCTTTCGTTCCCGCTACGCCACGCTGGGCAACCTTGAATCCCTCCCGGGAATCTTCAAAGCGGATCAGCTCCTCACCCACCAAAATGAAGGGCGTGTTTCTGGCCATAAAGGCAAAGTCATCGGAGACGATCTGCGTAGACTCTGCCGTAGGGACGAACATTTCCTCCGGGCCGATATCCCGGGCCAGCGTAAAGGTCTCCAGCACACTCAGATCCTTCTGCCAAACCGGATCGGACAGGATCGTGTCGCAGTTATAATCAATGTAAAAGGCATAGGTATGCAGACCCACCTGGATGCCCTGTTCTGCCAGCACATCGGACACGTTTTCCTTAAATTCCGCCGCCGATGCATACCGGTCAAATTTGAAATCGCCCTGACGGAACGTGCCCGCGCCCTGATGGAAATCCACCTGATCAATACCTGCAGAGCAAAAGTAATCCTTTGTCTGCTGAATGTATTCGGCAGACGTTTCAAATTCGATCAGATAGTTGCCGAAATTCATCCGGCTGTCCCGACCCCACGCGCCGCCAATTTGGGACATAATACCCACCTTGCGGTCAATTGTCAGCGAAACCTTTTTGATGATATCCCGCTGCTCAGCAATGGGCGCAATGATCAGCGCGTATTTACCATTTACATCCTGCAAATGCCGGGTGATCTCACCCCGGGTCTGCAGGCTTTTGGCATCGGGGTAAAACACGGGATTTACCCAGTAGGTCATGGCAATGCCGCATGCGCCGGTATTTTTCTTGTCGGTATAGTCATACTCATACTTTGCGTTGGCGATCAGACACTGAAAAGCGCCCTCCGGCAAAGCCGTAGTGAGGGTAAAGGTAAAATAATCTTCCTCTGCGCCTACCTGCACCGAAAAATCACCCAGCGGTGTGGTTACTTTGAGCAGATCCCCCTGCAAGGAAAGTCCCGTAGGGGATACCTCTGTCAAATCTTTCTGCAAAAGGGCAAAAAAGCAAGTCTTCTCGCCACGTAGTTCTTTCTGACCGGTTTTATCCCAGATCCGCAAAACCGATGCATCCTGCTTGGAAAGCACGATCTGCGCGTATTTGTTTTCTAAGAGAATATCGGTATCGGTTTCAAAAAATTTAGCCATAGCGTTTTCTCCTTTGAGGAATGTCCCGTTTTTCTCTCATTATAAAATACCCCCCAAAAAAGTCAATTCTTTTTGGGGGGTATTTTTTAAGTTATGCAGCAGGGGTGGCCCGCAGGATCATACCCACCTTAGCGCTTTCCTTACCGGGTCCTGTACCGATGTAGAAATGCTTTCCGTCCCAATCGAAACTCATCGGAGTATTGGTATAATCAAAGCTGAGGACCTCCTGGAAAGAGCCCTCCTTGCCGGTGGTGCTCTTATAGATCGCAGTCCTGTAGCTCTCCACATTATGGGTGCTGGGGTTTCTGTTCTGGGCATAGGCCAGGGTGTAGATCACGCCGTCCCGCAAGAACGCATCCACCACGGTCTCCCCACCGGGCATGGGGATCTGCTTCCAGTTCTCCTGATTTGCAAAATCCGTGACCACGGTAAGTCCGCCGGTGGCGATATAGCAAGCGCCGTCAAACTCAAATTCACCGCCGAAGTACTTCCGGCTGGTGCTGGAGCCAAGGAGCTTGACGCCGTTGGTTAAATAGTGCATCTTGCCATCTGCATAGCGGAACACAGCCCATTCGCCGCCAAATCCCAAAGTGAACCGCACCAGGGCATACACTTCGCCATTATATTTCACAAATTCATAGGTACGGGAAGACTTATAACCGGACAGATCCATCAACTTGCCGTCCTTATACAGAGGCACAAATTTGAAGGTCTTGCCGCCATCTTCGGACACAGCCACAGTCTGACCAACGGTTTCCGTGCCCAGACCGGCGAAAATTTTACCACCACATTCGATCATATCAAAATTGTGAATGCCGTTTTTCAAATTGCGGACCTGTTTCCACTTTCCGTCTTCCTGAAGCACATAGAAATTGCCCTGTTCCCAGCCCTCCCGGGGGTCGATGCCGGGGACATACAGGGTGCCGCCGATCTCAATAAAGCTGTGGACAGCCTCGTCGCTGACGCTGCCGGTATTCTCCCAGATATGCTTTTCAATATTATAGGCCATGATGATAGTAGAACCGGAATTTTTGTCATAGTCACCAGCGCCCCGGTAGATCTTGCCCTTCCAGTACTTAATATCCCAGGCGAAATTGGCATCTGCGCCAACGCCATACCAGGCATCGCACACCACGCCCAGCTCCACCAAGGGTGCATTGTCGTCAAAAATCACCTGGCGGCAGGTCTTGCACACATTGCCGGCGCTGAGGCTGTGTTCTTCCATGGGAAGATCGCGGATTTCCGCAAATTCGCACTGGCTGCACCGGCGCAGCTCCTTACCCGCCACAACGCAGGTAGAGGCCTCCTGCAATACCCACTCTCCAAAGGTATGCTCGTGGGCCTCGGTCGCTTCCATGACGGTTTGCACGGTGGCCGTAACGGTCGCTTTGGTGGGGGCTTTGGTCGCCTTGGTAGTCACACCGGCAGATGCCTTGGTTGCGGCGGCAGGCCGCTTATTGATAGGCTCCGTCGCCTTGGTGGTAGCCTTTGTGGCCTTGGTAGGCTTTTGGGTAGGCGCAGTGGCGGGCGCTTCGGTGGGCGCTTCCGTCTGGGCGGTGGTTTCCGTAGTTGCCTCGGTTGTGGCTTGCGTAGGTGCCGGCTTCTCTTGCTGTTTACAGCCAAACAGCGACAGGCAGCAGGCCAGCGCCAGAATCAGTGCATAAACTCTTTTCATACTTTACTCCTTATTTCTGAGGCTTAATCCGCAGGAGCATACCCATCTTGCTCTGGTCTATGGAATTCAGGCTGCATCCCACATAGAAATGCTCTCCGTCATAGTCAAAGCTCAGGGGGAAACCGCTGTAATCGTAGCTGGCCACTTCCGCAAAGGAACCGGCCTCGCCGGTAGTGCTCTTGTAAATGATAACGTGATAGATCTTCGTTTTGATATCCTGCCGGGAGGACAGTACATAGATTGCCCCATCGTGCAAAATGGCATCGGACACCTTTCCGGAGTTGGGCATACTGATGTGCTGCCAGGAAGAAGGATCGGAAAAGTCCTTGATAGCATACAGTCTGCGGGCGGTGAGGTAGCAGGTGCCGTTAAATTCAAAGTCACCGCCAAAATACTTCCGGGAGAATTCCGAGCCATCCAACAGCGTTTTTCCCTCTGCCGCATAGTGCATCTTGCCATCTTCATAGCGGTAGATCTCCCAGGTGGCGCTGCCGGATTTGGTATAGAAAGCCACAAGGGCATAAGCGGTGTCCTGCAGCTGTGCAAATTCATAGGTACGGGAGTGATCGTACTTGGACAGGTCGCAGAGCTTACCGTCCTTATACAGGGGCACAAAGGTAAAGGTCTTGCCGCCGTCTTCGGACACAGCCACGGTATTACCGACCTTTTCCGTACCCAAACCGGCAAAGATCTTGCCGCCGCATTCGATCATATCAAAGCAGTGGACGCCGTTGGGAAGATTGCGGATTTGCTTCCACTTTCCGTCTGCCTGCAGTTCATAGTAGTTGCCGTATTCCCAACTCTGGGTGGCATCGATGCCGGGGGCGACCAGCTTGCCGCCGATCTCCACGAAGCCGTGAATGGCCTCGTCCTTGACCTTATAGGCGGTATCCCATACGCGGTTGGCAACATCATAGGCAAGAATGCTGGCGCCGGAGTTTTTGTCGTAGTCACCGGATGCCCGGTAGACCTTGCCGTTCCAGCATTTCACATCCCAAGGGGTATTTGCTTTTGCGCCGCTGCCGTACAAAGCATCACTCACAACGCCCAGTTCCACCAAAGGCGCATTGTCGTCAAAAATCACCTTTCGGCAGGTCTTGCACAAATTGGAGTCGTTTAACTTGTGGTCTTCCAGGGGCAGGGCACGGTTTTCTGCAAAGCCGCACACACTGCAGCGACGGACTTCCTTTCCCTCCGCGATGCAGGAAGCAGCCTCCTGCAATACCCACTCTCCAAAGGTATGCTCGTGACCGGCTGCCTGGGTAGACTGCGTCGCAACTGCTTGGGTGGCTTCCGGAGTTTTGATAGGAGTGCTGGCAGGCACTTTGGTCGCCTTGGTTGCTTGGGTCGTCTTGGTTATAGCCTCGGTAGCTTTGGTTACTTTGGTTGCCTTGGAGGATTTCGTGGTGGTGGGCCGCTTATTGACCGGCTCCTTTGCATCCTCGGTAGCCTTGGTGGTAACTTCCTCCCCGTCTTCCTCTTCCGTGGGTGCTTGGGTAGCATCGGAAACGGTGGCTTTTGTTGTTACTTCCGACGGCTCTTGGGTAGGGGTCGGTTCTGCTTGCTTTTTACAGCCAAACAGCGACAGGCAACAGGCTATCGCCAATAAAAACGCACAAATTCTTTTCATAGCTGCTACGCTCCTTTTTGTATTATCGTAGCATACGGGCTTTGATTTGTAAAATTGATTATTTTGATATTATTTATCAGAAAAATCGATATTTGCATCAGCGGGCGGTTTCGATTCTGTACAGCCGCTTTGCGTTTTCGGTGGTGGCAGCAGCCGCTTCTTCGACGGTAATACCACGAATTTCTGCCAATCTTTCTGCCATACGGTACAGGTAGCCGGGGTCGTTCCGCTTGCCCCGGAAGGGCTCGGGGGCCATAAAGGGACAGTCGGTTTCAATGACGATCCGCTCCAAGGGGATGCTGGCGGCAGTTTCCACAGCCTTGCGGGCATTCTTGAAGGTCAGAACACCGGTAAAGCCGATGTACCAGCCCATTTTCACCAGCTGCCGGGCCATTTCCGCCGAGCCGGAATAGCAATGGAACACACCGGTCACACCGGGGAATTCCTTTACGATGCGCATACCGTCATCGTGGGCCTCCCGCTCATGAACGATCACAGGCATATCCAATTCCTTGGCAAGCTGCATCTGCATCCGGAATGCTTTCTGCTGAATCTCACGGGGGATATCCTCGTAATAATAGTCTAAGCCGATCTCACCGATGGCCTTGATCTTTTCGTTTTGGCAAAGCTTGCGGTATTCCTCGATAACTTCCTCATTTACCTCGTCGGCGGCGTCCGGGTGGCTGCCCACAGAGCCGTAGAGCCAGGGGTATTTGGCGGTCATATTCACAATATCCCGGGAGCTTTCCAGACTGCAGCCGGCATTCATCACAAGGCCGACACCTTTGGCGGCAAGGCCATTCATCAGCGCCTCCCGGTCCGGATCAAAAGCCGGGTCATTCAGATGGGCATGGGTATCAAACAGTAACATAATTTTCTCCTTATATTTTTCGATGATGGTCGTAGGGGAGGCATACTATGCCTCCCGCAACCGCCGCACAGCAATTTGCTTGCGGGAGGGTTGATAACCCTCCCCTACAAAGCTTCAATCACAGCAACCAAACAGCCGTCCAACTCCCGGACACGGGGGTCATTCAGGGCAAAATCCGTATGGTTGGGCCAAAGCTGCAGGCCTTCCCCGGTGCATTTGCCGGCGGCCTCCTTCAGCACCCAAAAGGTCAGCAAAGCCCGTTTTTTATCCGGGGCATTCTGAAATTGCTTAAGCTCCCCGGGAGAGAGAAATTTCTCCGCCAAAGAAAGGCGGATATCCCGGTCAAGCTCCTCCGCATCGATGCCGATGGGGTGTTCTCCTATGGCGCAAAAAACATAGTTTTTCGTATGGGATATGGAAAAATGCACATCTTCTCCGGGGAAATAGGGCTTGCCCAAAGGGGTGCGCTTTATCTCCGGCAAGGGCGCGCCGTATAGCTTTTGAAGCAGGGACAGCCCGGCTTCATGGGGATCCAGGCCATTTAATTTTTCAGATAAAAGCTTCATAGCCGCCCCTCCTTTTATATTATATTAAGTATACCCGTTGGAATCTTTCTTGTCAATGACGCATAGCCTGTACATACAAGGAGTGATTACTATGACCGACAAACCTATCTTGCCCCACAAGCTGACCTTAAACGAACGGAAAAGCCTCACCGTCACCGGTGTCACCGAAGTTGTGAGCTTTGACGAAACCGCTGTCATTGCCCGTACAGAAAGCGGCACCTTGGTGGTGCAGGGCAAGGGCCTCCAATTAAAGACCCTCCAGCCCGATGGTGGACAGGTCTGCGTGGACGGACATATCTGCGCCCTCATCTATGAAGAACCCCGCCCCACCGGCTCTTTCTGGCGGCGGCTGATGGGATGACCACACCTTCTGTCGCCTTTGGGCGGTTTGTGATTGGGATATTGCTTGGCTGTGTCATCGGTCTTTTCTACGGATTTTTGCGCCCGGTGCATAAAGGCCGGGCCATCTTGGCAGATACAGTCTTCGCAATTTTTGCCGGGTGGGTGTTGGTGTACTATGGGTTTGCCGTGTGCCGGGGCGACCTGCGGATGGGGTATCTCTTTGCCGCCGGGGTGGGGGCTGTGGGCTGGGATCAGAGCTTTGGCCGGTGGTTAAGGCCTGTTTTCGGGGGATTTTGGCGGTTTTTGGCGGGATTTGTGCCTCCTGTGAAGAAAATTTTCAAAAAAATACGAAATTTTATAAAATTTTTCTTTGCAACCGCAAAAAAATGGGTTACAATAAAAAAAGGAATCCCCACATCACCGAAAGGAGCCCCTCATGGACAAAAAGAATCATCCTTTCAGTCATATTCGGATCATTTTCCGCCGGACCTCCCCGCTGATGAAATGCGTGGTACTCACCGCCATCGTGGCCTGCACCGTGGCGCTGATCGCTCTAAGGGTAAACATTCTGCAAAACAGACAGCGGCAGCAGGATCTGCAGCAGCAGGCCATTCAGCTGGTGCAGGAAAACAAAGCCCTCACCCAAAACATCGCAAAGCTTGGCACCGCAGAAAGCATAAGGCGCATCGCGGAAACTGAGCTGGGTCTGGTAGACCCCAATACCCAATTCTTTACCCCCGGCAATTAACCGTGAAACAAATGGAGGAAGCAAATTAAACTATGGAGTTAACCGTTGGAGCCGTTTTGGACGGCAAGGTAAAATCTATCACAAATTTCGGCGCGTTCATCAGCCTTCCGGATGACAAGACCGGCTTGGTACATATTTCCGAGGTGGCCAACACCTATGTCAGCGACATCCGTCAGCATCTGACCGAGGGTCAGGATGTGAAGGTGGTCGTCCTGAGCCTGGATAACGGCAAGGTGAATCTGTCCATCAAACGGCTGGAAGCAAAGCCTCAGCAGCGGGAGGACCGTCCTGCCCGTACTGCCCCCCGGCCTGCCCGCACTGCGCCCACGCCTCCTCCTGCCCCCAAAACCGCAGACCAGCTTTTCGAAGAGAAGCTGAAGCAGTTTATGAGCGAGTCCGACAGCAAGATCTCCTCCATCCGGCAGTATTCCGACCACCGGACCAGAAGCCGCAGGAGATAAAGCCGTTGGCAGCCAGTAGGGGAGGCATAGTATGCCTCCCGTAACCTTACAATCATCATTGCCGGCGGGAGGGATAATATCCCTCCCCTACAAAAGATCCCTCATTGGAGAGTGCTTATGACAATCGTAATCACCGGTGGAAGCCGGGGCATTGGTGCCCAGGCAGTGCGGCAGTTTTCTCAGCGTGGCGACAAGGTATACTTTTTATATGAAAAGTCCCACGATGCTGCCGCCGCTGTGGCAGCCGATACCGGCGCTACCGCCATCTGCTGCGATGTGGCAGATAAGCAGGCTGTAAAAGCTGCATTTTCCCAAATCCCCGATGTGGACGTGCTCATCTGCAACGCAGGCATCTGCCACACCGGGCTTCTCAGCCAAATCACCGAAGAAGATTGGGACAGGCTCTTTGCTGTGAATGTAAAGGGCATGTACAATTGCATTAACGCAGCCACCCCCTATTTTCTGCAAAAGCAGGCTGGGGCAATCATCACCGTCAGCTCCATGTGGGGGCAGGTGGGCGCATCCTGCGAGGCAGCCTACTCCGCCACCAAGGGCGCAGTGATCGCTCTGACCAAGGCTTTGGCCCAGGAATTGGGACCCTCGGGCATTCGGTGCAACTGCATTGCCCCCGGGGTCATCTGCACGGATATGTGCGCAACTGTAGACCCCGCAATTATGGAAGAACTCAAAGAACAGACCCCAATCGGCCGCAACGGCACACCCAAGGATGTGGCTGACGCTATGCTTTATTTGGCAGATGCCGATTTTGTCACCGGACAGGTTCTGCCGGTGAACGGCGGGTTTGTATTATAAAGGAGGATATACTTATGAAAATCGCATTGGGTTGTGACCACGGCGCTTTGGCGCTGAAAAACGCATTGATTCCCCATTTGGAAGCAAAGGGCTATGAAGTCAAGGACTTCGGCACTTACACTTTGGATAGCTGCGACTACCCGGACTTTGCCGCCCCCGCCGCCAAGGCCGTGGCCAGCGGTGAGTGTGACAAGGGCATCGTCCTTTGCACCACCGGCATCGGTGTTTCCATCACCGCCAACAAAGTCCCCGGCATCCGCTGCGCTCTTTTGTCCGATGTGGTCAGCGCCCGTATGACGAGAGAGCATAACGATACCAATATGATGGCCATTGGCGCAGGTATGGTAGGTCAGCTGCAGGCTCTGCAGATCGTGGACACCTGGCTGGGCACAGAGTTCTCTCACGACGAGCGCCATCAGCGCCGCATTGACAAAATGATGGCTCTGGAAAAGTAAACAGCAAGAGGTAACATTGGTATGTGGATTCGATCTGTTCCCCTTTGGGAGCATACACCGGGATTGTGCCAGGAAGCCCCCACCTTAGATATTTACCTGCCGGAAGAAAGAACCAGCCCCATTTCCGTGGTTGTCTTCCCCGGCGGCGGCTATGCGAATCTGGCCGAGTACGAGGGTAAGGGCTATGCAGAATTTCTCAACAGCCACGGCATTGCCGCCTTCGTATGCAATTACCGACGGGCTCCCCATCATTTTCCCTTGCCCCTGCTGGATGCCCGGCGGGCAATGCGCTACGTGCGCTACCACAGCGAGGAATTCGGCATCTGCAAGGACAAGGTATATGTTATGGGTTCTTCCGCCGGCGGTCACCTGGCAGCGCTGACTTCTACCTATTATAATACCATTGATTTTGAGGGCCTGGACGAAATTGACAAGGAAAGTGCCAAGCCCAACGGGCAGATTCTGTGCTATCCGGTAATCGCCCTTTGGGAAGAGGGCATTGCCCACCAGGGATCCGGCCAGAACTTTTTGGGCTCTCGCCACGAAGAGCTGGGAGATGCTCTTACCCCCTACAACATCGCTGACAGCTCCACACCCCCCGCCTTTATTTGGCATACTTTTGACGACCCGGGCGTGAGTGTCGCCAATTCCCTGCGGTATGCTCAGCGGTTGCATCAAATGGGTGTCAGCACGGAGCTGCATATCTACCCCCACGGCCAACACGGCCTGGGACTTGCCACCGATGTGCCCCATGTACAAACCTGGACACAGGAGCTTTTGGAGTGGCTGGCAACACAGAATTAACAAAACGGTCAAGCTTTAGGCTTGACCGTTTTCTTCTTCTCTGATCGTTTTTACAAGATATTCCAGGAAGTCCCAAATGAGGGGCTCTAACCATTTATCATAGAGCATACACATATACAGGGCCTGGTGCCAGTTCCAAATGGGGACATATTCCACACCCGCCTTGGGGGTAGCGCATTCCTCCGACATCACACACACGCCCACGCCCTCCGCAACCAACGCCAAAGCGGATTGGGCGGTATTGACGGTGCATACGATATTCTCAGCGGCGGATGTGCCGTTGGCCCATTGCTCAAAGCTGTTTTCCGTATCGTAATTGAAAACGATTTGGGGCTCTCTTGCGATCTGGTGGGGCACCAAATGGTCCTGCATGGCCAAAGGATGTCCTGCCGGCAGGGCAACACAGAAATTCCGTTCCCCCAGCTTCCGGAAATGCAAACTTCTGTCCCGGGCGGTGGTATCCACAATGGCCATATCCAATTTCTCGTCACGGACAAGATCCATCAGATCCTCGGCGGAGCTTTCTGTGATACGGAAACGAAGCCGCTCATTTTGGAGGATGTGGGACATGATCCCTTTTGCCACGGTCTTTTCCACAGATCCGGAAACCACACCCAACCGGACCACCACCGGGGCGCTGATCTTACTTTCCCGCAGGGTGGCGGAAGCATCGTTCAGCTCCTGCAGAGCCGCATCCACCTTTTCCTGGTAGTAGCGGCCCTCTTCCGTCAGACGGATATTCCGGCCCACCTTTTCAAAAAGCCTTACATCCCCCAGCTCTTCCTCCAAATGGTGAATAGCCGCGCTCAAAGAGGGCTGGGAGATGCCCAACCGGGCCGCAGCAAGGGTATAATGCTCCGTCTGCGCCAGCACGGAGAAATATCGCAGATAGTTGTAGTTCATATCAATACCTCAAATCTATAGATAGAAACTATAGATATAATATCATAACTATATTGTTTTTTGCAAGAGAAACTTGTATAATCTCTTCTGTCGCAAGAAAAAATTCAAATTTTGCCGAAACAGCAGGAGATTTCACCATGGCATTTACATACCGCGGTTTGACCGCTGAATACACAAGACACATCGTAACTTCCGAGGAAGTAGACAAGAACATGCACCGGCTGATGGAGCAGAACCCCCGCATTGCCGAGGTCACCGACCGCCCCACTGAAAACGGCGACGAAGTGGTTTTGGACTACGCAGGCTTCTGCGACGGAGAACAGTTCCCCGGCGGCACCGCCGAGAATCAGACTTTGGTGCTGGGCAGCGGTATGTTCATTCCCGGCTTTGAGGAGCAGCTTTTGGACAAGGTTCCCGGCCAGGAGGTCATGGTGGAGGTCACCTTCCCCCAGCAGTACCACGCTGAGAACTTAGCCGGCAAGGCCGCCCAGTTCCAGTGCAAGATCAAAGCCATCCGCATTAAGACCCCCTACGAGCTGGACGACACCTTCGCCAAGGAAGTGGGTCACTGCGAAACCCTGGAGGAAATGCGGCAGAAGATGCAGGAGAGCCTGCAGAACTACGCCGACGAGCGTGGCGAGATGGACCTGCAGGACCGGTTGCTCCAGCAGGCTGCGGACTCTTTGGAGCTGACCATCACCGACAAGATGCTGGAAAGCGCGCTTGACGAGCAGGTAGATAACTTAAAAGCCCAGCTGGCGCAGCAGGGTCTGACCCTGGAAATGTACTGCCAGTTTATGAATGTAACTCCCGAGCAGATCCGTGAGGATGCTACGGAATCTGCCAAGGCTTCCATTCGCACCCGGGCCGCCATCGACGAGATCGTGATGGCTGAAGGCTTAGAGGCCGACCAGGAGGATATTTCCAAGGCGCTGGCCATCATCTGCCGCCACAACGGCATTACCATGGAGCAGCTGAAAGAGCAGTATGACGCCGGCCTGGAGCAGGTGGTCATCAACAGTGTACTTACCGGTAAGGTACTTCGTCTCATCCGGGACGCAGCCACCGTTACCGAAGTAAAATAAGTTTGTTAATATTTGTGTCGCAAAGCGGCACCCAAAACAAGGAGGAAACATATTATGGCAATCGTTTTTGACGAAAACGGCAAGTATGTGGACGAGAAGGGCTTCACCAAGCTGGACCCCACCAAGTTCGCTGACTGGCAGATCGCAGAAGAGGCTGAAAAGACTCTGCCCTCTGTTGACTACTTCCGTGAGAAGTTGGGCCTGCTGGAAGATGAAATCATCCCCTACGGCAAGACCCCCAAGATCGACTTCATCAAGGTTATGAACCGTCTGAAGGACAAGCCCGACGGCAAGTTCATCGAGGTTACCGCTGTTACCCCCACCCCCTTCGGTGAAGGTAAGTCCACCGTTTCTCTGGGTCTGATCGAAGGCCTGGGCTACATCGGCAAGAACGCCGGCGGCGCTCTGCGTCAGCCCTCCGGCGGCCCCACCATGAACGTTAAGGGTACTGCTGCCGGCGGCGGCAACGCTCTGCTGATGCCCATGACCGAGTTCTCCCTGGGTCTGACCGGCGACATCAACGACATCATGAACGCTCACAACCTGGCTATGGTTGCTCTGACTGCCCGTATGCAGCACGAGCGTAACAACAACGACGAGTGGCTGGCTAAGAAGGGCCTGAAGCGTCTGGACATCGACCCCAAGCGTGTGGAGATGGGCTGGATCATCGACTTCTGCGCACAGAGCCTGCGTAACATCATCATCGGTATCGGCGGCCGTCTGGACGGCTTCATGATGGAAAGCAAGTTCGGTATCGCTGTTGGTTCCGAGCTGATGGCTATCCTGGCTGTTGCCAAGGATCTGAAGGATCTGCGTGAGCGTATCGGCAAGATCGTTGTTGCTTACTCCAAGAACGGCGACCCCGTTACCTGTGAGGATCTGGACGTTGCCGGCGCTATGACCGCTTGGATGCGTAACGCCATCAACCCCACCATGTGCTACTCTGTTGAGCATCAGCCCGTGCTGATCCACGCTGGCCCCTTCGCTAACATCGCTATCGGCCAGTCCTCCGTTATCGCTGACCGTCTGGCTCTGAAGCTGTTTGACTACCATGTTACCGAGTCCGGCTTCGCTGCTGATATCGGCTTCGAGAAGTTCTGGAACGTTAAGACCCGTCTGTCCGGTCTGACTCCCAACGTTTCCGTTCTGGTTGCTACCGTCCGTTCCTTGAAGATGCACGGCGGCGGCCCCAAGGTTACCCCCGGCGCACCCCTGCCCAAGGAGTACAAGGAGGAGAACCTGGAACTGCTGGAGAAGGGTACCTGCAACCTGTTCCACCATGTTAACACCATTCTGAAGTCCGGCATCACTCCCGTTGTCTGCATCAACCGCTTCTACACCGATACCGACGCTGAAGTCGCTCTGCTGAAGAAGCTGTGTGCTGAGAAGGGCATCCGCTGCGCTGAGTCTAACCACTGGCGTTACGGCGGCGAGGGCGCTGCTGAGCTGGCTCAGGTCGTTGTTGAGGCCTGCGAGTCCAAGAACGAAGTTAAGTTCCTGTACGATCTGGAGATGCCTCTGCGTCAGCGCGTTGAGCTGATCGCTAAGGAAGTCTACGGCGCTGACGGCGTTGTCTGGCTGCCCCTGGCTGTTGAGAAGGCTGAGCGCTTCGAGAAGGATCCCAAGTACGCTGACTACTGCACCATGATGGTTAAGACCCACCTGTCTTTGTCCGACGATCCCACCAAGAAGGGCGTGCCCACCGGTTGGAAGCTGACCGTTCGTGACATTCTGGAGTACGGCGGCGCTAAGTTCCTGTGCCCCATGGCCGGTACTATCTCCATGATGCCCGGTACTGCTGCTGACCCCGCATACCGCCGTGTTGACGTTGACGTCGAGACCGGCAAGGTGTCTGGCCTGTTCTAATGTTTTTGGTAAACTCCGAAAACATTTATGTCTGCGAAACAGCGGGCCTTTTGACCCACAGCCGCACAGGAAAGCCTTGAAATACACAAAGTATTCCTGCGTCTTTCCTGCTTGCTCTGCGCCAAAAATCCTCGCTGCCCATCAGACAACATATTTCCGGAGCTTACCTGGCGCTTTTTCGAAAGTGCTTATGTGACCTGATAAGCAGAGGCGGATTTCCGCCTCTGCTTTTGGGGCATTTATTGTAGGGTAGGGGCTTGCTCCTGCCGGTACATTGGCAGGTGTAAACCCCTGCTCTACAACATCAATTTTGAATTAGGAGATACATATTATGGATATGACTATGGAAACCTGCCGCAAGTTTGTGGAGGTTCTGGCATCTGACGCTCCCGCTCCCGGCGGCGGCGGCGCTGCTGCTTTGGTCGGTGCTATCGGCACTGCTCTGGGCAATATGGTCGGTTCTTTGACCGTTGGCAAGAAGAAGTACGCAGATGTGGAAGCCGAGATCATCGAGCTGAAGGCTAAGTGCGATGCTTTGCAGAAGGAACTGCTGGACCAGGTGGAAGCTGACGAAGTGAACTTCCTGCCCCTGGCCAAGGCTTACGGCATCCCCAAGGATGACCCCACCCGTGACGCTGTTATGGAAGAGGCCACCATCATCGCCTGCTCCACCCCCATGAAGATCATGGAGCTGTGCTGCCAGGCTATTGAGTACATCGCTGTGTTTGCCGCTAAGGGCAGCCGCCTGGCTGTATCTGACGCTGGCTGCGGCGCAACCATCTGCAAGGCCGCTCTGCAGGCCGCATCCCTCAATGTGTTCATCAACACCAAGACCCTGAAGAACCGTGAGGTCGCCGAGGAAATGAACGCAAAGGCTTTGGGCATGCTGGACAAGTACGGCGCAATGGCCGACGAGATCTTCAATACCGTCAAGGCCGGCTTCGGTGTATAAGCGGGGATGCCCCCGCGGGCATTTCGTGCACAGTGCGGAGCGTATCGTAACGCATCCTGATTGTGCTCGGTATCGATCCATTTTATAAACAAGAATTTCTTTTGAAGGAGAAAACTACAATGGCAAAACAGCTGTTAGGTAAAGAAGTTAACGAAGCTTTGGTTGCTGCTCTGCAGGGCCGCACTAGAGCTTTGAAGGAAAAGGGTGTTACCCCCACTTTGGGCATCATCCGTCTGGGCGAGAACCCCTCCGACCTGAGCTATGAAAAGGGCGCTACCAAGCGTGCTGAGGAAGTGGGCGTAGCCATCAAGAACTACATCCTGCCCGAGGAAACCACCAAGGAAGAGCTGCTGAAGGTCATTGACGGCATCAATGCCGATGACAGCGTTCACGGCGTGCTGATGTTCCGTCCTCTGCCCAAGCATCTGAAGGCTGACCAGGACGAGATCTGCAACCGCCTGGACCCCAAGAAGGACGTGGACTCCATGACCCACATGTCCAACGCCGGCGTGTTCGAGGGCCAGGATCTGGGCTATGCTCCCTGCACCCCCGCCGCTTGTATGGAAATTCTGGACTACTACGGCATCGACTGCAAGGGCAAGAACGCAGTGGTCATTGGCCGCTCTTTGGTTGTCGGCAAGCCCGCAGCTATGATGCTGATGGGTAAGAACGCCACCGTTACCGTCTGCCACACCAAGACTGTCAACACCGCTGAGATCTGCAAGAAGGCAGACATCATTGTCACCGCTGCCGGCGTGCTGGGCAGCCTGACCAAGGATTTTGTCAGCGAAGGTCAGATCGTCATCGATGTTTCCATGAACTGGAATCCCGAGAAGATCACCTCCAAGGGCAAGGGCGGTATGTCCGGTGACTGCGTCTTTGACGAGGTCGAGCCCATCGTTGGCGCTATCACCCCCGTTCCCGGCGGCGTAGGCGCTGTTACCACCACCGTGCTCATGAAGCACGTGGTCGAGGCTGCTGAGAAGATCTAAAAAATAGCATCCCATATGACTGACAGAATTTGCGGAGTACCGCGTGGGAGTATGGGAGAAGAAAGCCGACTGTCTGGGCAATTCGAACTTTTGGGCTCGGATTGCCCAGATTTTTAACTGAGGTGTATTATGAAGAAACTCAAAACTATGAACGAAAGCAGCTTTCTGAAGCTGTTCTTCGCCGTTATTTCCCTTTCCTTGTTGATTGCGGCTGTGTGTATGCCCGACAGGGATACCATGTTCACCGGCCTGTGGAAGATTCTCAAAAGTCCTGCCAAGTTCTATACCAGCGAGGGCGGCTATGCAGCTACCTTCCTGAATATGGGTCTGGTTGCCGCCATTATGACCCTTTTGTTCTGCGTCACCGGCGCAACCGTTAATAATGTGTCTACCCTGGCATTTCTGCTGACCCTGGGCTTCTGCTCCTGGGGTATCAATGTGCTGAATATGTGGCCCACCATGTTGGGTGTTGCAGTGGTTACCCTGCTGAAAAAGCAAAAGCTGGGTGCCAATGTAAATGCAATGCTCTTTACCACCGGTGTTGCACCCTTTATTTCCAATCTGCTGGTGTGCTATCCCAATGCAGAAACCGTCGGCTTCAACTGGCTGGGCTTAGGGTTAGCTTTGGTTATGGGCCTGATTGTAGGTGTGGTAGTAACTGCCGGCCTTCCCCATTCTCCCAATGTGCACAAGGGTATGAATCTTTACTCTGCCGCATTGCCTGTGGGTATGGTGGCTTTCTTGCTCAACGCCATTTTGTATAAAGTTCCCGGCGTTCCCGGCCCTATTGCCACCGGTGATGCTGCCGTTGCCAGCGCAGCTACCGCCAATATTTTCTACGGCGCGCTGTTCGGCCTGTTCATTCTGGTGGCGCTCCTGATGGGCGCAGCCAAGGACTACTGGAAGCTGCTGACAAACCGCAACCAGGTGGCAAATGTTTCCGGCACCTGCGGCAACGGCGTATTCTTAATGAATGCCGGCGTTTACGGCCTGTTCATTCTGGCTTACTACAATGCCATCGGCGCAACCTTCAACAGCGTGCAGCTGGGTCTTATTTTCTGTATGCTCTGCACCTGTAATTCCGGCTCTCGCCCCACCAATGTATGGCCCATTATGGCCGGCTATGTGGTGGCATCCTTCGGCGCAAAGTATTACGCCCAATGGATGGGCGGCGATTTCTCCCTGCAGATCAACGCAGCCGCTATCTGCATTGGCCTTTGCTATGCCAACGGCCTGAGCCCCATCGCTGACAAGTACGGCTGGCAGTATGCCTTTGTGGGTGGTATGATCCACTACGCTTTTGTGACCCTTGTTCCCAGTCTCCACGGCGGTGCCTGCCTGTACAACGGTGGCTTCACGGCTATCTTCGTATGCATCATTTTGGTGCCTGTTCTGGAAAAATTCTGCAATACCAAGGAAGAACGCAAGCTTATCAACGCTGCAAAATAAAGCCCTTAAAAGGAACGGCTTGTGCCGTTCCTTTTTTGCCGTATTCGTAGGGGAGGCATACTATGCCTCCCGTTACCTTTTCGTATATTTGCGGGAGGGATAGTATCCCTCCCCTACAAAGGATATTTCTTTTTGGAATATTTACAAAATTGTCTGTTATTTTCCTGCGATGTGTGCTATAATGATTAAAATTATGCCCAAAGGAGACCGTTATGGGACTTGTTTCTAAAATTTTCGGCACCCGTTCGCAGCGGGAAATCAAAAAGATCCAACCTCTTGTTGACAAGATTTTGGCGCTGGAGGAAGAATATAAAGCCCTCTCCACCCCCGAACTGCAGGGAAAGACCGCTATCTTCAAGGAGCGCTATGCAAATGGCGAAACCTTGGATGATCTGCTGCCGGAGGCATTCGCTGCCATCCGGGAGGCAGCCTGGCGTGTACTGGGTATGCGCCCCTATCCTGTGCAGCTCATTGGCGGTATTGTCCTGCACCAGGGCCGTATCGCAGAAATGAAGACCGGCGAAGGTAAAACTCTGGTGGCCATTCTGCCCTGCTACTTAAATGCCCTCACCGGCCAAGGCGTCCACGTGGTTACTGTCAATGACTATTTGGCGACCCGTGACTCCCAGTGGATGGGAAAAGTCTATAAATTTATGGGCCTTACCGTAGGCCTGGTGGTGCCCGGCATGAAGCCCCCCGAGCGGAAAGAGGCCTATGCCGCCGACATCACCTACTGCACCAACAACGAGCTGGGCTTTGACTACCTCCGGGACAACATGGCGATCTACAAATCCGAGCTTGTCCAGCGGGGACATGCCTTTGCCATTGTGGACGAGGTGGACTCCATTCTTATCGACGAAGCCCGTACTCCTTTGATCATTTCCGGCCAGGGCGAAAACTCCTCTCAGCTGTATGAGCTGGCTGACCAGCTGGTTGCCTCCATGCGCAAGCAGGTTTTTGCCAAGACCGACGAGAAAGAGGAGCAGGACAGCTTGGATTGCGACTATGTGGTGGACGAAAAATCCCGTTCCGTCACCCTCACCGCCGCCGGTATTGCCAAGGCTGAGAAGTTCTTTAACCTGGAAAACTTAGCCGATGCGGAAAACACCACCATCTCCCACCATATCAACCAGGCTATGAAGGCCCGGGGCATTATGAAGCGGGATATTGACTATGTGGTCAAAGACGGAGAAATTATCATTGTTGACGAGTTCACCGGCCGACTGATGTACGGCCGCCGCTACAACGAGGGGCTGCACCAGGCCATCGAGGCCAAGGAAAAGGTCAAGGTCGCCAGCGAAAGCAAGACCCTGGCTACCATCACCTTCCAGAACTTCTTCCGTCTTTACGATAAGCTGTCCGGTATGACCGGTACAGCACTGACCGAAGAAGAAGAATTCAATGCCATCTACCTGCTGGACGTGGTGGAGATCCCCACCAACCGGCCCATTGCCCGGAAGGATATGCCCGATGTGGTCTACAAGACCGAGGCCGGCAAATTCCGCGCCATCATTGCCCAGGTTGCAGAGTGTCACCGGAAGGGTCAGCCTGTGCTGGTAGGTACGATTTCTATTGAGAAGAGTGAGATCCTCAGCAAGCTTCTCAAGCGCACCGGCATTCCCCACAATGTTCTGAATGCAAAATTCCACGAGCAGGAAGCGCAGATCGTGGCCCAGGCCGGTAAGCTGGGCGCTGTAACCATCGCCACCAATATGGCAGGCCGTGGTACGGATATTATGCTGGGCGGCAACCCGGAATTTATGGCTATGAGCGAGCTGCGGAAAGAGGACTATTCCGAGGAGCTTTTGCAGCAGGCCAATGCCTACTCTGAGACCGATGACCCGGAGATTTTGGCTATCCGGGCAAAGTATGCAGAACTCCACGCCAAGTACAAGAAAGAAATGGCAGAGGAGGCCGAGCAGGTGCGCCAGGCCGGCGGTCTTTATATCATCGGCACCGAGCGCCACGAATCCCGCCGTATCGACAACCAGCTCCGTGGCCGTTCCGGCCGTCAGGGTGACCCCGGTGAGAGCCGGTTCTATCTGAGCCTGGAGGACGATTTGATGCGTCTATTCTCCTCCGACCGGATCATGAATATGATGAACGCGTTGGGCTTGGACGAGGACACTCCCATCGATGCCAAGATCCTCTCCGGCGCAGTGGAAAATGCCCAATCCAGTGTGGAAAGCCGCCATTTCCGTTCCAGAAAGAATGTGCTGGAATACGATAACGTGATGAACACCCAGCGTGAGGTCATCTATGCCCAGCGACAGAAAGTGCTGGACGGCGAGGATCTGCGGGAGAATATGCTCACGATCCTTAAGGATCAGGTGGACACCGCTGTTGCCGAGGCCCTCAGCGAAAATGCGGGTATTGTAAACGATGATGTACTGAACACTTTGGAAAAGACCATGGGCGGTCTGTACATTCCCAAGGACGCCAAGCTCACAAGCGACAATGCCCAGGACCTGTCCGAGGAGATCTACAACCTGGCGCTCAAGGTTTACGAGGAAAAGGAAACCGCCATTGGCTCTCCCATGATGCGGGAGCTGGAGCGGGTGATCATGCTCCGGGTGGTGGACGAATACTGGATGGACAACATCGATGCCATGGACGAGCTGAAGCAGGGCATTACCCTGCGGGCTTACGGCCAGCACGATCCTGTCATTGCCTATAAGGAAGAGGGCTATCAGATGTTTGAGGCTATGGTGGCCTCTATCCGTGAGGAGACTCTCCGCCGCATTTTCCTGGCACAGCTGCGGCCTGCCCAGGAGATCAAGCGGGAAAAGGTGGCCAAGGAGACCGGTACCAGCGGGGATTCTGTAATGAAGCAGAAGCCTGTCCGCAGCGAAAAGAAGGCCGGCCCCAACGACCCCTGCCCCTGCGGCAGCGGCAAAAAGTATAAAAAATGCTGTATGCAGAAAGATAAACTCAATTAAAAACATGTCTATTATTACAAAAACGCAAGGTTCATTTGAATATCTTGTTGCGGAGAATATCCCGGTTTCCCATGCCTTTACCGGCCGTATGGGCGGTGTGAGTGAGGGGTATCTCAGCAGTCTCAATTTGGGTATGCACCGGGGCGACGACCCGGAGAATGTGGCAAAAAACTACGACATCGTGGGAAATGCCCTGGGTTTTTCGCCCAAGAAGTTGGTGCTTGCCAACCAAATCCACTCGGATATTGTCCGGGTGGTGACGGAAAAGGACTGCGTGGGCAGCCTGTCCCATCAAGCCTACCCCCAATGCGATGCCCTTGTGACCAATACGCCCGGCGTTGCCCTCGCCGTATTCTCCGCCGACTGCACCCCCATTTTGTACCATGACCCTGTCACCGGCGCAGTGGGCGCTGCCCACGCAGGCTGGCGGGGTACTGCCGCCGGCATTGCCGCCAATGTGGTGGACACCATGGTTGCCGCCTTCGGCTGCAAGCGATCGGATATCCGGGCTGCCATCGGTCCAAATATCGGCGTTTGCTGCTTTGAGACCCACGCAGATGTGCCGGATGCAATGCTTGCCGCTTTGGGTGCGGATGCCAAACCCTATATTTTGCCCCACGGCGAAAAATTCCGGGTGGACTTAAAGGGCATCAATGCCCATTTCCTGCGCCGTGCCGGCGTAGAAAACATCGAAATCGCCACAGAATGTACTGTCTGTGAATCTCACCGCTTTTGGTCCCACCGGGTAACCAAGGGCAAGCGAGGCTCTCAGATCGCTGTGATTATCAGATAAGGAGGGAAACAGATGAAACGGCTCTTAGCCACGGTTTTGTGCCTGTGTCTTTTGCTTTGCGGCTGCGGAAAGTCCGGTGTTGATTCCTATAAACCCACCGGTGACGGCTTGGACTACGGCCCGGAACACACCGGTCCGCAAACGACTCCCGAGCAGAACGATACGCCCGAAAGCTTCAGCCTGGCTTACTACAAGGAAAAGACGCTGAACCCCTACCAATGCAACGATTTTACCAACCGGGCGCTGTTTTCCCTGCTGTATCAAAGCCTGTTTTCCATTGACCGGGAATACAATGTACAGCCCCAGCTTTGCAAGAATTATACCGTTTCCCAGGACATGAAGACCTACACCTTCACCTTGGAAAACGCAACCTTCTCCGACGGAAAGCCCGTCACCGCCAAGGATGTGGTGGCAAGCCTTACCGCCGCCAAGGAAAGCGATTACTACAAGGGTCGCTTCTTCCACATCAATGAGATCTCCGTCCAGGGTCAGAGCGTTATCATCACCTTAAATGTTCCCTACGAAGACCTGCCCATGCTGTTGGACATTCCCATCCTGCCGGAAAGCCAGGTAGGCTCGGAACGGCCCATCGGCTCCGGCCCTTATGTGCTCCACTCCGCCGCCGTGGGCGACAGCCTACAAAAGCGGGAAAATTGGTGGTGCAAGGCAAAGCTTCCTATCAACGCCAACACCATTGCCCTGTTCGCCGCAACCAATGCGACGGATATCCGGGATCAGTTTGAATTTTCCGATCTGACCCTGGCCTGCGCCGACCCGGGCAGTGACCGGTATGTTGACTACCGGTGCGACTATGAGCTTTGGGATGCGGAAAACGGCACATTCCTGTACCTGGCCACCTCCAAGGACAGCGAGGTGTTCCAGAACGTCTCTGTCCGCTCTTCACTCACCTATGCCATCGACCGGGCCACCATCGTCAAGGAGTTTTACCGGGGCTTCGCTGCGGCAGCCACCTTGCCCGCCTCTCCCAGCTCTCCCTATTACAGCGATGTTTTGGCCCAGCGCTACAGCTACGATCCGGGCAAATTCTCCCAGGCCGTGACTATGGCAAATTTAGAGCAGACGGAGGTCATCTTCCTGGTAAACAAGGACGACAGCCTGCGTCTGCGGGTCTCCCGGAGCATCCAGAAGATGCTCAAAGACGGCGGCCTCAATGTGACCATGAAGGAGCTTAGCGGCAACAGCTATCTCTATGCCCTGAAGAACCGGCAGTACGACATCTATTTGGGACAGACCCGGCTCTCTCCCAATATGGATCTGTCCGCCTTCTTCCACACCTACGGCGAGCTGAGCTGGGGCGGCGTGAATGATGCCGGCACTTACGCTTTGTGCCTGCAGGCTTTGGAGAACCACGGCAACTATTTCACCCTCCACAAGCAGATCATGGATCAAGGCCTGCTGATTCCCGTCCTGTTCCGCAATTACGCCATCTTTACCGACCGGGGCGTGATCCCCGATTTAGCCCCCGCCCGGGACAATCTGTTCTACTATTCCACCGGCAAGACCCTGGAAAATGCCAAGCTGGAAACAAAAGAATAACACTGCCCCCAACGGGTTTCCCGTTGGGGGTCTTGCTTTGCCAATTTTCGGCAAAAGGTTGCATTCATTAAAACAATATGCTATAATGGCAAGGACTATAATTGCTGATAATATGCGTACCTGACGATACTTTGATTTATATAGAAAAATAAGAGAGTAGGTAACTGCTATGAATTGTAAAAAACATTCCGTTTCCGGCATAAAAGGCTTGATTCGCGGCCTGGAGGGCTTGACGGAAGTTGTAGCTCTGACATTCCTTTACTTTTCCTTCTGGTCAGACGATTATAACAATCTGCACATCCTGTCTGCCTTCAATGGCTATGGTCACTGGATCATTATCGCAATCTATGCGGTGCTGACCATGGTGATGCTCTCGGCCTTTGACGGCCTGCTGTTCGGTTATTTGCGGATGTCCGATATGCTTTTGTCCCAGTCGTTGTGCATGCTCATCGTCAACTTCGTCACTTACTGGCAGCTGTGCCTGATCGGCGATGCTCTGTTGCCCGCCATGCCCATGGTGAATCTGATGATTGCCGATGTGGTGCTGATCTTTGCCTGCGTGTACTTCTACACCTGGATCTACCACAAGATCTATGCCCCCAAGAAGATGGCTATGGTCATCGGCCGCCGGAACGCCATTTCTCTGAAATTCAAGATGGAAACCCGGCCCGACAAGTACCATATCGAAAAAATCATCGATGCTGATGACAATTTTGCCAGCATCTGCATGCAGCTTGCCGGATATGAGTCCGTCATCATCAACGATGTTCCCTCTGAGGTCCGCAACCGGATTTTGAAATTCTGCTATGAGCATGAGATCCGCACCTATGTGACCCCCAAGCTTTCCGATATCATTGTCCGGGGTTCTACGGATATCACCCTGTTTGACACCCCTCTGCTTTTGGTAAAGGGCACCGGTCTGACCCCCATGCAGCGGTTTTTTAAACGGGTTTTGGACTTGGCCATCTGCATACCCGCAGTCATCATTGCTTCGCCCATTATGCTGGTAACTGCTATTGCCATTAAACTGGAAGACGGCGGCCCTGTGTTCTTCAAACAGGCCCGGGCTACCCTCCACGGCGATGTGTTCAATATTCTCAAGTTTCGCAGTATGATCGTGGATGCAGAGAAGGAAGGCTATGCCATCCCCGCCACCGACAAAGATCCCCGCATCACCAAGGTGGGCAATATTATCCGGCCCTGCCGTATTGACGAGCTGCCCCAGCTGCTGAATATCATCAAGGGCGATATGAGCATCGTTGGCCCCCGGCCCGAGCGGGTGGAGCATATGGAAAAGTACTCCGAGGAGATTCCCGAGTTTATTTACCGCACCAAGGTCAAGGGCGGCCTCACCGGCTATGCCCAGATCTACGGCAAGTACAACACTTCCGCCTACGATAAGCTCCGCCTGGATCTGATGTATATTGAAAACTACTCCATTATCCAGGATCTGAAGCTGATTTTCCTGACCCTGCGGATCCTGTTCAAGAAAGAAAGCACCGAGGGCTTCAATGCCCAAGAAGAAAACGCCACTAAGGAAGAGGATGCTGTTGCAAGCAAATAAACGCTTCCCCGGAGGATGCAAATGCAGAACAAAAAAGTCTTGATGTTTGGCCCGTCTTATTTTGGATATGCCGAATGTATCGTTGCGCAGCTAAAAGCCATGGGCGCACAGGTGGATTTTTACAATGACCGCCCCAACAACAGCGGCATTTGCAAGGCCCTGGTCCGCTACCAGGTGAAGGCCTACTACCCTAAGGTGGTAGCCTATTACCGGAACGCAGCGGAAGAAAACAAGGGCAAAGACTATGATTACATTTTTGTCATCAAAAGCGAATGCGTGGATGCTAATATTATGAAAATGCTCCGGGAGCATTTTCCCAGAGCCCAATGCATTCTCTATATGTGGGACGGCCTGGACAATATCCCCAGCGGCACACAGCGGCTGTGCCTTTATGACCGGGTGCTGACCTTCGACCATGAGGATGCGGAAAAGTACGGTCTGATCCTGCGGCCGCTGTTCTTCCGGAAAGAATACGCAAAGCCCTCCGCAGAGCCCGACCACTACGATTACGATGTTTCCTTCATCGGCACGGCTCACTCCATCCGCCCCAAGATGGTAAAGGCTATGGAGGAAATCTGCAAAAAAGAAAACCGAAAGTGCTTCCAGTACCTGTTCCTGCCCAGCAAGCTGGTGTATTTCTACAACAAGCTGTTTAACAAGGCATACCGCCACGTCCGCAAGGGGGATATCCATTTCACCTCCATCAGCGCCGACGAGGTACGCCGCATTTACGATACCAGCCGGTGCATTCTGGATGTGGAGCATATACAGCAGCGGGGACTGACCATCCGCACCATTGAGATGATCGGTATGGGCAAAAAGCTCATTACCACCAACACCGGCATCCAAAAGTACGATTTCTACAACCCCAAAAACATTCTCATTCTTGACCGGGATAATCCCCAAATTCCTGCAGAATTTTGGGACAGTGCCTATGAGCCGATCCCCCAAGAGATTATTAACCGATACTCCCTGGAGTCTTTTGTCCGGGAGCTGTTCGAAGTGAAGGAGTAAACCATGAGCAAAGTTTTAGTCACCGGCGCTAACGGCTATATCGGCACCTGCGTAGTGGCAGAATTGCAAAAGCGTGGCTGCCAGGTCGTGGCCTGCGATGTGGCTTTCACCAATCTCCCCGGCAATGTGGATAAGCTGGCAGCTGATATCTTTGACCCGGATGTGGACATCTACGATCTGGCCGGTCAGCCCGATTGCCTCATCCATTTGGCTTGGCGCAACGGCTTTCAGCACAATGCCGATACCCACCTGCAGGATCTGCCCCACCATTTTGCTTTTTTGAAGAAGATGGTGGAAGCCGGCTGCAAGCAGTTGTCCGTTATGGGCAGTATGCATGAGGTGGGCTACTGGGAAGGTGCGATCACCGCAGATTCTCCCACCAATCCTCTGTCCCTTTACGGCATTGCCAAGAATTCCCTCCGGCAGGCCTTGGAGGTCTTTACCAAGGGGAAAGATGTAAGCTTCCACTGGCTCCGGGGCTACTATATTTACGGCAATGACGCCAAGAGCAGCTCCGTACTGGGTAAGATCCTGGCCGCCGACAAAGAAGGCAAGGAGTTCTTCCCCTTCACCTCCGGCAAAAACCTCTATGACTACATTAGCGTTACAGAGCTGGCCCGGCAGATCGTGGCTGCATCTGTGCAGGATAAATACACCGGCATCATCAACTGCTGCTCCGGTGTTCCCATCAGCTTAGCTGAAATGGCTGAGAAATTCATCCGGGATAACGGTCTTAAGATCAAGCTCCAGTACGGCGCATTCCCGGACAGACCCTATGACTCTCCCGGCGTATGGGGAGATGCCACTCTGATTCAGAAAATTTTGGCAGAATGTGAGGAATAAGCTGTGGCCAATCGGTACAGTCCTTCGGAATTTATCAAAAATTGCTGGGCGCTTTTCTGCACCAAGCTTTTCTACCGGCCTGCCCGGCTGGTGAGAAGACCGGTCTATATCCGGGGCAAGCAGGGTATGACCTTCGGCCCGGGCTTTACCACCGGCTATCGCTGCCGCTTTGAAATGTTCGGCAAGGGAAAAACCCTGCAAATCGGCAAGAACTGCAAATTGGGTGACTATGTGCATATCACCGCATCGGAATCCGTTACTGTGGGCGACGATTGCCTGTTTGCCAGCCATATTTTCATCAGCGATACCAACCACGGCACTTTGCAGGATGACCCCACCACCGCCCCGGACAGCCGTCCGCTGACCACCCAACCGGTTTGTATCGGCAGCAAGGTTTGGCTGGGGGAGAATGTGGCAGTCCTGCCCGGCTCTAAGATCGGTGACGGCTGTGTCATCGGCGCTCACGCGGTGGTCAAGGGTGAGATCCCCCCTTACACCATGGCGGTGGGCTCTCCGGCAAAGCCTGTGAAGAAATATAATTTTGAAACCAAAGTATGGGAGCGTTGCTGATATGGCAAGTATTTCCGTAGCCATGGCCGTATACAACGGCGAAACCTATCTTCCCGAGCAGCTGGACTCTATTTTGTCCCAGCTGGAGCCCCAGGACGAGATCGTGATCTCTTACGATAAGTCGCGGGACGGTACTTGGCAGCTGATCCAGTCTTACAAAGAAAAATATCCCCAGGTCCGGGTGCTGGAAAACACTCACCCCGGCATCAACGGGAATTTCAATAATGCCATTGCCGGCTGCACCGGCGATTACATCTTCATCTGCGACCAGGACGACCGCTGGGCAGAGAACAAGCGCAGTGCCGTTTTGGAAACCTTTGAGAAAACCGGCGCGGATATGGTGATCCACAACGGTGTCCATATTAACACCCAGGGCGAAGTCATTTCTGAGCCGTTCTTTACCCTTTACCGCATCGGCGATGGCAAGCTGAAGAACATCCTCAAGCCCCGTTACAGCGGCTGCTGCACCGCCTTCACCCGGGCTATGGCAGAAAAGATTATGCCTATGCCCATGAACCTGGATGCCTACGATCACTGGATCGGCACTGTGGGCGAATTTATGGGCAAGATTGCCTACGAGGACCGGATCTTGCTCTACCATCGGCTCCACGATAACAATGTGACCCCCGTGAGCACCCGTTCTTTGAAAGTGATCTTGGGGGCAAGATGGACGCTTTTACAGAATCTTCGCCGGCGGATCCGCCGTGAAAGGAGAAAATAATATGTCCTTTGCGGCCGCTGTGGTTATTTATAACACCGCCTGCCAAGACAGCCCCACCTGCCGGGCACTGGAGAAACTCTCCGGCATTACCGTTCTCATTTATGACAACAGCACCCGGGATTTCGGAAACCGGGAATACTGCGAGAAAGCCGGTTGGGTCTATTTGGGCGGACAGGGCAATTTGGGCCTGTCCAAGGCATATAATGCCTGTATCGACTACTTAAAAGACAAGCCTGTGGCAGATATTCTATGCCTGTTTGATGACGATACCGATTTAGAGCCCGCTTACTTCGATGCTTTGGAAAAAGCCCGGGCCCAGGGTGGCCGGATCTTCGTGCCCACCGTTTTTGCCGGCGGCTCTTTGATTTCTCCCTGTATTCTGGATTCCGGCCACAAAGTTCGGACATTTGCCAGTGAGGAAGAAGCCAGGGCTTATTCCGGTGAGAATCTTAGCGCCATCAATTCCTGTATGGCTATTGATTTGGGGATCTTTGACGATTTCCGCTATGATGAAAATATTTTCTTAGACGGCATAGATCACAATTTCACCCAGGCGATGAAAGCCCGGGGCGAAAAGATCACCATGATAGATTACCGCTGCAACCACGCCTTCTCCGGTGTGGAAACGCCCCCCAAGGCCGCGGCTTTGGTGCGGTTCAAGATCTATGCAAAGGATTACGCTTATATTTTGCGGGATAACAAAGCCGCCTACTACCGTTTGGTTGGCAAGCGGGCTTTGCGGCTGACTGCCCGGTACAAGACCCTTGCCTTTTTGAAGGCTATGCGATAAAGATTGTGAGGACCAATATGGAGCGAAAGGAACTGCTGAAACATATCCCCAGCCTGCTGGTGGGCACTCTTGCCCTCGGCCTGTGCGCAGTGATAAATCCCATAAACCACTATGCCTGTGCGCTGATGCTGACGGTTTGCGCGGTAGCTATGTATTTTTACACTGCCTTCATTCCCGGAAAGCGTAACTGGTGGGATATCCGTGCGCTCTTTTCCGCCATTTGGCTGTTCACCATCGGCCTTGCCTGCCTGCGGCTGACGGATTATCAGCGGCCCTGGGAAACAGCCACCTGGCTGCTGGTAGCTGCAAGCTACGCACTATTCTATGCAGGCGCTACCCTTGGCATCCGGCTGGGTCAAAAATCCTATGCCCGGTGCAAGCGCGGCATTACCATCAAAAATTTCACTTTCCGCCTGCAAGGCCAGCGGCTGTTTTGGATCTGCTTCGGCGTGACCGTTTTCTGTATGCTTTGCTTTGCCGCCAACATTGCCCTGCGGGGTTATATCCCTTACTTTGCAAGATCCGGCGATACCTATGTAGGCTTTTACAGCAAGTTCTACATTTTCTGCACCGCCGGTACCGGCATCTCGGGCCTCAGCTACTACACCTTGAAGACCCAAAAGCTCTCTGTCTGGCAGAAGATCTTCCTGTGGTTCAGCATTGTGTACTCCACCTTCCTGTACCCCATGCTGGTGGTGTCCAGAGGTATGTTCTTGACTGCTGCGCTGTCCCTGACCACAGTGGTATTCTACCTGAACAAGCGGCGGTTTCTGCTTTTGGTGCTGAGCATCGCCGTCATCGGCGCTTTCTATATGGAGGGCACCAAGGCCCGGGGCTATTCCGAGGATCAGCTGAACGCTTTCTTTGAGCCCTCTGTCATTGCTCCCGACAAGGAAGATTCCGACAGCACCGATCCCTCCGCTCCCACAGAAACGCCGGAGGAGACCCCCAACGAAAATCCCGGCTTCCAGCTGTCCGGCTCTGCCGCCTTTATCTACTCCTATCTCACCGTCAGCCACGATAATTTCAACGAGGCTGTCCGCACGGTGGATACCTACACCTACGGCCTGCGGCAGCTGCTGCCTTTCAATGTGATCCTGCGCATTGGCGCCATTGATAAGACCGTGGAAGAAGTGGGCCACAATTTTGTCCGCCCCCATCTGAACACCACCAACTTGGTTGGCGAGGCTTACTACGATTTCGGCGCCATCGGCGTGATTTTGCTGATGCTCCTGTGGGCCATTGCCTTCGGCATGATCCAGGGCATTGCGCTGGAGTCCGACGGCCCCTTCGGTCTGATGGCTTTGGGCAATACCATGACCCCGGTGGTGCTTTGCTTCTTTGAATCTTGGATGAGCATTTTCTCCCACTGGATGCACTGGGGCTTTGTGCTGATCCTGTTCCTTTTGGCAACCGTAACCAAAAATCATAAAGACAAAGGAGATTTCTGATGAAAGGTATCATTTTGGCCGGTGGCTCCGGCACCCGTCTGTATCCTTTGACCCTTGTCACCTCCAAGCAGCTGCTGCCGGTGTATGACAAGCCCATGATCTACTACCCCATGTCCACTTTGATGCTGGCCGGCATCAAGGACATTCTCATCATCTCCACCCCCACCGACACCCCCCGTTTCCAGGCCCTTTTGGGTGACGGCAGCCGCTACGGCGTGAATTTAAGCTATGCGGTGCAGCCCTCTCCCGACGGCTTGGCACAGGCCTTTATCATCGGTGAGGAATTTGCCGGCGACGAGCCCTGCGCTATGGTCTTAGGCGACAACATCTTCTACGGCAACGGCTTTTCCGCCATTTTGGCCCGTGCCTGCGAAAATGCAGAAAACGGCCGGGCTACCGTCTTCGGCTACCATGTCCACGATCCCGAGCGGTTTGGCGTGGTGGAATTTGACGATGCAGGCTGCGCCATTTCCATTGAGGAAAAGCCCTTAAAGCCCAAGTCCAACTATGCTGTCACCGGCCTTTACTTCTACCCCAAGGGTGTAGCTGCCAAGGCCAAGCAGGTCAAGCCCTCCAAGCGGGGCGAGCTGGAGATCACCACATTGAACGAGATGTACCTGCAGGAAGGCACGCTGAGCGTGGAGCTGCTGGGCCGGGGCTTTGCCTGGCTGGACACCGGTACATTCAAGAGCCTTTTGGAGGCTGCTGAGTTCGTGGAAATGAACCAAAGCCGGCAAAATGTGCAGATCTCCGCCCCCGAGGAGATCGCCTATGTAAAGGGCTGGATCAACAGAGACCAGCTTTTGCAGGCCGCAGAGGCCTACGGCAAATCCCCCTACGGCGACCACCTGCGCCGTGTGGCAGACGACAAGCACCGTTTCATTCATAAACACTAAGGAGAGAGAACTATGACGATTATTGTTACCGGCGGCGCCGGCTTTATCGGCAGTAATTTCATTTTCCATATGCTGGGCAAGTATCCCGACTATCGGATCATCTGCCTGGACAAGCTGACCT
Organism: Oscillospiraceae bacterium; assembly: GCA_017482385.1. Classification (GTDB taxonomy): domain Bacteria; phylum Bacillota; class Clostridia; order Oscillospirales; family Oscillospiraceae; genus Faecousia. The sequence goes on along the minus strand of JAFUNI010000014.1, from coordinate 26,704 downwards.
ATGCAGGCAACCTGAGCACTCTGGCAAGTGTGATGGACAACCCCAACTTCCGTTTTGTGAAGCTGGATATCTGCGACCGGGCCGGTGTTTACAAGCTGTTCGAGGAAGAGAAGCCCGATGTGGTGGTGAACTTCGCCGCAGAGAGCCATGTGGACCGCTCCATTGAGAATCCCGAGGTGTTCCTGCAGACCAATATCTTAGGTACGCAGGTGCTGATGGATGCCTGTCGGAAGTACGGCATCACCCGCTACCACCAGGTCTCCACCGACGAGGTCTACGGCGATCTGCCCCTGGACCGCCCCGACCTGTTCTTTACCGAGGAGACCCCCATTCACACCTCCTCTCCCTATTCTTCTTCCAAGGCAGGCGCAGACCTGCTGGTGCTGGCTTATCACCGCACCTTCGGTCTGCCTGTGACCATCAGCCGCTGCTCCAACAACTACGGCCCTTATCACTTCCCCGAGAAGCTGATTCCTTTGATGATCGCCAATGCCTTGAACGACAAGCCCCTGCCTGTGTACGGCGAGGGACTGAATGTCCGGGACTGGCTGTATGTGGAAGACCACTGCAAGGCCATCGATCTGATCATTCACAATGGCCGTGTGGGCGAGGTATACAACATCGGCGGCCACAACGAAATGAAGAACATCGACATTGTGAAGATCATCTGCAAGGCTTTGGGTAAGCCCGAAAGTCTCATTACCTATGTTGCCGACCGGAAGGGCCACGATATGCGTTACGCCATCGACCCTACCAAGATCCACACGGAGCTGGGCTGGCTGCCGGAGACCAAATTTGCCGACGGCATTCAGAAGACCATCCAGTGGTACTTGGACAACAAGCAGTGGTGGGAGACCATCATCTCCGGCGAGTATCAGAACTACTACGAAAAGATGTACGGCAACCGCTAAATCTCTTCGACCTTTCCCTTTTATGCCTGCGGTTGGCGATACTTTCTTGTTTCGCCAAGAAAGTATCCAAAGAATGCGATATAGGGGGAGCGATGGGAGCGCCGCCAGTGGCGGATAAAGCGACCTGAGCGAGTGGCCGCGGTCAAAATTTTGTGAGCGAATAGCGAACAAGAAATTTTGGGTACCGCAACAGGAAAAGGCTGAGCCGCAACTCCCGCTTGCGAACCGCCCCTCCCCTATGTACCCCTCCGGGCGCATTATTGGGAGATAGGCATAAGTTTAAGATTTCAAAAATTCCTATCCAAGCAAGAGGATTGTTTATGAAAGTATTTGTAACCGGTGTGGCTGGGCAGTTGGGCCACGATGTGGTAAATGAGCTGATTTCCCGTGGCCATCAAGCCATCGGCAGCGACTTAGCCCCCCAATACAGTGGCATCGCTGACGGTAGCCCTGTCACCACCTGCCCCTATGTGAGCCTGGACATCACGGACAAGGCCGCTGTCAATAAAACGCTCATGGTCCTTGCCCCGGATGCGGTGGTGCATTGCGCCGCCTGGACAGCTGTAGACCTGGCAGAAGATGCTGACAACCGGGAAAAAGTCCGGGCCATCAATGCCGGCGGCACGGCGCATATTGCTGAGGCTTGCGAGGCGCTGGATTGCAAAATGCTCTACATCTCAACCGACTATGTGTTTAACGGACAGGGCGACACTCCCTGGCAGCCGGATTGCAAGGACTATAAGCCCCTCAATGTGTACGGACAGACCAAGCTGGAAGGCGAGCTGGCCGTTTCCGGGACTTTGGAAAAATACTTCATTGTCCGTATCGCCTGGGTGTTCGGTCTCAACGGCAAGAACTTCATTAAGACTATGCTGAACGTGGGCAAGAACCACGACACCGTCCGGGTGGTAAACGATCAAATTGGCACACCCACCTACACCTATGACCTTTCCCGGCTGTTGGTGGATATGCTGGAAAGTGAAAAATACGGCTACTATCACGCCACCAACTCCGGCGGCTACATCAGCTGGTACGATTTCACCTGTGAAATTTTCCGCCAGGCGGGCTACACCACCAAGGTCGTGCCTGTCACCACCGCAGAATACGGCCTAAGTAAGGCCGCCCGGCCCTATAACAGCCGGCTGGATAAATCCAAATTGACCCAAATGGGCTTTGAACCCCTGCCCACCTGGCAGGATGCCTTGGCCCGCTACCTGAAGGAGATGGCATAATGGGACAGATCACTGTTGAAAAGAATGTAGGCGGTATTGACGGCCTCTGCGTTATCACCCCCGCCGTCCACGGCGACAACCGGGGCTACTTTATGGAGACCTACAGCCTGCGGGATATGCAGGAAGCAGGTATTGACATCAATTTTGTCCAGGACAACCAATCTATGTCCGTAAAGGGCGTGCTGCGAGGCCTCCACTTCCAAAAGAATTTCCCCCAAACCAAGCTGGTGCGGGTGATCCAGGGATCTGTTTTTGATGTGGCTGTGGACCTGCGCCCCGGCTCTGCCACCTACGGCAAGTGGTACGGCGTGGAGCTGACCGCGGAAAACAAAAAGCAGTTTCTCATTCCCCGGGGCTTTGCCCACGGTTTTTTGGTGCTGAGCGACACTGCCGAGTTCTGCTACAAATGCGATGACTTCTACCACGCCAATGACGAGGGCGGTCTTGCCTGGAACGACCCTGCCATCGGCATCACCTGGCCGGAAGTTGTCGGTCAGTACAAGGGCAGTGCTTCTGCTGAGGGCTACACCCTCTCCGACGGCACACCCCTCAATTTAAGCGAAAAAGATCAAAAATGGTTGGGTATTGCCCAGATTTAAGGTGAAACTATGTCAGAAAGCAAGGCGCTGCGCTCCGGAGTTGGTTACACCCTTGGTAACATTTTAATCAAGGGTATCAATTTCCTGACGCTGCCCATTTTCAGCCGACTCCTCTCCCCGGAGGAGTTTGGTGTTTATAATGTATTTGCGTCCTACGATATGATACTGTTCGTGCTCATCGGCCTGGCCCTGCACACCAGTATCCAAAGCGCAAATTTGGAATTCCGGGGCAAAATCAACAGCTATACCTCCTCCATCAGTCTGATCTATATTCTGAACGGACTGGTGGCGCTTGCTGTGGCTGTTTTGTTCCGCCGGGCGCTGGGACAGGTTTTGGCGCTGCCTCCCGCATCCCTCACCATGCTGGTGCTGGGCAGTTTTTCCACAGCTGTGATCCAGCTGTACAACACCCGTATCAGCTTAGACTATTCCTATAAAAAATATCTGCTGGTTTCTGCCTGCAGCTCTATATTGAATATCACCCTTTCTTTGGTGCTGATTCTGACGGTATTTTCCGAAAACCGGGCTATGGGCCGGATCATCGGCGCATCGCTGCCGGCATTCCTTATTTCGGTGGTGCTGCTAATTAGCTTTTTCCGGAAGGCAAAGCCCCGAATTTCCAAGACCTATTGGAATTTCGGCATCAAATACAGCCTGCCCATCGTACCCCACGGCATTTCCCAAATGCTGCTGAATCAATGCGACCGGATCATGATCAGCAAAATGGTCAGCGATGCTGCCGCAGGTATTTACTCTTTGGCCGGCAATATCAAGCTGATTTTGGTGATCATCACCGAGTCCGTCACCACCGCCTGGACCACCTGGTTCTATTCCCAGATGGACAAGGGGGAAAAGAACGCCATTCAAAAGCGGGCGACCCAGCTGCTTTTGCTGTTCTTTGTCCTGACCTCCGGCCTTATGGCACTGTCGCCGGAGCTGGTGCAGCTTCTGGGCGGTGCAAAATACACATTGGGTAAATATGTGGCGATCCCCCTGGTGCTGGATGCCTTTGCGCTGTTTCTTTATAATTTGGTCGTCCCCGCCCAGTACTATGCCAAGAAGACCACCTACATTATGTACGGCACTGTGGCTGCCGCGGTGGTAAACATTGTCTTAAACTATGTGTTCATCAAGCTCTACGGCTTTGTAGCCGCAGCGTACACCACCTTGGCGTCTTATTTGCTGTTTGCGGCGGTGCATTATTTCATCTCCGGAAAGCTATTAAAGTTCTTTGTGGTGCCTCCCAGCCGGATGCTGGGTGTCTGCGCCGCTGTGGCTGCAATGGCCGCCTGGCAGCTGCTGTTTGTGGACAGCATTCTGCTACGCTGGGGTATATGCGCTGTGATGGTCATTCCCGTATCCCTTTATTTGCTGAAGCAAATGCGCAAGGATAAGGCTTCCGTCTAAAATATACAATTTTCCAAAAAATTTATGCATTTTATACATTGAAAAGCAGGGCTGTGCGCCCTGCTTTTCTGCGCATACACGGGTAAAATGCTCGGTTTTTGTGCATAGTTACCAAAACAAACTCGGTTTTTTCATTAACTTTTGGAATGAAAATAATGAATATGGGCTTGCATATTTATTCAAGCTGTGCTACAATCTTGCCATAACATAAATTACACGGGCTATCCCCGCGGATATCAGGAGGAAACTAAAATGGATAAGAAAGACATCAAGAAGATTGTTTTGGCCTACTCCGGTGGCCTGGACACTTCCATCATCATTCCCTGGCTGAAGGAAAACTACAACGATCCTTACATCATCGCTGTGGCCGGTAACGTTGGCCAGGCCGACGAGCTGGAAGGCCTGGAAGAGAAGGCCTACAAGACCGGCGCTCACAAGTTCTACGCTGCAGACCTCAGCGAGGCTATGGTTGACGAGATCATCATTCCCTCCATGCAGGCCGGCTGCATCTACGAAGAGTACCTGATGGGTACTGCCTTCGCCCGTCCCATCATCGCTAAGGCTCTGGTGGAGATCGCTTTGGCTGAGGGCGCTGACGCTATCGCCCACGGCTGCACCGGTAAGGGCAACGACCAGGTTCGTTTCGAGCTGGCTATCAAGCGCTTCGCTCCCGATATGAAGATCATCGCTCCCTGGCGTGAGTGGGATATCAAGTCCCGTGAAGAAGAAATCGACTACGCCGAGGCTCACAACGTACCTCTGAAGATCAACCGGGAGACCAACTACTCCAAGGACAAGAACCTGTGGCACTTGAGCCACGAGGGCCTGGACCTGGAAGATCCCTGGAACGAGCCCCAGTACGAGAAGCCCGGCTTCCTGGAGATGACCATTTCTCCCATGCTGGCTCCCGACGAGCCCACCTATGTGACCATCGACTTTGAGAAGGGCGTTCCCGTTGCTCTGGACGGTCAGAAGATGTCCGCCACCGATATGATCTGGAAGCTGAACGAGATCGGCGGCAAGAACGGCATCGGTTTGTTGGACATTGTTGAGAACCGTTTGGTCGGTATGAAGTGCAGAGGCGTTTACGAGACTCCCGGCGGCACCATCCTGTACAAGGCTCACAGAGTTTTGGAGACCATCTGCCTGGATAAGATGACCGCCCACAAGAAGCAGGAGCTGAGCGTTTGCTTTGCAGAGCTTTTGTACAACGGCCAGTGGTACACCCCCCTGCGTGAGGCTCTGTCCGCTTTCGTGACCGAGACGCAGAAGAATGTCACCGGTACTGTCCGGCTGAAGCTGTACAAGGGCAATATGATCAACGCAGGCGTGAAGAGTCCCTTCTCCCTGTACTCCGAAGAGATCTGCACCTTCGGCGAAAGCGACTACGATCAGTCCCAGGCCACCGGCTTTATCAACCTGTGGGGCCTGCCCACCCAGACCCAGGCTCTTATGGAACAGGGTAAGCTGAACAATGGCTAAGATGTGGGAAGGCCGGTTCAGCAAGGCGCTGGACCAACAGGCCGACGACTTCAACTCCTCCATTCACTTTGACTGCCGGATGTTCCGGCAGGATATCAAGGGCTCTATGGCCCACGCGGCAATGCTCTCAGCCCAGGGGATCATCCCCTCCGCTGATGCCGACACCATCATCGCTGAGCTGGAAAAGATCTTGGCGGATTTGGAAAGCGGCAAACTGGCAATCGATATGACCGCGGAAGATATCCATATGTTTGTGGAGGCGGAGCTCACCAAGCGCATTGGCGACATTGGCAAAAAGCTCCACACCGCCCGCAGCCGCAACGACCAGGTTGCCCTGGATGTGCGTCTGTACTTAAAAGAAGAGGCAGCCGGCATTGTGGCAATGCTTAAGGGTCTGCTGGAGGACATTCTCTTCCAGGCAGAGCAGCATAAAAACACCATTATGCCCGGTTACACCCACCTGCAAAGAGCCCAGCCCATCACCTTTGCCCACCATCTGTTGGCATACGGTATGATGTTCACCCGGGACATTGGCCGCATCGAGGATGCGGTGAAGCGGATGAACTATTCTCCCCTCGGCTCTTGCGCCTTGGCCGGCACTACCTATCCCACCAACCGGGAAATGGTAGCAGCCAAGTTAGGCTTCGACGGCATTACCCTCAACAGCATTGACGGCGTGTCCGACCGGGACTTCTGCGTGGAGCTGCTGAGTGCCTTCGCCACGGTGATGATGCATTTGTCCCGTTTCTCCGAGGAGGTCATCCTCTGGGCAAGCTGGGAATTCAAGTTCATCGAGCTGGATGACAGCTACACCACCGGGTCGAGTATTATGCCCCAGAAGAAGAACCCTGATATCGCCGAATTGGTGCGAGGCAAAACGGGCCGCGTCTACGGCGATCTCATGGGAATGCTCACAGTACTGAAGGGCCTGCCCTTGGCATATAACAAGGATATGCAGGAGGATAAGGAGTCCATCTTCGACGCAATCGACACCGTCAAGCAGTGCTTAACCGTATTCCCGCCCATGATCCGCACCATGAAGCCCCTGCCCGAGAATATGCTCCGGGCCGCACAGAAGGGCTTCATCAATGCCACCGACCTGGCTGACTATCTCACCAAGAAGGGCGAGCCCTTCCGCAGTGCTTATAAAACTACCGGTCAGATCGTGGCCTACTGTATCGCAAATAACAAGGTGCTGGAAGAAATGACCATCGCAGAATACAAAGAATTCGACACCCAGTTTGAAGACGATGTTTTTGAAGCCATCGACCTGCGACGATGTGTGGAAAGCAGAATCTCCGCCGGCGGCACCAATCAGGCTTCCGCCGACGAGCAAATAAAGTACATTCAAAAATTTATTTAATTTTAGGAGGAAACCAAAATGAAAAAGTTTATCGCATTGACCCTGGCACTGGTTCTGTGCCTGTCCCTGTTCGCTGCTTGCGGCGCTAAGGACGAGGCCGGCGCTAAGATCGCTGCCCAGAAGGGCACCACCAGCTTTATGTACGCTGACAAGCTGGCCAACACCAAGACCACTTCCTATGACACCTTCGCACTGGCTGCAAAGGACATGATCAACGGCAACGCTGATTACCTGTTCGTTGACAAGACCACCGCTAAGTCCCTGGCTAAGGAGATCGAGGGTCTGAAGATCATCGAGATCGCTCTGTCCAGCGAGAACTACGGCATCGGTATCGACAAGAACCAGGCTGACCTGAAGACCAAGATCGACAACATTCTGAAAGACAAGGCTACCGAGATCGACGCCATCAAGGAAAAGTACATGAATGGCGAAGAGGCCAAGTATGTTGGCGTGACCTCCGGCACCAAGGACGGCAGCAAGGCAGCTGAGCAGCTGGTTGTTGCTACCAACGCTGAGTTCGCTCCCTGGGAGTACAAGGAAGGCAATCAGTTCTACGGCATCGACATGGAGATCGCTAAGCTGATCGCTGACGAGCTGGGTCTGGAGCTGGTTATCGACGATATGGAGTTCGACGCTGTTGTGGGCGCTGTTGGCAAGCAGAATGTTGACATCGCTATGTCCGGTATCACCATCACCACCGAGCGTCTGGGCGTTATCAACTTCTCCGAGCCCTACTACACCGAGTCCATCGTCTGCGTTGTTCCCACTGCCTACACCGAGCTGGATTCCGCCGGCACTGTTGTTGACATGCTGAACGTCATCTGCGCAAAGTAATTTAAGTAAATCAGAAAAGGTAAGGTGAAGGCTTAGCGCTTTGGCTAAGCCTTCACTTTGGTTAAAAATATGACTATAACTCAAATGTGGAATGAATTTATCAAGCAGTTCATCACCCTAAAGGGATATGAAAATGTGCTGAACGGCCTGTGGATCACCGTGCAGATCGCCGTTGGCGGCTTGCTGATCGGTATTTTGATCGGTACTATCATTGCCGTTGTCCGGGTGATGCCCAAGTATAAGAGGCTTCCCCGGATCTTGGACAAGATCTGCGTATGCTATATTGAACTCTTCCGGGGCACACCTATGGTGGTGCAGCTGCTGATCGGCTACTGGGTACTGCTGCCTGCGTTGGGCATCACCGTGGACTCCGGTGTTCCGGTTGCCATTATTATGTTCGGTCTGAACAGCGGCGCTTATGTCAGTGAGATTATGCGCAGCGGCATCCAATCCGTAGACCCCGGCCAAATGGAGGCCGGCAGAGCTGTCGGTCTAACCTACGCCACCACCATGCTGAAAATCGTGGTGCCCCAGGCCGTCAAGAACATCCTGCCCACCTTGGGCAACGAGTTCATCGTGCTGATCAAGGAAACCTCCATCGTCAGCTTTATTGCGGTGACCGACCTTTACAAATCCTTCAAGCAGCTGGGTGATCCCACCTACGATTACACCATGCCCTATCTGATGCTGGCACTGACCTATTTGATCATGGTGCTGCTGATCTCCTGGGGCGTGAGAGCGCTGGAAGCAAAAATGAAGAAGAGTGAAAGATAATATGGAAAAACAGTTAGTTTTATCGGTTAAAAATCTGACCAAGCAGTTTGGGGACAACCAAGTTCTGAAGGGCATCGACTTAGATGTTTACGAAGGCGATGTGGTAGCGATCATCGGCCCTTCCGGCTGCGGTAAATCCACCTTCCTGCGTTGCATCAACTGCCTGGAAGACCCCTCCGGCGGCTCTATTATGTTCGACGGCGAGGATCTGGCCGATATGAAGGTGGACATCAATATCCACCGGCAAAAGATCGGCATGGTGTTCCAGCAGTTTAATCTGTTCAACAACCTGTGCGTGCTGGACAATATCACCCTCGCGCCTGTTACCATCGCCAAGAAGAACAAAAAAGCCTTGCGGGCCCAGGGTAAGACCGTTGCCGATGTAAAGGCGGAGGCTGAAAAGCGGGCTATGGAGCTGCTGAAGGCCATCGGCCTGGAAGACAAGGCAGCCGCCTATCCTTCTCAGATCTCCGGCGGTCAGAAGCAGCGTGTGGCCATCGTCCGGGCCTTAGCTATGAATCCCAAGGTCATTCTCTTTGACGAGCCCACCTCCGCCCTTGACCCGGAAATGGTCGGCGAGGTGCTGGATGTTATGAAGGAGCTGGCCAAGCAGGGTATGACCATGGTGGTTGTTACCCACGAAATGGGCTTTGCCCGTGAAGTCTCCAACCGGGTGATCTTCATCGATGACGGTGTCATCGCCGAGGAAAACACCCCCGCTGAGTTCTTTGGCAACCCCCAAAGCGAGCGCCTGAAATCCTTCCTTGCAAAAGTGCTGTAAAGGAGATTCGAAGATGAAAGGCAGAAATTTTCTGAAGCTGCTGGACTACACCCCGGCAGAAATTACGCAGCTGATCGATTTGGCTGCTGATCTGAAGGCCAAGAAAAAAGCCGGCATCCCCCACAAAATGTGTGAGGGCAAGAACATCGTTCTCCTGTTTGAAAAGGACTCCACCCGTACCCGCTGCGCCTTCGAGGTTGCAGGCTCTGATCTGGGTATGTCCGTGACCTATTTGGGACCCTCCGGCTCTCAGATGGGCAAGAAGGAATCCATCGCCGACACCGCCCGGGTGCTGGGCCGTATGTACGACGGTATTGAGTACCGCGGTTACGGCCAGGAGATCGTGGAAGAACTGGCCAAGTACGCAGGCGTGCCTGTTTGGAATGGCCTGACCAACGAATTCCACCCCACCCAGATTTTGGCGGATATGCTCACCATCCGGGAGCATTTCGGCGAGCTCAAGGGCAAAAAGTTAGTGTTTATGGGTGATGCAGGCTTCAATATGGGCAACTCCCTCATGGTGGGCTGCGCCAAGCTGGGTATGCACTTCGTGGCCTGCGCCCCTGCAGACTACTTCCCCAACAAGGAGCTGATCGCCACCTGCCAGGAAATCGCCAAGGAAACCGGCGCAAAGCTGGAGTTCATCGAAGATCCCAAGGAAGCCGTCAAGGGCGCCCACGTGATCTACACCGACGTTTGGGTGTCCATGGGTGAGCCTGCCGAGGTTTGGGGCTACCGTATCCGGGAGCTGACAGCTTACCGGGTGACCCAGGAGCTGATGGACATCGCAGGTCCCCAGTGCAAATTCATGCACTGTCTGCCCGCTTTCCACGATCTGAACACCAAGATCGGCAAGGAAATGGGCGAGAAGTTCGGCATCGACTGCATGGAAGTCACCGACGAGGTGTTTGAAGGCCCCCAGTCCATCGTCTTCGACGAGGCCGAGAACCGGATGCACACCATCAAGGCAGTTATGGCTGCCACTTTGTAATGCTTAATGCATAATGCTGAATGCATAATGAAAGGGAACGACCGATGGTCGTTCCCTTTTTTGCAACAATGTTGGGTCTTCCTCGTAGGGGAGGCATAGTATGCCTCCCGCGGGCGGGATACTATCCCGCCCCTACAACCATTTATGTAGGGGCCGGCGTCCCCGACGGCCCTAATTTTCAGCTTTCCATCTGCTTGCCTAAGAAGCCGGCAATGGTCTGAGTGATCTTCTGATCCGCCTCCGTGACCGGAGCGCTGTCTTCTCCCATCAGCAGCATCACACACCCCATCAAATCTCCCTGGCTGAGAATAGGCGATGCCGCCCCCAGAGAGTACTTGTCCGTGTTGTCCGTGGGACGAACCACAGGCTCACCGGGGTTGTAGCGGTAGTGGGTGCGCTGCTCCATAAGCTTCTCCAGCTCCGGGGAGTTGGGCTTGTCCATCAGATCCCGCTTGGGCGCACCGGACAGGGCAATGATGCTGTCCCGGTCCGCCACGGCGGCAATGCGCCCGGTGCTGTCACCGATGGACTCGCAGATCTGTGTGGCAAAATCCTGCAGATCGCTCATGGGGGAATACTTCCGGAAGATCACACCCCCGTCCTTTTCGGTGTAAATCTCAAGTGGATCGCCCTCACGAATGCGCAGGGTTCTTCTGATTTCTTTCGGAATCACAATTCTTCCCAAATCGTCTGATTGTGTCAACCCCTGCCAACAAAAAATTTTTCGTGGTAAATACCCCGTAGTTTTGCAGAAAAACCGCCATTTTTCGACCTCAAAAGTTGAACGCGTTTGGCACAACTTAACACATTAGCGAAAATAGAACGTGTTATAATATGCCAAATCGCTATTTTTGCGTATTTTTCTCGATCCAACGCAGTAATTCCTCTTTCGGAACTACAATCCTTTTTTGCTTAATTTTTACCGTCGGTATCTCTCCACTTTTAGTCAAGTTATATGCTGTTGCTCTGGATATGTTGAGAACAAGAGCTACCTCTTCCACGCGAAGAAATACCGGTAATTCATCTAATGATTTATAAAAGCCCTTCATTATAGCCTCCTAATAAGAAATGGTGGACAGTTGCCCGTCCACCATTGTTTGTTGGGTGTATATGTGTTCAAGGCCTCTCTGCAAAGAAAAAATTCTTGTTATGCCTGCGAGCCCGATGCTCCCAGAGGGGCATCATTATTGGATGTCGGCAAACAGTGGAAGGAGATAAACAAAGAACCCCTTGCACATCTGTTGGTGATCTATTCAACAGTTGTTTCAGTTTGGGTAGCCCACCTTGTGCAGATGCAAACTCTACCACTTCATCACATATCTGGTAGTTGTGTTGCTCCGCGTATTCACGTAGACGGTGCTCGGCAAGCGCCTTCTCAAAGGAAATCGTCTCTGGTCTATTTCCGAACCGGATATAAACTGCAACCTTCATTGTATCCTCCTATTCATCAGTTTTTATTGAATCGTTATGCTTCCATGATATCTTTAATTCTTTGGACGGGAAGATGTCCACCCGCTCTATTGCATCGTACACGAAAGGCACGATTGCTTCGTCTGTCAAAATAATGTGTTGTACCTTTTCCCTAAGCAATTGGAGGCGGTTCCGTGAGGAAGCTTCCTGCTCCAGCAAGCGGCTTTCCTCTTCACGTAGCAGTGCCAGTTTCTCCTGCAGTGCCGCCTGAGTGGCCTTGTGCTTGTTCTTCTGCTCTGCAAACTGGTCTCTGCTGATTTTTCCTTCACGATACATTTCATAGAGCTTCAGGTTTCCGCCTTCCATAGAGGAAAGTTTTTGCGCAGTTTCTCGCTGCTTTCGCCTGCAAGCATCCAAAGGATTCGCAGAACCCTTCGCTGCCTGCGCCTGAAGCTCCTGTTCCATCACCTGGAGCTGAACCCGGTATGCAGCGATCAGGATCTTCTCAAGCTCACGCTTGCCCCAGAAAATGCTTGCGCAAAGGGCTTCCTTCTGATAAAGCTGTGTCTGGCAGGAGAAGTATTCGTCATTACCAAAGGTCTTTCGAAGACGCCTGCCACAGCTTCCGCAGTAATATATCCGATCCGCACACGATGTTTTTTTGCGCCCATTGTATCGGACCTTTCTGATCGTTTCGTTGGCCTTTTGGTAATCTTCGTGGGAAATAATAGCTTCGTGGCAACCTTCTGTGATCACCCAGTCTTCGGGCTTGTACTGCTTTTGCGCTTTTGCCCGCACTGTTTCGTTACCACATTTAAAAGAGACCATCGCTCCAGTATACTTGTAATCCTTAAGAATCCTCAGCACCGCCTGATGGCTCCACATCATATCATTTTTTATCAGAGGGTTTTCCCACTTCTTGTATGCCTGCGGTGTAATGATCCCTCGCTCATTCAGCATGGAAGCAATCTCTGTGGACCGCTTACCTTCAATCGCCTGCCGGAAGATCCACTTCACAATCGGTGCCGTCTGTGGATCTACAACCATTTGGTGCTTTTGTGTTGGATGCCGCATATAACCGTAAGGACAATGGCTGACAAATTTCCCTTTCTTCATTTGAATGTATCTGGAAGATTTGATCTTTTCGGACAAGTCCTGGCTATATCTTTCCGCTACAAGATTTCTGAAGGCAACATCAATTCCGCCAGTAGTTCCAACGTGCTGATTACTGTCATAACGGTCATTAACAGCAATAAAACGAACGCCCAGGAGCGGGAAGATATGCTCCAGGTAGTCACCTACCTCCAGATAGTTTCTTCCAAACCGGGACAGATCCTTGACAACGATGCAAGCGATCTGCCCGGTTTTTACCTGTTCAATCAACCGCTTTACACCCGGCCTATCAAAGTTCGTTCCGCTATAGCCATCGTCAACATATTCCACAACAGGATATTGAGAAAGTTCCGGATGACTTTCAATGTAATTATGAACGAGCAGTCGTTGACTCTTGATACTGTTACTTTCGTCAGCAATCTTGTTCGTCCTTACATCCATATCTTCAAGTGACAGTCTTAAATATATGGCCAGGTGTTGGTTCATAGATTATGCAACCTCCCTTCTTATAGACTCATACTCATTCAGAAGTTCCTTAAATTCAGTGTCATACCGGAATTTGACGGACAGCGTAGAATCTGCGTGCAGGTGGAGTTCTTCGATCGTTGCTGCAATAAGCTCTGCTGTCACCTCGGTAGCGGAATAGTATTGCTGGACGATCTCTGTCCAGTTCTTTTCACCCAGAATGACATCGACAGTCCTGTTTTCTGCATGCTGAAGCTCATATAACTCTTGGTCCAACGCGTCAATATCCTTTTGGTATTGCTCTTTCGCATACAGGTAGTCCTCTTGGTCGAGGACGCCGTTTTTATAATCGGTATAAGCCTGTGTCCGCTGTTTTTTCTTTTTTTCAAGGTCTGTACGAACACGAGCCATCTGCTCTCTTAGAGATCTCTTTCTTTGCGGGGTATCTCTTTGGGCAGACAGTTCTTTAAGAAGCCGCTGGATATCCAAGAACGCTTCCATCTGCCGCTTGATAATGCATAGAACTGCTTCATCCAGTTTCTCAGCTTTGATGTTCTTTTGTGGACAAGCCTCAGCTCCAAGTTCAATATATTGAGGGCACTTATAGTTGTAGTAATCCCTCGTACCCTTATTGCTATAGGTTCTCACTTGTTTAATTACACGCCCACAGTCAGCACATCGCAACACTTTTCCATATGGGTTTTGACGCTTTGGTAAATCGGCGTGTCTTCCAAACGATTCCTTGGTCTCCCTTGAGCGTTTTTTTGTCAGCGTCTGCACCTTCGCCCACAGTTCCATACTGATAATAGGTTCGTGGGTACCTACGACAACGACCCATTCCGATTCGTTTTTCCAATGAAACGGGATGCCTTGATGAAGGCTGCACCCACTCCTTCCTTGCGCAAGATTACCAATATAGACAACATTACGGAGCAAGTCATTCAGCACATGCCGATTCCACGGAAGGTCTTGGCCCTTCTTGTTGTTGCAGGTAACGATACCCCTTTCATAGCGCAATCTTCCTGGGGAGGGATAATTTCTGGCATTCAGCTCCCTGCACAGCCTTTCAATGCCAATACCAGTTGAGCGAATCTCAAAAATCTCACGGACTATTGGTGCAATCTCAGGATCAATAACCAACTTGTTTGGGTTCATAGGATCCCGAAGGTAACCGTAAGGTGCGTAAGCTCCGAGGAAATCTCCTCGTTCCCGTTTTTCCTTCATCGAGGAGCATATCTTCTTGGAAATGTCTTTTGCGTAGGCATCGTTCACCAGATTCTTTAGGGAAGCGGCTAACTGATCAGACGCATCGCTTCTTCTGCTGTCATAGTTGTCTGTAACTGCGATAAAACGCACATCCAAAAAAGGGAATACTTTTTCCAGATAATTACCAACTTCAACATAGTTTCTTCCTAAGCGGGAGAGATCCTTGACAACGATGCAGTTGATCTTGCCGCTTTGGATGTCTCTCATCATTCTCTGAAAATCAGGCCGATCGAAATCTGTTCCTGTGCAGCCGTTGTCGGTATAGATATCTACCAGTTCCAAATAAGGCTTATCTACAAGAAAGGCTTCGACAACAGCCCGTTGATTTTCCAGAGAATCCGCATCTTTCCTTCCGTTATCCTCCAACGATAAGCGGAGATACATTGCTGTCTTGAAAACCTCCCGAACAACAGGTGCCTGTGCTGCTGTTGCGCTTTTCCTTGATGTTCTGGCCATTTACACCACCTCCACGGTTGGTACCAAAACAAGGGGCTTTCGCTTTCGTGCTGCTTCCTGTTCTCGGATGAAGTTCAAAATGCGTTCCTTCTGGTTCTTATGGCGAAATACTATTTCAATGGACCCATCATCAAACAGATATATCCTATCTATTAGTGCCACAACATAGCGGCGATCCAGCTCCTTTATACCAACATATGCATGGAATTGTTCAAGCCAGTTTTTTTGATTGCCCAGGCTGTCTTGGATTTCGCTCTTTTCGGCAAGCAGCTGGCGAATCGCCTCCCGTGCCGTATCAATACGGACAGTGAAGTCTGCTCTGTATTCTGCGTATTCTTCCCGACTGAGGATGCCTGCTTGAAAATCCTCATAAACACCCATTCGCAAATCGTTGTTTTTTCGGATGATCTCTTCCTGCATTGCGATATTGGTATCTATCTTCTTCATTTCAGATTCTTCCCAGCTTGCATCCTTATAGGATTTCAACGCCTTTTCCATATCGAGGAGGACATCTATTTCCTGTTTTATGACAGCAAGAACCAGACCGTGGAGCTTATCTTCGCCGAACCGTCGACTTGCACAGCCACTTTTCTTGCTTCCATAAGACTTACATAAATAGTAAGCATAGAGTCTGCCGCCTGAAGTAGTGGACTTCCGTACTACCGGTTCGCCGCATTTTCCGCAGAGCAGTTTTCCGCACAGTGGATGAACGGGTGCAGAGGGTGTTCCGGCCCGTGTATCCTCGCGCAGCAGCCGCTGGACTAGATCAAACTCAGCTTTACTAACGATTGGCTCATGGGTACCCTCTTTGCGGGCCCACTCGCTCTCTGCCTTCCTAATCTCCGTTTTGGTTTTATAGTTTGGGGTTGTTCTTTTCCCTTGGAGCATAACCCCAGTATATATCTCATTTTTTAGAATCCGCCGAACTGCAACATGGCTCCATTCAGCTAATGCGGACTTTTTGAATGAGGTTTCATATCTACTTCCCTTGGCCTTTTTGTACTCCATGGGAGACAGTATTCCTGCCTTATTCAATTTGTCCGCAATACTTACAGGACTGAAGCCTTCCAGTTTCCAGCGAAAGATATTCCGAACAATAGATGCTGCATACTCATCGATTAGCAGATGATTCTTATTCTCCGGATCCTTTACATATCCGTACACGGTGAAGTTGCCAATAAACTCGCCCTTATTTCTCTTGACTGCCAGATTGCTACGGACCTTGATGGAAATATCCCGGCTGTAGGAATCGTTGATCAAGTTCTTAAAGGGAACCACTATACTGTCAGATTGGTTTCCACTGGCAGTATCAAAGTGGTCGTTCACCGCGATGAATCGCACACCAAGCTGTGGGAACAGCTTTTCGATGTATCTGCCACATTCAATATAATCTCTGCCGAACCGGGACAGGTCCTTAACAATCACGCAGTTAATAAGACCCTTTTGAATGTCCTGGATCATTTTCTGAAAATCCGGACGGTCAAAGTTGGTCCCGGTATAGCCATCGTCTTTATATTCTCCAACCAGTTCCATCTCCGGATGGCTTTGCAGGAAGCTCATTAACAATTCCCGCTGATTGTGAATACTGTTACTCTCGGTTTTACCATTTTCGGACAAAGAAAAATCGCCATCATCCTTCGATAAACGAAGATAGATGGCGACCCGAATCATTTGGTCAATGTTTACATTCATTGCGCCACTCCTTCCTGAATATTGCGAAAGCTCGCATACAGGCCAGAGTAGTCGCTGATTTTGTCCAAGCACATTGTAGCATGGAACAAACCAAAAATCCACAAGAATTTTATGGAGTTTTGAAAGATCATTTTATTCTGGCCAGCATGTCGCAAAAATTATCGGTTAGTGTGCGGTCGGTATCCGCATAGGAGACTCTTACTTTCACATCTCCTACCCGAAAGCAATAGGGGTCCTTCACCTGCTGAAGATATGACTTAACTCTCTCTTCAACAGGGAGGCTAGTGTCAATATGAATATCTCTGATGTCAACCAGCTCCGAGATATCCTTGTCAATAGGGACTTGTTTCATTGTGCTCTCCCTTCTGTTGTTGCAAGGAAAGTATTTCCTTTTTTGCTAAATATATACAGTCAGTGCCAGCCGGTGCCTGTGGCGAACAGGTCCATAGAAATCTCATCTCCCCGTCTTCATTATGACCGGGCCGCGAATTACGGAAGTACCATTGTGCCTCTGCTGGATCCTCGCGTTATGCAGGTGCCACCCGCATATCAGTGCTCCTGTCTCTGATTGGCTGTCAGCTGGATAGCCGCTCCTCAGCAAAGGGATGTACCGAACTGGCAATATGAAATTTTCAAGGTGCGCGGCATGGGGATGCCTTTCGCTAAATAACCACAATTTCAAAACCAGCAAATCTTTCACTTTCCCGATAAAAAATAAAATATTTTTTTGGAGGCGAAAAGTGCCCCCGGATTTCTCCAGGGGCACAAGCCTCAAATGGTGAACTTATGGATGTTTAATGCGATATGTATTAGCAGATACTGATTAAGTTCCACATCGAATGCACCGTTAACGTGGGAGTGTTTGCGGATTAAGGGATCATAGAGTTCCAGGATTAATTCCAAATCCCGATGACTGCCGGCAACTGCTCTCTGCAATACCTGTTCAAATTCCACATTATCCATAATCATCGCCACCTTCCGTCAACAGCTGCCGCAACCGTTTCAATGCCCTGAACTTCTGTAGGTGCACATAGTTCGTCGAACAGTTAAGGATTGCAGCAATCTCGTTTGGATCTTTCTCCTCCACAAAAAGGAGTCGAAGTACCTCCTTTCGCATCAGAGGAAGTCCAGAAAACGCTCTCGCAAGTCTTTCTTCCTCAAATTCAAAATCAACAGCACTATGTTCTACTGCCGCGAAACAATCCTGCGGGTCTGGGATCAAGTTCACAGAGATACCGTCTAAGGATGTCTCCTTCTTGTCACGGTTTTCCTTAGTGAGATAATTACACTTCGCCCGGGCTAAAGTTGTATCGAGCCACGCTGTAAATTCGGCCCGCAACTTGCCTTCTGGACTCATTTTTTCTGTTGTCATAGTTGTTCCTCCAGTTCAATTTGGTGTTTCAAACGGAACTGGACGAGGAGGCCCACGACAACGATTTATGGGAAAAAATAAAACACACAGTATTAGAGTAAAACTAAACTGCGTGCTAAAAATGCTTATAAAGACTCTACGCTTTGCTTGGGCCCAATTGGAAACGCGACAAAGAGTAAGGTCGGTTTTGCTATTTTGAGCAAGGTGCAGGCGCTTAGTGCTTCACCTCAACGCTCTTTAAATTTACATTTCGATCACTTCTTTTCATGGCATCACCTATACTAATTTTACTATAATAATCAAATTCTGACAAAGAGGCATGCCTCATGTGTCGCATTTACACTCTATTTATAGAAAACTGGCGGTGAAAAATCCCACGAAAGGTGTCGACTGAATAGTAAGATTGTCTGTTACAAGTGAGAACGGGCTATTTTTGAAACATACAAATTGGAAAATGAAAACCCCAGGACCATTTTACTGGTCCTGGGGCATGCGCGTTTCTGGGGCTAAGAGAAACAATCCAAGTCGTTTAGCATATCGAGGATATCGCTGCTGACCTGCGCAGTATCTTGCGTGCTGTCTACCTGCTTAGATACCGGGATGCCGGCTCCCAGCCGTTCCTCGATCAGCTGACGGATCGTCTCTTTCAGTTGCTCCGGAGGCAGGGTGCTGAGCCGGTACTGGATCACTGCTTTGCCAGAGAGCAGTTCCGGGTGCCTGTCGAGATATTCATTGAGGGCAGCAACGATCACCGGACTCTTCTTGTTGCCCATATTCTCCAGTAGCTCACCGGCTCGCTGCTCTTCTACGGATTCCATACCAAACTGGAGGGTGTAACGGTATTTACCATCCTTGATCATCGTTACTCACCTCAGCTTCCCTTATGTCCTCAACAGAGAGAGCTGACCTTCCGCCATGGCGTGGTAACCGATGGCATTGGCATTGACACTCTCTACGAAGGTAGCGGATGCCACCAGAGGAGATTTCTCCAGGTAATCCCGGAACAGTGCGCTGCCGCCGCCGATGAACACAGCAGGATTAGAGCGCAGATCCACCTTCAGTTCACGCAACTGGTTGAGAATGTCCTTTGCGTGCTGTTCTGCAGACTTACGAATAGTGTCTTTTACCTCCTCCGGGAGGATGGTTTCCTTGCCGGCCAGCACTGCACTGATATGCTCATCCTCGATCTGCATATCATGCAGGGCACCAACCCGGCGGATAATGTCATTGTTCATGGTGATCACACCGGTCTCCAGGCTGCGGCAGAACTGCATATCGGGCTTGCCCTGACGCAGGAGCAGTACATCCGTGGTGTAGCCGCCGATATCCACCAGGAACAGTCGCAGGTGGTGCTTCAGCTGACTCTTCTGAGGTGCGATAGCGGCGAACGCCTGAGGATAGACAAACACATCCCGAATCATAATGGTGATGGGCTTATCGTTGTAGGTGAACTGGACAGACTGGTTTCGCTTGAAGTAATCCCGGAACTTATCCTTCAGCAATCCGTAATGCTCCGGGGGCAAGCCCACCGCCAGATCGATTTTCTCTGCAGAAGGCAGAGGACCGGCAAAAGCCAACTCCTTGGCAATGGCAAACAGGGTCAGAATGAAGAAGCTTTCATCCCGAGTTTTATCCCTGCGGTAAGGAAGCCGCTGGCCGGATAAGGTCCAGAACTCTTCTTTGTACTCCAGCACTTCGTCTGCCATGGGCGGCCGGACAGAGTGCTGCGCCAAACCGGAGACGAAGTTGAAGTGGACGCTCTTACAAGCATGGTTCCCGTGGTCAATTGCGATTAACATAGTGAATCCTCCTAATAAATATTTCTGTTGTATTACACCGCCCCAAATGAGTATTTGCAACGGTTATACTTATAATTTTTGATAATGCGTACAAAAAAAGAGTGGAAACCGTATCGCACGGTTCCACCCTTTCTTAGATGTCATAATGTTCCTTGCTTGCGGCAGTGCCAGACATAATCGTCCAGACCCTTGAATTGGGGATCCCAGAGATAGGTTCCGTATTCGATACCGACTCCCGCCAGAATATTTGCCAGGTTGTAATAGCCATCCCGGACATGTGGATTCTTCAAATAGTCCATATCAAAACAGGTCATGATCTTGGTCGTTCCCTGTGATTGGAGATATTCCAGTGTGCTCTGCAGGTGCTTCAGGGAATTTACCCCGGGAACTGCAACAACGGTAAGTCCTGTGATGTGGTTAATTACATCTGCTTTAAGTGGCCCTTCTGTCAGCAACACGGTCTGTGTTGGTTCACCTTTCAGATGGGTCCATCCCTCGGCTTTACAGCCATCCTGCTTGCCAATGCTGGAGATCCACCGGAACTTACCCTTTTTGACATTGTCAAGCCGGATCTGTAGCCCTTGGATCTTTCCGTCCTGGTCTCTGGCAGGGATCAGAATACCGCGCCGTTCGTGAATGAATGTCCACGCTCCTTCCTTTGTATGATAGAAGCCGGGAACACCACCCAGGTAATAGCCTTCTGACTGAAGCTGCTTTGCCAGAGCAGAAAAGCCCACAACAGGCATTGTCTTATAGCCGTAGTCCCGAATCAATTCATCCGTCAATCCTCTGGACAGAAGATTCTCTCGGTGATCGGATGCCAGCGAAAGCTTGCCCAGCAAGGCCGCATAGGTTTCGTGCCTTGCATCAATATCCGTCAGAGGCAATTCGATATCCTGCAAAATGGGTCTGGTAATCGTTCGCCGTTCCTGCTTTTGCTTGCTGCCTTCATAGGTTGAGCCGCTATCCTTCAGACCGAGCTTTTCCATCAGCACTTCACGAGCCAACTTTCGATCCACACCGGAGTAATAGGAATACAGATCAAATACGCCACCGCTGAAATGACACCGTGGACAGCAGAACACATCCTTATTCAGGTTTATGTTCAAATGCTTCTTCCTGGGATTATCATCACAGCAAGGACAACTGATATTGTAAACGGGTCTTCCATTGGGGGGACCGGGAATGCCGATCAGAGGGATAATATCGGTTATATGAATTTCGACCATGCAGCCTCCTTTCCGGGGGATGCGATGTGCATCCCCCTAATTGATAAGCAGCTTATGCAGTTGCCTGCGCCATAGAGTAGGAACAAATAAACTCTGCTGCAGCTTTGATGGTCTCATCGCCGCTGAACTTGGTTGCCAACCAGTTGATAGCTCTGGGTTCCATTGTCAGGATCTCACCAAGGGTCTTGCCATTGTGCTTTTTGATGGGACTGACGATCGAGCAAGCCTGCTCAAAACGCTGTTCCGGAGTCAGTTCCACAACCTCGGGTTCGGGCTCCGGGGCCGGCGGAGCTGCAGGTGCTGCAGGCATTCCAGACTGGGAACCGTCTCCCTGGACAGCAGGCGCAGCAGGTAGCACAGCCGGCGGAGCGATATGTGCGCCTGCACCCAACTCATCGGGTACATCGCTTTCAAAATCATCACCGGCGGCACCAAACTGAAGGCCAAAACCGGCATTGCGCAGTGCAATACCTACAGCGGCCGTCTGTGCCCATTCCCGGGGAGAAACGGTAGGCTTTAACGGGTCATACTTCCGGGAAGCAGTCGCCTCAGCAAGATAGCAATCCACGGGATCCTTGTAGCTGACATACACCCGGGCAGCAGCAACGAAGTAATCTTTCACTGCCTCCACACTGATAGCGATCTTACCTTCCGGATAGCGAAGCCGGAACCAAGCCAACTGCGCCATAACGGGAAGGCGTTTCCGTTTCTCCTGTGTGGTCAGATCCATATACTCCACTGCAAGCGGCGTGGGATCGAAACCGTCCACCTTATGGATGGTACTGAGAATAGCGGTCATTGAATTCGGAATGTTGTTCTGACTCATATCGCTACCTCCCATCAAAACGGAATATAGGTGAACCGGTACTGGAGCCATGCCGGCAGGATGGTGTTGACCATCTTGGTTACCGCCGCACGATAGGCTTCAGGAGCAGCAGGTTTGAAGCTCTGGAACTGCTTACGGAAGGAATTAACCACCGTCTGCAGGTTTTCCAGTGCAGTTGCACGCTGCTTTCTGACCACATCATCTGCAGGAATACCGAATTGACGTTCCTGAAGCAGACAGGTAAAGAGGGCTTCGACAACCTGGTAGTGATAGCTCATGACCTTCATGTCATTGGTCACAGGGGCAGTCTTCACGAAATTCATACAGCTTTCCAGGACGGAAATGCGGTACAGCAGCTCCTGGTAGCCCAAAAGCTGATCGACGGTCATCGTGCCGTCTGCGATCTTAGCAGTCAGCTGCTGCTTCATCTGGTTATACTGTTCCAATGTAGTTGCCATAGTAATAATTCCTTTCTACTATAAGAAGTCTTGAATTCTCCGCGCTAGGCGGGTGCCGCGTTGGTCTGCTTTTGTGTTCCGGATGGCCCGACACAAAGCCTTGCGTTCGCCTACAATGGAAAGGCGAAGTCTTGCACGCGTGATAGCTGTGTAAACAATGGCGCGAATCAACATGATCGCGTGTGCGCATTGCAGGTTCATAATGACGGACTTATACTGAGATCCTTGCGATTTGTGGATGGTGGAAGCGTATCCGAGATCCAGCATTTTCAGCTGGTCATTCTCATACTCCATGATCCGGCCATCGCCAAAGTCGATCACTATTGTCGCATCGTTCTCGTCGCCGGTGATCGTCTGGATGTACCCAATATCTCCATTGCTGACCTGGTCGTAGTTCTTGATCTGCATGACCTTATCGCCCACACGGAAGCGAAGCTCTCCACAGACAGCCTCTGCTTTTCCCAGTGCCGGCGGATTCACCAATGCCTGCAGCCGTGCGTTCATCGCATCCACGGAGGTCTCAGTCTTATGGCGGAAGGGGGTCAGAAATGCCACTCCATCCACGCCAAACTTACTTACCTCCTGCATATAAAGGTTCTCGATGATATCAGCGGAAACAGTAAGGTCTGTAGAATCAAAGAACTGGAAATCCGGGCCGTACTCCATACTCAGATTGCCGTGCTTAATAAGCCGGGCATTGGTAGCAATGCGGCTGCCAGCACTCTGGCGGAAGACATGGTCCAGTCTGACAACGGGTACAACACCGCTGTTGATGATCTCCTTGAGAACACTGCCGGGTCCTACAGAAGGAAGCTGATCTGCATCGCCAATGATAACCAGTCTGGTCTTGGGTGACACTGCAGCAAAGAGCCTGTCTGCTAGGAAGGCGTCCATCATAGAGACTTCATCCACCAGGATGAGATCGGCATAGCATAGCCCACCTTCGGTCAATGTTCCATCTTCCCGTGTCTTGATGCACAGAGCCTTATGGATTGTGGATGCCGGTAATCCCGAGGATTCCTTCATCCGCTGAGCAGCCTGTCCTGTGGGGGCACAGCACACAATATCTGCGTCTGGGTATTTCGCTAGGTACAGATCCAGTAATGCCCGTTGGACGGCCGTCTTCCCGGTTCCAGGCCCGCCAGTAATGACCGAAAACTTGTTGTTTAGAGCCATTTTGATGGCATCCTTCTGCTCCGGAGCAAGCTTGATATTCAGCTTCCGTTCTTCACCGAGAATAGCCAGATCCAGGTGTTCATAGGGTTCCACTTCTGCATTCAGCATCTGATAGATGTTGAATGCAATGTTGTTCTCCACAGTAGCAGAGCTGCTTCGGTAGACATATCCGTCATAGCACACCAGTCGGTTTTGCTGAACCAAACTGAATGCTCTGCCTGCTGCCATATCTTCCGTGATTTCCGGTGTCTCCAGCAGTTTCAAGCATCTGCGGAGAAAATCATGCTTCTCCAGACACATGTGGCCTTGTACTTCTGCATCCGCTAAGGTATACATGAGGGCTTCATCCACTCGCTCCGGAGACACTGCTGGAAGTCCCAGACTCATCGCCAGTTTGTCGGCAGTCTTGAATGCAATACCGGCCATCTCTACCAGACGGTAGGGGTGCTTGCGGACCACATCCAGTGTCTCATTCCCATACTCACGGTAAATCTGAATGGCTCTGCGGGCAGTGACACCATGAGGGGCCAGAAATGCGATCACATCCCGGGCACCTCTGGAGGCCAGATAGGAATCTCGGATCTTCTCCAGCTTCTTGGTGCTGATTCCTCGGATGGTCATCAACTTCTCCGGCTCATGATCAAGGATCTCCAGTGTATCCTGCCCAAATGCATCGTAGATCTTCTCTGCGATTTTTGGACCAACACCTTTGATCTGACCGGATGCCAGATAGCCGATAATACCTTCCTTGGAGTGAGAAATCACTTCCTCATACCCTTCAACTTCGAATTGCAATCCGTGACGAGGATGCTTGTTCCAGTGACCATTGAGCCGATAGCGGAGCTTCTCGGAGGTGGGAAGACAGTACCCGACCGCTTTGATCTGGCTGACCATTTCGCCTTCTGCATCCCTTACAACGCCGCAGGGACGGTAGACCGCGATCATATAGTCGACCGTTGAGATGTCGGCTGTTTTGGGGTAGATAAGTTTATCGAATTGACATAGCACTTGTTTGCTCCTTTCCTGCTTCAAGATGGACTCTTAGCGACAAGCACATGCCGAGTCTGGGGGACAAAGTATTCCTCCTCCACAACCTCATATGCATTCGCTAAATGAATCGCCTGACTGACAATGGAGTCAGCCAGGCTATCCAGCTCCTGTACAAGTTTTACCCGGTTCCGGAGTTCGGAAAGAGACCACTCGTCATAGTCTTCATCCATATCCGTACCCCGTCCGGGAAATGTAACGGGTTGTTTCGGTGGTGTACTGTAATCCACTCGCGTCGGGCTTCCGCAGGTACCGCAGACATTGCCGGTTTCGGCTGTGCTGCGATAGTTCCGCTGACCGCAATGGGTGCAGTAGGACAGATACCCGGTAGAACGCAGCTCCCCTTGATAGAGGACCAGATATCCACCGCTTCTGCCATTGAAACCAGCCTGCCAGCGGTAGCCGTGGGTGCGATTGAATTCTGCCAGTAAATCATTCCGGAAATCAAAAAACTCCTGGGTATCGAGCATATCGTAGAGCTTGCTTGTGATCTCGGAGGTCAAGCCTAAGCTGTGGACCTTGAGATTACAGGCATACGATGTTGCTTGATTCCAGGAGTTCATTGTTGGGTATCGGAAATGATCACGCAGAAAGCTTTCCATCTCTCGCCGGGAACGCATATCCACCGGCACAGAGAACTTTCGCATTCTCAGCCACCTCCTTGCTGAGGTACCACCAGTTCTTTCCCCAGACCGAGAACGCTGTGTTCACGGTTTAGTTCCACCAGTTTCTTCGATGCGCCGGTCTGGGTGACCAGCTTACGCACCTGCACATACAGGTCGTCATCGAATACCTGAATGGGGATACCGAGTTTGGCAGCGTGGGTGATCTCACCCTTCATACCTTTGCTCAGAGTGGTACCGCATACGAGCAGAAGATCTGACCGTTCCAGCAGCTCCAGACCGAACCGAAGTGCCATTGCACGCTCAGTAGGGATCTGATCGCAGACCAGCATCGGAAGATATGCGTGAGGTGCTCGGGCCAGGTATCCCATATGCTCGAAAGCATAGAGCATATACAGGCGAGCACGGCGCATATTGTCCAACTGCACTTCCAAATCAGGATCACTGTAAGGCGAGCAGATATAGACCTTCTTCTGATGTCGGTTGGGTTTAAGGAACTGCTGTTCCAGCTTCTGATCAAAGCCGTCGCAGCACATTTCATAGATAGTGTACATAGAGCTTCTCCTTCGTTAAATCGGCTGAACCGAGACTTTCACCTTACGGCTGGTAGAAACATTCAGCACATCGGCATAGACACTGGGGTACTTTGCCTTCAGTGCATCGGAACTTGGCCGCTTGGTGGTTTTTGTTACGAAGTCGATGAGGAGCTTATCTTTGGTAGTCGTCAAAATACCGTGTTCATGATCCTTCATCACTTCGGCAATCCGCACGGAGTGTGCTTCGATCTCCTTTTCATAACGTTTTCTGTCGGCGTCACAATCCCTGATCTTTCCCTGCAGAATGGCGATCTGCCGCAGCGGATGCTCAAACTTAGGAGGAAATTCAATGGTTGGGAGGCCGGCTTGGCTGTTGCCATAGATCCTTGCAAGGGACTCCATAGCCAGTGTGGGTTTCACTCCACTCATGGTGGGCGGTACATCGTGCTCAAGGCTCCAGATCCATTCGTCCAGGCGCTCAAAGATCATGTCTTCCTTTGCGGAATCGCGTTCGATCTCCGGCATTGCCAGGTCGTTCTCCGGGTTGTTACCCCAGATACAGGAAAAGGCGCCGTGGTGCACATCTGCAACTGCAAGGTAGAAGCGGAGTTGGAATTCATAGTACAAGGGAATAGCGTCGTCTACCCAGCTGTCTGCCTTGTGGTAGGTACAGCTCTTGCACTCCAGAATTCCGGGCTTACCGTCGCTGGCACGCGTATACCTCCGGTCAAAATTGGCCAGTGCATACGGGTGGTCGGCGTGCTGGTAAAGACCTGTGTCCTCATAGACATAGTTGCCGCTTTTCTTGCCATACCAGTGTGCGGCAATGGGTTCCAGTAAGTGTCCCATCTCCAATTGGTCG
>JAFUNI010000003.1 GCA_017482385.1 Oscillospiraceae bacterium | reverse complement strand
ATCAAATCCTTTTTGTACCGATGGATGATTTCGGGGTACGACTTCTGCGAATCCTGACCCTTGATAATTGGCGAAAAAAATTATTGGATGCTCTTTTTGAGCCGGAACAATACACGACTTCTTGGGGCACACTCCAGTTTGACATGATTGTAGATGGAATAGACACTTTCTGTTTTTTGAACGGAGACATCCGGAATCTATTTCGTTTTCGGGAAACGATTTTAATGCACAGAGAGGGGGTGTCGTCAGGTAGCGCAATTGAGGGATACAAGGTCATATGTTATCCGGAGCAACTCACTTTGGTGCAGAAATTTTTCGGCGACCTGGCAGAAGTTGCTACGGTTACGATGGACGAATTAGAGAATGTGCTGGAAATCGATAGACCCAGCTTGATCGAATAAAGAAAGGAAGAAATGCTATGCGAAAACTTTTAATCGTTGTGTTGATCCTAAGCTTGGTGTTGGTTGGTTGTACTACCTTAGACTCGGATTGTGATACTACGAATACCCCTGATCTTCATGAGAGCACACCTGTTAAAGACCAGTCCTCCCAGACTGATCCCACTGTATCTCTGGAAGATGAGCCTTCAGTGCCCGTGACATCAGATTCAACCGAGGCTACACTCACTGTTCCAGACTCAACTGGGAAAAGCACCGAAGGGACCGAGCCGGCTGGATTCACAGAAAGCACCACCCAAACACAGCCACCCCAGCAGGCAATAGAAACACCAACCACGCCTACAAATCTACCCGAGGAAACAAAACCAACACCAACCACACCTCCAGAAACAACTCCTACACAGCCACAAGAGACGGAACAGGAAGAAACTCTGTCCGTAACAGAGCCGGAGGAAACAGCGCCACAGATCGACAAGAATTCCTATGAGTTTAAGCGACAAGTTGCCCAGTATGCAGCACAGTACATAAACCAGTATCGTGCAGAGGCGGGTGTTAATCCCTGCGAGGTTCTACCCGGCATGACGCTGGTTGCAGAATACCGGGCAGATCAGTTGACTCGAAACTATGCTCATGATACTGCAGATAAACGGGAAGTACTGGCTCATTATCAGTATGGTAAATGGGTGGATGCAACCCTTGTCGGCTTGGACGCCAGTAAGAGCTACTATGATGCAGAAGCACCCGAGGCAATCTGCGCAGGTTTCAACGGCAGTGATGCTGAGGCTATGGGTAAGAAAATTGCTGATCTGATCCGCAACAGCCCAAGCCACTGGAGCTATATTGGGTCAAGTAAGTTCAGCTACATCGGTATTGGTGTAGAGTACCGCGCAGGTTCGGCTTACAGATGATACGGCTGTGTGATGGTTGGAAGAACGAATTATGGTTAAGAAAAGAGAACACAAGGCACTGATAAAAGTCTCTCCATAAATAACACTTGACTAAAGTACGCAAATATGCGTATAATATAGACAAGGATGGTGAGATTTATGGGTCTGCGTGAATTAAGAAAAAACCGGAATCTGACCCAAAGGGAGCTTGCCCAAATGAGCGGTGTCAATTTCCGGTCGTTGCAGGATTATGAGCAAGGACATAAAAAACTGAGTTCTGCCAGCGGAGATATTCTGCTGCGGCTCAGCACAGTGCTTGGCTGCGCTACGGAGGAACTGCTGCTTGACGCATTTGAAGGCGCGTCCATACTTCCTCACAACCAAATGAGTATCACACAGATCCAAACCCAACAGCTTTTTTGCGAAAAATATAAAACTTCCGGTCGCTGGGTTTGCAGCGGTTCGGTGGTTGCGACAATGTTTTATTACGCCGGAGAACAACATATCTTGCCTTTCCGGGCAATCTTTGATGAAAAGCATTTGCCTTGGCTGAAGGAAGCGGCAGCTTTGCAGATGGAAGCAAAGATCGATGATATCCTGTTCTCCCAGACTGAAATGGAGGGATAAATATGCAGGAAACTATGTTTTACTTGATGCACCGGAATGATCCGGTTTGCACAGTATCTATTGATCCGGTTACAGGCGCAATGCTCCGGGTATCCCAGAAAAAGGAGCAGGAGCTGCTGCCTTTGGGTGGTGCGTTGGATGTGCAAATGCTGCGCAAATGGTGGCAGCGGCGTGCTGTGCCGGTGGGACAGGGTAAGATCCAGCGAATCCTGGAGCAGATGGGTATCACAACGCCCCAGGAGTACTTGGTTAAGAATTTGGGATTGAGCCTAACGGATCATTACTGGATCAAGCCTTTGGATATGGAGCTTGGCTGGGAGGATATTAATCTGTTCATCAACGACTTCCGGGATCCTGTGGGTGATATGCAGTTTGAAGACAGTGCATCACCCATTGAACTGCCGGCAAATGCATTTTCGCCCAGTTCTTCGGTTCAGGGCGAGCTACGGAAGAAGTGGATCATTGCAGATGGCAAGCGGTGTCTGGTCAAGGGTAACCACGGCAGCCATTCTCAAGAGAGTCTTAACGAGGTGGTGGCAACACTTCTCCACAGCAGGCAGAACACTGGGCCCTTTGTTTCCTATAAGCCGATGAAAATGGACGACCACTCTCAAATATACTGTGTCTGCGAAAGCTTCACCTCCAACACTGTGGAGCTGATTCCGGCAATCGATGTGGTAGAGTCCAGAAAAAAGAATAACGCCACATCTATGTATGAGCATTTTATTGGGGTGTGCGGTGAATACGGCTTAGATGAGAGCATTACCAGGCCGTTTTTGGAGTACCAGATCCTGACGGATTACATTCTTACAAATACTGACCGGCATTTGAATAATTTTGGTGTCCTGCGGGATACGTCCACACTGAAATTTATCGGCATGGCGCCTATCTTCGATTCCGGTAATTCTATGTTTTGGCAAAGTCCCAAGCTGCCCGAATATGATGACCTGCAGAGCATTCAGGTCAACAGCTTCCGTCAGACTGAAAAGGAACTGCTTGGCTATGTGACAAATAAGCATCTTGTGGATCTGGACAAGCTGCCAACTGCTGACGAACTGCGGCAGATCTACAGCGCGGATCCATTGATTCCGTGTGTTGATTCGATCGTTATGGGCTATAACCGGAAAATCGACTTACTGGGTGTATAATCGCCATTTTTGGCATAAAAAATCGTGCCAAAACTGCCACAAAAATACGCCGAGGTAAATGGGCAACTTTCAAAACGGGAAAAGCATTGTGGCCCTAAGGAAATCCGGTTTCGAAATATGACCATTTCCGGTGAACAGAGCAGGCACGTGGAGGAAAATTTTCCAATTCAAAGGGCGCTGAGATAATGCCTGCTTGACAGCGCTATGCAGAGTTCATTCTGTTGCGATTGCTGTCGATGATGCGTGTTCTTGCAACTCGGCGCACCCCGGCAGGCATAAAATGCAGGCAACTATTCCAGCAATAATGCCCACTTTCGTGTTTGTACGAAAGTGGGCAAATTTTATTAATCATCAGAATCGTCATCAAAGGAATAATCGTTCAGTTCCTCAAAATCGAGAAATTCTGCCAATGTCATATTGAATGCTAGAGCAATCTTGTGGAGCGTCTTCACCCTCGGATTCTTGGTAAGGCCTCTAACAATGTTATCCAAGGTGGATTGCTTTACGTCGCTCATAACAGCAAGCTTATTGATTGCAATTCCTCTTTCTTTACATAGTTTGCGAATCCGCTTCACATAGATTTCTGAATACTCCATACCAATTCCCTCATTATTATCATTACCCATTTGCGGG
Organism: Oscillospiraceae bacterium; assembly: GCA_017482385.1. GTDB lineage: Bacteria > Bacillota > Clostridia > Oscillospirales > Oscillospiraceae > Faecousia. The sequence goes on along the minus strand of JAFUNI010000003.1, from coordinate 10,873 downwards.
TTAATATGATGATAACAGTAGAAATATGGCACTTAACCCGTATTCGGGTTGACATTCAAAATATTATCTCTTACAATTTACCCATATACGGGTAATGTGAGGAGGTAGTATGGATTATAAAAGTTGTTTCTTTATTGGTCATCGAGAGGCTGATGAGCGATTGCTTCCCAGACTGATTTTGGAGATTGAACGGTTGATAACGGAAGAAAATGTTCGCTATTTTTATGTGGGTGGGTATGGCGGATTTGATCAGATTGCGGCAACGGCAGTAAAGCATGCAAAGAAGAAATACCCGGACATTACACTAATGCTTGTGCTACCGTATCATCCAGCAGAGCGTCCTATTGAGAAGCCGCCCGGTTATGATGGGACATTTTATCCGGACGGTCTGGAGAAAACGCCAAGCCCCTTTGCAATCGTGAAGGCAAATCAGCTTATGGTTGACAACTGCGATTGGCTGGTCTGTTATGTTCGCCACGGAGCCAGTAATTCGAGAAATCTTTTGGAATATGCACAGCGCCGGGAGAAGAAGGGACTTGTTCAAATTACAAATATTGCCGAGGGGATGGATACAAATCTATGAAAAAGAAATTACTATGGTGTGTCGGAATCTTTGTCTTAATTGCCTTGGTTGTACTGGGTGTCTGGCGCTATATCGAAGTGCGACAACGCCAGACTGATCCTAACTGGAACCTTGCGCAGCAGATCTACAATATGGAAAATGCCTTGAAGGAAGTGGATGAGGACTATGAATGCAAGTCCATTTCCAAAGTAACGCCATTTACCTATACTGATTCTGAAGGAAACACCATCGTCTATTACTGCTGCCAGACGACCTATGTTTCAGATGAGTCTGGGGAATATACCGGGCTTAACACGGATGCAATCGGTATGATAATCAATTTTACCCAGATCCAAAACAGACAAGACTGCAAGGTAAATGAGTATGACGCATTCCAATGCGAAATGGGCGAGTGTTCTTATCTCTGCTGGACCATCTCCCCGGAGATTAGTTGCATAATCGAGTATGGTGCAGATGCCATTGCTGAAGCGGATATCTTTCGAATGGCGGAAAGTGTTCAACCGCCTAGATAAAGGGGCGTTACACAGTTGTTTTGGCGTTTGAACGAAGAAAGAAACGAACCATAATGTTATGAAAAATGATGCACAGGATCGGTAATAAACCAGTCCTGTGCATTTTTTAGCGCAGCTTCTTGTGAAATACAAAAACATGAATTGCCAGGAAAAATACCAAAGCGATGGAAATGCAGCGATGTAAGATCAGGATAATAGGGAACTGATCTAGGATCATGCCAAATAGACCTGTGGCAAAGGAAATGACAATCAACCCCAGCAACAACCAACGCTTTGCACCCAGTTTCTTGCGATACACGATGGTGTGGACGATGCTGAGCAGCAGAAATAGGACGGATGCCATTTTGTGAACATGGACACCGGTGAGCGGAGCCATGATGGTTCAGGCTCGTGGCTGTAGACGATCGCCTCGATCTGCTTTGCAACGATGTCAGCGGAGGAAACATCTACACAAATGGTCAGAGTCTGCTTCATCAGATTAACAGCAGAGGAGTTGACACCATCCAGATGTCCAACTTCTTTTTCAATCTTTGCAGAACAGTTAGGACAGTCCAGACCTTTCAGTAGATATGTTTTTGTAATCGCAAGTGCCGTCTTTTCGCTGACCTGCACATGGGGTTCGTGGATATGGACAATGGTTTCAATATGCTTTGCCACAGACGCAGAAGAGGGAGCATCGACATCGATGGTTAGAGTCTGTTGCATCAAGTTCATCACAGAGGTATGGACGCCATCCAGTTCGCCAACTTCTCTTTCGATCACGGCGGCGCAATGAGGGCAATCCAGTCCTTGGAACAGAAATACCTTTTCCATAATATTTCCTCCTGCTTTCAAATTTACATACAATTATAGATTAATCTGCCTATCACTCAGAAGCTGTTTCAGTGCGGAGTATGTTTCGGGGCTGATGCTGTGTTCGATGGCACAAGCATCCTCGGTGGCAACAGCACTTGGAACACCCAGGTCTTGAAGCAACGCAAACAGCATACCGTGCTTATCCAGGGTGGATTCCGCAATTGCCAACCCTTGCTCTGTCAAATGGATGCAGTGATGTTCATCCATTGTAATGTCACCGCACTCAATTAATCGCTTGAGGTAAACACAAACCGTAGGACGCTTGACATCCAACTCGTCGGCAAGATCTGCGCCATGTACTTCGCCTTTCTTTGACAGGGTGTGGATCAGTTTCAAATAGTCTTCTCTGCGGGTCATTTTCCTCTTCATAAATACACTCCCTAAATGCAATTAGCCGCCGCTAACTGCCCGTCATAAAAAACAACCGCCAACACACAAAACGGTGTTAGCGGTTGCTAACATCTGCGCTACAAAAATAGCACAGATATTCTGGCTTGTCAATAATTTATTATTTTAGGAGGTATAAAAATTTTGACATTACACCAGTGCAGCGCCCAAACTGCGGCAGTTCGCTTCCGCCTCATCGTCGGGAGATTCCATGCAGATCACGCTTTCACAGACCAGGTTTGCACCGGCACTGCGGCAGGTGTCTTCCCAGGTGCGCATCCACTCGCCGTCGCCCCAGCCGTAAGAGCCAAACAGGGCGATTCGCTTACCGGACAGCTTGCTCTCGCAGTCGGTGAACATCGGCTCAAATTCGCTTTCTTCCAGCTGTTCAGCACCCATGGAAGGACAGCCAAAGGCGATGGCATCAAAATCATCCAGCATGGAGGCGCTGAATTCTGCTGCAGTATACTTGGTGACAGCAGCACCCGCATTTTCAGCACCGTCAGCGACGGCATTTGCCATGGCCTCGGTGTTGCCAGTGCCGCTCCAGTAAACGATTGCAATTTTGCTCATGTTGTTTTCCAACCTTTCGAAAAATAATTTGGTATATCAACCGGCTACGGTGAGCCGTTCAATATCTTTTCCCTTTGCCCACTGGTCACAGTAGACCTTTGTGCATTTCTTGTACTGGGCAAACTTCTTTTTGGCCGCTTCCTCATCTCCGTAGACCTTCCAGCAGCCGACACACTTGCAGTTGCAAGCCTTATTCTCTATAAATCCACAGACATCCTCCGGCGGATAGCCAAGGAACAGGCCAATCTCATGTGGAAAGTCCTTCTGCCCGCGAAGTCGCTGCACCAAGCGAACGATGCATTTCTCGCAGGTTTTGTTATCATAGCCATGCTGCTGAAGGATCTGCGCAGCGGCAGGATTTGTAAGATCGAGGTTCAACCTTTTGGGGTGATAGATATAGATCAGTGCTTTATTTTCTGAACACCGCAAAGGAAGTACCCGGAGTCCCTTGGGAAGAAGCCGCTTGTTCATTTGACGGACAGCGTCGAGAAGCTCCTTCTGGCACGTAAAGGGACAAGTAAACAGGCTGCCAGTCTTGATTCCTGCCAGAGTGGGTGCACAGTGGCGAATCAGATAATCGTCGGACATAGGATAACCTCCTTCAGACAGTTTTACCTGCGGCCTTTCAGCTTCTTTTTTACATGGAAGCAAAGACATACAGTCAGGATGATACCCGCCAGCGCCCCAAGCGCTTGAATAAACGCAATCATTTCCATGGTAGTACGCTCCTAATTTTATAGTTAGCAGCCGCTAACTATACTGGTTAAATATTAGTTAGCGGTCGCTAACTGCGATTATCATACACATGCGCGGATCGTTTGTCAAGCCTTTTTTCCACAAGCAGCGGATTGACTTGCCAATTTCGAAGTGCTACAATAATCATATAAGTTAGACGCCGCTAACAAGATTGGAGGAATCCACATGAAAGCTGATTATAAAAACTGGGTACCCAATGGAATGATCTATGGCTTGGGCGCAGCCGCCGCCGGACTTGCGGGAGCGGCTTGCGTGATTAAAAACAAACCCATTTCTGCCCTTCTCACTGTTGGCGCATTTGGCTGCGGAGCATTCACCGCCTGGTGCATCTATGCCAACGATCAATTTTCCTATACCGGCAAGCGCAAGCTGTCCAGGCAGATCGTGGAGGGTGTTGCGGACTATGTGACATTGCCGGAAGGCGGCGTGGGGCTGGATGTGGGTTGCGGTAGCGGCGCGCTGACGATTGCCTGCGCCAAACGAAATCCTCAGGGCAGCATGGTCGGCATCGACCGCTGGGGACCTGAGTATGCATCCTTCTCCAAGGAGCTTTGTGAGAGCAATGCCCAGGCAGAGGGTGTCAGCAATGTTAGCTTCCAGAAGGGCGATGCCTGCAAGCTGGATTTCCCGGATGAGACCTTCGATGTCGTTACCAGCAACTATGTCTATCACAACATCACTGGAAAGAACAAGCAAGCTCTGCTGAGAGAAACCCTTCGTGTGCTGAAAAAGGGCGGTACTTTTGCGATCCATGACATGATGGAGCCTGCCCGGTACGGCGATATGGAAGCTTTCGTGGAAGCGCTGAAAGCGGAAGGTTATGAGGATGTCCGGCTTGTCAGTACCACTAATGGTGTGTTTATGACACCTGGGGAAGCAAAAGTTATGTTCCTGAGTGGTTCCACGCTTTTGTTAGGGAGGAAATAAGATGTCTTTCTTCGAGAATACCCGCAAGCCTGTAGGTCTTGGCGGCAAAATCATGGTCACCATGATGAATTCCGGTCACGGTGCGATGGCTGACTGGGGCTTTGACCACATTACCATTGCAGAAAATGCCTGCATTTTGGACGCAGGCTGCGGCGGTGGTGCTAACATCAAAAAGCTGCTCGCAATGGCTCCAAAGGGACAGGTAAAGGGTATTGACTATTCTGAAGTCAGCGTGGAGAAGTCCCGGAAGGTCAATGCCAAGGCAATTGCGGCGGGGCGATGCGAAGTGCTGCAGGCCAGTGTTGCGGAGCTGCTTTTTGCAGAAAACAGCTTCAATCTGGTTACCGCATTCGAGACCATCTATTTTTGGCCCGGTCTGGTGGATTGCTTCCGGGAAGTATACCGAGTTATGAAACCCGGCGGAATCTTCTTTATCTGCAACGAATCCAACGGTGAAACCAATAAGGACGATAAGTGGGTGGAAAAGATCGGCGGCATGACCATCTACAATGGCGATCAGATTGAGGAAATGCTACAGAAAGCGGGTTTTACAGATATACAAATCCATAAAAACGAAAAAGATTGGATTTGTGTTATTGCAGCTGTGGACAGATAAGCTTATGATAAGATACTTTTACACGAAAATTAGGACTTGGTACTTGCAAACGATCCACGGCTTTGGGTGGCTGACAGGCAGCACATGGCGGCTTCTCCTTTTTCTTTTGCTGTGCCTGTGCGTTATTGTTTTGTCTGCTTGGCACACGGAACGGGCAGTATGCTATATATTTGACATTCAGCATACCTTTGGCTGTATCTATATTTTGTTTGTCATGTGTGGCTTGGTGCTGATGATGCATGAGGCAGATCATTCATGGCAACTAGAGTGGATAAGGATCCCAATTGGTCTTCTTTCCGTATTTATGCTGTACTATTGCGTCTTTTCCTTGGTATGGCTTTTGTTTGTAGGTATCTTTGGATTACCCCTTATTATTGACAGTTACGGTACCATTTTCATTCTGCTCTGCACCTGCCTGATTGTACTGATCGGTTTTGTGAACACGAAAACACTTCGTATTGTATCCCGGTCTCTTCCCATGCCAGGAATTCAAAAGCCGTATCATATTGTGCTGATCAGCGACATTCATCTCGGTACATTTGTTAATTCCAGACATGTCCGCCGCATTGTGAAAGCCATCAACAAAATACATCCCGATATCGTTGTTATTGCAGGCGACTTAATCGACAATGGTGGCTCCTCGTCGCAGGCTGGTATGGAAGTATCCCGCGTGGCACATCAGCTACGAAATATTCAAAGCCCGGACGGGGTCATTTTAACGCTGGGTAACCACGACCCTCTTGCATCCAACGAATTCTTCCTCTCATTTTTACAGGAAAGTAATATCAAACTACTAAACAACGAAGTGGTGGAGTTTCCGGATTTTTATATCATAGGCAGAACTGACCCTTCTCAGAATTTAAGGGAGCCGATAGATAATCTGATTTGCAAGTGTACCAAAGAAAAACCTCGCATTATCGTGGATCATGACCCCTGGTATATCGGTGAAGCCGTAAGTTGTGAAGCAAATTTGGTTTTGTCCGGGCATACCCATGCTGGTCAGTTTTTCCCTGCTTCAGCCATAGTTCGATGTGTTCTGGGAAAAGAAAAATTCTATGGGCATCATATCATAGGAAAAACACATTGTATCATTTCTGCCGGGGCAGGCGTTTTTAACCTGCCAGTGAGAATTGGCACACGTAACGAGATTGTAGACATCACGATAGTACCTGAGAGAAGTGATTTTTATGGGAATAAAAACAGAAATACAAAAGGCATATCAGTACTTAGGTAAAGAAGCGACCTTTTATGATGGTATGATCACCTATTCCACCATCCCCGGCAAGGCAGTCTGCAAAGTGGTCTGGAATATGGGCAAAGAAGAGAACACCCGATATCTGGATATGGCTATGGCAGGCATTCCGGAGGATTTCAGCGGTAAAATGCTGGAAGTCCCAGTAGGCACCGGCGTACTGACCATGCCAGCATATAAAACACTGCCCCATGCTGACATTACCTGTCTGGACTACTCTGCTGATATGATGGCAGTTGCCCAGCACCGGGCAGAGAAAATGAATCTCCGCAATGTTCGGTTCCAGCAAGGAGATGTGGGCGCATTGCCCTTTGAAGACGGCAGTTTCGATCTAGTGCTGTCCCTCAACGGTTTCCATGCTTTCCCCGATAAGGAAGCTGCCTACCGAGAGGTGTACAGGATTCTAAAACCCGGCGGTATCTTCTGCGGCTGCTCCTACATCGCAGAGAAGAATAAGCGGACGGACTGGTTTATCAACCATTTGTATGTACGAAAGGGCTTTTTTACACCGCCCTTTGAGACAGTTGCCACTCTCTATAAGCGGCTGAGTAAGCTGTACGAAAGCGTGGAGTTGGAAACTGTGGAATCCATGGCCTGTTTTACCTGCCGGAAGGGAGAATGATATGAAATACAAAATCGAAAAAGGCTCTGTGCAGGAGACTTTGCTGATTCCTCTCTATGGCCGTAAAATGGCAATGGATCTGTACCCTGACCTCTTTGATGATAAAGAGTGCCAAAGTTTGCTGGAAAGCTTCAATTTTGACGCACCGCCCATGTCCGGTATCAAGGCGAAGATTGGTGCTCTGATGGCTGCCACCCGGCAATATGACATGGCCGAGGGGTGCCGGAATTATCTGAAAAACCATCCCAATGCGGTAGTAGTGAACTTAGGCTGTGGTCTGGATACTACCTTCTATCAAGTGGATAATGGAACAGCAAAGGGCTACAATCTGGACTTCCCGGATGTGATTCGGGCGAGAAACGAGCTTCTGCCGCCTAGAGAGCGGGAGTACAATGTTCCTTGCGACTTAAATGACATTTCCTGGTTTGATGCTATTGATTATAAACCGGAGGACGGAGCCGTATTCTTTGCTTCCGGTGTGTTTTACTATTTCAAAGCGGAGGATGTCCGCAAGCTGTTCACTGCCATGGCAGAGCATTTCCCTGGTGGCAAGCTGGTATTTGATGCTACGAACGCCAAGGGTCTGAAGAATATGCTGAAGACTTGGCTGGAACCCGCCCAGATGAAGGATGTGGGTCTGTATTTCAGCGTGGAGGACGAAAGTGAATTACTTTCCTGGTCTGACCGCTTTGCCTCCGTGATCCGCAAGGGCTATATGACCGGATACCGGCCTTTGGATAAGCGGTACGGAGTCCTTGCCAATACAATTTTCCGGTTTGGCGATGCAAGCAAAATGTGCCAAGTAATTGAAATTACCTTCAAGTAAGAAAGTAGGGTGAAGTAAGCAATGGTATTTCTGATTGAGAGCGTTGCAGCCTGTGCCATCTTCACACTTCTGATCAAGCTGATCTCCCATAACCGGCAGGAGGTGTTCACCAACGACTATCCTCCTGTAGTCACAGATAAACTTCGGGAGTTGGGGCTGATCGCGGAAAAACCACCGGCAAAGAAGAAGGATATTATCCGCAAACTGACGGCGATGATCGTCTTTGCGATTCTGTTCGCTCTGCTGATGCGCTATGTCAACGGTATCGAAACCTTCCGGGAAGCAGCTCTGACTGTGTATGGCCTTTGGCTGGTGGTAGACTGGTACGATTTTCTGGTGATGGATATCCTGCTGGCGCCCTTTGACAAGTTTTATCAGAAGTCCGGCATCAGTGCCTTTGACAAATCCGCTGTATGGTTCCACTTCAAAGGTAGCCTGCGGGGCATGATTCTGGGTATCTTTTGTGCATTGCTTGTGGGTTTGATAGTCCCCTTGCTGTAAGGAGGATTGTTTATGAAATTCTACACTTTCGGCGAAGCAGAGAATCCTGTGATCCTGCTGCTTCCCGGCACCTGCTGCCATTGGAAGCTGAATTTCGGAGAGGTCATTCCGCTTTTGGAGCAGCACTTCCATGTGGTTTGTGTGTCCTATGATGGCTTTGATGAAACAGAGGACACCATCTTTCCGGACATGATCACAGAAACAGAGAAAATCGAGAACTACATAAAAGAAAACTTCGGAGGCCACATTCGTGCTGCCTATGGCTGCTCCATTGGTGGTTCCTTTGTGGGACTGTTGGTACAGAGAAAGAATATCCACATCAAGCATGCGATCCTTGGCTGCTCCGACCTGGATCAGGACCCGGTCTGGAAAGCCAAGCTGAAATGCAAAATCGCAATTCCCTTGCTCCACAAGATCGTCAGCACCGGAGAATACCCCAAGGTGCTGCAGGGGCTCATGGAAAAGAAACGAACACCTTACCGGGATAAGTTCATGGCCATGTTTGGTATTGGCAATGGCGGCCTGCCCTTTATGAAGCAGGAAAGCGTGTATAACCAGTTCTATTCCGATCTGGTAACACCATTGGAAGAAGGCATCTGTGTTCCCGGCACAACGGTGCATTGCTTCTATGCAGCCAAAATGGGCGAAGAATACCTGACGCGCTATCAAAAGCATTTCAAAGACCCGATGATCCACCGCTTTGATATGGAGCATGAGGAACTGTTGGTGCTGTACCCCAATCAGTGGGCAGATAAGATAAAAGAGGTATGTTTATGAAAAGCGGTGTATTCATTTTGAACCACGACACAGGCTTTCGGAATATGAAAAAGGACCTTGTGGCCCGTTATGGAAAAGCGGAAACTGATCGCATCTGGGAAAAGGCGGGAAAGAACCTGGAGGATCTGTGCCAGCAATATGCCCACCTTCCCGAGAAGATAAAAGCACATACCGACGGCAATATGTTCCGGAACGCTGCTTTGTATATGGCTCTTAAGGAAGCACATCCGGAGGATGCGCTGGACATTATGGACCAGGGTGTGCGGAAAGAGGGCGCCCGTGTAGCAAAAATGCTGTCTGCGGTTTTGCATCTGCCCGGTACGAAGCAGCTTATGCTGTCTGTCTTTGCGCGGATGCTGGACAGCTTCTTTGGAGAGGATGCTGGATTCAAACGCACGAAACACTGCATATCGAAGGACAAGGTTCACTTCGATATCGAGCAGTGTCCCTATTGCAAATACCTGACAGAGATTGGCTGCCCTGAAATCATCCGCTTCTCCTGCGATGTGGACGAATATATCTACGGCAATTTACCCGGGCTGGAATTTACCAGAACCGGCACTTTGGGAACAGGCTCAGCCTGCTGTGACTTCTGCTTGAAAAGAAAATAAAGGAGTACGACAATGGACAACTATATTATTGGCGTGATCGCGTTGATTGCCCTTGTGGCAATCGGTACTATCGTAAAGCGCAAAGGCCGCAAGGGCTGCTGCGGCAGCGGAAGCGACTACAAACCCAGAAAGAAGAAGCTGAAAAATGTGATCGCCACCAAGATCTTCAAGGTTGATGGTATGCACTGCGAAAAATGCAGCAACCGTGTGACCGAAGCAGTCAACGATATCCCCGGTGTTGCCGGTGTGGTCAATCTGAAAAAGGGAATTGTAACGGTGTCCTACGAACAGGAAGTCTCGGATGAGTACATCAAGGACCGCATCGAACGGCACGGCTATACTGTGACAGAAATTGGATAACAAAAAACGGTACCGTTTATTCGGTACCGTTTCCGTATTTATCCATATGTGCCTTGATTGCGTCGAGAGATTTGTCGCTGATGACATGCTCGATCCGGCAGGCATCTTCTGTGGCGGACTCCTTATCTACACCCAGTGCCATCAATGCTGCGGTTAAGATCGTGTGCCGCTCGTAGATTTTCTTCGCAACAGCAATTCCTTTGTCCGTCAGAATTAAGAAGCTGTCTTCGTCGACCAATAGGTATCCATCATTTTTCAGCAAACCAACCGCCCGGCTGATGCTGGGTCTGGAATAACCCAAAGCTTCTGCCACATCAATGCTGCGCACGGAATGATTCTCCTGAGAGAGCGTATATATCGTTTCGAGATACATCTCGGCAGATTCGTGCAGGGACATCTCAAATTCCTCCAAATAATTAGTGCAGGCTAATCATATCACGAAAATTTGATGATTTCAAGGGGGAGTTTTTTTACAAAAAGTTCACAATGGGTATTGACAAATGATACCGACAGAGCTATTATATGGGAGTGGTTAGCGGCTGCTAACGAATTATTTTTGTTAGTTTGTTAGCCACTGCAAACAACTCGCTATAATTTTTGATTTCCAAAACAGGTGGTACATATGAATCTATCAGTTGCAGAGGAAGGCAAGGAGTATATCATTCAGCGGATCGAAACTGATGACGAAGACCTCAATGCGTTTCTGTTTTCCCTG
>JAFUNI010000013.1 GCA_017482385.1 Oscillospiraceae bacterium | reverse complement strand
CAATTGCGGCAGCGCAGACGGTATTTTCGGCGCGAAAACGGAAACCGCCGTCCGAAAATACCGGCAGGCGAATAAACTGCCGGTGACCGGCGTTGCCGATGCTGCCACGATGGGCTGTCTGCTGGGCTTAAAGTAGGAGGGGCGATTTGTGGAATACCTTAAAATCGCCGCTACGGTAATTGGTTATCTCACCACGATTGGTGGCGCTGTTGTGTTGCTTTGGAAATGTCTGCGGGAACAGAAGAAGATCCGTGAAGGGCAGAAATGTCAGTTGCGAACTGCTATGCTGAGCACATACCACAAGAACAGAGATGCCCGGCGACTCCGGCAGTACGAAGCTGAAAACTTCGTGATGATGTACCAAGCCTATAAGGCTATGGGGGGCAACAGTTTCATTGACGAAATCTATGAACATGTCACCAAATGGGATGTGGAGACATAAGGAGGAATTATTATGAAAGACGTACTAAAAAACCTTGCCAACTTACTTAAAGTCAAGACCATTGTTACATTGGTGGTGATCACCGTATTTGCGGTGCTTGCTCTGAACGGCAGCATCGAGCCGGACAATGTAATGATTATCATTTCTATGGTGGTGTCGTTCTATTTTGGCACCCAGCACGAGAAAATTGGAAATTCCAGCAATTAAAAATCGCCCCTCCTTGGAGCAAAATCTCCGGGAGGGGGATATTTTTTCGCCATTTTTCGATAGACAAATGCAAATCTTTATGTCATAATATCCAAAGAAAGGAGGAATAAAATGGAAAGCACGATAGAGATAACGCTTGGCCATATACAATTGTTAGCACGGCATTTGGACCCTTACAACTTTAGAGGAAGAATTGTTGTAATCTTGATGGAATTAGGGATACCGACAAAACAAGCGGGCTTCGAGTATCTCAAAAAGGCAATTGAATTGCAATACGAAGATCCTACACGCGCATTATCGAAAGATATGTACTTAGAGGTGTGCTCATGCTATAATCAATATTCCGAATGGGCGATAGAAATGGCTATCAGAAAAGTGATAAAAACAGCTTGGACGAATGGGAGCCAACAGGCCTGGGACTGGTACTTCTCCTATGATGGCCAACCTATTACAAATAAACCCACAAATAGCGAATTCATTTCCAGAATAGCTTATATTTTGGAGATTTGGCAGGAATGCAAAATAACAAAGGGGGGATTGCAATGAGAGAGAGTAAAACCTGTCCGGATCAAGAATGGAAGCAGCTGCCTACTGATGAGCTGGATCGCATTCTGCAGGCGGAGCTGGAAAAGAAATACCCCAACGAGGAGGTGGTATTACCCATATTGCAAACACTGGAAGATAGAGAAAAAGACTATCCGGTAGAGGAAACACCGGAGGTCTTAGCTTTGTTGGAAAAATTAAGTGAACACAAAACACCGCCCAAACAGTCCAAAAGTAAACGCAGGTGGATCACTGGAATTGCGGCTGTTGCCGCAGCGGCTTGCATTATTGTTATGGCAGTACCCCGGACAGTAGGTGCAGAGAGCGTTTTTGATATACTGTCCCGCTGGACAAGTGAGGTTTTCGAGTTCTTCACGCCGGATCAGGACAAAAAGAAACCTCCTGCAGAATACCTTTTTGAAACAGACAACAACGGATTGCAACAGTTGTACGATAAGGTTGTGGAACTCGGCATAACAGAACCAGTTGTGCCTATGTGGTTGCCTGAAGGGTTTGAGTTGTTAAATCTGAAGGCCACTCCGTTGCGGGATAACGGATATAAAGTGAATGCGATTTTTAGAGGGAATGAAAAAGGTGTATCCATCACATATAGAATATCGAATGATATTACTACAAAATTTGAAAAAGAAGAAACTGCTGTTGAATTATATGATTACGCGGATGTAAGCCATTTTGTTTTAGTAAACGATGAGAATTTGTCGGTTACGTGGGCTATAGATGGTGTTGAGTGTTTAATTAATACTGATGTATCAAGAGAAGATGTTTATATAATCATTAAATCTATTTACAGGAGGCCATTAGAATGAAGAAATATATTCGATTTGTAAGTATTATTCTTGTGCTGAGTATGCTGTTGGTAATTCCTTCTTATGCAGAGAGTATAGCGGAACCGAGAGGTAGTGCTTTTTTTGCAGCCTATGGTACAGATCTTTATAAAGCTTCGGCCACATCTTTTGAGATTTGGTTTGATGTAGATTCAAATGTGGATATGATGGATGTGCTTGGCGTTAGTGAGATCGTTGTTTATCGTTCCGCGAATGGGCAGACAGGTTGGACTGATGTGCGGACCTATGATATGGAAGACTACCCGGAAATGACTGAAACAAATTCCTATTCCTATGTGAATTATGTGACATATGACAACGCTTGGTCAGGATACTACTATACAGCATATGTTACCTTCTATGCTAAAGATAGCCGCGGCATTGGCGAAAGAGATGTTTATACAGAGATTATATTGATGTAATAATATTGCCCCTCTCTGGATTACACTTCCAGGGAGGGGACTTTTTCTATCAAAGTCTCTAAACGATTGACTATGTAACGAATCGTGCAGGGAATAAGAACAATATCCTGCACACCTACATCGGCTGCAGTATGTAACACAGTTGCGCTAATGAAATTTGTAATAGCCAAAATAGTGCGCGGCCTAAAACTGGATTTTCGCAAAACAGTTAATCCGTCTATGGCTGGCAACATCAGATCCAGAATCAGAATATCCGGGTGAAGGATCTCCAGCATCGCAAGAGTCTCCGTACCTGTGCTGCAGATATGAACCTCATACTGGTATAGGGCCCTGGACAGCGCTGTGCTTATTGCGTCAGTTGTTATAGCAATAAGTATTTTCTTCACAAGATCACCGCCTGTTATTTTGATAACAGAAGCATAACACAAAAGCGGATACTGTAGCAACGGAGAAAATTCGAGTGTTTTCGACAACAAAAACACAGGGGGATGGTTGGTCCTCTCTGACACCGAATTCGCAGGTGTTTTTTCCCTTATTTTTTCCCTTATGCGGATGTTTTTGGTTGGTCTAATTTGTTCAATATAGGAATGTTTCGGGAACAAAACGCCCCAAATGACACCGCAATAGTATGCGAAGGAAGAAATAATGCAAATTCGAATCCCTCATCCTCTGCCAAAAAATGCAGATACCCCAATGGGTATCTGCATTTTTTATTGCATAGATCGGGATTCGAACCCATCTAAGTGCAACTGTCCAGTGGACAGTTGCTACCACCAGTTCGCAAACTGGTGGTTACAATTATTTTTGCCTCAGAGGCAAAAATGCACCCGAATCCCGCATCCTTTACTACTTGCGGCAAAAAGCAATATCTGCTATACTATCCATGAGGTGATTGGTATGAAAAAGAAACAATGGATGCTCATTCCGGCAATTTGCATTCCGTATTTGGCGCTGTTTACCTTGGCCACTCTTTTCTTTTCCGCAGAAACACCCTTTTTCGGTTTTTTAATGGAATCCGTGTTCCGAAATAATTTATTCCTGCTCTTAGGCCCGTTGGGATTTTTTTGCTTGCTTGCCCTTACGGTCAGTATTGTTTATGTTGTATTGGGTGTTCGCAAGGGTTGGGATGCTCTTACCTTGGCAAAATATGCAATGATTTTGAAATTAACCCAAGTACCGGCCTATGTAGTGATCTTTGTTTTGGGTGTGCTTCTTGCAATTACGATCTTTACAATTCCGTTTGCTATTGGGTTGTGGTTGCTTGATTGTTTTACTTTACTTATATCGGGTTTAGTTATGCTCGCTGCGGTGATCAATTCCGTCCGCCAGGACATTTTCAAATCCAAGGAAGTTTGTTGGTATGCAATCTTACAGCTGTTTTTCTGCGCTGATGTGGTGGCAACAGTTGCTTTTTACAGAAAACTCAAAAAGAAATACAAGGAGCAAGAATAATGATCATCCATTCCGACTGGCATATCCACAGCGAAAATTCCTATGATGCCTCCAATCCCATTGCCGCCATCGGTGATCAGGCAAATGCCCAAGGAATGCGGTACTTTGGTATCACCGATCACGCCAATTATAATGACGATAAATTCAGAAAGAATATCGAGGATTCAGCGAAAAATGTGAAGCAGCTGCAAGCCAAGTATCCCAATATGGTATTGGGCGTGGAGCTGACACCTATTGAAAAGCCCTGTTATGATTATATCTGTGAGCACGGCACCCGGGATGGGTATAGCCCTCCGGCCCGGGAGGATCGTCATGATTTTCTCCTGCCCTATACCAAGGAAGAACTGTCGGCATTGGGGATGCGCTTGGCGATAACAGCGGTTCACTGGAGCTTGATCGGTCCTAATGCAAGAGGCGGTTCGATAGAAAAATGCATAGAATCCTGGCATTGCCAACAGATGGCGCTTGCCTGTGACGAGCGGACGACCATCCTGGGCCATCCCTGGTATTGCGGTAAAGCGCTTTGGTATGAGGATTTTAGCATCATTCCCCGTTCTATGCATCTGGAGTTGGGGGCGGCACTGAAGGAAAACGGCAAATATATAGAGTGTAATTCCCACTTCTTCCGCACACCAAAGGCTACGGAGAAGTTCCGTCATCAGTACGCAGAATTCCTGCGGGAGCTGTTTGAAATGGGCGTTCCTGTCACCTACGGCTCAGATTCTCATCACAGCTATGAAGATCTGCGCCCCAAGGTGGAAGAATACCTCTCCGCCGCCGGTTTTGTAGACGGCGATTTCTCCGAATTGTCTGAAAAAGACTTATGGTAATCAAAAAAGCAGATGCCTTAGACATCTGCTTTTTTGATTTTTAGTGTCAATGCCAGGAATAAGGTAAAAACCGCGCTGACAGCGCTGGAGGCCAGAGGATTGAGCCATACACCCTCCAAACCCCAGTGCGGGGTGAGAATGAACAAAAATCCAATGGGGGCAACCAGTGTGCCGAAGAAGGATGTGAGCAGTGACCGTCCCGGCCGCTCCAATGCGGTAAAATAAGAGGAAAAAGTCATATCCACCCAGCCGGTGAGATAGGAAAGAGCAAACAGCTTCATGCCTGCAATGCTTATTTTCAGCAGCTGCGTATCTTCCGGTTTTACAAAAATGGGAGCAATATATGGTCCTGCAAAGTACATAAATGCCATCGCCGCGGCGGAAAGCACCACAGCAGCCAAAATGATCCGCTTACATAAAGCCTTGACCTTGTCCATCAAGCCTGCGCCATAGCAATAGCTGATAGCCGGCTGCATAGAGTCGCACATACCGAAGGTGAGCATGCCGATAATGCTGTCCACATACATAATCACCGAGAATGCCGCAACGCCTGTTGTGCCACCGTATTTCAGCAGAAAAAAGTTATAAACGATGGACATGACCGACATGGAAATGTTGCTAAAAAACTCGCTGGAGCCGTTGGCAAGGATTTTTGAGAATTTAGAGAAGGAAACGCCTTTCCGGGTATAGTAAAGATCCATTTTCTTGCCCCGGAACAACCAAAGGATAATTACAGCGCCAATGGACATAGCCAAGCAGCTGGTAAAGGCGGCGGCCCAAACGCCCTGGCCTAAGAACACAATGAGAACCACATCCAGCACAATGTTAAATAGCTGTGTGGTGATGCTCAGCCACATGCTGAGCTTTTCCTTGCCGCATACCCGCAGATAGTTGTCTGTTGCAAAAAAGACAAGGCACAGCGGAGAAAAAACCGCATTCACCCGAATATAGGTAACGCCATATTCTATCGCCAATTCCGATGCTCCCGGTGCCAAAAACCGTACAAAAGGCACGGCGAAGAAGACGCCCAACGCTCCCAAAACGCAGCCCAGCAGAAAAATGACCTTTAGAGAAAGGGAGAACACCCGAGATGCTTCTTCCCGGTTCTTTTCACCCAGCAGTACGGAGATTCGTACAGATGCACCGGTGGCGATCATATTGGAAAAGGCGAATACCATCATTAAAATAGGCATCATTAAATTGACAGCGGCCAAAGCATCCTCACCAATGAACCGTCCCACAAACAATCCATCTGCGATTTGATACAAAGCGCCAAAGGCCATTGTGACCATAGACGGCACAGCGCACCGGAAAAACAGCTTGGTGGGCGGCAGCTTCTCAAAAATTTCCGAATCCATAAAAACCTCAAAAAGTATAAAAAATAACCCGATTACTACGAAATGTAATAACCGAGCGCACTCGACACCTAATCCGGTATGCGGCCTGCAAGCAATTGCTTACGATCCCCGAGCACTGCGGTGCTCTACCTCCGGTGACAAGGGGATTATACGACAAAGCTTCCCAATTGTCAAGTCTATGTAGGCCCCCTTGTCTAAAGGGGGTTGTCACCGAAGGTGACTTCTTAGTCGCAATCGGCAGCACAGCGGACATAGCAGGCAGCGGAGGCAACCGTCAGCCACAGGAAGAACACCAGTACTCCCACCAAAACAGCGCTGAGCACGCTGGTAGCTACGATGCCCACAGCCAAAAGAACCAGAGAAAGCAGAATCGTTCCCAGAACGCCTGCCAGCAGTGCATCCAGGGCTCTGCACAGGCAGCTGGTTGCGCCTGTGCATCTGCACCGGGTCGAGGCGACTGTTAAGCCCGCAAGGTACACCACGCCGATGCCCAAAGTTACCCACAAAAATGCAGCTGTCACGGTGATCGTACCGGAGATCTGCAAGAATGCGGCGACCACACCCAAGATAGCGGCGCTGATGACCGCAAACAGGGTGCAACTCCATCTGCAATTACAGTTACACATCATTTTCACCTCCCGTTTTCACTATATGCGAAAAGCGCAAGAGGGTTCGACAAAATCTGCAGAATTGACATGGGGTTTGGGGTGCGTTATAATAAGCAAAAACAAAAGGAGCATAGCGATGAAAAGTATTACCGATATTCTCTACAGCGAGGAAGCCAACCAATACTTAGATGTCCACCTGCCGGAATGTGATCGATTCCCGGTGTTTTTGTATTTCCACGGCGGTGGAATTGAAAGCGGTGATAAGGCAGCGAAGCGCTACGACGCATTTATTAAGCATCTGACAGACAAGGGAATTGCTGTTGTCAGCGCCAATTACAGAATGTATCCCACCGCCAAATATCCGGAATTTATCGAGGACGCCGCCTGCGCCACCGCTTGGGTCTTCGAAAATATGAAGCAATATGGAGAAGTGGCCGGTGTTTATGTAGGCGGCAGTTCCGCCGGCGGATACCTTTCTCAAATGCTCTGCTTTGATAAGAAATACTTAGCAAAATATGATATTACACCTATGGACATCACCGGCTTTATCCACGATGCAGGCCAACCTACCGACCACTTCAATGTGCTGCGGGAGCGGGGTGTTGACAGCCGACGGGTGATCGTGGACGAATCCGCGCCACTTTACCATATCGGTGTGGACGAGAAATATCCTCCCATGCTCATCATCGTGTCCGATAACGATATGCAAAACCGCTATGAGCAGACCATGCTTGTGATGTCCACCCTGAAGCATTTTGGCCTTGACGAAAATGTAAAGCTGCAGGTGATGGAAAGTACCCACTGTGCCTATATCGGCAAGGCAGACGAAAACGGCATCAGTATCTTTGGTAAACTTATCTCCGATTTTATCTTAGGTGAATAACCAATCCCCCTAAGGGCCGTGTACCGCCCTTAGGGGGATTTGTCATAAGAAACAGTAAAGCGCCAATGTCAGCAGCGCGGTGTTTTTGTCCTCCGGTTTGTCGCCGGCCATTAACAAAAGCAGCAGCACCACGATCAGATCCCCGGTGTCAAAATCCCTGGGGATCAGCCGCTTCAAAAATCCCGTCACGCTGTCACCCATGGGAGGCGCCCCATGTGGCGGACGGGGTGGTGGCTCCGGGGGCGGGGGATTGGGCCTGGGCGGATTGGGACGGACCGCATCCGGTTCCTGCTTTTTGCGAAATGTGCCGTCCTGTTGGGGAATATAACGGTTGTACACCAAATCACCTGCCTAAAAATGTGGTTGCAATGCCTGCCAGCTTGGCCGCCCGCATAGCTTTCTCCAGCTTCCCAATCCGTTGGCTGCTGAGATAGGGACGCAGTGCCTGCAGCAGAGCCTTCTGCTGACTGTCTATCCCGGTTTTACCAATGAGAGTTGTAATTTTTTGTATGGTGGCAAAATCCAACTCCGGCCCACCCTCCGCCGCAGGCGGGGGAGGGGAAGGTTCTGATTGGAAGTTTTGGGCAATGGACATGATCTGCTCCATCATTTGGGGGTTGCCCAAAATGGACTGCAGCCCCGATTCCAAATTGTCCATCACTTGCCACCCAATTCTTTCATCAGCTTTTGCGCCTCCGGAGAAGACAGCAAAGCGCTAAGGGTCTGCCCCGCCTGGGAGTAATTGCCGGATTTGGCCTGGGCGGCGGCTTGGGTCAATGCGGCACTGTCTTTCTGTTGCAGCAGAGCCATGAGCTGCTGCCCGGCAGGGCTTTTGGCTATGCGCATAACTTCTTCCATAGAAAAATCCTGAGATTTTTTCTCCATGATCATTGCCTCCCATCAAAATGCCTGCTATCATACTCTTGTGAATACTATATGCGCCAGCAGGTAAAAAAGACACAGAAAAAACCCGCCGTGAGGCGGGTTTTTAATGGGGTAGTGGTCACTTAGTCCGTAGTAATGCAGGCTCTGCGGGCGGTTTTGCGGAGGGTCTGCTGATAGTCTTCGTCCAGCTTTCTATACATTTGCCCGCAAAGGGCCATGGGGAGATAAATACCGCCGTCAAAGGTTCCGGCCAGGCACATATCCACTTCTCCCAATTTATGATCCTTGATAAACTGAAGCATTTGGGCAGCGCGGTTGCCGTGTTGCATCCAATCTGCGGCATATTTCCGCCAGGAGCTTGCGCGGATGTGCCGGTCGTGAGCTGCGATTGCCTTGCTGTTTTGACCCATGATAAAGGGACCGTGCTGGCCGACTTTTTTGCCCCAATCCAGCATCATAACACCCTTGAACACCAGGCCTACGCCCACACCCTCACGCAATTCCAAAATTTCTTTGATAAAGGCAAGGGTTTCTTTGTATATCTTTTCATCCGATACAAAAGAGTTGTAGCTATAGGGGAATTCACCGCAGTCTTCCCACATAATATCGATCCGCGGGTCTACCCGGGCGATCTCATCCAGACGACTCCGCACAGAGGTAGCGTGCAGGCCGAAAATGATGTGAAGGCCCGGCTGAATCTGCCAAATCTGGGCTGCAATATCATTCACCATATCCACGACCAGACGGGAAATCAACCGTCCGCCAACCTGCTCTTCCCGACGTTCCGTGAAGGATTGGAAATAGATGCCGTCGCAGGGCACATTGGCATAATGCTCCCGGAACTGCTGGAGGGCGATGGCTTTGGTTTCTTCGATTTTTTGATCGGTGATCTCGGCCACCTTGTTGCCGATTTCACGCCAGCCCCAGCTGTAGCCCAAAATCACTTTAATACCAAATGCGTGGGCATAATCAATAACGTCAACGATGTTGATGGGAATAAAGTCGTTCCAAATAATCAGCTCGTTGAATTTCAGCCGGGCCATATTTTCAATGTATGCCCGGTAATCGTTAATGGGGTGTCCCCAGGTGAAAATGCTCCGGGTCTTGTTGTCCGGCACCTCGGTGTAGGCGCATTCCTGCAGCGGTCTGTCAAAAATTCGGTCCGGCATATAGTTAGAGCCGAGGATGGGAGCGTTTTCGTAAATATAATCGTCCAGGAAACTGACAACTGCATAGAAAAGCTCCTGTTCGCTGTGGGCGGTCAGAATCACAAGCCGGCCCTCAGCATCCTCGGGGTTGGGAATGACCTTCACCAAAAAACCGTCCTCGGGAATCTCGTCCCGGGAAACATACTGCTTTATGGCAGCGCTTTCCTCATAGCAGCTTACAAAAAATGCGTTTTTCGAAATTTCGCAGCCTTCTTTCTCGCAGGGCAGCACATAAATGCTGTATATATGGGGCACCCGGATCAGAAATTCACTGACCTCTTTTGACAAAAGTTCGATGGCTTTTTTAGAAATGCCGTCATATTTGGTGTAAATAATTTTCCAATCGGTTTGTTTCATAAGAAAACCTCCCTTTGTGTGGATACTGCCATTATAGCGTGTCCACGGTAAAGAAAATAGATATATTTCATTATAGAAACATCGTTTTTCGAAACAACGCGTATTGACATAGATACGCCGCTATATTAGAATGAACCTATAAAGCAAGGGGGGATTTTATGAAGATTTGTGCGTTAGATAACCTGATCCGTCAAAATTTTAACCCGGTTTTTATCAACGGGCTGCAGCAGTTTTGGCGCAACACCAAGAGTTTTCAATGCGTTGGTGCTCCCAAAAAGCAGAATTTGTTTATGCTGTTGAACGGCTGTAAGGTTACTTACACTGACAAAAACGGGGAAATCTTCGTAGCCCACAGCGGTGACATTGTTTATACCCCCATGGGAAGTGAATACAGAGTGCAGCTGTCGGATTTTCAGGATGCGAACGCTCACACCATCGGCATCAATTTTTTGCTTTATGACGAGCAGGGGGAGGATGTGCTGCTTTCAGATAGGATTCAAATTTTCCATGTTGCCCAAGATCAAATGTTGCCACTGCTGTTCAGAAATGTGCTGCACAATGAGATCCCCAATCAGTTTACCCAAAACAGAATTTTGCTCATGGAGATCCTTTGCGCGCTGGACACCAAAGACTTGGAAAAATCTATGCCGGACCATATTACAAAGGCCTTGCGGTATCTCTCGGAACATATCGAGCAGAATCCCACAGTGGCGGAATTGGCGGCCATTTGCCATATCAGCGAGGTATATTTCCGCAAGCAATTTAAGGCTCACGTAGGTGTTTCTCCCTGCGAATACCGCAATGCTCTTCGCTTGAGCCGAGCAAAATCCTATTTGGAATACGGAGAAATATCCGTGCAGGAAATATCCGATATGCTGGGCTATTCTTCGGTGTCCCATTTTATCAAAGAGTTCAGACAGCGCTATGCCTGTTCTCCACTAAAATACCGAAAACGCAAACGCACCGATTAAAGAAAAAACTTAGGATTTTTCTCCAATATCATTGCCTCCTGTCAAAATGCCTGCTATAATACGCTTATGAAAACGATATGCGCGAAAGGGAGGAATGGTGAACGATGACAATTCTGATTTTTTCTGATTCCCATTCCGGAATGCAGTTTATGCGCCGGTGCGTGGAGAAAATCAAACCGGACGCAATGATCCACCTGGGCGACCATTATGACGATGGGGAAACCCTTGCAGAAGAATTCCCCCACATCCCAATGCACCAGGTGGCTGGTAACTGCGATAAATATCGCACGCCGCCCCACGCCCGGGAAATGCTCTGTTACCCCATCGGCGGCGTGACGGTCTATATGACCCACGGCCACCGGGAGCATGTGAAAATGGGAATTGGCGGTCTGGTGGCGGAAGCACGCCGTTATAACGCACAAATTGCCCTTTACGGCCATACCCACAGAATGGATTGCCACCAGGAAACGGACGGCCTGTGGGTCTTTAATCCCGGCAGCGCCGGCTACAACGGCGGTTCGGCGGGCATATTAAAAACAGACGGTGAGAAAATCACCGCCTGCTACTTCGTTACACAGGAAGATTTGGAGGAAATGAAATGATTTTAACCATTGATATCGGCAATTCCAATATCGTTTTGGGCGGCGTCAAGGATGATGAGATCGTCTTTGAGGCACGGCTTCGCACCGAGGCCACCAAGACCTCGGATCAGTACTGCGTGGATTTAAAGATCCTGCTGGATGTGTACGGTGTGCGCCCGGAGGATATCGAGGGCAGCATCATTTCTTCCGTTGTGCCCCAGGTGCTGAACTCCTTCCAGACCGCTATTAAGAAACTCACAGGCAAACAGAGCCTTGTGGTAGGCCCCGGCATCAAGACGGGCTTGGATATCCGCCTGGAAAACCCCGGCCAGACCGGCGCAGACCTGGTGGTGGCAGATGTGGCAGCCCTGCGGGAGCATAAGCCCCCGCTGATCGTCATCGATATGGGTACGGCGACCACCATCTCCGTGCTGGATCAATCCGGCGCCCACATTGGCGGCTGTATCATTCCCGGTGTGCGGATCTCTATGGATGCGCTGACGGATAAGACCGCTTTGCTGCCCGGTTTGCAGCTGGATCAGCCCAAGCGTGCCATCGGCAGAAATACTATTGACGCAATGCGTTCCGGCATTATGATGGGCACCGCCTGTATGCTGGACGGCATGGTGGAGCGGATGGAGCAGGAGTTGGGCTATAAGACTACTGTCATTGCCACTGGTGGCATTGCCAAGTTCATCGTGCCCCTGTGCAAGACCCCGATGATCTATGACAAGAATTTACTCATTAAGGGCTTGGTTGCCCTGTACCGGGATAATAAGAAAAATTAAATGACAGTCATCAGCGCGATGATCGCACCGATGCCAATGCCGCTGGCTGTGACCAAAGCGGTGTCCAAAGCCTTGTGAAGCAGTTCACGGCGGGTAGCGGCATTGGGGTAGGGGATGCGGTCAATGGGGTTTGTTTTGCAAGTGATTGTTTTCATGATCAGTACCTCCGTGTTTTATCTTATGTGCTGATTATAAAAATAAAACAGTCCAACAAAACGGACTAAATAAAATTGTAAAGCCGACAAAAGATTTTGCGGTTCGCCCCAAAGAGACAAAAAATAATGGTTGACAAGTTCTGCCTGCCGTGGTACAATACTTAGGCGCTCAAGAGAGTGCCCTATATCGCGGAGTAGAGCAGTTGGAAGCTCGTCGGGCTCATAACCCGGAGGTCGTAGGTTCGAGTCCTGCCTCCGCAACCATAAAAACCACGGCTTTTGCCGTGGTTTTTCTTTGTTTATATGACTTTTTGAAGCGAAATGGAATATATCAAAACGTATTTGACACCAATTTTGACACCAACGCCGTGGCGAAATTGGTGTTGTTTGTTGTTGAAAAGTGGAAAGAAATGGGTATAATATAAGTACAGAATATTATGTGCAAATATTGGGAGGGTACAATGGAGAGCTTAATTAATATGGATGGAATATCAGATGTGGCTAATAATTTGATTGATAAGGTATCGGGCGCAATTGGATGGGTAGCAACACATGAAACCCCTAAAAGAGCTGCTGTGAGTACATATATTCAAGAAATACAAAAAAGCGATTATGACCCTATCACAAAAGCTGCATTAATTAGTCAGGCAAAGAAAAGTATAAGAGAATACAGCAATCAAAAAAATGTGCTTGAGATTGCATCGCGGTCACTATTATCGAACGCAAGACCAGATGCATTAGACGAAGATTGGGTTGCACAGTTTATGGATAAGGTGCGGCTTGTTTCAACTCAGGAATTTCAAATGCTTTGGGGGAGTATATTAGCACAAGAATGTAATGCCCCGGGGAGTATCCCAAAATCGCTGTTACATATTATGGAACAGATGGATAGAGATATGGCGAATACATTTATGGCGGTTGCTTCGATTTCAATTTGGCATATAGATCAGGGAAAACAAGTGTGGACTCCTGTGATTATAGGACCAGTGTTGGATGATTACTATAAAGCTTTAGGTATCACATACGATGCGTTGGTCAACTTGCAGTCAGTTGGTTTGATTAATATGGAGTTTGGGTTGGCAGAGAGTGCGTATGTCCAAACTCGTGATGCGGTGTGTTCTGATGATATTCACTACCATGATAAGGTTTATTCCCTAACAGCAGGACAGTCCGAATTTCCAGTAGGTAATGTTATTTATACGGGCGCAGGAAATTCGTTGTGTCATGCTATTGTTCCCTCAAAAGTAGAACATTTTTTTGAGGAAAAGTGTATTCCTTTGTGGAACAAGTTTTTTGGCAAGGAATAAAGATATGCGATAGAGCACGCATATGTTTTTTCTCCATGTATAGAAAAACACCGGGTTTAATGAAACCTGGTGTTTTTTGAGCTTTCAAGGATATACTGAGGAACAAAAATTTGTGTGACACAAATATGGACCAGAGTAGATTGTTAACCACTGCTATAGAAGGAACTCATTTTTTCCATACTGCGTTTTTTATGGTCAGGGAGGGCATGGGCATAAAGGTTAAGTGTTGTGGATGCCTGTGCATGGCCTAGGATGGAGGAAAGAACTTTGATATCCATACCGGCTTCCAGGGCTCTGGTGGCAAAGGTGTGCCGTAGGGCATGGAAGTTAATATCAGGAACACCAGCTTCCTTGAGAGTTCTTTTGAATAAGTCCTCATAGGTACGGGGCTCATAGACAATACCCAAAGGTGTGGAGAATATGGGGGTAGTAGGTGTT
Source organism: Oscillospiraceae bacterium (assembly GCA_017482385.1). Classification (GTDB taxonomy): domain Bacteria; phylum Bacillota; class Clostridia; order Oscillospirales; family Oscillospiraceae; genus Faecousia. Next base: position 94,227 of record JAFUNI010000013.1, on the reverse strand, counting down.
AAGGGAATCCCTTGTGCCTGCAGTAATTCTTGTTGCTTTTTGCAGTAAGTCATAAGGTCATTCCAGACTTGGGAGAACAGAGGGATCGTCCGCTGCGCTGTTGCTGACTTAGGAGATCTGGCGACGATCTCAGTAGTCGGGACACCGGCAGTCTTGGGTATCAGTTTCCCGGATTCATCTACTTTTTGAAGACGCCCAACTGTCCGTCTTATCCGGATGGTATGATTTCTGTAATCCACATCACCCCATTGAAGGCCCAGCATTTCACCCATTCTGATACCGGTACTGAGAGTGAAGATAATTCCGAATGTGGCTATTGTGTGGGACTCCTGGGCAGCCATATGGAGAGTTTTTTGTTCTTCTTGGGTAAGAATAAGGATTTCCTTTTTGGTGACCTGGGGAAGCTTAACGCCCTGCAGGGGATTGCGTACCAGGTATCCGTTGGTGACAGCCTGATCAAGACAGTTGTGTAACATATTATAAATATTCCTGAGAGACTTAGGAGAGAGGGTTTGTTTCTTCTGATTGAAGAACCGTTGGAGTAGTTCAACGGTCAGGGCCGTTAGTCTGTTGGTTCCAAGTGCCGGTTCCAGGTGGAGTCGTACATAGCTTTCATAGGAAATATAAGTAGACTGTTTGACTGTTGGGAGGGCATAGGTAAATAACCATTCCCGGAGCCATTGGGACACAGTATAGCCAGAGGGAGTAATATGAATTCCCTGATCCATTTTGGAAAGTGTTTCTGTTAGCTGCACCCTGACTTCTTCAAATGTGGCCCCATAGATGGCATAGCGCTTGTCTCCCATAGTGTACCGAGCCATATACCTGCCGTCTTTTCGCTTGACAATGGAACCCTCGCCGTTGGATTTCTTTTTGCTCATAATTCAGCGACCTCCTTTTTGTATTTGCGGATATATCATATCGTGTTTTTACTGATTCGTAAGCGCTCAATTTCTGCTAAATTATATGAACAGCAATATTTTGCGCTCTGTTGTTGTTTAATATAATTAGAAATGGAACGTGATGCCGGTATGGAAAACAAAGAAAACACTGTTAATAAAATCGATAAAGTTACAGAAACATTAATCAAGGAGCTGGAAGGTTTAACTGAAGAAGGTCTGCATGAGTTCTTTATGTTCTTTTACAAGATGAATCATCAGCACGGGAATATGATCGCCGTGGATAAGTTTGAGGAATTCCTTGAAACCTTTGATAGCAATCCGTTCAAGCTAAATGAAGATAAAAAGTTCAGGAAACAGTTGATCGATAATGTAGTCGAATATGCTTATGATCATATGAGTCTACTGACTGCAGCAGTTCTAATTAAAAAGAAGTTCACAGTAGATGAAATAGTTCGAAACTACTATGCCAATGTCGATATCTTTGGTGGCAATTGGTATTAACCTTATAAATCGGAGATAGCGCAAAATATCTCACAGAAAAGGTTGATGGTGTTAAATACAAACCATCAACCCTTTTTATTTGTATAGAAATATTCGCTAAATTAAATGAAGCAAAAAGTGTACTGTCATAACCAGGTTAAAAGCATTCCATATCGAAGGAGGTGACCTCTCCGTGTGTAGAGAATTAACATTTGAAAACAAGAATAGGATTGCTTTATATAATAATCTTAAAAGGCTAAACAAAGATCAATTCAAAATCTTTTATGGGGCATTTGTTCATTATTGGGCAAAAAACAAATTCTTTATCAGCAAACAAAACCTGTTTAATCTTCGTTGTGAACTAAATCAACTATGCCATGAGCTTGATGAAAGTTTTCCGGATCAATATGATGATTATGAACTGATGAAATCCTTTTTCTTGGCACATCCTTATTATTATATGGATATACTTCCCATTGAACTTATGGCAAAGTTATTCTCTGAATATGTTGATGATCGTATTGACATTCTATCAGCCATTGCCAAAACAATATTTGAAACAGATATATGCACCACCTATACCTACGCAAACAACGCACTTGGCTTAAATGAACAGATAGATATCGTAGCGACTCAAGCTCAAAACCACATAGAAGACTTTTCGTAATTACCATATTTAAAGAGACTGCTGTCAAAACAGTCTCTTTTTTTGTTAATCGTCCCGCCCAATCCAGTTGTTCATTTTTTGAACAACTATCTTATTTTTATTAATTTACTAAAGATAAAGCTATATAGCTAATTACATTATCCTAAAAATCTTTGCTAAAAGATTTTTAGGATATAATTATTATTTTTTATTATTATTACTTATTATTATTATTTATGTTTAATAAATGGCTTAAATAGGTTTAATAATTAGACTATTGACAACCAATCATTTGACTACAGTCTTTTTTTGTAAATATATGCCCGCGCCGAAGCGCGGGCATATATCATCTGCGGGGCTGATTGATACATATTGGCATTTAAAACGATGCGGCAAATTTTACTATATTATGATTCTCTTCCAATACGGTTGACCCGGTGCCCTCACGTGGCTGGAATAAGTACGATTGAAAATCAGTGTATAGCTTATTCAAAATCGCTGTGTCAAATTTGAAATACCGTTTCTTAGGAAGACCATGGTATTTGATTTTGATAACACCATAGGCCTCCAATTCTTTACATGCTCTCAGCTGCTGGTGTTTGCTTAGGCCGGTATTGCAGTACATATTTTCTACAGTACTATAGAACCAGCCCCCTTTCTCAAGCTTGTCCAGCCCTTTCCAATATGTGTACTCAGAGTAGATCTCAGACAACATAACAGCTGTGTTCAAATTGAACATACGAATAAACGGACGAGGGAGACGAAGAAAGTCGTTTTCAAACATCTTATCTAACTTGGTTTTTGTCATCCTATAACTACTTAAATTCCTTCCTATAGAGATTTATTGGAAAATTAAAAAGAGAATCCATTAAAATTCCTTTCTGCCTTAACAATCTTCCAGATATCCCCTTCTTTAACAAACTTTTTCCCGATGATATCTTCCACCTTATCAGCAAAAAGATCTGGCATACTAATCTCTTCTAACCAACAACATCCTTTGAATGCACCAGACTCAATCTCAGTTACCGAATCCGGAATGACAATACTTTTAATAATAGGTCCGCTACCAAACGCATTAGCACCGATTCTCTTAATAGCGCCGTCGTCAGGAATGGTGGTTCCTGCATATGCCCACACAAGTGTTGACGTGTATCTGTCGATCAAGCATCCATTCTCAACATAATATTTGGGGTTGCCATCGGCAACAGTGACACACGCTGCACTGCATTTTTTAAAAAAGGTATCAGGAATATCGACAAGCTTTTCAGGAATCAAAATGGTTTTAAAATACCGATGACCACAAAGTAAAGACTCATCAATTTCGACAACAGAATTAGGAATCACCAAATCGTCAGGTTCTCCAATGCACTGCTTGAGCACACCATCGTTAACTACATAATGATTATCAATAATCTTTCCTTCCAGGAATTCACCTAATCTATAAAAATCCAATTTATCAAGCTTAGAACTCTCATCAAGAACAACCTTATACTTTTTCGTTGTTAGTGTTTTCAAATCATATTCCGTGATCAAGTATCTTTGTGCGCTACGATACTCATCAAGGAACTCTCCGTCTGCGCATTCATCTGCAAAAAAGGGCCCCATACTTCTCCAAAAAACATTCCCGTCCTTATCTTTCATCAAACCTTCCGTGAAATCCAGCTGAGTATACTCGATAACAGTATTCTCTCTAACCAGAACGACCCCGTCGCTACTCCAGCTAGAACAGGTTTGAGGGATACAGTCTTCACCATATCCCTGCAGAAAGACCTTAGGCTCCTGGAATGGGTAATTGGGCATACCCAATTCATCATTCTCATAAATCTTTCTTTTAGTTTCATCAGCTTTCAGTGGCAAGCTGCCACCATAACCAAAACCAGCCATTAAATTAATCTCCTTATATATTAAATTATTTTCACAGACAGTTAATCAAAATACCATATCGCTAGGAATCTCTCGGTGAGGCGTATTAAAGCCAGGGAATTTGTTCTGCTGGCCACAGTAGAACGCACCGTTATTGACCGTTCTATTCTGCGATTCAGCAACGGATTCACTATAGTCAAGGAACTTCTTCTGCTGGCTGCGACTAAGACAAAAGACTACTCTCGACGTAATCGTACCATTATACACGCTGTGCTTCACACGGACAGCACCATCACGGCCAATCCAATTAGAATAATGGTTCAGATCGGTGTCGCAAATCGCAAAAGAATCAAAGAACATTCCAAGGCGCTGATTTGTTTTCAAAGAGTCACTGGGCTCGAGCACCAGATAGTACCAGAGTTTTCCCACCTGCCCAGGAATCTCAAGCGTAATCTCAAATCCTTCGTTTCCAGTGCTAAAGATTTTTTCTTTTACATTATTAATCCTTACACGATAATCACCCTCAGGGATAGGTTCAAAGTTTCTTGCACTATACTCACTAGGGTTGTAATTCCAATTTGCCATAACTTTGTTGCTCCTTTACATTTTGTGATTTTTATATTTTGTTTGTGACCCACTATAAGGATATTCCCTCTAGCGGATTAAGCGGCTCTTTTCGGATAATTCCGAACAAACTTATAATTTTTGAATAGCGTTTGATTTTTTCTTAGCTGTGTAAAAAACGGTTGCTTAGTTCTACTCCAAGTATTCACATCATTTTTGAGATTGCTTTGGAGAAAATCTTCATCCAGGAAGTCCTTGACGACTTGCACCAAAGCTAGTGAAGTCAAAACCCAGAGACTATGCTCATACCTAAAAAGATGATCCGGCAATCCGCAAGCCTTCTGCATCGTCTTAACCGACTTTTGGCCTGATCTAAATGCATCTGTAAATGCCTTCATAAACTGCTGCGTATCCTGCCCAGGTTTCACATAGTAATCAAAATTTTCAATCGCAGAATATACTCTTTCGGGTTGAAAGTGACAGGACACTACTGTCAAATCGTAAGCGTACATAATATCATCGATAATGCTATGTTCCATGAAATTCTCCTTATATGATAATTAGTAATGTTTGTTTACTGGCTTAATAGATTTGGACTATTCAATTGTCAAGGTGCAGATGCTTTTCAAACGCTCCGTTGCGAATGGGCATTATAAAAAGCGGATTACAACAATGGGTTATCACCTCCTTGCATATTAAAAAAGGGTATGGGGTGCTCCACAAAAATTGGGGGTTGCTGTACTATACGAGAAAAATTAACAGAATTTTGCATTTTTCCTAAAAATATTTTTCAAAGCCATAAAGGTTTATGATCACACATTAAGCACAGCAGCAGGTAAAACAACATCTTTTCCGTTTGTAAAGACATCGTGGATTCCAACTGCGTATTTATCGAGGACATAATTGTCGTCAGTGGTTTTAAACATAACCGTAATGCGATCAATATCGTTGTCACTGGTTGCCTCGCGCTTGTCCACAACAACACCGAATACTCGGATAAATGCTAACCACCGACCATCAGTTGCTGTGCATTCATTATTATCGCTAACAACTGCCGCAATGGCCGGAGCATATTCTTTAATGGTATCATGATCAGCTTCGTCCATCCGGATTACACTGTTTTTATGAACATAGAATGCATATGCAGTACCCACGGTGTACTCAGAGATATTGGATGTGGAATTATAGCTCATATATTTCATAGTTGTAGCCTCCATATATTTAATAATGTCTAATATGTTAATTGGTATTGATGGTTGAATAATGTTTTTCCTGATATGTTTTTTAATCTAGGACTAAGGAAATCTATCTGCCTTGGCTTTCTTTGAAATTCTTTTCATTTATACGCCTCCTTTATGCGGTTATCTAACAGCCGAGGTTCTTGCCGAGCACACCTATAATATAGAATTTTTCAAAGGCATTTCTGTTGACCGAGCGTCTACATTTTCTAAGTGGTTTGTTTTTTCTAATCCCACCCTTCAGCTGCCTCGTGTATGATTATTATAGAATTTTTTGACTTTTTCTTTGTTGACCGTGCGTCTACATTTGAACAATAAAAAAGACCCCGCACAGAGGTCTTAGAAACAGTGGAAATAATAAAAGCAAGTGATCAATGATGGTCACTTGCTTTTTCTGTTACGCAGTAAATAGCATTTCTGCGTTATTTTCATATAAGGTTATATTTGCGTCATCAATATCATAAATGCAATTCTTTAAATAATAAGCAACAATAACGTCTGACAGGTTACTGCTACTGAAAGCATAACCGGCGCTTGCCATAAGAACAACCGCTTCATCATAGGTAAGCTTCAAGCCAAAACAAAGCTGTTTGACCGTTCTTTTGGAAACGCCCTTATCTCCTTTGCGGATATGGGAGAAGGTATCTCTTCCAACAAGACAAGCATTATACACCTCAGAGTCCTTCATTCCTCTCTTGTCAATGAAATCAAATAAAACCTCTTGGAACGTTGGTCCTAATGGTTCTGTATAGATGAATTTGAACTCGCTTTCCGAAACATCAACATCAGCTTCAAACCCGGACTTCGCTTCTGAATAGCTTTCTTTGATATATGCTCGTAGGCTTTCATACACAATCGGCTTGGTCGTTCTGCTGATAAAACTGTTATAGACAGCCTTAGACTGCTTTGCATAGTTTGATAAGCCCTTACCTGTGTGCAAGTACTCATAGTTGTGGACACGCATTATGACAGCGCTTCTCTTTCTGTTCCCGAACCCTGCTTGCTTTAGTAACGCAATTAGTTCGTCTATGTGCTGATTCCAATTATCTATATGAGATAAGTAAAAACTACAAACAATATAATCCTCTTCGTGAGACCATTTCATTTGTTGACCACTCCTTATTTACGTATATGCTCATTGTAATACATATTAGCTCTCAAAACAAGTATTAAAAGTAAGCCTAAAAAAATTGTCGCAAAAGCGCTTACAAATGGGATGAAACACGACATAATACGAATATCAAAACTGAGTTTAGGTTCTTTTAATACTATGGAGGGATGTAAATATGGTTTATGGTTATTGTCGTGTCAGCACAAAACACCAACGAATCACAAGGCAAGTCACAAACATCAAAGAAGTATATCCAACCGCCACAATTATTAAAGAGTTCTATACTGGCACAACACAAAACCGACCGCTATGGGACAAGCTTATGAAGCAGATTAGAACCGGTGACACCATCATCTTTGACAGCGTATCCAGAATGTCCAGAAATGCTGCTGAGGGCTTCAAGGATTACAAGAAGCTTTACGAAGAAGGTATTCACTTGGAGTTTATCAACGAGCCCCTAATTAATACAGCTATCTTTGACTCCACTAAGAACAACTTATTAGAGATCTCTGTGCAGACAGGTAATGCAGCAGTTGATGATTACTTCAAAGGCAACATCACTTTGATCAACAACCTACTTATGTCATTAGCAGAAGAACAGATCAAGTCAGCCTTTGCTCAATCCGAAAAAGAAGTTCAGGATCTACATACTAGAATCAGCCAAGGTATGCGTGAGAGCAAACGGAATGGTAAACAGATAGGTCTTGAAAAAGGAACCGTGTTAACCACTGAGAAGTCTATCAAGTGCAAAGAGATAATAAAAAAGCATGCCACCGATTTTGGTGGCACGCTCAGCGACAAGGAGGTAATGACACTTTGTCAAATCTCAAGGAACTCTTATTACAAATATAAAAGAGAGTTAAAGATGCAGAATAATTAAACCACCGGAACACGGCCGGTGGTTATTAAGCTAAATTGCAGCACACAGAGCCTCGGCTGTTTGGTAGCGCTCATCCGGATTCACTGCCGTACATTTGCGGACGATTCGACCAGCCCGACCCGGTGCAATGGTCATACTTGGATGCTGTCCGGTTAACATGACATTATACAGAACCCCGGCGGCATAAATATCCGTCCGGGCGTCAGATTGAGAAAGGCCCAACTGTTCAGGAGAAACATATCCCACAGTACCCATAATCACAGTATCGTGACTGCATTGGCTGACTTGACGGGAGGCGTTGAAATCGATCAATACTACTCGGCCATTATCGGAGATCATCACATTTTCTGGCTTGATATCCCGATGCACCAGCCCTCTGGTATGAAGCACACTCATAGCGTGGCACAGTGCTGCCATAACACGCCGGGCACCCTGCTTTTTGTAATGGTTCATTTCCATAATCTGAGCAACAGTCATCCCGGATATAAATTCTTCCAACACGATCTGTCCATCATCCATTGGGATGACATCCAAGATCTCCGGCAGATTTATGCAGCGGAATTGCACAAGGGTATTATAGGCATCTACTTGCTGAGGATAGCTTCGTAACACTAAATCTTTACCGGTTTTACGGTGCCGCAGTTTGAGTACTTTGCAATTATTCTTAGTGCTGAGAACCTCCACTGTGGCAAAGGTGCTTTTTAGACTGCTGATATATTCTTCTCTCGTCATAGCGTTCTTCTCCAGAGGGGAATCTGTCACAAAATTTCCGACTGCCACTGGAAACCCAAGGTAATGGCGAGGTCAGACCAAAGGATTCCTTCCGTATTTTCCAGATATTCCGGGCAGTGAATCGTCAGGCTTTCTGTGCAACCGGAAAATGCGGTTTGTTCAATCAGAACATCTTCGTGCAAATACAGGTCTGTCAATGGATAACCACCGAAGGCGTTGCCCCATACATAACGCACATTGTGCCCTAAGTCGATTGCCTGGGCGTTGGTTCCAGCAAAGGCGCCGTCGGCAACCACGGTTACCAACGCATTCATATCCTGACCGACAAAGGTGGGAACCCGGTATATACCGTCGAGAGGGGCCCCTTCTACCTGGATCAGCACATAATGATTATCCAGGGTTATTGCTGAGGGATGGTCCTCCCGGGTGGCGGGGCGGAATTTGTAGGTGACACCGGCTACTGTTTGGGAGACAGTTGAAGCATCTTCCGGAACAGGTAAGAGATCGTCTTTGTCATCCTTTGTTGTTGGTGTGTCTGCAATGCTGGTTTCAGGAGAATTGTGTGGTTCTGATGGAGGGTCAGTATTCAAAACGACAATTGCAATCAGCAAAGCACCTAAACTCAAGAAACAAAGCAACACCAAAGGCCACCGGCGAAATTGGCGTACCGGCGGCAGGATTAATTCTTTTTCGTCCAGAGAGGTCATACAGCACAGACATAGCCGTGCGTTATCATCCAGCTCTGTTTTGCAGTTTGGGCATAATTTCATAATTTACTTTGTCCTAACGTTTCCATACCGTAGTCATACAAAAGCTCGTTGATTTGTGCCACGGACATGTGATTTATAATACCATAAAGCACCACACTGTCAAAGGGGCGTTTCACATATAGGGTGCTGTAATTAGCGGTTTTCAAAAGCTGCTGTATCTGATCCAAATTTAGCCCCATACCAATGGCCAACGCCAAGACCTTACCACGTTCTGGGATTCGTGTGCCGGCAAAAATGTGGTAGGCGTAAATCTCACTCATTTCCGCATCCTTAATGGCTTTGGCTTTGCTAATGCCGGTCTGCTGCAGCAACTGGTTTAAAAGCTGCGCCAAGGTCTTATCCACCATATATTCTTTGTTTTCTTGATAAAAACATTGAAAATCCGGAGAAAGCTGAAGCTGTTTTACGATTTCTGATGTATCCTTCTGCATAAGAAGTACCCCCTTGACTATTTATATTTATAGCATACTGTGTCATAAAATGCAACAAAGGAGGCGGAAAACCACCTCCTTGTTTTTGAGCGCAAACATTATAGCATTAATTTTTAAAAAATCAAGATACTGACAGTAAATTGATGTCAAAAATTTTCTGTAATATAATCCTGTATGGTTAAAGACTCTCCATAAACGCAATCAATCGCTGTTTTTGTTTGGGGGAGAGCTTGGAAAGTGCGGAAGCAATTTCGTCTTCGCTGGAAGCATCGTCAAAAAAATCTTTCAGCGAGATATTCATAGCATCACATAAAAGCTGTAAATGACCAACGGTAATATCAGATTCACCCAGCTCGACTCTGCGCAGATGGGATTGGGATACGCCGGCTCGTTCAGCCAGAGCGTTTTGAGTATAGCCACATTGTGTTCTCAAGTGGATCAGTCGTTTGCTAATGTTCATAGCCAGCCTCCTAACATAGTCTTATAAAATATGTTAGCACAAAAAATAGCACAAAGTCAGTCGAATAAGGTTGACAAATAATCCTTATAAGACTATAATGTGACTATATATCTTCTAAGTAGAAATAAAAACGCTGATTTTACAGACATAAAGAGAGATTGAAGGTTTATGGGTTTGCAAAAAAATGAACTAATAGCGAAACTGGAACAAATTTCTGCAGCATTTAAAGAAACCTTGGCAATCGCCAAGGAAATGGATGAGTTCTAGCCTGAGGACAACTACGAACGAACCATTAAAGCGCCCCAGTTTCCGGGCAGCTATAGCAGCGAAGAGGAACGAGAAGTATGGCGGGATGAATTCGATCATTCTGATGAAGACGCAATTGAAACCATAGCATATGTCTACGAGCGTACCGCAAAGCCAAAGGAACCTAAAGAACCGGTTTGCGGCAACCTCCCTACCAACCAACAGACTCAGTTCAATGAGACAAAGCAAAAGCTCGGCTGTTTGCCTGGCGTTGCCGGTTTTGTTGCCGTTTGTGTTTTGTTGTCAGGCGGATTATTTGCGAGAGATGGGCTCACGATTGTTCTCAATCTGATTCTTTTAGCAGCCTGCGTTGCTACATTCCTCTTTGTCAATCAAAAGAAGAAAGCAGCAAAGGCAGCGGATGAGGAAGCAACAAAAGCTGCAATCGCAGCCTTCCAGAAAGAGCAAAAAGAACAAGCAGAAAAATACGCGCGGGATACAAAGGCCTATCAAGATGCTTTGCCTTCTTATGAGCAAGCAAAAGCCACTTTCCTTCAAGATTATACAAAATGGAGAGAAATCTATCTTGCTCATTTGGCAGAAGAAGCAAGGATTGAAGAGCAGCTGGAAAAAGACAGACTTGCCGGGCAGAAGAAAATCTACGCTGAGGAATATACGCCCGCTCAGGATTATCTGGAATCCTGCAACAACCTTTTGACAGAAAAGTATCTGCCTGCCGCAGATGTTCTCATTGACTTGCTCAGAAGCGGCAGAGCCGACGATCTGAAGGAAGCCATCAATCTGCTGGAGGATATGCTCTATCGGGAAAGACAGCTGGAGCTGCAGCGTGAGCAGGAGCAGCAGCGGCAACGGGAAGATAAAGCACTCTTAAACGAACAGCGGCGCAAAAACAATATGGATGCAAGAGTAGCGGAGGAAAGCAAACAAAAAAGATGTATGTACTGTGCTTATCAATCGCGCTGTGGTGTGAAAACTTCGGATGGTGCGTATAATTGCACAGGTTTCAGACCCCGCTGATCAAAGAGAACAAATGCAACATAGTTGCTTAAACAAGGAGGAAACAAAAATGACAGAAAACGAAAAGAAGTATCTTACAACCGCAAGAGATTTGCTCGTAATGGGAGACTTGGACAATGCCTGTGTCCACTATTTTGAGGTATCAAAAGACGCGCCTGAAAATGCAGAGGCAGAATTTTTTGGCGCTTACCTGGGTTATCAAAGCTTGGTGGAAGAAAACAGCGCATCGGCTGTTAACGCATTTAAAGCTATGGCGGCATGTTTGGAAAAGGCTGTTAAGTGCGTGAAGGAATCTGATGTGGAGGACATCGGCAAGGGACTGATTTTGGAAAAAATAGTAGAGGTATATACTCCCATCACCCGTTTCGTATTTAAGAAATTCTCCACTACCGCCAGCACCATTGAAACCGGTGTTCTGGGTCTGTATGCTTTGGGTAATGCCATCAAGAAGGAATTTGGCTCCAATCCCGAGGCTATGAAGCAGGCGGTCGTGGCTTGGAAGGAAGCAGTAGCACTGCAAAGAGAGTTTTACGGTTACAAATATAACGGCGTTAAACCAGAAGATTACGAAGCGGACATCAAGAAAGTAGATCCCACATATACTATGCCGAAAAAGGCAGGCTGTGTTACTTTGGGCTAATTGGTAAGCGATATAAAAACAGGCTTCTTAAGAAGCCTGTTTTTAGCCTTTACAATATGGTGGTGATTGCGTGAGTTCATTGCAATGGGAGGAATACTTGAAGTCTTATCGTGAACAAAAAAGACTGGAAGTTTATCAAAGTAATCGTATACTGGTAAAGCCAAAAACCACAAAAAACACGGTTGTAGTATATCTAACAGCTCTGCTTGTGATTGTTTTTCTCTGTGCAATTGGTTTGTTGGCAGTTTCCCCTTTGCAAATATGGGTCAATATCCTTGTTTTGTTAGTGTGTATCATCGTAGTGTCAGAAACATTGGGGCGAATTTCTCTCATAAAAATTGTTGAATGCTATCAGCATTACGCAACAGAAGAAACACGGAGAAAATGCAAATGCGTTCCCTCTTGTTCGGAATATGCGATTTTATGCCTAAAAAAGTATGAACTGATTTATGCCTTGCTAAAAATCAGAAAACGGCTCTTTGTTACCTGCAAAGGCTTTGACTACATCATCGATAATCCTTAAAAAGCAGTGGTACTATAAGGGGTCTCTCGCATCCTCTCCGTGCTTAAGGTGGCTACAGGGTGGAGTTAGTGGATATACATATTTTGTGGATGCTTTATGCTATGCTGTCTGGCAAATAATTGCAAGAGAATATGTGGAGGATGACGAATATGCATCCCTGACTTCAAAAATGGTTAGCAATATTATTAGCACCTATATTAGGGGATTAACAGAAAATTGATAGGGGGATTTGCTATGTCGGGAAATATGGGGCCGCTTAAAACCTGGAAAATCGTATATTCTCCTAAGGTTTTAAATGGCGGTATGCGTTGCGTTGCTTTCGTAGAAGCAGATACACGGCATTGGGCGATGCATACATTCCAACAGCAGTATGCCGGGCAGTACTTTGTGATTGAAAAATGCGAAGAACTTTTTACAAGTAAGTAACAGGATAGCTTAAAACAACAAAATAAACAATAGTCCTTTGGACTTAAAATAGGAGGAAATTATGAAGACATTTGAGTGCATTGCCCAAAGTGGTAATACCGGTAAGCAAATTGTGATTATGGTTAGAGCAATAGACTCTTCCAAGGCAAGAATGGAAGCCTTAGATCAGGCCAGAAAACAGTTTGGAAGTGGAGCTGGTGCAGTTTCCATTGTTAGCGTTAAAGAGTGTTAATGAAGTGGGATAGATCTATTAGACTATACCTTCTGGTTAATACGTACAAGTGAATAACAGCAGCGGCAGATACTTCTGCCGCTGTTGGTTTAAAAAGAAAGGAAATGATTATGAGCTATAAGCTTTATGTTGAAACCGAAAATTGTTTTAATGTTTGTGTTGGCGATTTTGAAGACTATGATGATGCGCAGGCACAAATGGAAAGTATGATTAAGGACTTACTTGCCAGTGCTAAAAAAAGCCGCTCCGGTGCCTGGGCGGCATTCAAGGAACAATTTCCCGACTCAATATATCAAACTCTCAATAGCTATGAAGCTATAGGCTGTGCCTACAATCAGGAGGATTTCGATATTTGGACCGAAGAGGTTTCCTACGAAGTTTCCGATAATTACTTTCATCTCGAAACCGATAACGAAGCACTGCGGTACAATTATACATTAGCCACCAACACTCTGGGAATGGACGGCTCTGAAGAGGAATACTATTTCACCCTACAGATGCGCAACCACGCGACAGGTGTTTTAGAGCGGAATGATACCCTTACCATTCGTCTGATGGATGACGAACAGGAGGAAGAAGATGAATACGAGGGCGAATCCGGTGATGCAATTGTATTCAACACGCCTGATGATATATTGGCAAAACTGGAACCTGTTGATTTGGAAGAGGAAGACGATTAATCTGATAACAGAGAAAGCGTGAAATAGAAAAAGTGTAAGATAATATGACAGAGAAAAGGAAATCTTTACAGGAGATTGCAGAGTTGCTGGAACAAATGCGGAAAAATAAGGATCGTTTGTTGACCGGCTTTCGGGAATTTGACGCATTGACAGGAGGACTGATCAAAGGGGGCTTGACAGTTGTCGGAGCTCGTCCCGCTATGGGAAAGACCGCGTTGGCACTGAGTATTGCGGATCTGGTATCCAAACAGATGGAGGGAACCGTTGTTATATTTTCTCCCAATATGTGTGAAGCAGGGGTCGCTGTACGCCTTTTACAGACAGGCTTATCTATTGAAGTGGGCAGATTGCTGGACGGAAGCTTGTCTGCACAGGAAGCTGCTGAGGCATGCCGTAGGTTCTTTGCTTCCCGGAAAGGGAAAATTAAAATTAATCCCAGTACATATCCCAGTCTGGAAAGTATTGAAACATATTGCCAAAAGATTCCGGACCTGTGCCTGGTAATTGTGGATAATATGAAATATATTTACAAGCCCGATACTCTCGCGGAGGCAGTTGTGCAGGAACCGGAGCCTGTACCGATGGACCAGTCTACGTACGCATTGAAGGCCTTGGCCCAGGAGCTGGGCGTACCAGTCCTTTGCACAGCAAATGTGCACCGCCGGCTGGAGCACCGTAAAAATAAACGCCCTCATCTAAGAGATCTGAAGTGGATCGGACTGACGGAGGAAACGGCAGATCAGATCATCTTCCTATATCGGGATAACTACTACAATTGGCAAAGCGATAATACAGTAGAATGTATCGTGGCAAAAAACACCTGTGGAAACACAGGAACGGCATTTCTGCGTTGGATATGGGCAGGGGGATACATTACAGGTCAATGATTAATTAAATGATCGATTGTGTTATGGAAAATGGTATGGAGGATAAAGCACACAAATGTATGGTGGTTGAGGGATAAAGGTGCATATGATTTAGCAGGACTAATGGCTCTGGAGGATGGCAAGTGTGAGAGTATGGGCGGTACACAAAACATAGAAGGGATTAGACCGGCTATGCGGATACTTAAAAACCACATTGATTTTGCGACCCCAGAAGATCCGGTTCTAGAAGGTCAATTATCTCTGCTTGAGGTAGAGAAAGAATAAGACTTAATTTGACGCCAACGCTGACACCAACGTACTTTCAAATTGCCCATATGCCATAGTCCTAAATGTTTCTTAAAAGCAAGTAAACTGGATAAAAGCATTGAGAAACACAAAGAAAAAGCACAAATACGCGCTGAGCGCGTTTACTCATAACCCGGAGGTCGTAGGTTCGAGTCCTGCCTCCGCAACCAAAAAGAACACCACCCATCCGGGTGGTGTTCTTTTTGGTTATGATAGCATACTTTGCAGCTATCATCTCCGTGTAATAGAGTCCGACGAGCGTAGCTCGTTGGGCCGAAAGGGCCTTGCGCTGCCTGCGGCAGATGCAGCAAGGCCCTTTCGGGTGCAGCGGTCGACAGATGCCAAGGAGCGCCGTCGACGCAGGCAGATGTCGGACACCGCAAACCGGGGAGATACGCAGAACTGATCTCAGTAAATGCCCGTCACAAGGACAAATACAAGTCCTGCCTCCGCAACCAACATTGCGAACCGAAAAAGATATCGGTTCGGAAAACCCAGAAACCACAACGGTTTCTGGGTTTTTTCGTGCCATTTTTCAAGGTGGAATTCAAAAGATATCATTTCTCCAAAACGACCTTTGGGGAGGACTTGAACTAAATACCTTGGCTTTTTTGGGGGCGGATTTTGCGATTTTTTTTGCAGAGTCTGTCTTTTTTTTGTTTCTCTAATTGTTAAATGTTTATGTCTTGGGAGGTTGCGCATATATTTTATGCGCAACCTCCTTTTTTGTTTGTACTCCCTTCTCTATGAAAATTTTTGCGCAACACTCAAAAAAGTCTGATATTCTGTCAACAAACAGCTTGTGTCATAGAACTGAACGGCAGGAAGTTTTTGCTTTCTGCCGTTATAATGTTTTAGAAAAGTGTAGAAAAAGTCATAATTTTATGCTATAATGTTCTTATAATGATGTTTTTAGTGCGTCTATGGGATATTAACCTATCCGGAATAAAATCAGGAATGATGATACGCCGCAGCTTTACAGTTATGGTGGTGTTGCTTTTGTCATTATAAAAGACCAACAAAGTTTGCTGGATGAATAATGATATAGTTTCATTTTGAGAAAAACGCAGAATAAACGCAATGCATTTTTCGCAAAAGTCAATGACTATTACCGAAAACGATACAACATAATTTTATAGCTTAATTTTAAGAAATACGCTAAATAAACACAATATACTTTCCACAAATGTCATTGACAACTCTGGAAAACGGTGAAAAAATCAGATGAATGTGTTATAATCTTAACATAAGGAGATCTAATAAGGAGGTATTTACTTGAAGAAACCAATTTCACTGATTTCACTTGTTATCAGTCTCACTCTCATTGTGGCATTTACGGCTTTCCCCGTCGAGGCAAAGATTCTTCACCAGTGCCATTGCTGTGGCGGTGACGGAATATACACCTGTGATGCCGTGGATTGCAAAGACGGGAAACTCCCCTGCGGCAGATGCAACAGCACAGGACAAACAATAGAAATGTGTGGCGATTGCAACGGCACAGGCAAATGCAGATTATGTCAAGGCACCGGCAAGCGTCTGGGCGATGACACAATTGATTGTGATAATTGTAACGGCACCGGCCAGTGTCAGGGCGGTCCGGGATCGGGCCCCTGTACACAAGGGCAGTACTACAACCAATGCCCGGATTGCACCGGAGAAAGAGTGGTTTGGCACAACAACGAATGGTGCATATATGCAAGAAATCACGACGGTCAATGTCCAATTTGCAAAGGAACGGGCTATGAGGGTGACGGGAGAGAAGGCACACCTAACGACGGCGTTTCCAATGTGCCTCGTGCCGGGGATGGCATCTATTACCTCAACGGCTCATATGCCATCTACGGTGGCGGTTACTCCGGCGGCGAAAACGGCAGTAACGGTAACGAAACCGCGTCAACTTCTCCGGAAAATACAACGCAGCCGCCTGCAACGACCGATCCGGGACCGTCTAAGACCGAGCCACCGCAGCAGAATGATAATCCACCGGATCAATCTGAAAATAAGCAGCCCGAAACGGACTTTCCTCCGGCTGATATAACACTTTTGCCGGAAGACCGCAATTCCGATTTTGATATTCCGCTCTCTAATGAGCCTGATAGAACCATCACCTCCTCTGTTCGTGTGGAAATGGGCAAAATGACCGATGAAGAACAGAAGTATTATGCACAACTGCCGGAGAAAGAATTGGCACAAATCTTGACCAATGTGCGTACAATCGTTGCATCTGCTGAGCCGGGCAGATCTGATTCCCAAACCGATGAATTGTTAAATTCTCTTGCAATACAAAACGGTTATGGTTCTTTGCCGGAAGGACGACTTTTCCCATTATATTTTGAAGGACATCAGGAAATCGGTTTTCCGGTGCGTGTCACTGTCAGCGTTGAAAAAGGTTTTCTTGACGGCGGTACGGATCTTTACATCTATCATATTGCCGAAGACGGTATCATTGAATTATTGGGCAAGGCTGAATATGGTACGTATGAAGATGGCACGATTGAGAGCATATCGTTTTACACCTCGTCCTTTTCCACCTTCTTTACATCGGCAAAAGAGTTAGACACGGATATTTCGGTCGTCACCGGAGACAGTGAATCAACAGATGATGTGGGAAGTACTGCAGAGAACGAAAACCCACCCCGTTCCTGGCTGGTGTTATTTGTTGTTTTGATGAGTGTAATTGTCGTTTTGCTCGTTGTTACTATTGTGCTGAGAAGAAAGCGCAAAAAGGTATAAACTTGATTTTACTGAAAGCCAGGAAGATGATGGACAAGAAACGCCCTTAATGAAAATGACTTGATTGAGGTGATATCTTTTTCGGTGCGACGTGCCATAAAAAGTCCTGAAATCTTACGATTTCAGGACTTTTTCTTGCGATTTTCGACAAAAAAGTTAAGATTGCTCTTAGAGATAGCCAAAATTGACCCCATTTTGACCCCAATTGGCAATGCAGAATGGTTTAAAAAGCATGAGGAATTGCCTGGAAAACAAAAGCATAGGTATAGGCCGTTAGGGAGAATATCCCTAATGGCCTTGCTTTTTTAGGTACTCCCTTGTGGTGCAGCCGGCAACAGCTTTGAACACTACATAAAAATGCTTTACATTTTCAAATCCACACAAGGAGGCGATTTCTTCCCGCGTGTAAAGCTGGCTTCTAAGCAGGGTTTGGGCCTTTTGGATTCGCTGCCGGTTTACATACTTTACCGGTGTGCAACCGAAGTGCTTGCGGAAATGCTTGATAAAACTGGTTTGGCTGACAGGGCACAGCCGATATACATCGTCCATAGCCAAATCTTTGTCAAACAAATGCCTTTGCAGATAGCGAACCGCCGGGTCAATTACACCATAGGTTTCCTTGGCACAGGAATCGTCAGCAATATGGGTCAGAGCAACAATCTTGTAAAGGTTTGCCATACACCCGTAAAAGGATTCGGTGGTTTTGGCTTTCCAGGCTTGTGCGATCGCCCCAAACAGGAGGCACATTTCCTCCGGATCCTCAGTGGTAATGATCTGCATCTCCTTCGGCATATCCCCGTTGACATCCAAATGAATGGCGACGATTTCTTCTGCCTGACAGGACTGGCTGTAGTTAGCGCCATAGGGAATGTACAGCACATCGCCCGGGATTACTTTCTTTGCTTCGCCCTTGTAAAAAAACATACTTTCACCGGAAAGGCGGCAGCTTAACACATAGGTTTCCTTGCAATCGGTTTTAATGCGCATATTTTCCCGTTTGACATGGACAACCTCTTGTATTTTGAATGTTGTAAATTCTTGTTCCATTGCTGTGCCTCCTGTGAGACGTATTCCTTTTCAGTAAAGCACAAATGCTGCAGAGTGTCAAGTTAAAAAATTCGAACCAAATATGAAGTTTTGCAGGTTGGAACCAATAAAAATGCAAACTATAATAAATATAGAACTATATGTGAGGTGGTCTGTATGTTTACATTCCGGGTTCAACCTGTTTCTATGGTTTCTGTGGAGGGATTGCAACGGATAGATTTGCACTTTGACAGCGACCGGACGGAGCATTTATACTTGTCTGTCTATGGGCAAGAAACGGTGGTGCAGAATATCCCTGTGGCATTCTCTGCCGGACAGGGCGTTGCCACCGTAATGCTGCCGGTGCAGGAAGAAAGCTTTTCTTCCCGGTGGGTGCTGGCGGACAGGGATGGTATGCCGGTAGCGGAAACGGATGCTGTATGGTACCGCCCCCGGGAGCGAACAATGTACATAATGCTTTCCTCCCACACGGATATCGGCTTGCACAATTCCCAGTACATCCAGCGGCATAACAGCTGCCGTTTCCTGGATATGGCCAAGGCGCTTTGCGATGAGACCCAAGACCGTGCCGAATCGAACCAGTACCGCTATACCATGGAGGGTACTTGGTTTTGGAACAATTACGGAATGGACCGGGGTACAGATGCGGCAAACGCACTGGTGGAAGATTATATAAAGCCGGGAAAGATCGGTATTTGCTGTGGTGTTGCCGGCAACCACACCCAGGTGTATGGTCTGGAAGAAATTTGCCGAAGTGCTTATGAAAAGCGGCGGCTATTGGATATGTGGGGTCTAAAAAGTGAAACTATGACCATGATCGACAACAACGGCTTGTCCATGGGTATCATCCAGCCTTATACCGAGGCCGGGATCCGAAATCTGATTTTTGCTCCCAATCAGTGGAATCCGCTGCCTTCTACGATTTGGAAGAAAGACGGCACCAAGACCGGCGCCAGTTTCAACCCAGATGCCGGGGGCGGTGGAACAAGAATCGATATCCGCTACGAATCTGCGCTGCCTATGGTGTTCTATTGGCAGGCGCCTACCGGGGAGCGGATGTTGGTTTGGGGCAGTACCCAGTATGGCCACGGCGCCTCTGCATTTGGTATTTATCCAAGAAATCCTTCGCCGCTGCATCTGATCGAGGACTGTATGGCAAAGCAACTTCCTTTGCTGGATGAAAAGTACCCCTACGATGTGTGGCTGATGTGCTGTTATGGCGACGATCAGGAGCCAAGCTTAAAAGTAACAAATGACATCACCGCCTGGAACGCAAAATGGCAGTGGCCTAAGCTGCGGACTTTGGGAAATCCGGACGAGCCCTTCCGCATTTTGCGTGAAAAACACGAAAAGGAAATTCCTGTCATAACCGGTGATATTGCCGGTGGTTGGTATCAGCACCCGGTTGCTACGCCGGAGCTTTTGGCGGATAAATTTGCCGCAGACCGGCTTTTGCCCACGGCAGAAAAATGGGCCACGGTTGCCGGGATATTGGATGCGGACTATACCTATCCCGCCGCATTGTTCCGTCGAGATTGGGACTATCTTCTGTACAATGACGAGCATTCCTATGGCACCAGTGGCTACCAGGGCCGCAAGGTATATGAAACCTGGATGCAGCACCGGGACTGGATCGAAAAAGCCACCCAAACAGCACAGGAAGAAAATGATCTTGCCTTGCAGAGCATTGCGGCAAAAATCCCAGCAGAAGAGGATAGTATTGCCGTTTTTAACCCCACCGCCTTGGAAAGACAGGAACTGGTGGAAACTGGGGACGGAACAGTCGTTGCTAACATTCCGCCCTTCGGCTATAAGGTGCTGAAGAAGTCCGCATTTCGGGATAGCAAACCGGAAACGGAGAAAGTCTCCGCGCCCCCGGTAATCGAAAATACTTACTACCGGATTTGCTTTGCAGAAAACGGCAGTATCACATCTGTGTTTGATAAAGCCCTTAACCGGGAGTTGTTGGATGCAAGCAACCCGTACCGGGCCAATGAACTGATCTATACCAAAGACAATCACAAGACCTTCTTTGTGCCGGAACGGGCTGATTTTACTGTACAGACCTACTTAGATAAAACCGTGGTGACAGTCCAAACCACAGTGCCGGACTTGGGCGCGGATATTCAGCAGACCATCACGCTGCCTGCCCACGAAAAGCGGATTGATATAGATAACCGTCTGTATCATGTAAAGGATATGGTAAATGATGACCGCTATTACCGGTATCTGTACTGTGCGTTTCCCTTTGCCGTGGAAAACAGCCATCGTTATTGCCATTTGAACGGTGCTGTGGCGGAATACGGCGTGGATGTGACCGGTCACGGCACCGATGTGTATATGGCGGTCAATGAGTGGTGCTGCGCAGAAAATAGTGATTTCGGTGTTGCGCTGATGATGCCGGACTCCCAGCTTGTGGAGTTTGACCATATCCATCCGGACAAAACAGATTTTGGAAGCACAGGAGATGGATCAGCAATCTTTGCCTATCTTGCAAACGATTGGCTGCAGATGCACACACCCGGTGGAAGTTATTTGGATTATCGGTTCCGCTTTTCCATTACTTCGTACGAAGGAACTTACAAGACCGCAAAAATTCCGGAAATGGCAGAGCGGTATGCGAACCCTGTTCAGTTGGTAACACTTTCCAAACAGAGCGGAAGTTTAAACGGGGATTCTCAAAGCTTTTTGGAAATTCCCCAAGGTCAGCGGTTGGTGGGCTTGAAACGGGCTGATGACAGTGACGGAATCATCGCAAGATTATACGGAACCGGTGCTGCGTTGGCAGACGCTCAGCGGATGCGTGTTGATGAAACACCTTTGTCAACAGACGCAAATCCCTTAGGCGGTTTTACCACCTATCGGTTGGGCAGCGGTGTGCTTCACCTGAAAGAACGGGCGCTCCCGGAAGTGAGTGGCTCTCCCGCACCCATCGGCAGTGTGTACACAGGCCTTATTACGCAGCCCCGTGCTGCTGCCGGTGAAGACCCCGGCCACCTGTATCTTCTGTGGGGCTACAACATGGAAGAAGATTTCTCCCACTATAGGCTTTATCGCAGTGAAGACCCTGGCTTTGTTCCCAGTCAGGATAATTTCCTTGCAGACATCCAACCGGAAGTATACTGCGTGGGCCGTTATGAGGACAAAGGGTTAAAAGACAATACCCCCTATTATTACCGGGTGTGCGCTGTCAACAAAGCCGGAAAAGCCGGACCTTTCAGCCGGGAATTTTGCGGTATTACCAAAGAAATTTTTTGGAGGAAACGTGATGAAGAAAATCTTGATACTTGGTGATTCCATTCGTATGGGCTATGACAAGTATGTGAAAATGGCCTTTGAGGATGTGGCGCAGGTGCATTATCCGGTTAGCAACTGCCGTTTTTCCTCCCACCTTCTGCGGCACTTGCAGGAATGGGTGGAGGAAACCGGCTGTGGGGATGAACTGGACTTGGTATACTGGAATGCCGGCCTGTGGGACACCTTACTGCTGGCCGATGGGCTGCCCCATATCCCTTTGGATGTGTACGAAGCCAATGTGGATCGGATCTGCCGTCAACTGCAAATGTTTGCGCCGAAGGCTAAGATCATCTTTGCCACCTCTACACCGGTGCAGGAGGAACTGTTCACAGGGCGATTCAAACGGAAGAACAAGGATGTGGAGCAGTATAATCTTGCTGCCGGGCGGATCGTGGAAAGCTACGGCGGTCAGGTAGATGACTTGTATACTATGGCGAAAAATGCGCCGGTATCCTACCATTCAGACCAGACCCACTATTATACCAAGGAAGGTAAGAAACTGTTCACCGAGCATGTGGTAGCCACTTTGGAAAATGCCTTGGGCATCAAGGGCAAACCCTTGGATTTTGATGCTCTGTTTACAGTAACGAAAAATATTGAAGGTTTGTAATATGGAAAAGCAAAAGAGGGCTTTGGTAACCGGCGCATCCCGGGGAATCGGCAGAGCAATCGCAATCGCTTTGTCTGAAGATGGTTATGAGGTAATTCTGCATTGTGCAACCGGTGTGCAAAAAGCCGAAGAAGTTAAATCTATCATCGAACAGGCAGGCGGTAAGGCTACAATCTTGACTGCTGACCTTTGTGACCCTGTCTGCGCCAAAGCAATGGCGCAACAGATGGGCGATGTGGATGTGTTGGTCTTGAACGTATCTATACAGATTAGAAAGCCTTGGCAGGAGATTACTTTGGAAGAGGCCAACGCCCAAATCAACTGCAATTTTCTGTCCTCGCTGACGCTGATCCAGGAAGCGGTACCTTATATGAAAACCCAAAAATGGGGTCGGATCATTACCATCGGCTCCGTGCAGGAGGCAAAACCCCATCCGGATATGCTGATCTATTCTTCTATCAAAGCGGCACAGACGGCAATGGTCAAATCCCTTTCTTTGCAACTGGCAAAAGACGGTATTACCGTCAACAATGTGGCACCCGGCGTGATTTATACAGACCGCAACCGGGAAGCTTTGGCAGATCCGGACTATGCAAAGAAGGTGTCTGACAGTATTCCGGCAGGCTATTACGGAGAGCCGGAGGATTGCGCCGGGATCATCAGTCTGCTGTGCTCTGAGAAAGGTCGCTACATAACCGGACAGAGTATTTTTGTGGATGGTGGCAAAAGTGTGCAATAAGGGAATTTACGACATTTACATAGCATCCTGTACCCAAACCGGTGGCATTTACCACTATAAGCTCCAAAACGGAAAATTGTTGTTTGCGGATTTTACCCCTATGGACCGGCCTATGTATGCGGTCACCCAAAACCGCAAACTGTATGTTCTTCTGCGTGCGCCCTTTGAAAACGGAGATAGCGGTGTAGTAGTTTATGACCTTGACGATGCAGGAAAACCGGTGAATCCTTCTGAGCTGCAATCCACCCATGGAAAAGTTGCCTGCCATATTCTGGCAGACGGTGAGGAGGTTTACTGCGCCAACTATATATCCGGGAGCCTGTGCAAGCTGCCCGGAAAAGTGGTGCAGCATCAAGACTGCGGTCCTGATGCTGCCCGGCAGGAAGGCCCCCATATGCACTTTGTAGGTCTGACGCCGGACAGAAACTATATCTGCGCTGCGGATTTGGGGACGGATACTGTATATGTATATGACCGGGACTTGAATCTCCATAGCACGGCAAAAGTGCCGGCCGGTCACGGTGTACGGCACTTAGCCTTTTCGCAGGATGGCAAATGGATGTTTGCTGCCAACGAACTGAAATCCACAGTTTCTGCTTTTGCTTATAAGGACGGAACTTTGCACTTAGTGGATACCTGCACTGCTATTCCGTTTGCGGAAGAGAGTGCGATTGCGGCCATCCGGGTCAGAGATGACCATATCTATGTTTCCAACCGGGGACACGATTCGATTTCGAAGCTGTCCTTTAATGGCCAGAAGCTTACCTTGGTGGACACTTTTTCTACCGGCGGTAAGACACCACGGGATTTTTGCTTTGTGGGATCACAGATTCTTTGCGCCAACCAAGACAGTAACACCGTCGTATTGCTGGATGCAGAACAGGGCGTTTTGCAGACAGTTTCTGTGGAAGCGCCTGTTTGTGTCTGCGTGGAAAGTCAATTGGAGGTCACGGAATACGACGGCCCCGGTTATAAACCTTTGGTGGATTTTAATGGCTGGCGGGTGGCGGTTGCCAATTATATGCCCAAGCTGGAGTTATCTCGTTTGGATTTTCTGGAACGACATTTGGAAACAGATGAGGTATTTGTCCTTTTGCAAGGAGAAGCTGGGCTGCTCATCGGTAAGGAGCGGCTGCATGTGCCTTTGGAGATTGGAAAAGTCTGCAATGTAAAGAAAGGCATCTGGCACCGGGTCTATATGACCCCAGGCGCAAAGGTCTTGATTGTAGAAAACACTGACACCGGATCCCACAATACTGAGTATTGTTCGTTTTAGAAAAGCCTTGCTTGATGGGAGCGCAGACAGAGGTTTTTTATCCAGGAAAGAAGAAAGTTTGCGCTGCGAAAATGTGGCAGATTTTCCTTGTCATTAGGGGTGTCAAAGAATGAGGGGAACTGGGGAACTTTAGAGAAACGCTCCCCAGATGGCATGCCTTGTGTCGCCCTGTTGAATAGCAATTTTCCCCAATGGTGATTTCTCGTTAAGGGAACTTCCCCACAAACCGGGGAGATACGCAGAACCGATCTTAGCAAATGTCCGTCACAAAGGCAAATACAAGTCCTGCCTCCGCAACCAAAAAGAACACCACCCATCCGGGTGGTGTTCTTTTGCATTATAAAGCAAGACTGTATTGCCTACAGGTTAGCAGGATGGAGAGCGTTGGCAAGCAGGGATTGCTTGCCAACCAATTTTACCTCACAGGAAATCTCCCAAACAGCAGAATTGCCTTTGTAAGCGCCTGCATTCTCTGTGATGGTTATCTCCGTTTTTCCCGAACCCATATCACATATCGTAACAGTGAGTGTGCCGGTTCCCACATCGTCGATTTTGTCATTTTCCCTTATTTCAACACCGATGGACTGGAAAGTGAGAATCTCCAGGGCCTGTGTGATTTTATATCCGCTTTTGATGGTTTTGCCGTTGTGGGTATAAGTGAACGACCAGTCATTCCCAACGCAAGCATTGGAAATTTTCTTTTCCTTAAAAGTCAGCTGATATATGCCGTAGGCATGATCCGCCTCGGGGATTGTTGGTGTTGGCTCTGCAACAGAACAGGCAGACAGAAGTAACGTGAGAAGACAAACAGTGCAAACGATCCGTTTCATATTCCTACCTCATTAAAAAAGCACACCCCGAAGGGTGTGCCGAAAAAGTGTTTCCCTCGGTTTCGCTACCACACTACACCGATAAATATACCTGCAAGAGGAATAAGAGGAGAACACCTTTTACCAAGGTAGTTTTCCTCCTGTAGGCATAGATATTTATCGCATATTAAAGTGTAGTGTGGTATGTACACATACTACCACAAAAAAACCGAAATGTAAAGCCAAGACGAAAAAAACGGCGCAAGGAAATTTCCAAACACGCTTGCTTCTAATGCTTGTGTGATAAGTGTTGCATTACACAATTATGTATGATAAAATAGAAAAAATTTGCAAAAAAGAAAAGGAGAGTCAATATGGCAAATATTACTGTAGATTTCTCCCGAGCGCTTGGTCCTGTCAAGCAGATGCACGCAGTAGGACAGCCGCCTTTTACGGGTGGCTTTGGTGTGCTGGATTTTTCCCCTATGAAATATTTGCAAGATGCAGGCATTACCTACTCCCGGCTTCACGATGTGGGCGGTGCTTTCGGCGGCAACCGCTATGTGGATATCCCTAATATTTTCCGGGATTTTGATGCAGATGAAACTGACCCTGCCAATTACGATTTTGCCTTTACGGATGCTTTGCTGGCAGGTATGGCAGAGCATGATGTAAAGCCCATCTTCCGGCTGGGCGTGACCATCGAAAACCAATTCCACATCAAAGCCTACCGCATCCATCCTCCCAAGGATTACGCCAAATGGGCTCGCATTTGCGAGTATATCATCCGCCACTATAACGAGGGTTGGGCCGACGGCTTTCACTACGGCATCGAATATTGGGAAATCTGGAACGAGCCGGATAACGGCCTGCCGGGCAACAACCAGATGTGGACGGGCACCAAGGAGCAGTACTACGAACTGTATCACGTCGCCGCCACCCACTTAAAGGCCTGCTTCGGTGACAGCATCAAGGTAGGCGGCTATGCCGCTACAACGCTCCTTTTCCTCTATTTTGAGCCGGAAAAATACGGTGTTAATCTGAAAAAGAAGACTCCGCATGAAAAAGGC
This sequence comes from Oscillospiraceae bacterium, assembly GCA_017482385.1. GTDB lineage: Bacteria > Bacillota > Clostridia > Oscillospirales > Oscillospiraceae > Faecousia. The sequence goes on along the minus strand of JAFUNI010000013.1, from coordinate 67,612 downwards.
CTGTACCGAAAGGAGTTTCTATACGGCTTCTTTGACTACATCAAAGCCCACAGCAGCCCCATTGACTTTTTCTCCTGGCATTTTTACGGGGATGTAAAGGACGCAACAGAATTTGCTAAATTCATTGACCGGTTTTTGCAGGAACAGGGCTTTGCAGGCCTTGAAACCCATCTGAATGAGTGGAACGGCCACCATAATGTGGACGACCGCTGCACCTCCCACGCCTCTGCCCACGCAGCAGGTATGATGCTGGCTATGCAGAACACCTCTACGGATATGCTCTGCTATTATGATGCCAGTTATCGCCCCGGCCGTTATGCCGGATTCTTCCACCCCTTGACCCATAAGCCTTGCTGCACCTACTATTCCTTTGTGGCATTCGGCAAGCTCTATGCTTTGGGTACACAGGTTGCTTGCGCCTGTGACACAGATGGGATATATTCCGTTGCCGCCAAGGGTGAAACCGGCAGAGCCCTGATGGTTGTAAACCTTTCCGGGCAGGATCAGGATATTACTGTCAATGCAGAGGGCGGCAAGGTGTATCTCATCGACGAAGATCACTTCCTCTCCCTTACCGATTGGGACTCTAATTCTTTTACCCTCAAAGAAAACGAAACAGTATATATTGAATATTAGGCCAAAAGGAGCAGATTACGATGAATGAGAGAATAGAAAAGATTTTGACCGAGGTGCAAAAGGTCATTCTCGGCAAGCAGGAAGTTATTGAAAAAGTTCTGATGGCAATGTTGGCCGATGGCCACGTGCTGCTGGACGATGTGCCCGGCGTGGGTAAGACATCCCTGGCAGTTGCACTGAACAAATCCCTGGGCCTGGACTATCAGAGAATCCAGTTTACCCCGGACGTTATGCCCTCTGACGTGGTGGGCTATTCCATCTATGATAAGAACTCCGGCACGTTCCGCTATATGCCCGGAACGGTAAACCGCGCCAATCTGCTGTTGGTTGATGAGATCAACCGTACCTCCTCCAAGACCCAGTCTGCCCTTTTGGAGGCAATGGAAGAGCACCAGGTAACGGTGGACGGCAATCTGTATCCTTTGCAGAAGCCCTTCCTGGTAATCGCTACCGAAAACCATGTGGGCACCGCCGGTACACATCTGTTGCCCCATGCCCAGCTGGACCGCTTTTTGGTGCGGCTGACCATCGGTTACCCGGATTATACTGCCCAGATGGATATTATCCGTGACCGTAAAACCGCCGATCCTATGGACACCGTGTGCCAGGCTGTGACGAAGGAAGAGTTCCTGCAAATGCAGGAGGAAGCCGCCCGTGTCACCATGAACGATCAGATCGTGGCTTACATCACTGACCTTTCCATCGCTTCCCGGAATCACCCTTCCGTAGAGCTGGGTATCAGCCCCCGTGGTGCTATCGCTGTGGGTCGTATGGCAAGAGCCTGCGCCTATGTGCATGGTCGTGACTATGTGATCCCTGCCGATGTGCGGGAGGTCTTCTGCGATGTGTGTACCCACCGTATCCTGCTGAGCCAAAAGGCAAAGGCGGCCCGTCAGACAAGAACAGAGGTGCTGCAGGCAATCCTTGCCGATGTAAAGGAACCCTATGAAAAGTAAATGGATTTGGTTAGTAGCCTGCGTTGCGGCTGCCGGCGCATATCTGTTTGAGAACAATCCCGGCACATTGACTGTGCTTATTTGCGTGGTTTTTCTGCCGTTGATCGGAATGCTGCCGCTGCTGTTTGCGCCAAAGCTGCAAATGGAATTGGATATTAGCACCTCTGCCGAAAAAGATCAGCCGGTGCAGTGTAAACTCCGCATATCCAATCAGCGTATGATACCTGTTCTTGGTTTGAATGTGACAGCCCGGTGCCGTAACTGGCGTACCGGATCTGCGCAGGAGCAGAAAGCCAGCGTGTCCATAATGCCGAAACAGGAAAAATGCCTGGAGTTTTCTTTGCACTCTCCCTATTGCGGATTGCTGCGGATAACGATGCTGGCAGAAAGCTGTGGCGACCTGTTTGGCCTGCAGCGCAGAAAAGTGTCTTGCTCTGTGAAAAAAGATCTGACGGTTCTGCCAACATTGTTTGAGCCCCAGATCAGATTCAGTGAACAGGCGCTGGTGATTCCGGACAGTGATATCTACTCCTCCGAGAAGCCCGGCAGTGATCCCGGTGAAATATTTGATATACGGGAATATATACCCGGCGATGCCATCCGGCAGATCCATTGGAAGCTTTCACAGAAATGCGACAAAACGATGATCCGGGAGTTTGGCCTGCAGGTGGTCAATGATATGCTGGTACTGCTGGAAACCGCAGATGCCGATTCTCCGGAGGAAACCGATGCCATTACGGAAGTGTTTGCCTCTCTGTGTCAAACCCTGGCCAATACCGGTATTTTGTTCCAGGCTGGCTGGCGTGAAACCAAGACGGACGCTTTGCGCTTGCAAACCGTTTCCAATCCGGGTGAATTTCCGGATTTGCTGTCCCGGTTGCTGCGTTTGCCGCCCAAGAAGGACGGCTCTGTTGCCGAGCGCTTTACTGAGCAGTTCCGGCAGTGCAATTTCTCCCATGTTGTCATTGTTGGCAGCAGAATTCCCACAGGCGTGCAGGATCTGTATAACAATAACCGCATCACCATATTGCTGCCCCGCCGTGACGGTGTCAGCGATGGCTTCCAGCCCGACGGAACTTATGTTTTGCAGTTCGACAGAAAATCCTATGACGCGGATCTTTCCGTACTGGAGGTGTGAGTATGCACTTTCAGCTTATTGAGAAAAAGAAGTCGGCATTGCCCGGTATATGGTGTGGCGTTTGGCTCTTTGCGGTGATGGGTGCGCTGCTGTCCTTGGTTGACAGTTTGGAATATTTCCTTGCTGCGCTTCCCGGTGTTGCCCTTGTAATTGCCGCAGGTTTCCTGTCCCGTAAATGGCAAAGACTGATTGGCGCAGGCATATTTGCTTTGTGCCTGCTATGGCTGCATTTGCGCCTTGCGCACATCGGTGATGGCTTAGGCTTTTTGGCGAACAGACTGTTTTCCTTGAGTGAGGAAGGGCAGAATTTTTATTATACCCATTTCCCTGTAGTGAGAAATGCGCCGGAAGAAAGCTTGGCCTTTGTGTCCTGTGCATTGGGTGCACTTTGCCTGCTGTTGGGCGGTGCCGTCAATCTGGTGCTGACCTTGTTGCTTGCGATTATGGTTGCCTATTTTGGTGTAGCGCCCAGCATAGTGTGGTTGTCCATACTGGTTTTTGCAGCTTTTGCCAATGCACTGCCGAAGCAGCGACGCTGGCTCCCTGCAATTCTGATTGCTGCATTTGTGGCAGCAACAGCGATTTCGGTGCAAACGGTGGCACCGGAGCCGAGCATACGAATATCATCTATTCCTAAAGCTTTGTGGGAGTTCTTTACACCGGAAACACCGCCACAGGACCTGGAGCTGCCTCCTACTGGACCTACCGAAATGCTTGAAATTCCTGACATAGAGGACTACCCCGAGATGTGGGAAACTATGCAAATACCGGAAGGGGCTACCTTGCCCGGTAACATTCCGGCCAAGCCGCAAACTGTGATCCGGCCAACTACGGTAACGCCTGTAGGTCCCGAAAAGGAACCGACACAAAAGGTGAAGATACCCATTGTGCCGATTCTCTCTGCGATTTTGGCAATAGCGGCTGCATCATCGGCGTGGTTGTGGATTGCCACAAGGAAACGCAAACGCAACAGAGCGGCAATGTATGCGCCCAATACTGCTGAGGCGATCCGTGGTATGTACCTTTACGCACGGCGGTGGCGGGAATGGAATGCTTACTCCGATAAGATTCCTTCTGAAATAGAAGATATATGGTTGGAAGCTGCTTACAGTGACCACGAAATGACGGATGCCCAGGTGGAAAGAATGCGTGCGTTTGTACGCGATACTGCCCAGGAGACCTGGAATAACTTGAACTGTTGGAAACGGCTTTCCGTATATTTCTTCCACGCACTTTAACAAAAGCCCTACACCGATGCCTGTGTCGGTGTAGGGCTTGCTTTTGCAAGGATTTGCAGATAGGAAAAATTTCTCTGAAAATGTTTCCGGAGCTATTGCATTGTTCGCAAAAGCGATGTATAATGAGGCTATAAACAGCGGAATTGCGAATAATATAAACATCGTGTAAGCGAACAATATAGAGGATTACGATTATGGATTATTTGAAAATTGATGAGGTTGCCGCCAAATGGGGCATCTCTCCCAGACGGCTGCAGACCCTCTGCGCCCAGGGAAAAATCGACGGAGCAACCCGTTTTGGCAGAGCCTGGATGATTCCCAAGGACACCCCCAAGCCCACCGACGGCAGAACCAAGGCTGCCCGGATCGAGAAAATCACAACGGATATGCCGATGCCCCGGAAGACCCCTGTTCTGCGTATGACCAACCTGTATCACACCCCCGGCTGCGCGGAAAAAGCCATCGCCACCTTAAGCGATAACTACGAAGCCCAGACCCTGTTTGCCGCGGAGATCGCCTATGCCCGGGGTCAGATCGACAAGGTCTACGACAGCGCAAACTATCTGCTGCAAAAGCATTCCGGCTTTTATGCGGTGATTTCCGGCGGTATGCTGCTGGCCCAGTGCGCCATTTGGCGGGGCGACCTGCAAATGTGGCGCAAGGCTAAGATCCACATCTCCGAGGCCAACGCCAAGGATGACCGTGAGCGGGAGATCATCACCCTGACGATCTGCGCCGTTGACAGTATGCTTTATCATGTGAAGGATTTTCCCGATTGGTTTAAGATCGGCTGTTTTGAATTGCTGCACAAGGATTCCTTGCCTGCGGCCAAGGTGTATTATGCCAAATATCTGTACGCCGCCGGCCACGGTGTTGCCTCCAAAACCGCCGAACTGGAAGGCATTTCCGGCCTTGCACTGATGGGCCTGCTGCCCGCCACCATCGAGCCTATGATCTCCCAGGCAATGGCGGATAACACGGTAATTGCGGAGATTTGTCTGCGGCTGACCTGCGCGGTTACATACCATTTTACCAAGAATGACTCCCAGGCCATCCGCCATATCGACCGGGCTCTTGCCCTGGCGCTGCCGGATAAATTCTACGGCATCTTGGCAGAGTACTGCCGCACCTTGGGCGACCTGCTGGAGCAGCGGTTAAAAGCCGTGGATGAAGAGGCCTGGGAAGAAGTAAGCCACCTGTACGCAGGCTATGTGCAGAACTGGGCAAAGCTGAACAGCCAGATCACCGGCCGTCAGGTCATTGCCAACCTGTCCAAGCAGCAGCGGGAGGTTGCCCGGCTGGCTGCCTTCAAGCTCTCCGACGCGGAGATCGGCACAAGACTTCATATGTCCATCTCCGGTGTAAAGCAGGCCATCCGTACCATCAAACAAAAGAGTGGTCTGGACCGGGACGACTTCGCCGCCATCTTGTAATTTTTGTAGGGGAGGCATAGTATGCCTCCCGCAAGGTGATTCTTTTTATCGCATCCGGGAGGGATGCTATCCCTCCCCTACGAATATATATCCCAAAGCCACCCCAAAAGTTATGCTCCCATATCCAAACCCCGTCCCTAAAGTTATGCGGGATCGAAAAATCTTTGCACTTTTTTTGACCTGCAAGGTAATACCCAAGAAAGCATCGATCTGCTATACTGTTGTCAAGCCGATAACAGTATGGCAGATTCTCTTTTTAAGGAGGACCGAGATGTTTACCCAGTTACAACCGAATATCCCGCCGAAAGAAGGAGATCTATTTAAGATCATTCAGGCACACGGCAAGACCTTCGAAATACGGTACGGATTTTATGAGGAATGCGACAGACATAACAAGTTCGCAGAGCCCATGGAAATTTACCCGGACTTTGTCAAGTCTCCCCAGTACACCGATACAGGGATCCCTTTTATAACAGCGATCCAAACCCCCTGTTCCCACTTTACAGGAAAACGCGATGTAAACAGCACTTGCGAAGAATGCGCTTATTACCAACACTGCGAGGAACTGCTGGGAATCTGCTCCTGTCCCCACAATAAAATAGATGCGGGGGAAATGCAGAGTGAATGACAACACCAACTACCCAAATCATCCAAGGAGGATATACAATATGAAGAAGACATCCCTTACCAAAAGACTTACCAGCCTGCTGGTTTGCTTAGCGCTGATCGCCAGCTATGTTCCGCTGGTTGCTGCGGCAGACCCTGTAGCCCAATCCACTGTAACAGAAACCGTTGTAGACCCCGGCACAGCCCACACCTTTGAATCCATGATGGGCACCGATGCCGATGGCAACCGCTATGCCGGCCGTGTGTGGGTCGACAAGTCCGTTTATAAGAACGGCGACACCGCCCTCCTCAACACCAGAGGTGAGGCAGGCTCCTCCTTCCAGGTCTCCCTGGCAGACGACGAGGCCTTCCAGGTCATTTTCTCTGCTTTGGGCTCTACCATGACCTCCAAGGAAACTGTTACCTCCGGTGGCCCTATGGATGTGGTACTGGTGATGGACACCTCCACCTCTATGGACGATGAGGACAGCCAGGGTGTGACCCGCCTGGAGCGGACTATTACTGCCGCCAATGCACTGCTGGAGAATCTGCTTACCATTCACGATGTGCGCATTGCCATCGTGACCTACAACTACGATAGCGAGACCGTCCTGCCCCTGGCTTCTTATACAAACGGCGTCAAGCTGGTAGTCAACAACTACTATAACAACAACCAAGCGGATGCCGGTGTTGTTTACGCTTACGACAACAGCAACCGCCAGCTGGGTAAGGACAGCGGTTATACCATGGGCACCAACCTGCAGGCCGGTATCGACAGAGGCTTCAATATTCTGGCAAATGCCACCAATACCGAAGGCCGCGTCCCTGTATCCATCGTTCTGACCGACGGCCAGGCAAACCGGGCCAACAGAGCAAGCTTCTATAACATCACCGGCTCTGACAGCGCCTCCGGCGACAATCTGTACTTAAGCACTCTGCTGAATGCTGCCTACAACAAGGCCAAGGTGGAAGAAAACTACGGCGCTGACCATATGGTCTACAGCGTGGGCGTTGACTTGGGTACCAACACCACCGCCCGTCTGCTGATGAACCCCGCAGATCCTTCCTACGGCTTTAACAGCAGCAACTATGCTGCCTCGAATGCTTACAGCGATTTCCAGACCTGGGCAAGTGGCCGGACCGTTACCAACGGCGGCGGCTGGGGCGGCTGGGGCAGCAGCGAATGGACCTTTGACCACAACTACCCCAACTTAAACGGCGCCATCACCGATGCCAAGATCGCTGCCAACATCCACTATGTGGACTCCTACTATGACGTGACCAACGCCAACCTGCAGGATGCCTTCCAGCAGATCTATAAGGAGCTGATTTCCAGCGCCTTCAATCCCATCTCCGACAGCACTACACAGTCCGGCGGCACAGGCGTGGACGATACCCCTCTGATCTATGTGGATTTCATCGGTCAGCATATGGAGATCAAGGAGATCCAGGCTATTACCCTGTTTGGCTCCTCCTACGGCGTGGTGAAGAACGCCAACGGCACCTACACTGTGGATGCCGGCACCGGCAGCAACCCCACTACCAACGAAAGCTGGAATACCGCTGAGGATATCACCATCTCCGTGACCGTGGAAGACGGTGTCCAGAAGCTGGAAATCAAGATCAACCAGGAGATCCTTCCCATTATTATGGAGAAGGTAGAGTCCGAAACCATCGGCGACGATACCACCGCCACCATCACCGAGCTGAAGCAGGCGCCTTTGCGGGTGTACTACACCGTGGGTGTGGCTTCCGACATTCTGCTGCCCAACGGCGAGGTTGATGTTTCCAAGATCCAGGGTTACACCCCCAATGCCGACGGCACTGTATCCTTCTACAGCAATCGGTTCGGTGTGATGAATTCTGCTGATGCCAGTGGCAAGGTCTACTATGGCGATGCCCACGTAGGCTTCCAGCCCTCCCCGGAAAACAGATACTACTACCACCAGGCCAACCAGAGAATCTTCTCTGCCGTTACCAAAGAAAACGGTGCTCCCGTCCAGTGGGAAGACGGCCTTTACGGTGTGGATTACAATACAGAGAATTATGTTCTCACCGATCTTGACTACAACACCTACCTGCAATACAACGCAGATATGGATAACACCCAAAACCCCGTTGACCACCAGGTTTATACCTATGTAAAATTCTGGCGTCCCACCGCATTGCAGACCGATGCTGCCAATACGGCAGAGGAAGTCAGCTACCTGGTTTACACCAACTGGAGTCTTCTGAGAGAATCCGTCGGCTTCTACGATGCAACCACCAAGACATACCTGAATAACGGCGCGGTTACCTCCGCCGCTGAGGCTGCTGCCTATTTGCAGGCAAATCCCAACGCTGAGCTGTATGCTGTGCTGGGTGTGGGCTCTCTGCGTACCAGCCGTCTGCATAACATGACGGTTGCCAAGGGCAATAATCTCACCGACTCCGCTATCGACCGCTATGCCCCCGTGTATACCCACGAAAACGCCTCCGCACACCACGGCAACGATGTGGTCGTATGGCTGGGCAACAACGGCCGTATCACGCTGAATATCGACACCGGCATTGCTCTGACCAAGGCTGTCACCGAGGCCATCGGCAATCCCGACGATCTCTATGAGCTGACTGTTACCGTTCCTGCCGGTGTGGTCGCCGACCCTGTGGTCGTGGATGCAAACGGCAACACCCTGGCCTCCACCTACACCGGCAATGTGCTGACCGTGAATGTCAAGGCAGGAGAAACCGTTTATATTAGCGGCATCCCCGGCGGCACGGAATGCACCATCGGCGAGAATGTAAAGGGCGATTACTACATCGAGAGCAAGACCGCCACTGTCCGCGTTCCTCTGCTGAGTGATGTGCTGCAAAACGGCGCTGCACAGTTTGCTTCCGCAACTGTCACCAACGCCCCCAACAAGTATGGCAACCTCTTCATCACAAAAGAGATCACCAGCGACCACAATGTTCCCGCCAGTGTGTTGGACAAGAAATTTGATATCACGGTCAGTGTGGGCTCTGCCTTTATCGGTAAGAAATTCACCGTGAAGAACAGCGCCTATATCGATCCTTATGAAGTGACCGTGGATAGCGCCGGCAAGATACCTTTCCTGCTCAAGGCAAGACAGACCGTCGAGATCCTTGACCTGCCGGCAGGCACGCCTGTCACCGTTACTGAGGCAGATCCCGGCAGCAACTTCGCAGTGACCTACCGCACCCGCAATCACTCCGGAGAAACTGCCGACGCTGACAATCAGGTGGTCATTCCTTCCACCGGCAGCGCCACCGCAGTTGTTCTGAACCACTACACCCCCACAGAAACCACTGTGGATCTGGATGTTGTGGTCAACAAGACCTTCGCTGACGCAAGCGTAGTTTCCCTCTTGAACGGCGGCTCCTTCTCCTTTGAAGTTTACAAGCACGATGTTGCCAATCCCATCAAGCAGGGCCAGATCGACTACGCAGCCCAGGAATACGGCACCAAGTCTGTGACCATTGAGAATGTTTTGGCAAACGAGACCTTTACCGAAGAGGGCACCTATTCCTACAGTGTCGTCGAGAAGAAGGGCGATGTGGACAACATTTCCTATGACCGCACGATCTACACCTTTGATGTGGTGGTTACCGACAACGGTGGCCAGCTGGAAGCTAAGGTCATCGGCAGCAACAATGCCGAGATCACAAACACCGTAGGTGACAGCGCGCTGGATTACGTCACCCAGTTCACCAACACCTACGATACCGCTCCCATCAGTATGGACATCCGTAAGATTATCTACAACATCGGCGGCGACAGCACCATTTCCGCAGCCGGCTTCAAGTTCCGCTCCATCGCGGTGGACGCCAACGGAACTCCGCTGGACCCCAACGCCCCCGAGACCCCTCTGAATACCATTTACTCCGATGCAGCCGGTGAAGCCCGTATCAGCGGTGTTTACACCAGAGCGCAGATCGGAACTCACTACTACATCGTTTACGAGGAAAACACCGCAAAGCCCGGCTGGAAATACTCCGAGGCCCAGTATTTCGTAACTGTAGTCGTAGAGGATGTGGCAGGCAAGCTCACCGCTACTATGACCATTGCGCCTCACAACGATGCGGCAAAACTGGAACCCCCTTACCACGTTTCGGAAAACAACAAGGGTTGGATCTACTTCTCCAACACCTATGATCCCGAGGATTTCATCCTGGATTTGAACGGCATCGTCAAGAAGAAGCTGATCGACAAGACCCTGGAAAAGGATGCCTTCACCTTCCATATCTGCCTGGACGGCACCACCACCCCCGTTATGGTGGGCAAGAACGATGCAGACGGCAATGTGTCCTTCTCCTACGTTGACCCGGATGCGGAAGCCCTCTATCAGGGCAAGATTCACTTTGCCCAAGCAGCCAAAATTGCCCTCGACATCTTCGAGGTTATCCCCGCCGGCGCAACTGACGATGCTGCTACCGGCAAGAAGGTTCTGAACGGAATGTACTACGACCCCACCATCTATGACCTGGTAATCGAAGTCACCAACGACAGCACTACCGGCAAGTTAAATGCCAACTACTACTTCGAGGATGCTGTGGGCAAGGTCGTCACCTTCCAAAATATCTATAAGCCCACTCCCACTGAGTATGCCCTGGGCGGCCACAAGGTCCTCCATGGCCGTGCACCCAAGGAAGGCGAGTTCTCCTTCGAGCTGTACGAGGGCAACACCCTTCTGGAAACTGTCAAGAACAAGGCTGACGGCAGCTTTGCCTTCAAGGCAATTTCCTATGACAAGGCCGGTGAATACACCTACACCATCAAGGAAGTCGCAGGCAATGTGCCCGGCGTGACTTACGACGGTGTTCAGAACCCCGTAGAGGTCAAAGTGACCGTCACCGACGCCCTCGGCGTTCTCAGCGCTGCTGCCAATGTCGAGAACACCGCTATCAAGTTCGAGAACACCTACACCGCAGCAGATGCCAAGGTCACCTTTAACGGCACTAAGGAACTTGTGGATGCCGACAGCAAGATCCCCGCAGGCACCCTGTTCACCTTCAAGCTCTACGCAACTGACAACACCTTCGCCATTGACCCGGCTAAGCTGTTGGACACCAAGCAGGTGCCCAGTGGCGCATTCTCCTTCGAGGGTATCTTCAACACCACCGGCACTTACTTCTTCCTGGTCGTGGAAGACACTGCAGATCCTGCAGAGAATGTGGTATATGACCGCAGCCAGCACAAGTTCATTGTGACCGTCAGCGACATCGGCGACGGCCAGCTGAGAGCTGCCATCACCAATGTGGTTACCGGCGCATCCGCTCCTGCTGCTGCACAGGCCACTGCCGATGTGAAATTCACCAACGCTCACTTCGACGATGTCACCCAGAAGGAAGTTTATAAGCCCGGTAACACCACCCAGACCATCGACGGTCAGAAGGTTAACGCGGGCGAAATCCTCACCTACTTCATCACCTATACCAACTACACCGGTGAGAATGTGGTAGCGGACATTACGGATATCATTCCTGCCCACACCTCCTATGTGGAAGGCTCTGCTTCCCACGGCGGCAGCTATGTGGGTACCCACCTGAGCTGGATCCTGCATGTTGCCAAGGGCGAAAGCGTCACCGTGACCTTCCAGGTAAAGGTGAACGAGACCCAGGGTATCGTCCCCAACACCGCTGTGGTCCGGGACGGCGTGAACACCTACTACACCAACGAAGTGGTCAATCACACCGTGAAAGATCCCCTGGTGAAGGATGTGTTCGCTCCTGCAGACACCACCGTCAGCATCGACGGACAGAAGGTCAATAAGGGCGACGAGCTGGTCTACACCCTGACCTACACCAACGCCACCGATGCGGCTGTGAATGTCCAGATCACCGACACCCTCTCCCGGTATGTGACCTATGTGGACGGCTCTGCGGATAAGGACGGCATCTACAACGAAGGCAAGCTCACCTGGAATCTGAACGGTGTTCCCGCCTGGAGCAGCATGACCGTTTCCTTCAAGGTAGTGGTAAACGAGAATGCAGAAGGCACAGTTGTAGAAAACGAAGCAACGGCGATCGTAGCCGGCAATCCCTACACCTCCAACGAGGTTGTGAACCCTGTGAACCCGCCTGCTACCATTCCTACCACCGCTCCCACTACTGCACCTACCACTGCACCTACCACCGCAGCTACCACTGCACCTACTACCGCTTCCACCGAGGCGCCTACTACGGCTCCCACTGAGGCTCCTACGGAAGCGCCCACCGAAGCTCCCACTGAGGCTCCCACCGAGGCTCCTACCGAAGCCCCCACCGAGGCTCCTACGGAAGCTCCCACTGAGCCCCCCGTGGAAGATCCTTTCGCCAACAATCCCCAGACCGGTGATACGTTCCATGTGAACCTGTGGTTCACCCTCCTTATCATCAGCTGCGGCGGATTTATCATCACCGCCAATGCCTGGAAAAAGCAAACGGAAGCCGAATAAGCGCAACACAAAAAAGAGCGGTGACGGAATCATCCGTCACCGCTCTTAGCCTTTCATTTAGGGCAATTTGATTTTGGGATCATGTATCAAGAGTCGGCAATACTGTAAGGCTTACGGGCAATGATAAACCAAGTGGTGCCGTGATTGCTGTCCTCCAAAAGCCGGTCCGTACAGCTTTCTACAATAAAACCACTTTGTTGTAAAAAACTGCAAATTACAGCTGGATCGTGAATGGTTTCTCTAATATTCTCTTCGAGCTGGAGCTGACCGCTTTCAAATACCCGAACTTTTAGATTCACCTGATTGATTTCCGGGCGGGTCATTTGAAACCACACCCGTGTTGTTTCGCTGAAATCCATCTCAAAAGGCTCACTGGTGGAGACCTCGTGTTCGTTGAGAATATCGAAAATGAAATAGCCACCAGGGGAAGTGTAGCGGTGCACATTCTCAAAGATTCGCTTCACATCAGAAAGGTTGGAAATGTGGTTCAGCGCATCTCCGGTGCAGGTCACAAGATCAAAATTGGTATCCGGGCAGAAACTGACCATATCCGCAACCTCGTAGGAGATATCCGGATTTCCTTGTTTGGCAATTTCAATCATACCGGCGGAGAAATCCATACCGGCGGCGCAAATGCCGTTGCTGTGCAAAATGTTACACAGAATACCGGTGCCACATCCTAAATCCATACTGCTTTTGGGGCGGAGATTCCGACGCTGCAGCCAGGTTAGCAGCTGCTGACCAAATATCTCTGGGTAATAATTCCATCCAAACTCGTTGTAAACTTTACAAAATACATCACTGTACATGATAGCACCTCGGTGTGGTCGTTATGTTTGGGTGTATTATAACATCGAGTTGCAGTTTTGGCAAATTCCCATTGCTTGACAAATTTTGGCTTCTGTGGCATACTGTCTATGATAATGTTTTGACAATGTTTTAGATTTTGACACATAGGGAGGAACTGCTGTGAAATTAGAACGCAGAAGTCAAATTATGGAGCTGATCACCCGGCAGCGGACAGTTACCAATGCGGAACTGATGGAACGCTTTGGCGTTTCTATCGAAACTGTGCGGCGGGACTTAGACTATTTGGAGCAGCAGGGTGTTCTGCGTAAGGTTTATGGCGGTGCAGCCCTCAATGTTTCTCTGAGCGCTGAGCCGGAGTATGCCAGCCGTGCCAAGGCGAATTACCAGCAGAAAAATGCCATTGCCCAGGAGGCGGCAAAGCAGATTTGTTCCGGCGATACAGTGTATTTAGGTGTAGGCACCACAGTGCAGGCAATGGTGCAGTATATGAAGAATATCGGCCCTATCACGGTGTTTACCAACGCCTTGCGTACCGCAGTGGCGCTCAGCGAGATCCCGGAATGCACGGTGATCCTGCCCGGCGGACAGGTAAGAGCCAAGGAACTGACCTTGTCCGGCTTTCCGGCAGATGAGAACTTGGTGCACTTCAATGTGGACAAGGCCTTTATCGGCATTGGCGGTATCACGGAAAACGGCATCACCGATTTCCACATCGGCGAGGCAAGACTGCACCGGCAGCTGGCCCTCAATGCAAGACAGGCCATTGCCCTGGCAGACTCCACCAAGCTGGGGGTGCGAGCCATGAACAATGTCTGCACTTTGGACCAAATTGACCTGGTCATTACCGACAGCAATGCCAGCCGCCAGGCGGTAAAGGCATTGGAAACTGCCGGTGCTAAGGTGATTGTGGCAAAATAATATACAGGCAGTACAAATCTTCGGATTTGCACTGCCTGTTTTTTGCGGATTTTGCAAAAGTTTTGAAAAGGTCTTGCAAATGTTGTGGCGATGTGCTATACTGTCCGGGTGATACTATACCCACGCGAAAAACAAATTAGGAAGGTGTATGAAAAATGCTGAAAACAGATGTGGTTGTGATCGGTGCAGGCGCCGTTGGTTGCGCTGTTGCCCGTGAGCTTTCCAAGTACGAAGTGGATGTCATTGTAGTTGACAAGAACGAGGATGTGGGCGGCGATGCCTCCAAGTCCAACAGTGCCATTATCCACACCGGTTATGATGCCGCGCCCGGCACCCTGGAGTCCCAGCTGGTTGTGGCAGCGAACCCCATGTATGACGAACTGGTAAAGGATCTGGAAGTTCCCTTTGCCCGGATCGGCGCGATCCTGCCCGCCATTACTGACGAGCAGTTCGAGAAGCTGCCTGCCATTAAGGAAAAGGCATTCAAGAACCATGTTTACGATGTAGAGTACAAGACCCGCGAAGAGCTGCTGGCTATGGAGCCCAATCTGAACCCCGAGGTGAAGGGCGGCTTGTGGATTCCCCGTGAGAGTATCATTGATCCGTTTATCCTGGTGCAGGCTTATGCAGAGAATGCTTATGCCAACGGCGTGCGCTTCCTGCTGAGCACCAAAGTCACCGGCATCACCACCGAGGGTGGCAAGGTCAAGACCGTGCAGACCACCGGTGAGGAGATCGAAACCAAGTACATCATCAACTGCGCCGGCCTGTACTGCGATGATATCGCAGAGATGGTCGGTAAGGCAGAGTATAAGGTAGTTGCCCGTAAGGGTCAGTTCTTCATTTTGGATAAGAACACCTCCTGCCAGGTTGACCACATTGTCCTGCCCATTCCTACCAAGATCACCAAGGGCAAGCTGATGTGCCCCACCATCCACGGCAATATGCTGGTTGGCCCCACCGCCGAGGACCAGGATTCCAAGCTGGATAAGTCCACCACTGCAGAGGGCCTGGCTTCTATCACTGCCGATGTGCGCAACCTCATTCCCAATGTGAATGTCCGTGATACCATCACCCAGTACTCCGGCCTGCGCCCCAACCGTAACCCCGAGGGATTGAATTTCGACATTTGGGACGATTTGGAAGGTTATGTAAACCTGTCCGGCGTCCGTTCCACCGGTCTGACCCTGTCTTTGGCTATGGGTACATATGTTGTGCAGCAGCTGCTGGCCCGTGGCGCTGGCTGGAAGCTGAAGGAGAACTTCATCTCCAAGCGTAAGGGCATTGTAAAGTTCAGCGAATGCACCCGGGAAGAGCAGGATGCATTGGTGAAGGAGAACCCCTTGTACGGAAATGTGATCTGCCGTTGCGAGACTGTTACCGAGGCTGAGATCCTGGATGCTATCCACCGTCCTTTGGGCGCACGGAGTGTTGACGCTGTGAAGCGCCGTGTCCGTGCCGGTATGGGCAGATGCCAGGGAGGCTTCTGCGGTCCTAAGGTCATCGAGATCCTGGCCCGTGAGTTGGGCTGCGAGCCTACCGATATCAACAAGAACAATGCCGGCTCCTATATGGTTACCGGTTCTACCCGCTAAGGGAGGTGCAGCGATATGTATAATGTAAAATGTGATGTAGCAATTATCGGCGGCGGCCCCGCCGGCTTGGCAGCAGCCATTGCCGCCAAGGAAGAGGGCGCAGAAAAGGTGCTGATCCTAGAGCGTGACAATGCGCTGGGCGGCATTCTGCAGCAGTGTATCCACCCGGGCTTCGGTCTGACCCGTTTCAAGGAAGAGCTGACCGGTCCTGAGTACTATGGCCGCTTCGTGGACAAGGCAAAGGAAGTGGGCGTTGACTATATGCTGGACACCATGGTCCTGGAAGTCAACCACGAGACAAATGAAGTTATTTGCACCAGCAGCCGCTACGGTCTGACCCAGGTGCAGGCCAAGAGCATCGTGTTGGCTATGGGCTGCCGTGAGAAGACCCGCGCAAGCATTATGGTTCCCGGTACCCGTCCTGCCGGCCTGTACACCGCCGGCTCTGCCCAGCGCCTGGTCAACCGCCAGAACATTATGGTGGGCAAGAAGGTCGTCATTCTCGGCTCCGGCGATATCGGTATGATCATGGCCCGTCGTATGACCCTGGAAGGCGCCAAGGTGGTTATGGTGGTCGAACTGATGGACTACCTGGCAGGCCTCACCCGTAACAGAGTGCAGTGTCTGGACGACTTCGGCATTCCTCTGAAGCTGGCGCATACCATCACCCGTATCGAGGGTAACGAGCGTGTTACCGGCGTTTGGGTAGCCCCTGTTGACGAGAAGAAGCAGCCCATCGCTGAGAAGGCTGAGCTTGTGGAGTGCGATACCGTTCTGTTCTCCGTAGGTCTGATGCCCGAAAACGAGCTGACCCGCAAGGCCGGCATTGCCATCAACCCCATCACCAACGGCCCTGCTGTTAACCAGTATATGCAGACCTCCGCACCTTCCGTATTCGCTTGCGGTAACGTTGTCCACGTCAACGACCTGGTGGATAACGTCAGTGAGGAGAGCTCCCGTGCCGGTAAGTACGCAGCCCGTTACGCAATGGGCAAGCTGGCAGGTGAGCAGAAGACTGTTACCTGTGTCACCGGCCGGAATGTTCGTTACCTGTGTCCCCAGACAGTAGATGCCAATGAGGAAGGCGGCAAGGTAAGCCTGTACTTCCGTGTTCTGCAGCCGGAGCTGGGCGTCAAGCTGATTGCCCGCTGCGGTGACGAAGTCATTGCCAGCACCAAGGAATTCCGGGTCAACCCCGGCGAAATGTGCCATGTGAACGTTGCCACGGAGAAGCTCACCGGCGATACCGTGACCGTAGAAGTTATCAAGGAGGACTGATGCTATGAAAAAGGAAATCATTTGTACAGTCTGCCCCCGTGGCTGCCACATCCAGGTAGAGGGCGAGGGTGATAAGATCCTGTCTGTCGAGGGCCAGGGCTGTAAGCGGGGCTTAGAATATGCCAGCGCAGAATTTGCACACCCCGTCCGCATTCTGACTACGCTCGTTAAGCTGGATGGCCAAAACGATCTGCTGCCTGTCCGTTCCAACAAGCCTGTTCCCAAGGAAAAGCTGTTCGATTGCATGGAAGTGATCCGTGCAGCTACCGTGAAGGCACCTGTTAACCGTTACGATGTGGTGGTTGCCAATATTTGCGGCACCGGTGTTGACATTGTTGCAACAAAGGCTATTGAGGGATAAGCAATGAAGAAAAAGCTTTTTGTGATCTCTATGGACGCAATGGTCCACGAGGATATTGCCTACCTGTCCCAAAAGCCCAACTTCAAGAAGATTATGGAAAAGCGTGCTGAGGTAGAGGGTGTTACCACCGTCTACCCCGCCAGCACCTATCCTGCCCACACCACATTGATGACCGGCTGCTATCCCGGCAAGCACGGTGTGTTTGCCAACTTCCAGCTGAAGACTTTCAATGACGGCATTTCCCATTGGGCAACCAACAGCAACTGGGTGTATGTGGAGGATATCTTTGCTGCTGCTAAGCGGGCAGGTTGTACCACCGCCTCTGTATATTGGCCCATTACCGCTAATAACCCCAATGTGGACTACATTATCAACGAGTATTTCTTCTACTATCCCGATGAGATCAACCACGTGGAGGAGATATTTGCCGAGCAGGGCGCCAATGAAGCCACGCGCAAGGTTATCCGGGAGAATATGCATTTATTCCCCAAAAAGGAAGGCCGTGAGCCTTTGGCTGACCGGTTTGACGGTTTCCTGATGGGCTGTACCTGCAGCTTGATCCGCAACGAGCAGCCGGATGTGATCTTAGTCCATAACTGCATTTTGGATACATTCCGGCATAAGAGCGGTGTGTTCGGCGATTTGATCACCAAGGGCCTGGACCGCACCGACGAATGGCTGGGCGATGTGATCGCCGCTATGGAGGATGCCGGTGTTTATGAGGACACCAACTTTGTCATCCTCAGCGACCACGGTCAGATGGATATGACCAAGTATATCCATTTGAATGTGCTGTTCCGGGAAGCCGGCCTTTTGGAGGTTGCACCCAACGGCGGCATCTATAACTGGAAAGCCTATTCCCAGGCAAACGGTTTCTCTACAACTGTCCACCTGGTGGACAATACCCAGAAAAAGCTGTATGACCAGGTCTATGCCTTCTTGCAGGAGCTGCAGGAAAGCGGCAAGTACGGTATCCGTAAGATCTACACCAAGGACGAACTGCTGGAACAGTACGGTCAAAACGGCCCCTACAGCTTTATGGTGGAAGCTGAGGATGGCTATGGCTTTGCCAATTCCTGGACGGCAGAACATCCTGTTGTGCCGCTGGCCAACGGCGGTCTCAAGGGCACCCACGGCCATACCCCGGAAAGAGGACCCCAGCCTGTATTCCTGGCTCACGGCCCTGCCTTTAAGGACGGCGCTTATTTGAAAAATGCCAAAGCTGTGGATATTGCGCCCACCTTGGCTGCCGTGCTGGGAGAAACTATGCCCGAGGCTGACGGCCGGGTGCTGACAGAATTGTTGAAATAAACTGGAGATTTATTATGAAGCAGAAGCTGTTTGTGTTGTCTATGGACGCTATGGTCCACGAAGATGTGGCCTATATGATGACCAAACCCAACTTCCGTAAAATCATGGAAAAGCGGGCAGAGGTGGAAAAGGTACTTTCTGTATTTCCTGCCATAACATATCCCGCCCACACTACTATGATGACCGGCTGCTACCCCGGAAAGCACGGCATTTACAACAATGTACCGTTCAAAGACTATGACGATAAGAAAAAGCATTGGTATCTGGATTCCAAGGTCATCCGCGTTGAGGACATTTTTGCCGCTGCCAAGCGGGCGGGCTGTACCACAGCCTCTGTCTATTGGCCCATTACTGGCAATAACCCCAATGTAGACTACATTATCAATGAGTATTTCTTCTTCTATCGGGATGAGAGTCCCGAGCAGGCTTTCACCAAAATGGGCGCTGACGAAGTTGCTATGAAGGCTGTCCGGGATAATTATGAGTTCCTGCCTCCCCGTGTCCACCCGGAAGGCAAGAGTAAGCTTGGCTTTGATCCCTTTATTATGGCATGTACCTGCTCCCTGATCCGGGATGCCAAGCCCGATGTTTTGCTGGTCCATAACTGCGCGCTGGACTCCGCCCGTCACACCGACGGCGTGTTTGGCAAAAGCGTTTTTGAGGCATTGGATCGTACCGACGCGTGGCTGGGCGATGTGCTTGCCGCAATGACTGATGCCGGCACCTATGAGGATACCAACTTTGTGATCCTGAGTGACCACGGTCAGATGGACTATGAAAAGCGCATCCGACCCAATGTGTTGCTGGCCAAGGGCGGTTTCCTGGATGTAGCGCCGGACGGTACGGTTTATGACTGGCAGGCCTTTGCACAGAACAACGCAATGTCCGCCTCCGTCTACCTGCGTGACCCCAACAATAAAAAACTGTACGATAAGGTGTATGCCTATTTGCAGAAACTGGTCGACGAGAAAAAGTGGGGTCTTACAAAGGTGTATACCACCGAGGAAGCCAAGGAAAAATACGGCACATACGGTCCGTTTAGCTTTATGCTGGCAACCGACGGCAAGACTTCTGTCAGCGAAGCCTGGACCGAGGATGCAATTGAGATCCTGGGCGCAGACGAACAGAAGCCTTTATGCGGTACCCACGGCTATGAGCCGGAATTGGGTCCCCAGCCTGTGTTCCTGGCCCATGGCCCCGCTTTTAAGCACGGCGCTGTTCTTGAAAATGCAAAGCTGGTGGATATTGCACCCACCTTGGCTGCCGTGCTTGGAGAAACTATGCCCGAGGCCGATGGTCGGGTACTGACAGAATTATTGAAATAAGCAGGAGATGAAAGAATGAAAAAACGAATTTTGGTGTGCTCCTTCCATCAGGAATCCAATACTTTCAATCCCATTACATGGGATATTGACCGTTTCGGTACAAACCGGGAATTTGAGGGCGAAGCCCGTTTACAGAAATCTCTCGACGGCAAGTCCGCTGTCCATGGTGGCTATACCGCCATTACCGAGGCCGGTGGCGAGGTGGTCCCCACCGTGTTCCTTCACGCCAGTTCCGGTGGTCGTGTTTCGGACCAGGTGGTAAACTATCTGTGCGAGCGCATGGCATACTATTGCCAAAACGAGGAGTTTGACGGAATTTATGCTTCCCTCCATGGTGCTACTTGCACGGAAAATGAGGACGATGCCTGTGGTTTCTTCCTGGAGATCCTGCGTAAGCTGGCAGGAGATAAGCCTATCGCTGCCTCCTTTGACCTCCACGCAAAGATCACCGACAAGATTCTGAAAAATGCCGACATCGTTTGCGGCTATCAGACCTATCCCCATATTGACTTCTTTGAGACCGGCTACCGTGCTGCCAAGCACCTGATGGGCCTGCTGGAAGGCAAGAAGTACCGCATGGCTACGATGAATCTTCCTATGTTTGTACCTCCTGCCGGCTATACCACCCGGGAAGAGCCCTTCAAGGGCCTGTTGGAAAAGGCAAAGGGTATGATTGCTGACGGCAAGATCTCCGATGCCACTGTTTTCCCTGTGCAGCCCTGGCTGGATATTCCCGAGATTATGACCCGGGTCGTTACGATTGCTGAAGATACTGACCAGGCAGCGGCTTGCGCTATGGAGTTGGCTACGGATCTGTGGAATGCTAAGGACGATATGTGGCCTGATCTTAAGTCTATCGACGAAATCATTGATGCCGCCGAGGCTAACACCACCGGCAAGCCTGTGCTGTTGGTTGACGCAGCGGACTCTCCCAACGGCGGCGCTGTGGGTGACAGCTGTGCAGTTGCTCTGCGCCTTTTGGAGCGTGGCAGCAATTTGCGGGCAGGTATGTTCATTGTTGATCCCGCTTCTGTGGAATTGGCATTCCGGACCGGTGTGGGCAATAAGGCCCAATTCACTGTTGGCGCAGGCTTTACCAAGGGTATGCCCGGCCCTCTGAAGGCTGAGGGCCTGGTTCGTTCTCTCCATGACGGTTGGTTCCGCCAGGAAGGCAAGGCTGGCAGAGGCAATCCTGCTTGGCTGGGCAAGACCGCTGTGGTCAGCTTCGGCAATATCTATGTGGTTCTGTGCCATCGTGGTACTGCCTCCGGTGATCCTCAGGTCCTGCGTGGTTTTGGCGTTGATCCTGCACTGTGCGACTTGGTGGTGGTCAAGGCCAATACCTCTTTCCGTGAGCCGTACAGCTACATTTCTGACTTGGTGTACTTCGGCGACACCCCCGGCGCCGGTGCTTCCAATTTGAAGGAGATGCAGTGGGATAACCTTCCCAAGGGTCTGTATCCCTTCGAGGAGGCAGTTTTCCCGGAAAAAGCTGAAATTTGGTAAAAATAAAAAGAGGAATCCAATTGGATTCCTCTTTTTTATTGCAATTCCCGGTATAGTCCCACGACCCCAAGAACACCCAATTCTTCTGCTTCCCGGGCAAGGGCGGAAAGATCCTCCCGGCTGCGGCTGAGAGTAAAAACAGCCTTTCCCGGGAAAACTGTCACCCCATAGTGACAGTGAAGCCGTTTGTCTGTTAAGGGCAGGGGAGAAGCAGAAGAAATAGGAGAAAACCGGCTGCCTTCCTTTGTGACGGTAATCTCCAACCCTTCAGCGTATAGTTCCAAATACACCTTGTTCCAGGGTTTCAAATATTCCTTTAGGGATTTGTTTGCCGGTGGCGGTGGTAGGAATACCGGGAATCCCACCTTTGCATAAGCCGGCGTTACCGCTGCTGTGCACTTACAATTCTCCAAAATGAAAGCTGCCATTTTTTGCGCCTCTGCGGCAGGTGGCCTTTGAAAATCCAACAATACCGCCCGGAGCGAAAATGTGCTTGCCAGTTCGTTTAATTGTTTTACCACAGTTTCCGGGTCGTGACCTTGTACCGGTGTGCTGTCATCTAAGAGTAATATGCTGCCTTCTGGCAATGTGTGGGGCATATTGGAGAGGCCTGAACCCCCGGCAGAAAAATGACAGGCTATATAAGCTGTTCGTTTGGGACGGACAGCTTCCAATTCTCTGGCCGTCACCGCAAGAAACACCTGAGAAAACATAGACAAACACCGCCCCCTGTGCTATAATCATAGCATATTTTATGAAAGCAGGTTTTGCGATATGCGTTTTCCTCTGCTGCCTATGTGGAAAGTTGATTCAATCACAGAGCTGACCCCCGCAATCTTGGAAGAAAAGGGCATTAGGCTCTTGATGCTGGATTTTGACAATACCATCGTGCCCTATGCCACCAATGCGCCGACAAGAGAAATGGCCGCCTGGCTTCAAACGATGACAGATTCTTCTGTGGAGATCTGTGTGGTGTCCAACAGCAAAAAGAACCGGGTGAAGATATTCTGTGACCAATACGGCATTCCCTGTATCACCCATGCGAAAAAACCCGGCACCAAGGGTATCCGGGAGTGCCTGTCCCGCTACGGCCTGCCCAAAGAAAACTGCGCCCTGGCAGGTGACCAGATCTATACAGATGTGCTGGGCGGCAACAGCGCCGGAGTCCAGTCCATCCTGGTAAAGGCAATACATAACCATAATTTCTGGCTGAAGGCCCGGGGCGTTTTGGAGCTGCCCTGGAGAGCTGCTGCCTGCAAAAGGAGAATCGCCCCTTGAAAAATCTTGATAAGTATTTAAGTTTGTTAGGTGAGCAGGTTGACGGACTGTTGCTCACTTCCCGTTACAGCCGCCATTACGGCGCAGAGTTTGACATTGCTGAGGGCGTGGCCATTGTCAGCAAAAAGGGCTGCCGCTATTTTACCGACAGCCGCTATATCGAAGCGGCGCAGAACGGAATCCGTGACTTTGAAGTTTTGATGACAGACCGGGAACATCCGTATTCCCAGCTGCTGAATGAAGCCATTGCCGATTTTGGCATCACCGCATTGGGCTATGAAGAAAACTATCTGACTGTGGCGGAATTCAACGAATATGTTGCCGACTTAAATGCCAAGCTGATCCCCATGCACACGGAAATCAGCGGTTTTCGCCATGTGAAAGAACCCTGGGAGCTGGATATTATTCGCCAGGCTCAAGCGATGGCAGATAAGGCTTTTTCAGAGGTGCTGACCCGGATCAAGGCCGGTATGACGGAAAAAGAGCTGCAGGCGGAGATCATCTACTGCCTGTATAAAAACGGCGGTGAGGGACTGTCCTTTGATCCCATCGTGGTGTCCGGCCCGAATACCAGTTTGCCCCACGGCGTGGCTACCGACCGGGTGATCCGGGAGGGGGATTTTGTCACCATGGACTTTGGCCTGATGCTACAGGGCTATTGCTCCGATATGACCCGCACCGTGGCAATCGGTTACGCAACCGATGAGATGAAAAAGGTCTACAATACGGTCCTGCAGGCCCAGCTTGCGGGTATTGCAGCAACCCGCGCCGGGGTGAAGGGAAAGGAAGTAGATGCCGCGGCCCGGAAAGTGATCGCCGATGCCGGTTACGGAGAATACTTCGGCCACGGCTATGGCCATGGCCTTGGTATGGAAGTCCACGAAGCCCCCAATTGTAACCCAAGCGGCAACACGGTGATGCAGCCGGGCATGGTGACATCTGCCGAGCCGGGCATTTACCTGCCGGGAAAATTCGGTGTAAGAATCGAAGATGTGGTGATTTTTACAGCCGACGGCTGTGAAAATATCACGAAAAGCCCCAAAGATTTGATAATTATTTGAAAAAATGCGTTTTTCCTCTTGCAATATAGGAAAAAATCGGTTAAAATAAATTGCTAACATATTGTTAAAATAGCCCTACTGGGGCATACACTTAGGAGGATATACAAAATGATTTCTGCAGGTGATATTAGAAACGGCGTTACCTTTGAGCTGGATGGCAAGGTTATGCAGGTTATCGAGTTCCAGCATGTTAAGCCCGGTAAGGGCGCAGCCTTTGTTCGCGTTAAGATGAAGAACGTGATCACCGGCGGCGTGACCGAAACCAGCTTGAACCCCTCTGCCAAGTTCCCCACTGCTTTCATTGAGAGAAAGAAGATGGAGTACTCTTACAACGATGGCGATCTGTACTACTTCATGGACGGCGAGACCTACGAGCTGGTTCCTATCAGCAAGGACGCTCTGGACGATTCCTTCGCTTTCGTGAAGGAGAACGATGTCTGCACCATCATGAGCTACAAGGGCAATGTTTTTGGCGTGGAAGTTCCCAACTTTGCTGACCTGATCGTTACTTCCACCGAGCCCGGCTTTGCCGGCAACACCGCTACCAACACCCTGAAGCCCGCTACCCTGGAGACCGGCGCTGAGGTTAAGGTGCCCCTGTTCATCAACGAGGGCGAAAAGATTCAGGTCGATACCCGTACCGGTGAGTACCTGGGCCGTTCCAAGGCTTAATTCTTTCAGTTAGGAGAATTCTTATGACGATTTCTGAAAAGTCCGCCTATTTGAAGGGCTTGATGGATGGCTTGAACCTGGATACCGAGAAGGCCGAGGGCAAGCTGATCTCTGCCATCGTGGACCTGCTGGGCGATGTGACCAAGAAGGTTACCGATATCGAAGATACCACCATTGCTATTTCCGACGAGCTGGATGAGATCGAAGAAGACCTGGACGCTATCGAGGACTACATTCTCGACGAAGAGGATGACGAGGACTACGATGACGAGTGGGACGAGGACGATTTCGATGACTACGAGGACGAGGATGACTTCGAGGACGAAGGCTTCGACTTCGGCGACGAAGAGACCACCATTTACGAAGTCAAGTGCGCTTGCGGCAATGTGATCGCTTTCGATGAGGATACCCTGGAAGAGGGCAGCATCATCTGCGATGAGTGCGGCGAGACCCTGGAGTTTTCCTTCGACGACGAGGATGAAGAGGAAGAATAACCCAAGATAACAAAAAGCGGTGTGCTTCGGCACACCGCTTTTTTATAAAGGTTCTTCTCTTTTGCTGTAAATATTATAACAGAAAACAGGCTGTTTTTCAAGACTTGTAGTTTGTTTTCTTTCCTGTAAAATAGACAGCATAAGGGGGGGATGTATTATGAATGATTTGCAAATCCGTCAAATGCAAATATCCGCAGCAAAAGATGAAATTCGCTGCTGTAGCGAACTGAACCGGCTTTACGGTCTGACCCTTACGGAAGCAGATATTACAGAACTGGTTGAGCTTCGGGGACAGGCACTGCAAAATACCGGCCGTGTTGAGTTTGGTGGTGGAATACTTCCAAAGCTGATTCGTGCCTTCTGCAAGTCTCCGTATGTAGATGCTTATAACTACACTGCCACCTTAGGCGATCTTCAAGATGCATTCTATTATTTTAAGAATGAGTCTGAAGACCGTTTCTCCGACGATGATTTGATCGAATTTATGGAGAAAGTGTTCAACGGGCCAGCCCACGGCTCTACGGAAGTACTTACCACCATCTCATTGGAGGAACTGTGCCGTTGGGCAAGACACGATTTTGACGACCGCTATGTGGATGAGGAGGCATTCCTTTGAATCAACTTCCTGTAACCCCTCTTTCCCCGGAAGAGCAACAGCGCGTTATGCACCAAATATATGTCCTTATGGGAAAGCAGGTAGAAAGCTACCACAAGCATCGGCATATGGGCAGCAATTCCTCTGTTCCTGTTGAGCTTGCACAGGAGCTGATGGAATCTATTGATTATACACTGCAGCTTGCCGGCGGCATTTATGCCAACACTAATGTCGAAGAAACGCTCAAAATAGGACAGGACATCCTGGACGGCAAGCTGCAAAAAGCAAAATCTTTATATGAACTGGTTTACGCAACTGCGCCACAGTGGCAGACGGAATGCCGCTGGGAGGCCCTGCGCTATTTGCGGCATTACCTTGACACCTATGACCATCTACATTTGGCACACAGAGAGCCGGAGGAACTGTTTTATCCAATGTTGGTCTCTCAGCCGGAGGGTATCCGGGGGGTCGACCGCTGTATCTTTTACTTAAATGTGATGTGGATAGAAAACCAGATTATGGCAGGTGTGCCGGATGATATGCTGGAGCTGTTTTGGGATCGTTTGATGCCGGAAACCATCAATCAATGCGAACAGCTCTTGCTCAACGGGATCGGCAAAGCCATTCTTGGCACAGGGATCCATTCGCTGGTATTTGAACCAGAAGAGTATGTAATGATCATATCCGCGCTTGCGGATGCAACCGAGGAATGTCTATCCGATGCAGCACAGCAGTTGTGCCAGTGGCTGAATCTCACCGACGAAAATGCCAGAATGTATGTAAACGCAATCATTCCACAGCTGACTTTACGGCACGGAAGCAGCATAGAAAACTTGTTTGTTTGAGCGCCTTGTGCGGGATGGCAAATGTGCAGTGTTTGGATGGGAGATATTATTGCATAAACAGCCGCACCGTTACTGATGCCATAAAGAACCCCACGAAATCCGCGAACAAAGCGGCAGGCAGGGTGTAGCGGGTCTTTTTGATCCCGGCAGCACCAAAATACACGCTGATGGTGTAAAAGGTGGTCTCCGTAGATCCCAGCATCACCGCGGCTGTTCTGCCTACAAGGGAATCTACCCCGTATTGTGTCATTAAATCCGCGCCCACAGCCAAGGCTGCACTGCCGCTGATAGGGCGAATCAACACCAACATGGCTGTTTCCGGGGGAATCCCCACAAACCGAAAAACAGGGGAGAGGAACTTGCTGATAGCCTCCATTGCCCCCGATGCCCGGAGCATTGTTACTGCTGTCAGCAATAGAATCAGAGTGGGCACCAAAGAAACAAGTAATTTAAGCCCATCTGCTGCACCGTCCAAGAGCAGATCATAGCTGTTTTCCTGTTTGCGCAGTGCCAAAAGAGAAGCAGTTAAAAGCAAAACGGGAACAATGTAGTCGGTCATTTCTTCCACACCTTTCCCAATAGCCACGCAGCGGCTACCCCCAACCCGGCAGAGCATAGGCTGGTCAACCAAACTGCCGGGAGGATATCAAATGGAGAAGAACAGCCTAAGGATGCCCGTACGGCGGCCACATTGGCAGGTATCAGCTGAATGGAAGCGGTGTTCAGCACAATGAGCCGACAAAGCTCGTTGCTGGCAATGCCTTTTTGCCCTTTGGCCAAACGCTGCGCCGCTTGAATTCCCATGGGCGTTGCGGCATTGCCGAGCCCTAAGAAATTGGCGCACATATTGGCGCTTAAGCAGTTTTCTAAATGTGCATCTTTCCTTGCGGAAGGGAAGAGCCTGCCTAACAGCGGCCTGAGTAATTTGGAAAGCATTCCTGTCAACCCGGCGTGCTCCATAAGCTTTCCAACCCCGGTCCACAGGCAAATAGACCCGGCCAAGGACACAGCCAACAGAAAACCCTCCTGGGCGCCTTTGGGAATGGCGGCAGCAAGCGCACTGCCGTTGCCTAAAATGGCGGCAGCAAGGAAAGAAACAGCCACCATTCCGGTCCAAATCCAACTCATAACCATAAAAATCCCTCCCGGACAGAGTATGCTTGGTCCGGGAGGGATATTTCAAATATTCAACGCGGCGTCATATACCACGTTTTTCGGCAAATTCAGTTCCTGGGCGGTCTGCTTGATGGCATCCTTGCGGCTGATACCGCTTTCCATCAGCTGGGCCACCCGCTTGGCAGCATCTTCGGGTGTGGCTGCTTCTTCAACCACAGGCTCAGCGCCGGCGACGATCAGCACAAATTCTCCCTTGGGCGGCTGCTGATTGTACAGGTCAATTGCCCCCTGCAGGGTGGTGCGAATGACCTCTTCGTGGAGCTTTGTCAGCTCCCGGCAAAGGCTGATGGGGCGATCCCCGCCAAAGGCTTCTGCCATGGATTCCAGCGTAGCCAAAAGCTTGTGGGGGGCTTCATAGAAGATCATCGTCCGCTGCTCGGTTTTCAAAGCTTCCAAATGTTCCCGGCGGCTCTTTTTGGCGGTGGAGAGAAAACCCTCAAAGCAAAATCTGCCGGTGGATTGCCCCGAAATGCTCAGCGCCGTGATGGCAGCGCAAGGACCGGGAATGGCGCAGACGGTGATGCCTGCCTGGGCGCATTCTTTTACCAGGTCTTCGCCGGGATCGGAAATGGCGGGGCTGCCCGCATCGGAAACCAGTGCGCAGGTCTCACCGGCCAAGATGCGCTCCACGATCACACTGCCTTTAAATGCCTTGTTGTGCTCATAGTAGCTGACAAGGCTTTTTTTGATGCCAAGATGGTTTAACAGCTTCAAGGTAACCCGGGTATCCTCGGCGGCAATAAAATCCGCATTTTCCAGGGTTTCCTTGCAGCGAATGGAGATATCGGAAAGATTTCCGATGGGGGTGGGGACTAAATATAACATTCCGGGCATAGTATAGCCTCCTAAATGTGATATAGCTTTCGGTAATATGCAGAAGGTGTACCGTCTGCTTCTTGCAGATATGCTTCTTCTATGCTAAGACCGGGCTTTCCGCCCTTGCGGCATTGTAAAAGCACAAGGGATATGGGATCAGCCGGCTTGTGACGCAGGAGCAGCAACCGCTTGGGCTGCAATTTGTGATTGACAGCGCAGGCGCAAAGCTCAGCAAGCCGTTCCGGCTTATGCACCAGAAAAAAGTCACCGCCGTATTGCAAAGCCCAGGCAGCGGCTTCAAAAAGATCATCGGAATCACATTGCAGTTGATGACGGGCTTTGGAGTTGGCGCTTTCCTGGCCGGCGGGGAAATAGGGGGGATTGGATACACAGACCTGAAAACTGCCGGGCGCAAGAAAAGAGTGGAGAGTTCGCAGATCGGCGCATATACTGCTAAGACGGGATTCGATGCCATTGACCCGGGCGTTTTCCAAAGCGGTAAGATGCGCTGTTTCGTCGATCTCCAAGCCGGTAACTTGACAGGCATCGTCCTTGGCGCACAAAAGCAAACCCAGTGTTCCGCAACCGGAGCCTAAGTCCAATACCCTGGCCTGACGGGGAAGCCTCGCAAAACCGCTCAAAGCAATAGAGTCGGTGCTTAAAGGGAAAGCCCCTTCGCAAAGGGACAATGTGAATCCGTTATGTAAATATTCCACGATATACCTCGCCTATAAAAAGTAAAATCAGCCTGCGCAGAATGCGCAGGCTGACAGCAAGATCGGAGAATTAGCCTTCTACGATAGCTTCAGTGGGGCAGTTATCAGCGCAGCTGCCGCAATCGACACAAACATCAGCATTGATGACGTAAGTCTCGTCGCCTTCAGAAATAGCCTCTACGGGGCAGTTGTCAGCACAGGCGCCGCACTTAACGCAAGCATCGGTAATCTTGTAAGCCATGATTTTCCCTCCAATAATATGTATTGTTGTGTGCTCCTGCAAGAGGAGCGTATTTATATTCTAACACGGATTTTCCAAAATGCAATGGTTTTTTTGAAAAACTGCCGTATATTTTTCTTAGGCCCCGGGGAGAATCTCCTCCGAGGCAGGTGGTACTTATGCGTTACAGTGGGCAAACCCAGCAGCTTTTGCTGAATGCTGCCCATATCGCCCGGGATTTTGGACACGGCTATGTTGGCTCAGCACATCTATTGCTGGCGATGTCCCGGCAAACAGATATGACCGGGAATCTGCTGCGGCAAATGGGCGTTGACCCCCAATTAACAGAACAGATCGCAGCGGTTTTGTACGGTGTGGGCACACCGGGACTGCCGCTGCCCCAGGGCTTTTCCATGCAGATGCGGCGGAT
Organism: Oscillospiraceae bacterium; assembly: GCA_017482385.1. Lineage (GTDB taxonomy): Bacteria > Bacillota > Clostridia > Oscillospirales > Oscillospiraceae > Faecousia. The sequence continues at coordinate 37,764 of JAFUNI010000013.1, read as the reverse complement.
ATTACAGGAAGCGGGCCGGGAGGCGGGTATTCAGCACAGTACCCGTGTAGAGCCGGTGCATATCTTATTGTCAATGCTCCGGCAGGAAAAATCAGCGGCAAGGGAGCTGCTTATTTTGGGAAGCGTGGACACAGAGGAGCTGTTTCATCAGGCTGTGGATACCCTGGGCAGACAAAGGGACACTATGCAGAAGGAGGCGGTTACAACGAAGCTCTTAGAACAGTTCAGCGAGGATCTGGTACTCAAAGCATCCACTATGGAGCCGGTGATCGGCCGGGAAAAAGAAATTGATACGGTCATCGGCATTTTAAGCCGAAAGAATAAGAATAACCCCGCCCTGGTGGGAGAGCCGGGGGTGGGCAAGACTGCCATAGCCGAAGGTTTGGCCCAGCGGATGGCGGCGGGCACTGTGCCGCCCCAGCTGAAAAACAAGAAGCTTTACAGCTTGAATATGGCGAATTTGGTGGCGGGTACCAAGTACCGGGGTGAGTTCGAGGAGCGGCTGCGGGATGTACTGGCTGAGATTCGCCGAGCCGGGGATGTGATCCTCTTTGTAGACGAAATGCATACTATCGTAGGCGCAGGCGCTGCCGAGGGAGCAATCGACGCCGCCAACATCTTCAAGCCGGCCCTGGGCAGGGGAGAGCTGCAAATGTTGGGGGCGACCACCTTGGAGGAATACCGGAAATTCATCGAAAAAGACCCGGCTCTGGACAGACGGTTTCGCCCGGTAATGGTGGAGGAGCCGGATAAGGAGGCTACCCTTGCCATTCTCCACGGCTTGAAGCCGGGACTGGAGCGGCATCACCATATCCGCATTTCTGAGGAGGCTGTCCAGGAGGCAGTGCGGCTGTCAGTGCGGTATTTGCCGGATCTTTACCTGCCGGATAAGGCCATTGACCTTTTGGACGAGGGCGCTTCTCATGCCCGGATGGAAGAGCTCTATGCCGCAGGCAATAATCAGCGACAGCTTCTGGAAGAGGAATTGCAGGAGGCTATCCGGGAGAGCCGCTACGAAAAGGCAGCCCAGCTGCGGGATAAAATGCAGCGGCTCACCGGCCGGGGTGGTGAGGGCAGACGGAGCAAGACCGTTAATGCCGGAGATATTGCCTGGGCGGTTTCTGCCCGGACGGGGATTCCTGTGGGCAGGCTCACAGCCAGTCGCCGGGAGACCCTGCTGAAACTGGAAAATGTTTTGGAAAAGGAAATTATCGGCCAGGGTAAGGCAGTGTCCCAGGTGGCGGAGTGCCTCCGCAGAGGCTTCAGCGGCATCCGGGAGGAGAACCGCCCTGTGGCAACGATGCTCTTTTCCGGCCCTACCGGCGTGGGTAAAACCGAGCTGTGCCGGGTACTGGCGCAAGAGCTTTACGGCAGCCGGGAAGCGATGATCCGGTTGGATATGACGGAGTTTATGGAAAAACACACCGTTGCCAGACTCATCGGCGCGCCGCCCGGTTACGTGGGCTACGAGGAGGGCGGCAAGCTCACCGAGGCTGTCCGTCGCAGACCTTATTGCCTGGTGCTTTTGGATGAAGTGGAAAAGGCCCATCCGGATGTGACAGGCATTCTGCTGCAAATTATGGAAGAGGGCGTTCTGACGGACTCTACGGGCCGCAGAGTCAGCTTCCGGAATGCCATCGTGGTGATGACCTCCAATTTGGGCGGGGATCACCGCAGTGACGGTTTGGGCTTTCAGCCCGAGGGCAGGGAGGGGCAGACCAGGGAGGCCCTGCGCCGGCATTTTTCTCCGGAGTTTTTGGGACGGTTGGATGCGATAGTGCCTTTCAACGCTTTGCAACAGGAAACGATGATAAAAATTGCCGAAAAGTACCTGCGCCAGCTGCAGGAGCGGGTGACCGGAATGGGTATACAGCTGACACTGCCCCAAGAATTGGCAGCAGAGCTGATATCAAAAAGCAAAAAAGAGGGGGGGGCCCGGCAAATTCGCCGGCAGGTCCAGGAACAGGTGGAAGGGCCGCTGGCGGCCTATCTTTTGGGTTGCACCAAGAAACCTGCAAAAATAAAAGGAAAGTTGGAAGCGGGAAAGCTGATTTTCCAGGATTGAGAAGAACGCTTGTTCTGTTTTTAGAACAAGCGTTCTAAAATTAGAAATTTATGGTAATTTCGGCAAAATTTTTTGAAAAAAATGAAAGAAAAGTGTTGATTTTTGAAAAAACATCGTTTATACTATCCTTAAATGGAGCAAAATGGTAGTAAAGTGGAGCAAAATGGAGGAGGTGAGCGCAAAATGATAGGTAAATACCCGGCCAAACTGGATGAAAAGAATCGTCTGTTCGTACCCGCTAAGCTGCGTGCGGAGCTGGGCCAGGATTTCTATGTGACCCTGGGCGTCAATTGCGGTCACCGTTGTCTGACTGTGTATACTGCCCCGGATTGGGACACCCTCAGCCAGAATTACAACACCCTGCCTATTTCTCAGCGCTCTGCAGCCACCAGCCTGATCTTTATGAATGCTACCGAATGCAACCCCGATAAGCAGTTCCGCTTCGGCTTGACGCAGTTTTTGCTGGACTATGCAGGTATCAGCAAGGATGTGATGATCGTGGGTCGTGCAGGACAGGCAGAGATCTGGGATGCAGAAGAGTTCCGCAGCTTTGAGGCGGAGAACCTTACCCCCGAAAAGCTCCTGGCATCTTTGGAGGCCATTGGTCTATGAAAGACTTTCACCATATTTCGGTGCTGCTGGAAGAGTGCCTGGAGGGGCTTAACATCAAGCCCGACGGCATCTATGTTGACGGCACTTTAGGCGGTGCCGGCCACTCCAGCCATATCGTGCAGCGGCTGACAACCGGCAGGCTCATCGGCATTGACCGGGACCCGGTTGCTTTGGAGGCTTCCGGCAAACGGCTGGAACCTTATAAAGACCGTGTCACCCTGGTACACTCCAATTTCTGCGAAATGAAGCAGGTGATGGAGGAATTGGGAATCTCCGGCGTGGATGGCATATTGCTTGATTTAGGCGTGTCTTCTCCCCAACTTGACGACGGGGAGCGGGGCTTTTCCTATATGGCAGATGCCCCTTTGGATATGCGTATGAACAGCCAGGACAAGCTCAGCGCTTATGAAGTGGTAAACACCTGGTCACAGGAAGAATTAAAACGCATTCTCTTTGACTACGGCGAAGAGCGGTATGCCCCCCGGATCGCGTCGGCAATTTGCCGCCGCCGGGAAGAAAAAACCATTGAAACCACCCTTGAGCTGGTGGATGTGATCCGCTCGGCAATGCCTCCTCAGGCGCTGCGGGAAAAGCAGCACCCGGCAAAGCGCAGCTTCCAGGCTATCCGCATTGCGGTAAATGATGAGCTTGGCTCTGTGGAAAAGGCAATGCGCGATGCCATTCCGCTGCTGAATCCCGGCGGACGGTTGGCGGTGATCACTTTCCATTCTTTGGAAGACAGAATCGTAAAAAATGCAATGGCAGAGGCAGCCAAGGGCTGTACCTGCCCGCCCAATTTCCCTGTATGTGTATGCGGCAAGAAACCCGCTGTGAAGCTTATCAGCCGTAAGCCCATCGTGGCAACGGATGAGGAACTGGAAGCAAATCCCCGTTCCCGGAGCGCAAAGCTGCGGGTTTGCGAGAAACTATAAAAATAGAAAGGAGCAAGCACTATGGCACAGATGAAGGCCCAGTATGTACAATATTATACGCCGGGTACTGCGGCCAAAAAGCTTGCGCCTGTTATTCCTCTGCGTACCCCTGCGCTGCCCCGGACAAAGACACAGCAAAAGCGGATCAAGATCTATTTGGATCCTGTGGCGCTGTTTGGTACAGTGGTGGCAGTTTCTATGCTGATTTCCGTGCTGGTGGGCTTTTCCGCTTTGCAGACCGAGCAGAAAAAGGTTGCGACTATGGTTGAGTATGTGGAAACCCTCCGCATAGAAAATGAGAGCCTGCGGACGCAGTATGAAGGCAAATGCGATTTGGTAGAAATCGAAGAGGCCGCCCTGGCTTTGGGTATGGTTCCCAAGGAGGAAGTGACTCACACCGTGATCCACCTGGAGCTGCCTGCCGAATAAGCAATCGGAAACACTTTTAACAAGTTTGTTTGCATAAAGCTTGTATCCCGACCAATACACTAAAATAAGGCTGCGATGGGCGGCGAGGGATTCCCTTGCTGCCCTTTTTTAGGAAGGTCGGGATAATATGGCAAAAAAAACCAAAAAGCGGGAGTATAATCGTATCCGGAAGGATACCGGTCAACACAGAAGGATCGGCATTGTTGCGATTTTGCTGGGTGTACTGGCGTTTGTGCCGGTGACGGTGCAGCTTTTGAATCTGATGGTCCGGGATTATGACTATTATGCCAACCTGGCGCTGCGGAATCAGACCCGCACCACCCAGGTGACAGCGGACCGGGGGTTTATTTATGACCGTAATATGAATGTTTTGGCGTGCAGCCAAAGTGTGGAAAATGTTTACTTAGATCCCCACGAACTGAAGCAATCCAAGGCAAATATTTCAGCAATCTCCGCCAAATTGGCAGAGATATTGGATTTGGATGCTGCCTGGATCGCAGAGCAGGCAGCCGATACCAAAATGCGCTATAAGCAGATCGCTGCCCGGATCGATGAAGAAACCGCAGCCTTGATCCGCAGTTATATCAATGCCGAGGGCATTTCCGGTATCCACATAGAGCCCAATTCCCAGCGCTATTACCCCTATGGCAGCTTAGCTGCCCAGGTGATTGGCTTTACCAATGCCTCCAACACCGGTTCAGAGGGCATAGAGGCGGCTTATAACAGTTACTTAGAGGGCAGTAAGGGCAGCGTGATCACCACCAAGGGCAATAACGAAATGGATATGCCCTTTTCCTATGAAAACTACATAGCCTCCCGGCAAGGCGACAGTGTGGTGCTGACCTTAGATTTGACCGTGCAGGCATGCCTGGAAAAACGGATGGAGGAAGCCATTGCCAAGTACGATGTAAAAAACGGCGCATTCGGCATGGTGATGCATGTCAAAACCGGTGAGATTTTAGCTATGGCAACCCTGGGCAGCTATGATCCCAATAACTATATGGAAGTGCAGGATGCCCAAGCAGCCCTGGAGATAGAGCAGCAGCGGGTAAAATATACGTTGCTCCCGGAAGGCAGCGAGGGTTATCAAAAAGAAAAAGAGCTCTATCAAAGCTTGTTAAATACAGCGCTTCTGAAACAATGGCGCAACCGCTGTATTTCCGATGGCTATGAGCCGGGTTCTACCTTTAAGGTGATGACCATGGCGGCGGCCCTGGATTGCGGCGCCATCACTTTGGACACAGCTTTTTCCTGCAGCGGTTCGGAGCATATCCCCGGCCGGGCGCAGCTGCTGCACTGTTGGCGCTCCACCGGCCACGGCGCGCAGAAAACACCCCAGGCCCTGCAGAATTCCTGTAATCTGGCCTTTGCTCATATCGCATTGAAATTGGGTGGCGAGCGGTTTTACGAATATGTGAAAAACTTTGGCATCCTGGAGAAAACCGGCATCGACCTGGCAGGTGAGAGTAAGGGGGTGTTCTTCTCCAAGGAATTGGTGACCGATACCGACAAATGGGGAACGGCATCCCTGACCTCCGGCTCTTTTGGGCAGACCTTTAAGCTTACCCCGTTGCAGCTTGTCAGAGGCATTGCGGCAGTGGTCAACGGAGGCTACCTTTTAGAGCCTTATATGGTTTCTGAGGTGATCGACGCTGAGGGTAATACAGTTCTGCAGCAGGAGCCCACAGTTTTGCGCCAGGTCATCAAGGAGGAAACCTCCAAAACCATGTGTCAACTGATGCAGTCCGTAGTGGAGGAGGGTACAGCAAAAAATGCCCAGGTGGCGGGCTTTTCCATCGGTGGAAAGACCGGTACCAGCGAGAAAATCGACGTGTTTGATGAGAACGGCCAGCGGGTGCAGGATAAAATTGTCTCCTTCGTAGGGGTTGCGCCCATGGACGATCCGGAGTATATTGTACTTGTGGCACTGGATACCCCCTCCCGCAGTACCGGCATCTATATTTCCGGTGGTGTGATGGCAGCGCCCACTGTGGGGGCTGTGATGAGCGATATTTTGCCCTATTTGGAAGTGAAGAGAAACTACAGCCCCGAGGATGCAGCCGGCAGGGAAGTGACCGTGGAGGATTACAAGGGCCTTACCCTTGCAGATGCGCAAAAACAGTTAAAAACCCTTGGCATTACCGCCGAAACAATAGGCACGGGAGAAACTGTAACGGGCCAGATCCCCAACCCCGGCAGTGTTGTGCCGGGAAACAGCCAGGTGTTGCTCTATTTGGGAGAAGAGCCGGAACAAAGGCTTGTCACCGTCCCGGATTTTGCGGGAATGACCCGTCAGCAGGCCAGCGATGCCGCCGGCCTTTTGGGGCTTTATATTTTGGTGACCGGCAACGATGCTCTCGATGCCCAGGTCGCCGCCCAATCCCATCCGAAAGATACCCAAGTTCCTGTGGGAACAACGATAAAACTCAGCTTTGCAGACCTAAAAGCTGCCGATTAAGGAGAAATACCTATGAAATTAGAAAAATTGCTGTCTGATGTGAAAGTGATTAAGGGAAATGTTTCCCTCTCTACGGATATTACTGAGGTTGTCTACGACTCCCGGAAGGTGACTCCCGGCTGTATGTTCGTAGCCATTACCGGCTTTGCCACAGACGGCAACAAATATATCCCTATGGCCCTCCAAATGGGCGCAGCGGTGGTGGTAACTGCCAAGGCCCAGGAGGATGAGATTCCCCATATCCAGGTGGAAAATGACCGACTGGTTTTGGCACAGATCGGCGCAAATTTCTATGACCATCCCGGCAAGGCGATGCAGCTGATCGGCATTACCGGCACCAACGGCAAAACCTCATCAACATTGCTGCTGAAGTATGTTTTGGAGCAGGTGCTGGGGGCAAAGGTGGGCCTCATGGGTACTATGGAGAATATGATCGGCAATGTGTCCATTCCTACAGAGCGTACCACCCCGGAGAGTTTTGAACTGCAAGCGCTCCTGGCTCAAATGCGGGACGGTGGCTGCACCCACGCCATTATGGAAGTGTCCTCCCACGCAATTGCCCTGGACCGGGTGGCTGGCCTGCACTATACCGTGGCGGCTTTTACCAATCTGACAGAAGACCACCTGGATTTCCACAAGACCATGGAAGATTACTGCCGTACCAAGGCAGAGCTTTTCTGCCGCTGTGACAAGGCAGTTGCCAACTGCGACGATGCCTGGTTTAAGCCAATGACCCAAAAAGCAACCTGCCCGGTGCTTACTACTTCTGTGAAAAATGCCGCTCAGCTGCAGGCAGAAAATCTGGAACTGCTCTCCGACGGCATCGCCTTTACGGCTGTATACGGAAATGAAAAAGTGCCTGTGCGATTGCCTATTCCCGGCAAATTCACGGTGTATAATGCTTTGACAGTTTTGGGCTGCGCTTTGCAGCTGGGTATTTCTTTGCAGGATGCTGCCGAAGCGCTGAAAACCGCCAAGGGCGTGAAGGGCAGGGTAGAGGTAGTGCCCACCCCCGGCAAGGACTATACGATCCTTATCGACTATGCCCATACCCCCGACGGATTGGAAAATGTACTCTCTTCTGTAAAAGATTACTGCAAGGGCCGGCTGATTGCCGTCTTTGGCTGTGGCGGTGACCGGGATCCCATCAAGCGCCCCATCATGGGCAAAATCGGCACAGATATTGCGGATATTGCCATCATTACCTCTGACAATCCCCGGACAGAAGATCCGATGAAAATTATCGAAGATATCCTCAAAGGCGTAGATTCTGCAAAAAAATCCTATGAAGTGATAGAAAATCGTCCAAAAGCTATCCAATATGCTATGGACATTGCGCAAAAGAATGATATAATTGTATTGGCAGGAAAAGGCCATGAAACATACCAGGAGATATGTGGCGTGAAGCACCATTTGGACGAGCGTGAAGTGGTGGCTGCATACCTGGCAGAAACGAGGAATGGATAATGGGTAGAATTACCTTGTCCCAGGCCGCAAAATGGTGTGGCGGCTCTGTGGACTCTAAGTATAAAGATATTACCTTCTTAGGCGCGAATAATGACAGCCGGAAGATCGAAAAAGACCAGCTGTTTATTGCCCTGCAGGGGGAGCGTGACGGTCACGATTTTATTCCTGCTGCGCTCCAAAAGGGTGCAGCTGCGGTGCTTTGCACCCACTGCGATGGGGATTTTCCCGCCATCGTGGTAGAAGATACCCGGCTGGCCTTGGGTAAAATTGCCCGTGGCGAGCGGGAGCGCATCGGCATGAAGGTGGTGGGTATCACCGGTTCTGTGGGCAAAAGCACCACCAAGGAAATGGTGTCTGCAGTGCTCAGCAGCACCTATAAGGTGAGCAAGACCCCTGCAAACCACAACAATGATATCGGCATGCCTATGGCGATTTTAACAATGCCGGAGGATACAGAGGTTGCGGTGCTGGAAATGGGTATGAACCATTTCCGGGAGATTGCGTATCTGGCATCCATCGGCAAGCCGGATATTGCGGTAATTATCAATATCGGCACCATGCACATTGAGCACCTTGGTTCTATGGAAGGCATTCTGAAAGCCAAGCTGGAGATTTTGGAGGGTATGCCGGCAGACGGCGCTATCATTCTCAACGGCGACGATCCTCTCCTGTGGAATCAGCGTGAGGAGCTGAAGGAAAGAGCGGTTTACTTTGCTGTGCGGAATCCGGAAGCGGATGTCACAGGCAGCGATGTTTCCCACGCTGCGGACAGACTGTCCTTTGCAGCCAACACAGCAGGGAAAGCAATTCCTGTAACTCTGAATTTAGAGGGTGAGCATTATGTCCTCGATGCTTTGGCTGCTGTAACGGTTGGTGTTCGGTTGGGTGTTACGCCGGAGAATATCACGAAGAGCCTGGGCGCATTCCGGAATATGGAGGGCCGCCAGGAAATATTTGAAAAGAACGGATTTACCATTATCAGCGATTGCTACAATGCAGGCCCTGAGTCCATGACCGCAGCGCTGACTGTGCTGGGTAACCGGGCAGGCCGCCGTGTGGCGGTGCTGGGTGACATGCTGGAGCTGGGCGTTTGCTCCGATGCAGAGCACTATAAGATCGGCAGAGTTGCCGCGGAAAAGGCAGATATGCTCTTAGCCTACGGCGACCACAGCCTGCGGCTTCTGTACGGCGCCATCACCGGTGGTATGTCCCAGGATATGGCAAGAGCTTTTACTGACAAAGAGAAACTGGTGCAGGCGCTGAAGCAGATGGCAAAGCCCGGGGATGTTCTGCTGTTCAAGGGCAGCCGTGGTATGCAAATGGAAAAGGTCCTGGAGAAATTTTTGGAGGATTAAACTACAGTTATGCTGAGAGTATGTGTTACAGTGTTGGCATCGCTGGTGTTTACCGGCGTGATAGGTTACTTTCTGCTTCCGGTGCTGCGGGCACTGAAGGCAGGTCAGTCCATCCGGGAGATCGGCCCTACCTGGCACAATAACAAGGCCGGCACTCCGATGATGGGCGGTTTGATGTTTATTATCTCGGCGGTGCTGTGTTTGGTGCTGAGCCTGCCCTTTATGGAGGAAAAAACAGCATTTTATGTGCTGATTTTAGGTTTGTGCTTTGGCCTGGTTGGCTTTTTGGATGACTTTTTTAAGCTGAAATTCAAGCGGAATTTGGGCCTTACCGCCTTGCAAAAGGCAATGCTGCAAATGGCTGTTTCTGCCCTGTACCTGTACCTGCTGTACTTAGAGGGCAGTATGACCAGCGACCTGTATATCCCGTTTTTGAACAAAGCTGTCCATATCCATCCCATGGCCTATATTTTCTTTGCTATGTTCGTGATCGTGGGCTGTGTCAATGCGGTGAACCTTACCGATGGCATTGATGGCCTGTGCGGCAGTGTTACGATCCCTGTGATGGTGTTCTTTACGGTTGCCGCTGTTTCTATGAAGAAATGGGATTTGGCCCTGCTGCCGGCAGCGATGGTGGGCGGCTTGATCGCCTATCTGTTTTACAACTGGCACCCTGCCAAGGTCTTTATGGGCGATACCGGCTCTCTGTTCTTGGGCGGCATTGTCTGCGGTATGGCCTTTGCACTGGATATGCCCCTGGTGCTCGTCTTGGTAGGCTTTGTGTATATTGTGGAAACCCTTTCGGTGATTTTGCAGGTGGGGTATTTCAAGCTGACCCACGGCAAGCGTATATTTAAGATGGCGCCTATTCACCACCATTTTGAGATGTGTGGCTGGAAAGAGGTAAAAATCGTGGTTGTCTTTACCGTTGTAACGGCTTTGCTGTGCGCGGTGGCCTGGTTCGGTGTAAAAGGACATATCGGTTAACGGAAAGGATGGTTGGCATTGCAGAAGCTTCTGTATGCCAAAGAGGACCGGCATCGAAACCCGATGCGTGAAGGTGTAGACATTCCTTTTTTACTTTTGCTTTTGCTCTTATTGGCGGTAGGCCTGGGAATGCTGTACTCAGCAAGCTATGCCCAAAGCCATTACGATACCGGCTATACCCAATCCACCCGGTATCTGCAAAAACAGGGCCTGTGCGCTCTGATTGGATTGGGGGCAATGGTGATCACCAGCCGGATTCCGCCGGAGTTTTGGCTGAAATGGGCTTGGTGGCTCTATGGCATCAGCATTGCGTTACTGCTCTCGGTGCTGCTGTTCGGTCAGTCCGTCAATGGGGCAAAACGCTGGATCAATATTGGCGGCATCCAGTTTCAGCCCTCGGAGATTGCCAAGTTCACGCTGATCGTGCTGTTTGCCAAGCTGACCCGGGATTTTGGAAACAGAGCCCGGAAATTTAGCTTCGGTGTGCTGGGCTTTGGTGCAGCGCTTCTTGGGATTTTGATTCCTCTTGCTTTGGAAAAGCACCTTTCTGCTATTATGCTGATGGGCATGGTGGCGGTGGTTATGATGTTCGTAGCCGGTACCCACCCCAAATGGCTTTTGGCCGGCGCGGCAGCGGCAGGGCTGTTCGTTGCGGTGTATGTAAGCCTTATGGGCTATGCCGGTGACCGGGTCACGGCTTGGCGGCACCCGGAGCAGGACCCCTCCGATACGGGCTATCAAATCCTCCAGTCCCTCTATGCCATCGGCTCCGGTGGCTTGTTCGGCCTGGGATTGGGGAAGAGTAGGCAGAAATATCTGTACCTGCCTTTTCAGTATAATGATTATATTTTTGCCATCGTTTGCGAGGAATTGGGCTTTTTTGGAGCAATTCTGATCATGGTTTTGTTTGCTGCGCTGATTCTGCGAGGCTACTGGATAGCCCTCCACGGCGCCAGCCGATTCCAAACGGTTTTGGCATCGGGCCTTGTGAGCTTGATCGCTGTGCAAGTGATTCTCAATTTAGGTGTTGTGACCAATTTGCTGCCTTCTACCGGCATTGCGCTTCCTTTCTTCTCCTATGGCGGAACGGCGCTGGCGGTGAATTTGGCGGAAATGGGGATCGTACTGAGTATCTCCCGATACCGCAACGCAGCGGCGCAACAGGAGGAAGAAATATGAATGTGATTTTTACCTGCGGTGGCACGGGCGGCCATATCAACCCCGCCATTGCAGTTGCCAACATCTGGAAAGAACGCCACCCGGACAGCAAGATCCTCTTCATCGGTGGCCGGGGCAATATGGAGGAGGAGCTGGTGCCCAAAGCCGGCTACCCCTTGGAAGTTTTGCCTGCCTTCGGTTTGGAGCGGAGCTTTTCTCCGGCGGCCATTAAGAATAATTACCGGGCAATCAAGAGCGTCCTTTCCGCAGTGGGAAAGTGCAAAAAGATCATCCGGGACTTTGATGCAGATGTGGTGGTCGGTACAGGCGGCTATGCCAGCTTTCCGGCTCTGCGTGCAGCAAAGCAGTTAAAGATCCCCACCTGTGTCCATGAAGCCAATGCAATGCCCGGCCTAACTACCCGTATGGCAGCCAAATGGGTAGACAAAGTGCTGGTGTGCTTTCCGGAAAGCGCAAAACACTATCCCCACCCGGAAAAGGTGGAAGTGGTGGGTATGCCCGTCCGCCGGGAATTTATCTATACCCAAAAGGCCGATGCCCGCAAGGAATTGGGCCTGGACGATAAGCCCCTGGTGGTGTCGGCTTTTGGCAGCCAGGGCGCAAGGGCAATGAACGAACTGACAGCTAAGCTTTTTGCATTGGAGCAGAAAAACGGCTTTCCTTTCCGACATATCCACGCAGTTGGCAGCTACGGCTGGAGCTGGATGCCGGACCGGGTGAGAGAGCAGGGCGTGGACCTGGAAAAATGCCCCGCCATCCAAATGCAGGAGTATATCTACAATATGCCTACCATAATGGCTGCGGCAGATGTGATCATCAGCCGGGCAGGCGCATCCAGCTGCAGCGAGATCGCCGCATCCGGTACGCCCTGTGTACTGATTCCCTCACCCAATGTGACGGACAATCACCAGGAGAAGAATGCCCGTGCAATGGAAGCCCAGGGGGGAGCGGTCGTCCTGCTGGAGCAGGATGCTACCCCGGAAAAGCTTTACGGACAGATCACAGAACTGCTGACAGATACGAACAAATATAATGCTATGCGAAAAGCCCTGTACGGTATTTCCGTGCCGGACAGTGCGGAACGGCTGTGTGCAGTGATGGAGCAGTTGATAAAGAAATAGGAGTAACACCATGGATAACAGAAGAAAGAATACCGGTAATCCGCCCCGTCGCAAAAAGGCCCCGGTAAAGAAAAAGGAATCTCAGATCCAATATACACCGGCAAAGCCCTTTAACCGCAACAGATTTCTGCTGCGCTTAGCAACGGCTGCCGCTGTTGTGTTGGCGCTGTTTGCGGGTATGTCTATCTTCTTTAAGGTGGACAGCACCAAGATCCTGGTAGCCGGTGCGGAGAAATATACGGCCTGGGACGTCGCCGAGGCTTCCGGTGTACGGAACGGTGATAGTCTGCTGGGCCTGAGCAAAGCCAAGATCGGCGCTAAGATTTGTAAGAAACTTCCTTATGTTGACAGTGTACGTGTGGGAATAAAACTGCCGGATACCGTGCATATTGAAATCAAGGAACGGTCCGTTGCCTATGCTGCTTCCGACACCATGTCTAACTGGTGGCTGCTGAATGCGGAGGGTCGTATCATTGATAAGGCCGATGCCGCCGCGGTAAAAAGTCACACGCAGATTTTGGGTGTGAAGCTGCAGGGCGCAATGGTAGGGGAGCAGGCTGTAGCCAGCGAGGCTGCGCCCACCACACCTACCGACGCCCCGGCACTGCCTGTTGTAGCAGGAAAGGTGCTACTGGAAAATGCTCTCCGGCTGATTGGCGCCTTGGAGAAAAACGGCGTGATGGGCAATGTGGATTCTGTGGATGTGTCCGACCTGTCAAGACTGACCCTGGTGTATGAAGACCGATTCCAAATAAACTTAGGTGACAATACCAAAATGGACTACAAGATCGCCTCTGTGAAAGCAGTTATCAAGAAATTGGGCGATTACGATCAGGGCTATTTGGATGCCAGTTTTACAACCCACCCTGCAGAAGTGCTGTTTGATAACAGTTCTGATACAAAAAATTGAAATTCTTTGCCGAAAAATTAGAAATTTCTATTGACCGAATGACTTTTTTGCGTTACAATGTATGAGTACGATTGTAATTATGGCAGTGCCGCAAGACCGGCCTGCAAAACCATACATAGGAGGATTCGTATAATGCCCGAGATGTTTCAGGAACGCGTAGTTAAAATCAAGGTGATCGGTGTCGGTGGCGCCGGCAACAATGTTATCAACCGTATGATCGAAGCCGGTGTGGACGGCGTAGAGTTCGTTGTTATCAACACCGATAAGCAGGACCTCAACAAGTCCATCTGCAAGAACAAGGTGCAGATTGGCGAAAAGCTCACCGGCGGTATGGGTGCAGGCTCCAAGCCCGACATCGGCCGTCAGTCCGCTGAGGAATCCAGAGCACAGATCTCCAAGATCCTGGAGAACACCGACATGGTCTTTATTACCGCCGGTATGGGCGGCGGCACCGGCACCGGCGCAGCTCCCATCGTGGCTGACCTGGCCCGTGAGGCTGGTTGCCTGACCGTTGGTATCGTAACCAAGCCCTTCAAGTTCGAGGGTGCTAACCGTATGCGCCAGGCTGAGGCTGGCATCGCTGCTCTGCATGAGAAGGTCGACTCCCTGGTCATCATCCCCAACGACCGTCTGAAGTATGTTACCGATCAGAAGATCACCTTCGCTAACGCATTCGGCATCGCTGACGATGTGCTGAAGCAGGCTGTGGTTTCCATCTCTGAGCTGGTTGGCTACTCCGATCGCGTTGTTATCAATCTGGACTTCGCTGACGTTTCCGCTGTCATGAAGGAAGCCGGCCGCGCACACATGGGCGTGGGTGTTGCTTCCGGTCGCGAGAAGGCTGAGCAGGCTGCTTTGGCCGCTGTGGCCAGCCCCTTGCTGGAGACCTCCATCAACGGCGCTACCGGCGTGCTGGTGAACGTTACCGGTTCTTCCGAGCTGACCCTGGATGATGTTGAGACCGCTGCCGGTATCGTGCAGGAGGCTGCCAACCCCGATGCCAACATTATCTTCGGTGCTACTTCCTGTGATGACTTCGTGGACGAGATCCGCGTGACCGTTATCGCAACCGGCTTTGAGACCAAGGAAGCCGAGGAGGAAGTCAAGGCTCCCACCGCTAAGAAGACCAGCTTCTCCGATGACGATGCTGACATCTTCACTCTGTTCAACCGTTAAATAAGACATTTGCGGCATCCCGGACGGTTGTCCGGGATGCTTTTTTGTAAGCAGGAGAGAAATATGGATGCTTATAAAGCGTTGGCCGCCAGCTATGACCGGCTGACGGAGGATGTGGATTATGCTGCAGTGGTGGATTTTTACCGCCTGCTTTGGCAGCGGGAAAACCTATCACCCCGCACCGTTGTGGACTTGGCCTGTGGGACAGGCTCTGTGTCTGTGCTGCTGGCAGAGCTTGGCCTGCAGGTGACCGGTGTGGATATGTCACCGGAAATGCTCTGCCAGGCAGACCAAAAGGCAGCCGGTCTAAGCAACCGGCCTTTGTTCATCTGCCAAGAATTGCAGCAGCTCCACCTGCCCAAAGGTGTGGATTTAGCTGTCTGCGCATTGGACAGCCTGGACTATATCACAAACCCCGATGATTGCCGGGAGGCCATTCGGCGAGTTTATAAGGCACTCAATCCCGGTGGCTGCTTTATTTTTGATGTAAATACCCCGGAAAAGCTCCGGGCAATGGACGGCCAAATCTTCTTGGACGAGGACGACGATGTGTATTGCGTCTGGCGGGGCGAATTTGACGAAAAGACCAATATCTGCACCTACGGAATGGATATTTTCCAGCGGGAAGGGAAGTTTTGGTACCGCAGCGGTGAGGTCCACGAGGAATATGCCTATTCCCGGCAGCAGCTTACAGAGTACTTGAAAGCTGCCGGTTTTACCCATATTGAGGTGTTTGCGGACAGACAGCTTTGTGACCCAAGACCGGGGGAACAGCGGATCTATTTCAAAGCGAGAAAGGGAAAGATCAAATGAGTGACTATTTGGTGCGTGGAATGAGTATGGACGGCTTTGTGAAGGCCGTAGCTATCCGCTCCACGGAACTTACGCGCCGGGGCGCAGAAATACACAAGACTACCCCCAATGCCACAGCGGCCTTTGGCCGGGCGTTGACGGCGGCTTCTATGATGGGTAATATGCAGAAGGTGGACAACGGCTCCATGACCTTGCAGATCAAGGGCGACGGCCCGATCGGCACGATAGTCTGCGTTTCTGACCCCACCGGTAATGTCCGTGGCTATGTATACGAACCCAATGTACCGGTGGTGGAAAAGTACCCCGGCAAGCTGGATGTGGGCGCAACCGTGGGTACAGACGGCACTTTGACCGTGATCCGTGATCTGCAGATGAAAGAGCCCTATGTGGGTTCGATTCCCCTGGTGTCCGGCGAGATCGCCGACGATGTGACTGCCTATTTTGCCCAGTCAGAGCAGACACCCACTGCCTGCGCCTTGGGTGTGCTGGTGGATACGGATTGCTCTGTCAAGGTGGCCGGCGGCTATATTCTGCAGCTTCTGCCCGGCGCCCCCGATGAAACTATCGACAAGCTGGAAAATGGCATTAAGCGAGCCGGTGCAGTTACTGCGATGCTGGATGCAGGCCTTACCCCCGAGGAAATGTTGGGACAGGTTTGCGGTGATTTGGGCATCCTGTTTATGGAGACCACCCCGGTGGAATACAAGTGCTACTGTACCCGTGACCGGGTGGAGGCAGCTCTTATTAGTTTGGGCAAAAAGGAATTGGCAGAAATTGTGGAGGAGGACAAGCCTTTCCCGGTGGAGTGCCAGTTCTGCGATGAAAAATATGTCTTTACACCTGCGCAGATCGCAGACTTGCTGAAGGAATTGGAGGAGAAATAGTATGGGTGTTATCAGCTTTGCCCTCCAGGGCAATTATAAGCGGTTTTATAACGATCTGAAGGAATTGTCCAAGACCACCCATAAACCGGCCTGGTTTATGTTTTTGGACACCGCAGTGTGTACTCTGCGCTACGGCTCCGGTCTGCAGGACTATTTGAACTTCCGTTTTTACGAGAAGAAGCATGCCCAGCGGAAGACCTATGTGAGCGTGGGCTACCTGGATCAGGTCATTACCAAGCTGTCCAATATCAAGTGGTCTCCCTATATTTCCAATAAGACCAATTTCCACAAGAACTACGGCAAGTATACCCGCCGGGATTTCTTTGATCCGGACGGGGGATACGAGGCCTTTGAAGCTTTCTTGGAGCGGAATCCCGTGTTCATCTATAAGCCCCAGATCGGCCAGTGCGGCGAGGGCATTGCCAAGATCGTTACCGCTGAGATCGAGGACAGAAAGGCTTTCTTTGACAAGGCGATGGAATCCAAGGCCTGCTTAGAGGAACTGGTGAAACAGCACCCGGCTTGGGAGGCCCTGTGCCCCGGTTGCGTTAATACCCTGCGTGTGATCACCGGCGCGGCTGCGGGCCAGTCCTGGCTGCTGTTTGCGGCTACCCGTGTGGGCTCCGGAACCAGCGTTGCGGATAATTTCCATATGGGCGGCAGCGCGGCGCTGATCGATATGGAAACCGGCAAGCTTACCGGCACAGGTCTGGATAAGAAGCTCAACGAGCACGCATGCACCGCTACCGGTATTCTCTATGACGGCTACGAAGTGCCCTACTGGGAGGAGATCAAGGCTATGTGCCTGGAGGCAGCTTTGGTCAATGACCAGATCCACTTCATCGGTTGGGATGTGGCCATCACCCCCGACGGACCTCTGCTGATCGAGGGTAACCGTGGCTCTGGATTTGACCTGCCCCAGGTTTTGGCCAAGCGTGGTCTAAAGGATATGCTGGAAGGCCTGGTTGCCAAGGTAGAGGAGCTGGAGAAGAAAAATTGACGTATTTTTCAGTTGCCCGGTGCAATTCCGGGCAACTGAAAAAATGCTTAGAAAAAATAAAAAAAGTGCTTGACAAAGTTTATGTCTATGTGTATAATAAACCACGTCGCTGAGATGTAAAGCGCTAAGCGATGGAATCGGGAGCATAGCTCAGCTGGGAGAGCATCTGCCTTACAAGCAGGAGGTCACAGGTTCGAGCCCTGTTGTTCCCACCATATTTGGCCCGGTGGTGCAGTCGGTTAGCACGCCAGCCTGTCACGCTGGAGGTCGACGGTTCGAGTCCGTTCCGGGTCGCCATATAACGCATCTGTGGAGAGCGTAAGCTCTCCACTATATGCCTCTGTAGCTCAGTAGGTAGAGCAGCGGACTGAAAATCCGCGTGTCGTTGGTTCGATTCCGACCGGAGGCACCAAGATGCGGGTGTAGCTCATCTGGTAGAGCGCCACCTTGCCAAGGTGGAGGTAGCGAGTTCGAGCCTCGTCACCCGCTCCAATCAAATAGAATAGGAACGCAAAAGCGTTCCTGTTTTTATAAATGGTACCGTAGCCAAGTGGTAAGGCACGAGTCTGCAAAACTCTGATCCGCCAGTTCAAATCTGGCCGGTACCTCCAAAAAGAAAGACACGATGAAAATCGTGTCTTTCTTTTTGTGTTTGTGTCCGCAGGACACAACATCGTTTTGCGGTGAAACCGCAAACATCATTTGACCTTTAGGTCAACATCATTTCGTTCTGGCGGACACAAAATGATGTTACACCTTACGGTGTAAACGATGTTGCCTTCGGCTATGAAGTGT
Organism: Oscillospiraceae bacterium; assembly: GCA_017482385.1. Lineage (GTDB taxonomy): Bacteria > Bacillota > Clostridia > Oscillospirales > Oscillospiraceae > Faecousia. The sequence continues at coordinate 19,581 of JAFUNI010000013.1, read as the reverse complement.
ACCTTCTCCTGTATCAATGCTATACAAAAAGCCGTGAGACTCACGGCTTTTTTCTTTCGTCAATTTCTTTTAGATGCTGCTTTAATACGATGTTTATATATTGGGATAACGAACGATCATCGTATTCTGCTTTTTGTTTGATTCTTTGTAAAATGTCAGTATCTATTGTAATGCTGATTTTTTCCTTTAAGGGTTTCACATTTACCACCTCGTAGGACATTATATGATAAATTATTAATAACTATTGACAAATAGGATAAAGTAGGATAAAGTAGTACTTAAGCGGTGAGATTATTAGACTGACTGCGTACAATTAAAATAGAGAAAGGAAGACCCATATGGCAAAAATTATTATTTTTGGTGACATCGACATTAGCGCACTCTATATAAGTGTAGACGGAGGAAAGGAACTGACTATTTCTGGAAAATATCCCAAAAGTTTAACGATTTCTGCCGGTACTCACCGTATTTTTGCTACAACTGTAACAAAAATTGAAAGAGCTGCAAACAACTTATCAGACGGTGGATTTGTAGATACACTTACCCAGTCGATGCAAAACAGCACTAACACCACGTTGAGCGGGGAGCTTGATTTTGAAAGTTCGGATGTTCTGCTGATTGAAGTTGAACAAAAGGGAATGAAGACATTGGTGCATAATAAGCTTGTTTCCGCTTCTGAGGCAGACAATTATGTACATATGGATCAGGTGGTGGAATACGGTGAGAAAGAACCCGGCCAAAAGAATAAATGGGTGGCATTGTTGCTCTGTTTCTTCCTGGGCACTTTCGGTGCGCACCGTTTTTATGAAGGCAAAATCGGTACAGGTATTCTGTATTTGCTTACCTTTGGTGTCTTCGGTATTGGCGCGCTCATTGATTTCTTTAAGATCCTGTTTAGAAAAGCGTAATATTTTGGTTAAAAGCCCCGTTCTTTGGAACGGGGCTTTTTATTGCAAACGCTTGACATCCATTTTCTCTGTGCTATAATTTGCCATATATGAAAAGGAAAGGTGACTTCTATGGAACTGAAAGGCAAAATTATCGATTTTCTCGGCGACAGCATCACAGAGGGCGTTGGCGTTACAGATCGGGCCAACAACCGCTATGACAATGTTCTGAAGAAGAATTGCGGCCTGGCCGCAACCTACAATTACGGCATCGGCGGCACCCGCTTGGCCCATCAGAGCAAGCCCAGCGCAAAGCCCCGGCACGACCTGTGCTTCTGCGGTCGGGCATATGACCTGAACAAGGATGCGGACATTATCGTTGTCTATGGCGGCATCAACGACTATATTCACGGCGATGCGCCCTTTGGCGAAATCGGTGATACCACCCCTGCAACCTTCTGCGGCGGCGTGTATTTTCTGATGAACCTTATTAAGACGCAGCACCCGGGCAAGACCGTGGTGTTTATGACCTCGGCTCGCCTGTGCTACGACGGAATGGATGGCTCTGCGCCTTCTCACAGACCCCAGAAAGCGCCGGATGCCAAGAATCTGTTTGGCTATATCAATGCGGTCAAGCAGACTGCCGCCCAGTTCGACATCCCCGTGTTGGACCTGTATGAAAAGTTGGGCATCGACCCCACAAAGCCGGAAGACAAAGAAAAGTACACCGTTGACGGCCTGCACTTTAACGATGCCGGTCACCACGTCCTGGCAGCCCGGCTGCAGGAATTCCTGGAGGCGCTGTAATATGTGGAAACAGACTAAAGAAAAATTAGGCGTTATGGGCCACAGAGGCTGCTGCGGCTATATGCCGGAGAATACGCTGATCTCTTTCCGGGAGGCTTTCCGCCAAAATGTGGACTTCCTGGAGTTTGACGTGCAGATGACCCGGGACGGCCATTTGGTGGTCATTCACGACAGTATGGTCAACCGCACCACCGACGGCATCGGCGCTGTGAATTTTATGACTTTGGAAGAGCTGAAAAAGTTAGATGCCGGTGTGAAATTCGGCTACCCCGGACAGCGCATTCCTACCCTGGAAGAGACCCTGGATTGTATTGTCAAGGAAGCGCCTGCGCATATGTACATCGACCTGGAGATCAAAGACCAGCGCCCCTATGTGGTGGATAAGACCATCGAGATGCTGGAAGCTTACGGCCTTTTGGAAAAGACCGTTATTGATAGCTTTGATGCCCAGACCCTCCTGTACATTCAGAAGGAATATCCCAACGTAAAATACCATTGCCAGCCGCCTGTCCGCATGGAGCGGTTTGAGGAGCGGGTGCTGGAGAATGCCTGCGCTTTGGCCGTGCCTCTGCGGTTTACCGATGCGGAGGTGCAGGAGCTCATTGACTTGGCTGAAAAATATGGCCTGGAAGCCTGGGGATATATCACCGACACCACCGAACAGGTGGAGCGGGCAATGCAATTTCCCTTCACTAACCTGACTGCCAATGACCCCCACGCGGTCATTGCCTACTTAGACGAGCATAACCGCCGGGCAGAAAGATAATATGAAAAAGCACATCTTCGGATGTGCTTTTTTGTACAGAAAATACTTGTCTAAAAATAGGTGCTGTGCTATACTGACATACAGATTAAATACAAGCTTAGGGGGGAGAAAAATGAAGAAAATTCTTGCGCTCCTTTTGATATTGGTTCTTTTGGCACCAATGATCCCTGCCAGAGCAGAAACCGTTGCGATAAAACCCTATTATGCCATCGGTTCTTCGGATTTTAACCGGACGAAATTCCCGAATTTGGAGGGAAGACTGATGGTTAGTGTGGTTGTTGAAAACGGTGAAGTGTACCTTTCTGCTTCCGGCGCAGGCAGAGATATCAATAAGATTGCTTCTACCATTAAGAATACTTTGGACAGTTACCCGGAGGGTATGCGTACCTTTGTGCTCCATAAGAGCAGTGATGTGTTCCAGTTGCAAGAGGACACCATCTATTTTGAAGAGGGCGTGGAGAAACTGAGGACCGTGTTCTCTCAGTTTATCAAGGCCTATGCGGAGCTTGGCGGCAAGCTGGATGGCGTTGTGCTGGATGTGGAGTATGTTGACACCTATAACTGGTACCTTTATTCCAAGCAGTACACCAAGGGAAATACCGATGTTTATAAAAATATCGTGGAAAATCCCCGCTATAAGACAGATGTTCGCCCCTTGCTGGAGGAGCGGGGGTTTCAGTTCTATCCGGATGCCTACCTGACGGAAATCTGGAGTGCGTATCCTAGGTTAAAGGGCGCTGAAAAGGCAGAGTATGCCGATTGTCTGACCATTTGGGACACAGTTATGCGTATCCGTCTGAATAATTATATGACCTATGCGGTCTACGAGCCGCTGGCCCAGCACATGCCCAATGTGCCTGTTTATGACTATCAGTCCCGGGCCACAGCTGCCTGGCTGAAGGATTTAAGCGACAAGGGCGAACATAAATATGTGGCAGGCAATAGCGTACCTGTGGGCATTACATCTCATTACAATACTTATGGCTCCCGGCTTACTGACGACTTTTTTGTTGCGGACGGACAGCCGGCCTATAAAAATCCCGTAGCCTATAACGGCGCGGAGTTTGCTGCAACACCCTTTAACCGCATCCTATGGGATGTGAACCTGATGAAGAATATGTATGCAGCCTCCGATGGAAATGTGGCAATTACGGTTGCGGAATACGACTATTCTCCCGATAAGGTCGGAACACCCTCCAACACACCCTATTACACGGAATCCATTTTCCATATTGGCCTGTTAGACCCCAAACCCTTCTGCATCTATATGTACGACAAGGCCTTTGAAACCACCGCGGAATATAACAAGCGGGCAAAGGTTTTGCAGCAAATTATGGCAGAACTGACCCGGGTGGCGGGCTATGCGGACAGAAAACCCATAGAAGTTCCTGCAACCTGGAACAGCCCGTTTCTCCTTTCCGGCATCTATGCCAACGGACGGAATCTGTGGCGATTGACACCGGATATGGATCAAATCGACCCGGAAAAATTTGCAGTGGCGGCAAAGGATCCCACCTTTACAGCTAAAGGACAGACCATCACATTCCCCCAGGGCAAGCTGATCGAAACGGCATCCATAAGCGTGGTAGGCAGCTACGGCTACTGGATCGAAACACCTAAGAATGTGACGCCCGTCATCACAAACGATGCTGACCGCTTTAGCAAAAATCCCTCTTTTGCAGAGGATTTTGAAAAGTATAATGTCGGGACGGTCTTTAACGCAGCCACAGCAAAACCCCAGCTTTCCTGGCAGGTGACCGGAGATAATCCTACTGTCCAATCTGTAAATGGCGGCAAAGCCCTGGCTCTTACCGGCACGACAACTGTGACCAATCAAAAACTCCCTCAGAATATCACCGCCGGCGACTACTATGCTAAACAGCAGGTTTGGGAAGTGTCTGTTACGCTGCCTCAGAACATGGACGGCGAACTGAAGCTGCTTACCTGCGGCGATGGCGGCATCAGGATTGCAGATGGCAAGGTGTATTATGATGCCGAAGGCAGCTATGAAGAATTGCCTGGTGTAAGGCTGACCGCCGGACAGAAATACACCTTAAAGCGGGAAGTGGACTTCCGGAACGGACAGCTGTGCAACTATACTGTTTTGAATGCTGCAGGCAAAGTGATAGGACAGGCAAAGGACATTCCTATGAAAAAGATTTCCTTACCTGTTACCAAGATCGCAATTTCCTGCGCCGATGTAACAGGGAAGATCTTTGTGGATGATTATAAGCTCTATCCCACAGGCGTAACGGCGGATATGGAGCGCTACAATGCCAAAACCGGAATACAGTTAAAGGATGCGAAAAGCAGCGAGGATGTTGCTTATCGTCTTTCTTGGCTGAATGGCAGCAATGAAACGGAAGACATGGAAGTGGTGGCAACCTTTCATAGTGCTGATTCCAAGCAGGTGTCCCAGAAGGTAATTCAGAAGGTGCAGATGAAACCCGGCTGCGATGGTGTGGAAACCGGGATCGTGGAAGTTCCCCGGGGTCAAATTGTGACTTTGGTATTGAAGAAAGCGAAACCCACCGCAAAACCCACAACTTCCACAGAACCTACCGCAGCGCCCACCACCAAACCCACCGAGGGACAGACTGTCAAGCCCACTGAGCAGCAGACGACCAAACCATCTGTGGCGAAACCTACAAGACCCTCTACCCAGGTCAGCCACCCCACCGCAACCAAAACACCCATAGGGAACAACGCTACAAATGAAACCCGTTCTACCGAAGTGACAACGGAAGATACCTTGACAGCGCCGACCCAAGCTTCCGCGGAATTTACCCAAAATACGGGAAATACCCACCCCCCGGAAGTGTCCGATGACAAAAATGCAGCCGACCATACTGTGCTGTGGATTGTGATTGCCGCAATTGGATTGGGCGGGGCAGGCGCAGTGGTATATTTCCTGTATTTTGAAAAGAAAAAAACTAAAGAATAGGAGTGTAGTTATGAGCCAGATTGAAAAACTTTTGCAGGAAGCAAATCTTCCCGAACTGCAGGACGCAGAGCAAATGAAAAAGATCCTGCTGGATAATGAATACGGTTATGTTCCCGACATCCCCTACGAGATGACTGTTTCTGAACCGACGATGCTGGAAAGCCGGCTCTGCTGCGGTCAGGCACAGGTGTCAAAGGTGGATATGACCATTACCACGGAGTTGGGCAGCCATACCTTCCAGGTGAAGCGTCTGCTCCACACCGATGGTAAGGAGCATCCGTTCTTTGTGTTTATTTCGTTCCGCTATAATGAACAGTATTATTACCCTGTTGAGGAGATAGCACAGAGAGGATTCAGTGTGCTTTCTTTCTATTACGGAGAGGTTACGGAGGATAACGATGCCTGTCCGGATTCTGATTTTGATGACCGCCTCGCCAAGGTCTTGCTGAAAAACGGACGGGATCAGAAAGATACCTGCGGCAAGATTGCAATTTGGGCCTGGGCGGCAAGCCGGGTTTTGGACTATGCCCAGACTTTGCCCGGCCTGGACCTTTCTCAGGCAGCGGTGATCGGCCACTCCCGTTTGGGTAAGACGGCCTTGGTTGCCGGTATGATGGATGAGCGTTTCCGCTATGTATTCTCCAACGATTCCGGCTGCAGCGGCGCTGCTTTGGCAAGAGGCAGCCTGGGCGTAAAGAAGATTCCGGGAAAGTATGGTGAGACAGGAGAAACCATCAAAAATATAATGGGTGTGGGTTACTGGTTCTGCAAGAAATATAAGGATTTTGCACAGACTTGCATTCCGGAAGGCTTCGATCAGCATTTTCTGCTGGCAACCATTGCGCCCCGGTATGTGTATGTGGCTTCCGCGGCTATGGATGGCTGGGCCAGCCCGGACAGTGAATTTTTGTCCTGCGTGGCAGCGTCCAAGGCTTGGGAGGATAAGGGGCTGACCGGCTTTGTCCATAACGGCGAAATGCCGGATGACGACGTGATTTTCCCCGCCGGACATATTGGCTACCACCGCCGTCCTGGCCACCATTTCCTGTCCCGTACGGACTGGAACCGGTATATGGATTTCATAGAACGCCACCGGGAAGATAAATAAATATAAAAAACAGTTCCGCGGTCTCCGCGGAACTGCTTTTTGCAAAATACCTCTTTCTTTTTGCGGAAAAAAGAGGTATAATGTTGTGCAGAAACAAAGTCGTAAGAATATTTTATATATCATGCAAGATTTGTTCATATTCTTTTGATAGACTGAAAATAAAAACAATTGAGGCAATAGCAATGGGCACTGAAATCAAAAAAGAAAAAACGAAAATCGATAAACGGAAGCGGGCAGGCATTATCACCGCCGGTTTTCTGATGCTTTTGGCCTGCGTGGTCTTTTTTACAACCATTTGGTTTTTGATCAACTATGATGATATCCGTCTGGATCAGATCCTGTATCAAATGAAAGCGCCGGCAGACGGAACGCCCTCGTATTATACAGGCAGAGCGGTAAGTCATGTGGGCTCCTGGAGCATTTTGCTGGCAGCAGCACTTTTGCTTGGATATATGTGCGCATCCGGCAGAATCAAAAAAATTGCCGCGCGCTTTTCCCCATACCGGAAATATACGGAAGGTAAGGTTTGCGCCTTTTTCCGGGAGCATTATATCCGCATTTCTGCCTGGTTGTTGGTGGCTGCGCTTTTGTTCTTCTGTGTAGAACTGAAGGTGGGCTCCTATTTGGTCACCACATCCACCCCTTCGGATTTCATTGAAGAGAATTATGTGAAACCGGAGCAATCGATCCTTAAATTCCCCGCCCAAAAGAGAAATCTTATCTATATTTTCCTGGAATCTATGGAGAATACCTATGCCCAGGATCCCGACGGTGACGGGGTGGCCAATGACTATATCAAAGAGCTTGCGCAACTGGCAGATGCCAATGTGAATTTCTCTGAAAGCCAGGGCCTTGGCGGCGCACTGAATTATGACGGAACCACATGGACAGCATCTGCGCTGGTGTCCCAAACCTCCGGCCTGCCGGTAAAGGTGCCGCTGCTGTCCGGTAATTTCGGCGGTGAGGATGTGCCCTATATGCCCGGAATCATCTCCATTGGCAGTGTTCTGCAGGAACAGGGTTATAAGAATGTGTTCTTGATGGGCTCTGACGCAGGCTTTGGCGGCCGCAGACATTATATTACGGAGCATGGTGGCTATGAGATCGGCGATACAAAAGCCATGATCGCCGCTGGCAAGCTCCCCGAGGGATACGCCCAATGGTGGGGCTATGAGGATGCCAAGCTCTTTATGTTTGCCAAAGAGACCCTCACAGAGCTTGCATCCAAGGACCAACCCTTCAATTTGACGATGCTGACGGCAGATACCCACTTCCCGGACGGCTATGTTTGCGAGCATTGTGAGCAGAAGTACGATAATCAGTATGCCAATGTGCTTTCTTGTTCCTCTGCGATGGTCTATGAGTTTGTCAACTGGATCCAGCAGCAGGATTTCTACGAAAATACCACGATTGTTATCAGTGGTGACCATCTGACAATGGATCCGGAATTCCTGGAAAGCTTGGATGAGGAATACACCCGCACCATCTATAACTGTATTATCAATTCTGCCGTAGAACCTAAGCAGGAAAAGAATCGGCAGTTTGGCGTGTTTGATATGTTCCCCACCACCCTGGCGGCTATGGGTGTGGAGATCGAGGGGGATCGTTTGGCACTTGGAACCGACCTCTTCTCCGGCGAGAAGACCCTGACGGAGATCCACGGCCAGGAAACCCTGAACCGGGAACTGCAAAAGAACTCCCGATTCTACAATGAAGAAATTCTCCAAGTGAATCGCGACAAATAAAAAAAGTAACCGGCTGTGCATTTGCACAGCCGGTTATGCTTATTTTCCGGAAAGCTCTACGCTGTGGCGGAGAATACTCATAGCGGGAACCTGCTTGGGTAGCTGCATATAAAACTTCATTTGGGGCGTCCTGGGCTGATCCAGGGGCTGTTTTTCTTCTGTCCACATCTCTGCGACAGTAAAAGGGAAGGGGCGCATATCGGGGCCCACAGCCTCCAAAACATCGCCTTGGGAGAACTTGTTCCGCAGGCTGCACAGGGCAAGCCCGTTTTCGTCACAGCTTTCCACAATGGCGCAGATCTGCCACTGGCGTATGTATCGGGAATGTTCGGTGTACTGTCCAGGGTAGCCATAGTAGAACCCCGTGGAGTAGTACCGATGGCTCACATGCTCTACCTCGTCCCGCCAGACTGGGTCTACAGGTCGCCCAGCCACAATATCATCAATGGCATGGCGATAAGCGCCGGTGACAATGGCGGCATAGTAAGCCGACTTTGCCCGACCTTCGATCTTGATGCAGTCAATGCCTGCATCCATTAAATCCTGTAAATGGTCGATGGTGCACATATCCCGGGAGTTCATAATGTATGTGCCCTTTTCGTCCTCAAATACAGGGAAATACTCCCCGGGCCGCTTTTCCTCCACCAGTGCATACTGGTACCGGCAGGGCTGGGCGCAAGCGCCCCGGTTGGAATCCCGCCCGGTCATATAATTGCTCAGCAGACACCGGCCGGAATAGCTTACGCACATAGCGCCGTGACCGAAGGTCTCGATCTCTAAATCCTTATCCGTCTTCTCCCGAATGGTGCGGATCTCGTCTAAGTTCAGCTCCCGGGCAAGTACCACCCGCTTTGCGCCCAAATCATACCAGGCCTGGGCGCATTCGTAATTGGCGATGGACTGCTGCGTAGAGATATGTCGCTCGCACTTGGGGGCATATTTGCCCGCCAGGGTGAAAGCGCCCAAGTCGGCAACGATCAGCGCATCTACACCTGCATCCTGCAGCTGTTCCAAATAGGGAGGCAGCTGGGCGATTTCCTCATTGCGGGGCATGGTGTTCACTGTGACATGAACCTTTACCCCGTGGCTGTGAGCGAATTCCACGGCCTTGGGCAGCTCCTCCGGCGTGAAGTTTCCCGCAAAGGAGCGCATACCAAAGGCAGTGCCTGCCAAATATACCGCATCCGCGCCATATAGAACGGCCATTCGCAGCCGTTCCATATCACCGGCGGGACTTAATAATTCCAATTTTGCCATTAGTATCCCAATTCCTTCAAGTTGTTGAGGTGCTCCGCCTCGGTTTTTGCAAAACGGTGGGCCTTCTTAGCCGTATCATACACAAAGTAGTAGTAGCCTGTATCGTTGGGCTCCAAAGCGGCATACAGCGCATGCACGCCCATATTGCAGATGGCGCTGGGGGGGATGCCGCCGTTTTTACGGGTGTTGTAGGGGCTGTCCGTGTCCAGATGCTTCTGGGTCAGAACCTCGGTTTCCCAGAAATAGTCACCGATGGCATAGTAAACAGTGGCGTCAGCGCCCAACTGCATATTGGCAACCAAGCGGTTGTAGAAGGTAGATGCAATGTCGTAGCACTCGGCATCGGAGGCGGTTTCCTTCTGAATGATGGAAGCCAAAGTGACCACATCCTGCACGGTCAAGGTGTGTTCTTTGATATAAGCATCGGTATAGCCTTTGTTCTTCAGACGGTTAGCATAAGTCTTTTTGATCTCTTCGAAATCCTCTTTCATCAGGTCGGTGAAGCGCTGATCAAACTCGTCCAGGAACTTCTCCAAAACACGGCGTGGGGAGTCGTTTACATAGAATTTATAGGTATCCGGCGCCAAATAGCCTTCCAGGCAATACTTGAAATCTCTGGAAACACCTTCCAAGAACCAGTAATCGTTCAGCTCGCCCTTCATGCAGTACTCTTCCAAGGCTGCCGCAGTGCAAACCCCGTTGTCCTCCAAAAGCTTAAAAACCTGGGCGCAGTTGTAACCCTCCGGGAACATCAAGGTCACGACCTGCTGCTCCGGGCCATAGTCGTACATGGCGTTGATCATTGCGTTGTAGTCCAACTGGGAATTGAGCGTAAAGGTGCCCACACCGATGTTGTCAGACTTGCCTGTGACATTGGCGAAAAATTTGAAAAGGTTAGGGTAACGCACCAAATCGGCTTTGCCCAGCTTTTCGGCGATGGAGTCGATGTCGTCGTCTTCCGTCACGGTGATGGACACCGTTCTGTCATCCTTGCCAAAGGCCATCAAATCCGCGCAGCAAACCCACAGAGTCCGGCCCAAAGAAACACCGATCGCGACGATCAAAACCAGCCAAATTACTGTGGATATGATGTGGGGGATGCCTAAGAATCCGTAACCGGCTTGGCGCTTGGGACGACCTTTCCGGGGGACTTCCACGGGCGCTTGTAATTCTTCTTCTGTATCTTCTTCCTGCTCGTCGATAAGGAAGTCCGGTTCAAACGCAGAAATGTCAGCGGAGACGGGAGGTTCCTCGGGTTCGTTTTCCAGGGCATCCGCAGCCAGCAGCGCATCGATCTCAAAATCGTCGTCAAAGATATTAGCCTCTTTTTCAACGGCTTCGGAAGCCGGTTCGGTATCGGACCAGTTTTCCATCAAGATCCGTTCAAGCTCTGCATCCCGGGAATCGGCCGGTTTAGCTGCAGAGGGTACTTTTTTCGTTTCTTCGGTAGGGAGGGCATTATCTTTCTGGTCGGAGTAATCCTGCTCCCAGGGCGCATCCGTTCCGTTCAAAAGACGTTCCAGCCACTCCGGATTTTCACTTTCCGGCGCTATATTGTCCTTGTGATTATCCATAGTAACCTCCTGTCAGCGGATCACGATCTGCTTTTGGATAGCGTTTGCGGTCTCCTCGCCCTTCAGCGCTTCAATGAGCGCCAAAGCAAAGGGAATAGCGCAGCCGGCAGAAGCACCGGTGATCAGCTTGCCGTCACGAATGCAGGGGACGCCATTGTTCATAAGGGCACTTCCCATTTGATTCTCGCAGCTTGGAAAACAAGTTGCCTGCTTGTTGTCTGTGATGTGCAGATCGGCCAAAACCGTAGGACCGGCGCAGATAGCGGCTACAAACTTATCATTTTCCCAGGCGAACTTCAGTGCATCCATAGCGCCCTGGCTGGCTCTTGCAGACGCAACGCCGCCTAGACCGCCGGGCAGAACGATCATTTCCAGCTGAGTCAAGTCCATTTCTTCCAGCAAGATGTCGGCTTCCACGCCGATATTGTGGCTACCGTATACAATTTTGCCCGTAACGCCTACAGTCAGCACGTCAATGCCAGCCCGACGCATCAAATCTACAGGGGCAAGAGCTTCCATTTCTTCAAAACCGGTTCCCAGCAGTACATAAACCATAGTTAACCCTCCAAACAAGCCTGAATATGGCGGTAAATTTCTTCGTGAATATCTTCAACGGAACGCATTTGTCCGTTCTTTACGCAGGAGATCACCGTCCAGCCGTAGTAGGCAGCGGCGGTCCGGCCGGTTTCCCGGCAGGTAGCAAGATACTGCATATCCTGCTCATGGATATCTGCGGTGGTGTTGGTAGCGGCCTCCCGGTGACGCAAAAGCTTCTGGGTGAAGTCTGTGGGCACATCCAAATAGATCACCAGATCCGGCTTGGGAAGACCCATTTTCGCATACTCAAAGTCATACAGCCAGTGCAGATACTTTTCCCGGTCTTCCGGAGCTTCCTTGGATGCCTGGTGCACCGCATTGGAGGTGGTGTACCGGTCGGACAGAATCAAACCGCCGTCTTCGTACCACTGACCCCAATCCATCTTGTAGGAGGCATAGCGGTCTACAGCATAGAAAGCGGATGCGGCATATGCGTTTACATCGGTGGGCTTGGAGCCAAACTGACCGCCCAGGTACATACGGATCAGCGCAGAGCTTTCCTCCTGATACCGGGGGAATACCAAATGCTTGAAAGCAATATTGTCCTTTTCCAAATGCTCGGACATCATACGAAACTGGGTAGACTTGCCGGAGCCGTCAGTACCCTCAATTACAATTAGTTTGCCCATATTTATACATTCCTTTTCACTGGCAGAATATAAATTATCACCTTAAAATATAGCATATCTTTTGCACTTTGTCCACTAAAAAACGGAAGATGCCGCCTGCAAGGTTGCAAATCCTTCAAAAACCTGCTAAAATAAGAAAAAGCAAAGAATAAAGGATGTAGAAAAATGGACGAAAAAATGATTTCTTTCCGGGAATTGGGCCTTTCTGAGGCTATGTGCAAGGCGCTGGAGAAAAAGGGTTACGGCTATCCCACCACCATCCAGGCCAAGGCCATTCCGGAATTTATGCAGTGGAAGGATGTGATTGCAAAAGCCCCCACCGGTACAGGTAAGACTTTTGCCTTCGGCATTCCCATGATCGAACATATCGACCCGGAATGTGAAGATGTCCAGGGCCTTATTTTGGCTCCCACCCGGGAACTGAGCATTCAAATCGGTGACGAGCTGCGGAGCTTGCTGACCTATTACCAGGGCATCCGTGTGGCGGTGCTTTATGGCGGTGCCGGTATCGTAGGCCAGGCCAAACAGTTGGAGAAGAAACCTCAGATCGTGGTGGCTACCCCCGGCCGTTTGATGGACCATTATAACCGCAAGAATATCCGCTTTGACAAGATCCAGACTGTGGTGCTGGACGAGGCAGACCGGATGCTGGATATGGGCTTTTTCAAGGATGTGACCCGGATCATCGAGAAGGTAAAGAACCGCCGCAATTTGGGCCTGTTCTCTGCTACCATCTCCCAGGAGGTTATGACCGTTTCCTGGATGTACCAGCGGGACGAGGTGGAGATCACTGTCCAGCCCAAGCAGGAAGACCGGCCGGATATCGACCAGTATTCCATCACCGTTACGCCTTTGGAAAAGGCCGAAACCACCCTGCGGCTGATCCGCACCCAAGGCTATGAGCGGGTTATGATCTTCTGCAATACCAAGCATATGTGCCAGCGACTGTCCGATGACTTCCAGCGAGCCGGCGCGGATTGTGACTGCATCCATGGCGATATTCGCCAAAGCCAGCGGGAAAAGACGATGCAGCGCTACCGGGATGGCAAGCTTGCTATTTTGATCGCCACGGATGTAGCCTCACGGGGTATCGATGTGGACGATGTGGATTGCGTTATCAACTTCGATGTGCCGGAGGAAAACGAGTACTATGTCCACCGTATTGGCAGAACTGGTCGGGCAAAGCGCAAGGGCGTTGCCTGGTCCATTATCGGCAACTTCCCGGAGAAGGCTAAGTTAGACGAGATCGCCAAATTCTCCAACTATACCATTCGCCCCATGCAGTTGGATGGGGAAGGCAATTTGTCCGAAGAAGAGATCAAGCCTGCGGCTCAGCCCAAGCGGAGGTTCCGTTAAATGACCGGAGCGGAATACGGCTTTCTGCTGCTCACATCCAAACTGGGAAATCCGGACCGAAAACCCCTCACTGTAGCGCAATTCCGGGAGCTGTTTGCAAGATCTGAACAGCTGGAACGAAAAGAAGAAACCCGGAATGTGACAGAGGCTGACCTAATAGCCATAGGCTATGGACATCAAATGGCGGCGCATATCGTGGAGCTGTTGGGGGAAGGGATGCTTTTGCAGCGCTACCTCCAAAGAGCAAAGAGAGCCGACTGTGTTCCTATAACCCGGGCAACAGAATGCTACCCGGTGGTGCTGCGTAACCGCCTGGGGCTGGACAGCCCTGGTGTTTTGTGGGCAAAGGGTGATTTGGATTTGCTGGGCGAGCCTGCCATTGCATTGGTGGGTAGCCGGGCGCTGCGCTCTGCCAACCGGGAGTTTGCCAAAGAGGTTGGCCGCCAAGCGGCGAAACAGGGATGGACCCTTGTATCCGGCAATGCCCGGGGCGCAGACAAAGCCGCCCAGGACGCCTGCCTGGAAGCAGGGGGCAAGGTCATCTCCGTGGTGGCGGACGCGTTGGAAGAGCACAGCGCAAAAGAGAATGTTCTTTATTTGAGCGAGGATGTTTTTGACGGTGAATTTTCTGCCCAGCGGGCCTTGAGCCGCAACCGGGTGATCCACTGCCTGGGTATCAAAACCTTTGTGGCGCAATGTGGTTTGGAAAAAGGCGGCACCTGGGACGGCACCGCCAAAAATTTGCAAAAGAACTGGAGTCCGGTGTTCTGCTTTGATGACGGAAGCAGCGCAACCATAGAACTGCATCACCTTGGCGCTAAGTTGATCGACATCTCTCAGCTTGCAAATATTGCTCAGCTCCAATCCGATACCCAATCTTTCTTATAAAAAACACCCCGGAATCCTGTGGATTCCGGGGTTTCCATTAGTCATCCATATGCTTGCGGATATAGGCCATGTACTTCTGCCAGTCGTGACGGGAATGAATGTGTGGGCCTTTGTGCATGTGGTAGCCAACCCTACCTTCGTGGTAGCACTCCTCCGGCTCGGGCAGTCTGTCTTTGTGCTTAATGCCGGGCAGGCCGTTCTTTTCGTAAAGCTCAGATACGGCGCAGGCGCTCAGGAACTCGGAGGTGGGATCAGCCCAGTAGTCGGCATTGCCGGAACCTACGTATACATAACGGGGGAAGATGGTAGCCAGCAGATAGTGCTGGTCGAAGTCCTCACCGTAGCACTTGAGAGCGGACTTCTTGTAATTCTCACAGAACCAGAAGGGGAACTGCAGCAGCACATCACGGATGGTCTCACCGGTCTTCCATTCCGGCTCGTAATCAAAAATGTTTTCCTTTTCGGGCAGGGCCTGCATATAGGGCAGACCAGAGTTGCCGCGGGACAAAGCAGCGCCGCTACCGCCGGAGCAGTTAGAGAAAACAAAGCGGAAACGCTCATCCAGCATACCGGCAAGCAGTGCGGTCTTGCCCAAACGGGAGTGACCCATCACACTGGCGGACTTGGGATCCAGGGTGGGGATGGTCAGTGCGTATTCCAAAACCCGGCAGGCAGCCCATGCCCAGAACATCAGCTTACCACAATCGGTGGGATTCTTTCTGCCCTCGGGCATAAAGATTGTGGGCAGACCGTTGGTGAAATCACCGTTGTCGGTGGCCACATCGTTGTAGTTAAAAGTCAGCACATCGAATCCGTTGTCAGAGATTTCCTCAGTGGGATAGCCTTTGCTGGGGACGTTGGAGCCAAAGCCCAAATACACGACAAAAGGATTTACGCCTTCCTTGTGCAGCACACGCTGGATGGGGAAGGTGTGAGAGCCGAACTGCGTGGTAATGGTCATGTCTACTTTGCTGTGCATAACAGTGCTGTCACAGTAGCGGCCGTATAGATTTTTAGGCTCGGAAACGGAAACCTCGTAGGGAATGTCGGGGAAGTAGCCGTACTCGTTCTTCAGCAGCATATCGATCATTTCTTCCCGGCTGCGGAATTCCGGCAGATTTCTCTGCTTAAGCATTTCTGCAATCATAGTTATTGCCTCCTATGTAAGTAGTTAAATATTACCAAGGCCATTATAGTTTCTTCCCACATAAAAGTCAACAAAGATTCCACAAATAGCCACCTCTTGTGGGGTGGCTATTTGTGGAAGGGTAGTACAAATTCGATGTCTTTTTGAAGATTTTACCCATGTGTTTGAACACCTACATAAACAAAGGTATTATAATTGAAACGAGGGTTGGCATTAACGCAATAAATAAAATCGTGAAAATTCCATCCTTACTCCATTCAATTCTTATCTTGGGGTTATATTTTTTTATTCTTCTTAATCCGTACATTGGAAAATGCATTATATCGATTGTGTATTCTGTTTTTTTGTCCGATTTAATGAGTAAAGAGGCGTATGTATAATTTGTTGTAAATCTTGAAGAAATACCGGGATTGAAAGTTATTTTTTGAATTTGTTTCCACGATATAAAATCATTTTCTAAAATAAGACCGTCATCACAAACTACACCTACGATTTTGCCGAACAAAAACCTATTGAGTAGTGACAGAATAATAAATGGGACAAGAAACACGCCCCAGATTATTAAAGCCGTTGGTATAGCTTCAATCATTTCGGTAAGGTCAAGATTGTTTTCTTTTAATCTCGTAATGATAATCATTACGAGCGGCATAGGAGAAAAAGTAAGCATTATATAAATGAAAGTGTTAAAGTATTGCCAACGAATTTTTTCACCGTTTGAATTTTTAAGTTCTGTTTTTTGATTTTCGGGAGATTTGCTTTTGAGATAATTTAAGAATTGTGGTAAATTATCCTTTTGCGAGTCAATCATTAAAACCTTCGGTGATGCAGTAATACGGCAAGGAGCTCCGTCGTTAAATGCTATATCGATTACAAACTGTTTGAGAACTGCGGTCTGATTGATCCTAATTGACTTTATATCTAAAGGAATACGAGTGGTATATGTAATCCGTTTCCCTGAGACTAATGATATTAACAAATGAGTTTGGGAAAAACCAAAATATCCATAAAATTGGATGTTACCCTGATTCAAGGTTCCATAGATGGGATGCATTAGTGTTTCACCATCTTCCAATAAATCTGTTAAAGATTTTATCATTAGGTCTTTATAAGTCATATAATCACCTCTGCAAATATTATAACATATTTAATAAAATATTGCTACGCAATATGGAAAAATTTGTCTGTTAGCATTTACAAAGCTATAGAGAAGCTGTTTTATATTACGGAGTAATATTTCACTCGCAAAAAGGCGAATTTTATTGAAAAAAGCATCGACGAAGTCGATGCTTTTTTGGCACACCAGAAGGGATTCGTTTGCTTCTGCCGTTGGCAGAGAATGGTTCGGCTCCATCCAGCTGGAGCCGGCAACGCTCGTCCGCGTTGCATTTGATTGTCCGAATCCCTGATATATAAAAAGCAGTGCGCTAATCTTACAGATTAACACACTGCTTTTGGCACACCAGAAGGGATTCGTACCCCCGACCTTCCGCTTAGGAGAAACGATTATCTCGTTTTTCTAATAATAAGCGTTCCAAATGGTGCGGTTTAGTCCAAAACCCGGGGAAAATTCCAAACATTTTAATCCAGGTCGTGTTAGCAGATATTAGCCAGTCCAAATGGTTTCGAACAGTCCTGTTAGCAAATTGTTAGCAAAAAACATAAAATCCTCGACCGTCGCCACATGCAAAACGCGACCTCATAAAGCAGCTCTTGTATATCACAGGAGCTGCTATTTTTATATCACGCGAAAGGAGAAAATGCAATGAAATGTTTACGCAAGTTCAAGTGGGTCAAATTACCCCGGAAAGAGATGCCGGATTTAAAAGGACGGCTGGGTTACTGGCTGAAGCTTGCTGAGAGCGCAGCCTTCCGCAAGGGTATTGCCACCTACTGCGGCCACAAGAACCCTGTAGAGCCCGGAATGTGGGCAGGTGGCATTGTGGGTGTAAAAGCCATTCTTGGCGTCAGAAGCCGCGCAAATGCCTTTCAGATACTGGATCATCTGAAGGCACTGGGATACCTGACCTATACACTGGATCCTGAGACCAAGCTGCTAACTTACCAAATCACCGATTGGGTGATGGAATGTACAGGTGAAGAATGCATGGACGGCGCTGTATACGCCACGCCCGGTTACGGGTTTCTTTGCATGCCCAGAGACATCACCGAGCGTCTTGCTGAACAAGGTTACAAGTTCGATGTGGCAGATGCTTGGTTGGATCTGTGGTGTCACACTGTGTTCCGTGATTATGGAAATGCATTTTCTTTCCTTTCGCCTGTGGTCCAGTATGGCAAGTATGGCTCTATGCTGACTTTGGAGACCTTGGGTAAGCGCTGGGGCTGGGAGAAAACCAAGGTATGGCGTTTCTTTAGAGATTATGCGACTTGTTTCCAGCTCTACCGTTTGCCTAATTCCTATGGCTGTGTGATCTACAGCCGGTTTTATCCTACTTGTGATGAGATCAAGATGCCAGAGGAAGAAACCGTTATGCGTATTTTCCGCGAAATACGCATTTGTGCCAAAAATACGCATACCGAGGGTACTCGTAATGAAAAGGGCAATCGCTACACCGCGTGGAAGAGCCGTCGTGTTATCACAGCACTGGAGGAGCGTGAACAAAACCAGTATGGGGAAACTGTGCCTGTTCAGAATGAGTCTGGAGTTAGCGTTGCACTTTCTGCCCTATATAACGCGCGTGTAATTTTCTCTTGTAGGAACTGTAAACATTGTAGGAACTGTATTTATGCCTGGGTAGGTAATTATAAGAGAGTACCCAGTTTTGATACGGGGATAGAATACCCGTTTGCAGGTCCTAATCGATTTTTTGACTTAGATAGGAGGAATCAATATGGCGGAGAAATCGTATTTTCGTTTGCAACTGGATAGCACCATCCGGGAGACTGAGAAGCTTTTGAAGCTGTTGCGCACCATTAGTGAGAGCCGGGATCTGGAAACTGCCCTACAGCTGTCTGTTACCGCAGCAAAGATCTCAGAAGGTGTCGCCCTGAAGACCAGAGCTTTACCTGCCCATGCCGGTCATCCACAGGCTGAAAGGATGGTTCAGGAGGCGATCTCTGAGTCCGTTCCGGTAGATATCAGGCTCACAGAAGAGGGCTGGTTTTATCTGCGTATGCCCATCCTGCTGCCCCGGAAAGAGAAATCTCCCCGCACCTATCTGCGTGGATTTCTGTACCCGGCTTTAGCAGTCTTTGCCCGGGAAAGACCACCCATCCGTTACCGGAACTGTGTGATGATCTTCCGGCATATTTATGATCGCAACCGTCCGGAACGGGAATATCGGGACCATGACAACATCGAACTGAACACCGTGGTGGATGCCGTGGCCATGTTCTTTCTGGTGGACGATACCCCCTTTGAGTGCCGGCATTACTACTGCAGCATGATTGGCGATGAAGAATCCACAGAGGTGTTTATCGTTCCCCGAAATGAGTTTGGTATATGGCTTTCCCAGGAGAAAAACATACGGAAGCCAAATAACGAAAAAATATCGGAAAAAATTGAAAAAGAACCGTAAATCCGAGCGTTTTTACGTATGATGCACTGACGTATAAATAGAAAACCGAAAAACCCTTGCGCCGCAACACTTTTTACGCACCCATTCAGCACTGAATTTAGGCCAGGAGGTGAGTCTCAGTGCCTAAATACAAACGATTACTACGGAGGTAGAAAATGATCACGATCAGACCGGGCAGTCATGTCCACACCCTGCTTTCAATACTGCCCTTCGTGGGGGAATACCCAATGTCCGCACTGAGACTCTTAGGCTCCGTCCGGTCCTACAAAGACCTGATCCACAAGCTCACTCAAGTTCAGGAGTTTCGCTTTCCGGATTCAGATGAGCGCTTTACCTGCCG